>CABJAV010000004.1 GCA_902363675.1 Lachnospiraceae bacterium | reverse complement strand
CCCAGTAAATCCGGATAACGCTTGCACCATACGTATTACCGCGGCTGCTGGCACGTATTTAGCCGGTGCTTCTTAGTCAGGTACCGTCATTATCTTCCCTGCTGATAGAACTTTACATACCGAAATACTTCTTCGCTCACGCGGCGTCGCTGCATCAGGGTTTCCCCCATTGTGCAATATTCCCCACTGCTGCCTCCCGTAGGAGTTTGGGCCGTGTCTCAGTCCCAATGTGGCCGGTCACCCTCTCAGGTCGGCTACTGATCGTCGCCTTGGTAGGCTGTTACCCCACCAACTAGCTAATCAGACGCGGATCCATCTCATACCACCGGAGTTTTTCACACGGTACCATGCGGTACCGTGCGCTTATGCGGTATTAGCAGTCGTTTCCAACTGTTATCCCCCTGTATGAGGCAGGTTACCCACGCGTTACTCACCCGTCCGCCACTCAGTCACAAAATAATCAATCCCGAAGGAAATCAAATAGAGTGCTTCGTTCGACTTGCATGTGTTAAGCACGCCGCCAGCGTTCATCCTGAGCCAGGATCAAACTCTCATGTTAAAAAGTTTTGTCCTGCCAGAATTAAATCTGGCTTTTAATCAGAAACAATGTCCTGATTTACTGTTTTAAGGTTGCTTCTTTTATAGAAGCGTTCTTGAATGACACAACATTTTTATCAAGCAAAAATGTTGCTTGGCAACGATTCGTTTCACAAATCGTTACATTTCTCAAAATCTTTCAAGGTTTTTCACTGTTCAGTTATCAATGTTCTCTTGCTGTCCTCTGCTGTATCTCTCAGCGACAGCTTGTTTATAATAGCACCTCTGTCATCTTTTGTCAACAACTTTTTTCATCTTTTTCAGAAATCTTTTTGAGGTCTTCCACCCGGAAGCCTTCTTCTCTTATTTCTGTTTCGATTCGGTGCCTGCCGTCTCATCAGCGACAGCTTTGTTATACTATCATGTCCCGCATCTTTTGTCAACAGCTTTTTTGCATTTATTTTACATTTTATTACTATCGATGTTGAATCGCCTGCAATGCTTCCTGTACATTCTGTACCCCAACAAGACGAATCCCCTTTACTTTTCCCACTGCATCAAGACAGACTTTGGGTAAAATACATGTCTCAAACCCAAGTTTTGCTGCTTCAGCCACTCTCTGTTCTGCCATGCTGACACCGCGCACTTCTCCACTTAATCCCACTTCTCCAAAACATATTGTCCGGTCATCGATAATCAGATCCAGTTTGCTTGACATAATCGCCAGCACAATTCCCAGATCAATTGCAGGCTCGTTCATGCGAATTCCACCTGCGATATTTACATAGGCATCGCAATCGGAAAGTTGCATTCCAATTCTTTTTTCCAGAACTGCCATAAGCAGATTGACCCTGTTAAAATCCGTGCCCGTTGCTGTACGACGCGGGTTATTGAAATAACTGTGACAGATCAACGCCTGGATTTCCAGTAAAATCGGACGTGTTCCCTCTATCGAGCATGCGACAACCGATCCTGATGCATCCTGTGGCTTTCCACTCAGCATGTACTCAGAAGGATTCTCCACTTCCGCAAGACCTTCTGTGCGCATTTCAAATACGCCAATTTCATTTGTGGAGCCAAATCGATTCTTCACGCCTCGCAAAATGCGGTAACTTTCGTGTCTGTCACCTTCAAAATACAACACCGTATCCACCATATGCTCCAGTACACGCGGGCCTGCTACTACACCTTCCTTCGTCACATGTCCTACAATAAAAATAGAAATTCCCATGCCTTTTGCAATCTGCATAAGAACACCTGTTGATTCACGCACCTGCGACACGCTTCCCGGTGCAGATCCAACACTCTCATTATACATGGTCTGTATACTATCTATTATGACTATTTGGGGCTTTTTGCGTTCATTTACACTGCGAATTGTATCAAGATTTGTCTCACATAATAATTCCAGACTATCCGTAAAAGTACCAATACGTTCCGCACGTATCTTAATCTGGTGCAAGGATTCTTCTCCTGATACATATAGCACAGACAGATTCTGGTTCGATAGGTTCCTGCATACCTGCAGTAATAGTGTTGACTTGCCAATACCCGGATCTCCTCCTACCAGAACAAGAGAACCACGCACGATTCCCCCTCCCAGTACACGATCCAGTTCCTTTATAGAAGTACTTGTTCTTTCCTCGTCTTTTGCCGTAATTGCAGAGAGTGGAACAGGCTTCGCCTCAGTCGCTGGTTTGAGTTTACCGGAAGTACTAAGTGACTTCCGATCCACCAGTTCCTCAACGAAGGTATTCCACTCTTTGCATCCCGGACACTGTCCCATCCATTTTGCAGACTCGTATCCGCAATTCTGACAAAAAAACGCACTCGTTTTTGTTTTTGCCATATATTATCTCTGCTCTACCTTAATTTCTACTGCATCTGTGCCTTCTAATTCAACGCTCATGCTTAATTTGCCACCAAGATTTGTCTTCATGGTTCCTGCAGACTTTCCATCAATGGTGATTTCATATTCGGTCTCTTCTGCAAGTTCAAGGGTAATCTGTGCATCCTCCGGTCCCTCTACGGTAAAGGATACTGTCTTCTCATCCTGCTTAAAATTTGTTACAGCGGTACCCGGTACAGACTCGTATACAAAAAGCCCGTTGCGCTCTAATTTGGTAATCTCCTTGAACGTCTTTACCTTATACATATCTCCATGAAATTCGTAATTGTCTAACTTTGCCTTTGCTCCCAAAGTATAATCTCCAAAGCTAATTGTTCCATCTGCCTCGGTACGAATTAATTCACTAATTGCAGCCATTATTTATCCTCCTGTGTATTAACTTTTTCTCAAAAATGGTTTCTTAAATTATAACACTCTTATGCTTTTGTGACAACGATTTCCTTGTTCTTTGTTGTAACAATTACATGATCCTGTGCATGGATATCTCCACGAATAATCGCCTCTGCCAATCGGTCTTCCACCTCATCCTGAAGCTTTCTGCGAAGCGGTCTTGCGCCGTATTTGCGATCGTAAGCTTCTTCGACAATATGCGCCTTTGCAGCATCCCGCACGGTAAGTTCAATCTGCAACTGATCCTTACATCTTTGCTGAAGTTCATGCACCATAATTGTTATGATCTGTTTCATATCCTCTTTGTTCAATGCACGAAATACAATGGTCTCGTCGATTCGGTTCAAAAATTCCGGTTTAAAGATTCTTTTTACCTCTTCCATGACATTATTCTTCATGCGCTCATGATCCTGTTTTTCATCTTCTTTTGCACCAAATCCAAGCTTTTTCGGTTCGATAATAGACTGCGCCCCTGCATTACTTGTCATGATAATGATCGTGTTCTTGAAATCGACTTTTCGTCCCTGCGAATCGGTAATGTGGCCGTCATCTAAAACCTGCAAAAGAATGTTAAACACATCCGGATGTGCTTTCTCAATCTCGTCAAATAAAATAACAGAAAACGGATTCCGTCTCACTTTTTCTGAAAGCTGTCCCCCATCCTCATGTCCTACATATCCTGGCGGTGATCCAATCATCTTGGAAACACTGTGTTTTTCCATATATTCCGACATATCAACGCGGATCATTGCGTCTTCATTACCAAATACAGCTTCTGCAAGTGCCTTGGATACTTCTGTTTTTCCAACACCTGTCGGTCCAAGGAATAAGAAAGAGCCAATTGGTCTCTTTGGGTCTTTTAATCCAACCCTGCCACGGCGTACAGCCTTCGCCACTGCAGATACAGCTTCTTCCTGTCCAATGACACGTTTGTGCAAAGTCTCTTCTAATTTCTGCAAGCGCGCTGCTTCACTTTCTGTAAGTCTGCTCACCGGAATCTTTGTCCATCCGGCCACAACATCCGCAATCTCATTTTCTCCGACAACCGGAACTTTCCGCTTATTTGCGCGCTGGTTCTTCTTGTTCTGTTTTTCCCATTCAGAGGCCAGTTCCTCTTTGGTATTTTTTAACATGCGGGCTTTTTCGATGTCGCCCTCACGCAAAGCATCTTCAAGCAAAAGTTCTGTCTGATGCATTTCCTGCTTTAATCTGTTTAATTCGTCACTGCCTTTTAGCACACCAAGCCTTGTCTTTGCTGCTGCTTCATCCATAAGATCAATTGCCTTATCCGGCAAAAAGCGATCATTAACATACCGGGCTGACAAATGCACCGCTGCCTCTAGGCCTTCGTCCGTAATTTCTACATTATGATGTCTTTCATACAGTGGACGAATACCTTTCAATATTTCGATTGATTCTTCTTCCGTTGGTTCATTGACCTGAACCGGCTGAAAACGGCGCTCTAATGCGGCATCTTTTTCAATATATTTCCGGTATTCTTCTATCGTTGTAGCGCCAATAACCTGCACTTCGCCCCTTGCCAGCGCCGGTTTTAAAATATTGGATGCATCCAATGCGCCCTCTGCGCCACCTGCGCCTATAATGGTATGCAGCTCATCAATAAAAAGTAACACATTTCCGGCTTCCGTCACTTCGCTGATTACTTTCTTGATACGTTCCTCAAATTCTCCACGATATTTGGATTTTGCCACCATACCGGACATATCAAGGGAAACCAAACGCTTTCCTGCAACAATCTCCGGAACGGTTCCATTTGCGAGACTCTGTGCAATACCTTCTACGATTGCTGTCTTTCCCACACCAGGTTCTCCGATCAGGCACGGATTATTCTTGCCCCTGCGGCACAGAATCTGAATCACGCGTTCCGTCTCCTGCTGTCTTCCGATTACCGGGTCCAGCAGACCTTCCCGTGCCAGCTCCGTCAGGTCTCTGGAATACTGGTCCAGCGTCGGAGTTGATGAGGCAGCATTACCTCTTCCCCTCTGAATCTCATCACGAAATTTTGCCGGGTCTTCACCCATTGCCCCAAGAATATCAATAAACAATTTCTGTATGCTTGCCCCCATCGTATTCAAAAGCCTGCAGGCAGCACAATCTCCTTCTTTCATAATTGCAAGAAGTAAATGTTCTGTTCCGATCTCCTCACATCCAAAACGTTCTGCCATCTCAGATGCACGATCAAGGATTGCCTGCGTGCGCGGGGTGTATCCATCTCTGTCAAGTACTTCAATTTCTTCTCCAGCCGCAACAAGATCCTGAATCAGTTGTAACAGATTATCCAGTTGAATATTATTTGCTGTAAGTACTTCTGCAGCAACACCTGTTCCTTCTTTTAACAAGCCTGCAAGAATGTGTTCAGATCCCACATAATTGCAGTTCATTGATTTTGACAGGCGGTTTGCATAATTCATTGCTTTTTTCGCCTTATCTGTATATGATCTCACTTTTTAAGCCTCCTATAAATCAATAAATTCTATTCCACTTTCTTCTTCCGCAGAAGACTTTTTCTTTCTACCAAAAAAATGATGTTTTTTGGGTTTCTTCTTAGGAATTTCATTTTCCCATTCTTCCTCATCATCTGATTCTTCAGAATCAGCTTCTTCCGTCTCTGTCTCTTCCGGTAGATTTTCATTTGGAATCGATTTTGTATCTCCCCAGCCATCCGGTTCGTCTTCCTTCACGACATCTTCACTGTTTGTTTCCAGTGTATCGGAATCATCTTCCGCATTTTCTTCATCATCAAAGTCATCAAAGTCATCAAATTCATCAAATTCCTCTTCTTCCGGATGTTCCAGACGATTTCTGCGAGAGAGGACAAGTATTACGATCACAATAAGAAGGAACAGCACAACAATCAGAAACGCCCAGAAAATCATACGGTTCTGGCTTTCTAATTTCTGTACATCCCCGCTCTGTGCCTCTGTGCCCGGAACCTGAATCTCTTCTCTGTCCGCCTCACTGTTTCCAAGATAACGCATATAAGTGCGTTCGTTCACATCATAGAGATACCAGCCATAATTTCCTTCATTGTTTACGGCATAGACCAGACAAACACCTTTGTCTTTGCCATAATAGTATGCACCAATGCTTCCTTTGCCTTCAATATCGAGTGTCCCGGCCTTATAACCTGCCGGAAGTGTTGTCTCATCCGCATCCGGAACGACAACAATATAGCCGAACTCGGACGAAAAGCTCACATACGGGTACGCCTCGTACGGTGCACTGTCCATTACCATATACAATGCTCCGTTTTCTTTATTTTCATCCACAAGATAAAGCAGACAGATCTGGCTGCCGATTTTGTCATTGTATAAATACGGGTAGTCTTTTTCCCAGAGTTTCATGATTCCCTGTTCGAAATCCTGTGGAACGGCATCCTCAGGAATCGAAGTTGCCGGATATAATTTTTGTCCGTTTATTTCATAATATTGCTGGCTTAAATCACCATCCTGCTGTTCGTCTTTCTCCGAATCCTTCTGTTTGTCATCATCTCCCGCTGCTTTTCGTGTCACATTTACCACATAAGTAGCAGTCACTCCGTTCTCCGCTTTGACGACAATCTGGATTTTGTTGGAGCCAACAACAAGTTTTTCCCCGCCTTTTACAGATTCCACCGTTGCATTTTCATTGTTTGCCTTTGCACTTACCACAACGGATGTCACATTATTTTCAACTTCTGCCGTATAATTGGTAATATTATATTTAAAAGCCGGTGAAAGCTTTCCTGCCGATAAAGTAAGTGAGGAAAGGGAATTATCCGAAGATTTATTGGCATTATCCCCATTCTCTTCATCATCACCTGTTTCATTCTTTATGTTTACGGATGCACTTGCACCTGTGACGCTGACACGATCCCCTTCCTGATTTCCTGCAATTGGAGCAGAAGCTGAAAAGGTTGCTTTACCAGATGATTTTGCCTGAAAAGTTACGGTACCAACCGAACGTTTATTGGAACTTCCATAACTTCCGATTGTCATAGAAACCGTTCCCGCATTCGCACTTGCGGTATCGGATGCCGACGAATATGTAAGTAAATCCGTTGGATACGTCAAATTAACCGTTGCCGAAACACCAGCCGGTACGGTTACAGATACTGTAATGGTGTCTCCGATTTTGACCGTAGTGTCACTCAACGCAATGTACAGATTATCTGCTTTTGCCTCTATATCCGGAACCAAAAGGCAGCCAAACAATAAAACAATTGCCATCATATTGGTCAGAAATCTCATCGTAATTTTCCGGTTATGTTTTCTTTGATTGCCCCTGTTTGTTTTCCGTTGTGCTTTTATCGAATTCATTCTGCTACACATACCTTTCTTCTACTTGCTTTTATTACTGTTTTATGGTGCTTAGGCCCAATGCGTGACGGTTGATGTAAATCATATCCAACACATTCAGACCATCCCCCATGTGGTTTGCATCGGCTGCCACCAGATAGGTTCCGGACAATTTATCCAATCCAAGAATATGACGATTGACTTTTATCATATCCAGGACATTGATTTCCCCATCTCCATTAACATCACCATAAATCACAACTTTGTAGGAAGTTTTCTTCTTGTTGTTTACATATACTTTGACTTTGTTTCCGGTCGCTACCAGTCCCTGATTTTGTTTGCCATCCGTTCCGACAAGCTTTGCGGTTCCTCCGTCTACGGAAAGTCCTGCCAGGAAATCTGCCGCCCTGGTTCCCGGTACAATCCCGGTAATATATTTATCACCCACAGTATATTTTGCAGATGAAAGCGTTCCAGTCGGTTTTGCCGCCTCTTTCCGTACAACAGTAAGTTTGTATGTACGCGTGGATCCGCTTCCTGATTTGCATTTGACATTGATGGTATTTGTTCCCACGCTCAGTTTTTTGGTTCCTGTTCCTGTAATCGTGGAAGTTGCAGCCACTGCTGTCGCATTTACAGAAATAGAAGAAACCGTGTTTTCAACAACCATTGAATATTTTGTTGTAGCACTCTTAAATCCAGGTGTCAGGCTTTGTCCTGCCACGGCAATATTCTTCAGATAATTATTTGGATTGCCCGTCGCTGTGAATGTCACTGCGGATGACGGCATGGATTTGTACACCGGAATTCGGAAAACAAATGCCTGCTGCTTGTCCGTATAACCCTGTCCAAGCTTTCGTCCTTCCGTATAAGCAGCTGTCAGATTGCTCATGTACTGATGTCCATACAGATTCTTTGCATTGACCACATTAAATTTCTGAAAATATAATGTATCCTGTCCCACCGCAATATAATTCTTTGCAAGAAGCTGTGAACCACCGAGCAATGCTTTATAACGCGTATTCCATCCTGCTTTCTTCGCATAGGCAAGTCCATTCCGGATAACCAGTGTAGAGGTCACTCCGGCGGCTCCGACATTGAAATAATTAAAATATCCCTCATACCCTTTGTATGTTCCTGAAATGAGAGAACTTGTTCCATTTAACCCCTGTTCCTGCCGCACACGGGATGCCAGATGATACGGACTGACACCGGTAAGTTCGCCGATTTTCATAAATGAATCCGCATAATTGAGCGTTGTCTTATCCGCATCTTTCACTGTCTTTGCCATAAATGTTCCGGAAAGTATTGCATTCACTCCGGATTTTGTCTGTGATTTATTAAAACTCAGACTTTCGAACTGAAATATATCTGTCTCGTTCAAAAAATTTCTCGGATCCATATAATAAGCAATGTATCCTGAATTCGCCGCAACCCAGTTCGATCCATCGTAGATTGTCCATATATTTGTATTCCAGTCATACGCCCCGGCTGCAGTAGATTTTCTTGCATCGTCTACGCTTTTTGGAACCAGATTGACACCATTTACACTCTCTTTGGTGATCACAGTCCCCCAATCAAGTCCGGTATCTACAGCTTCAAACTTCCATTGCGGATACTGCTTGTGAAGTTGCGTAAGTCCGGTTATATAGCTGTCTGGAAATCCTGCCGCCTTCATTTCCGTAGAAAAAGCGGCATTTGTTGCTGCCTTTGCAACATCTATATTCGAAAAAAGACCTCCGCCTGAAATCAGTATCGTGCAGCTTAACACAATACTCAGCAAGCGCTTTCTTTTGTTTTTCATATTTGTGCATACCCCTTTCAAGACATAATATGCTAGTTTTCATTATATAAAACTTTACATAGCCAGTCAATCAAAATATAGGGGCACAAACGGCACAGATACTGTATTTAGTGCTTTTTGCGTGTCATGCTTTTCCAAACAAGGACCCCAAAAATTCCACCGGACAGGCCACTTGTCATACCAATCAGATTTTGGATTCCCACATCCATAATTTCAATATTTACCAGTCCTCCGATAAACGCAAGCGTTCCGATTGCCGCCATCACTGAAATAATTGCAAGGATCAGTAATGTTTCTTTGTCTAAATGACTGTTTTTCCATACGTGATGATTCATAATATGTCTCTCCTTCTTTCTCTTTGTTTGTTCCATTTTCTGATAAGAGAATTGTCGCAAATATGGTGAGACATAAAAAGGACACCTCTCATACAGGTGTCCTTCACATGATCATTTAATCCTCATACTCCGTTTCTCCGACTTCCGTCCAGTCACTGATTTCGTATTCATTTCCATCTTCATCTGTAATTGTCATACCGTCTTCCGTATTGTACATCTGTGCATCGTCCGGACTGCTGTAATCCTTTCCCGATGTTACGATTGCCACAATAATTACCGCTACGATTACCACCACAGCTCCGATAATCAGAAATTTGTTTGCTTTGTTGTCCATTGCTTCTTCTCCTTGACTTTAATTATTTTTCTTTGTATTTTTGCAATTGCTCTCTTTTACAATATAATGAGGTCTATGCTTTACTTCCATATAAGTCTTTGCAATATACTGTCCCATAATGCCCATACAGAACAACTCTATACCGCCAATAAATGTGATGATACACACCAGTGACGGCCATCCTGCCACCGGATCACCAAACACAAGCGCACGGATCACCTCGACGATAATAGCAATAAACGAAACAATGGTAAGGATCATTCCAAGATAAGAGGATATCTGAAGCGGCGTATTGGAAAAGTTTATAATGCCATCGATCGAATATCGCACCAGTTTCCAAAAACTCCACTTTGTCTCTCCGGCTGAGCGTTCTACATTCTCAAACTCCAGCCATCTGGTCTCATAACCTACCCAGGCAAATATACCTTTGGAGAAGCGATTATATTCGCTGACGGAGAGTATCGAATCCACCATTGCTCTGCTCATCAGACGATAGTCTCTTGCCCCATCTGCAATATCAATGTTTGACAGCCGGCGCATCAGCTTGTAAAAACAACGGGCAAAAAATGAACGGATCGGCGGTTCGCCTTTGCGGTTGACACGCCGCGTTGCCACATTGTCGCAATCCTGACTTTCTATCACGGCAAGCATCTGTGGCAGCAAAGACGGCGGATCCTGTAAATCTGCGTCCATCGTCGCAATATAATCGCCATCAGCATTTGATAATCCGGCATATAAAGCAGCTTCTTTTCCAAAATTTCTGGAAAACGAAACATAGCGCACTCTATCGTCTGCTGTTGCAAGCCTTTGAATTTCCTGCAACGTATTGTCTTTCGAACCGTCGTTGACAAACAAATACTCAAATTCGTAGTCCTTTATCGTATCTGTGACCCGATTCAGTTCCTGATATAAAATCTCCAAAGATTCCTGTTCGTTATACATTGGAACAACAATACTTACTTTCCCCTTACTCATGCAATTCTCTCTTTCTGCTTATTCCTGTTCTTACACATGCACTGATAAGAAACAATATAACTGCCCCCAGACTGATGCCGGCTCCCACCTTCAGTCCAGGCGTTGTGTAACAGAGTTTTATCGTATAACTGCCTTTTTCCAGATGCACCCCGACAAGCGCATCTGCAAGTGGTTCGATTTCTGTCTCTTTTCCATCCACATACAGCGTCCATCCTTCATCCGCCGGAACCGATAAAATCAGTCTTCCAGCGTTCTGTACCTGAATTTTTCCTTCGATCTTACGGTCCGTCATATCCGTAAGCTGCATGGTCTGTGCATTCAAAGTATCAAACGCCTGCTGCACGACTTTTTCATTTAACTGGTACACCTGAAATTCAATACTTTCCATATTGGAGTTAAGGATGTGTATTTCATCTCCGGCTTTACACTCTCCCAGTTCGATCAGATAACGATGGGATGTCTTCGAATACTGCTTTGTCCATCCATCGCTGCGGTTTACCGTCAACGTATCAGAAGTGCAACTTACATAATCCGCATAATAATATCCATCTTCTGCAATATCAATTGTTGTATCTCCCGCATTCGCATCGGCGACGCACGTCGCCGGGTAAAGCATCTGCCCCTCCGCACCAAGTGCAGATGTCAGGGAATTGAGTGATGCCATACGGTCCGCAGTCGATGAAGTCCAATTTGCAATCGCCTGCTCATCCATAACAAAACCAAGCGGAAGGCTGTAATTGTTGCGATACAGGAAACTGCTTCCACTGCCACCGATCAATGTACGATATGGACTTTCTTCCAAAGCACTGTCTGACAGCATATATTTTACAGAAAAAAGTGAGGAAGAAAGTGGTGTGGCTCCATTATAACAATAGAAGTTTTTGCCGCCTTCCATAAACAGGCTCTGGAACAGATGGCTCACATCAAGATTCATCAGGGAAGAAAAAATCGTTGCGGACGCATACCCATATAATGAATCATCATTCTTTGTCTTACGTTCCGTATCTTCCACACGGTAAAATCCGCTGCCTGTCTCTTCGTTATCTTCTTTTGCAGTCTTCAACAGATTCTCGTAGTCCGTCTGTTTTTCAGTATATGCGACACGGCTTGTAGTGCCAAATCCCGTGGCCGCCATATTGATAGCAAGTTCAGCCACTGCAACAAAAACTGCAAACTGCGCAAATGCCAGACGCTTTTTCTTTCCTGTTATTTTTGTAAGAACAAATGTTACTGCATAGACACATATAAACAATGCCGTAATCACTAGTGAAACAGGCTCCGTCACCGTCTCATCTCCGTACCAGCCAGAGAGAAGAAGCAGCATCATAGACACAATCGCCGCCACAGCAATATGCCAGATTTTTGTGCCTTTTCGTTTTCGAACGGCCGCAAATCCCATCGACAGAAGGACAAAGCTATATAAAAATGACTGTCTTCCCGGTAAAGCCTGCGGAAAATGCATGCCATGCCAGATATAATCTAATTGATTTTCCGCAAAACTGACCAGGAAAAACGCAAGCATCGCTATGCGCGGGACTTTTTCTTTCCAGGAAATCCGCCGGTTCAATACATAAATCCATACGAGGAATAGAGAGAATGCTCCGGCATACAGATTCGGCCAGTGGTCATTTCCTGTGTATACACTCGTGACTGCCGCACCTCTTCCAAGTTCTGCCAGAATATTGAAATAAAATTCGGCGGTCTTTGGAAAACCGCCCTCCGCCGATCCTGAAACACTTAACACAGCAATCTCCGGAAGAAGCAGGATTGCAGAACTTGCGCCGGCAAGAAGCGAGTACCACCCGAACCGGAGTACTGCCCCGCCTTTTCCTTTCTTCTGGGAAAAGAACAATAATACAAAAGCAAATACCAGAAAAATGCAGATCATAATGGATATATAGTAATTACAGAAGATGCACAAAGCGAGCGTAATATAATACAGGCCTGCTTTTTTCTCCTGCACGAGTCTTTCCAGTCCAATCATGATCAGCGGAAACAGCGCAATGCAGTCCATCCACATAATATCCCAACTGTATGCTGCCACAAATCCCGACAGTGCATATGCAGTCGAAAATACAATTGCCGGGATCACCTGATTTTTATGCATCCGTCCATCTTTTCCGACAAGCTTATAATGATGACGGATATACAGGAAAAAGGTCAGTCCGCTTGCCGAAATTTTCAGTATGATCAAAAGTGTCATAAATTCGATCACATGGCTTTTCGGACAAAGCAGAATCAGAAAGTTCAGCGGACTTGCCAGATAGTAGGCATACAGCGAAACAAAATCAGATCCCAGTCCAAGATTCCAGGAATACTGCAGGCTGCCGCCACTCTGAAGTTTATTTAGAAACTCTGTAAAAAACGGACAGTACTGGTGATACATATCAATGTGCAAAATACAGTTGTCGCCAAACGGATACACACCATTTCCAATGCATATGATCACACAAATGAAAAATGGCAGTCCAAATGCAGCTATATATGGAAAAGCTTTGCTTTGCGCAAAACGCTTCATCTGATTCATTATTTATTCCTCTCAAACAAATTATAATACTGCAACTTCCGATACGTTAACAGTGCATCCTTGTTTGCGCCGACGTTCTCTGTGCTGCCTGCGGCAGAAAGTACCGGATACGTATTGCTCAGCTCCAGAAAGTAATTCTGATAAGCACTCGTCGGAACGCCTGCTGCTTTCAGAACCTGCGCTGACAGATAATTCAGACTTGTATTCTGGTCGCTTGCTTCCCCAATATCATAATTGGCCCATACAAGATACGGCACCTGATATCTTTTCTTCTGCTGCTCACTGTTCATATCGGAAGGATCAACACCGCTTGCCATCTCAATCTGGTTTGCCACTGCGTCACTCGGCTGATGATCGCCAAAGAAAACGATCACTGTCTTTTCGTCTACCTTTGAGAAGTAGGAAACCAGATCTTCCAAAGCTGCATCCGTCTTATGAATCAGTGACAGATACTGATTCAAAGCATCACTATTGTACTGTGCCTGTATATCATTTTCAAAGTTCGGATACACATCCGTATAACCACCGTGATTCTGCATCGTAACATTAAATATAAATGCCGGTTTGCCCGCTTCTTTTTTTTCATAGGTGTCGATGATATGCTGCATATCAGAGGCATCACTGATATATTTCCGCACATAAGACACATTCGTATAATCCTCGATAAAGTCCATATGTTCAAAGCCCAAAAGCGGATATACGCGTTCTCTGTCCCATCCGTTTGCATAATACGGATGCTGCGCGTAGGTCGCATACCCAAGGCTTTTCAGATAGCTTGCAAGGGATGGGGTATCCTGTTTTATATACTGCTGGTATGCAATACTTCCGGACGGCAAAAATGCCATCGTATCGCCGGTTAAAAATTCGAATTCGGAATTTGCTGTATTTCCGCCACACACAGATACCTGTGCATATCCGGTAATCGTATTTTTCTGTCCCTGCTGCATCTTGTGCATAAACGGCATATAATCTTCATTCGTCTGCAAATCGCCAAGAACTGCCAGATCCGAAAAAGCTTCATCCATGATTACAATAATATTCGGAAGATCCTGCGTATCCTGCTTTGTATCTTCTGTCTTTTCATAACTTTCCAATGTCTTCTTCGCATCTTCTGCACTGTATCCCTGTGGTTTATCTACCACAACATACGCCAGGTTCATGGCAAATGTCACCGCCATACCATTGACTTCTGTCATATATGCCGGCGTAAACAAAAAAGGATACAGATAATGTTTTGTCTGAAAATCCTCTTTCTGTAATGTATTTACGAAAAGGCAGGTCACTAAAACACTGACCAATAATGCGCCAAGTCTCACTTGCAGTTTGATTTTCGGTGCTTTTTTCAAAAAACGTGACAAAACAATCGCTGCAATAAAAATAAGTGTTACGATTACCATGCGCAAATCAGGCGTAAAATCATAATTTTCCGCCACACTGGTCGCTGTCCGCACAGAAAAAATGTCCCACGGCACAAACGGAGTTGAACGAAACTTCATCACATAATGATTGGTAATTCCAAATGCCATAGCAATTCCAAGTATCACACGGGCCGCTGCGCACATATGCCCAATTGCTAGGTATATAATCCATGCCAGCAGTTCAAAGATAAAAATATTAAAAAACTGTGCTTCCGTTCGGACTTCCAGCAATGCATTGTGTTCATATGCTTCCATCAAATAAAATATGCCGACCGGCAACAATGCATATACAACAAAATACAAAGCCCGCTGTATTTTTTTACGTTCTAATTCCATGATACTTCTTTCTATCGCAAGGTATATCTTTTCTAAAATTTATAACAATTTAAAAAAAGGTGCGATAAACTCCTTCCAGACATAGTCTGTTTGAATTTTATCACACCTTGTTTGTTTTTTGAATGAAATTCACATTTTTTTCATGAATCAAAGCCAGCTTCTAATAATTCGACAAAACCAGACGATCCTTGTACACACGATCCATGGAATCAATTACTCTTCGAGCCTGACCATAACGTCTTGGATTAATGGTGATTACCCACAGTGTATCTGCACCTTTGTATGCTTCTCTTTTAAAAAAAGGAATCTTCTTACTGTTCTTTGTAAATGGAATGTGCTGCTCCAAAAGCACCTCTGCCGCCTGATTACCGACACGCGCATTTGTCGTACGACATAGTTCCACATCGTTATCCTTATAGTTTCCAAGTTTCATCGTCATCTTCTGTCTCTACCTCCGTCTTTTATTTTACTTTTACCTGAATCTGCTTTCCCAGTCCGCCTGCCACTTTCACAAGGAAATCCAGACTCGGATTATATCTTCCGCTCTCTAATCGGGAAATATTTGATTTCTTCGTTCCCACACGGTCCGCCAGTAATTCCTGCGTCATCCCCTGTGACTTGCGGACTTCACGAAGCTGCTGCGCAACTTCTTCCCTCGTTGCATTTGTTCCTTCCATTTTTCCTCCCTGTTCATTTAAACATCCACCCAAACATTTACTAATCTTTTTCCAAGTTATCATATATGATAACTTTTGTCAAACGAAAAGGAATGCTGAAACTTTTGCTTGCATTCCATCGTATCTTATGCTAGTATAATATTTGTTCGCGCCGGCATGTCGGAATTGGCAGACGAGGCAGACTCAAAATCTGTTGATGGCAACATCGTGTGGGTTCAAGTCCCACTGCCGGCAGTATTTGAAAGATTCCTGAAAATCAGGAATCTTTTTTTGTTGTATTCACATTTTTATGGAATTTGTGATACAGCAAAAGCAAGCATGCCTGCAAGATGCGCAAAAAAATAGAAGGATTGCATATCCATATGCTTTCCTTCTATTTTCATATTTATGATTAATCCGAACTATTCTGTGATCTTAAGATCATCAAAGCAGTCAAATGTTGCAAAATAATCAGCCGGTGTCTCTGCACGACGAATCAGCTGTACACTTCCATCCTCTTTCAACAATAATTCTGCCGAACGAAGGCGTCCGTTGTAATTGTATCCCATAGAAAATCCATGTGCTCCTGTATCATGAATCACCAGGTAATCTCCCATATCAATCTTTGGCAGCTTGCGGTCTACAGCAAACTTGTCACAGTTCTCGCAAAGGCTTCCGGTCACATCATACGTATGGTCGCAAGGTGCATTTTCTTTTCCAAGAACTGTAATATGATGATATGCTCCGTAGATTGCCGGGCGCATCAGGTTTGCAGCACATGCATCTACACCGATATACTCTTTGTAAATATGTTTCTCGTGGATTGCCTTTGTCACAAGACATCCATAAGGTCCTAACATAAAACGTCCCATCTCTGTATAGATAGAAACATCACCAAGACCTGCCGGTACAAGTATCTCATCAAATTTCTTGTGTACGCCCTCTCCGATCACACGGATGTCGTTTGGTTCCTTGTCCGGTGTATAAGGAATTCCAACACCACCAGAAAGATTTACAAACTTAATGTCACAGCCCGTCTTTTCTTTTAACTCAACAATAAGTTCGAATAATTCTCCGGCGAGCTTTGGATAATATTCGTTTGTTACAGTATTACTTGCCAGGAATGCATGCACACCGAAATACTTTGCGCCCTTGCTCTTTAAAATCTTGAAAGCCTCGATGAGCTGGTCTTTTGTCATTCCATACTTGGAATCTCCAGGGTTGTCCATGATTCCATTGCTCAACTCGAACACTCCGCCCGGATTGTAGCGGCAGCTGATGGTCTCCGGAATATGACCAATGGTTTTCTCCAGGAAATCAATATGTGTGAAATCATCCAGGTTGATGATTGCACCTAATTTGTCTGCATATGCGAATTCTTCTGCCGGTGTATCATTGGAAGAAAACATAATGTGCTTTCCGTCAAAACCGCAGGATTTTGAAAGCATAAGCTCTGTGTATGAAGAACAATCGCATCCCATATCGTATTCCTGTAAGATTTTAAGAATGTATGGATTTGGAGTTGCTTTTACTGCAAAATACTCACGGAATCCAGGATTCCAGGAGAATGCTTCCTTTACTGCTTTTGCATTGTCGCGAATTCCTTTTTCATCATATAAATGAAATGGTGTCGGATATGTCTTTACAATCTCTTCTACCTGACTTTTGGTTACAAATGGTTTCTTTTCCATGTTCGGTCTCCTCTGTCTGCTTTATTTGTGAGCCACGGCAAGTGGCTTGCCTATCTACACTTTGCAATCTATGCTACAACAACTATTTTACAAATTCAAGCAATTTTCGGCTTTTACTTCAAATTTATCAATAGATATGTTAAAATAGTGGCGTTAAATATTGTTTACTATACAAAGGATGAGTTTATATGAGCGTAACTGTATTGCCATATCTGGCTGATGTGAGTGCTGCATCCTCAGCACCATCTTCGGTCAAACAGACAACAGGCAAAACAAATACCAATTTCAAAGATGTTTTAGATGCTGCAACGAGCGCACAGCAGAAGATGGCTGTGGACGCATTGATCGCGGCAAGCGGTTCCGGAGCCGTATCGGTCTCCACAGTGCAGAAAATTCTCGGTTTTAATCCACAATACACAGTCTCCTCCACGCAGGCACCTGTTGCAACTACGCAGGAGACAGCGAATACAGATCCTGCACCTGCGACATCCGCATCATCAGAGACTACACAGACACCTACGACAACCACCAGTGATTCTGACAAAGATTCTCTCGGCTGTCCTTCGGAACTGGAACCTTATTTTAAGGAAGCCTCCGAAAAATATAACGTAGATATCAATCTGCTCAAAGCTATCGCCAAAGCAGAATCCAATTTCAATCCGAACGCTGTAAGTTCAGCAGGCGCGCTTGGTGTCATGCAGCTGATGCCATCTACTGCAAGCAGCCTTGGTATCTCTAACGCTTATAATGCAAGAGAAAATATTATGGGCGGTGCACAGGTGATTGCATCAAACTTAAAGAAATACAACGGAGATATCTCCCTTGCCTTAGCCGCATACAATGCAGGCTCCGGCAATGTTGACAAATACGGTGGCATCCCACCATTTAAAGAAACACAAAATTATGTCAATAAAGTAATGAACTATTATAAAAACGCGTAGCATCTTGCCACGCGTTTTTATATTTCAGTCTTTCTGAATTGTTATCTTATTTTTATATTTTCAAGCCAGACAGCAAAGCTCCAAGGCTTGTGGATGCATTTTCATTGGAAATATATTCCTCTGCCTGTGCGCTCTCCTCATTTTCCACCTCATCCGGCATAATTTCTTCTAAAGCTTTCATGCTCAGGCTGACACGATTATCGTTTGTGTTGATAATTTTTGCCTTTACTTTCTGTCCTTCTTTTAATACTTCATGCACGGAACCGATGCGTTTCTGGCATATCTGAGAGATGTGTACCAGTCCGCTGATTCCATTTCCAAGATTAATAAAAGCGCCATATGGCATAATGGATTCTACAGTTCCCTCTACAACCGTTCCCGGAACAAGCATTGCAATACGATGGTTGCGCTCTTCTTCCTGCTGCTTTCTTGCCACGACTTTTCCAGATAAAACCAGTTTATTTTTCTCTTTATCCACATTGATGACTTCTACCGGCACTTCTTTTCCAATCCACTTGTCGGTATCTTCCACGTAATCTGTAGAAAGCTGTGATGCCGGAATGAATGCACGGATTCCCTCTAAGAAGGTAACAACACCGCTTGGTACACTCTCTTTGATGCGAACATTCACAACCGTCTCGTTCTCCATCATTTCTGCCAGCTTATCCCATGCCAGCACATCATTTGCTTCTTTCTTTGAAAGTTCAATGTTGCCGTTTCCATCATCCACTTTGATCACGGTTGCCTCAATCTCATCACCGATCTGCAGCTGCTCCTTCGGATTAAAATCCGGATCGTTGCTCAGATTCTCAGTTTTGATAATTCCCTGCGTATAATAATTGAGATCTAAGGTTACATCTTCCTCGGATACTGCAATTACTGTTCCGCTTACAATATCACCTTCATTGATCGTTCGAAAAGAACGCTCCAGCTCCTTTTCATAGTCCTTCATTGATTCTGTTGCATTTTCTGCCACTTGTTTTCCCTCCTTTTCTCATCCGCCTGTGCAACGGTGAGTCTGTCTTTACCCGCATTATAACATATTTTCCGTAAAAGCTTTATTATTTTTTTGTTTTGCCGATATATATGATGTAAATGCAATTCGGCCGAATATGCAGACAACTCAATAACCTAAGGAAAGACCAGGGACGGTATCCACGAACAAAAAGGAATTTTTCGCGGAGACCGTCCTTTTATTCTTCACTTAAATAGAAAGGGTGAACCTATTGATTATTCAGTCTAATACCATGCATACGAATGCACGAAGAACTTACCGTTCTTCAGAAACAAGCATTACCAACACAACACGTTGGGATAATTCCGGTGCAACGATATTTTCCATGCATGACGCACAGTCACGTCAGGAATCCATCTATACGGAAAGCCACAATGGACAAAAAGATACCGGAAACGGCAATGCTTCCATGAACGCAAACGAAGATTCTAAGGGAGATACCATGGATGATCTGATGCAGCGTTTTCTATCTACTCCAAATGTGCATCGCAACAATCTGCAGTCTAATATTTCTTCGATTCAGAAAATCCGCCAACAGGCGATCGACTATCTTCTTTATATTTTATTTGGAAGCCGATACGATGAATCGAATCCGACAACAGATACCTCTGACACAACATCTTTCTCTGATACCCTCGCCTCTGCTTCAAATGATGCAAACTCTCTGACAGGAGAAGGCGGACAGACCTATCAGTACTTTTATTATTCCGAACAGGAAACTACCTGCTTTGATACCCAGGGAATTGTGCGTACTGCCGACGGCCGGGAAATTTCTTTTAATCTCAGTCTTGAGATGTCCCGTTCCTTCACACAGATGTCCGAAAGTGTTGTGGATTTTGGCAAGCCACGTCTCTGCGATCCACTTGTCATCAACCTGGACAGTAATATTGCCAACGTATCGGATCAGAAATTTTATTTTGATATTGATGCCGATGGTTCCGACGATTCCATCTCGATGCTCAATTCCGGCAGCGGTTACCTCGCTTTGGACAGAAACGGGGACGGCATCATCAACGACGGCTCCGAGCTGTTCGGCACGCAAAGCGGCAACGGTTTTGCCGATCTTGCCGCCTATGACAAAGATGAAAACGGCTGGATCGATGAAGCAGATGAAATCTTTCAAAAACTACGCATCTGGACCAAAGACGAGAACGGAAACGATAAGCTTCTGACGCTCTCTGAGGCAGGTGTGGGTGCAATCTATCTCGGATATGAAAATACAGATTTTGCGTTAAACAATTTGACCGATAATCAGACAAATGCACAGATTCGTAAAAGCGGTGTGTTCTTATATGAAAACGGAAATGCCGGAACGGTGCAGCAGTTAGATCTTGCAACTTAATACCGATTCAAAAATATTGGTTTTATTTTTTGAAATATCTTGACAGTTCGCTCAAATCATTGTAAAATGCAATAGTTGACGCAAGTCAAGATATTGCTGATGTGGCTCAGAGGTAGAGCACTTCCTTGGTAAGGAAGGGGTCACGGGTTCAATTCCCGTCATCAGCTCTTTTTTTATACCCGGATCTTACACTCAATATTACGGAACTGTTAAAATAAAAGAAAACCAACCGTCTTATCTTTCGACGATTGGTTTTCTTTTATTGTCATGAATCGTATGTATTTCTTTTACAATTTCTTCATATATGTGACATATGATTTTCACATTCTTACCGTATAGTAATAATTGTCGAAAGGAAATAAACCTTTTCAAACAAAAACTTTTTCATATATTTTTTCATAATCAAGCCGGTAAGAAACTCCCCTTCTTACCGGCTCTCCTTTTATGTATTATTTCTGATGATATGGTTTTACCGAGACAGTAATTGTACCGGCTTTTGCGCCCTCGCTCTTTGCTTGTCCTTTGTCTGGAGTTCCCCATAAACCAAAATATCTTGTCATAGAAGTATTTGCACCATTTCCACCATTCAAAGATGCTGCATCACTCTTTCCTTTGACAGTATACCTTCCCTCTTTATCATCAGTTGCCAAGTCGACAGAAATTATACCTGTTTTACCACATTTTTCTACAGAATCTCCATTAATATTATTCTTCAAATTCTCATTATCATCGCTAAATACACCTCTTACTGCGGTGCCTGAATTACCTACATTGAATCTTCCATCTTCCTTTTTAAATGACAAATCAACTGTTACCGGATAATTTGAATTGTTTTCAACAGAGATCTTATTGTTTGTTCCATTCAAGCAGCTTGTCTTCCATGACCCTTCTTTTTCTCCTGAAGAATATGAATGAGTTGCCGGATCCCATACTGATCCATAATTATATTCAAAGTTCATAGCTCCCCAGCTAATTTCAACAGAATAAATAATTTTGTGCTCATTTCCAACTTCCTTGGAGGTAACATCAATTGACTGTTCCTCCCCAATAGTCTCATTTCCACTAACAAGGTCATCTGGCGTCTGTTCATCTGCCATATCTTCTACTTTAGAAGTTCCAGCATCCGCATACGCAGTAACCGGCACATTCAGCATCGTTGTTGCAAGTACTGCAGCAAGTGCCATTGATAAAAATTTTCTCTTCATATCTGTATTCCTCCTTGAAATATCATTTTTACTTCCATGTTTTACATAGTTCTATAGTACTACTTTTGCACAAAAATTGCAATATCATATGTAGCTTTATCACATTACCAAGGCTGAAGTTTCATGTTCATGATCGTTGTTCCTGCGCTGTACCAAGACCCGTCTTTATAAGCATATACTTTGACGGTAATGTCTCTCGCCGTATTGTCGAGATCCATGGTCGGAGACAGCTTTTCGATATAAGTTCCCGGCTTTATCACACCACTCTCATACAAAACTTTCTCACTCTTTGCATCGGTAATTTCACAACGTAAAAGTTCTGTATTTTCCGATGCGTTTGTAAAATACACATAGACAGACTGATCCGGCTGCATATACAGATTTGCCGCCATGCTGAAATGATATGCATACTTTGTCGGAACCTCTCCATATAAAAAGCCCGAATCCGGTTGCGGAGTGCCTTCCACCGCATGGCTGTCCATTTCCGGCTGGTGAAAACTCTTCTTTTCATGTGTCGCCGCATAAATTATCAATACAGCTGCAAGTACCAGCATCACTGCAATACATGCAATCATGACATACCGCTTCTTTTTTCCCGTCACGGACCGGAGATTTTGTTTTCGTTCCATCACAAACCTCCTAATCAATCAGATTGATGGTTACCGGCATTTCCGACTGCACCATCGCCCGGTCATTTGTCACAGGATCAAACGGGACAAGCACCACATAACCCTTAATCTCGCCCGATTTCAAATGTATCTTCGAATAGTTGCTCATGGTAAGTTTTTCCAGTGCATAGCCAGGAGACACTGTTCCGGATGCAGCAATGGTAACTCTTCCCTTCTCCGGATCATAATCATCCGCGCTCTCTAACGCACTCTGAAGTTCTTCCGGTCGTCCGGTTCCTCCCATTAACTTTATCGCGTCTTTATCCGAAATCTGCAATTCTACAACAATATTATAATCGTCACTCTCCGGATTCACGAAATTAATCTCACACTCTCCGGTGGAAAGGCTCACGTCCAGCTGTTCCTGAAACTGAAATGACAACGTATGCTTTGCCCCCGCATTCTGCGTATCCGACTCATACGTAACATTTGATTTTGTCTGTCCCGGGTCTGCTGCAATCGGCTGGTACACTGCATTCGCACCGGTACTGTGGAACGGATTTACCACCCAGATGCCAAAAGCAAGCACTGCTGCTGAAGCCGCCATCGCCAGCGGAAGTACAAATAAAGCTTTGCCTGTGACTTTTCCTGCAGCATAGCTTTTATAAACCCTGCCGGCATTGACAGCAACCAGACCTCCTACATTCAACTCCTGTCCCCTTGCATGGATTTCCGTCACAGCTCCACAACAGGAAATTATACCCTCGTTGGTTGCCACCAACGCACCTATATTACCGGCACCTTTGATCATGCAATCCACACAGAGATTACAAACAGATCCCTTCAAATATCCAAAGAAACCTTTTTGCATCACTTCATCATCACGAATGACAAAATTCCGTATGGTATATCCATTTCCATCAAATAAACCTGCAAATGCATTTATGCGTTTATAACCAATCGGCGTCCACTGCTGCCCCTTTAAATCAATGCTGTTCTCAAGGCGGACAATCGCATTGATACTCTTATGATCTCCGGCATTCACTGATTCTGCAAACTGCATCAAATCCTGCATATTTTTGATATGGACTACCTGCTGCCCTTTGATTTCCACCTGCTCCATCCATTTTTCCGGCTGGAATCGTAAGTGAGGTTCCTGCTCAGCATATTCCCATATTTCATTCATATCAAAGCCGAGCTTCTTGCAATTTTCTTTTGCTCGCAACACATCACTGCTAATAATGCAATCTTTTTCTTCGTCTTTTGTGCTTTTTTCCGCAACATAATAGCAGTCTGTAGCCTTACCTTTTCGCGTACCTGCAAAATTTCCACTTAGCTTTTTTGTTTTCTCTTCGCAATAACTTTTGGCAATTCCGCCGTCATTCTTTCCAATGAAACCTCCTGCAACAAACTGACTGCCTGAAAGCTGTGTGGAACAATAACAGTTTTCTATGATTCCTTCCGGTTTATTAACTGCGGCAAATCCACCCATCGTACCTCTGTTCTCTGCCATGTTCTCTCCTTACACAATCACGCCTTTTAGCATGAGTAAAATTAATATCATCCCTACCATATTAAAAACACACAAAAACAGTAACGCATACATTATTTTTTCAAGATTTTGCACAGACTTCTGATTGGCAAGGTGATCCATCGATGAATCCAGATTCTTTACCAATTCATCCATGAGCCATTCCGGCTCCTGATTCTGCTCTGTTTTGTTCAAATGTGTTCTGGCAGGCTGTTCTCCAAACGTATTTTGACTTTCTTCTTTTGCTTCCACCGAAATGTCGCCGGCGTATTCTTTCTCTACCGCCGGAAGCAACTGTTCCAGACAGGTATTGCATATAATACCGGTAACCGGATGACCGCATAAAATGCATTTGTGCTCGTAATCGGTTTTCTTCTTTAGTTCCTCAAGCCTTTGAATAAATCGTTTGCCAAAAACAGTTTCTGTGAACAATTTACTTTCTTTTGCATAACCAAGTACGGCATTCAATTCATTGATATCATCCGTCTTCAATTGTGCTGCTGTCTTAACGATTAAAAGAATGGCTTTTTTTTCATCACTTCTCATACATTTCTACCTATATTTCTACCTATATTTCTATCACATATCGCTCAAATGCATTCACCACACATGTATCCCCGATATGATCCTCCCTCGGAAACTGCCTTCCGTAATTCATATGCACATGTCCATGAACAAAATATTTTGGATGATATTTTGCGATCAGGCGATTAAATATCTGAAATCCCCGATGGCACATATCTTCCCCATCATGAACTCCTTTTGCCGGTGAATGTGTTACGAGTATATCAAAGCCCCTGTTAAATGTAATTTTCCAAAACAGCTTACTGACTCTGCGGGTCATCTGAAATTCGGTATATTGATTGATTCCCGGCTTATACCGGTAGGAACCGCCAAGTCCAAGAATACGTATTCCATTGAAATTGTAAATACAATCCTCAATACATATGCATCCTTCCGGCGGATACTTTTCATATTTATCGTCATGATTGCCTCTGACGTAAAGTACCGGAACTGTCGTCATCGTTGCCAAAAACGACAGATACTCCGGTTTTAAGTCTCCACAGGATATAATAAGGTCAATCCCCTCAAATTGCTCCTTCTTAAAAAAATCCCAGTATATTTTCGACTCTTCATCTGCTATAAATAGTATTTTCATGCTACTTTGTTTCCTCTACCCCTTTTAATTGCACAACGGATTTTGCTGCATCAATCAGTGTCTCCATAACAGGAATACTTCCCACTACATTGTCTACCAGCCAATCCATTTCCATGATATCTTCCGGTTTCATTGTTGCTTCCTTCTCATTTTGCAAGGTGCCATCCTGTGAATGGATTTCTCCATAAAATGGAACGATGTCTCCCTTTTTAATATCACCCTTCAAATGATCTGCCAGACGTTTTACTCCAACCGGCACATTTTTGGAACAAATCAGGTCAATCACCCCAGCGGACATTCCCCACCAGTAGTTAAGCGCACGCCCTTCGGAATTTCCTTCTGACTGATAAGCTCCGGCTATAATACTCTGAATCATCTTCTGATAAAAAATACCCCAGTTCCAAAGCGGCATCAAAAGGTTCAATGTCTGTCCTTCTTCAAAACGGTACAGTCCAAACTGACGACTGGCGTCTCTTGGTGTAATCATATCCTGATCAGACACAATATGAATATCATTTTCCTGTAAGAATTTATCACGATCATACCCCTTTTGGGTAGACCACTCCAGATAAATCTTAGCTCGTGGATTTGTAAATGTAGCTCCCAGCGCAAACGCATTAATATTTGCAATCATTCCATAAATCGGATAGTCCGCAATATATGCAATACGGTCATTCTCCGCCAATGCTCCGGCAATCACACCTGATAAGAATTTTGCCTCATACATTCGTGCATAATAAGTACGAATATATTTATGTGGTGTATTCAGACTGCAGTTTAAAATCTTAATGTCGGGATGATCCACAGCAACTTTCAGACTTGGTTTCATCATCTGTGGTGCCACTTCAAAAATAATGTCTGCACCTTTACGGATTACATCATTCAGCACCTGTTCCACATTATCTTCATTTACATCGTTAACGCATATTGTTTTAATCTGATCCGGAAATGTCTCCTCCAGATAGTTGCGTCCCAGCTCATGTGCATAGATCCAGTCAGAAGTCTCCGGTGACTTCGGGTACAAAAATGCTGCAGTAAATTTCCGGTTGGAAGTTGGTAGCAGATAACTGAACAGGCTCTTCTTTTCCTGCACCGTAGTCGGATCCATGACAAGACCGACACTCTGTTTTTCTGTCAGAACTACAAACTCATTCCAGCATTTCACAATATTGGTGTTCAGTTCTGCATCTGACATTGCGAGTGTTTCTTTATATCCGTATATATTGATAAAAGCCGTAAGTGCATCACCAACCGTAATCGGCAGTTTCTGGCCACCGCGAAACTCGTATGCTCTCGTAAAATGCAACAGAAGACTGTTGAATTCCAGACGCATATCCTCATCCCACCGCGTCGTACATCCGGTAAGTTCCAATAATTCCTGTGCCAGCCCCAATTTTGAAAATTCAATATTGAACATTCCCGTTATTTCATTGAATTTCATATATTCATAATATACTTTGACCGCCTCATCTTCGGAGTATTTTGGGATTTTACGAGTCACATTTGCAACGATCGAATCAGCTTTAAAATATTTCAAAACGCTGACCCTTTTGTTTCCCTCCACAACATAATAACGATTCATATATTCATAAGCTACAATCGGGTCACGAATTCCCTCATTCACCTGAGCATCTGACAAATTTGCCCATTTAACTGCAAACTCCGTATTCAATCCAAGAATCGGCATAAAATTCGATGCAAAGGAAACCGTACGCCCCACGGTAGAAGTACCTACAACAAAATCCAATGGTATCTGTATCAATCCCATATTCTGTTCTGTCCGGATATCTTCTTTCGAAAGAATATCATCCAGAACCGGAAGATATGGAAAACGTCCGCGATAAACACAGGACTTATATTCTTTTTTTCCAAGCTTTAAGGCTTCCTGATATTCTGTCTCTCCCATATTCTGTCTCCTTTATTTTATAGGTTTTTTCGTTTTTAGCTGTTTCAATTTTACCATATCTGTGGTATGATACCAATGATAAATGAAAAAAAACAAATATTTTCTTTCCTTATTGGTGGATATTTGCTATAATCACTATTAGGAAATAGGTACTATGGAGGAAAGTATATGGAGAGTATTTCACTGGAACAGGCTGACATCATCGGCGAGATAGCGAATATCTGCATTGGTACTGCTGCAACCGCGCTAAGTATGATCATAAACCGGCCAACCAATATCACAACTCCCAAGGTCGAGGTCTTAACAAAAGAAGCTTTGCTTGGGAATGATGATACCATTCTTATTAAGGTTCCATACACCAAGGGATTGGATGGAACGAATTTAATGGTGCTTGACAGACACGATGCTTTAATCATTGCAAACCTTATGATGGGTGGTGACGGCACCAGCATTTCAAATATCCAGATAGATGAATTAACACTATCCGCAATCTCAGAGGCAATGAACCAGATGTGTGGTTCCATCGCAACTTCGATGGCATCCCTGTTGCGCCAGCCTACGGACATTGGTTTCCCACTAATCAATTGTACCGAACAAAAAACCTTTGAAATTCCGGAAGAGTTATGTAACGGAAATGATATCGTAAAAGTTTCATTCCGTTTGATTGTTGATGATATTATCGACAGCCGACTGGTACAGTTATATCCGGTCAGCATTGTAAAACAGATTTTAAAACAGGAGGAAATATAAATGGCAAAGATTTTAATCGTTGATGATGCAGCATTCATGCGTATGATGCTCAAAGATATCTTAACGAAAGGTGGATTTGAAATTGCAGGAGAAGCTGCTGATGGTGTAGAGGCAGTTGCAAAATACAATGAATTGAAGCCAGATCTTGTAACACTTGATATTACAATGCCAAACAAAGATGGTATTCAGGCACTCAAGGAAATTAAAGCCGCTGATCCAAACGCTACCTGCGTTATGTGTTCCGCTATGGGACAGCAGTCCATGGTTATCGAAGCTATCCAGGCAGGGGCAAAAGATTTCATCGTAAAGCCGTTTCAGGCTGATCGTGTAATCGAATCTATCCGCAAAATTTTAGGTTAGAATACAAAATAATAAAAAGTGTACATTCTGATTACAACGTCAGATGTACACTTTTTTTATTTCTTATTATAACTGCTGCAATGTCTCGATGGCTTTCTCTTTTAAGATTACTTCTCCGTGTTCCTCAATAAACGCTTTACGCTGCGCCCCTACCTGAATATCATCTGCATACTCATCTGTCAAAGTCGAAAGCCGCTTCACACTATCCTGATTTTCATTGGACAAATCCATAATCAGCATATAAGCATCCTGATATTTGTACAGCATATTGAAGGGAATCTTCTCCATTACAACAAGTTTTGCAAAACGCATGAGAATGTCCATACTGTGAAATACAATGGAAACAAGCACTCTTGTATTTTCTCCGTCTGCATTCTCCTGTGTCCCGGATTCTCCCAATTCTTTCCATTTCTGTTGCGGAATAGAATTTATAAGTCCATTCACAATATCCTTTAAATGTTCCATCATCTCATCGGACCCCGGATGCTCCGAAAAAGTGAGTGCCAGCGTGTGATCGGACAAAAAGTCGGCGCGAACTGTTTTAATTCCCATATCAAATTTCATTTCGAACCGTTGCTCTGCCATGTCAAAAATCTGATTCACAAATTCCTGTGTCCGTTCTCCATTACTCATGATTTCTTCCATGGTGTATCCCATATCCAGAATTTCCTGTTCCGAAATCACACAGCGAATTGTATGTTTTCCGACTCTTGAAAACTGCATAGCCTCACCCTCTTTCTTCCTGTTTCATCTGTTTTACTTTTTGCCGAATGCGTTGCAGCGCATTATCAATTGATTTCGGCGATTTATTCATCAATTGCGCAATCTGTATGTAATTATTTCCATCCAGATAAAACGCAAGTACCTGATTCTCCATCTTACTGAGGCGCCCATTCAGGCGTTGCTTAAAATCTTCCCAGACTTCCTTTTCTATTACGAGCTGCTCCGGACTCTGTGACTGTCCCAGCAGCGCATCTTCCACTTTCACACCATCATCGGATTCTCCGGATGAAAATGAAATATAAGTATTCAGTGGCTGATGCTTTTTGCGGTTTGATGCCTGAAGTGCAGAATATAACTGGCGATTGATGCAAAGCTCTGCAAAATGATAAAAGCTTGCTTCCCGTTCTTCCTGATAGTCACGGATTGCCTTAAAAAGGCCAATCATCCCCTCCTGAATAAGATCCTCTGTCTCGCCTCCCATCAGATACATGGCATTCGTCCGTTTCCGGACAAGAGGTTTATATTTTTCAAGAATGTAGTCCGTCACTTCATTCTCTCCCCTTCTTAATTTTGCAATCAGTTCCTCATCGGAAAATGCGTCGTAACACATCCCCTCTTCCCTTCCCGGATATTATCCCTTTTTCATGCGTTGGCGTAAAATTTCATATGCTAATACGCCGGTTGCCACCGATGCATTCAGCGAATCAATATCGCCCTTCATCGGAATCGATGCTACCATATCACAATTCTTTTTTACCAGCTGACTGACACCTTCCCCTTCATTTCCAATCACAAGACCAATCGGCCCGGTCAGATCCATGTCATACATGACGGTTCCATCCATATCAGCACATACGAACCACATGCCCTTGTCCTTTAACTCCTTCATTGTGTTGGAGATGTTTGTCACTTTTGCAACCGGTGTATAATTGATTGCTCCCGCCGAAGTGCGGGCAACCGTCGGTGTAAGCCCCACTGCACGGCGCTTTGGAATGATCACGCCATGCGCTCCCACCTGATTGGCGGTACGCAAAATCGCACCAAGATTATGTGGGTCTTCGATTCCATCGAGAATAATAATAAACGGTGGTTCCCCTTTTGCTTCTGCTGCTGCAAGAATATCTTCCACTTCCGCATATTCATAGGCCGCAGATACCGCGATCACACCCTGGTGTTTTCCTGTCTCTGAAATCTGATCGAGACGTTCTTTTGCCACATAATTGATGATGGTGTCGTGCTTTCTCGCCTCTCTCGTGATGGAACGCACCGGTCCATCCTGACAGCCGTCGAGTACATACAATTTATCAATTGTCTTTCCGGAACGAAATGCCTCTAATACCGCATTGCGTCCCTCAATTTTGCTTTCTTCGTATCCCATGTATTTTTCCTTTTCTACCTGTTTTCTCTGCTTTCGTCACTGATAGATGTTCTATTTTTTGTCCGCCATTGACTATACGGACAATTTTAATCCATCGATTGCATTCTTTGTCAGTTCTACTGCACGCGCGAACTGATCCGTCAGATAAAGATAACCAATTACCGCCTCGAGCCCTGTAGCCTTACGGTAATCTGCCATCGTGGCATTCTTTGCCATCGTATAGGATTTTGCATTGCGGCCTCTGCGGTATATATCCGCTTCTTCCTGTGTCAGCTGCGGCTCTAAATACTCTATGATGAGTGCCTGCGTATGCGCCTTGACAATGCTGCTGGTCCGCTGATGCAGCTGGTTCGGCCGGGTATTTCCTTTTCCAACCACAACCGAGCGAATGATCAAATCAAAAATACAATCTCCAATATATGCAAGGGTGAGGGGAGAATATGTCCGGATGTCCACATCTGCAAGTTCAAATTGTTCCCTGATATATGCGTCAATTCCTTTTTCCATTAAACAAGCTCCCAAACAACCCCTTCACGGGTATCTTTAATTGCAACGCCCTTTGCTAAAAGTTCATCTCTGATGGCATCTGCCTTTGCAAAATCTTTCGCTTTCTTTGCAGCTGCACGCTCTGCAATCTTCTCGTTAATAAAGGTCTCAAGTTCTGCATCTACGGCAGTACCTGCTTCGAGAAGCTTTGCCCCTGCAGTTGTAAGATTGAGCGAAAGCACGCGGTCAAAATCATTCAGCAATGCAAGTTTGGTTGCATCATTGATATCGGCTTTTACAACGTCATATACAACCGTAATCGCCATAGAAGTGTTCAGATCATTGCAGATCGCATCCTCAAATTTTGCTTTATATGCGTCAAATGCCTTCTGGTCAACTTCCCCTTCATTTTTTAATCCGGCAATCTTCTTTACCAGTTTCTCGTAGGCACTCTCTACGTTGTCCAGATTCTCATATGAGAATACAAGCGGCTTACGGTAATGTGACTGCAGACAAAACATACGGTATGCAATCGGATCGTATCCTTTTTCTTCGAGTAAAGACACGGTAAGGAAATCGCCCTTGGATTTGCTCATTTTGCCGGACTGGTCATTCAGATGGTTCACATGGAACCAGTAATTGCACCATTTATGTCCAAGGTAAGACTCTGACTGTGCGATCTCGTTTGTATGATGTGGGAAGATATTGTCCACACCTCCACAGTGAATATCCATATACTCGCCGAGATGTTTCATACTGATGCAGGAGCACTCGATGTGCCATCCCGGATATCCTACGCCCCATGGGCTATCCCACTTCAATGCCTGATCCTCAAATTTTGACCTGGTAAACCAGAGTACAAAGTCATTGACATTCCGCTTGTTCTCATCCGCCTCAACATCATCACGGACACCAACCTGAAGCTGTTCCTTCTCTACTGCGGAAGAAAATACAAAATAATCCTCCAGCTTACTTGTATCGAAATATACGTTGCCCCCGGCAATATATGCGTATCCCTTCTCCAATAAGACTTCGATCATGTGAATAAATTCCGGAATACAATTGGTTGCCGGCTCTACGACATCCGGTCTCTTGATATTCAATTTCTTACAATCACTAAAGAATGCATCTGTGTAATACTTTGCCACTTCCATGACTGTCTTGTGCTCGCGCTTTGCGCCTTTGAGCATTTTGTCCTCACCAGTGTCTGCATCAGAAGATAAATGTCCGACATCTGTGATATTCATTACACGTTTTACATCATAACCGACATAGCGCAGTCCTTTTTCAAGCACATCTTCCATGATATAACTGCGAAGATTTCCAATGTGCGCAAAATGATATACGGTCGGTCCGCATGTATACATTGCAATCTTTCCATCCTCATGAGGAATGACTGTCTCAATCTGTCTTGTTAACGTATTGTAAAAGCGAAATTTATTCTCCATCTTTCCATCCTCTGTTTTCTAAATGTATTACTTATTATTTTACAATATTTCCGGTAAAAATCCTATATCTAATCCGCATTTTTTTCGGATATCTGCTCAAATTTCGCAGCAAACCGGGCAATTGCTTCCTGCATCTGCTTTGTCTGCCTGCGCCACTTGGCAATTTCTTCTTCCACCGGGTCCGGAAGATTCGTCTGATCCATATCTTCCTGTGGCAGTCTGACATCATTATGTTTTACCACCCGCCCCGGAACACCGACGACTGTCGCGTTATCCGGCACTTCTTTGATCACAACTGCACCCGCGCCGATTTTACTGTTATCGCCCACCTTAAAAGAGCCTAACACTTTCGCTCCTGCGGAGACCATCACGTTATTTCCAAGTGTTGGATGGCGCTTTCCCTGCTCCTTGCCGGTTCCTCCTAAAGTCACGCCCTGATAAAGTGTACAGTTATCCCCGATAATCGTTGTCTCCCCGATAATCACACCACTTCCGTGATCAATAAACAGGCCCTTTCCAATCTGCGCACCCGGATGAATTTCAATTCCGCTTTTTCTGGCTGCGCGCTGGGAAATCCACCTTGCCCAAAAATAGTGACCTTTTTCATACAGCCGGTGCGCTCTCCGGTAGCTGAGCATCACGCGAAAACTTGGATATAAAAACACTTCCATATTGGAATGTATCGCCGGATCTCTTTCCCGGATAATTGTAATCTCTTCTTTTACTGTTTTCCAAAAGCCCATATGCACTTCCCGCTTTTTCAAATCCTCTGTGATAGTTTATGCAGAAAGCAAAGCTTTTGACAGTATTTCTCTTTTTATTTTCCGCGACTGCATCCACTGCAGCCGCTGCAGCGGTCACCGCCACCCACTAACATACTGCTCTCATAAAATCCGGTCAGCGAACAGATTGCATTAGCAGAAATACCTTCCTGCGCTCCGGTAAATCCCAGACCTTCCTCTGTCGTAGCCTTAATATTTACCTGATTTTTTGCAATCCGAAGTGTATCTGCCACATTCTGCTCCATCTGTTCAATATACGGACGAAGCTTCGGTTTCTGTGCGATCACAGTCGCATCAATATTCTCGATCACATACCCTTCTTTTTCGATCAGATTTCTGACATGTTCTAACAATTTCATGCTCGAAATTCCCGCATACTGTGGGTCTGTATCCGGAAAATGTTTTCCGATATCTCCCAATGCCGCCGCGCCGAGCAACGCATCCATGATGGCATGCACCAGCACATCCGCATCAGAATGTCCCAAAAGTCCAAGCGTATGCGGTACGGTAACTCCGCCTAAGATCAGATCCCGTCCCTCTACCAGTTTGTGTACATCATATCCCATTCCTACACGCATTATTTCTCTCCTGTTATCTTTTATAAATTTAATTTTACTTATTGTTACCTTTTGAACCGTTATTATTATACAAAAAAGCAGGGCACAGCGCAAATCGCTACGATCTGTACTGTGCCCCTGTTATTTGCTTGTTATATTTATTTATGCAAGTGCTGCGGTAATGATTGCCATAGAATATACTTCGGAAGCGTTGCATCCACGAGACAAATCATTGATTGGTGCATTTAAGCCAAGAAGGATTGGTCCGTATGCTTCAAAGTTTCCAAGACGCTGTGCAATCTTGTAACCGATATTACCAGCATTGATATCCGGGAAAATAAAGGTGTTTGCATGTCCTGCAACTGCAGAATCCGGACATTTTGTGCGGGCAACTCTTGGAGATACTGCCGCATCGAACTGTAACTCGCCTTCGATTGGAAGCTCCGGATATTTCTCATGTGCCTTGTGTGCTGCATTACGCATCTTATCTACATCCTCGCCTTTTCCGGATCCAAGTGTAGAGTAGCTTAAGAATGCAACCTTAGGGTCTACGCCGAAAATTTTTGCACATGCAGCGGACTCACCGGCGATCTCAACGAGTTCATCCTCTGTAGGATGAATATTGATTGCACAGTCAGACATTGCAAGTACTTCATTCTCACCAGTTGCAGATGGACGAACCAGAATAAAGCATGAAGATACGATGGAATTGCCAGGCTTTGTTTTAATCAGCTGTAATGCCGGACGAACCGTGTCTGCTGTAGAGTAGGTAGCTCCACCTAACAGGGAATCTGCAATCCCCATCTTTACAAGCATCGTTCCAAAATAGTTTGCCTGGGAAAGAATTCCTCTTGCCTGCTCCGGTGTCACACCTTTGCTTTTACGAAGTTCACAGAACAGCTCAACCATCTCTTCCATACGGTCAAAAGTCTTTGGATTGATAATCTCTGCACCACGGATGTTGAAGCCGCTCTCCTCAGCTGCTGCCTCAATCTCTGCCTCATCTCCAACAAGGATTGGGTGAAGGAAGTTGCTTGCCAGCAGGCGGGAAGATGCCTCTAAAATACGTGGATCACTACCCTCTGTAAATACGATTTTCTTTGGGTTTTTCTTCAAAATATCAATGAGTTGTCCAAAACCAAACATTTCAATTCTCCTTATCTATCTATAATTTAATTATTAGCTAAGGATTATTCTATACCCCTTGAATATGAAATTCAATGGATTTCGATGTTCTAAAATGAGAACATTTCTTACTTAAGTTCCGGCTTACTGTACCGCCTTAAATGCCTCATCAAGATCCTCAATAATATCGTCTACATTTTCTGTACCGATAGACAGACGAATGGTATTTGGCTTGATTCCCTGATCTAAAAGTTCAGCCTCATTGCACTCAGAATGTGTTGTGCTTGCAGGATGAATTGCAAGAGACTTCACATCAGCTACATTTGCAAGAAGTGAAAACAGCTCAAGGTTATCGATGAATTCCTGTGCTTTTTCTGCGCCACCTTTGATCTCGAATGTAAAGATAGAACCACCACCATTCGGGAAATACTTCTTGTACAGTGCCTGCTGCTCCGGATCTTTTGAGATAGAAGGATGATTTACCTTCTCTACGAGTGGCTGACTCTCTAAGTATTTTACTACCTTTAATGCATTCTCTACATGACGCTCTACACGAAGAGACAATGTCTCTAATCCCTGTAAGAAAATGAATGCATGTACCGGTGAAATTGTTGCACCTGTATCACGAAGTAAGATTGCACGAATATATGTTGCAAATGCTGCCGGAGCGCAATCTTTTGCGAAGCTTACTCCATGGTAAGATACGTTTGGCTCAGTTAACCATGGCCATTTGTCAGATGCTGTCCAGTCAAATTTGCCACTGTCGATGATAACACCACCGATGGTTGTACCATGTCCACCAATGAACTTGGTTGCTGAATGAACAACGATATCAGCGCCATACTCAATTGGGCGAACCAGATATGGAGTTGCAAATGTGTTATCTACGATAAGCGGAATTCCATGTGCATGAGCGATTCCTGCGATCTTCTCGATATCTACAACTTCAGAGTTTGGATTTCCAAGTGTCTCGATTTCGATTGCCTTGGTATTGTCCTTGATTGCTGCCTCAATCGCATCGTAATCAAATGGATCTACGAAAGTTGCTTCAATTCCATAATCCGGAAGTGTGTGTGCAAGAAGATTGTAAGTTCCACCGTAGATGTTCTTTGCTGCTACAATATGATCTCCTGCATGTGCAACTGCCTGGAATGCATAAGTCAGTGCTGCTGCACCTGATCCAACAGCGAGTGCTGCCACACCACCTTCAAGAGCTGCGATTCTCTGCTCGAAGATATCCTCTGTCGGGTTGGTCAGACGTCCGTAAATGTTTCCTGCATCTCTTAATCCGAAACGGTCAGCTGCATGCTGGCTGTTGTGGAATACATAAGAAGATGTCAGATAAATCGGAACTGCTCTTGCATCGGTAACAGGATCTGCACTTTCCTGTCCTACATGTAACTGTAATGTTTCAAATTTTAAATTTCTGTCTGCGTAATGTTTCTTTGCCATAATTATAATCTCCTTTTCCTGAAAGCTTTTTTCTGATTCAATATGGAGGACTTTTTGTGGTCCGTCCCTTAACTTGTTTAAATCATACCATTTCCATAGGAAAAGTGTTAGTTCTTTATTTTTATAGCTGGTTATAACTTCTATTTATAACAAATTGACAATCCGTTCCATTCCTTTTCCATCCCGATTATCCGCTGTAACATCGCAAATCTCGCGGTTTCGCTTCTCCGCATCTAGAGAAAGTATACGCAGTGTTTTCTCCTCCACCGAAAAATCCGACTGCACGATATCCGCGATCATTTCTTCTTTGTCTTTTGCAATATAAATAATAACGGTCGGAAAATGCCGTTTCATGGCAATTGCCCCACACATATCCAATGGCATCACCACAAATTTTCCTTCATCCAAAACGCCTTGGATATCTTCTTTCTTCGTTCCGTACTTTACTCCGGCATACATCGTCTGCTCAAAGAACTTCTGCTTTTTGAATTCTTCCTCAGTCAGATAATGATGCTTTTCGCTTTGCTTTGTACAGTATGTTTTTGGACTTATAAAACGTTCGTCCCTGCAGAGTTGCCGGGTAATCTCACTTTTTCCGGAACCGGATGGACCCACAAGCGCAAGCACCGAAGATGCTTCGATTTGACTGACCTTCGATTGCGACGCATGTATGATCTGCTTTACGAGCGATACAAATTCCGGCAGTGCATTCACGGAAAGAAGTCCTGTCATCTTCCAGTTCCATGGCTTACGCATGAGTACCGGATACGTTGCCGGAGTCTCCAGCACATTATGAATTGCATCATCCAAGATAATGTCAAACTGTACCAGATTCTTGGCGTTTCCTAAAATAATATTCTCCGGCGGAAACTCCGGAAATGCAGACAGAATCTGTCTGGCCCGGATGCCCATAAAAGCCGGTGCAACTGCTGTAATAAAATATACATCTGCAATCTCCATCAGCTTGCGCACCGCTTTTTTATTTTTTTCCGGCACAAGCTGCTTCTCGTACAGCTTTTCATCACTGTAAAATTCTTTGATAATTGATGCCCGTCCCGTATTTTCCCAGGAAGTGATATCTTCCAGCCGAAGCGGTGGTTCTATCTTGTATTTTTCATTTGCCATCTCGATTGCGATACTGTTGAACGGGGCAGTCACATCGTCCCAGTCGAGTCCAATTTTCGGTCGTAACATATGCCTATCCTTTCCTAACTTTGCACTATTTTAAATAAAGTGTGCACGTACTTGCAATTTTTCTTTTGTTGCATAGAGAATTCCAAAGAATTTTCTATGTAGTAAAAAAAAGCTTGCGACACTTCGCAAGCTCATGTAGTAGCGAGGGAGAGACTCGAACTCTCAACCTCCCGGGTATGAACCGGACGCTCTAGCCAGTTGAGCCACCTCGCCATATTTAATTGAATCAGATTTCTCTGATAATGGGACCTACAGGGCTCGAACCTGTGACCCTCTGCTTGTAAGGCAGATGCTCTCCCAGCTGAGCTAAGATCCCATTTGTGTTGGCCGCTCTCGCAACCGACTTCGTTATTATATCTTGGCCGAGAACAAATGTCAACAACTTTTTTTATTTTTTTCAAATTACTTGTTCCAAGTCATTTTTAGTACTACTTAAAACATCTTGATTCCTACATTATAATTCACGCGCGGCGAATGTCTTATATAATATTATCTTACGCCGCGCGTCCATTTTTTTACTATGTGTAAAACCTAATTTGCCAGCAATCGCTCCACCAGCTTCACGCACTCCGCCGCATCCCTGGAATATCCGTCGGCTCCAATCTCATCTGCAAAGCTCTGCGTAATGCAGGCACCACCGATAATCACCTTGCTCTTACAGCCTTTTGCTTTGCAGATTTCCACAACATCCTGCATCCGCATCATCGTGGTGGTCATGAGTGCGGAAAGTCCGATGATGGCGGCATCTTCGCGTATTGCAGTATCAACAATATCTTCACAAGGGACATCTTTGCCCATATCGATGACATTATATCCGTAATTTTTGAGCATGAGTACAACAAGATTCTTTCCGATATCATGAATATCGCCTTCTACTGTAGCAATCACAAGCGTCGGCATCTGGCCGGCATCCTCGCGGCGCTCTAGCATCGGCTCAAGGTAATCGATTGCTTTCTTCATCGTATTCGCACTGCCGATGAGCTGTGGGAGGAAATACTTTTTCTTATCAAAAAGAACACCTACTTCATTAATTGCCGCGATCAGATAATCGTTGATAATCGCATCCGGTTTTACCCCTGCGTCCAGTGCTTTCTTTACTTCATCGAGAATCGTTCCTTTGCTTCCTTTGAGGACAGCTGTAAAAATCGGATGATCCTTGATTGCATCGATTGCATCCGCACCGCTGCTCTCTTTTTGACCGGTGCTTTCTGCAGGCGTCTTCTTAACCACAACAGTCTCATACTCTGCTTTCTGCTCTGCCAGACGGTTCATGCGCTCAATGTAACGGATGTCACTGTCCGGTCTGTGAAGAAGCATGTCCGAAGCAAAAGCAGCATTCATCAGAAGTTCCTGTGATGGGTTGGCGATTGCCATGGTCAGGCCTTCGCAGATTGCCATCGTCAGGAATGCTGTGTTGACATACATACGCTCCGGCAGTCCAAATGAAATATTGGACAGACCACAGATGGTCGGAAGCTTGCGCACATCTTTACAGTATGCAATGGTCTCATAACATTCTCTGGCGGCTTCCGGATTTGCTCCGATCGTGGCAACAAGACCATCAACAACGATGTCCTCATGTGCCATGCCCATCTCCATCGCCCTGTCATACACGGTCTCGATAATGTGCTTTTTTTCCTCGCCATCTTTTGGAAGTCCCTCGTCCGATAGCGGAAGAAGTACAAACATTGCACCATACTTCTTTGCGATTGGAAGCATCTTCTCGATTTTCTCACTTTCTAAAGAGATCGAGTTGATGAGTGCACGTCCCGGGTAAATGCGCAATGCCTCTTCCATGACATCAATATGACTGGTATCAATACAAAGCGGACAGTCCACCGTCGAAGACACTTCATAGATGACCTGCTTCATCATTTCTTTTTCATCAATACCATTCATTCCCATATTGATATCGAGAATGCGCGCGCCGTTCTCCTCCTGCGCCATCGCCATCTCGCGAACCAGATCCAGCCTGCCCTCGCGAAGCTCTGCCTGCAGCTTCTTTTTGCCGGTCGGATTGATACGCTCGCCGACCACGATAAATCCACCGTCCAATGTAATTTCTACATTCTGTCGTTCCGAGGCTAAAATTCTTCTATGCGTTGCAAGCGGCTTGAGAATCTCCATGCCGCGCACGGCGTCCGCCAAAGCACGGATGTGTTCCTTTGTCGTTCCGCAGCATCCGCCGACAATTGCAGCTCCAGCCTTAACCAATGCCACTCCGGCCTCTGCAAACTCTTCCGGAGTCATGCGGTAAACAGTCTTCTTACCTTCCAGTTCCGGAAGTCCGGCATTTGGCTTTGCAATGAGCGGAACCGTCGAATACTCTGCCATCGTCTCCACGAGCGGAACCATCTCCATCGGACCGGTCGAGCAGTTGACACCGATCGCATCCACGCCGAGCGACTGCAATACGACAACCGCCGTTTCAGGAGGTGTGCCAAAAAGCGTTCTTCCATCCTCGTTGTAAGTCAGTGTTACCAGGATTGGCAAATCACAGACTTCACGGATCGCAAGAACCGCCGCACGGCACTCCTGCAGACTCATCATCGTCTCTACTACAAACAGATCCACGCCCGCTTCCGCAAGCACGCCCGCCTGCTCCTTATACACATCCACCAATTCCTCAAACATCAGCTCACCCATCGGGAAAAGCTGCTGTCCGGTCATCGTCATGTCTCCGGCAACCAAAGCCTTACCGTCCACCGCCTGCTTCGACAATTTTACCAGCGTTGTGTTGATTTCCACCAGACGGTCCTGTAATCCATACTCTTCGAGTTTGATCCGGTTTCCGGTAAATGTCGGCGCATACACGATGTGCGATCCTGCTTCTACATACTCGCGCTGCATCTTAAGGAGCACCTCCGGATGCTCCATCACCCACTGCTCAGGGCAGACACCAATCGGCATTCCTGCTTCCATCAGATTTGTTCCTGTCGCTCCGTCTAAGATGATCGGACCATTTTCATTTATCAGTCTGACAAACTCTGCTTTTGTCATCGTTTTCCTCTCTTTCGTACTGCTCCCCATAAACCAAAGCAGCCACTGTCTTTCTGTATCAATATGACCCAAACGTAACGACTTATTCGTATTTCAGCCACGGGTTACAACGCGATCCGCGCACACGTTACAGATGGACTCTTGCCCAATCTGTAATTTCCCTATATAATGAATTACGTTTTAAAGTGTAATTTACATTTCGTTTATTGATTTCTCAGATTGCACCCAATAGGGTGTATATCTCAGAAATCATATTAACTCATATTCAGGAAGGTATCAATATGAAAAATATCAAACTCGTTGCGCTTGATCTCGATGGAACGCTTTTTAACCACGAAAGCCGCATCAGCAGACGCAACCTTGACACGATAAAAAAAGCAACCGAACTCGGCATCGCAGTCGTGATTTCCACCGGTCGCCCATTGAATGGTCTGCCATTTGACCAGATCAAAGGAAGCGGCATCCGCTACGCGATCACCGCGAACGGAAGCGCGATCTATGAAATTGAAACCGGAAAATGCCTGCGCGAAGAAGCGATGGAGGAAGATCTGTTCGTTCCGATCGTCGAATATCTTCTGACGAAGGATATCCATATGGACGCGTTCATCGGCGGCAACGGCTACAGTCCGGTGCAGTGCGTAAAAAACGGTGAGCGTCTCGTCGTCCCGGAAGCATTAAAACACTATATCTTAAACACGAGAAAACGCGTGGATGATCTTCCGCAGTTCATCCGGGACAACCATCTGAAAGTCCAGAAGATGACGCTCAACTTCTATCCGGACGAGAATGGTATCTTTAAGGATCGCGCGGAAGTCAAAAATTATCTGGAATCCAATCCAAACGTAACCAGCGTCTGCGGAGGATACAACAATCTGGAATTTACACGTGCCGGCGTCAACAAAGGCGTAGCTCTGCGTGCACTTGCCGAGATTCTGTCCATCGATCCGGCAGAAACGATGGCAATCGGCGACACGGAAAACGACCTTGCCATCATCAAAGCTGCCGGAATCGGTGTTGCGATGGGCAATGCCACACCGGCCGTCAGGGAGCAGGCGGACTATGTGACCGACGATAACGAATCGGACGGCGTTGCCACTGCCATGGAACATTTTATCCCTGCCGCAATATTATGACACATCGCTTCAATGCATCCACGCAGGCATCCACATCGCGCCTGGTCGTATCGCGTCCCATCGTAAAACGCACGCTGCCTGCAGCATAGTTCTCCGGCACACGAATTGCCTCGATCACATGTGAGATTCGTGTCTGCCCGGTGTTGCATGCCGATCCTGCGGATGCACAGATTCCTTCCTCCTCCAGCAGCACAAGAAGCGCCGTGGCATCTATGCCCTCGATGCTGAAATTCACATTGCCCGGCAGACGTTTATACGGATGTCCGTTGAGACGGATGTTCGGGATTTCATGCCGCACGCGCTCCGCAAAATAGTTGCGAAGACGCGTAATCTTTCCTCTTGTATAAGGCATCTCCTGTGCTGCAATCACAAGTGCCTGTGCCATGCCGACAATCCCTGCCACATTCTCCGTTCCCGCACGTTTTCCACGCTCCTGACTTCCGCCATGGATAAAAGAAGAAAGATCCTGATTTTTCCGCGCATATAAAAAACCTACGCCCTTTGGTCCGTGAAACTTGTGCGCACTCGCACTCAGATAATCAACCGGAAGCCGCATCATAGAAAGCGGAATCTGTCCCACCGCCTGCACCGCATCCGTGTGGAACGCAATTCCCCTCGCACGAAGCTGCGCTCCGATGTCTGCAATCGGTTCAATCGTTCCGATTTCATTATTTCCCGTCATAACCGATACGAGCGTCGTATCCTCACGCAGCGCATGCACCACCTCCTTTGCCGAAACAAGCCCATAATCATCCACATCCAGATACGTCACTTCATAACCGAGGCTCTCTAAATACTGGCAGGAACGAAGCACCGCATGATGCTCGATTCTGGTCGTGATCAGATGTTTTCCGGAATTTTTTTTCTCCCCTGCTACACTTTTGATCACCCAGTTATCCGACTCGCTCCCACCGGACGTAAAGAAGATTTCCTCCGGCTGCGCATCGATTACCCACGCGATTTTTTCTCTCGCCTCCTCAATGGCATCATGCATCCGCACGCCCATATCATAGGAAGTGGACGCATTACCATACTCCTCCCTGAGGTACGGTTCCATCGCCTCACGCACCTCGGGCAGCATCTCCGTTGTAGCCGCATGATCCATATAAATTCGACAACTCATATTTCGTGCCCTCTCTTCATACAATAGTTACCAATCTTTACCATTTGGAGTCTCTCTTGACATTATCTTCCATCAAAAAAAATTCCCTGATCACCGGCACTCTCCTGATGACCGCCGCCGGTGTCCTCAGCCGAATCATCGGCTTCTTCTATAGAATATTCCTCTCCCGCACGATTGGTGCAGAAGCACTCGGTATCTATCAGTTGACCGGACCTGTTCTCAGTCTCTGCTTCGCCCTGACCGCCTCCTCGATCCAGACCTCCATCTCCAAGTTTGTCGGCGATGCGATCGGCGGCTGCGAGGACTCCCTCTGCGGCGAAAAAAAAGCGCGGGCCTATCTCTTCCTTGGGCTCGTTCTCTCCTGCAGTCTGTCCGTCCTCACCGGAGTCTTTATGTACTTTAACGCAGACTGGATCGCAGTGCGTTTTCTCGGGGAAGCACGCTGCGCACCGCTTCTTGTGCTGCTGACCTATTCGCTGCTTCCGTGCTGCATCCACGCCTGCATCAACGGTTATTATTACGGCAAAAAGAACGCTTTCGTCCCGTCTCTGTGCCAGCTCATTGAACAGATTGCGCGTGTCGGAAGTGTCTGGATTATTTTTCAGGTCACTACGGAAAAAGGCATTCCTCTGAACGCTTTCCATGCGGTCTGCGGTCTTGTGATCGGTGAATGTTTCGGACTTCTTGTGTCCATGAGCGCTCTTCTTCAGGAAAAACGCCTGCCGCGCGGCTCCTATTCGACGGATTCTGTATGTAACCGTACCATGACATACGCATTCCTTGCGATGGTGCTCCCACTGACGATCAACCGCCTTGCGGTTGCATTCAGCACAAGTCTTGAGAATCTTCTGATTCCGCAGAAGCTGCAGCTTTACGGCTATTCGCAGGCGGAAGCGCTCAGCGTCTACGGTATCTTAAGCGGTATGACACTCTCCATCATTCTATTTCCGTGTGTCCTGACAAACTCGCTGTCTGTCCTGCTCCTTCCGGCGATCTCCGAAGCCAAGGGACGCGCCAACGAAAACCAGATCCGCCGCACAACAAAAAAAGCAATCCGTTTAGGACTGCTTCTCGGGTTTGCTTTCACAATTCTGTTCTTATTCACAGGAGACATGATCGGAAACAAACTTTTCCACAATGCACTTGCCGGGCGCTTCATCTGCCGCCTCGCATGGCTTTGTCCTCTCATGTATGTATCGAGCCTGCTCAGCAGTATCCTGCACGGACTCGGCCGCCCGAAGCAGGTACTTTTTGTCAATCTGCTCGCCTGTTTGATCCGCATCGGAATGATCTGGTTTCTTGTGCCGGGTTACGGCATCGGGGCTTATCTATGGGGCCTGCTGCTTTCGCAGGTATTTGCGTCGGTCGCATGCATGTGGCTGCTTAGGGAATATATGTAACATAAAAAGCCGGAAAGCAAACGCTTCCCGGCTTAAAATATCATATACCTGTAATCAATTATACTCTTGAAAGGTACTCACCTGTTCTTGTATCAATCTTGATGACATCATCCTGCTCTACGAACAGAGGTACATATACGACAGCACCTGTCTCAACAGTTGCAGGCTTTGTGGCACCTGTAGCTGTATCACCCTTGAATCCAGGCTCAGTTTCTGTGATCTGGAGTTCTACGAACAGAGGTGGCTCAACTGCGAACACGTTACCCTTGTGAGAACAGATCTTAACCATCTCGTTCTCCTTAACGAACTTAAGAGCATCACCGACGCTGTCCTTTGTCAGGTCGATCTGGTCGTATGTCTCTACGTCCATGAAATGATAGAAATCATCATCAGCGTACAGATACTGCATATCCTTACGATCAATATGAGCGGTCGGGCACTTCTCGGTTGGACGGAAAGTCTTCTCAACCACACCACCACTGACGATATTTTTTAACTTAGTTCTAACGAATGCTGCGCCCTTTCCCGGCTTAACATGCTGAAATTCGATAATCTGATAAATGTTACCATCAAGTTCGATCGTAACACCGTTTCTGAAATCTCCTGCTGAAATCATTCGATCTTCCTCCTTAAATTACGAGTAAAAACTCTCTCATTAATCCATTTTACTATAAAATGCCATATTTATCAAGCATTATTTCTTGTCTCAATGTCAGAAATCATATCGATTCTTGTCTGGTGACGTCCGCCAAGGAACTTGGCATCCAGATAAGCCTTCACGATATCCTTTGCGGTCTCGATTCCTACGATACGTGCACCGAATGCGATAATGTTCGCATTGTTGTGTTCCTTAACAAGATGCGCTGTCGTGATATCCGAGCATACGGCTGCACGCACACCATGAACTTTGTTTGCTGCAATCGAGATGCCAACACCTGTTCCGCAGATAAGCACCGCACACTCCACCTCACCGGCTGCAACTGCGCGTCCGACTTTCTCGCCGATCTCCGGATAATTACACCTTTCCGTTGTGTCAACACCATAGTTTACAACCTCATGTCCAAGGCTTTCCAGATACTCCCTGATCTGCATCTTCATCTCCACTGCTGCATGATCATTTCCAATTCCGATTTTCATATTGACCCCCTCCTGCATTTAAGCATTTTCATCGTTATATTTTTCTTTCCCACACCATCGGTCCGGGGATATTTTTCGCACTTTTCCCCTCATCCTCTCCCTATGGATATCGAACACATTATGTCAAGTTTATACCCGATATTTTATTGTAGCGCATCAGCATACTTTCGTCAAATAAAATACAGCAAGCTGCGTCCGGTCGCGCAGCGAGAGTTTCTCAAGGATCGTACTGATATAATTGCGCACCGTGCCCTCACTCAAAAACAGCTCGTCTGCGATCTCCCGGTTACTTTTTCCTTTACCGACCAAAGCAATAATCTCCCGTTCCTTCTCCCCGATGTCATAGAAAGCATAATCAAACTCCGACTTTGACTGCATCAGCACCGGAATACGACTGACGATCTCACCCCCGAACACACTTTGCCCGCGCTGTACCGCCTGAAGCGCCGGAAGGATTCCCTCAAAGTCCTGCTTTAAGATATAACCTTTTGCGCCCAGATCCAGCGCCTTTACGATATATTCATCATCTGAAAACGTCGTCAAAAACAAAATTTTTGCGTCACGATCCGTCTTTAAAATCTGTTCCGCCGCCGCCAGTCCGCTCATCGGTTTCATCTGAATATCCATAAGCAGAATATCCGGCCTCTCCTTCTCATACAAAACGACTGCCTCGGTTCCGTCATTACCGGTTCCGACAACCGAGATCTCCTCATTCGCTTCTAGTATCGTTTTCAAAGACAATGCCACAAGCTGGTCATCGTCCACAATTACAACTCTCATTCCTACTTTCACACCTCTTATTTTCCTGCAAAATGTGCACTTCTATTCCCATCCGGTCAATTCCATTTTCCCGTTCAGAAAAGCAAAATCTGCGGTTCTCATTCCAATGTTTACCGCGTGCCGCGGGTCTTTGACATTTTCGGCACAGAAATCCTGATTTCAAATCCCTTGTCCGTCAAAAAAGCGATCGTTCCGCCAAGTGCCTCCACGCGCTCCCGCATATTGGATAAACCGATTCCGCTTACCTGCGCCTTTGCAATCTGTGCTTCTTTCACTTTAATGTCCGTTCCGTTATCTTCCACCAGCATCTGATAGAAACCCGGATGTTCACAAAAATACAAACTGACACGCGTCGCATTGCTGTGACGCACAACATTGGCCAAAGATTCCTTTGTGATCGCCAGAAAACAGTATTTCACATTGCGTGGAACCGCCGCCGACATATCATAGGTAAAAGCAATCTCATACTTATCTCTAAATTCATCGGTCACCTCACGAAGCGCCTGCTTGAGATCCAGCGACTCATTGTGCAGATCATGCACGCTCTCGCGAATGTTATTCATCGCCTGCGAAAGCGTATCATTGATAGCAACGAGCTGCCCGTGCAACGGCTCCTCTTTATGGATTGTCTGCAACGCCCCCATCTGCAAAATACTCCGTGAAAGCATATGCCCCACATTATCATGAATCTCCCGCGCAATACGGTTGCGCTCCTGAAGCGTTGCAAGATGGATCTCATAATCCTGCTTTTCCAACAGATCCTGCTGCCTTTTTTGCATCGCAAGGCGAAGTTCCGTGGACGAATCCTTCAGATGGATGACCTCCTGCGCCAGCTTTAAGCTGCGCTCGGTGCGCACGGAAAAGATTGCCGCAAGAATCAAAGTAAAACACCATAACACGAACCGAAACACGCCTATCTCTCCCTGAACAAACCATACCATCTGACAGAGGACTCCGGCACCGGTGATCACACCTGCCTTCCACGAACACATCCGCACACAGTCATATAGCAAAAGCGGGAGAAAAAGCATCAGTGCATGATCCGGCATGGCAGCACCGGCTCCGACAAATGCTCCCATCTCGATATAACGCAACCGTTTCCCGGGTATCAGATCCGATAAAGTTATATGCAGCAACGCAATGAGTACAACGATCACCGGGCGCACCCATCCCGACATTCCTATCATAAGGAAAATGCCAAGCACATACAATATGCAATTGTCAATCAGACGCTCCTTCATTGCTTTACCGCTTCTCCTGCTCGTTGTTTTCCACTGTCACATACCTGTTCCGCTTTTCTCTTGCAGAATATCTCCACAAAATTTTATCACATCCGATGCAAAATCTCACGCATGGAACATAAATTTGGAGAACTTTGTGACAAATGTCATCTCCTTTTCTGACATCCGGCACTACCCATTCCCGCTTCCATCCATTATCCTATAGATAGATCATAAATGCGATAGCAATGTAGCAATGAAACAGCTCTATATGTATAAGGAGGCAATTATGAATACCGTAGTGAACATCGAGAATCTGGTCAAGCGCTACAAAGAACTCTTAGCACTCGACCATTTAAATCTATCCATAAACGAAGGCGAGATCTTCGGGCTCCTCGGTCCGAACGGCTCCGGCAAAACCACCACGATCAACTGTCTGCTCTCGCTTTTATCCTATGATAAGGGAACAATTGAAATCTTCGGGCAGCCAATGAGCCCTGACAACTATGATATCAAACGTCAGATTGGTGTCGTCATGCAGGATGTTGCTGTCTTCAATGAACTGACCGTAAAGGAAAACATCGAATGTTTTTGCAGTCTTTACGTCAAAGATAAAACTTTATGCAGGAAATATGTCAAGGAAGCGATCGCATTTGTAGGGCTTGAAGATTTTGCAAACTTCTATCCGAAGAAGCTTTCCGGAGGACTGCTGCGCCGACTGAATATCGCCTGTGGTATCGCACACAAGCCGAAACTGATCATCCTCGACGAGCCGACGGTTGCCGTCGATCCACAGAGCCGAAATAAGATCCTTGAGGGAATCGTTGAGCTGAATAAGGAAGGTGCAACCATTATTTACACTTCCCATTATATGGAGGAAGTCGAGCAGATCTGTACCCGGATCGCGATCATGGACAAAGGAAGGCGTATCGCCTTAGGCACCAAAGAAGAGCTCATTAAGATGATCAAAAAAAGTGAGATCATCACCATTGAACTGCCGGTGCTCGCCGATGAAGACCTTGCACAGATCAGCCGGTTACCACACGTTTATCAGGCTGATTATAAGGATCACACTTTAACGATCCTCTGCGACGGCGGCAAGCATAATCTGGTACGCGCCTTAAATTATCTGCAGGAGAAGGATCTTGCGATCGGTCATGTGTACTCGCAGCTTCCGACACTCAACGATGTCTTTCTGGAGATTACCGGCAAAGCGCTGCGCGACTGAAAACTGTCAGCCTGCGATATCTCGAAGAGATATCGCAAATGCCCGGACAACTTTCAATGGGCTGATTTTCCATATAGGAGGTACTTACAATGACGAATTTTAAATATGCCCTTCTGCGCCTCATGCGCAACAAGGCAAATCTGTTCTGGATTCTGGTTTTTCCGATCCTTTTGGGCTGTCTGTTCAAAATCGCCTTTTCCAATATTACCGCATCGGAAAACTTCCACACGATACCGGTTGCCGTGGTCGAGGGAGACAGTGCGGATGCTGCTGCTTTCCACACGATGATCGAGCAGCTTTCCGGCGACTCGGACGATGCGATGCTTACCGCTACCTTCTGTGACGACGGGAAAGCACGCACGCTTCTTGAAAAAAGCGAAGTGGACGGTGTCTTCTACTCGACCGACGAAATAAAGCTTGCGATCAATGCCGACCGGTCGAATGCTTCCATCAATCAGAGTATTTTACAGTCACTGCTCACGCAGTATTACCTGAACCGCGATCTGATCGTACAGATGCTTGCAGACAATCCTGCCAATATCGAAGCTTTCGTTTCTTCTCTGGGACAGTCGGTGGATACCCGGAAAGAGGTTTCACTGACGAACAAGGATACCGACACTTACGATCAGTATTTTTACAACCTGATTGCGATGGCTTGTCTGTACACAGCAATGGGAGGGATCCATCTTGCGATCAACAATTCCCCTGATCTGTCCACACTCGCTGCACGAAAAACGATTGCCCCGGCGAAACGCCGGACGTTTCTGTTTACCGAGCTTGCTGCAAATATTGTCTTTGAATCCATCTTAAACATTGCAGCATTTCTCTTTATCATCGCTGTCTTAAGAATCCATATGACGGCGCACCTTGGACTTGCACTGCTTACAATCCTGGTATCCACCACGTTTTCCATCACGTTCGGTATGTTCTTAGGCTGCATCGGACCCAGATCCGAAGGCGGCAAGACCGGACTCATGTTTGCAACTGTAATGCCAATGTGCTTCTTAAGCGGATTGATGATGGGAAACATGCGCGTCGTTGTAGAAAAACATGCTCCGATCATAAACCGGATCAATCCGGCTGCTTTGATTTCCGACAGCTTTTACACGCTCAACAATTATGACTCGATGAACCGCTATGCACGGGATATTCTCACTCTGCTTTTGATGACAGCCATCCTGTTCATAGTCTCAACACTCGTCACAAGGAGGAAAACCTATGCAAGTCTGTAAAACCTTTGCCAAAATCGCAAAGAAGAAATTTTCAAATACGATTACCTATTTTGTTGTGTTTTTCGTTCTTCTGATCGCATTCTCATTTCAGGCAGACTCGACCTCCGACAAGCAGTTTCGCGTATCGTCAGTCGATATGTGCATCATCGATCAGGACGAAAGCACCGCAAGCAAAGCATTATGCGATTATCTGACTTCCATCCATAACCGCATCACGCTTGATTCCTACGATCGTGAGACCTTGCAGGATAATCTCTACTATCAACAGATCGATTATGTACTGACCATCCCTTCCGGTTTTGAAGGAAATCTCAAATCCGGTGACTTTAAGGATCTTGTAGAGAGCAGCAAGCGTGGGGACAGTGCAAGCGGCTACTTTGTCGACCGCCAGATCGATGCCTTTCTAAATTCCATTGCAGCCTATCTTTCGAGCGGCTTTACACTCGATGATGCGATCCGTGGAACGAACCACTCCTTAGAAAGTGTCCCATCGGTTGACGGAGTCCACTTTGCCGACACTGCTAAAAGCGAAGATTCCCTGATGTACTACTTTTTCCAGTATTTTCCATACATCGCGCTCATGATGCTGCTGTGCGGACTCTCACCGGTATTGATGGAATTTCACAAAGAAAATTTAAGTGCACGCATCCGCTGCAGTGCACTTGCTGATACACGCATTGCCGCCCAGATCGGTCTGTCCTGTTTTGTGTATGTTGTAATTCTGTGGCTCGCATTCATTGTGATTGCAGCTTGTCTCGCCGGACCGGCACAGTTGTTTAGCACCTCCGGACTACTTGGTCTGCTCAACAGTTTCGTCTATATACTGATCGCGGCATCCATCGCTTTATTATTAGGTGCTTTTTCGATTGACTTTAACATCGTCAATATGATTGCCAACATTCTCGGGCTCGGCATGAGTTTCCTGTCCGGTATCTTTGTTCCGCAGTCTATGCTCGGAGAAAAAGTGTTGATGATCGGTCGTTTTCTTCCGGCTTATTGGAATGTCCGTATCGTCAATATGCTCGCCCCCTATGCAGACGATGTGCTTTCCATGCGCACGTATTGGATGTGTATCGGGATCCAATTGTTATTCTTCCTTGTGCTTTTTACCATGTATCTGGTCGTAGAGCACCGGCGCGCACGCTAACTTCGTGCAGCCTCGTTTCTTCACGAAAAAACTCCCCGTATCCGGCATCTGTCCGGACTTCGGGGAGTTTTTCATTTACGCGAGTAGCGAGAAAAATCGGAGCGCCGCATATTTTCTATTTTACCTGTTCAACCTTTTTCCGAGCCGACGCATACGGCAATCCTTTTCGTTTCACATGCATCCTATAGAAAAACAGTACGATTGCCTCAAGCCTTCTTTTGAGTACGATCTGGATTTCCTCCTTCGGATGGATCGGCTTCACGAGGATCGTGCGGATGCCCGCGAGGTTTGCACCGCACACATCCGTAAAGATCTGGTCTCCGACAAAAAGCGTGTTTGCCGCATTGGTTCCCAGTTCCTTCATGGCCTTACGGTAACCTGCCGGCTTCGGCTTTCCGGCTTTATAAATATACTGCACATGCACCGCATCGTTAAACATCTTTACCCTTGGTTCCTTATTGTTGGACAGAAGCATGCATTTGAATCCAAGCTCCTTTAAGTGCCGAAACAAAAGAATCGCCCGCTCATCCGCAGGCGCTCCATGTGGGACTAACGTATTATCAATATCAAAGATAATGCCGCGATACCCTTCGTTATACAATTTATCAAAATCAATGTGATATGTGGAATCTATATATTCTCCCGGATAGAGAAATGCGCACATAAGTGGTACTCCTTTACTTTTAGGTAATGCACTCATTTCATGAGTACATTACAATATGTATTACAGTGAAAAATTTTCTCCGGAGCGCATATTCTGCTGCGCAGCTTCATTCGTCTTCTTTGTGACCGCATCGCTGCTTCCGACGAAATACTGATACTGTTGAAGAACCTGATCCTTGCCGAGATCGGATACCGCCTTTTGTACATCCAGACTCTCAAGATCACTATCTTTTCCCTTGAGTTCATAAGTTTCTCCCGGGCGGTAAGTCTGTGCAAAATCGTAGGAATCAAAATTCTGCTCAACCGGTACTTCCGTAACCGTTACCTGAGGCTCTTTTGGCTGCTGCAAAGAGATCGTCAGCTGCGCTTCTGCGATCTGCCGGCTGCGCAGCTCTTCGGCTTTTATTGAATTATAATCATAGAATCCTGCATATGGACGAATTCCTGAGATATTCATACCGGTTCTCCCTTCTTCTCAATCGTTATGATTTCAGCATCATTTTCTTTAACTCATTCATGAATGTATTCACATCCTTAAATTCACGGTAAACGGATGCAAATCTTACATAAGCAACCGCATCGAGATCCTTTAACTTATCCATCAGAATCTCTCCGATGAGAGAACTTGGAATCTCTTTCTCCTCACGGTTAAAAATCTCAATTTCCACATCATCGACAAGTCTTGTAATCTGTTCTGCGGAAATCGGACGCTTGTGACAGGCAAGAAGCACACCTGCTTCGATCTTGGTTCTATCATACTGCTCACGATTATTGTCCTTCTTGATAATGATCAGCGGAATCGTCTCAACCTTCTCATATGTGGTAAAACGCTTGCCACAATCATCGCAGAGACGGCGGCGACGGATCGAATTGTTATCATCGGCCGGTCTGGAATCGATTACTCTTGTATTCTCACTGCTGCAAAACGGACACTTCATCGGATGCTCCTCCTACTAAACTTATACAGAATAAGTATAACTGCCTAAGATTTTGTTGTCAATCATTCGATCATGTTAAATCTTACGCTTCATCTCTTTCTCATTGAACTCTACAAGTATTATATCGGGTCCAATTCGAATAACTTTAGCCCATGGAATACAAAATTCACTATCTCTGCAAAAACAGCCGAAATATTTGCCCGGTCCCGGTATGATAAGTGCCTTAATATCGCCGCATTCCTTGTCAAATTCCAGGTCTCTGACATTGCCGAGACATCTGCAGTCACTGACATTGACCACTTCTTTTTCACATAGATCCAAAAAACGCATAGCATCACCTCTTAAATGATTCTATGCGTTTCCATTCCTGTTTATTCCTACAACGCAACCGTGCCGTGCTGCGAACCATACCATCTCAGTGTCATTTTCATATGCTATGTATCCATGATTTACTATATATTTTCTTTCAGCTGTATGCTTCCCTTTGTATCAATTGAAGATAGAATGCTACTTTTCTTTAATCTCATAACATATAAGCTGTGCCACCTCTGTAGCACAGCTTATAGATAAGGGAAGATATTATATAAAAAAGAAACTTGTATGTATGATAAAATACTATTCTTTTACGCCACCAAGTGTAAGTCCTGTTACAAAATACTTCTGTAAAAATGGATAGATACAAATGATCGGCAACATAGTGATGATGGTTGCAGCTGCACGGACTGATGTCGGTGTAACCGTTCCAACGGCATTCTTCATAGCCTCAACATTATTGCCCTGATTTGTTACGGATGACAGTAGTTTCATCAACTCATACTGTAATGTTGTCAGTTTGCCGTTCATACGGTTATATAACATTGCATCAAACCATGAATTCCACTGACCGACTGCAACGAATAAAGCCACAGTTGCATACACCGGCTTACAGAGCGGTGAATAGATTTTCAGGAAAATCGTCGTATACCCAGCACCGTCGAGCTGTGCCGACTCCTCTAAGCTGTCCGGGATACCGTTCATATAAGTACGGATAACCAGCATGTTAAACGCACTGACCATTCCAGGGATAACATATACCCAGAAGCTGTTGGTAAGTCCCAGTCCCTTGTACAACAGGAATGTCGGGATCAGACCTCCGTTTACATACATAGTGATAACCCAGAATAAAGAGAGCTGCTTTTTAAACATAAATCTTTTTCTGCTGACGATAAATGCGAGGATTGCATTGGCAATCAGCGCAAGAATGGTTCCGATCACAGTTCTTGCAACCGTAACATAAGCACCTGTAATCAGGTTGTCTTTCTGAAGTACTGTAATGTAGTTTTTCCATGTAAATTTTCTCGGTAACAGATAGATACCTCCACGAAGGGAATCTGTACCGTCATTTAATGATATTGCTAATGTATTTAACACAGGATACAGAGTAATGATGACCAGCAGGATCATAATGATCGCATTCACAATCGGAAATATCTGCACCTTTTTTTTCGCTTTTTTTGCTGCCATTGTATAACCTCCTTAGAACAATTGTTCTTCACCATTACGCTTTGCAATCTGGTTTGCAATCACGATCAGAATAATACTTACGAAACTCTTGAAGATACCGGCTGCGGTTCCTATTGCGAAATCGCCCTGACTGATTCCCCATTTTAATACGTAAATATCAATTGTCTGTGATACTTTCTGAACCAGACCGTTTCCTAACAAATACTGAACTTCAAAACCGGCGTTCAGTACATTACCTACATTCATCAGAAGAAGAATGATAATGGTTGGTTTAATACCCGGAAGTGTAACATGCTTGATTTTTGCCCATCTGCCTGCACCGTCGATAGCTGCAGCTTCGTAAAGTGACGGGTCGATCGAAGTAATTGCTGCCAAATAAATAATTGCATTCCATCCTGTTTCTTTCCAGACATTGGCAAATGCAACGATTGGCCAGAAATACCCCGGATGAGCAAAGAAATTGATTGGCTGCGAGATAATATTAAAATTAAGTAATAATTCGTTCACAATTCCGCCACCGGATAACATATCGTGTAAGATACCGGTTACAATGATCCATGAAAGGAAATGCGGAAGATAAGAAATTGTCTGAACGACTTTTTTACCGCCTTTGGTTTTAATTTCATTTAATAAAATTGCAAAAACAATTGCTGTAACAAATGTTACCACCAGATTGATAACACCCATTGCCAACGTATTTCTGATTACCCGGATAAAAGTCATATCCGAGAATAATGTCCGGAATTTATCCCATCCTACAAATTCCGAATGAAAGATACCAAGTCTCGGTTTATAGTTTTGAAACGCCATAGTCCAGCCTGCAAGTGGGAGGTAATAGAAAACCACGCCATACACTACCATGATTGCCGCCCAGAACAATAATACTTTCTGTCTTTTAATCTCTTTCCAAGTAATTTTCGTCTTCGGTTCTTTCACTTTCTGTTTGGATTTTGTTCTCTCTATAGACATGACCTCACTCCTTTTTTAAACGGGCAGATGAAGTTTTCACAACATCTGCCCATCTAAAACCTCATTTTCTATGTATTATTCGTATTTTGCTGCGTCTTTCATACGCTTATCAAGCTCTGCCTGCAACTCGCTAAGGAAAGCGTCCGGATTGCATGCTTTGTATGCATCCATATAAGTTTTCCATGCTTTGTCAAAGTCTTTTGCCATTACAACCTGCGGAAGCTGCTCATGCTTAACTTCGCCAATCTTTGTCCATGCCATTCCACCCTCTGTGTCTGTTGTAAAGTTGTTTGAGAATGACCACATCGGATACCATGCACCAGGTGCCTCGTTTGTTCCAAGCATCTCAACGTATGTTTCAACACCATATGCCTCGAATGCTTTCTTGACATCATCATTTAATCCATCGAAGAATTCTTTTGCCTGTCCACTCGGCTTTGTTGCATTCAGACCGTCATCACAGGTTCCGTCATACTGTGGGAAATAAGAATAAGAACATGCGTGAGACGCCTTATAATCTGTCTCTGCAGCCTTTGCTCTCTGCTCCTTGGTTCTATAGAAAAGTCCATCGTCGCCAACCTGATAATCTTCACCTTCAACGCCCCAGAAACGAAGGTTGTGAATTTCCTCTGAAAGAAGATCATCTACAAACTGTAAAGCTGCTTCCACATCATCACAATCCTTTGTGATTGCAAGTCCATCACCGGAATTTAAAACTCCGCCGGAGTTGTGCCACTGGTTCTTACGTCCATCAATCGTTACAGGTACCGGAATGTAATCGCATCCCTGTGCATCCAGTCCTGCAGACTTAATTGCATCACCTGCTGTGTAGGCGAAATCCCACCACTGGTCGATCATACCAAGTACACGTCCAGAAGAAAGCTTTGCAATGTACTCATCATAAGTCTGTGTGAATGACTCAGGATCAACAATACCCTTCTGATATTCCTCGTTCAACTTCTTGAAGTACTTTACAGCAGTATCGGATGTATTATAATCCATTACCTTTAATGTATCCGGATCAACCATACATGAACCATCATTTGGATAACCATCTAAGAACTGTGGAGCATTCTCAAGACAGAAATATCTCCAATCCTCGCAAAGGATGGTATATGGAATATTCTCCGTTCCATCTTCCATGGTAGGATTTGCTGCATTATAATCTTCAATCAGCTTGAAATAGTCATCCATCGTCTTGATTTCCGGATAATTAGCCCACTCAAGAACTCTTGCCTGAATCCAGAATGCCTCATCGTTATGTGTACAGGTTTTCTCTTCTCCCTTAATATTGGAGAACTGTGGAATCCAGTAAATATGTCCGTCGTCCTGACGAAGCTGATCCCATTCCTGTTCGGTGAAGTAGTTCTTGATATTCGGATATTTGTCAATGTAATCATCTAATGCTACCAATGCACCTGCATCATATAACTGTGGCATACCATTTCCACCACAGATGAAATCCGGATATTCATCACCGGCTACCAGCGTTCCGACTGCTTCTTCTGCTGTCTGGCCTGTCAGCCATGTCTCTTTTACCTTTACGCCGGTCTTCTCAGCGATGATCTGCTGAACCTCATTGTCATCGTTGATCTCGGATCCCGGAACTGCAAAGAATGCGGTAAATTCTTTGATCTTACCATCATTCGAAGCGCTTCCCCCCTGTGTTGATCCATTATCATTTCCGCCATTTTTTCCACACCCCGCGAATAAGGTTGCCGCCATTGCCGCTACAAGCATGACGCTTACAATTCTTTTTCTTTTCATAGATTGTAACCTCCTTTTTTATATTAACTATTTTACTTTTTTTACGGTTTCAAACAATCCGACGAACTATAGTCAAAAACAGGGTAAACTATAGTTCATTCTGACGAACTATAGTTTACCCTGTTTTGCATTTCTCCCTAATATGTAATTACTGCTGCATCTGCCTGCGGAATTTCGCCGGTGTACAGCCTTTTACCTGAATAAAGCGGTTGACAAAATAATCCAGATCATGATATCCGACCTCCTCCGCAACCAGAATGATCTTCTTATCGGAATGCAGAAGAATATCGGCAGCCCGATCCATTCGATAATTGTTCAGATAGTCTTTAAACGACTGACCGTACTTCTTCCGGAACAGCTGTCCGAGATAGGCACTGTTGACATAATATTTCTCACTGAGTCCCTTAAGCGTGAGGTTATCCGCGTAGTTTTCCCTAATTTCTTTCTCCACATTTCCAAGCACACCTCTGGATACGTTCTTGCGGAGCTGGGAAAGATAATCTCCGTACTCGCATGCAAAACGCATCAGATGTGACTTACTGCCGCGGATTGTTCCCGCCTCAAAACTGCTCTCCGAAATCAGACGCAGAATTTCTTCCTGATTTACTTCATCATCCTGCTCACTTGCAAGATGAATCAACTGAAACAGCAAATAGTTGATATTGAGTGTCATGGCCTCTCCATGCACGCCCCTTTGTCCCATTTCTTCATAGAACTGATCTACAGCAGAACGGATTTCCATATGATTATTCTGTTCCACCACTTTCAGCAGATGATCCAGACTCTTCTTGCACAAAACCATACCGTCATTGGACACCTGCACTTCTTCCTCGTAGAAATAGATGTCCTTTTTGCTTCGAAATCCCTGAAAGGAACGAAGCATACAGGCATTCCCGTATGATCTTGCAATACGGCTGATATCCTGCACGTTTTTTCCGACAAGCAACGTAACCGGGCGCGACAGATTCTCGCCCAGATATTCCACCAACCAGTTCAGATAAGCTTTTTCATCGAGTCCTGCCTCTTCCGCCATATATCGAAAAAAGATCAATCCCACATCATATATTTTTTCATCTGCCGATACGTCAAACACACAATTCTCCGCATAATCTCTCAGGAATGCAGTACAGCATTCATACATCTGTCTTTGGAATTCACGCATCTCCTGATCCGTCACATCTTCATCCGCATCACATTCCGCCATCTGAATTTCAACGTAGCGAACACCTTCTTTGCATTTCATCTGTGATGTGACATATTGCAGATTGGAATCATCGTATTTTCCCTTGATCAAAGCAATCTGATTTCTTGCAAGGTACGCCTTTTCCATCTTCCGGTTTTTCTGCTGCATCCGGTCATCTTCATCCCGCATCGCTGACACCCTGTTAAGCAGTTTCAGCAGCATTTCACGATCAACCGGCTTTAAAATATAATCCATACATTCATTTTGAAGTGCCCGCCGTGCATATTCGAAATCCGCATATCCGCTTAAGATGACAAAGTAGGCATTTGAAAGATTTTCTTTTCGTATCGTTTCCTGCAGCTCCAGTCCTGTCATGACCGGCATCTGGATATCCGCAATGATCAGATCTACGCTCTCCTTTTTCAGGAAATCATATGCCTCTTTTCCGTTTGACGCAGTCCCTGCGATCGTATAACCTTCCTGTTCCCAGTCGATCAATACCTTTAATCCCTGAATAATAAAAGGCTCATCATCCACAAGCAATACTTTTAACATCTTTCTTCCCCCTTATACATACTCCATCGGAATACGGATCGTAATCCATGTTCCTGCGCCTTCTTCACCATCGATTTCAAAACATACATGATCCTTCGTCTGCATTCGAAGGCGCAAACATGCATTCAGCATGCCGACACTCTTGCGTTCTTTCAGCATCTGGATATCCGCATTCTGCATATCATTCTGAATCTGCAGAATCTGTTGCTGATTCATCCCGCTTCCCGTATCTTCAATCTCAATCCATAATTGTCCGTCCTTCTTATAGACTCTTACAAAAATCCATCCTGGTGATGCCTTACTTTCGATTCCATGCACACAGGCGTTCTCCACGAATGTTACAATGGTAAGCTTCGGTATCCGGTTCTGCATACATTCCGTTGCGATATCAAGATTGTAATTCAAGCGATCCCCAAAGCGATACTTCTGCAGGGACAGATAGGCCTTCACAAATTCAAGTTCCTGTTCAATCCGTACCAAATCATTTCCCCAATCCACATATTGCCTTTGCATGATCGCCAGCTTTTCTACCATATCTGCCGTCTCGTTTTCCTTTTTTAAGAGACTCCGCATGCGGATACTCTCCAGCGCATTAAATAAAAAATGCGGGTTGATCTGGCTCTGCAACGCTAAAAGTTCCGCATTCTTTCTGCCCACCAGAATTTCCTGTTCTTTGATCTTGTTTTTGTATACCGTCTGTATCAGTTCATTCGTCCGGTCTACCATCCGGTTGTAATTCCGGATCATGCTGCCAATCTCATCCCCGCCGTTTTCGTGTGTCATCCGGACAAGATGTTCCCCGTTTACCGATTGAAACACTTTGCTCAGTCCCCGGATTCTCTTTGTGAACGAACGATTGAGAAGCAACACAAATCCCACCGGAAGAACCACATTGATGATTACCAGAAAACCAAGAAGCGGAAGATCCCTTGCAATTCGATTCCATATTCCATTGTCTGATTTCAGCACATAGATGTCCAGCTGCGCTCCGTGAAGACAAAGCGACTGCTTATACCCCGTCTTCTGCTGCACACTGATTGTATCAAACGCATTACCGACACCACTGAAATATCCGTTACTCAGTACGATCTCATCCCCTTGACAGATGTGAACTTCATTATCAAACTTCATCCGCCTGAGCATCCGCATCATACTGTTGTAATCGAATTCAATCTTCAACATCTTTTCCTGATCCGTGGAAAAGAAATCAAGATTCTGCAATAGAATGATCTTACGGCGATAGGAATTGGCATATCCTTTATTTTCATATATAAAAAAAAGCCCTTCGTTTTCGCCCCGTTCCTTCCACGCCGCATATGCTGCCGTTTTCTTCAGATTTGACATAGTATCAATCTTTCCCCCTTTTACCATGGTAGGATTATCCGTATACAGGGTAAAGACGATCTGATTCATGCCGAGTACGTTTTCCAACGTCGAATCCTGAAAGAAATTCTGATATTCCGTATAATAATCCGAAGTGCTCTCATATTGCTTCTCCAAAAAGGTATTCATCCTTCTATTGGTGTACATACTTTTGGCAATTTCTCCCGCATTCTCCACCAGTGCACTGATATTATAGCTGACTGCATTCGCAACATTTGCCATCTCATGATACTGCCGCTGCGATTCCATGCTGTCTACAATATATAAGACGACACTGTCCGTAATGATCAGCGGTAAAAAAACACAGAAAATGTATAACTGTATAAATTTTTTCTTAATAGAAAGATTATCCATATATCTTTCCATTACCTTGATGAACTTGTCGATGATATTCATACCAATCCCTCTAAATTCACACACAACAAAGCGATAAAGGAGCAGATTTTTCGACCTGCTCCTCAATTCGTACAACCCGTTAAATTCATTATAACATATACGAGACTATATTTAAAATTGTTTCTTGATATTTCTGCACTCTAATACTCAACCGGTGTCTGCTCACCCTCTCTGCGGACCACCAGCGCAGCCACGTCACTTCCGGTAAGTTTTGCACTTCTTGCATCCGGCTGCTGACCTCCGATTGCGATGCGGTAAGATCCCGGTCTTACAACGCATTCTCCCTCCTGCGTGATAATTGCAAAGTCACGTGCCTTAAGAGATATGGTCACACGCTTCGTCTCTTTCGGCTGTAATGTAACCGTCTGTATTCCTTTCAACTGATATCCCGGTTCATACGCATCCGCTTCCTCATGCTGAATGTACGCCTGAACACTCTCATGGATCGTGTAGGAACTCTCATTTATGACATCCACACTCACATCGACGGCATCTCTCACACCGCACTGCGCACAGGAAATCTGTGCATTCTCGTAACGGATCGTTCCATAATGCAATCCGTAACCGAACGGATAGAGCACATTCTTGTCCGTATAACGATATGTGCGATCGGACATATCATAATCCGTAAACTCCGGAAGATTTTCCGTTCCCTGATAAAAGGTGACAGGCAGCTTTCCGGATGGTGAAAAATCACCGAAGATTACTTCTGCGACTGCCTTTCCGCCACGGGCTCCCGGATAAAAACTGTCAATAATCGCAGCAACATGCGCATCCGCCCATGAGAGATCGAGTGCACTTCCCGCCGAAATCACGAGCACAACCGGCTTTCCGACAGCCGTAACCGTCTCGAGCAGTTCTTCCTGAAGTCCCGGAAGATTGAGTCCCAGTTTATCCCCGCTGGCATATTCATTACCGGCATCGCCTTCCTCGCCTTCGATCGTCGCATCAAGACCAAGGCACATAACTACAACATCTGCCTGCTCCGCCGCAATGACCGCTTCCTCGAATCGATCCTTCGTCTCTGCCAGAAATTCCACTTTGTCTTTGTACAGATGACAGCCTTCTGCATATAATACACGCACATCATCCCCCACATACTGCTGAATTCCCTCCAGTGGAGTAATGTAACGGGAAGAGGTTCCGACATAGTTTCCGACCAGCGCATCTCTTGAATTCGCATTCGGACCGATGACTGCGACGGTCTGTATCTTATTTTTATCCAACGGCAGGAACGCATTCTCGTTTTTCAACAGAACAAGACTTCTTCTTGCCGCTTCAACAGACAACTTCACATGTTCCGGACATTCTACCTTATCATAGGTAATGTCTTCATACGGGGACGGATAATCCTTCATCATACCCAGACGAATACGAACTTCCATCAGACGCTCCACCGCTTCTGTGATCGCTTCCTCTGAAACAAGTCCCCTCTCGTAAGCTTCCTGCAAATGTAAAAAGGCGCTTCCGCAGTTCAGGTCGCAGCCGTTGTTTACTGCCATAGCCGCAGATTCCTCGACACTCTCTGTCACATGATGGTGCTCGTGGAAATCAAGAATTGCCCAGCAGTCCGATACCACATGACCTTCAAAACCAAATTCATCTCTTAAAATATCCTTCAGGAGAGTTTTGCTTCCACACGCCGGCTCTCCGTTCACGCGATTGTAAGCGCCCATGACGGCCTCAACCTTGGCATCCTTGACACATCGCTTAAACGCATACAGATAAGTGTCATACATATCATGCTTAGACGCTTTTGCATTGAATTCATGGCGGATCGCTTCCGGACCGCTGTGTACCGCAAAATGCTTTGCGCATGCTGCAGATTTCAGATGATCCGGATCCGGTCCCTGTAAGCCTTTGATGTACGCACATCCGAGTTCCGCCGTAAGATACGGATCCTCTCCATACGTCTCATGACCTCTTCCCCATCTCGGATCGCGGAAAATGTTGACATTCGGTGCCCAGAACGTAAGTCCTTTATAGATTCCATGGTCGCCCCTTCTTGAAAACTCATTAAATTTTGCACGTCCTTCCGTCGACACTACATCACCGATCTGTCCGACAAGTTTTGGATCGAATGTCGCCGCAAGTCCGATCGACTGTGGAAATACCGTAGCAACTCCGGCTCTTGCAACACCATGCAAAGCCTCATTCCACCAGTTATATGCCGGAATATTAAGTCGCTCGATCGCTGGTGACTCATAGAGCATCTGGCTCATTTTTTCCTCAACCGTCATCTGTGCAACCAGTTTCTTTGCATATTCTTTTGTCTGTCTACTCATTATGTCATCTCCTCATCTTAAACACTTTCTATCAATCCATCGACTGGCATGTCAGCCATTCGAAATCAGCATAATTTGTACTGTCGCTACCGTTGGAAGATGCATATATACCGACTGTGCATCCTACAAAGCCTCCGGCTTCCTCTGTCGTGTAAGCAAGAAGATCCAGATTTTCCGCAACGGATACATATCCTTTGCCTTCCGAAATCCAGACACGGGCACACTGATCGCAGCACTGCAGGCGGATCTTTAATTTTCCTTTCTTCTCCAGCCGTGTCGTTGCCAGCGTCTGCTCATCTCCGTGAATACAGCTGGTTACCACAAAACAAACTTCTCCATCCACGCGCACCACTTCAAACCGGAGATGATTTTCATTATTCTGGTAAAGCACAAGTCCCGCCGTCTCCGACTCATTTTCCGGATAGAATTCCATACCGGTCTCTGCGACAAAGCGGTAACTCTTCTGTCTTACACCAAGATATGCACAGTTTGCTCTCTCGGAAATCTTTTCTTTGCGAAGGTACATCCGAAGTGCACCCTCACGTTCGGTCAGCGAATAAATTCCGGATGTCCAGTCCTCGATTGCCACCAGCCGCTGATCCAGCTGTTCTCCCCAGAAATGAATGACATCGGAATTCGTAATTTCTTCCGCAAAGCGATGCTCAGGCATATCGATCGTAAATTCGTCCTCCAGATGTCCGACCCCCGGAGCGATCACCGGCCAGCCGTCCTCCCAGATCACCCTGGCAAGGAAAGTCTCTCGCCCCATGCTGCTATGCTTTTTGCAAGGTCTTGACGCAAGCATTACAACATACCAGTTTCCCTTGCCGTCATCAACCAGATCTCCATGTCCCGCATAGATGACCGGATAATCCATACCGAGATTGCGGTGTGTGAAAATCGGATTGCGCGGACAGCCTTCAAACCACTGGAACAGCTTCTTACTGCGTGCCACCGTAATACTGTGTTCCGGACCGGTTCCGCCTTCTGCGTGGAGCAGATAATAATAACCATCGATCTTGTAAATATGCGGACCTTCCGGCCAGATACATCCCTTTACCGCACCTTTCCAGATTGCCATGCTCTCACCGACCAGCTTCATGGTCTTAAGATCCAGTTCCTGAATCCAAATCTCCCAGTCCCCGTTATAGCGAACGCCCTCCGGATTCGGACGGGTTCCGCAATAATAACATTTGCCGTCATCGTCAAAAAAAAGGCTCGGGTCGATGCCCGGGGCATCGTCGCCGAGATAATACGGCTCGGACCACGGTCCTTCCGGATTCTCCGCTGTGACGATAAAATTGTTGTCGCGCGTCACATTGGTCGTGATCATATAAAACAAACCATCATGATAGCGGATCGTCGGCGCATAAATACCATCTGAGATATCCGCTCCCGCCACAGGAAGCTGCGACGGACGGTCTAAAATATTGCCGATCTGCTCCCAATGTGCGAGATCTCTGCTGTGAAAGATTGGCACTCCCGGTGCATACACAAAACTTGAATTGACGATATAATAATCCTCTCCCTTTCTGCAAATGGAAGGGTCCGGATAAAATCCCATTAAAATTGGATTCTTAACTGTAACCATTTTACTACTCCTATAATACGTAACCAAATCCTAAAATTGTAAACTTCTTGTCTCTGTCTTCTTCTGCAACTTCAATGCGTACCGTATGGTCGGCGCTTTCATCCTCATTGAACACGATCATCGCATTGCAGTGCTGCCAGTTGTTAATATGCGGATCCGCCGTCATGCGACGCTCACCGTCCACATCGACATACGCCTTTCCAACGTCCACTTCTCCGGAATCCTTAAAGATCAACACAAGCGCTTTGCAATGGATGCGGATTGTAAAGGCGGCATTCTCCGGCATCGTTGCATCGTACATCCAATTGTACGGAAACTCCGGTGTCAATTCTAACCGGTCATCCATCTCCACACTCTGGAGCTGATCATCCGTTGCACAGAAGCCACCGGCATCAATTTTGGCCTCATCATAGACATCTTTCTTATCCAGAAGCCGTACATGCTCAAAGCTTTTGCCGATTGCCGGCTTCATCTGCAGCTGCTGTGCAAGCATTCCCTCCTCGGTCAGACCGCTCTCAAAAGCGTCAAGTCTTGCATGCTCGCTTAAATCACAGCGCTCAAACAGATACTGTAAACAGTCTGCCATAATGGTATGGCCGAGGTTGCTCGGATGGAACATATCGTAAAAGAACTGATTTTTTGTCAGAACCCTTCCCTCGTTCGGTTTCTTTGTAAACTGCTCCACCACGGTATCCTTGATACTGACCATCGGCAGATCATACAGTCTGCCGACCGGGCTTAAGCGATCCTGCAGATTCCAGTCATTGGCAAATACGGAAAAAAGCAGAACGACCGCCGGATTCCAATCCAGCTTTAAGATCTTGCGCACAAGGCTTTCGTAGCAATCGCCCTTCGTCTCGTCGCCCTCATCGTTGACCGCAAATTCTACGACTACGATATCCGGCTTCTCGCCGTCTCTTAACACATCTCTGTCAAAGCGGAGCATTCCAAGCTCCGATGGGGTTCCTCCAACGCCCGCTTTCACAAATTTAACGTTATCTCCCATCGCAAATCTGCTTTTGAAAAGCTGATAGGACTTATAGGCATAACACTCGGTATTGATCGGTGTCGCTCCCGCCCCCTGCGTGATCGACCCTCCGATATAGGCAAGCGTTACTTCTTTTCCGGCTCTCGCCTTCTCGATCGCTTTGCGGATACGGTAGGTGTTGCCCAGATTCATGAGAGAACGCTCGATCATCGTGCAGTACAGTTCCGATTTCGTATCCACCGCTTTTTCTTCCACCTCTTCCGGAGCCGTATATCCGTCGTTCAGATAAAACCGAACGCTGGCTTTTCCCATCTTTTCCGGTGCGCTCATGATGAACTTGATCTGTCCCGGAATATAATCATCCTCTGTCCAGGTATAATCCGACAGATAAATGCGCCGTTCCATTCCGTCTCCGGTCAGGCTGCATCGCAGATTGGTTCCGCCTCCGTAGAGATCTTTTTTCCCGTACATCTGGAAGATGAACTCCATCTCCTCCTTTGGATTGTCGGTCTCAACAGACACCCCGATACTGTGTACAAGCTTGCCGAATCCCTCCACCGTCTCCAATAACCGAAGCATATTCTCATCCGTAATATTTCCGACGATCTGTGCACTGTTGATCAGTCTTCCGTCACTCTCATAGATAAAATGAATCGCACTTCCGTCTTCCTGTTTTGCTCCGAAGATTTCCTTGTCCTTCATAATATAAAAATATGGACGCTTCTTTTCCGGGTCCTTTGGTGCCACCGGTCCGTTCATAATCATTACCTCCCTACTTTCTTTGCATTCTTTTCTTTATACATTTCTATATCACTCATGCGCATGCATTCTTCAAACGATTCACGCGCCGTAATCTGTGTCATATAATGTCCGATCGAGCAGTCCGCCCGGTAAGGTTTACCACTTTGCGCGTTTACCTCATCCAGATAATGGCGGATCTGATTCTCCACATCCCTGACAAATCCGGCATTCGCTCCGGTCAGAACAAACACGAACTCATCCCCTCCGGTTCGGGCTGCAATGCCGTATTTGCCAATTGCCTTGCGTATTGCTTCCGCAACGGCACAGATTGCCCAATCGCCTTCCTTATGTCCATAAGAATCATTGATCACTTTCAATCCGTCCACATCCACGCTTGCGCAGATCAGATACCGGTTTCCAAGGATCCACTCCGGCCACTTCTTATTGATGTAATCTTCCATGCCGCGGCGGTTATTTAATCCGGTCAGATAATCCGTCACACTTTTTTCCTGATTTTCGTGATTCAGCCGGATCAGGTATTTTGTCGTATAAAAATTATTGATCGTCTGGCTTAAGGTCAAATTCCAGTCATGATAAAATTCGTCCGGTCCATCCAACGGATTTTCAAACTGTACAACGGTATAGCCGAAATTTTTTTCCCGATTATGCAATACCCGGATATAATATACTTTCCAGCTATCATCACACACTTTCTCCGGAAGCAGATCTTTCTGCCGGAAGCACTCCCCGGATACATGCAATATCTGACCGTCCCTGATTTCCATTCCGAGTTTTGCATACGAAGTAATATCCTGCTTAAAATACCGGATATGCTCCTTTTCTTCACCGAGCAGCGCGAGATAAAATTCTTTGCACATTCCGAGAAGATGCAGATTCTTGGCTACGATCTGTTTCATCTCCGCATAATCGGTGCATCCGTCCATGTCCGTCGAAAAATAGGATTGCCGGTTGTGTTTCTCCCGGATCTCAATCAGTTTCTGGTAGATTTCATCACTTCTCTTATCCTCCCGGTCGGTACAATCCTTCGTACTCTCCCGAAACAGAATTTTAGCCGGAACATAGATATTATGTTCCCTCGGCACACCTTCAAGAAGATCCCTCACAAGATAGACCGCCTCTTTTGCCATCGCTTCATAATCCACGGCGATCGATGTCAACTGCGGAAGTACATCGCATGATTCCGGTGAATTATCCACGCCACTGACCATAACATCCTGCGGTACCAAAATTCCGTGTTTTTCAAGCGCGATTGTGAGTGCTCTCGCCATAAAGTCATTCGCACAGACGATCGCCTCCGGACGATGCGTTTCATCGGAAAAGAAAAATTCGTATGCCTGCTCGCCTTTTCCTTTCCACATATCTCCGTAAAAAATTGAATTTTCATAGATCGGAAGTCCGAGTTCCTCCATCGCCAACCGGTAATGCTGTTCTCGGATCTGGCTGTCATAATGCCCCTTGTATCCTGCCATAAAACAGATATTTCTCACAGAATGCGTATTTGCAATATGCTTTACCAGCTCCTCCACCATCGAATTGGCATCCGAGAGTATCCCGTAGAATCCCTCCGACTCCTCACGAAAACTGATGACCGGACCATGCGCTCTGTCTTTCAGACCTTCGATCAGTTTCATTCGAAAGCTGGGTGTATCGTATGTATCCAGCGCAACAATAATTGCATCAAATTCTTCAATCGGTGCAAAATCAACAACGTTCTTCTCATACAGATCATACATTGTCTCGGTTTCCCGGATTCCAAATGAAGTCAGGTAAACAATATTATAATCGCATTGTTTTGCCGTCTCGGTCAGCGATCTGCTGAGCACCTGCTGGAATTCCAGTTCTGCACGGTTCAAAAAGACCCCGATAGTTTTTCTTTTATTATAGAACATCCGGATGCCCCCTTTTATTACTGTTTTATTTCTTTTGGGATTATGCTTTTCTTGTGATTTGATTATAAAAAAAGCCCCCGCTTGCGTCACGAGGGCTTTTTATGGAATAATTACTGACAAACTATAGTAATTGTATTCCTGTCAATATTTTCTATCGAACAGCTATCTTCATGGATACTGTTTTTGTTTTTCCATTCTTTAAAGTCACGATTGCCTTGATCGTTACCGTTCCTTTTCTGTTTGTTTTGATCTTACCGTTCTTGTTTACGGTAGCAATCGACTTCTTGGAAGTTTTGTAAGTTACCTTCTTTACATTGTTCTGATTCAGCTTGCTGTCAAGCTTAAACTCCGTTGTTTTTCCTTTTTTAACCGTTGCCTTTGTTTTCTTCGGAGCGATGGTCTTAAGGATTTCTTTTTCAATTCTGGCTGCTTCCTTTGTTGTCAGAAGTACATAATCGCCCTTCTTTCCAAAACTTGCATTCAGTTTTCCGTCCTTAGCCTTATAGGTCTTGCTGTTGATCAGTTCATATTCACCCGTCTTACGGTTGACAACAAATGCCTTCAGTGATTTATTATTTTTCACATTCTCTGCGGAAACGGAAACCGTGTATTTCACATCACCATTCGCATTCTTAACCTGCATGATGATCGTAAGATCTTCGGTTCCTGCCGCCTCAGTAAGCTGCTTTACCACATCTGTGGTAAGTGTTCCCTTGGATCCCGATACCGTTGCATTTGCGCCGGTCACATTTCCCTGCGCATCCTTTGTTATGGTTACCGATGCCTCAGCATTCTTATCGCCGGAAACTGTAATTTCCACTTTGGATGTCTCAACGGTCGTATCCTGTTTTCCGTCCGGTTTCACATCCGGCTTCGTATCCGAAGTTCCCGGATTTACAGACGAGCCGCCGCCATTGCTGCCGGTCTTTCCGGTTAATTCGACCGTACCATATACGTTTGAGCCTGACCAGCCCATTCCGGTCTCATCATACCAGCTTAACGTACCGGTACGCTTGCCGCCTTTTGCATCGTTGATCTGGAGATCCAGACCAATCTTGGTTCCGTTTGCCGGCCTGATATCCGTCCACTTGAAAGCAGCCTCAACCACGTATCCGCCTACGATTGTTTTTGTTGCAGACTTGACATTCTCTGCCAGACATTTTTTACCATTGAAGGACTGCTCATTATCATAATTGATACGATACTGCTTATCGTCCTCTCCATAGGAAGCGGTCTTGCCGTTGTCCTCGTCGATGAACACTTCAAGAGAATCCTGCTCATGCGTCTGAGCGCCTGTTTTATCCAATACCGCGTCTTTTATGGTTGCATATACATAGAGATTGTCATCATCCCAGAGAACCTTTGCATTGGCAGAAGCCTCGGAGCCTTTGTTGATTGTAAGCGGGATGTTTACCGCATTGTTCCATGCGGCATCTTCCTCTCCGTCAACCGAAATTGTTCCGTACGGGATCTTCTCGATGCCCGGCTTCATGGTTGCCACTGCATAATACTTGCTGCTTGACTCCTGATTTCCGGTCAGATCATTAAAGCTTTCTGTCTTCCCGTCATTGTTTACAACAACATCGAGACCGATCTGCTGTGCAACTTTCAAATTCTCCATCGGAACCTTGACGGTTGCCTGATATCCGCCTGCGATCTCAGCAGCAGCTGTTCTTGCGACCGTTGCCTTATCCGGTGTGATATCCGATGCCGAATTTTTTGGATCTACATATACTGTAACGGCGTCTGCATCATTTGCGGTTGTGTCTTTTACTTTTACCTGTACGGTAAGACCGGCTGCATCCCATACCGGGATAAATTCTGCCTGTACCTCACCCTGATCAATCGTATAGGTTTCTCCCGCAATATTGCCATCCTTCGCCTCTGTAATAGTAACCTTCTGAATCGCCGGCTTAAGTTGCGATGCATCCACATAAGCCCAATAAGCAGGCTTTGCTTTATAGTTTCCGTCAAAAAGCAGCGGGCACTGTGCAGAGCCGTTTGCTCCGCCACCGACATTCGACTGGGAATGCAGCCATGAATTCGGCTCAATGACACCCCAGACGGTAAGGCCGGATACGTTTGTTCCTTCATTCTTTAACGCCTTGATCGCCTCATACAGATTCTTATGGCAGTATGCCATCTTGGTGTATTCGCTTTCCTTTGTAGCCGCTGTACCGTCGTAGGTACTGCTTGCCTTAAAGTCCAGCTCAGTCAGCTGCACTTTGCCGGCTGCCTGTGCATACTTCTTTGCTACACTCTTAAACTGTGCAGCCGAGAAACCGTCCACATTGTAATGTGCCTGCATACCAAAAGCATCCAATCTGGTTCCGGCTGCATGCTTCACGTCGTTGATCAGTTTTACGATACCCTCACACTTGGTGTTGTCTGTCTCTCCGTAGTCATTGTAGTAAAGTTCTACATCCTCTGGTGCATAGTGGTTTGCATACTTGAAAGCATTGATGATGAATTCGTTGCTCTGGTATACTCTCCACCACATGGAATTGCTTCCATGACGGGTATCCGATGTACTTGTATCACTTTCATCAGGAATAACCTTATCATCACGGTATGTATTGCCATTGACCGCCTCATTTACAACATCCCAGCCATAAAAGAGTCCGTCATACTTTCCGTTTGCAGCCTTTCCAAAATAATGATCAAACACACTGGAAATAAACCACTCCAGTCTGCGGTTCATAGTTTCCTTATCTACGTATGGCTTTGCAACATCATAGTCCTCGTGGAAGAACCATTCCGGAGTCTGTGAATGCCATACCAGCACATGACCGCGAACGCGAATCTTATTCTTCGGATTAGCATTATTCCACTCAAGAATTTTTTCCAGCATTGCATCTGCGCGTGAGAAATCTAAATTCTCGTTCTTATCATTAACAACCGGCACCTTCAGTTCCGTCCCTTTGAACGTAATTGTTTTACAATCAACAGACTGTCCGATCTGATAATTAAACAGTGCATCCGGCTTTAATTCATTGCCAAGTGTCACCGCATTGAAATGTTTCTCGACAAGTTCCATCAGTGTATCATCTGAAATCTCACTTGACATGATGGCAGTACCTGCGATTGAATCATTTCCAAGACTTTCTGTAACGGATGTTTTCCAATCTGGAATGTCCTTTTCAATCTCCGGTTTTGGTTTTGTGATCTTTTTCATCGACACACCGGTCACGCAGTACGCGCCCTTGACACATTTACCCTGTCCGTAGTCTGTACCCTGTTCAATAATACGGATCACAATCTGATCCGCGGTCTTCGGAACATTGAATGTACCGGAAAACTTCGTCCACTCTCCTGCGGTAAGTGTTTTCGTAACTTCTCCGGAAAGAACGCCTGTCGAATAACTTCCAAGATAAGTTGCTTCTCCACCGGCTACATAAAACGGCGCAAAATCAACATTTCGCTGTTCTTCTGGTGCGTCTTTGTAATCATCCGAAAGTTTTGCCCAGAACGAATACTGATACTCTTCACCGCGTTCCACAGCGTTTGTAATATCCTGTGAGAAACAGTCTCCCGATGAAGCGGTAGCAGGATCACGATTGATCACACCATAAGTTTTCAAGCCGCTGTCACCGATTTCGTTTTTCTCAGTTCCAACCGTGATGGTTGACTTTCCAGCCGACGCATTCCATGAATCCGCTGCATTGTCGCTTTTGAAATCGCCGTCTTTGATGATGTTATCGCCATAAGTATTCTGGCTTCCGCTTCCTTCTTTTAATTCAAATGTTACACTGATCAGACTAACTTTCGAACCTGATCCAGTATCGTCAGTTGTCATAAGTCCAACTGCATCAACAATACCTTCTCCAGATGGTTCAATCGTATATTCTTTGTTCCCTGTCAAACCATACTGCGTATTAGCACCTTCTGCATCATCTCCACCATTATACACTTTTAAAGTAACGGATCCTATTTGATCTGCAACATGAAATGTAACGGACTTCACATCTGAAAGTGCAATCGTCTCCGGCACTTTCCATTTTACCTGATCATATTGATTTGCAAAGGTAAGCTTCCATTGTCCATTCTCACGTTTGTACTTTGCATTTCCCCAACTTACTTCTAGCTGGTCCGCGGTGAACGTCTTGATTGTTGTCTGTGTCTCATCCGCATATACCGTCTCAATACCCCAATCCGACGGCAGCATACTGCCTACACTCGTAAGCGTCATTGCCGCGGATAGTGCAATACACGCCCCCATTTTCCACATTTTTCCCACTCCTATTTTCCTCCTTAAATAGATTTTCGTGTATCTTAATGGTAGCAAAATCAAAGCCGACAAAAACAGGGAAAAACTATAGAATAATAGCCGACAAATTGCAGTAAAACAATTCGGGTTTGCCGTGATCAGGTAGATGTTCAAAACGGAAGATATGATGATAAAGTAACGATAGAAAAAATCACGCGCGGCGAAATTTTACATTTATTGGTAAAATAACACCGCGCGCGAATTTTTATGATCTAATATGTAGTTAATTTTTGTTGTGCATCAGATAAGCATTTCAAAACCAGTCTTTCATGATCGGATATAACTGTCTGAATTTCTGATATTTTTCTTCGTACTTTTGAACCAGTTCCGGATCAGGATCTACCGTATCAATCACCTTAACAAGCTTTGCACATGCATGCTCAACACTGTCAAACGTGCCGCATCCTACTGCTGCAAGAATCGCTGCTCCGTATCCCGGGCCTTCCTCCGACTCGATGATCTCAAGCTTCACATTCATGACTGCTGCGATAATCTGTCTCCAGAGAGGACTCTTGGCTCCGCCACCACAGATTCTGGAGGAATCGATTCTGATTCCAAGTGATCTGGCAACTTCAAGCGAATCACGCAGACCAAATGCCACACCTTCAAGGACCGCAAGCGTCATATCCTCTCGCGTTGTGTCCATCGACATTCCGACAAACATTGCTCTGGCATCCGGATTGTTATGCGGAGATCTCTCTCCCATTAAATAAGGCAGATAGAACACCTGATTTTCACCGAGTGTTGTAATTCCTTTCTGCTCTCCGGCATAATCTTTTGTCTTTAAGATCTCATCCATCCACCACTTATTGCAGGACGCTGCGGAAAGCATACATCCCATCAGATGATAACCACCGTCCGCATGTGCAAACGAGTGAAGTGCATTGTGCTCATCCACGCCAAACTTGTCACTTGAAACAAAAAGCGTTCCGCTTGTTCCGAGCGAGAGATTGCAATGGTTTGCACCGACCGTTCCTGTTCCGACGGCTGCCGCCGCGTTGTCTCCGGCTCCCGCAATGATCTTGACTTCCGATGAAAGCCCCAGTTCTGCGGCAATCTCCTCTTTGAGTGTTCCGACAACCTCATAACTCTCATACAGATCCGGAAGCTGTTCACGCGACACATGGCAAATTTCCATCATTTCTTTGGACCAGCATTTATTCTTCACATCCATAAGAAGCATTCCCGACGCATCCGAATAATCCGTGCAGAATGTTCCGGACAAACGGTATGCAAGGTAATCCTTCGGAAGCATGATCTTTTTGACCTTTGCCCAAAGTTCCGGCTCATTTTTCTGCATCCAGAGAATCTTTGGTGCAGTAAAGCCTGCGAAAGCAATATTTGCTGTATACTCTGTGAGCTTATCACGTCCGATCACATTGTTTAAGTAAGCAGTCTCTTCGGTGGTACGACCATCATTCCAAAGAATGGCGGGACGGACAACCTCGTCCTGCTCATCTAAAGTTACAAGTCCATGCATCTGACCGCCGAAGCTGATTCCGTCTACCTGACTCTTGTCACACTCCGATAACAGTTCTTTTAATCCGTCGACGGTCTGCACATACCAGTCATACGGATTCTGCTCAGACCAGCCGGAATGCGGAAACGACAACGGATATTCTCTCGATACAATTTTTTCAATGCCGCCCTGCTCATTCATAAGAAGAAGCTTGACTGCACTTGTTCCAAGGTCTACTCCAATATATAACATGTCAGCCTCCTATGCGAATGGATTCTCCGTCGGGTAACGAACACCTGCCGGCTGATTATAGCCGATCTCATCAACCTCAACACCGATGTATTTAAATACTTCATATAACGCTTTTCCGTAATGACCGAATGCAACAGCTCCGTGATGAGGGAAGTTCTTCTCGATCAGTACGTGGCGATAAAATCTGCCCATCTCCGGAATCGCAAAGATACCGATGGATCCGAATGATCTTGTTGCAACCGGAAGAACCTCTCCATGTGCAATGTAAGCGCGAAGCTTTGCATCTGCTGTACTCTGCAGGCGGAAGAATGTGATATCTCCAGGAGCGATATCTCCCTCTAAGGTTCCGTTTGTCACTTCAACCGGAAGACTTCTTGCCATAATCTTCTGATTTCTCATCTCACAGAAAGAAAGCTTGCAGGATGCGGTATTTCCACAATGGAATCCCATGAAAGTGTCTTTCAGTGTGTATGGGAACTTATCTTTAATATCCTCATTGTACATATCTGCCGGTACAGAGTTGTTGATATCCAGTAAGGTTACAACATCCTCGCTGACAACGGTTCCGATAAACTCGCTTAAGCATCCGTAGATATCAACCTCGCAGGATACCGGGATTCCCTGTGCGGTCAGACGGCTGTTGACATAGCAAGGAACAAATCCGAACTGTGTCTGGAATGCAGGCCAGCATTTTCCGGCGATCGCCACATACTTGCGATATCCCTTGTGCGCTTCTACCCAGTCCTTTAAAGTAAGCTCGTACTGTGCAAGCTTTGCAAGAACTTCCGGCTTCTTGTTTCCTTCACCAAGCTCGGCTTCCATCTCTGCAACTACAGCAGGGATTCTCTCATCGCCTTCATGCTTGTTGAACGCCTCAAACAGATCAAGCTCGGAATTCTCCTCAATCTCAACGCCGAGGTTGTAAAGCTGCTTGATCGGTGCATTACATGCAAGGAAATTAAGTGGTCTCGGTCCGAAGCTGATGATCTTGAGATCATTTAAAGCTACAATAGCGCGTGCGATCGGCTCAAACTCATGGATCATATCCGCACACTCTTCTGCGGTACCGACCGGATACTCCGGAATATACGCCTTAATGTTGCGAAGCTTTAAGTTATAGCTTGCATTGAGCATTCCGCAGTACGCATCGCCTCTTCCGTCAAGAAGACTGTCTCCGGACTCCTCTGCTGCTGCAACAAACATCTTCGGTCCGTCGAAATGCTTTGCAAGAAGTGTCTCTGCAATCTCCGGTCCGAAGTTTCCGAGATATACGGCCAAAGCGTTACATCCGGCTGCCTTCACATCCTCCAATGCCTGTACCATATGGATCTCACTCTCCACGATACAGATCGGGCACTCATAAATATGTTCCTCACCGTATTTTGCAGTATAAGCATCGATCAGTGCTTTTCTTCTGTTAACGGAAAGACTTTCCGGGAAGCAGTCGCGGCTGACTGCGACCACTCCGATCTTGATATTTGGCATATTCTTATTGTTCATGATAACTCTCCTTCTCCTAATTGTTTTGTTAATAAAAGTATAGCAATTTGCCTGATTCCAAACGAGTTAAAACTTGCCTTTACAATGTCACTTTTTTGTCATTCTTATCCTAAACCTGTTTTTCTTCCGTGAACTGATCTATGATCTTCATGAGCTTTTCTACGCTCTCTTTGTTGCTGTTTGCCACGTTTATCATCTGTTCAGAAACAAGTGTTGCGCTTGATGTCTTGTTTACAATGTCACCAACCCCACGTTCATTCTGTTCAGACGCCTGCTGAATATTACTCATCTGCTGTGTCACATTATTCAAAAACACACCAAACTCCTGTAACGTTTCCTGCATCTGGACGATCACAGATTTCAAATCCGTTGCCATCTGTTTGTTTTCCTCCGAAATATGGTTGAATGCGCTGAATGCCGGTGCTACATCCTGTTCCAGATAATCGGTCAGCTGTGTGAAACAATCCGCAACATCACTAATATTTTCATTCACATTTCCACAGATTCCGTCGATCCGCGAAGCAGTCTCCGAAGAATCTTTTGCAAGGTTGCCGATCTCCGACGCAACGACGGCAAATCCCTTTCCTGCCTCTCCGGCTCTTGCCGCTTCGATGGAAGCGTTTAAGGATAACAGGTTCGTTTCCTCCGCTACCCCCATAATATCCGCAACCAGCGAATTGATTTCCGACAATCCCCGGAGCTTGGAAGTTGCTTCCTGAATATGCGTACGATTGCGCTCAATGCTCACCAGAGAGGATTCATAAGACTCCTTTGATGTCTTCTCGATATTGGAGGAACTGTCCAGCAGTTCCTGACTTTTATCCGCACCATCCTGTATCAGTGATGCAACCGTTTCAAGCATGTTATTGATATGTTCCACCTTTTCGTTCAGGTCAGACACGATCCCGTTTGTTGATTCGATTCCTGCTGCCAGCTGCTGTGTCGTCGCCATATTGTCCGTAATATAATCGGACAGTTCGCCCGTATTGGAATTAATGGACTGCGAGGACACATTCACGCTCTCGCTGCAGTCGTTCAATACCCCTACGATCTCAACCAATGCCTGCCGCAGCTTTTCAATTTTATCCGCCAGAATACCAACCTCATTTTTATGCCCCAGATACCTGTCCAGTTCCCTGCTTTTTGTCAGATCCAGATTGCCGAGTCTTACAATTGCCCGCTCAACAAATCCCAACGGTCTGGTACATCTCGTAATCGAGACAAACGACAGAATTCCGATCAGCAGATATGCGACCACGCAGCATGCGGCAAGCTGCGCAACGATCTGGTTGGAAGCACGATAGGCTTCTTTGGCATCACATACCAGAACAAGTACCCAGGAACGGCCCGCCATATTTACATACTGCACAAATTTGCCGTCCGTTGTAAAATGCCCGGTTTTGGTTTTCGGATGCTCATTGGCACGATCAATCACATTCAAAAGAACCGGATCCTCACTTTCCGTTGCCAGCAATTTTTCATCCGGATTGATCAGATTCATTTTTGTCTGCGTGTTTACCATATAAAACTTTGTATTTTCCATACCGGAAATCTTCAGATTGCTCAACACATCTTCCAATTGGGCACTGAACACACCGCCTCCGACATAGCCGATCGGATTCTCGTTCTGATCATATATCGGCGCATACATAGACAGACAAAGTTTTCCGGTTCCCGGAGATACAATAATACCGGCATCGTATACGCCGGACTGTGCGTCAAGCATAGCATTGCGCAATTCTTCAAGCCGTTCTCCCTCGCGCAGTGTTTTGCCGATCATTTCCGGATTCTGATACGTCAACACCGTCGTGTCCCAGTTCCCGATATACAATCCCTCCCAATTGTCGAGGGAATTGTAATATTCCATAGTATATTTCTGCGCCTGTTCCTGTGCCTGTGCATCTTTCTCATTTAACAATACACGCCGGACATCATAACTTTTTCCAAAAAGCTTTAAGTTATTCTCTTTCTCTGTAACAAAATTCTCGATCGTGTTTGCCTGTGCTGTCAGGTATGTTGCCATATTGTCAGACGTACTCTCACTCAACGCTTTCTGATTACGGCTGCTCGCCATCAGAAACAGGGCACCGATTCCAATCAGACTCGTTACCAGCACGATCACCATAATGGCGCTTCGCATTTTCCAATTTTTCATAAGACACCTCCATTTACTTAAAGACTATCTGCGCAAAATTAAAAAAGCCGAGATACCAAATATGAAAATCATGCATGCCTTTTAATTCCTGCCAGATAAAATTATCATGTTCCGTTAATTTATCGCATAAATCAGGAAGATTCTTTGCAGCTGCTGCCGCGCTGTCGTATGCGATCTCATCCTCCATTCCGCAGATATTGTAAAAATAATCAATGTTGTATGGAGTATCCTCTAATATTTTTGCCGTCTTCTCCGCCAGATTGCTGGTCGGTGCTGCGGAAAATGCACCAAAATAACTGAACAGATCCATACATTCTCCGATTCCGATGTTAATCGTCTGCATCCCTCCCATCGAAAGTCCCGCCATCGCTCTGTGCATTCTTGAAGCACTTGGATCTCCTTCCACCGCATAGGTCGAATAGTGCGCTTCTATATACGGGATCAGATCCGAACGCAATTCTTTGCCAAACACATAAAACGAGTTATAATCCGAACCTTCTCTTGCACAGTTTTCAGTGGATCGTCCGTTTGGTGTCACCACGATGAACGGCTCGATTTCTTTGTAATAGATCAGATTGTCCATCATTCTTTTTACCAGCGAATCCTCATCAACCATTCCCCACTCGGCTTCGTCTCCGCCGATTCCGTGCATCAGGTAGAGCACGTTGTACTTTTTATCCCGGCTGTAACCATACGGAAGATAAACATTTGCTTCCTTTGTGATTTCTTTTCCAGCTAGAAAATAATCTTTTGACGGGTAGCGGATATGCTCGATCACTCCGGCCTCATCGGCTCTCTTCTGCTGATATTTTTCCGGAATGCTTTGTGCATTCACATGTACCTTGCCGTTTTCCTGTGCGATCGCCTTTTGGATCATTTCCGCACTGTGTCCCACTTTCTCCACCTTTTCCAACACCTCATTTTCTAATCATCATTTCTAATAGATCCGGTAATTTCCTGATAAAGCAAGCATCGCAAACATATACAAAAAATTGTCGTAATACCGTCTCTCACCGGTTCTAAGAGGTGTGTTCCAGAATTTGTCAACACATTGTTTCGCATAAGTTCCGTCCGCAGCCAGTGCACTTTCGGCATTGACCGCAATGATGGCTACCGGATGCAATGCTTTCTCCTCCAGTCTGGTTCCGTCGGTCAAAAAGACTCCGTCCCAGTGATCCTTCTGATCCTCGCAGTAGAATTTCTGGAATTTCTCTGCAATCTGCACCTGCCACGGGTCCTTGTCAAACCACAGATGGTCCATCGCGATATTTGCGATCGTGCGATAGGCATCACTGTAATACCAGTCGTGGCGGCCGAAAATCTCCTGATGCGCGCTGTGCGGGGTTCCGTCATAATCCGCATACTCTGCCGACAATCCGGTATCCGGATGACAGGCTTTATGCAGGTAGGCCCGGCTTGCTTCGGCAGCGCCTTTCCAGAACTTACGATCCTCCTCATCGGCATATTCCGCAAAAAGCTCGTAAAAATGCGGCAGATGATACGATGGATCACTGAAATCCAGTCCCGGGATAAATTTGATCAGTTTGTTGGAAGGCTCCCACATCGGATCGCCCGGATGTCCCGGTTCTCCCTTATGCACGCACTCATGCAGGATCGCTTTTGCCTCCCTGCTGTAATTAAAAATGCCCTCTCCGTCTCCCCATCTTCTTGATGCAAAGAACAATGCCATAGCAAAATACTCTTCCCCGTCCGGTGCCGGTCCGTCCGCATTTCTTGTGCCGTCCAAAGCGCAGGACCATGCAAAATAATTCTTTCCCGGTCCTTCATCCATATACATATAAGTTCTTGTCCACTTCCACAGACGGTCAAATTCCTCTTTCTTATCCAGCTGTACACATACCATCATGCCATACGACATGCCCTCGGTCCGCGCATCATGATTGCCGGTATCTTCCATAAATCCCATATCCTCCCCGGCTTCATGGTAAAAGCGCTCCTCTTCGCTGCCATGAAAAATCGTCTCAAATGTCTCCTGTACTCTTTTTTCGATTTCTTCTTCCGAATAACCATACTCCGCAAATACATTGCGGTACTGTTTTGTTTCATACGCTCCTGCCATATTTTTCTCCTTCCTCTTTCGGTCAGCCCATGCCAAATTTTCTTTCCGCAAATGGACTGACATGCTTCTTTAATCCATACTTTATCAGGATTATTAGGAATGTACTCATTATTAAGTCATACGCTAAAACTCTTGCCAGTCATAAACTTTTCACCGTTATCGTGTAAAGTTTTATTGTGACTGAGATAAAAGTTATAGACATACCTACAAGTGCCGATAGTCTTGTTAATTTTGATTTTTTGCTCGACTGTCGGAGTTACTTCCATTTTGAAGCTCTTTAGCAATTTCCTTATCCCCTTCTATTTGTTTTTTATACTTGCGAAGACTGTACAATCTACAAGAAAAAACGTGTAGTATAGACACAATATCCTGTACAAGTTCTTCCTGCGGTGATAGTTCTTCATTATTCACTACCACTATGGCTGTATTAAACTTCATACAGAATTTTTCAAACCAATCATAGCCAAATCTGATAAACCTATCTTTATGTGTAACTATGATAGTTTTGATTTTTTGTTCCATTACTTCATCTAATAATTGATTCCACTTTTTACGATTGTAGTTAAGCCCACTTCCATACTCCTCAATACATTGATCTACAATGATACCTTTAGCATTGCAAAACTGACGTAAAAAAGTTACTTGGTTTTGTAAATCATCTTTTTGGTTTCTTGTAGATACTCTGGCATAAATAACAATCTGACGATTATCGTTTTCAGTATTTATACCCTTGAACTGAAGATATTGATCATAAGTATAATAACGCCTATTAGTCGGAGTTCGATTTGCTTTCAGAATTCCCTCTCTATCCCAACGTTGTAACGTTTTGACTGAGACACCCAATAATTCAGCAAAATCTTTTGGTTTGTAATTAGTGTTATTAGATGTGTTCATAACAATATTCTCCATGGGTATATTTTAACATATTTAATCACTATTAACAATGATTTTTGTTACTTAATGTTTTCTCCTGCACCGATACGTTTCTGTCGGTCCAAGATAGGCTTCTGCCGGTTTGTTTCCACGGGGATAGATCACGATCTTCTCGAGCACAAAGCCCGGCGTGACCGGATAGACCCTGATCGTATTGATTCCCTGTTCCAGCTGCACCGGTACACTCTGGCACCGGATCTGATCCAGCACACCGCGCGCCCACACAGGCTGATGATCTCCGATCTTAAAATCATCCGTAACGGCATCCAAAATCTGCATTTGAACATCGTTCACGGACACTGCATACTGCAATCGGTTCTCTGTTGTCACAGGATTCGACGGCTGCATATAGAATTTTGCTTCATAATCCCCCGCCTGCTTTGTCACGATGCTGTATTCGATATACGGTGCCCCATTCTCTGCATCTGCGTAGGAATCCGTCGGAAATGCTTTCATCGCAGATAAAGTCTTTCCGTAGCCGGCAAGACATTTCCATTGCATCGGTTGTCCTTCCCGATCAAAACCGTCCTTGCATCTGCTGTAATGTTCCGCCTCGATTGCGATCCATCCCTGTGTATCCACAAACGTATTGTTTCCATATTCATACTTTGACCGGTCGACCGGCACGCTGATCTTGCAGATGCCCGCCGGCAATTCCAGCCGGATCATTCCCTGCGTTCTTCCATCGGTGAGTGCCATCGCAAGCGCACTCTCGTCCACTGTGACATCAATGGTGAGTCTCTTGTGCTCTTCACCGTCAAGCGTTCCATCCATTGCGGACAGTACGATCCATTCGGGCTTTTCGATCACCCGAAACGATGCTGGAAGTTCGCTTCTGCTGTACAGGCTGATCGAAGCATATCTGCATTCCGGATTCAGAAAATCCGAAATCGTCATTCTCTGATTCAGCCACGGACTGCCTTCCACATGCTGCATGGTACCGTCCACCGTCGCTATAATCGTCGGCTTTTGCAGCGGTAACACCTGCATCAGAAGCGGGTTCTTACACTCATCCTCATTCCAATTCGTAAACCCGATATGCTGCGACAGTCCCATTCCGTACCAGCGCGCATCATCCGACCGATGATACTGCTCTATGATCTTTTGGTCTGCATCCAGACATGCCTTTGCCTCTTTCGCATAATCATTGGCACTGAGTGCACCGATTTCTGCCAGATAATGATTCATTCCTGACAACAGCTGAAGCTTCAGCACATTCATCGTTCCCATTGCCGGATACCAGACGAGCGCAACATAAGCGGGAAGTATTTCGGGCGCAACACGCTCCAGCTCATCGTACAAATCCTGTGCGGTCTGCATCACCCGCCCGACCTCTGCAAGCACCCGTGAGCCTTCACGATAATTTGCTGCATGATAGGTTTCCGGTCTTAACGCCTCCGGTCTGCACTTGTGTATCATCCTTGTATAATCCGTCAGGATATCCGCAATCTGCGCCTGCTGTACTTCCGACAGCCGACTGAATTGCCGCTTTACCCACAGTCGGGTATAGGCATCCGTCGTATTTGGTGCAGTCGTTCCCCAACGCTCAAAATCATAAGCCAGATCCATAAAAAACGATAACGGAAATTCCTGCGTTGCGATGTCTCCCACATTGACGATCCAGAGTTTTTGTACTCCGAAATCATATGCCTGCGTCATCTGTTCCCAGATTTTCGGAAGATAGGAACTGTTGATCCACTCATAGGAGGTCGGCCACCCATGATAATCGAAATGATAATACATACCATATCCGCCCGGATGCTTACGCATCTCCTCCGTCGGAAGCGTTCTTAAGTTTCCGTAATTGTCATCGCAAAGCATCAGGATCACATCATAAAGCTCCTTGGATCCGATCAACCCCTGCGTCGTCTCATCCCCGTAGAAGAAAGCCTCCACCTCCTTGTACAAAGCGATCATTCTCGGAACTTTCGACAGATCTTCATTGACATTCTCCCGGATCAGCTTTCGCTGCGTTCTGAGCACGTCCCTGAGCAGTTCAATATTGTCCGCAAGCGTTGCCCCTTTTCCCATGATTGCGGTGTCCGCTTCTCCACGCATACCAACCGTGATCACATTCTCAAATTTACCGCTCCGCTTCAGACCATCTTCCCAGAATCTTATGATTCCTTCCCGGTTCGTCTTGAAGTTCCACGCATCTCCGTAAATACTGTCTTTTCCGCGCAGATATTTGTATTCCTCACCCTGCCGCAGACACGGCTCATGATGCGACATTCCCATGATCACACCGTACTCATCCGCAAGTTCTGCGTTCAGAAGTCCCGGGCCGTCATCCTCAAACCGTGCACTCCACATCGCCGGCCAGAGATAATTTCCTTTCAGGCGAAGAAGCAGTTCAAAGATCGGCTCGTATGCCTTCGCATTCGGTCCTCCGAAATGGTACTCACTCCAAGTGCCGAAAGCAGGCCACTCATCATTGATAAAAAACCCCCTGTATTCCACCGATGGTTCTTTTGCGATACATGCCATATCCGTGCTCAGCCGGATTTCATCCCGATGCACCGGCACCACATGGCACCAGTTCACAAACGGGGATACACCAAAGATCTCCGACAAATGAAACAGTCCGTATATCGTTCCCCGCTTATCGCTTCCGACAATGACAAGCAGTCTCTCCCGCAAGCCATCATCCGGGAAAAACCATCCGTAGCACTCCCGTTTTCCTTTTAACACATCCGTCGGGATATTTTTCTGTGCATCCAGCCACCTGCTATGCTCCATCGTTGTGACAATGATCGTCAGTTCACGGGCTGCACTGCTTCTTACCTCTTCATGATCGATTGTTTCGACAACACTGATTTCCGGCAGCGTGCCGGTCACAAGTTCCATGTCATGTGCAACTTTTCCTGTGATCTTCAAAACCCCGGAATACGCACTCTGTTCTATGATAAATTTCATGCTCTGCTCCCTTTTTCCCCTTTTCCATTATTTTTATTCTTATCCGTATAAATCGTGATTACCGGCTGTCCTTCCACAACCGTAAGGGTTCCATACATAGATGCCGTTTCCATCCATTTCAGTGCAATACTGTCCGTATAGATGACCGGTCTGGTAATCGTCTCACCGGCATACATGATTCCATTATTTTCGATATATATCCGGCATCCGCGCCCCGTATGATCTATTCCCTGCATTAGATAACGAGCCGATAATTTTGATGGCTGATCCTTATAATAAATCTGCGTATCCACACCGCCCGGAAGGATCTCTCCTCTGAAATAATCTCCATCGCACCTTCCGTCAAACGAAATCATCTGTACGGTAGCGCATTCAGATTCCACCTTCTCGCAGCCATTCACATGAATATACAATTTCAACACTTCCATTTACTTCTCCACATCTGCCTGTTCTTTCATTGCTCAGCGTAAATAAAAATCCCCATTCTTCTGCAATAAAATATTGCATTATGATGAGGATTTTATTTCTATCTCTTATATCATATAATTACTGTTTTATCGAAGTATCTGGTCCACATGCCTCTGCAGAATTTCGAAATAGTCCTGTGGATCACATTTCTGATACGCAGCCATATATGCATCCCATGTCGATGCAAAGTCATCGCTCATGATCACCTGCGGCAGCCAGTTTCTCTTGACCGCGTCAATTTCATCACGAATCATGCCGCCTTTGGATTTTGATGACAAAGACTGTGTATACGAATACATCGGATACCATGCGCCGGGCGCTTCATTTGTTCCCAGCAGCTCGACATAGTTTTGTACATCATACGCTTCAAAGCACTCCCGTATGTCAGGCTTTAGGCTTTTCATAAACTCCGCCGACTGATACTCCATCGAAAATGCATTGATTCCGTCGTCAAGCAGACCTTCTACTCGTGGGAAATACGAATAGGGACAAAAATGGGATTCATTCAGTGCGCTGTCTCCGTGACGTTTTTCCTGTTCACTATTCATATAGAACATACCGTTTTCGTCCACCGAATAGTCCAGGTCTTTTTCTCCCCAGAATCGAAGCTTCGTAATATCGGAATCCAGCAGATCATTTACAAACTGAAGTGCCCCCTGCACATCTTCACAGGATGTGGTAATCGAAAGTCCGCTCGATGTATCCATCTCTGCATTCCTGCTTGTATGCCACTGGTTTGACATACCTTTGTCCATTGTAATCGGAAGCGGAACATAATCGCACCCCAGATCACTCAGTCCGTTTGTCTCATAAGGCTCTGCCAGATTGTAATAGAACTGCCACCATTGGTCAACCATTCCGAGAACAGCACCGGTTCCTAATTTATCCAGATATTCTTCGTATGTACTGGTGAACGACTGCGGATCAAAAATACCCTTGTGGTACTCTTCGTTCAGCTTCTGAAAATACCGTCTGGCAGTCTCCGTCGTATTATAATCAATCACCTGATCATTCCCGGGATCAACCATACAACTTCCGTCATTGGGATATCCATCCAGAAACTGCGGCACATTCTCCAGACAGAAGAATCTCCAGTCATCGCACAACACGGTAAACGGAACATTTTTTGTCCCGTCCGGCATGACCGGATTTGCCTGCACATAAGCTTCGATCAGATCAAAATATTCATCCACCGTTGTAATCTTCGGATATCCGGCCCATTTTAAAACGCGCGTCTGTATCCAGAATGCCTCGCCCGTATGCGTCACTTCAACATTCTCTCCCTGAGACACACAAAACTGTGGAATCCAGTAAATATGTCCGTCCTCCTGCCGAATGCGCTCCCATTGCTCGTCGGAAAGATAATTTCTGAGATTCGGATAATCATCCCAGTATTCATCAATCGGGATCAAAGCATCTGCCTCCAGTAATGCTTTCTCTCCAAGAATAAAATCCGGATATTCTCCCGAAACAATGTACGAATTGAGCACCTCTTCCTTGGATTGTCCAACCAGCCAGTTCTCCTCGCAGTCTGCTCCGATCTCGTCAGCAATGATTTCCTTTATATCGTTCTGCATTCCCAGTGTTCTGCCCGTAACACTGAAAAAAGCAGTAAAATGTTTGATTTCCGGTTTCTGCCTATATTGAACGTTGTAACTGTATCCTCCAAGTACAATAAGCAATCCAGTCACAACTAAAGTTGATACGATTTTCTTTTTCATATAACTCTACCTTTTCCCCAAAAGCTTTCTACTATTATAGCTTTTTTTCTGTCAAAGGACAAGCAATCGCACCAACAAACACTTTTAAAGTGATATATTTTCTCCTCTTAATCCGTTAAATGCACCCTCGATTCCAGCATCCTCATGCGCGATCAACCACTTATTCTTTGCAGTCATAAGCCGATCCTCGCCCTCCTGCACGAGCGCAAAATCAATCAGAGTATTCGTTCCTCTCGGAAGAATTACGACACACTTAAATCCTCCATCCGCTGCGTTGCACGGTGCATAATGAAGTGTCGTCTCATACATTTCAACGACCGTTCCTGCTGGAACCTTAAAAGCCTCGATTTTTGCTGTATCATAAGTAAATTCATCCGTTACATCCGGCAACCATCCTAATAAAAGGATCATATCCGTTACCGCAATGTTGATTTCGGAATTTCTATGATATTCTACCGCGTTTAACTTGTGATTGTTTCCGTTGCAGTAACCAATCTGGATTGGAAGTCCGCCAAAGACACGCTCGCTGAATGTCTTTGCTTCCGGAACCGCTTCAAGTTCCTCGACTGACGGCACATAAATAACATCCTCCGGAAGCGGTGTGTGCTCCATTCCTTTCAAGAGCTTTGCGCATTCCATATTGTTCCAAACCTTACCGTATTTACGGAATTTTTCATCATTAACAGAAAAAATCTCCATGATTACCTCCCAATACTCATTTTTTCTTGAGTATATCAGTTCGGCAACCACGGATACGAGTCTTTCTTTGTCTTTCCAATGTCACTTTTTTGTCCTAACAAGCAGTTTGCGATATTCACTTGTCACCATTCCATACCGTTTGCGAAACAGATTGGTAAACGCCTTACTGTTTGCAAATCCATGCTCCAACGCAATATCCACGATCTGCTTGTCCGTATTCTCCAGGTCTCTGATTGCATGCTCCAACCGAATGCTCTGCAGATAATCCTTGTAATTGATACCCGCATAGCGCGCAAACATTTTCGACAGATAGGACGGCGAATACCCGAAGATCCCTGCTAGTTTTTCAAGCGAGATATCCTCCGTATAGTGATCCTTGAGATAGGATGTGATCACCCCCAGCCGATTCAACTGCATATTGCTTTTGATCAAGTCATCCTGCACATCCAGCTTCCGGTATTTTTTCACCAGAATATGTAACAGTTGATAGAACATGCTTAAGATTTCAAAATCATATCCATCTGCCTGTGCCCGGTACACTTCGTACATACGAAAGATCAGACATGCCACCTGCTCATCATACGCACGCTCACTGTGCGAAAACCAGATAAACTGCTCCCCCGTGAAATACGACGCAAACTGATTCAGCGGAATCTGCAGTACGATCGTGTGATTCGGCTTGTTTGCATGAATCGCATGCACCTCGTTGCTGTTTACAATAATAAACTGTCCCTCCGCCAGATGATAGTGCGTCGCATTAAGCAGAAAGTCCAGTTCCCCTTCCTGCACCACGAAGATTTCAATGGCCCGGTGCCAATGCTTCTCTCTGATATATTTTCCGTTGTATCCCTCAAACAGAAACAGTTTGAACGGAAAGCCTTTGTCTGTCACGATAACTTCGTGCTGGTAATGCTGCTCTGCCATATACTCCACCTTCGTCTGCGAAAAAAGCATTGATGATCACCCACCAATGCTTTTATTCTCATAGTTTCCATCATTCCTCACATTTGACTGACTTTGAATGTTTGTACTATATCATACATTGAAACGGAAAAGAATAACATCTCCGTCTTTCACGACATAATCTTTTCCTTCCATACCGACGATGCCTTTTTCTCTCGCAGCGGAAAGGCTTCCGTTATCGAGAAGATCCTGATAGTTGACTACCTCAGCCTTGATGAATCCACGCTCAAAATCCGTATGAATCTTGCCGGCAGCCTGTGGAGCCTTGGTTCCTTCCTTGATCGTCCATGCGCGGCACTCATCCTCACCGGCTGTCAGGAAACTGATAAGACCAAGTAACTTATAACTTGCAGCAACAAGCTTATCCAGTCCGCTGGAAGCTACACCGAGATCATCCAGATATTCCTTCTTCTCTTCGTCAGACAGTTCCGACAATTCCTGCTCAATCTGTGCGCAGATAACGAATACTTCCGCGCCCTCTTCCTTTGCCATCTCGCGTACCTTGGCAACATGTGGATTGCCAGCTCCATCATCTGCCAGATCATCTTCCGCTACATTTGCAGCGTAAATGGTAGGCTTAGCAGTCAGAAGATTGTAACCTTTGAACCAGATCTGTGCATCGTCATCATCCGGAACCTCAAACGTTCTTGCCATCTTGCCTTCCTCAAGGTGTGCCTTGATTGCCTCTACCAGCTCAAGCTCCTTGGCCAGTGTCTTGTCCATTCTTGCCTGCTTCGCAATCTTTGCGATTCTTCGATCAAGGATCTCCACATCGGAGAAGATCAGTTCAAGATTGATGGTCTCGATATCACGCGCCGGATCAACCGATCCATCTACGTGAATAATATTGGTATCCTCGAAGCAACGTACCACATGCACGATCGCATCAACCTCACGGATATTTGCAAGGAACTGGTTCCCGAGTCCCTCACCCTTGCTGGCACCCTTGACAAGTCCTGCAATATCTACGAATTCGATGGTTGCAGGGGTAACTTTCTTTGTATGATATAGTTCACCGAGCTTTACGATTCTGTCATCCGGAACAGATACGATTCCCACATTCGGGTCGATCGTTGCGAATGGATAGTTGGCAGATAACGCACCTGCCTTTGTCAGTGAATTAAATAATGTACTTTTTCCCACGTTCGGGAGTCCCACGATTCCGAGTTTCATGATATCTATTTCTCCTTTGAAAGTATTGCTACCTAATAACGCAATATATAGTGTAACACATTCGAAAGAAAAAGTACATTTTTTCCTACAAACGATACAGTGATTTTAATTTCTTTTTTGTTTTTTGTTCATATTCACGCAATGCCCCAAGTGCCTGCCCGCCAAGCAGGTAAAGCATGCCGATATTAAAGATCGTCATCAGTCCGATTCCGACATCTCCGAGATCCCACACAAATGTGTAGGTTGCAATACCTCCTACAAAAAGCATCACAAGTGCAAGCACTTTATACAATGTCTGCCAGATCCATTTGTCCCCAAACAGATAGGCGACATTGCTTCTAGCATAGAATAAGATTCCGAGGAATGTCGAAAAACTGAATAAGAATAATGTGATCGCGATAAATATCACACCAAACTCGCCAAGATGATAATGCATCGCAGACTGCAGGAGATCCATTCCGGCCTTGTCCGCGATTGCACTCTGCGGCGCAGTCAGCATGATCATCGCAGTACAGCTGCAGATCACGATCGTATCAATAAATACACCGAGCGCCTGTGTCAGTCCCGCACGAACCGGGATATCACCCTCTGCAGCTGCTGCCGCACAAGGCGCCGAACCGGAACCTGCCTCATTCGAGAAGAGACCTCGCTTAACACCATTCATCAACACCGCTCCGAATCCACCGGATACCACCTGACGGATTCCGAATGCTTCCTCAAAGATCCGCCCAAATACAGACGGAATTACTCCGATATTTCTTACAATGATATATATCGTAATAAAAAAGTAGCACGCTGCCATAATCGGTACAACAATATCGAGAACTTTAATCGTAGCATTCTTTCTTAACACAATAACCGCTGCGATCGCCACAAGAACGATCGTCGTATAAAGCGGCGGAATCTGAAATGCATTTTCAAACGAAGATGACACGGAATTACTGATTACCTGACTGATTCCGCACCAGCAAATGAGTCCCGAGATTGCAAATAACACCGAGATCAGCACATGACGCTTTTTCTTATGTAATTTTTCCTCGAAATAATGATGGATATAGTATGCCGGGCCTCCGCGATACCCTCCGTAGAGCGGATCCTTCTCTTTGTGCAGCTGCGCAAGCGTCGCCTCGATAAAAGCGGTGGACGATCCGATGAGTGCTGTTACCCACATCCAGAATACGGCACCGGCGCCACCTGCCGAGATTGCCGCAACCACTCCGACAAGATTGCCCATTCCCACACGCGTAGCGGTGGAGACGATCAGTGTCTGAAATGTGGACAGGCTGTCCTTATGTTCTTTTTTCGCCAAAAGAGACTTTATCATATCCGGAAAAAGTCTCAGCGGCAGAAATTTCGTTCGTATTGTGAAATAGATTCCGGTCGGAATCAAAAGAAGTACCAACAAAGAGATTCCAAGACTGCCTCCTCCGGGCAGCGGAATCGTAATCAGATCTCCCCACAATAAAGAATAGACTTGTTCAATGATAGAAATGATCATTGTATATCCCCTTCTTGACTGCATTATGCAGCATGATATCTTTTTGATCAGTCTCGCGATTCGATGACAAGAAGCTGTCCCGATGTCAGTTCGATCGAAGCTTCATCGTCCACAATCTCATTGCTGATTCCAAGCGAATTAAAACCTCCCATCGTATAATCATGAAGAGGATACTTCAATCCCTTTAATGTAACTCCGGTTACATTTCCGTTATACGGAATCAGTGACAGATAATTTCCGTACTGCTCTTTTTTCTTAAGTGTAACCGAATGATCGATCATACAAATACGATTGTGCGCATCCAACAACTCCATCCGTACACCTTCTTCGAGTCCGATTCCAAGCAGACTGATATTGCCTAACACATGATCCAGACGGGTTCCGGTTCCTCCGATAATCGTAATGGAATCCGCACCTCTTCGAATGCTCTCACGGATGGCGAACTCCGTATCCGTATCATCTTTTTCCGGATTCAGGGTGCAAAAATCGATTTCTTTATTTTGCTGGAAAAAAGCAAGTATTTTTTTATCTGCCGAATCAAAATCGCCGATAATAATATCCGGTGTAACGGCCGCAGCATACAATGCATTCATGCCGGAATCTGCCGCCAGAATACGGTCGTATCTGCCTTGTCCAACTACTTTTGTGACAAACTCTTTGTTTAATGAACCGCCTGATACAATCAAAAACTTCATATCCATTTCACTTTCTTTTACATCACTTCAAGAAACTTTGCAACATTTTCCTGAATGTTTCCATTGAATATTGCAGAACCTGCAACAATAATATTGGCTCCGGCATCCATCACTTCCTCCACATTCGAAAGATTGATGCCTCCGTCTACCTCAATATCCACCTTCAGTTCCTGTTCCTCTATCAGCTTCTTTACTTCTCTTACTTTGTCAATCGTATAAGGAATCAGCCGCTGTCCGCCTAAGCCCGGATTGACTGTCATAATAAGTACCATATCCACTTTCGGCAAGACATGACGGACCATTTCTACCGGTGTCGCAGGATTGAGGGCAACACCTGCCAAAAGTCCCTGCTCCTTAATTACCTCAATCGTACGATCAAGATGTTTGCAAGCCTCTGCATGTACCGTAATAATGTCCGCTCCTGCTTTTGCAAACTCCGCAATATATCGAATTGGTTCCTCAATCATTAAATGCACATCAAACATGCGCTCCGTACAGCCTCGAATAGACTGCATAATCGGAAATCCAAACGAAATGCTCGGCACAAAACTTCCATCCATAACATCAATGTGCACATAGCCGGCACCTGCCTGGTCAAGTATCTGTATCTGCTCTCCAAGATTGGCAAAATCTGCTGATAAAATTGATGGTGATAAACAGTTCATGATGTCCTCCTAATATTTACGTATATTCTTCATTTCATCATAAAGCATCACATAATTGTCATACCGCACCCGACTGATTTTTCCTTCCGCCAAGGCATTCTTAACACCACAATCCGGTTCTCCAATATGACTGCATCCGATAAATCTGCATTCCGGCTCATAAGGAACAAACTCTGGATAGCATGTCCATAGATCTTCTTTTTCAAATCCCGGCAGATCCATAGAACTGAATCCAGGCGTATCCATAATATAAGTATCCTGCCCAATGGAAATAATCTCGGAATGCCGGGTTGTATGTTTGCCCCTTCCGATCTTGTCACTGATGGCTCCTGTCTGCATACGCACATCCGTCTGCAATTCATTGATCAGTGAGGATTTTCCCACGCCGGATGGTCCGGCCACTGTTGTTGTTTTTTCTGCAAGCAATGCTTTTAACCGGTCAATATTTTCTCCTGTTTTTACGCTTGTAAAAAGAATATCATATCCTGCCGGTGCATAAATTTTCTGCAGATTTTCCTTTTCTTCTTCCGATACCAGATCACATTTGTTAAAGCATATCGTAACAGGTACCTTCTGATATTCCATCATACACAAAAAGCGGTCCAGCAGATTAAAATTCGGATCTGGCTTTGCTGCTGCAAAAATCACCAATGCCATATCGATATTTGATACGGCCGGACGAATCAGTTCATTCTTGCGAGGAAGAATCTCCTCTACATTTCCAAGATGTTTCTCCTCATCAAGAACTACGATTTCCACATTGTCTCCGACCAGTGGTTTTACCTTGCGGTTTCGGAAAACACCTTTTGCCTTACATTCATAAATTCCGGTTCCCACTACGTGTACGTAGTAGAAACCGGAAATTCCTTTTACAATCTTACCCTGCATATATAACCTATTGTTTTGTAAACTTTACACTGTGTGTCTCTGTCTTGGTTGTTGTGTCGGAAAGCCCTTCATCATCAATCGTCTCAATTGTCCATGTAATCGTTACTTTACCGGATGCACACTCCATATCACTTGCTGAGATTGTCAGTGATCCGGATACATCTTCATCCCCTCCGTCGTAGGAAACTCCATCACTTCCTGTCAGGCTGTAGGATGCACTGACCGCACCTTCCGGTGCTGCATAAGTTTTTGAGAAACTATAACTTACCTGCTCCGGTCCAAGGCTGACGGTAATCGTCACAGTCGTTCCTGCCGGAACTGTCTTTCCACCGGCAATACTCTGGGAAATGACTTTTCCTGCCTCAACAGAATCACTGTATGCTTCCTTTACTGCAACTTTCAATCCTGCTCCTGTCAGCTTGTTGCTTGCCTTATCTTTTGTATCTCCTAATACGGATGATACATTCACAGACTTCTGTCCCTGGCTGACAACGATTGTTACCGTCGTGCCACTGTCCACACTGCTGCCGCCTGCCGGTGTCTGGGAAATAACTTTTCCTGCATCCACACTGTCGCTGTATTGATAATTCTTTACCACTTTCAGTCCGGCATTATTCAATGCATTGACTGCATCTTTTTCCAAATATCCTTTCACACTTGGTACAACTACTTTTTCAGTCTCAGAGTCTTTGTTGTCATCTGTATAATCTACATTCTGATCTCCCGCAACAATCACATTGACTGTTGATCCTTCAAGTACCTGGGAACCTCCTACCGGATCCTGCTCGAGAATGGTTCCTGCCGGCTGATCAGACTTCTGCTGTGCAGCTTCAAACATATACAGTCCCTGTGCCTCAAGTGTCTGCTGTGCTTCTTCCTTTGTCTGTCCGCATACATTCTCTACGGCGATCATCTTCTCTGTATCCTGAGAATCCGTCTGGCTTTCTGTCTGTGTTTCTGTCTGGGTTGTCTGTGACTCGTTCGATTTACCCGGATTGATCAGTTTCATTGCACCTACGATCAGATAAATAATTACAATTACAATAACAGCTAATGCAACAATGCCCATAATCGTCATTGCTTTATCCAGCTTCGGATTCAGTCCGGATTCTTCTGCATCGTCCTCATCTTCCGTTTCCGGTTCTTCGTCATAAGGAGGAATTGTTTCCGTCTGAACAGGTTCTGTCGGAGCCTCTACTGCTCTCTGTTCCTTAATCTGCTTGATTTCATCCTGGCTGATAACTTTTGTCTTTCCATTGTCCACAAGCGGAGCAATCACAACGAAATCTTCATTTGGTTTCACCAGTGACTTTCGCAGATCTGCCAGTAAATCCTCGATTGTCTGATAACGGCGGTCCGGATTTTTCTGTGTACATTTTAAAATAATCTTCTCTAAACTGATTGGAAGATTTGGGGCATATGTGCTCGGAGGTGTAATCTCCTCCTGCAGATGCTGGATGGCAACTGCTACCGTCGTATCTCCGTCAAACGGAACACGTCCGGTTACCATCTCATACATGACAATACCAAGCGAATAGATATCACTTCTTCCATCCACAAATCCATTTCTTGCCTGCTCTGGAGAAGAATAATGAACGGATCCCATGACATCAGAACTGATCGTATTGGAAGATGCTGCCCTGGCAATACCAAAATCGGTAACCTTTACTTTTCCTTCCGTAGAAATAATAATATTCTGCGGCTTTATATCACGATGGGTAATCTGCTTGTTGTGGGCCGCCTCGATTCCACGTGCCACCTGAATGGCAATACTTACGGATTCTTTAAAGGATAACTGGCCCTTTTTTTCTATATAAGTCTTAAGTGTGATGCCCTCTACATACTCCATAACGATGAAATAAAGGCCCTCTTCGCTTCCTACGTCATATATATTTACAATATTCGGATGCTCAAGTCCTGCTGCGGACTGTGCTTCTGTACGGAATTTTGCTACAAATGTGCGGTCTTCGGAAAATTCTGTGCGCAATACTTTGATTGCGACAAATCGTCCCAGCACATGATCTTTTGCCTTGTATACATCGGACATTCCGCCTGCACCGATCTTACTTACAATTTCATATCTATCTGCTAAATACGTACCAACTGTTAACATGCTTTCACCTCATACATAAATGGTTCTATAATCATTACTGTAATGTTGTCCCTGCCTCCGTTCTGGTTGGCAGTCTTTACCAGTAGTTCTGTCTTTTCTTCTATCGAAATATCACAGGAAACAATATTGCGGATCACTTCATCCTCCACCATATTGGTCAGACCATCGGTGCAGATTACAATGCGGTCACCTTCCTGTAATTCCACTTCAAAGAAATCTGCTTCTACATTTTCTTTCGCACCAATTGCCCGGGTAATGATGTTTTTATCCGGATGCTCCCTGGCCGCCGCCACATCAACTTCGCCCAGCCTTACCATCTCCGCTACCAGTGAATGATCTCTGGTCACCTGACGGATATTGTCATTTACAATATAAAGCCGGCTGTCACCGACATTGGCAACATAAAGCTTTCCATCGATAATTGTCGCAACAACAAGAGTCGTACCCATACCTTGTTTCGACTCATCTTCTGCTGCTTCTTCAATTAGAATTTTGTTGGCTGTGTTTATTGCCTCTTTTATAATTGAAACCGGTTCCTCCCCCGGGTCTCTGGATACGGACGCTACCACACGCTGCGTAGTGTACCGCGACGCATAGTCGCCAGCCTTATGGCCACCCATACCATCTGCCACAATATACAAATTCGGCAGATTACCAACTGGGTCATCCGATGCGAAAAAATAATCCTGATTCATTTCCCGCAAGGCGCCGGTATCCGTTATGGAATACGTCTTCATCCGCTTTATCCTTTCTTGCTGTAAAATCAAATGCTATCCCTCTTTGGAAGTGATATATCGCTTGCGTAACTGTCCGCAGGCTCCATCAATATCCCTGCCCATTTCCCTTCTTATAGTAACATTTATTCCGTTTTTTTCAAGTTTATTTTTAAAGGCCGCGATCACAGCCGCATTCGACTGCACATAATTGCGTTCTTTGATCGGGTTGACCGGAATGAGATTTACATGACAATTCATGCCGTGAATCAGCCGTGAAAGTTCCCTGGCATCCTCATCGGTATCATTGACACCACCCACCAGACTGTACTCAAACGTAACCCTGCGCCCTGTTTTTTCAAAATAATAGCGACAGGCATCTATCACCTCATGAATGTCATATTTATTGGCAACCGGCATAAGTTCAAGACGTTTCTGCTGGTTGGATGCGTGCAGTGACAATGCCAGTGTGATTGCAAGCTGCCGGTCCGCCAGTTCCCGCATCCTCGGCACGATACCACAAGTAGATACGGTGAGGTTTCTCTGGCTGATGTTCAGCCCGTTTTCATCTGTGAGCAATTCAATAAATTTCAGAAGATTATCAAAGTTATCCATCGGCTCACCCGTTCCCATTACAACAACGTTGGAAATCCGTTCCCCAATGTCCTTTCCAATCTTATAAATCTGGTCTAACATTTCCGACGGCTTAAGTCCTCGCACCAGTCCATCCAGGGTCGAGGCACAGAAACGGCAGCCCATACGACAGCCCACCTGCGAAGAGATGCACACCGAATTGCCATGTTTGTAGCGCATCAGCACACTCTCTATAACATTGCCATCTTCCAAAAGAAACAGATACTTTCTTGTTCCGTCAATTTTTGAAATCTGTACTGCCTCCTGATGAAGATCTGTTATGTAACATAACTGTTCTAATTTTTCCCGGAATGCTTTCGAAAGATTCGTCATCTCATCAAAAGTATCCACCTGCTTTACGTGCAGCCACTGATATACCTGTTTTGCACGAAATGCCTTCTCGCCATTTTTCACAATAAATCCTGTCAGTTCTTCCAAATTGAGGGACTTAATATCAATCTTATTATCCATGCATGCTCCTTACCATCTTTGCGAGGAAAAATCCATCACTTCCCACCTCGCCGGGATACATCTGTTTTTCGGATACCAGTGAAAAGTCCGTATGTTTCTGTAAAAACGTCTCCACGTTCTCTTCATTTTCCTCCCGATGAATCGTGCAGGTACTGTATAACATGGTTCCGCCCGGCTTTACATAGGCACATACTGTTTCTAAGATTTTCTGCTGTAATTGTGCCAGTTCGTGTGCTTTTTCCTCTGTCATTTTGTAACGGATATCCGTCTTTCTTCCCATGACACCCAGACCGGAACAAGGCAGATCACACACAAGAACATCTGCTTTTTCTATGGATGCCTCATCCAGTACCGTGGCGTCCATCTGTACTGCCTTTATATTATGCAGACCGGTACGCATAATATTCTCCTCAATGAGTCCGACTTTATATTCGGTCAGATCTCTGGCCTCTACCATACCTGTGCCATCTAACAGTTCCGCCATATGTGTGCTTTTTCCACCCGGCGCCGCACAGACATCGATCACATAGTTCCCCGGCTTTGGATCTGCGGTGACCGCTACCATCATGGAGCTGACATCCTGCACATAGAACCATCCATCCCGAAAGCTCTCAAGTCCTGACAGGTAATCAAGCCCTGACAAAACAAAAGCATATGGAATTTCCGGCACTTCCGTTACGGTAACGCCTTCCTCTTCCAGTCTTTTTTTCAGTTCCTGTGGCGTACATTTTTGTAAATTGGTGCGAACGGTAAGTTTTGCTTCTGTGGAAAGCGCCTCCAGAATCTGTGTCGTCTGTTCCTTACCATAATCTTTCTGCCACGTATTTACAATCCATTCCGGAACCGAATAGCAGACACTGGCATTTGGAAATCCGACCGTTTTCCACTCTCTGGCAATGCTTCGAAGCACGCCATTGACGAAGCCTGACAGACCGGAAAATCCGCGTTTTCTCGCCAGTTTTACTGCTTCATTACACACGGCAGAATCCGGTACGCCATCCATATACATGATCTGGTAAACACTCAGCCGCATAAGGTTGCGAATCAATGGTTTCATCTTTCGCACCTTTGTCTTTGAAAAATGGTCGATCACATAATCTAAGGTGATCTGCTTTTCCACCGTTCCCTCGGTCAGCCTTGTCAGAAATGCGCGTTCCTGCTTTGACAGATACTGATATTTGTCAAGCACATCTCGAAGCACCAGATGACTGTATTGTCCATCCTCGTTGATGGCCATCAGCATTTCTAAGACAAGTGCTCTGGTATTGACGGTATTAGTCACGGTCTCTTCCTCCAAAAAGTAAAATAATTCGAAGCAGCTGTAAAATTGCCGCTGCTGCACTTGCCACATAAGTCAGCGCCGCTGCAGTCAGGACTTTTCTTGTATATCCAAGTTCCTGTTCGCCGAGAATTCCCTGCTCACGCAGCATCATCATTGCTCTGCGGGATGCATCAAACTCGACCGGAAGAGTAATAATCTGAAAAATTACTGCAAACGAGAATAATAAAATTCCCAGATTAATGATCATCATCGAAGAGCGGCTGTTTATCAACGCACCAATGATAATCACCGGCCATGCCAGTGCAGAACCAAAGTTTGCAATTGGAACAAACGCAGAACGAAGGCGAAGCGGCACATATCCTCTCGCATGCTGAATCGCATGTCCGCACTCATGTGCTGCAACTCCGACGGCTGCAACCGAAGTAGAATTGCAAACCGTATCCGAAAGATTCAATGTTTTATTCGATGGATTATAATGATCGGTCAGGCTGCCAGATACATGGCGCACCTCCACATCATAAATTCCTGCCGCATTCAGAATGCGCTGTGCTGCCTGTGCACCGGTCATTCCTGACATACTGCGATACTGCGAATATTTATTGAATGTGGTCTTTACCTTTACAGACGCAATCATACAGATGATTGCACCGATAATGACAAGAATGTATGTGCTATCCCAATATAAATACATGGCTACTCCTTCCTACTGGCGAAAAAATGTGCCCTCTTCCACTGTGTAACCGCGCATAAATGCACCTGCATCCATGCGTTTCTTTCCAGCAAGCTGCACTTCAAGCAATGCCAGTTGTCCATCCCCGGTCTGTACGATCAATTCATTTTTTGATGCTTTCACAATGCAGCCCGGTTCATAATCATTTGCTTCATCTACTACCTTTGCTTTCCAGATTTTGAAAGCTTTATCATCCAGGTGCGTATACGCGCTCGGCCACGGATTTAATCCACGGATCAGACGCTCGATTTCCACCGCCGGCTTTTTCCAGTCGATATTTCCAAGTTCTTTTGTGATCTTTGAAGTATGTGTACTCGCATCATTGTTCTGCGGAGTGAACTGTGCAGTGCCTTTTTCAAGCATGTCCATGGTCTCCACACATAATTTTGCCCCGACTTCCGCCAATTTATCAAACAGGCTTCCACCTGTCTCATCCTCCGCAATACGCACTTCGCGTTTTGCGATCATATCACCGGTGTCAATGCCGGTATCCATACGCATCGTTGTAACACCTGTGATGGCATCTCCGTTGATCACGGCCCACTGAATCGGTGCCGCGCCACGATACTTCGGAAGAAGTGATGCATGAACATTCACACAACCATATTTTGGCATATCCAGAATATTTTTCGTAAGGATCTGTCCAAATGCCACAACAATAAAAATATCCGCATCAAATTTTTTAAGATATTCTACATTCGCATCCTCACGGATCTTCTTTGGCTGAAACACTTCAATTCCGTGGGAAAGTGCGCACTCCTTGACCGGTGGAAACTGCATGGCATTGCCTCTTCCCTTCGGCTTATCCGGCTGTGTCACTGCAAGAACCACTTCATGGCCTGCGCGAATGATTTCTTCTAATACACCCACCGAAAAATCCGGTGTACCCATAAATACTACTCTCATATATTATTCATCATCCTCTTCTTCATATACAACATCATGGAGTTCACCTTCGACTCTTTCCACATAAAGATGTCCGTCAAGGTGTTCAAATTCATGACACATACAGCGTGCAAACAGCTCGGTTCCTTCCACAATATGCTCCTGCATATCCAGATCATAATATTTTGTCTTTACATAATTTGGCCGTGTCACCTGACCTGCTTTTCCCGGAACACTCAAGCAGCCTTCATCACCGGTCTGCTCTCCGGAAGATTCCAGAATTTCCGGATTGATCATCACATATGGTCCCTGTCCGTCTCCTACATCAATGACTACGATTCTCTTTAAAATGCCAACCTGCGGTGCTGCAAGTCCTACACCGTTTGCCTCATACATGGTCTCGATCATGTCCTCTGCTAAAGTACGGATCTTTGGTGTAACCTCTGTGATTGGTCTGCATACCTTGTTCAAAATCGGATCTCCCTGTACGCGAATTGTTCTAAGTGCCATCTTTTACCTCCTAAAAACCACTTGACGGGTTGAAATCAAATTGAATAGTTACGTTTGAAAACGCGTTCGTCTTCTTTCCAAACTGCTCTAATGCATCCTTGAGTGCCACGAGTGTCTGGTAGTCCGCTGCTTTCATATACAAAACTTTGCGGTATATATCATTTACTTTTGCGATCGTCGCATCGGCCGGTCCGACAAGGAGCACCGGTCTGTTGCTTCTTTTGATCGCAGACTGTAATTTGTCTGCCATAAGCTGCGCAGTCTGCTGCGTGATCTGCTCATTTTTTCCCATGCAGTGTACCAGCAGCATATTCCAGATCGGCGGATAGTGCATCATTTTGCGGTACACAATCTCATGCTGATAAAAAGACTCGTAATCCTGCGCCTTTGCCGTCTGAATGGCAAAATGCTCCGGGTCATAAGTCTGGATAACCGCCTGCCCCGGCAGCTGTCCTCGTCCCGCACGTCCCACCGCCTGTGTCAAAAGCTGAAACGTCCGCTCCGCCGCATGATAATCTGCCACATGCAGTGACATATCTGCCGCAAGGACACCGACAAGCGTGACATTTGGGAAATCGTGTCCTTTTACAATCATCTGTGTTCCGATGAGAATATCTGCCTCCTGGCTTGCAAACGCCTGCAGAATTTTCTCATAGGAATCTTTGGTGCGGGTCGTATCAAAATCCATACGCAGCACCCGCGCCTGCGGAAATCTCTGTTTTACGAGCATCTCGATTTTCTGCGTTCCCGCTTTAAATCCACCGAGATATTTGCTTCCACAGGAAGGACAGACCTTCGGCTGTCTTTCTTCATAGCCACAATAATGACAGACCATTCTGCCACCTGCATGCTGGCTTAAAGATACATCGCAATGAGGACATTTTACCACATATCCGCAAGCTCTGCATGAAATAAATCCGGAAACACCTCTTCGATTCAAAAAAAGCATCGTCTGCTGCTTCTTTTCCAGACGGTCCTCCATAAGTTCCTGCAATCGTTTGCTTAAGATGGAACGGTTTCCATCCCGCAATTCCTGTCGTAAATCTACCACTTCACAGGTTGGAAGCGCCTGGTTTTTTACGCGCTGTGTCATTTCAAGCAGCTGGTATCTGCCCGTTTGTGCCATGTAATAACTGTCTATGGACGGCGTAGCGGAACCAAGCACGACCGTTGCTTGATTCATCCGGGCGCGTTCGATTGCCACTTCTCTGGCATGATAACGTGGCGATGTCTCACTTTTGTAGGAATTTTCATGTTCCTCATCAATGATGATCAGTCCAAGTCTTTCAAACGGAGTAAAAAGCGCCGAGCGGGGACCGATCATAATGTCGATCTCCCCGGCTTTTGCACGTTCATACTGGTCGTAACGTTCTCCCTGGGAAAGACGCGAGTTCATAATCGAAACACGGTCACCAAAACGGTTGTAAAAACGCATCACTGTCTGATAGGTCAGTGCAATCTCCGGAATCAGTACAATTGCCTGTCTGCCCGCTGCAAGAATATGTGCAATCAGTTCCATGTACACTTCTGTCTTGCCGCTTCCGGTCACACCTTTCAAAAGATATGTTTTCGGATGTCCACTGTCCATATCCTCTGTGATCTGATCCACGACCTGCTTCTGATTTTCGTTGAGCGTCAGATGATACCCTTCCTGTGTCAGATGCTGCACCGGATTCCGGTAACAGGTTGTTGTCTCAATCTGCAGAATCTGCTGTTCCTGCAGATTGCGGATCGTAGCTGCCGACACATTCAGTTTCTGTGTGATCATAGTATAATCAATTTCTTTTTGTGCGATCAGTTCCCGCAGCAGACGGGCTTTCGCTTTATAATGTTTACTCTCAAACAGGGCAAGTTTCTGCTGTGCCTGCGTCTCATCGAGAAGCAGCTTTACGGTTTTATGCTCTACATGTCTGGTCTGTTTTTTGATTGGAAGAACCGTTTTCAATGCCTGATTCATTGTTGAACCATAGTTTTTCCGAATCCATGCCGCCATCTCGATCAGCTGGGATTCCATCGGCACACTTCCTTCATGAATCCCTATGAGAGGACGGATTTTATCCACATCAAATTCCGGTTCTTCCGTCACTTCCACCACATATCCGGTCAACGTGCGTTTTCCAAACGGAATATCCACCTGTACGCCCGGATGAATCTGCTCCTGCAACTCTGGCGGAATCGCATACTGAAACGTTTTATCCAGCTTATCAAGAGAAATATCTACGATGATATTGGCATAGGTCATAAGACACCTTCTTCCAATACTGCGTGAAACAGTCCCTCATATGTATTTTTCGACGCCTCCACGACATAGGAAGCGCCTGCTTTTTCCAATGCTTCCCTGCTTTTTGGTCCGATTGCATAAAGCCGGGTACTTTTTTCTAGTTCTTTTATTTCCTGCCGCGATACATCACCAAACAAACGCTCTGCCGATGATGCGCAGGTAAAGAGAATGCCGTCATAACCGGAAAATCCATCTTGTAAATTCCATGTACATGCTTTATTCTCATATACATTCAGTCTGCCGCACTGGCAGATTTCCACAAGATCATCCATCAGGATATCATCCGCATTCTTCGCCGTCGGATACCACACTGATACCGAATGAAACGGGTCATTGCCAAATGTATATTGCATATATTCTTTCAATTGTGGCACAAGTGCATCCGAATGATACTGGTCCGGCACAAAATCTGCACGCAGCCCATAGTTCTTTAAACGCTCCGCTGTCTTGCTTCCGATTGCCGCAATCTTTGCATTTCCAAGTGCACGCGCATCCAGCTTCGAGGCAAATACATTATCCATAAAGCAATCCACGCCATTCTGGCTTGTAAATAAAAACATATCCACGTCTGCCAGTTCCGCCGCTCCGTACAATGCATGAATTCCTGCGATCTCACCAACGGTCACTTCCTGCACGAAAGCGCCCTGCGCACGCAACAATGCTGCAAGACGAGATGGTTTTCTTCCGATTTTCGGAACGAGATAACGTTTTCCCCAAAGCAGCTGATTTTCAAAAAACTGCAGCTGTTCGCGCAGACGTACCACATCACCGATGACGATCATCGCCGGTGAAGTGAGTACCGCATCCGCAACGCGTCTTTCAATATCCTGTAAAATGCCGACACAGGTTCGCTGTTCGCTTGTCGTCGCATGCGAAATCACTGCTGCCGGAGTCATCGGGGAACGACCTGCCTGTATGAGACCTTCTGCAATCTCACCGACTTTGCTTAAGCCCATCAAAAAAATCAGAGTCTCCTTCTCATCCAGCATGGAGGCAAAATCCATATCTGTCGTCTGATCCAGCCGGTTGTGTGCGGTAATCACCCGGAAAGAAGTTGCAAGCCCACGATGTGTCACAGGAATTCCTGCATAGGCAGCCCCCGCGATTGCCGAACTGATGCCCGGAACCACACCAAATTTAATGCCGTGATCCCGAAGATAAGCCCCTTCCTCGCCGCCTCTTCCGAATACATAGACATCTCCGCCTTTTAAACGGACCACGCAGGCATGTTCCTTTGCCTTCGTGACCAGAAGTTCATTGATTTCTTCCTGCAAAAGCGTGTGATGCCGATCTGCTTTTCCTACATAAATAAACTCACAGTCCTCTTTTGCGTAGGAAAGTAGCTCCGATGCCGAGAGCCGGTCATATACAATACAGTCTGCTTTTTGAATCAGTTCAAGTCCTTTTACGGTAACAAGTCCGGGATCTCCCGGACCTGCTCCAACCAGATATACTTTACCTGCCATATCATTCACCCCAATTATTATTTTCTACTCCAGGTACTCTTGCTTGCCAGAATCAGAATCGGGAAGATTTCCAATCGGCCTGCCAGCATATCAAAGATCAGCACCACCTTGGAAAATCCAGAGAATACCGAAAAATTACAGGTCGGTCCCACCGCATCAAATCCCGGTCCGATATTATTAAAGCACGCAACAACTGCGGAAAAATTCGTCATCATCGACAAGTTATCAATGGAAATCAACAGGAAACTTCCAAGGACGATTACAACATATGCGATCAGATACGTATTGGTGTTCTCCAATACCGATTCACTGACTTTCTGTCCGTTGACACGCACAACTTCCACCCTCTTCGGGTTTAAAATACGTCGTGTTTTTCTGCGCAGATTTTTCAAAAGCAACAATGTACGGCCGATTTTCAATCCACCGCCGGTACTTCCCGCGCAGGCGCCTAGAAACATCAGCGCCAGCAGGATACCTTTTGAAAAGCTCGGCCACAGATCAAAGTCCGTCGTCGCAAATCCTGTTGTTGTGATAATGGTTGCAACCTGGAAAGCCGCATGCCGCACGGTCTCACCAAGTGTTGAATAAAATCCGTGAAGATTCCATGTGATCAAAACAATGGAACCTAATACGATTGCAATATACATGCGAAGTTCCTGATCTTTGAACACGGTCTTAAAATGGCGGACCAAAAGCAGATAATAACAACTGAAATTCACACCAAACAATAACATAAAGACCGTACAGACATTCTGAATATACGGGCTGTAACTTGCCATACTGTCATTTTTGATACCGAATCCACCGGTACCTGCCGTACCCATCGCTGTACATACAGCCTCAAATACAGGCATTCCACCGAATAACAGAAAAACAATATTAATGATTGTAAGCAACACATAGATCACATATAAAATGCGCGCAGTCGTATGCATCTTCGGAACCAGTTTTCCAACATTTGGTCCCGGGCTTTCTGCGCGGAGAATATGCAACGTAAATCCGCTTCCTCCACGATCTCTCGGAACGACAGCAAGTAAAAATACAAGCACACCCATACCGCCTAACCAGTGACTGAAACTTCTCCAATATAAAAGTCCATGAGACAAAGCTTCCACATCCGTTAAAATAGATGATCCCGTTGTCGTAAATCCGGATACGATTTCAAACAGCGCATCCAGAAAATCCGGGATTTCCCGCGAAATAAAAAACGGCAGGCATCCCATAATACTTAACGCGATCCAGCTCATTCCCACACATACGAGTCCTTCCCGTGCATAAAAACGCTTTACCGCATTTCTGCAGAGTACATACATAATTGCTGCTACGATCAATGTGATAATAATCGCACCTATAAATCCGCGGACTGCGGATTGCTCTCCATAAACTATACTCAGTAACAAGGCAGGCAGCATAAATGCTGCCTCCACAAAAAGAATCTGGGAAATGAATTTTCCCATCATTTTATAATTCATAATGTCCTCACTCAAAAATATCGTTTAACCGCAAAAGTGTCATATCTCCTTTTGCAACAATAATCATGGAATTCCCCTCTTCATAAACCGAATCACCATTCGGAATCTCCGTCTTACTTCCATGGCTGATGCATGCGATCAGAATGTTCGGACGAATCCTGACATTACGCAGTGGTTCTCCAATATAACGGGTATTTGCATCTACAACAAATTCCAGTGCTTCCGCCTGTCCCTCCGCAATATTGTGAAGTGTCAGTGCTGCACCTGTCGTATTCTGCATAGCACGCACATACTGTACAATATTATTACAGCACAGTTCCTTCGGACAGATGACACTGCCTAGTCCCAAACTGTCATGAATGCTGCTGTTCTCCATATGTCCGACCTTGGTAATCACCTGCGGAACCCCACATGTCTGTGCATACAAAGAGATGATCATATTCATCTCATCCAGTCCGGTCATCGTCACTACCGCATCACAGTCATGAATTCCCTCGCTCTCTAACAGGAACTGACTGCTGGCATCTCCATGGATGACACAGACGCCCTGTGGCAGTTTGTCCGAAAGCTCCACACAACGCTCTTCATCCTGCTCGATCAGCTGTACTGCTACGCCATCTCTTGCAAGATGTTCTGCAAGATAGTAACCGATACGGCCACCACCACAGAGAATGACACGCTTTGCTTTGTGGGTGATAATTCCAAGATTACGCAACAGTTTCGTCAGGACATCACTGGTCGCGGTAATAAACAGATGATCTCCCTCACGCAAAATAAAGTGACCTCCCGGAATCTCCACAACACCGTCACGGCTGACCGCACATACAAGGACTTTGCATTTCACAATGCTCTGCAGATTCATAAGGGGAACATCACATAATTTACTTCCCTTCGGCACACGAAGTTCGACGATTTCCACACGGCTTTTTGCAAAAGTCTCACGCTGCAAAAAGCCCGGATAACGAAGAAGACGCTCTATTTCTCTGGCTGCCTGCTTCTCCGGATTGACCATAAGTGACAGCGAATACACATCACGCATGGTAAAAATCTGCTTTCCATATTCCGGATTACGGATTCTTGCAATCGTATGAATCCTCTGGTTTAATCCATGGGCCGTCATACAGCAGAGAAGATTGATCTCATCTGCACTTGTAGCCGCAATCAGCAGATCCGCTTTGCGGACATCTGCACTCTCTAACACGCGCATGGAGGCACAGTTACCCTGTACCCCCATTACATCATAACGCTCAACGCTTGAATCGAGAACCTTCTGTTTCGAGTCGATCAAAGTCAAGTCGTGTCCCTCCGCAGAAAGCTTCTGTGTCAGTGACAAGCCGACCTTTCCATCACCGGCAATTATTATTTTCACGAATTTTTCCTCCGAATATACTCAAATATTGCATTCGGGATTCATTATAGCACAAGCATATGTATCATTCAATAAGTTTGTCGCTTAGAAAACCTCCTCAAAACTTAAGATTGCCTTAAACAGATCACCATCGATCTGAATCGCAAAGTTTCCGTTCATCAGCCCCGTCAGGCTCTGCGCAATGGAAAGTCCAAGTCCGCTTCCCTCGGTATTTCTCGAACTGTCTCCCCGGACAAAACGCTCCATCAGTTCTTCGCTGCTGATATTTAACTGACTCCTGGAAATATTGCGGAATGTCATGATGACCATTCCATTGAATTTCTCGAGTGAAATATATACCCGTGTTCCAGGCATTGCGTATTTGCAGATGTTGCTCATCAGATTATCAATGACGCGCCACAAATGTCTTCCGTCCGCCATGATCTTTACCGGTGGCTCCGGACTGTCCACGACGATATCCAGCTGATTTTTCTTTGCGCGTTCCTCAAACTCACCGACCACCTGTGTCAGCATGACCGTTGCGTCCATCGCCTCAAGTTCCACCTTAATATTTCCGGTAGAAGCTTTCGAAGCCTCCATCAGATCTTCGATCAGCTTTTTCAGGCGGGCTGACTGACGGTCTAACACGGCAATATATTCCTGCACGGTCTCATTGTCGACTTTTTCCTTTTTCATGAGATCGACATAATTGATAATGGATGTCAGCGGTGTCTTAATATCATGCGATACATTCGTGATCAGTTCCGTCTTAAAATGCTCACTCTTCATACGTGCATCTACCGCTTTGGAAATGCCCTCGCCGACATGATTGATATTTTCCGCATGTTCCCGGAATCCGCGCGGCATATGTTCCGTGTTGATTGGCTGACTGTAATCCCCGTTTGCGATGCGCATGCCACCGGCGCGTATGCGAAGCATTGCGGAAACATAATAACGAAGGACCAAATATTCCACCAGCTTTATTATGATGCACAGCATCACGACATCACCGTCTGCCATCATAGCAAGCAGCCACAGTTCAATCAATGATCCTACCGCAAACAGCACGGTCACCTTTTTCATGGTCGGCTGCTTTTTGTCAGCAGCATCCCCTGCCCAACGGAATGGTGCAATCAGGTAATGTAAGATCGTATATCTCCAGAAATTCTGTGTTTTTACACGCACGGCGATGCTCATAAAATATCCAATCACAAGGAACTCGCAGGCCGCCGCAAATAATGTGCCAAGCCCCAATGCAAGTGAAATTGTAATATATCGGTCAAATGCATATCCGATCATTCCGAAAATACACAGCACACCACAGGTTACAAGCGCACAGCAGCCGCCGGTAATAATTCCAAACGGAACCCGGTCAATCCAGCGCATGTGGACTTCATCGTCCTTAGGTCTTCGTCCTGCCGCACTCATCAGGAACACAAAACAAAGAAGACAAAGCAGTGCACTGCCTGCTGCCCACCAGCCGCTTGTATGGCGAAAGTTGCAGATAAATGCAGCCAGCTTCTTTCCCTGTCCGAAGTAATCGACAAGTCCATTCTTTAAAAGTGTCCTGGTAGATGACGTATCTTTTGCCGTCATATAAATATCGTAACTGGTCGTTTCCACATTATTCAGGCTGTATTCGTCGTATTCAAAATTCAGATCACTGCCAATGGAATACGCTCCTGCAATATTGATTTTGTCCTTTGGAAGTGATTTCTTTGTCTGCACGGTCAAAAAGCCATTTTTCTGTGCATAGTCCTCATCCTTGCTGGCAAATCCACTGTCAAAACGCAGCAGATCATTTTTCATGTTCCAGGAAGATATTTCCTCCTGCTCTAATTTCTTTCCATCTCCATCCGCATAATATCCCGGCGCACCGGAAACATCTTTGTATTCATACGAAACACTTTCCACCCCATCGATTCCATAGGTTCCATCCGTACCTTCACTTGAAATGTCTGTATCGACACCATTCTTTCGTCCATTGATCACATGGTCAAAAGACGTCATAAGGAAGTAAGCTCCATCTCCATCCGCATCTGCATAGAACAGACCATCTTCCTGATTATAAACAATATGGTCCAGACTGGTCATCCACCAGGAAGAATCATCATATGTATTATAAGATCCCAGCAGCATACCAAGAAACGAATCTTCCTGACCACTGAGCACATATCTTGTATTCGTATCAAATTCGCGATGTACCATGCACGAATCTGCGTCCACCGAAGCATCATTGGTGTAGAGAACGATATCTTTTTCACCATCCTGCTTTTTCACAACCGTATAAGCAATATGTCCACCATCGAGTCCGTCAAACTCTGCCTCTTCGAGTCCGTCAGAACCAGTTACGCCTTCGGCGAACAAATGCGTTGCATAATTTTCCAAAAGTTGTATATCAATGTCTTTTTCCACCGTGTTCTGGTTGGCCTGCAACTCTGATACAGTTCCGTAAAGCACAGTCGCCGCGGCTGTCACTACAAATACAAAGCCACTGACGATTGCAAGCAGCATCGCAATCAATTTCGCCCAGAACTGCTTTTTGAGTTCTTTCCAGTTTTTCATTCTGTTTCCTCCATCTTATATCCCCGGCCCCATACTACTTTTAAATATCTTGGCTCTGCCGGATTGTACTCTAATTTTTCACGAAGATGTCGGATATGTACTGCAACGGTGTTCTCAATCCCATAAGGACTGTCATTCCACACTTCTTCATAAATCTGATTCGGAGAAAAGACCTCGCCTTTATGCTCCATCAGAAGTTTTAAGATATCGTACTCGGTTCTCGTCAGATTCACCGGTTCTCCATCCAATGTCACTTCTTTTGCACGATCATCCATCTCAATGCCACCGGCCACAAGTTTTGTGTTTACCGGCTGTGCACTGCCCAGCTGCATATACCGGCGCAGCTGGGATTTAACTCTCGCCTGTAATTCCACCGGATTAAATGGTTTGGTAATGTAATCATCTGCACCGACCGTCAGCCCAAGCACCTTGTCGGTATCCTCACTTTTGGCTGTCAGCAGAATCACCGGAACATTAGAAATTTCCCGGATTTTCACCATGGTCTCGATACCGTCCATCTCCGGCATCATGATATCCATGAGCACCAGATGAATGTCCCCTTTTTGCACAAGCTCCAATGCTTCTTTTCCGTTATATGCCTTATATACCTGATAACCGTCGCTCTTTAAATAAATGGAAAGAGCCGAAACAATATCTTTTTCATCGTCACAAACTAAAATATTATACATAATAAAACCGCCACCTCGTATTTATGATTAATCATGAATACATTGTAGCGGTTTTCGTATTAATTTCCAATTGTCAAACCCATTAAGATTTCATTAACTTTTGTTCCCATGCCTTCATGCTCTGCTTCAGACGTTCCATACCATCCTCCACATTTTTTCTTGTCGTGGCTACATTCAGGCGAAGGAATCCATCCCCGTTCGTTCCGTACTCCCTGCCGGACGCCAGATACAGTCCACTCTCTTTGCGGATAAACGCATACAGCTTATTCGAATCTTTTGTGTAAGCCTGACAATCCAGCCACATCAGATACGTTGCTTCGGAAGGAACAACTTTCATCTGCGGAATCTCTCTGGCGATAAAGTCGGTAACATATTTTTTATTCTCTTCAATATAAACCCTAAGTTCATCCAGCCAGTCTGCCCCGCAGGTAAAAGCAGCGATTGTGGCACACATAGCAAACGCATTCGGTTCTGCCACCTCATCCGTGTTGAGTCGTCGCCACATTTTATGATGCAATGCCTTGTTTTCTGCATAAACTGCCGCAGACTGAATGCCTGCGAGATTAAAAGTTTTTGTCGGTGCGATCGCAGTCACACTGATCTGTCTGCACTGTTCATTTACCGACGCAAATGGCACATACTCTTTTCCCGGTGCAGTTATATCACAGTGAATCTCATCCGAAAATACCGTCACGTCATTCTCTGCACACAAAGCTCCGATACGTGCCAGTGTTTCCTTGTCCCAGATTTTTCCAATCGGATTATGCGGGTTACAAAGTATCAAAAGGGATGTCTGCGGATCTGCGAGCTGACGTTCTAATGTTTCCCAGTCAATGTGATATTCCCTGCCGTCATAAAGCAGATGATTCTCCACAATATTTCTTCCATTGTTTCGGATCGAGTTAAAGAAAATATTGTAAGTTGGTGTCTGCACCAGCACATTTTCCGCAGGTGTCGTAAGCTTACGCACCGCACTGGAGATTGCCGGAACCACACCTGTCGTAAAAATGAGTTTGTCCGGATTCAACGTGATATGATGCCGTTTGTCCCACCAGTTCACATAGGACCGGCTCCATGTATCCGGCATGATCGAATAGCCAAAGATTCCATGTTCCACACGTTTTTTTAAAGCTTCGACCACCTCCGGCACCGTCTCAAAATCCATGTCTGCTACCCACATAGGCAGCTCATTCTCCGGCACGTCCCATTTTAATGATCCGGTTCCTCTCCGGTTTGTCGGCTTATCAAAATTATATTTCATGCTGTCTCCTTTTTAGAAAAAAATCCCGGCTTTTTCAAACCGGGATTTTTGTTTATGCCTCTGTGCTGTTTGTAGCATCTGTCGTGCTTGTCTGTTTCGATTTGTAATACTCCTCGAATTTCTTGTTTGCCGCATCTAATGTCTTCTGGCAAATATCTGGCAACTTCTGTCCCCAGGCACCTGTTGCCTGCTGGAAACCCTTCTGCATAGCAGCCTGCATCTTTTTCATTTTTTCTACATCGTCACCTGCTAACGCGCTGGCGAAGTCGAATAAACGCTCAGATGTCTGCTTCACACCGTAATATCCGTCTTCCGAAATATCTTTCTGGGCCTGTGCCTTTGTCTGGGCATCTACCGTATAATTTCCTTTTGCAAGGAACTTCCACATACTGTCATCGGAAGTTGCAAACGTTGTTGCCTGCTGTCCCATCATCTGCTTTACGATGTTGGTCAGCTGCTGCTGTCTGGACTCCTGATCTGCTTTCAGCTGTTTTACCAGAGCGGCACGATCTTCTGCGCTCATTTTGTTGACAGAATAAGTTGCCTTGCCTGTATCCGAAGATTTGTCCGACTTATCATAAACGACACCGCTTTCGTTCTTCTCTTCGGTCTTGCTGGCTGTATCTGCCTTCGCAGAAGCGTTTTTCTTGGAAGCAGATTCTGTCTTTGCAGAAGTGTCTGTCTTATAAGATGCATAAACCTCTGCCTGTGCACTTGCCAAACCTGTCACATTCACACTCATACTCATATCCTCCTTGAACATATACGCCGGATCAAATCCTTTTGTTTCCGGACCTTTGACTACGTTTCTATTATTAGTATCGGCTACTGTACCTGATTTGTTTATAGCAAATGAAACAAATTATAATGCCTTGATTCTATCCAAAGCCTTAACCGTATTCTCATAATTACCGAATGCAGTCAGTCTGAAGTATCCTTCACCGCTTGGTCCGAATCCGGATCCCGGTGTACCTACAACGTTGGCTTTCTCTAAGAGATAATCAAAGAACTCCCAGGAAGTCATCTTGTCCGGTGTCTTTAACCAGATGTATGGTGCATTTACACCACCAAATACGGTATATCCGGCGTCCTTAAGACCTTCCTTGATGGTCTTTGCATTCTTCATGTAATATGCAACCTGCTCCTTCAGCTGTGCTTTTCCGGCATCGGAATATACAGCCTCGCCGGCACGCTGTACGATGTATGGGGCACCGTTGAACTTGGTTCCGTGACGTCTTGCCCACATTGCATTTAAAGACACATCGCCACACTTAAGCTCCTTTGGAACTACAGTAAATCCAAGACGGACACCTGTAAATCCGGCATTCTTTGAGAAACTTCTCAGCTCAATTGCACAGGTTTTTGCACCTTTACACTCGTAGATGGTATGTGCGATATTATCTTCGCTGATGTATGCCTCGTATGCGGCATCATAAATGATGACTGCACCATTCTTGTTTGCGTAATCTACCCATTCCTGTAACTGATCCTTTGTAAGGGTTGTTCCGGTCGGGTTGTTTGGAAGACATAAGTAAATGATGTCCGGTGTCTCCTTTGGAAATTCCGGCACAAAATTGTTTGCAGCAGTACATGGCATATAAATTACATCGCTCCATGTCTCTGTTGCCTTATCATAAGTACCTGTTCTTCCTGCCATAACATTGGAATCTACATATACCGGATAAACAGGATCGCATACTGCGATACGGTTATTCTGTGCAAAAATCTCCTGAATATTTGCGGAATCACTCTTTGCTCCGTCGGATACGAAAATTTCATCCTCAGAGATATCACATCCCTTTGCTTTGTAATCATTGTCTACGATTGCTTTTCTTAAAAATGCGTATCCAAGATCCGGTGCATAACCATGGAATGTCTCTGCATGTCCCATCTCATCAACTGCTTTGTGCATAGCCTCGATAATTGCCGGTGCGATCGGCTGTGTAACGTCACCGATACCAAGACGGATGATTTCTTTGTCCGGATTTGCCTCCTGATATGCATTTACCTTCTTTCCGATGGTACTGAACAGATAGCTGCCTGGCAGCTTCTGATAATTTTCATTAATATGAAACATTTTTGTTCCTCTCTTTCTATCGTCTTTCCTTTAATTTTTACTCACTCTGTTGATTAAGTTTAGCATTTTCGCCCGATGCTGTAAAGTGCTTTGACACTTGTCATAAGGAGGGACCCTTTAGGGCGGATGCCTTATGCCCTACTTGATCCGTAATCTACCCCTCCTGCATCAGACTTAATATCATCTGGGATACTTCCACAAGCTCCGTTCCGTTATCCATACTTCGTTTCTGGATATAGCGGTGTGCTTCTTCCTCCGAAAATCCGTTTCGTTCCATCAGAAGCTCCTTGGCTTTCTGGATGACTTTCTGATCCTCCCCGGAGCGTACCTTCGGACGCTGCCGCATGCGTTTACGTCTGCGGCGGATTTCTCCCTCCATCATCTCCACCGTCTGCAACAATTCATGCACTTTCATCGGCAATACCAGACTGACAACATTACTGATTTCACGCTCCTGGATGGAACTTGCCGACGCAATCAGAAGCATCTGGAATTCCGGCGGAAGATACTCGTAAATCTCCGTATACATCATATCAATAAAGCGACAACCACAGATCAAAATACCACTCTCTAAATTATTAATACTGTTCAGCGCCTGCGCCCCGGTCGTGCAAACTGCCTGCACACTGTATCCGCTTTGTGACAATATTTTTTTTACATTCTGTGCCACTTCCTGCTTTGGAAATGCAATTACTATATTACTCACTGTGTCGATCACCCGTATCTTTAGAATAAAATCTTTTTATATCTTATACAGATATTCTTCGATTTCCCATGCGGTAACCTGTGTCCGGTACTGCATCCACTCCTCTTCTTTTGCTTCGAGATACTTACCTGTAATATGTTTGCCCAACACTTCCTGAACAAAGGTATCTTTCTTTAACTCTTTGAGTGCAGCATGCAGATCTGCCGGAATCGACTCGATACCACGGCTTTCTTTCTCCTCTTCACTGAGCTCGTATACATTCTCCGGTACTTCTGCCGGTGGCTCGATTTTGTTTTCGATGCCGTCTAATCCCGCAGCAAGACATACCGCAAGTGCAAGATATGGATTTGCTGCCGGATCCGGGCTTCTGAGTTCCACACGGGTTCCTTCGCCACGGCTTGCCGGAATACGAATGAGAGGGCTGCGGTTCGTCGCAGACCATGCGATATAACAAGGTGCCTCATACCCCGGAACGAGTCTCTTGTAAGAATTTACAAGAGGATTCATGATTGCTGTGACCCCTTTCATATGTTTCATGATTCCGCCGATGAAATAATATGCCTCTTTGCTCAATCTCAATTCACCCTGCGCATCATCAAAAATATTGTGACCGTCTTTGGATAATGACATATTAATGTGCATACCGGAACCATTGATTCCGAATTTTGGCTTTGGCATAAAACTTGCAAACAATCCATGGCGCTTTGCGATAGTCTTTACTGCAAGTTTAAAGGTCATAATGTTGTCCGCTGTCACCATAGCCTCATCATATTTAAAATCGATTTCATGCTGTGCCGGTGCCACTTCGTGATGGGAGGCCTCGATTTCAAATCCCATATCTTCGAGCGTTAATACCATGTCACGTCTGGCATTTTCTCCTAAGTCTACCGGACCAAGATCAAAATAGCCTGCTTTTTCATGTGTGATCGTCGTCGGCTGTCCGTTCTCATCCTGATGGAACAGGAAAAACTCGCACTCCGGTCCGACATTGAATGTGTATCCCATCTCAGCAGCTTTCGCGATCTGCTTCTTTAATATATAACGTGGGTCTCCTTCAAACGGTGTACCATCTGCGCAATAAACATCGCAGATAATTCTTGCGACTTTTCCCTGCTGCGGTCTCCACGGGAAAATCGTAAATGTATCCAGATCCGGATACAGATACATATCCGATTCCTCGATGCGTACAAATCCCTCGATTGAAGATCCATCAAACATGCACTTATTATCCAGCGCTTTTTCCAGCTGACTGGATGTGATTGCTACATTCTTTAAAGTACCAAAAATATCCGTAAACTGAAGACGGATAAACTCGACATCCTCTTCCTCTACCATACGGAAGATATCTTCCTTTGTATAATTGCTCATGATTGTTCTCCTTTCACTGAACCTTATATAAATTACAGTTTGTATAACTAAAATCTCAACTTTCCTTATTTTATGCGACTTGGCGGTATGCCTTGCCACTCTATATGTATCCTTTTCCCTTGTTTTTGCCCTTATGAGGTATCTACAAGGGAAAGTTTTTCTTATTCGATTTTATTCTCCAACCACCTTATCAAGTAGTCGGGCTGAGTTTCGCTTACCTTCTCGGTTAGCGTGTGCATAGACATTCATAGTGGTACTTACATCCGAGTGTCCAAGTAATTCCTGTACATCCTTTGGTGCTGCTCCATTTGAGAGCAGGTTTGTGGTATAAGTGTGTCGCAGGGTGTGGAAGTGGAAATTATCATCAAGCTCCGACAATCGTTTCCTTGCTGTCCTTAAAGCTGTCTCAACCGTTGCAGGGGCTTCGTATGCTCCGTCCGGTCTGATACATACAAGGTCAATCTCGTTGTAATCAAGCGGAATGTCCTCTGTGCCATCCAAATGATAAAGCTCATAGTAGATACGATTCTTTTCCTTAACTTCCCTGTAGTAGTTCCTCTGATAGAGTTCTCCGTAACTGAATACCTGCTTTCTCTGTTCCTTTTTCGCTTTCTTTAAGATGTCAGCGAGCGTATCACAGAAATCCACGATACGGACTTTCTTTCGCTTTGTCGGACCAATCTCGGTCTTGTGCCTTGCTCCGTTGTAACGGACACTTCTTCGTACTGTCAGATACTGTTCCTCAAAGTTAATGTCACTCCAAGACAGTCCGCATACCTCTCCAAGTCTAAGACCTGTGTAGTACGCTATCTGTACCGGCAGGACAGCAGGCTTGTTTCTTTCTTCCAGATACTCCATAAGCGTTTGATACTGCTCTGGTGTAATCGGGTTGATAACCTCTGCATCCTCATCATTATCAGAAAACAAATCCACATCTTCCTCGGCTTTCCTACGCATTACCACATACTGCATTGGATTGAATGTGATGTACTGCTTTGGAAAGACTGCAAATCGGAAGGACTGTTGCAGGACTGCGTGGAAAGAACGGATATAGTCGATGGTGTAACCCTTTGACTTAAAATTTCCTTCCTCACCGCCAAATGCAAGTAAATCCATAAACTTCTGCAAATGCTCCGAAGTGACTGTCTTTAGTTTTCTGTTTCCGATTGGGTGTTGTTTAATCCTGTTTACTGCCTGTAAATAGTTACCGACTGTACCGTTGCTAAGTGAACCCGTTTTCAAATCTTCCTCTGCCCATACATCTAGCATCTGTCCGAGTGTGAGGTTGTCCGCTTTGGCTAGAAATTTCTTTGCGTCATAATCCTCCATAGCCTTGCGTAACATTTTCTCTGTCTCTGATTTGCTCTCCGTACCTGCAAATTCTTTCTGAACCAAGTTACCACTTGCATCCTCCACATAAAAGCGGTAGTACCATTTCTTGCCTTTCTTCCTTACAGAACCTTTTGCCATAATCGTTTCTCCTTTCGATATCGGCAATCGGAACTGGTGAAATGCTTCTTGCGTGTAAGTATATCATAGCTCCGTCTGCCTATCTATACCGAATCGGGATCTTTTTCTGATAAAAGATTGGCTAGTCGATTTTTCGCTGTCTCAGGATTCTTAGAATACAGTCTTACAATATCGCCCATATCGTTCAATGCGTTGACGGTGTGGGTGATTTCTCTAAGGAACATAATCTCATTGTATTCCTTATTGGATTCAAACCCCATTGTCTGGGCGAGCATTTTGTTATCTGTATTTCCTTTGAAATTCTTACAAGCGAACTGGAACGAATCCACGAACAGCTCGTATTCCCGTAACATCAGTAGTAGCAGGTCTTTGGAAAAATCACTTTCGGACTGTTCCATATCATAAGGGAGCTTATTCAGAATGGAAGTCATCACATCACGAATCTGTAATTCTCTTTTATCCGTAATGTCTGTTTCGTATTCGTCCGTCTCACCTTTCAGCCATTCCACAGATACATGAAGTGCATCTGCCAGACCTTCTAAGGTCATTTTCTTGGTGTTATCAATCGTTCCTGCTTCGTATCTCTGAATGGTTGAGGCTGTCACGCCCATTTTTTCAGCGACATAAGGCTGGTTCAATCCTAACTCCTGTCTACGGCTTTTTGCTCTGCTACCGATTGTCTTTCGCAATTCTTTATCTTTTAACATACTTGCGAACCTCCTTTTTCGGTATGTCATTACTATACCACATAACACGATATATTGCAATACGCAATTCTATAAAAGATGATAGAATTTCGTAAGGCTTGACATAGCGTTATAAAAGATATATACTTTAATCAGAATTGCGTAACGCAAGTTTTAAAAAAGGCTAATCCTTTCTTCAAAAAGGAACATCCTCTGATATACAAGACTTGTAATCCTACGCAGGAATGAGGTGATCGAATGACAGAATTAAAGTTTGCTCTCTCCATTGAAGAAGCTGCCGACTATACAGGTATCGGAAGAAACACTCTTAGAAATCTTGTGGAATGGGAAAAGCTGCCTATCCTTAGAGTGGGAAGAAAAATCTTAATCCGCAGGGAACGATTAGACGAGTTTCTGATTCTCAATGAGGGGAAGGATTTACGAGACAGACACGCAGTAAAAGCGGTCAAGGGAACAATGAAAAATGAATAAGGGACAGTCCTAAGACCATCCCTCTGGTATGTATCTGACTAAAAGCCATGATATACCTACACGCAAATAGATTATATCACGGACAAGTCCTCAGATACAACCAGAACTTTTGGAAAATGAGGACAAGATGGATGTGAATGGGTGCAATCGTCCACCCAGTTATAGCTTGTTGGTAGGACAAGTCCACCCAAGATGCAAAAGGTGTTATGAATAGTCCACCCAAGCCAGAAAATGAAGTGGGTGCAACCATCCACCCAAGTGAAGCCGACTGGTAGGACAAGTCCACCCAACTTACAAAAAGTGCTGTGAGAAGTCATACCAAGTGTAGCTATGAAAAAAGCTGTCCGACCTATGACAAAAAGTGTACGCTACTATGATTTTGAGTGTCCAATCTATGGGGTACATTTTCAAAGAGTTAATAGTAAAAAGCTCTATTAAAATCAAAATGTAATAAAACAATGCACTATTAAAAATGAAATTTAATAGGAACTTTTACTACCACTTCCTTGCCAGACACAGTTTAAAAGTAAGCGAAGTAACACAATGCTATTGTCAGGGCAAAAATGCTAACGAATCGTGCTATTGTTTTTTCGATTTTAATAGCAGACTTCTACTGTTTCTACGGTTTTTGCTAAAAAGTCTGAATAATAGAACAATGCTATTGTTAAGGCAAAAGTGCTAACGGATTCGTCTATTGTTTCGCTGATTTTCATAGCAATCTTCTAGCATTTCTGTTAAGAAAAGGGAGTGCCGGATACGGCACATAAAAAGTGTGCCATTAAAGGCACAAAATTAGGTGCTGAGGGAACAGTTACAGCTAAAAGTGAACTTCATAAGCAAGCCCTCGGCGTTTGAGAGCGAAATACACCCATCGCACAAAACTTCGTTTTGTACTCTGTGTATTTCGCTCTGCGAGGCTTAGCCGCCACAAGGCGGATGTGTTCGCAAGACGAGTGCCTATGCACTCGCTCACAGGGAAAGTTTACTACTCACATCTCATCTATCTTATCTGTCCTCTTTTCCAAAATCAAAACTGGGAAAGGAGGAAATCGCTATGCCAAGAAATTCATTTGTGCAGATGTCAAAGCTCCATAATGTTCGTGGAAGAATCTATTATATCTCCAGTGACAAAAAACAGGAAAATCTCTATGCGGTATATGAAACCACAGACCGAAAATTTTGGACAGAACTTGCCAAGTGCAATCAGGCAGAATTTAAGAAAAGCGGTACAGAGGGAAAATGTATCGAAGCAAGAGAATTTATCATTGCCCTGCCGGAATCCTTTGTGGATTATCCGCCAGACGGACTATTAAAATATATGACGGATAAATTCAAAAGTCGGTATGGTGTTGATTGTATTGCAGCACTCCATCATAACAAACGAAAGACGAATTATCATATCCATCTTATCTTTGCAGAACGAAATTATCTTGACGAACCGATAGAAAAGATTGCCACCAGAAATATGTTCTATGATGAGAAAGGTAATCATGTTCGTACCAAGAAAGAAATCCTAGACGAGAATGGAACTATCCGTAAAAGGTGTAAGGTGATCAAGAAAGGTGAGGTCTACGAAAGACAGATGTTTACCATCAAGGACGCTCGCTTTAAGCAGGAACATTTCTTAGATGAGGTCAAGGTATTTTATACCGATGTCATCAACGGACTTGTCAAAGATGAGAAAGAAAAGCTGTCTGCATTCAAGCGTGGGGATGTCTATCTTGCCACTAAGAAAATCGGTAAGAACAATCCAAAGGCAGATAAGATTACACTCAATAATAAGGTCATACAGGACTGGAATCGTACTGTGGATCACGCTTTGGTATCGGGGATGGAGCGAAAGGAAATCTTAAAGGTAAAGCAGGAACAGATTTCAACTCCGATTAAGGAATCCATTCACAAGTATGGCAATCATCCGGAGCTTTTGTTTATGATTATCTTTCGGGCAATCGAGCTGTTAAAAGAACTCATAAAGTTGCTGATACAGAAACAGGAACAACAGAAAGCCAGAATCTCCGACCTTATGGAGCGAAGAAATGAAAAACAAGAGAAACAACCAGCTCCATCCGTTACACAGACAGACAATCAGACAATTCCTGCTGTGACCCAACCATTCAAAGCACCTGCTACTACTACCGCAGAAAAGACCGTTATTCCGCCAAGACCAAGAATGTCTGAGCTGGCACACGATTATGAGATGCGACTTGAAGAGATTATGGAGAAACTTAAACGACAAAACAGAGCCATTCATACGCAGGAAGTGAAAAAAGACCTTATTGACGAGGATTTGAAGAACTGTACAGGATTATTCCAAGGAAAGAAACGAAAGGAATTGCAGGCACAGTCTAACAAATACGCAGAAACGATTAAGATTATGAAGCAGGGATTATCCCATATCGTGCAGGATTACAAATATCCAACGGTAGATGCGTTCCTGCAAGTCTATAAACAAGGCAAGTCCGAGTATGAATCCTATGTCAAAGCAAACAAGGAATGGAACTCCAAGTATGGAGAAAACTCAATCCATCGAAAGCTGGCAGAAAAACAGGCAGAAGTTCAGAAACGGGAACAGGACAGAGATTTTAACTATCGTTCGCCATCAGACAGAGGAGCTAGATAATCTAATTAAATTCAAAAAAGATAAAGACCATCAAATTCTTTATCTTTTTTGAATATTTATGAAAAGTCATCCTGCTATTTAAAGTGTCTCATTAGATTTTTAATTGTTTCGACTATCATAAGAATGATTACGCAGAAAAAGGAATAAAACAATGTGGTATTCATCTTCGTGTTTCCAATTTTATAAAACAGCAGAAATCCAATGCTAACAATTATCACAGAAATAAGTTTATGTATCCATTTTTGTTTGGTGGTTAAACATATTTTATGGTTACTTATAGGTGCAAATAATATACACATAAGGACAAGTATCAAATATCCTAGTACAGTTGGCTTTAAATAGATTATAGCCCACTTATCAAGACAACCGAGAAAAAAGCTGCCTAAGATACATGTTAACTGCGTTGGAGCATGGGCACCTCCGGTATAATGTCGTAACAATGAAAAGGTAATTACCCAAATTAGGGTATAGCCGAGTGTATGTGATAAAACTCCCCATACGAACAATAACACTATGGTTATAAAAGTATTCAAAAAACATTCTAAGCCATATATGTATATTTCTAATTGATCCGCAGAAACATCCTCCCCGGATAGTTCTGCTAACTTATTAGCAATAGATGTAGCCCACTTCGTAATCATTCAAAATCCCCGCTTGTATCAAATCTTGTTGTATATTTGGCAAAAGCACTTATCACGTCTTTGGAATAAGAACGTGCGATTTGTGTAGTTAGATGATTTGACAATTCAATCGTTCCTGATGTAATACGATAGATATGTGCCATATTTACAATATAAGAACGATGGGTTCGGATAAATTCACTTGGCAAATGGACAATAATCTTATTTAGGGTAGACATTTGTTCATAGCATTTGCCGTCTACGGTCAATATATCCACATAATGTAATCTGCTCGAAAATGTCAATATATCTGCATAGGGAATACTTACAATTTCCTGCTTGTTTCGGTATATGTAGGTATTATTAGATAACTCCTTCGCGATTTCATCCAAACACAGAAAAAGAGTATTTTCCTTGACGGGTTTTAGCAAGTAGTTTAAAGCTCTGACTTCATATCCTCGGAATACATATTCTCTAAAAGCTGTTAAAAATATAATAATACCTTGATAACCAGATTCACGAAGGCGTTTAGCAACCTCAATTCCATTCATTTGCCCCATTTGTATGTCAAGGAAAAATGCTGAAGCCTGTATAGTTGTGCCTTCAGAATTTTTTGAAAAATATTCTTCGCCCGATTCGTATTCGTCAATTTCAATATCCCAATCATATTGCTGCCCGTATTTTCTTATTCCATTTTTCAGCCGTTCTGATTCGATCACAGAATCTTCAAGTATGGTTATTTTCATTTTCATAGTAGTTTGTTATTCTCCTTATCCGGTATCATAATATGTACGGAAAAAATTTTGTTATCAGATGTAATCTGCAATACGCCATCTGCCTTTTCTACAAGCTCTTTTACTAGTCTTATCCCAAGTCCATGTTCTTTTCCTTGTTTAACACTCAAAATGTCTCCATCAATGCTACCTTTTATCACACCATCATAATTATTTTCAATGTGAATCAGTATCATATTCTGGTAAGGTTTAATATAAAAATAAATGTATGGATGCTCGGTTGGATCAGAGATTATAAGTCTTTCTCCTGCTTCAATGGAATTATTCCATATATTTCCAAGTATGGATGAAAGCTCAACAGAATCAAGCGGAAAATTTTCAGGAGCCATAATAGAATATTCTGTCTTAATTCCGTGTTTTTCAGCATAATCAAGTTTTGCGGTAAGTATGCAGTCAATAGCAATATTTCCCGTTGCTATGGCACTTTGCGTAGTTGCAAGAGTGTTATGGTATTGCTCTGTATATGCTATAAGTTCATCCCATTTCTTGTCTTTTGCTAATACGTTGATTGCATCCACATAAATCTGCATATCATGTTTCATTTTTCGTAATCGTTCAGTTGTCTCAGATAAGCTATTGAACTCAGTCCTTTCCAGCTCATAAATCTTTTGTTCTTCCAGTAATCGTATGTTTTCTTCTTTTGAATAACCTAGCTGGTATATGTATAGCATCAATACTAAAAATAAAATAATAAAAAACAAGTCAACCAATGATAGCCTAGCTGAAAAGGATGAATCACCAAATTTATCAACAGATTCCAAAGTCAGCCTTAATATGTAGTGCCCGATTGCAAGTCCAGAAATTGCGATGAAAATATATGCAACTTTTTGGAACGGTGAAAGAGATATGTCTTTGTTTCCAATAGAATGAAATAACAAGACAAAAACAGCTATCATTGCCAAATATAACATGGTATATGGCTTCCGTAATGTTCCACCTAATAATAGCTCCAGAGACGCTCCTTTATAAAGAGTAACGGGAATAAAGAACGAAATCTGTTCTGCAACTAAGCAAATGATGGAATACGAAAAGCCCCAAAAGATACGGCGAATTATACTATCACGATAGAACAATACTGCATATCCAATGTCCAAAACACAAGATGACATCAAAGTGCTGTAGGATGATATTCCCATTTTATTCAGCGTGCATAACACAGCAAACTGAAATGATACGAAAAGAAACATCAAAACTGCTTGATGTTTATAATTTGCTCGAATACGCAATTTTTTATGGATAAATATTATAAACAATGCCAGTTCTAAGAAATTAACAATATATTCCCATATTGAGTCAATATATAGCATAGCTACCACTTCCTTTAATCATTCTCCGTCATATTTTATCATCAATAAAGTAGGTACACAACATAATATGCTACCGTTTGTGCATAGTGAGCTACCATTCATGCATAGAGGTATTGAAAAGTATAAAGATTTTGTTATATTCAAGGTATACTACTACATCTTAAGTATTCTGAGAATCTATAATATGGAGTGGAGATGATAAGATGTCGTACTTTAGGAATATTAACAGGATATATAATGTGTACTAGTATGTGTTGCGTTTCAATTTTCATAAAGATAACCTTTAAGAATAATTGAAGATAACCGTTGTTACATGATTGAAAAGGAGTGAAGGAGTATGCATTTTAAAAAATCTGTTTTAAAAAATCATTTATTGTATAGCATTATAACTTTAATGGCTATAGCAATGCTATTTCCTATTACGGCATTTGCACAAGCTTATGTACAAACATGGGATCTTGTTGATTCTGGCAAACATCTAGACTATGACGGAAACAGCACTTACATGAGTTATATTAACACTGGGGCTGCCACATGGAATGCATATAAATCTGGAGTAATCAGAAAAGACAGTGCTTTTGTTGTAGAAGATGTATACGTAAGCGATGTCAATGCTTCGAATGGATGGGCAGGCATGACATATTCTAGTGGTAAAATTGAACTCAATACCTATTATATGAGCGGTTATAGTAATAGTAAAAAACAGAATGTAGCGACACATGAATTGGGACATGCATTAGGGTTGGATCACAGTACTTCAACAGATGTTATGGATGCAGCAATTACGGGACATACTAGTACGCAGGCATTATCTCAAAATGATAAAGATTCATATGATGCCGCATATAATAATTATTAGGGGAGGGAGAACGCTATGAAAAAATCAAGTATCTATGGTATTTTGTCTATTGTTCTTATCGTAGGAATGTTTTTTACAGGATGTGCATCCAAAAATAATGCAAGTCAACTGAATACAAATGTATCTAACTTGCCAATCCACCAGATGCACGCATCTTTTGTATATGATACTGATAACATTCGCGAAGCTGTTGGTATCTGTGATTACGTATTTGTAGCAAAGGTTGTCAGTTGCGATGGAACCGAGTATCGAAATGTTATAACGACTGAAGATGAAAAAGGAAATCCTAAGGAGGTCGGTTCGCCTTACACTAATTATACTATTCAGGTTCTCGAAAATATAAAAGGTGAACTTATTACAGATAAACCTATTCCTATTGTTAAACAAGGCGGAATTTCAGAAAAACAAGATGCTATTTATCTGTTTGAGAATGATTCACTGCCTTCCGAAAATTCCATTTATATCTTTTTGGCATATGCACAAGAGGATGGTTCGTTACTAATTTCTGGTCCAAATTCAAATGTAATGTGTAACGATTCGAATATGTATTCTATTAATTCTGTCTCAGAGGAAAAATCAGTTACAGAATACGATGAGTTTATTACATATAAAGATGCTAATGATAATGAGATTATTCCAGTTGATCGAGAGCGTTATAAATCTATATATGAGACTGACAATAATTAATCATTATTTCTGAAATATATAGATTAAAGATGGCAGGTAGGTGCTTAACCTATCTGCCATCTTTTCGGTTTTATACCTATATGTAGAACAGTTCGTGCATGTTGGGCTACCATTCGTGCATAGAGGGATTGAAAAAATTAAATACTCTGTTATATTAAGCACATACCATGGTAAACAAATAAAGTTGTCTGTAATTGTCAGACAATTAAGGAGGGGGGGGGTGAAAACGATGGACAATAAGCAAGTAAACAAGGCACCCCAGAAAAGTGCCCGTCTCGTACTTCAGGCAGTGACTGCTATTGCTCGAAGTAATGCAAATTCATTGTGCCGTGGTTTGTTGTATGAACCAAAAGTACCAACGCAGTTAAAAAAATAAGATTGGGAGGAATTGACTATGATGTTAAAAAGTTTAAAACAGAAGATTGCAAAAGTAGGTATTGGTTTGTTTTGTGCAGGATGTGTATTTCTTTCTTCAGCAGCATATTCTCAGGCGGCATCTTACACCGCTTATGCACTTAAACTGAATAAGACTAATAACTTTACCTCTATGCATGCAAAAACAACATCCGATGATTACATCACAAATGAGGTAACAGCAATTACCAATACCTCTTACGCAAATTTCTGGGCTGTCAATAACAGCAAGAGTAAAATATCTAATAAGTATAAGCAGGGTGTTGGAACAGGATCTTGTAATTTAATCTTTACCAAGAGCGGTTATAATTCTACTAACACACAGGTCGGTATGGGAATGGAAAATTATCAATCTCAATTATCAACTGCATTTGTAAGTGGAAATGTAGATTTTAGATAACAGAAGGGATGGGCATAAACCTCTTCGTGGGTTTATGCCCTTTTGGTAAAGATTATGAAAAAAATGGTTCTTATAGAAATCAAACATTGTATTGATCGTGCAGAATATAAAGTTGTTTTTATTGCTCTAATGATTTTAAATATTGCTTCGTATATTTTATGTGTAAAAAATGATATAGGAAAAAGTTATCAATTTATTCGTTCAGCAAATGAAAATTTCGTATTACAGGGCACTGAAGCGGCATATATTCCATATATAATGTATCTGTTATTGCCTGTTTATGCAACAATTATTGCATCACTTTCCTTAATAAGAGAAGAAAAAAGCAATAGTTCAATCCTACTTATTCAAAGAATCGGGAAAAAGAAATATTTAGCAGGAAAATTATTTGGCATTCTGATTGTAACCTTTTTGACAATAACAATACCAATGCTCATAAATTTATTATTATGCCACTTGACATATCCAATACATGGATATGACAGTGCTTGGGGAGAACCTGATTACGCTATAGGTTTGGTATCATATAACGCTGACAATTTTCTTGATATGGTGAGATTGCAACATCCAACTTTATATAATCTAATATACATTTTTAATTACGGAATTTTTGGCTCGGGATTAGCTATCTTAGCTTATGCTCTTTCATATTATAACAAAATGAAAGTTCTATATTTCGCAAAGATACCTGGTGCTTTGTTTATATTCTATATTGTTTTTAATTTGATTGTTTCTGTCTTTGGGCTAAATGAATTCTCTATACAAGGTTATATTATGCCTAATGTTCATGGAAATATAATAGGAGAAATTGTTCTGATATTGCTTATTTTTGGATTAAGTATTGGCATTATACAGAGAAAAATAAAAAATTATGAAGTTATATAAGAAAAAAATTTTGAATGTTAATGTTGGAAAATGCTTACTAGTATCACTTATAACATTTGTAATTAGATATTTTTATGCTAATGTGTACTTGGGGTTTCATAATAGTCTGGTTACAATAACAGAAGGAGTACGTTCACAAATATATTTTGGGGGAATACTAATAGATCATTCGTTTGACCTTATATCTTTATCATTTTTTGCGATTTTGTTTATCCTTGAGATTTGTTATCTTACAATGGACTTATTTAATGATGCAAATGATAACATGGTAATTCTACTTCCTCGTTATGGGAAAAAACACATAATTTATAAGGATATATTAATAAAAATGATATTACGTGACTGTATTGTAGTTGTTTCCGATTATTTGTTTTTTCTTTTTGTAGAGCATACCTCTAATGGCTTAGAAGATTTCAAAGTTATTTTTATGCTATTGATAGAGATTTTTCATTTGCAAATGATTAGTTATTTGTTTTCATTTTGGAAAGATTCAATTATAGGATACATCGTTGCATTTATTGTATTTTTTATTCCAGTAATGGTGTGTGGATTTTATTTTTCAATGGGAAATGTTATATGGAAAATTTGGCATTATTCCTTGCTACATATTCCTTTATTTAATTGGCATAACAAGCTTATTATATATTATGTCGAAGAAAATTACGAATGGACTACAAGCAATATAGATTTATTGAATTTTAAGTCAAGCTGTCTCATTTCAGTTATATCATCCGCTGTTTTGGTGTGGATAGGTAAATTTCTTTGCGAAAAAAAACAAATATTGTGAGGTGAATGATATCCATGAATTTATATGTAAAATCTATTTCAAAGTCAATTAAAGGTGAAAAAGTGCTTGATGATATCAGTTATACATTTGAATCTGGTAAAATATATGGAATATATGGTAAAAATGGTTCAGGTAAAACAATGCTACTCAGAGCCATTGCAGGTTTTATAAATACAGACAAAGGATACATAAAATATAATCACAAGGCATTACATAAAGATATGGATGTTTTACCAGATTTAGGAGCTGTTATTGAAAATATTTCTTTTTGGAGTATGTATTCAGGATTTGAAAATTTGAAAATGCTTTCCAATATAAAAGGAATTGTATCAGATGAAGAAATATATGAAATAATGATATACTTTGGTCTTGATCCCAAATCAAAGAAAAAAGTAAATAAATATTCATTAGGAATGCGTCAAAAACTAGCTCTTTGTCAAGCACTGATGGAACATCCAAAAATTTTGCTTTTGGATGAGCCAACTAACGCATTGGATCAGCATAGCATTGATTTATTTCGTGAACGTATATTGGAAGAAAAAAAGAATGATACCATTACTATACTGACAAGCCATAATAAAGAAGATATTGAAATATTAGCGGATGAGAAGATATGCATGGAATTTGGTAAAATTAAGGAGTTGATGTAATGAAGAAATTTGTATTAACTATCTGTGTTGTAATCATTTGTATGGTGACAGCCTTATTCTATGGAAAGACTGGGATAAAAACAACTACAGGGGTTCATGATCCTGATATTGCTTTATCAGAAAATACAGCTATGGAAATTTTCTATACAGGAGGGCAGAAAACTTCTTACTTTAACAATGAAAGTAATTACTCATTGGATGATATGGAAAAAGATTCTTCTTTAATAGCTCGTATAACTGTAACAAATTCTCGTGAAATGAGTTTACGATCAACAAAAACAATGGTAAAAATAGAGGAAATCTATAAGGATAATTCTGCTAATCTTTCAGTAGGTGACTGTATTTACATTATAGAACCTGTATCATTTGTTAGAGGTGAAGAATTTTACACTAACGGATGGCAATATCTGAAGACCGAAGATACTTATTTAATATTTTTAAAAAATCTAGGATGTATTGATGGGTATAAATACACCAAAGAGGAAGAAAATTCATTTATGCCTGTATCGGAAATATATTCAAAGAGAAATCTAACTCATGATGAAAGTTGTGTGGTTTTTGATTCGGCGGAAACTCTCTATTCAAGTATATCTATGTTTGCATTTTTGACCTCAGAAAAAACTATAGTAGATAATTATGAGAAAATATGGAAAAACATTACAAATTCAGGTAAGTATGAATGATTTAATTATTTATGAATGAATCTCTCCTATTCTATTTCCTGTGAGAAGCGTATCAATGTTAGAAATTCATGGAGATACTGAATTAAGCAATATGGAATCATTCAATCTTAAAGAAACTAAAAATGGAGATAATAGAAATTGAATAAAAAGAAATTGGCAAAGAGTGTTGTAGGCATTGCTTTAATTGTAAGTGTAGCTATACTTATCGTTGTATGTGTTGGAAAAATAAAGCACATTCAGAATAAAAAAAATATTATTGGTACATGGAAGAATGCAAATGCAGAGGAAGTGTTTACCTTTCAAGAAAATGGAGGACTTGTTGTAAACAAAGATATGCCCGAATTGGGTATTACCTGTGGCAATGCATTATATAGCATATCTTCCTCAAATATGATTTTTGTGGAACAGAGAGATAATAGCGTGAATTTTGAGATAGAAGTAGATCAAAACGAATTAACAATCTTCTTTATGGGTCATAAATATTGGGAATTAACAAAATAGCAATTGCATATAAAGCGATACTCATGATATCCATAACCATAAAATATAGAGCCGATGAATCACTCGTTATTTCGATTGTGAGTTATCGGCTCTATTTCATTATTTATGGAAGGGCTAAAGAAATATCGTATTTTATAGAAATACTTTTGACAGATTTCTTCTCATTTTTATGTTCTTTTATCAAGTGCTATACCATTCCATATTCATCGCATTCACCCAATCTTGCATTTCTGAATCAAGATACAAACGGGCATATTCTAGTGGATTGTCAATCGCCAGTGCATCCAACATTCGTTGAGAGTTAGGAGTAGTAATCAATCCATCTTCTGCCTTGCCACAGTCAATCCGAAGTATGTAGCCATTGTAATAATTGATGTCTATGATGTTGTGATATTTATTATATTCTGCATGAACGATATTCATATTGCAAAGTCCTTTCTCTTATCTGTTTCAGTTGTAGAAGCATCTTGACCAGTTCCAGCCGATTATGTGATTTATATAATGTTATTAGCTGTTACCGGATTTTGCTTCCCTTGTTTTTGCCCTTATGAGGTGTCGTAACACAAGGGAAAAGGATATAACATAAGGGAAAGTCTAAGGGAAAGCTCACTTGCCAAAACTGTAGTAAAATCAAGGCATTGCGGATTTTATCGTAACACTTTATAATACCAGTTAGGTGTTAAAGAATTGTAGGTATCAAAATTAAGGTTTTTTATTTAAATCTGAAATTTCCTGCAATACTTTCTGATACGGCATCGTGCCCCCGAAAATATCCAACGCACTTCCTATTGTAACATTCAGATGGTTACTTCCAAGGTCTGCCAGTTCCTTTAGATCTTCAAAGCTGTGCACTCCGCCGGCATATGTAATCGGAATTTTACCCCAGTCACCCAGAAGTTTTGCCAGAGGCTTCTCGATTCCATTTGCTTTTCCTTCCACATCTACTGCATGCACTAAAAATTCCACACAATATCCGGATAATTCATCCAAAAGCTCCGGCGTCACCATCTCATCGGTATATTTCTGCCAGCGGTCAGTTACAATATAATATCCGCTGTCCTTCCCCGGCTCACTGCGGTAACGGCAGGAAAGATCCAAAACCAGATGCTCCTTACCAACGGCTTTCTTTATTTTGTCTAAATTTTCATAATTGACACAGCCGTCTTTAAATACGTAGGAAGTAACAATGACTGCCTGTGCGCCTGCTTCAATAAATTCCGGGGCATTTTCCGCATTGATTCCGCCGCCTATCTGAAGCCCCCCCGGATATGCACCAAGTGCTTTTATCGCCTGTGCCTTTGTTGCTTCATAAAATTCGCTCTGCTTCGGATTCAGCAAAATAATGTGTCCCCCCCGGATGTTCTGACTCTGATAGAGTCTTGCATAAAATGCAGCATCCTGCTCAGAAACAAAATTTTCTGTTGCGAAATCGCCCTGGTCTTTTAAGGAACTGCCAACAATCTGTTTGACTTTTCCATTGTGAATGTCAATACATGGTCGAAACTCCATTATTTTCTCCTTCTGTTACATATCAAGTTTTCTTCGCAAACTTGATACATTTTGAACATCAGCCCATTTAAAGTCGCCTTCGGCGGGGGCTGACGCTACATATCAAGTTTTCTTCGCAAACTTGATACATTTTTAAAAAGGGCATAGAAAGTCCTAAGTGTGGCTCCCTTGCCCTGCATTAAAAAATATCCATATATAATTAAAATGATAACACATATTTTTGGATTTGTGAATGAAAGATTTTCCTATTTTTATTTATAAGAAAACGACCGCTATTTTATAAGAAATAATGCACTTTGCATCCCTTGACACCATTTCGTTATTTTGCTAATGTTAATACAATTATAATTACATAAAAGAAGAAAGCGAGGAAATTAGGAAATGGGTACTATTATCGGCGAAGGAATTACATTTGATGACGTTCTTCTGGTACCTCAGTATTCTGAGGTCACACCAAATATGATCAATTTAAAGACACATCTTACCAAGAAGATTGTCTTAAACATTCCTATGATGAGTGCAGCAATGGATACTGTCACAGAATCCAAGATGGCAATTGCAATGGCAAGACAGGGTGGTATCGGTATTATCCACAAAAATATGTCAATTGAAGCACAGGCGGACGAGGTCGATAAGGTAAAGCGTTCTGAGAACGGTGTTATTACAGACCCGTTTTTCTTATCCCCGGATCATACACTTGCAGATGCTGACAATCTGATGGCAAAATTCCGTATTTCCGGTGTCCCGATCACAAAGGACGGCCGTCTTGTCGGAATTATCACCAACCGTGATTTAAAATTCGAGACAGACTTCAGCAAAAAGATCAGTGAGTCCATGACTTCTGAGAATCTGATCACAGCTCCGGAAGGAATTACTCTTGAAGAGGCTAAAAAAATCCTTGCAAAAGCAAGAAAAGAAAAGCTTCCGATCGTTGATAAAGATTTCAACCTCAAGGGACTGATCACAATCAAAGATATTGAGAAACAGATCAAATATCCACAGTCAGCAAAAGATGAGCAGGGACGTCTTCTCTGCGGTGCCGGTGTTGGTATCACAGGCAATATGATGGAACGTGTCGACGCACTGGTTAATGCACATGTTGACGTAATCGTTGTAGACTCTGCGCACGGACATTCCAAGAATATCCTTGAGGCAGTCAAAAAAATCAAAGCAAAATATCCGAATTTGCAGGTTATCGCGGGAAACATCGCTACCGGTGCTGCTGCAAAAGCACTCATCGAGGCTGGTGCTGACGCTGTCAAAGTCGGTATCGGACCTGGTTCTATCTGTACGACACGTATCGTTGCAGGTATCGGTGTTCCACAGATTTCTGCAATCATGGACTGCTATGCTGTTGCCAAAGAATACGGCATCCCTGTCATCGCAGACGGTGGTATCAAATACTCCGGTGATATGACAAAGGCATTAGCTGCCGGTGCAAATGTATGTATGATGGGATCTATGTTCGCAGGTTGTGACGAAGCACCTGGTACATTCGAGTTATTCCAGGGAAGAAAATACAAAGTATACCGTGGTATGGGATCTATTGCAGCCATGGAAAACGGAAGCAAGGACCGTTACTTCCAGGAAGGTGCAAAGAAGCTGGTTCCAGAAGGTGTCGAAGGACGTGTTGCTTACAAGGGAACACTTGAAGATACTGTATTCCAGCTGATCGGCGGTATCCGCTCCGGTATGGGGTACTGCGGATGTGCTGACATCGAGACCTTGAAAGAGAACGGAAAGTTTGTTAAGATTACAGCAGCATCTCTTCGTGAGAGTCATCCACACGATATTCACATCACGAAAGAAGCTCCAAACTACAGTTCCGATGATAACTAAATTGATTCTGTAGAAATTTATAGAAAATATATGAGGTGAATTTTATTGGGCCCCAGTGATATACCACAATTAATATTTTTAGTTGTACTTTTAATGCTCTCTGCCTTCTTTTCTTCGGCAGAGACCGCTTTAACAACGGTTAACAAAATACGTATGCGTACCCTGGCTGAATCCGGAGATAAACGGGCAGACAGGGTTCTGCGCGTTACGGACGATTCCGGAAAGATGCTCTCCGCAATTCTGATTGGAAATAATATTGTCAATCTTTCGGCTTCTTCGCTTGCAACTTCACTTGCAATCAAGTATTTCGGAAGTTTCGGTGCCGGTATTGCAACCGGTATTCTGACGCTTTTGATTTTAATTTTCGGTGAAGTCACACCAAAGACGATGGCAACAATCAAAGCCAACCAACTGGCACTGCATATTGCCGGAGCTATCGGTTTTCTGATGAAAATTCTGACCCCTGTCATTTTTGTAGTCAATAAACTGTCCTTAGGTCTTTTGTTTCTGCTTCGCATCAATCCAAACGATGCAAATGCACAGATGACCGAGGAAGAGCTTCGCACCATTGTAGATGTCAGTCAGGAGACTGGTGTCATCGAAAATGAAGAACGTGATATGATTCATAATCTGTTCGATTTTGGCGATGCCGAGGCCAAAGAGGTCATGGTTCCACGTATTGATATGACATTTGTTCAGGTGGACGCAACCTATCAGGAAGTACTCGACGTATTTCGCGAGGATATGTTTACGCGTATTCCTGTCTACGAGGATTCTACGGACAATGTAATCGGAATCATCAATATGAAAGATTTTCTTCTGCAAAATGATACCGAAGATTTTTCTGTACGCAACATGCTTCGTGAACCATATTTTACATATGAACATAAGAACACTGCAGATTTGTTTTTGGAAATGCGCAAATCCTCTATTTCTCTTGCTATCGTTCTGGATGAGTACGGTGTGACTGCCGGACTGATTACCTTAGAAGATCTGTTAGAGGAAATTGTCGGTGAGATCCGCGACGAGTATGATGCGGATGAGGAAGACGACATCGTAGCAATCAACGAACGGGAATACTATGTATTAGGTTCTGCCAATCTCGAAGATGTCAGTGATGCCTTAGGTGTTCACTTTACTTCCGATGATTACGACACAATGGGCGGTTATTGCTTGGAACTTCTGGATCATCTTCCGGAAAAAAATGAAATCGTAATTACAGACGAAAATGTGCTCCTGCGCATTGATCGTATGGATAAAAACCGTATTGAACGTGTTTATGTAAGACTTCCGGAATCAGACGAAACAAAAGAAACAGCCAGTACTCATTCCTAGAGCACTGGCTGTTTTATGCTCCAATGTCCCTCCGTATATTCTAACAGCTGTTGTGACAGTGCCTGCTCCCGTTCATTAACGCAGGCACTGTACTTCAACAGTTCCAGACAGATACATGTGGTATTCAGCAAAATAAGACTTCCTATTATTCCCAGTAGTATGTTTTTCATTTTTTTCTCCAATAACTGTCAAACACTAAATTTTCTTTTTCTGCATGATCCATCTGTTTTTCTATATATACACCAACTCCAGAAAAAAGGCCCTTTCTTTCCGCAAACGGAACCTGACACAACAATCCAAGAACACCTATACACACTACTGTAGCAATCAGTACGCTTCCATACTGTGCCATTATTTCTTTCATTTTATCCTCCCATATAAGTCCGTATTAAAAGCGCTATGACACCGTTTTTCCCAAGTATAAACGTTTCTGCTACAGCCAGAAACAGAAAAGTTCCCGTCATTGCAATCAGGACATTTCCATATTCTTTGCAAACTTCTCTCATGCCATCCTCCCTAATATACATAAAGCCTGCTGAAAAATTTTCAAAATTCCGCATCCCATGATCAGAATTCCAAGACTTCCCCCATATTCTTCAATGATTTCTCCCATACATAAATTCCTTTCTTTTCTATGTCAATAGCATACGCTTTAAATTTCCATCATGACATAACTTACGATTTTCTCTTTTCTATATATTTCAAATACAGGAAAGCGCACTGGCATCTCCATTTCGATTTTTACGATTTCTACCTCTGCTATTTTTTCCGGCAGCCTTTGTGCATCCGCGTATTTTTCGATTTTTCCTTTTTTCTTATAGAAAGTAATTATCAGACTGCACTCTGTATTTTGTGCCCTATCAAAGCAGGACTCTATCACTGTCCTGTCACAATTGCTTCCTTTCACTTCCGCTACAATAGACTTATGCAGATTCTGTACCTGAATCAATCTGACCTGCGCTGTTACGATTCCCATTGCAGATACCGCCATAATAAGCATCAAAAAAAGCGCAGTATACAATTTCATTATCTGTCCCACATTTTTCCTCCACAGCTCGTCTGCATTTTTCCTCATCCTATCCCGGAAGACTGCAGAAACGTCAACATAAATAATGCCATATCCACAAGAAGTTTAAGAGAAGCGGTAACTACCGGTGCAAGAAACAGCAGATACAATCCACTGTTGCGATTGTGCAGCCGCTCCGTTTCCACCGCATCCTGCATGGAAAGATTCCTTGTGATCAATTCTCCCACCTGCTGGTCTGCGCGATCGCTATTGCCCATAGAAAGGGCATAGAGCATGCTCATTGCAGAATGAACTTCCGGGATCTGAAATTCCTGCATAAAAGCATGATATGGTTCCGGCGATTCCGGTGCAATCTGCAAACGGTCATTTAAAATTTCCAAATCCCGTTCCAATACCAGCGGTGCATGCTCCTGCGATTTTACAAGCGCCATCTGTACGTTTTCACTCTGTAATAATAAAACAATATCCATCAGCCATACCGGAAAAGCACTTTTGATATTTTTTATGAGTTTCTTCGTTGCCAGCCTTCTCCCTATGCGATGCTGATTTACCATAAAAAGAGTCAGAAACATCCCTGCCGCTGCCCACACCTGCTGTCCGGCATACAAAGCCCAGGCGGTCAGTATTCCACAGATACCGGCCATAACCACAGAAAGCTTCCGTTCCTTTTTTGCATCATAAAGATAATATCGTTCCACTTTCTGCCGATTAGTCTCCTGTCTTACGCCATCAAGCTGCAACCAGTCCACCATAAGATATTTCTGTGCCTGAGCAAAAATCCAATCGTCAAGCAGCAGCACAATAAACGTAAGTACCTGAGATGCCATATTCCCGCCGATATCCACACTTCCAACCGGCAAATACAAAATCATTGCACAAATCAGAAGTGATGCTACAATCGATAATACAACATCCATAAACATCTTCTGCCGTTCTTTCATCGTAATGTGTATGCGCTTTTCCCAGCGGCTTTTGTCCCTCAAAAGCAAATCCACAGAAGTATCGATCGCTCCTCCGTAACTTTCCACATGCACAGCGAAATCGTGCATCGTCCGGATACGCTCACAGGGATACTCTCTGTCGATTCTTCCTAAAGCACCTCGCATAATATCCGTCTGGCTGTCATCGTACACCATATACCATATACAGATGGTCGAGTCCTTCCTCGACTGCCTCCCGCATGGGACCATTCCCCAGTACCTGATGCGCATCCGTCAATGCCCGTTCCACTTTTCCTTCTTTGACAAATGCATACAAAAAGGTGTCCATATACTCACAGGCTTCTTCAAAGCGAAGTTTCTGTTCCTTAATCTGTCGAAAACGTTTACGGTAAATACGCACACGTACCAGCATGTATAATCCGAATATAACCGTTGTCATCCACTGCATTTTGAGCAACAGACGCAGTGTGTACAATCCGGCAATTACCAATAATTCAATCATCGCCTGCCTCTTTCCGGCAGTCTGATTTCTCATAGGAAAACGGATCTATAATCGCATCTTTAGCAAACTGTGCCTGCAACACCTCCGGCAGCTGTTCTAACACAAGTTTTCCATCCTCCACAATCATCACGATTTTGTTCTCGCATCCCTCTCTTAAGAAAAAGCATACCTGATCAATATACCGATACACCTGTTGCTGTTCATTCATGCGTTTTCGGATCAATACTCCGACATCCATCGCCTGATAACAGGTATTTTCCAGTCGATCCGCATCTACGCGATTCTCAAGCATATTAAGAATCCGATCCGGTATGTTGCGCACATCGTCCGTATGTAACGTTGTCATTCCACAGACACCCGTCGACCAGCTTTCTAACAAATATTTTACTTCCTTCGAACGAGCCTCCGAAAGCATAATCCAGCGAGGATTCAACCGGAGACTCGACTTGATGGCATCCGCATAATCAAACCTTCCCGCCTGCACACGCATCTCTACACAATCCTTTCCCGGATTGGTTGCCGAATAACGGATTTCCATTGTGTCTTCGATTGTGATCACACGGTCATTCTGCGGAATATACTGCGAAAAAAATTTGATACACTCTGTCTTGCCGATTCCCGGCATTCCGCAAAAAATCATATTGCAGCGATTCTTGACACAATTGATGAGCAACGCTAAAATTTTTTCTTCACAAAAATTCTCTTGTACTGCCTTTTCTTCTGTAAGGCGAATGATTGGCGGTGTTTTGCGGATACTTATCGTCCTGCCGGAACGGGCCACCGATTCATGAACAATGGTCACCCGCAGTTCGCTTGTCTCCGCTTCAAGCTGCGGATTCTGCTTGTTGAACTGCCGGCTGACGACATTGGCAATCCGCTGGGTAAACTGCTCAATAAAATTGTCTGTAATAAACTCTTTTATGTACTCCGGATTCGCGCGATACCGCATGTTTTCCGTATTTGTCAGCCATATTTCCCTGCCGTTGTAATCGACATCCGTAATTTTTTCATCGGCAACATATTTCCACAGTGGTCCAAAATATTCTTTTCCAAGTTCTGTCATTTACTGTACCCCTGTGTTTGCATTCGCCTGCGCAACAAAATTGTTGATAATCTGCATAAACGCCTGTCCGATTGCGCCATTTTCATCCTTACCGATAACTGCCGTGATAACGACAATAACCGCTAATATCGCAACAACCGTAATCAGAATTCCACCATACTCCTGAAAAATTTCTTTCATATTCTGTTTTCTCCTTACTCTGGAAACGCTGCAACTGACTTGTTGCAGACATAAAGAAACAGGCCTATGTGTACATAGCCCATCGAATGAAAAAAGATATTATTAATAATACATGATTTTTTTGATTTGTAAATACTTTTTAGCAAAAAACAAAGTAAAAAAGCGGAGGAGCTATCTCCCCCGCATACATTTTTTTCTTACTGCTGCTGTGTTGTCTGAATCTGATTCAATTTTGTCTGAATTTTTCCAATGAGATCATTTGCGAAATGATCATTATTATCATTGTTTTCCTGAATCTCAGACATATGTTCCGAAATATTAGCAACATTATCTGTCAGATCGGAAATTCCCTTCACAGACTCCTGAGCGGCATTGTTGATTGCCTCTACAGACTGATTGGACTCTTTTACCTGGTCAAGAAGTTCCTGGGACACATGTGCAAAATCCTGCATTTTATCAAACATGATCTTAGAATCGTCCTGATATTTACGTCCAACGGCTACAAGTTCTGTATAACTTCCAATCGTACGTTCCTTCATGAAACTTACCACATTGTTTGCCTCGTTTGCCAGATCACTGACTGCCGTAATAACGGTGTTGGAAATCTCTTTAATCTGACTTGCAGTCGCACCAGAACTTGCTGCAAGTTTTGTAATCTCATCTGCAACAACCGCAAATCCTTTACCGGCCTCTCCTGCACGTGCTGCCTCAATGGAAGCATTCAGTGCAAGTAAATTTGTCTGATCTGCAATCTCCATGATGTCAGCAGTCAGAGCCATGATCTTTTCTGCTTCCTTTGACTGTTCAATCTTTTCGCCAAGTGCACGCTCCACTTCATCTGCGCGCGCCTCAACTTCTTTCTTCTCTTCCTCAGACTTCTTCATGATCTCATAGGCAGATGTATTACTGTTCTGTGCATAATCTGCACCTTCCTGTGCCTCTTCGTTCATTTTCTGAAAAGACTGTTCCATGTCTGTCATCACGTTGGCAACTTCCATAATATTGGAAGTAATCTCCTGAATCGTAGCAGAAAACTGCTGCATTACAGATGAAATTGCTACAGAACTGTCTGTTGCTGAATGAAGTTTCTCTCCTACCTTATTGATAGAACCTGCGAGATTCCGTGCATTTTCAAGAACTGACTGGAGCAGTTCGTTCATTTCTTCCTGCTCCTTTTTTTCTGCTTCCGCTTCTTTTGCCTTTTTACCGAAAACTCCCATATGTACCTCCTGCCACTTTTATAAGTGTTTTACTTTCGTATTCTCATTTTGTGTTATAAACACATCCATTAGTGAAATTATACCAAAAGTACCAGTTTTCGTAAAGAGAAAAGAGAAAAAAGTACCAATTATTTTGTTTCTAATAATTTATCAACGCTTACCAGACGTACAACAACAGTAAACACCTTTACTGCTTCTTTCAATTCATCCATGGAAGGATATGTCGGTGCAATACGGATAACGGAATCCTTTGGATCTTTTTTATATGGATATGGAGATCCTGCACCGGTCAGTACAACGCCGGCTTCCTTGCATTTCTCAACGATCTTCTTTGCGCATCCCTCTAATGCCTCGAAGGAGATAAAGTATCCGCCCAGCGGATGCATCCATGTACCGATGCCTCTGGATGCGATCTCTTCTGTAAACATTTCTTCTACCATCTCAAATTTCGGACGGATGATAGCAGCCTGTTTCATCATATGCTCCTGAACACCCTTCTGGTCTTTGAAAAACTTCACATGACGCAGCTGATTGATCTTGTCATGTCCGATTGTCTGGATGGTAAGCCTTTTCTTAATGTCTGCAATATTTGCTGCAGAAGCAGAAATTGCTGCGATACCTGCACCCGGGAAACTTACTTTACTTGTGGAGCAGAACTGGAATACAATATCCGGATTGCCTGCCTTTTCACACTCATCAAGAATATTTAAAATCTGTGCCTGATTGTCTTCATATAAATGATGCACTACATATGCATTATCCCAGAAAATACGGAAATCCGCTGCTGCAGGCTTTAAGTTTGCAAAACGGCGCACGGTCTCATCGGAATAAACTACACCCTGTGGGTTGGAATACTTTGGAACACACCAGATTCCCTTTACAGCAGCATCATTGTTTACATACTGCTCCACCATGTCCATATCCGGACCCTCTTCTGTCATTGGAATATTGATCATCTCAATGCCAAATTCTTCTGTGATAGCAAAATGTCTGTCATATCCCGGTACCGGACAAAGGAATTTTACTTTGTCAAGTTTGCACCATGGCGTGTTGCCACAGATACCGAAAATTTCTGCACGTGCAATCTGATCGTACATAATATTCAGGCTGGAGTTACCATATACAATAACGTTCTCAGGCTTTGCCCCTACCATATCACCGATGAGTTTTTTTACTTCCGGAATTCCATCGAGTACACCATAGTTTCTTAAATCTGTTCCATTCTCACTCTTTACCACAGATTTTGCATCTACGGTATCTAAAATGCCCATAGACAGGTCTAACTGCTCTGCTGCAGGCTTTCCTCTTGACATATCGAGGGAAAGTCCCATCTCTTTGATTTTTGCATACTCGGCCTCTAACGCTGTCTTTTCCTGCAATAATTGTTCCTTGCTCATCTCCTGATACGATGTCATTGTAAGTTCCTCCTTAATAAATGTTCTTAACTGTTTTCTAAATTATGGAAACACAAAGATCACGATTCCGGATCCTCATGTATTTTTTCAAAATATTTCTTGATTTCTGCCTCATATCCATTGTCCGACGGCTCATAAAATACCTGATCCGTCAGTCCATCCGGCAGATACTGCTGCTGCACATAATGGTTCTTGTAATTATGTGCATATTTGTAACCAATGCCATGCCCAAGCTTGCCAGCTGATTTATAATGTGCATCCTGCAAATGTGTCGGTACCGGCGGTGTCTTGGTCGTTTTAACCACTTCCATCGCTTTGCTGATTGCATTGACTGCCGCATTGCTTTTCGGTGCACTGGCCATATAAGTAACTGCCTGAGACAAAATAATCTGTGCTTCCGGCATACCAATGCGTTCCACTGCCTGTGCGGCAGATACCGCAACATTTAACGCCATCGGATCTGCGTTGCCGATATCCTCCGATGCAAGAATCATGATGCGCCTTGCAATGAATTTTACATCTTCACCCGCATAAAGCATTCGTGCGAGATAGTACACTGCCGCATCCGGATCTGACCCTCGCATACTTTTGATAAAAGCCGAAACCGTATCATAATGATTGTCTCCTGTTTTATCATAAGAAATCACTCGTTTTTGTATGCACTCGCTGGCAACATCAATCGTAATATGTATTTTTCCATCCTCGCTTCGGTCCGTTGTCAGCACGCCAAGTTCAATGGCAGTCAGCGCAGCCCGCGCATCTCCGTTGGACACATCTGCAAGAAATTCCAAAGCATCCTCATCAATGGAAGCGTTATATGCGCCCATCCCCTTCTCCTTGTCGTTAACAGCCCGAAGAAGAAGCGTTTTGATGTCCTCTTTTGATAATTTCTTTAATTCAAAAATAACAGAACGTGAAAGCAGAGCTCCGTTCACCTCAAAATACGGATTCTCAGTTGTAGCTCCAATCAGTATAATGGTTCCATCTTCCACAAATGGAAGCAGATAATCCTGCTGTCCCTTGTTAAACCGATGAATCTCATCGATAAAAAGGATGGTCTTCTTTCCATACATTCCCTGATTGTTCTTTGCCGCAGCAACCACTTCCTCCATATCTTTCTTTCCGGATGATGTGGCATTAATCTGCATAAACTCAGCGCTCGTCGTGTTTGCAATCACTTTGGCAAGTGTTGTCTTGCCGGTTCCAGGCGGTCCGTAAAAAATAATGGAACTGAGTTTATCCGCCTTAATTGCGCGGTACAAAAGCTTATCTTTGCCCACAATATGCTGCTGTCCAACTACTTCTTCAAGGCTGGTCGGCCGCATACGCGAGGCCAGGGGTGATTCCGACTCCATGTTCTGTTCTCTCATATACTCAAATAAATCCATTCCAATCCCCACTGTTTTTCTGCTGCTATATATGTTCAATAAGCAGCTTTTGAATAATTTATCGCTGCATCTTGCATTTTTTATCTTTTATTCTCGATTCAATCCGCAAAATACATTTAAATATGACAGAAAAAGTGCCGAAAAATTCATTTCATCTATCCTAGAATACATGATTTTCCGGCACTTTACAAGCCATAAATACTTTTTTAGCGCATATTCATGAAAATATTTCCATAATTTGCCTGATTATTGTGCGACTGTGGCAGTCAACTGTCCGTCTGTCGCATCAATCTGAATGGTATCACCCTGCTGTACTTTATCCTCAAGAATCAGTTTCGCAGACAACGTCTCTACATGTTTCTGCAGGAAACGTTTCAGTGGCCGTGCACCATATACCGGGTCATAGCCATGTTCTACGATATAATCCTGCGCATTTGGTGTCAATGCGACATGAATGTCACGGTCTGCAAGACGTTTGTTCAGGTCATCCATCATCAGTTTGATAATATTTCCAATGTTATTCTTTGACAACGGCTTGAACATGATAATTTCATCCAGACGGTTCAAGAACTCCGGACGGAAATGCCCCTGCAATTCCTCCATAACTTCACTTTCCGCCTGCGGAGAAATGTTGCCATCCGCATCAATGCCATCAAGCAGATACTGTGAACCAAGGTTGCTGGTCATGATAATAATGGTGTTCTTGAAGTCTACCGTACGTCCCTGTGAATCGGTAATACGTCCATCATCCAATACCTGTAACAATACGTTAAAGACATCCGGATGGGCCTTTTCCACCTCATCGAACAAAACAACGGAATACGGTTTTCTTCGAACAGCCTCTGTCAGCTGACCTCCCTCATCATATCCGACATATCCTGGAGGTGCTCCGATCAGACGTGACACGGAATATTTCTCCATATACTCACTCATATCAAGTCGCACCATATTGGATTCATCATCGAACAGACTTGCTGCAAGTGCTTTGGCAAGTTCTGTTTTTCCGACACCGGTAGGTCCAAGGAAAAGGAAGGAACCGATTGGTTTCGTCGGGTCTTTGATTCCGGCTTTTGAACGAATGATTGCTTCGGTAACTTTTGTGACACCATCATCCTGTCCAACAACACGTTTGTGCAGTTCTTCGTCGAGATGTAATGTCTTGTTTCGCTCGCTCTCACTTAATTTTGCAACCGGAATTCCTGTCCAGCGTGAGATAATCTTTGCGATTTCCTCATCTGTGACATTCTCATGAACCAGTGATAAATCACGGTCTTTGAGTTTATCTTCCTCAATTTCAAGTTCCCGCTGCATCTGTGGCAATACGCCATACTGTAATTCTGCTGCTTTCTCCAAATCGTAATTCTGCTGTGCAGTCTTAATCTCGTTTTTGGTACTCTCTATTTTTTCACGAAGTTTACTTACATTGTCAACGGCACTCTTTTCGCTGCTCCATTGTGCTTTACGTGTATTGAGTTCATCCCGCAATTCTGCAAGTTCTTTCTGCAAATCCGCAAGACGTTCCTGACTCAGGCGATCGGTTTCTTTCTTTAAAGCCGTCTCCTCGATTTCCATCTGCATGACTTTACGGTTCAGCTCATCCAGCTCCGCCGGCATGGAATCCAATTCCGTCTTGATCATTGCACAGGCTTCATCCACGAGGTCAATCGCTTTGTCCGGCAGGAAACGATCCGAAATGTAACGGTTCGAAAGTACTGCCGCGGTAACCAGTGCGGAATCCGTAATCTTGACACCATGGAACACCTCATAACGGTCCTTCAGTCCACGAAGGATGGAAATGGTATCCTCCACGGTCGGCTCATCGACCATAACCGGCTGGAAACGACGCTCCAATGCAGCATCTTTCTCAATATACTCACGGTACTCATTCAAAGTGGTTGCACCTACACAATGCAATTCCCCTCTTGCAAGCATTGGTTTTAACAACTGGCCGGCATCCATCGCACCGTCCGTTTTACCGGCACCGACAATGGTATGCAGCTCATCGATAAATAGAATAATCTGTCCGTCGGAGTTCTTTACATCGTCAAGTACTGCTTTCAGACGCTCCTCAAACTCGCCACGGTACTTTGCACCTGCTACCAATGCGCCCATGTCCAACGCAAACAGTTTCTTGTCTTTTAAGCCTTCCGGCACATCTCCTTTGACAATTCGCTGTGCGAGTCCCTCTACAACGGCAGTCTTACCTACACCAGGCTCACCGATCAGTACTGGATTATTCTTAGTCTTACGGGAAAGTATCCGCACGACATTACGGATTTCTTCATCACGGCCAATGACCGGATCAAGTTTCTGCTGTCTTGCACGCTCTACCATATCATATCCGTATTTTTCCAGTGTATCATAAGTTGCTTCCGGATTATCCGATGTCACACGCTGGTTTCCTCTGACTGTGGACAATGCCTGAAGAAAACGGTCTCTTGTAATTCCATATTCTTTCATCAGGGATTTCATCGCTGCATTCGGATATTTTAATAAGGTAAGAAACAAATGCTCAACGGAAACATATTCGTCTCCCATTGCCTTTGCCTCATCCTCCGCATGGATCAGTACATTATTTAAATCTTTTCCTACATATACATTTGCACTCGCTCCAGAGACTTTTACTCTGGCAGCAAGTTTGTTCTGCGCATTTTCCGTAAAATGCTGCACATCTATTTCCATCTTTTCTATCAGCTTCGGAATCAGTCCATCCTCCTGCTGTAACAATGATACCAGCAGATGTTCCTGTTCGATCTCCTGATTTCCATAGTCGTAGGCAAGCTTTTCGCAACCATTAATTGCTTCAATAGATTTCTGTGTAAATTTCTGAATGTTCATAGCACGCCCTCCTTTATATTCCATTAAACATTATGATCTTCTTTGTTTACGAATATGTTATAGCACGCAAATTAGCACTCGTCAATAGAGAGTGCTAACAATTTTTCTAAAATATTTATAAACAAAAAAGGACAAAACAACTTGTCTCGTCCTTTTTGTAAATCAGTTTCATTTATCCCTGTGCATATCTGCTGAGGAACTGCTTGGTCCGCTCCTCCTTTGGATGCTCGATCACCTGATGTGGATCTCCCTGTTCAACAATAACTCCACCATCCATAAAAATAACGTGATCTGCAACATCTCTTGCAAACGCCATCTCATGCGTAACAATAATCATCGTTGTCTTCTGGTCAGCCAGACTGCGGATTACCTTCAGCACCTCACCGGTAAGCTCCGGATCCAATGCAGAAGTCGGCTCATCAAAACACAGGATGTCAGGTTGCAGTGCAAGTGCACGGGCAATTGCTACACGCTGCTGCTGTCCACCGGATAACTGGTGCGGATAATGATCCATACGTTCTGTCAATCCCATGCGATCCAGCAATTGCTTACCATGTTCATCAATCTTTGCCAGAATTTCTTTCTTGTTCTGTTTGAAATCCGGCTGTTCCTGTGCGAGAAGTCTCTCTGCCAATGTCACATTTTGTAACGCTGTATACTGTGGGAACAAATTGAACGACTGAAACACCATTCCAAAATGCAGGCGCTTTTTGCGCAGATCTGCATCTTTGTCGGTCGCTGCATTATCTGCATCAAATAAAATCTCATCGCGAACCTTGATTGTTCCCTTATTTGGTTTTTCCAGGAAATTCAGGCAACGCAAAAGTGTTGTCTTTCCCGATCCCGAGGAACCGATAATCGCAATTGCGCTTCCCTCTTCCATCGAGAAGCTGACATCTTTTAACACTTTTGTCTTTCCAAAATGTTTTTCGATATGATTTACCTCTAAAATTGCCATATCATCTTCCCCCTACTTGAAATAATCGAGTTTGCGCTCAATGTAATTAAATAATAATGTAAGAACACCGACGAAAAACAGATAAAATACACCGGTGTAAAACAGTGGCCATGTCAGACCTGCGGATTTCATGAAAGAGAAACCTGCAAACGTAAGCTCATATGCCGCAATAATTCTTGCAAGGGAAGTATCCTTTACCAGTGTAATGATCTCGTTCGACATCGGTGGAACGATTCGCTTGATCATCTGAAGCAATGTGATTTTGAAGAAAATCTGGCTTTTTGTCATGCCAAGTACCTCTCCGGCCTCACGCTGTCCTGCCGGCACACCTTCGATTCCACCACGGAAGATAACAGAAAAATAACATGCATAGTTGATAGCAAAAGCTACAACGGTTGCGGTAATACGTCCCGCTTCATTTCCACTCCAGATATTATGCGAAAGCCAAAGTCCCGGACCATAAAAAATAATGATCAGCTGCAGCATCAACGGGGTTCCACGAATCACCCATACCAGAAGCTGTACAAGATAACGCAGCGGTTTGAACTTGCTCATAGAACCAAAAGCAAGTATGAGTCCGAGCGGAAGTGCAAAAATCAAAGTAAGTATAAAAATTTCAAAGGTGGTCCAAAGACCACCTAAAAGTGACTGTGTAACTGTCCAAAACATCCTTTGTTCTCCTTAGTTCTCAGGTACAACAACAACCTGTGCATTGTTGCAGTATGCGTTTGTGCATTCCATAGAAGAAGTAACTTCATCTGTGAGTGTCATACCATTCCAAACCATGTCAATATTCTTTGACTCAAGCTCCATGGTTTTTGTATCCCAGTCAATCTCTACAAACTGTACATCGACACCTAATTTTTTACCAACTACTCTGGCCATATCTGCATCAAATCCGATCCACTTATCTCCATCTTTGTAATCCATCGGCTCGAAATCTGTAATGCCTACAATCAGAGTGCCTTTCTTCTTAATATATTCTACATCACTGTCATCCGATGCTTCATACTTTGCATCCTTCTGCTCGATCAGTGATTCCTGTACGCCGTACTTCTTTGCAATCTCCTGCATGGATCCATCAGCATAGGTCTCAGCAAAAACTTCATTAATATAAGAAGCTAAGTCAGAACCTTTTCTACATCCAACACCATACTTCTCAGTTGTAAGTTCCTCCGTATGTACCATATTCGGATAACTGGTTCCCTCACCGATCATTGCGCCTGCCATCAACAGATCAATGATTGCTGCATCCGATGTGCCGGAAGCGACTTCCATCAGGGCATCTGCCTGTGAAGATACGGAATTGTATTTGAAACCTTTCTCCTTTGCAGCAGCCTCTCCTGCAGATCCTGCTTCTACGGCATATACCTTAGAATCATTATCAGCATTTCCACCTTTTGCGCCGCCACATGCCGTCATTCCAAATGCAAGACAACATACTAAAATTGCTGCAATTTTTCTCTTCATAAAATGTTCTCCTTTCATTTAACATCAGCCCATGCATAATTTGCTTTCAGCAAATGGGCTGACGCTACATGTCAAGTTTTCATAAAATACTTGACACTATCATTAATTATCGTAATCATGTTTTTGTATATTAGCACATTATCATGCTAAAGTAAATACTGATATCGTCTTAATTATTTAATTTAACCATAATGTAGTTCCTTTTTCCCTCTGTTTTTCATTACTTTTTTGCATGTATTCCTGTTCTGTGTTTTCTTGCCTTTTATTATATATAATTTTTGTTATACTTTTTCTCTCAATAATTCTCATTTAATTTTTGTTTTTTGCGTATTAATTTCAGATATTATCTGTTAATTGCATGTATACCATTCATTTTTGTATATGCTCACCATTTTTCATGCAAAAATGAAGGCTTTCCACTCATTTTATCCATCTAAAACATTATGTTAATTTCTCGTTTGTATCCTGTATACACGCCCGAAATGTTACGAAACTCGTTTTTTGTTTGTTTATTATGTACCCGTTTATGCGCAAGAAAAAAGAGACATCTAAACGATGTCTCCATTTTCTTGTGTCATGCTATCCATCTGTCCTTTTTTTATTTTCGCTGTATATGTCAGATTTTAATTCTTGTTTTACTCTTATAGTTTCTGCTTTTGTTATTCTTTTTGTAGTTTCTTATACGTTACTATAATTTAAGTGTTTCTTTATTCTGCCTTTTTGTCGTCATTTTTGAAAGAATCTTCGATGACACTTCTTAAGGTATTTGCCGACTCATGTAAGTTTGTAACTTCATCCTGATCCAGATCAATCGGTACTTTTGTTTCATATCCATCACGACCAACAATACATGGCATTGACAAAACAACATCCGAAATTCCATACTCGCCATGCATCATGGTTGAAATCGGAAGGATTGACTTTTCATCACGTATAATCGCCTCACAGATACGTTTTACGGACATTGCAATTCCATAATAGGTTGCGCCTTTCTTTGATATAATCTCATAGGCACTGTGTTTTACCTCCTCCGCAATACGTTCTGTTGCCTGCACATGATTGTAATGTCCACGCATCTCGCAGAATTTATCCAACGGAATACCCGACACATTCGCACTGCTCCATGCTGCAATCTCGCTGTCTCCATGCTCTCCGATGATAAATGCATGTACGCTTCGACTGTCCACGCCAAGATGTTCTCCCAGATGATATTTTAATCGTGCACTGTCAAGCACTGTACCGGAACCGATAACACGATTTTCCGGATATCCGGACAACTTTAATGCCGTATAAGTAAGAATATCTACCGGATTAGCAACAATCAGCAGAATTCCACCGAAATCTCTCTTTGTGATTTCCGGAATAATCGACTGAAAAATCGAAATATTCTTGTGTACAAGATCCAGACGTGTTTCATCCGGTTTCTGGTTTGCACCTGCAGTAATGACAATAATTGCCGCATCTGCCACATCATCATAACTTCCGGCATAAATTTTCATCGGGCGTCCAAACGGAATTCCATGCGCGATATCATCCGCTTCTCCCTCTGCCTTGTCATGATTGGCATCGATCAGTACCATCTCCGTAAATAATCCACTCTGCATCAGTGCAAATGCCGATGCGGAACCCACAAAACCACATCCTACGATTGCCACTTTTCCCTGATTCACTTTACTCATTCAATATCCTCCTTTGCATTACCTGTCTATTATTTTCTCAGCCATTCCGTGAAATTATCCACAATGTAATCCGCATTTTCTGCTTTATCGTCTTTCGGTGATATATTGGAATTGACATAAAAAGTATCAAATTCCACCTGTTTTGCCCCGTCAATGTCACAGCGGCTGTCGTTACCAATAAATAATGTCTGTTTCGGCTTTAGCCCATGTTTGTTTTTCAACGCCTCAAAGAAACGGATGTCCGGCTTCTTTGTCTGAAAATCGGATGAAATAAAAATATCATCAAAATACTTTGCAATTTGAATTACCTGCATCTCATATGCTGTAAAAATGCGCTGTGCGTTCGAAAGCAGATAAACATTCTTGCCTTTTTTCTTTAAATTTTGCAACATTTCTATCGTTCCCGGATATACACGAATATATTCGGTCGCCAGCACCCGGAAAAACTGTCCTGCGTGTATTGCCAGTGTGTTGTCTGCCTCTACACCCTTTTCCATAAATAATGATTGAAATACGTCTGTAATCTCAATCTCCGGTGATGATTCATGTGCATAATGAGGATCATTCTCCAGCGATACCTTCAAATCTGCTTCTTTGCCTTTCACAAGCGTTTCGTAGCGTTTTTTTAATTCTTCCGCAGAATAGCATGCCCCGTAATACCCATAAAACAAAGCAAGCTTGTCCCATATCTCCTTTGGTTCTTCATCTGTATGAATATCAACCAGTGTTCCATAGAGATCAAACACATAATTGTCGTATTTATCCGGCAATATAGCCTTATTTAATTTTTCTCCCAATCTTTTTCTCCTCTTTTGTTTGTTATACCTAACCTGTTTTTATTATACCAAATATTGAATAATTTTAAATAGTAAAGTTTGCATTTTATTTCATGCAACACATTTTATGCAAGTTTTTTTCTTAACTTTCCCAAAATATGCCGTTCCTGACGGGAAACCGCAACCTGATTTGTCCCAAGGATCTGTGCAACCTCTGCCTGTGTATGATTTTGCATATAGCGCAGAGAAATCAGACGTACTTCCCCTTCATCAAGCTCATCCATCACCTGTTGTAACGCAATCCGGTTCAAAATAGGGCCTTCAAAAGGTTTCTTATCCTCCAGCTGATCCGCAATCGTCAATGCTCCCGCACTGTCCTCCCCTGCAACAGGCTTTGAAATCGACTCTACGCCAACCGAAGATTCCATCGCTACCACAAGATCTTCATAAGATAGCCCTGTTTCTCTTTGCAATTCCTCAAGTGTCGGATCTTTATTTTCCGTCTTTTTCATTTTTTCTTTGACAATTGCAATCTTTCTTGCGTTTTCCTTCACCTGACGGCTTATATGAATCATGTTATCATCCCGCAAAAAACGCCGGATTTCGCCCATAATCATTGGAACCGCATAAGTAGAAAATGTATATGGAAGTTTGGGATCAAATTTATCAATCGCTTTAATCAATCCAATTGCACCAATCTGCGTTAATTCCTCTTCCTCCACACCTCTTCCCTGAAATCGTTTTGCCACCATATAGACAAGTCCCATATTCTCTGACACAAGGACATCTCTGATTTTCCTGTCTCCCTTTTGTGCCTCCTCTATGGCTTTACGCCAATTTTCCTCATTTGCATACTCCTTACTTTTCACTGTCCCTTTCTATGTATTTCCACATCACTACTTTCGTTCCCACGCCAAGCTGTGAACACACTTCCACCTTGTCCATGAAGGCTTCCATAAAAGTAAATCCCATACCAGAACGCTCCAGTTCCGGCTTTGTCGTATAAAAAGGATTTCTCGCCCGTTCAACATCCGCAATTCCAACACCATGATCCTCTACTGTTACAATCAGTTGCTGACCATCTCTATCGCAGCATAATTCCACCGAATCTTCCTTATTTTCATATCCATGAATAATTGCATTTGTAACCGCCTCTGACACCGCTGTCTTTACATCTGACACCTGCTCTAATGTCGGATTCATATCTGTCATAAAAGCAGTTACCACCATTCTTGCCAGGCTCTCATTTACTGATTTTGCGTCAAAAATCACCTGCATATGATTTTGCTCTGCCATCACTGTTTCTCCTCTCTTCCAGATTCTACCAGGATAATTTGTGCCAATCCTGACTTGTCAAATATTTTCTGCGCCCGCTCTCCAAGATTCCTTGCACAGATTTCTCCCCTGTGCATATCCATAGTCTTTTTTCGCCCAATCAGAACCCCAATTCCAGAGCTGTCCATAAAATCCGTCTCTGCAAAATCAAAAATCAGTTTTCGCACATGCCAGGAATCAATAAGAAAATCAATTTCCCTGCTGATTGTTTTCGCGATATGGTGATCAACTTCTTTTGGCATTGGTACAATCAATTGTTCTTTTGTAATCTGATATTGTAATTCCATAGTTGTCCTCCTCCCAAAAATTTACTATAAAGAAAAAAGAGACCTCACAGTCTTATGCCATGACATCTCTTTTGTTAAATCATTATTTTATTATAGTTTGTTTACTCCTGTGCATCCACATAATTCTGCGAAGTTCTCGCACGTTCCGTTCCCGGATAATTATCTACCACGTACTGATAATACTGCTTTGCTGTCTCAAGATTGTTATTCTTTCGATATGACTGTGCCAGATAATATGCAGCGGAGCCATCCCGGAAATCTTCCTGTTTCTTGACAACCTTCTTCAGATCCTTGATTGCATCCTTATAGTTGCCTCTCTGATAATATCTGTAGCCTTCCTGATACAGTTTTTCAAGATACTGCCCCTGCACTTTTTCATTTAAATCGTCGTAAATGGTTTTCGAACTCTTTGACAAATAGGATGTATCCACTTTTTCTAAAGTCTCACCTGTCGCAATCACATCATTATCCGCATAGGAAACATATGCCTTAAGCAATCGCTCGTAAGATTTAATCTGATCTGCAACCTTTTCATTATTATTTGTCTCTTCCTCCAGTTTGTCCTGCAGATCTGAAATCTGATTTTCAAGATCTTTGATTTCCTGTCCCTTAGTAGAAATCGTATCACTTGCATCTGCCACCTGTGCCCTTGCATCTTCCATCGCACGGCTGCGCACATTCGGAACGACAAGAAACGCTGTCACAGCGGTACCAACCAACAATCCAATTACGATATATACCAGTGTTGCACCAATGGAAGTCTCCTTGAAACGCTTCGGCATGATAATGGTCTCATTTCCACTCTGATAAGAAATCAAATCATCGTTTTTGGGTTTCTTTGAAGGATTTCTTTCCTTTAATCTAGTATTAACTTCTTTTAAATACCGCAAAGTTGTGGTATTGTTTGTATCAATTTTTCCCGCATTACGAAGCGTCTTCTTAGCCAGTTCCAACTTGCCATCCTGAATGTATAACAGCGCAAGAAGCTGATGTCCTTTGACCAGTTTCGGGTTTAAAGACAATACTTTTTTCAGTTGGATAATTGCAAGATCTCTGCTATCTTGTTTGCAATAATGTAAAGCTTGATTATATTTTTTAATAGTCTGATTTACCGCATCCAGCTGCCCCCGGTTCTTCTGAATTTCATCCAGATAGCGGTTTGCAATGTTGTTCTCCGGCTGATAGCTGCGGCTGATTACCCACTCGCTCAGCGCTGCAACCGTCTCACCCATTTCACAGTAAACCAATCCCAGTAAATTTCTCGCATCAATGTTGTACTTATTAAATTTAAGACTGTTCTTCAGGCTGATGACCGCACTCGATAAATTACGTACACTCGCCTGTTCCAGTCCTATGTTGTAATATGAATTGGAAATGCGTATCACTCGATGAAACACTTCTAAGTCAGCCCCACAGGACGGACAGTGCCGCGCATTGCCAGCTTCCATTCCACATCTATAACAAATCATATGAACCTCTCTCTTATGTCTGCACTGCTTATCTGTTTTCCTTTTCTTTTACATCACGCAAAATTTCTGTGATAATGTCTGTCACATCTGTTAAATCGTGATTATATATAGCAGATTCTGCTTCTTCCACTTCAAGACTCGGTTCGAAATTTTTCAATTCTTTCTCAAAATTTATCATTTTCGTTCTCCTTTTGCCCAGGCCAACACTATATTCTTTGTAACAGATGCCACGAAGGATATCGCGACATCTGTTGGCATTCTTCATTATAATATAGTGACTTTTTTATGCAAGTAAATTTCTATAAAGTTTTTAGAAAAATATCGCAAAAAGCGACGTAATTCCTGCAAATCTACTTCATCTGGGCAAGACGCTGCTCAACCTGAGCCATCATCTGCTCATATTTTGCAAGCTTGTCTTTCTCTTCCTGTACTTTTTCAGGCTTTGCATTGTTTAAGAATTTCTCATTGGAAAGCATTCCCTTAGAACGTGCAAGTTCCTTTGTCAGCTTATCCTTTTCTTTGTTGAGACGTTCTTTTTCCTTCTCAAAGTCTACAAGATCTTCTAATGGGAGATAAACAACAGCGCCAGGGATCACAACGGATACCGCATCCTCTCCGATTCCCTTCTTGTCTGCCTGTACCGTAATCTCGCTTGCAGAAGCAAGATTTACGTATACTTCTTTGTTCTCTTCAAACGTATTGCGAAGATTTGCATCCTCAGAAGTAATGAACAGTTTTGCCTTGCGTGAAGGTGGAACATCCATCTCTGTACGGACATTACGGATGCCTTTTACGAGATCCTTGCAGTGCTCGATTGCAGCTTCCTCTGCCGGGAAATTCCACTCATCCTTGTATTCCGGCCACTTGGAAAGCATAATTGTCTCTTCCTCTGACTGTAATGTACAGAAGATTTCTTCTGTGATGAATGGCATATATGGATGAAGAAGCTTCAAAGCCTCTGTCAATACAGTCTTTAATGTCCAGAGTGCTGCGTTTGCAGACTGTGGATTTTCATCTTTCTTGTAAGTACGGACTTTTGCGATCTCGATGTACCAGTCACAGAACTCATCCCAGATGAAATCGTATACTTTCTGTACGGCGATACCAAGCTCGAACTTGTCCATATTCTCGGTTGCATCTTTTGCCAGTGTATTGACTTTGGAAATAATCCACTTATCTGCCGGACGAAGTTCATCCAATGCCGGCTCCTTAATCTCCATTCCATCCAGATTCATCATGATGAAACGGGAAGCATTCCATACTTTGTTTGCAAAGTTACGGGAAGCCTCAACACGCTCCCAGTAGAAACGCATATCATTTCCTGGCGCATTACCGGTAATCAATGTCAGACGAAGTGCATCTGCACCGTATTTGTCAATAACTTCAAGTGGATCGATACCATTTCCAAGTGATTTACTCATCTTACGTCCCTGGGAATCTCTGACAAGTCCATGGAACAGTACGGTGTGGAATGGTGCCTTGCCCATCTGCTCATATCCGGAGAAGATCATACGGATAACCCAGAAGAAAATGATGTCATATCCGGTTACAAGTACGTCGTTCGGATAGAAGTAATCCAGATCTTCCGTCTTTTCCGGCCAGCCTAAGGTAGAGAATGGCCACAGTGCGGATGAGAACCATGTATCGAGTGTATCCGGATCCTGTGTCATATGTGTGCATCCGCATTTTGGACACTTGCCCGGATTCTCGATGGATACGACCATCTCACCACAGTCATCACAATACCATGCCGGAATACGGTGTCCCCACCAGAGCTGGCGGCTGATACACCAGTCACGGATATTATCGGTCCAGTTGAAGTATGTCTTGTCCATACGCTTTGGAAGAAGCTCGATCTCACCGTTCTTTACACCTTCAACTGCCGGTTTGATCATCTCATCCATCTTTACGAACCACTGCTGCTTAATCATTGGCTCAACAGTTGTGTGACATCTGTCGTGTACACCTACATTATGAGAATGTGGTACGACTTTTACAAGAAGACCTTCTTTTTCGAGATCATCCACTAATGCTTTACGACACTCATAACGGTCCATACCTGCATATTTACCGGCCTTCTCGTTCATTGTAGCATCATCATTGATTACAACGATTTCCTCTAAGTTATGACGCTTTCCAACTTCGAAATCGTTCGGGTCGTGTGCCGGTGTGATCTTTACGCAACCGGTTCCGAACTCCTTGTCTACATAAGAGTCTGCAATTACCGGAATCTCACGGTCCGTCATTGGAAGCTTTAATGTCTTTCCAATAATATCCTGATAGCGCTCGTCATCCGGATTGACTGCCACTGCAGTATCACCGAACAAGGTCTCCGGACGTGTGGTAGCGATCTCTACAAATCGTCCCTCTTCTCCTACTACCGGATAATTGATATGCCAGAAAAAGCCATCCTGTTCCTCATGCTCCACTTCCGCATCGGAAATAGAAGTCTTACATACCGGACACCAGTTAACGATACGGGATCCCTTATAAATCCATCCCTTCTTATATAACTTGGTAAATACTTCCTGTACTGCATGAGAGCATCCCTCATCCATGGTAAAACGCTCACGCTGCCAGTCTGCGGAAGAACCAAGCTTACGCAGCTGCTTTACGATACGTCCGCCGTACTCTTTTCTCCACTCCCAGCATTTTTCCAGGAACTCTTCACGTGTCAGGTCTGCCTTGTTGATTCCCTGCTCCTTCAGACTCTGGATTACCTTAACTTCTGTTGCAATCGAAGCATGGTCTGTACCAGGCTGCCATAACGCATTGTAGCCCTGCATTCTCTTATAACGAATAAGAATATCCTGCATGGTATTGTCCAGTGCATGGCCCATATGGAGCTGACCAGTAATATTTGGTGGTGGCATTACAATTGTAAAAGGCTTTTTGCTGCGATCTACTTCTGCATGAAAATAGCCGTTGTCCTCCCACTTCTTATAGAGACGATCCTCAATATCTTTTGGATCATAAGTCTTGCTTAATTCTTTGCTCATGATATCTTCCTTTCTTTCTTTAATAAATGCATCACATTTGTAGAACATCGTCCCATGATAGTTTGCCTTCGGCAAAGGGACGACGCTACATGATGCATCTAAGATGCATCACATTTGTAGAACATTTAAAAAGCCCTCTGTACAGAAATCTTTTTCTGTACAAAGGGCGAAATTGTTCGCGGTACCACCTTTGTAATACTCATCATGTCCGTTAACGGGGACGATCCGGGAATATCTGTGGAACAATGCATGCACCTTTCTAAATATTCCAGCTCCGAAGCTACCTTCCACACTGCATCCTGCGAATGTCTCTCAGCCGCTGAACATTCTTCTCTTTCAGGAATTCCATATGTACTCCTCTTCCTCTTCACTTTCTCATATAAAATATATCTTACTTGCGGCACGCTTGTTTGTCAAGATGCATTTTTTCTATTAAATCTCTTCTTCTGTCATATCCTTCTCACGATTGAACAGGTCGTAAATACACGGAATCACAATCAGTGTGAGAATCGTACCATAGACCAGTCCGCCGATCAGTGTGATCGCCATCGGGCGCATCATATCGGAGCCATCTCCGATGCCAAGTGCCGTCGTCAGCATTGCAAGAACCGTTGTCAGTACCGTCATAAGGATCGGACGCACACGGGTCTTTCCGGATTCGATGATTGCTTCCTTTTTGGATGCTCCTGCACGTCGCGCCTGATTGATATAATCGATCAGTACAATACCATTGTTTACAATCAATCCCGAAAGCATGATAAATCCAAGCATTGCAAGGACATTGATCTCCTGTCCGGTCAGAAGCAATGCGATAAATCCACCGGTAAAGGCAAGTGGAATGGAGAACATAATGATAAACGGCGAAAGCAGGGACTGGAACTGTACCACCATAATCAGGTAAATAAAGATTACTGCAAGTACCAGCATCAGTACGAGCTGTTTCATGGACTCATTGATTGTCTCGTCCTCACCGGTCATCTCTACTTTATATCCATCCGGAATATCCAGTTTGTCAATGGCTTTCTGCAGCTTGTTGCTCACCAGTGTCACATTATGATCTTCATCCACACCGCAGGATACTGTAATGTAACGCGTCTGCGCATCACGGCTGATTGTGCTCAATGTACTTGTCTCTTTCATCTCACAGATTTTTGTGAGCGGAATCTCTTTTTCTTTTCCGTTTTTATTCGTATAAGAAAAAGTCATATCCTTAATATCCGAAAGTTTTGTATCCGCCTGCTCCTCGGTCTGTACATAGACTTTGTAATCTTTGATGTCTGTGGTGATTGTCGTTACCGTCTTGCTGTCTGCCATCTTGGCGCTGACAAGCTGATATACCTGTGCTACGGTAAGTCCGTATTTTGCTGCCTTTTTCTTGTCTACCGAGATGGTAAGCTGCGGCTCGGAATCTTCCATGCCGTCATCGATATCCGTCGTTCCTTTCGTATCTTTCATGACATCGGCAACTTCACCTGCCAGTTTCTGTAAAGTTTCAATATCATTTCCCTTGATACGCACAGACAAACCGCTTCCAAAATAACTGCTGTAATCCATGGAAGAAGTATTGGTAGATACCTCACAGTCGAGATCCTTGGTCTTTTCTGTGATGGCATCTGTGACATCGGAAACTTTCACATCCGCATCCTCATCAAGAAGAATGTACATACTCACACTGTCGTTTCCGCCACCCATAAGGGAAGACGTCGAATTTCCTCCTGCCATGGCACCAATGGTATCAATGCCCTTGATATCTGAAATCCGTTTCATTACCTGATCTGATGCCTCGGTAAGTTCCTGGAAAGTCAGCTTTTCTCCTTCTTTTGCAGAAACTGAAACCGAAATCTGGTTGGTCTCCATATCCATATCCATAAAATTCAAACCTTTGGATACGCTGAGTGCCGCACTCGCAACCAAAAGCACAACTGCAACAATAAGTACAACCGGCTTAAAACGCAGGCACCATGCCAATGCCCGTCCGTACCATTCCTTCATGGCATCAAACCACGGATGACGTATCTCTTTGGTGCGGCGCAATGTCACAGAGGACATTGCCGGCACGAAAGTAAGCGCTACCACAAGGCTGGCCACCAGCGTATATGCAATGGTCAAAGCCAGATCAACGAACAGCTGGCGCGTAATGCCCTCGGTAAAAATAATCGGCGCATAAACGCTGACAGTAGTAAGTGTCGATGCAATGATTGCACCCGTTACCTGTTTGGAACCTTCCACAGCCGCCTTTTTGATCGAATAGCCCTCTCCTCTGAGACGGTAGATATTCTCGATGACAACGATGGAGTTATCCACCAACATACCGATACCAAGCATCAGACCGGACATGGAAATAATATTTAAGGTAATTCCGGTAAAATACATGAGTACGACCGCCGCTACAACCGAAAGCGGGATTGAACATGCAATGACAATCGTCGGCTTGATATCTTTTAAGAACAATAACAATACAAGAATGGCAAGCAATGCACCCCAGATCATATTCTGCATTACGCTGTTTACGATCATATCAATGTAAATGCCCTGATTCATCAACACACTCAGGTGCAGATTGGAATCTTCTTTTTCCAGAGATTTGAATTTCTCCAGAATACGGTCCGTTACTTCTCCTGTGGAGTATCCGGTCTGCTTTTCCATTGAAAGCATGATGCCCGGATTGCCGTTGATCACAGCATAGGTTTCATCCGAGTTATCCGTCACAGTCACATCCGCCACATCGGACAGACAGATCGTTTTGACTCCGTCAATTCCCATATCGATCAATGGAAGTTTCTTAAGATCCTCGACGTCTTCCACAGCATCGCCTACACGGACAAGATACTGTGTATCCCCATCCATCGCATAGCCTGCCGGCATATCAAAGTTCTGTGCTGCCAAAAGGCTTGTGATTGTATCTTCACTGAGCACCTTGTTTAAATCTGCAGAATCATAAGCATTGTCTTTTGCATCGTCAAGTTTGGACTGTGCATCCTCTAAGGAAGATGCCGCACTTGTCAGTTCCGCAGAACTTGTGCTTACTTTCAGGGCTGTAAGTGACGCATTTGCATTGAGTGTGTCTAATGCAGAGGAAAGGCTGACCTTGCCGCTCTCCACCTTCTTTTGTGCGCTCTCAATGGTTTTAATTCCTGTATTTACCTGCGCCAGAAGCTTGCCGACTTCTGCGGAAGCAGCCGGAAGGTCTTCGTATGTATTTACGGTAATTCCAAGCGAAGACAATGCCGCGAACTGTTCTTTCACTACTTTGTTAAGCTGCTTGATCTGTGCTTTCATCTCTTCGCTTTCTGCAAGCTGCGGATTGTCCTTGAGCACAGAGACAATTCCCGTATATGCATCTGACTGCATAAAAGTCTGAATGCCTGATTGAATCTGTGACAGAGATTTCTGCTGCTTTTTCAGATCGGCCAGCTGATTCTTTAAATCTTTCTCGGTCTTTAACAGTTCCTGCTGCTTGTCCATCGTCTGATTGATGGCATCCGTCAGCTGATCCGAGCCTGTATTGATTGAAGACTGTCCGTCTTCTACCTTCTTTTTGTTGGCATCAATTTCTTTCTGGGATTTTGCGAACTGCTTGTCGATGCTTTTCTGCACCTTTTTGTTTAATGCATCGATCTTGTCCTGATTGAGTGTTACCTGCACACTCTCCTCTAACTGTCCGGTCGTGGTAACCGATGCCACACCTTCAAGACTTTCAATTGCAGGAGAGAGTTCATTTTCCACATATTCGGACAATTTTGCAGCATCCATGCCATCCATATCCACCGCTGCTGCCAATACCGGAAGCATATCCGGATTCACTTTCATAATCATCGGTGTTCCGATGGAATCATCCCACTGGCCGGAAATCTGATCGAGACTCTGCTGAATCTCAATGACCACCGAATCCATGTTTGCATTCTGCTCATATTCAAGTGTTACGACGGAATAGCTATTGTAAGAAATAGAACTGATATTTTTGATGTTGGAAGTGGTCGCCATCGCCGATTCGATCGGTGCGGTCACATCACTTTCCACCTGTTCGGGACTTGCTCCCATATCCGTCGTGATGACAAGTGCGTACTGGAAACTCATATCCGGCAACAGGTCTGTCGTCATTTTTGACAAAGAGACCACACCAAGAACGATCACCAGTACCACTGCCACCAGCACGGTATAGGGACGTTTTACACTATACTTTGAAATCATGCTTTCCTCCTGCTATTATATGATTATGACTCTTTCATCATTATAAAGAAATAAATCCTTATTTTACAAGGGGAATACCCAAAGCTTTATACTTTTTTAATGAAAAAACATCCGGCAAATCTGCTTCTTGCAAATTCGCCGGATGTCTTTTCGCTATACATCTTCTGCACTATCCTCTTCATCCGCAATCGCTGCAGATGCACCAGATACAGCCGCAATCACCGCGATGACCGCTCCCAATACTGCGACACCTATGATTGCTGCCAGAAAAATGAAAAACCCCGTTTCTGACATATGTTCCATCTCCTATTCTGAAATTTTGCCTTTTACCTATACAAATTCTACCACAGAACGCATGTCATCTCAACGCTATTTTCATTAATCGATCGCTTTTTCTCCACTTTCACGGGTACGGATCTTTAAGGCGCTGCGCAATTCATAGCTGAAAATTTTTCCGTCTCCCACCTCTCCGGTAAAAGCGGCTTTTTGAATCGCATCAATCGTTGCTTTTTCCCACTCTTCCGAAGTTACAACAATCTCAAATTTGATCTTTGGCTGCATGACTACATCTACTTCCGTACCACGGACACGCTTTTTGTAACCGCGCTGCGCGCCACATCCCATCACCTGGGATACGGTAATTCCATTCACCTGGATGCCATTTAATGCGTCTTTGACATCCTCAAACACTTCTTCACGCACAATTGCTTCTACTTTTATTAACATATGGCATATTCTCCTTTTCTATTCCGCTCGTTTTATGAATCCAGTCCGTTGAAGGTCGGATAAGCACTTTCTCCGTGCTGTGAAAGATCCAGACCAACTTTCTCGGCCTTTTCATCTACACGCAATTCTGTAAAGAGACGAACAACGCCAAGACAAATCAGTGTACCTGCGATTGCTACTGCCAATGTTACCACAATTCCAATAATCTGTGCAACGAACAGGTGGTAGTCACCATAGATCAGGCCATCCCATTTTGCAACGCTGTTGATGGATTTCTTTGCAAAAATTCCGGTGGCAATACCGCCCCAGACACCGCCGATTCCATGACATCCGAATGCGTCAAGCGCATCATCAATCTTGAGTTTTCCTTTCAGCAGTGAAATTGTAAAACAGCAGATTGGACTGACCAGCGCTCCGATAATGATTGCCGACCAGATTGGAACAAATCCTGCTCCCGGTGTAATTGCTACAAGTCCCACAACAAGTCCGGTAGATGCGCCGACAAGCGTCGGTTTTCCATCTTTCATCACATCAATAAAAATCCAGGAAAGCATTGCGCTCGCACTTGCAAGTGCTGTTGTCATAAATGCATGTGCTGCCAGACCATTCGCTCCAAGTGCACTTCCTGCATTGAAACCAAACCAGCCAAACCATAAGATAAAAGCTCCCAGTGCCACAAACGGAATATTGTGCACACGGTATGCCGTATTTTCATATCCTCTTCTTCGTCCAAGAATAAGTGCAAAAACCAATGCACTGACACCGGAACTGATATGTACGACGTTTCCTCCTGCAAAATCGACCGAACCGATTTCTGCAAGGAAACCGCCCTCGCCCCAAACCATATGAGCCATCGGATAATAAACAACCACTGACCATAGCGCGATAAATAAGAACAACGCTTTAAATTTCACACGCCCAACCAGGGAACCTGTAATCAAAGCCGGTGTGATCATTGCAAACATCATCTGAAATGCAACGAACACAAGATGCGGAATCGTTGCAGCATATGGTCCCACTTCATCCATTCCAATTCCGCTTAATCCGAACCATCGGAAATCACCGATAATTCCTGCATGATTACCTCCAAACGAAAGAGAATAACCAAACAAAACCCACATCACAACGGATAATCCCATGATTGCCACACATGCCATCATCGTATTTACCACATTTTTTCTTCTGACCAGCCCCCCATAAAAGAACGCCAGACCCGGTGTCATAAAAAACACCAGTGCTGCACAAATCAGCATAAAACCAGTATCTCCTGCACTCATTTTCTAATCTCCTTTCCTTGAACATCAGCCCATACAAAATTTGCTTTCAGCAAATGGGCTGATGATTGTAATGCATCAAAGATGCATTGCCCCTACATGTCAAGTTTTCATACAAAACTTGACACTATCCATTGAGTATACATACAACGCAAAAAGGCGCCAAAAGAATGTTTCCATTCTTTTGACACCTTTGTCGATGTAATCATAGCAAACTTTATACTCCAATGCAAGAACTTTTTATCTCTTTTTTGTCCCTTTTTTCGACAATACATACTCCCCAAGTACTATTTTCCTAATTCGTAAAAGGCAACTGCACTGGCGGCTGCCACATTAAGTGAATCCACGCCGTGGCTCATCGGTATGCGCACCGTATAGTCGCACTGTGCCAATGTCTCATCGGCCAGTCCTTCTCCCTCGTTTCCCAGCAGTATCGCAAGTTTATCCACTGCATGAAGTCTTTTGTCATCAATTCCAAGAGAGTCTTCCCGAAGTGCCATGGCAACCGTCTGAAAGCCCATCTGCCGCAATTGTCCCATGTCATTTGGCCAATCGACCGCCTTTTCTCCGATATAGGTCCACGGTATCTGAAATACCGTCCCCATGCTGACACGGATTGCTCGGCGATACAGCGGATCACTGCATGCGGGGGTCAGCAGCACAGCATCCATATTAAGTGCTGCAGCCGAACGAAAGATTGCCCCTACATTCGTTGGATTCACGACATTCTCAAGCACCGCGATACGCCTTGCGTCCCTGCAGATTTCCTGCGGTGTCCGAAGTTTCGGCCGGTACATGGCACAAAGCATTCCCCGCGTCAGCTTAAAACCTGTCAGTTTTGCCAGCACTTCAAATTCCGCCACATATACCGGAAACTCTTTATTTGTACTGCTGCACATCCGAATGGCTTCTAACGCTTCGCCCTCCGTCTCCAGCTGTCTTTTCTCCATCAGCACAGAAACCGGCACACACCCGGCGTCCAATGCCCGCATAATCACCTTCGGACTCTCTGCAATAAACATCCCTTTTGCAGGGTCTGCACGATTGACGAGCTGATTCTCGGTCAGTCTTGCATACACGTCAAGCTCCGGTGCTTCAAAATTTTGAATTTCTATCACTTTCATCATTTCTGCAGTTTTCATTTACGGCAAATTTTCCCCCATTGTTCCCTCCATGCATGCCGCATATCCTATCTGTTTTCATACAATAACATAAATAAATAACGATGTAAACAATTTTACCAAACTTATGTGTGTATCCAGCACTACACATAAACGCCAACCGGAATCAGATATTTCAGGTAACGCATGACCGGAATATAGGCTCCCACATTCCAAAATACCGGACACATGATCACAGCAATTGCCATCATTACAATTCCATATGCGAGAAATCCTTCTGCGCTGGATGGAATTTTTGCATACAACGCCGTCCATATTATAGCATACACAAGAAATATTACAAATGACAGCAGTTCCTGCCCCAGCCCTCTCGACTGTGGAACAAAAAGCAACAGCACAAAGCCGACCACTGCCGGAATCGTCACGGCAGCCAGTTCCTGTACACATGCAAACAAAAAGCGTTCCCTGTTTGGAAAGGCATGCTGTACCCATATCCCTTTCGGCTCATATCTCTTTGCATTCGCAAAATACATAATTCCAAGAAGAAAGACTGCAAATATTCCCTGCACCGGATATGCATCATGATTGTCCTGTACTTTCTTCACTTTCGTATCTACCGGAACAATATCCGTATAAAAAAAATCGCTCTGCAAAAAATCATCACTTGATTTTTGCATTTTTTCAAGACGCTTTTTATCCTGCGTTGTAAAGATTTCCTTTTCGCTTTGCGCTAACAATTTTCCGCTGTACTCCTTGAAAAAGGCCGCAAAAAATGTTTCTTTTGCAACTTCTCCCTTGGTTGTAAACGGGTTGGCGATATACGTCACACATTTTTTCCAGTTGTCCTGCCGAACCCTTTCTGTGAAATCACTTTGCATAAGAAATCCACATTCCAGTTTGCCGGACTGCACTTCCTTGTACATTTGTTCCTTATCCTGATAATTCACAAATGCAAACCGGCTGTGTGAATTTTCCAAATCTTCACACAATGTTCTCTCCATGCTCCCATCCTGTTCACAATACAATCCTATTGTCATCGTTTTCCCGGACGGCATATGTATCCCCTGTACAACCAGCATAAGCAGAATCAGCGCGGCTGTCATAAGCCACGCTGTGATTTGTTTTGTATTTCGTTTTAATAAAAGCCTGTACCATATGATTACTTTTTGCATACACTCACCATTTCCGTCAAAACCAACTGTTTCCAAAGAGAAGCTCTAAATTGTACCGGTTCAAATGATACAGCGGTGTCCAATGACTGATCTGTTGTACAAATTTTGGCAGATAATCCACCGGGATCAGCATGCCTGATGCCAGCACAATAAAAAGTTCCAACGCCAGCAGCACGAGCATCCCTTCCGTCGATTTTCCTGCGATACAATAGATCAGATGATATCCAACTGCAAACAACAGACAAAACAGGTACAATCCCAACAGAACACGCATGTTCCAGAAAAGAAATGAGATTCCTAAATAATACGTAACGATGCAGCCGATTCCATACGCCAGAAAAGCCAGAAAAAACAACACATTGGTCATCGCCACAATTTTCCCGAAAGCAATCTTTCCTGCTCCCATTCCATACAGGGAAAGCTTCTGCTCCACAACCCTGGTCTCTCCTGTATACAATCTTGCAAAACATAATCCGGTAAATAACAGGACCAGTATCAATCCTGTAGAAAAATAATACTGCTTTTGCTCATATTCCCCAAACGGCGAACAGACAATTGAATCATACAGTCCCGTGCGGGTCAATGCAGTCTTCAGATAATTCGTTGCGACTTTCAGCCCGATATCCTGATAGGCAATCTTTGTGTTGCCATACTGCGCCTGTTCCAACACCGCAGACACACCGGCTTCTGCCGTCCACAGAATCGAGACACCATCCTGCAACAATTCCTGAAACGTCTGCAAACTGACATCCGATTCCTGCGGAACACACAACCTTACAAACGAATCATTTCCCTCATCCAGATCCTTATAAAAGTGTTCGGGGAAAATCAATACAGCCTGCACCTGCCCATTTGCAAGCTGCTCCATCGCTTCCGGCTCGTCCACATAACGCATCCGGCAAATGCTTTTTGTGCTTTGCATGGCAGATGCCAGACCTGTCAAAAGTCGCAATTCTTCGCCCTTTTCTTTTGGAATGACAACTGCCACTTCTACAGTATTAAGCACCTTTGCGTCACGAAATACTGCGCTACACGCAAACACCGCAATGCCCAGCAAAAGCACCATGCATATAAAATAGCGGAAAGACTTTATAAAGACGGCAAGCGCCTTCTTTTGTTCCATGCATAAGTATCGAAAAAACATCCTATTTCTTACAGTTCATCGTCATCATCGTAACTATAGTCATCATCGTTGTAGTCATAGTTATAATCATCATCACCATAATCATAATCATAATCATAGTTGTAATCATCATCATTGTAGTCATAATCGTAATCATAGTCATAATCTCCATCATCATAATTATAACCACTGTTGCCTCCACTGATTCCATAAATTTCCTGAACCAGTGTCTGAAGATCCTCCGCAGATGCATTTCCGATATCAAACTTCTCTCCACTGAATGTCTGAAGTTCTGCGCCTTTTTTCACATCCAATGAAAGGTTCATACCAGCGCCTTCCATCGTCAGTGTCAAACCATCGCGTTTGCCTTCCAGTGTACCGCTGACGGAACCTTCATCTTCGATGTCCAATGTGTATTCTCCTGATTTAAAGTCATAGGTCAGCTCACCGACTTTCTCTCCTTCTACGGATACACCAAATACTTCTTCGTTTCCATCCTCACTTCCGGAAATCTTCATTACAGACTCACCACACGAAATCAGCTCCATGTTCTGTGTTCTTCGGTCTCCACCTTTGAAAAGGATCTGTATATCCTGATCCTTCTCGGATGGATCTACTGCCTTCACACATGCCAGCTTATTCTTGTAGATATAAAATGTGATATCAATATCCGGCATCTCTTTAAAGTCATCTCTGAGCTCATCAAAAGACTCCTTGTAATCGTCATAATCCGATCCTGTTACGGCCTGATCCAGAAGATCTCCCACCTGGGCATCCATATAATCCTCAAAAATGTCCACACATTCGATCATATAGTCTGATGTGATGGTTGTCTTGTAGCCTGCACACTTGCGGTCTTTGCCGTCTACTTCGAAGGACTCTTTGTCTGCAGATTCAAATTCGAGTTTCTTGTACATCTCAGAATATTTTTTACTGAGTTCTAAAACCTTTTTCTTCTGCTCTTCATCTGAGTATATCTGCTTGCAAAGCTTGTCGAGCAATTCTACATTATCTGCGCCCATGGACTCTGCAAGATAACCGTTTTTCTCTTCATTATAATTGTATGTATAAATCTTATCGCCCAAAAGCGGTGCAGACACCTTTATCTCATCCTTATCAATGCCTGCAAGGAATTCCACATCCGAAAACTGCGGTCCCTCAAGGCTTCCGGAAATCTGCTTTTCGTTGTCCTTTTCGGCATAAGTTGCCTGAACACTATATCCTTCGGCCTCGCCCTTGATATCAACGGTATATGCCTTTGAACTCATAACACTAAGTCCGGATAAAGCTTCCGTAAAATGAGAAGGCTCACTGAATGTATTTGCCGTCGCTCTCAGCACTTTGTCGGATTTGCTCAGGAAAAATCCACTCTGTATTCCTGCAAAAACTGTGCCGGCTCCTGCAATTACCACAACCCCTGCAACAATACCGGCGATCAGTCCTGTTTTCTTTTTTTTCTTTGGTGGCTGCTGCAGTGGCATACCTGTCATCGGATCAAATGCCATCTGTGGCTGTACCGGTGTCGGATTGATTGGCTGTCCCGTCATCGGGTCAAACCTCATCTGTGGCTGCTCCGGTGTCGGTGCCGGGTTGATTGGTTCTCCTGTCATTGGGTCAAAATTCATTGCCATTTTCATAATCTCCTTTTCTTTTCAGAACATTCCTTTCAAATGATCTTCATGTTCTTTTGCTGATATATGTCTTGATTTCTTCCAGCCTCTTTTGTGGATCTCTGCTCAGCTCCCGCATCTGCCCATTGTCCATCAGCAGACAGCGATCCGCAAACACAATTTCCTGTTCCTCGTGGGAGGTCATGATAATTGTGCCATTCATCTGTTTGTACTTGGAAAGCCACTCTAAAATGCTTTCTTTGTAATAGATATCCAAAGCCGCCGTGGGTTCGTCCAGTAACAAAACCGGTGGGAGTTCCACAAAGGCGCATGCAATGGCCAGTCTTCGTTTCATTCCGCCGGACAGCTTCTCCACTTTCATATGAAGCATCTCCTCCAGCTGAAACTGCTCGATCACAGAATTAAGGTTCTCTTTTTTGCCGGCGCCCCAGAATTTCAGATTATCCTTAACCGAAAGCTCCTCGAATAATGGATTCTCCTGCGGTACATAACCATAATACTTTCGGGACGACTTGCCACAGCCCACCTTATTTCCAAAATAAGTAATGCTGCCACTGTCGGCTTTCTGTGCACCTGCCATAATCTGCAAAAGCGTTGATTTCCCGCATCCGTTTTTGCCTACGATCACAACACTCTCGCCACTCTCCACATCAAAGGAAATCTCTCGAAGCACCTGCTTCTTTCGATAATGTCTGGAAACGGCAGACACCTCTACTGCATTCACTTTCATAACAATTGTCCCTTCCCTGAACGGCCATCCCTATTTCAAACATCAGAACATATGATTCTATTATACGTAATTATACCTGCTGTGAAAATAGGAATTTTGCCCTAGTTTGTCTGATGTTTCTTTATACAGCCTTTTAACAGTTCTACCATTTTAGCTGCAATCACTGCCCATACATATGCAAATACAATAAGAAGTAACAATTCAAGGTATCTGTAATTTTTAAAAAACCGTTCTAACACGCCAAGCTTTTGAAAAACACGCAATATTGCAATATGTGCTTATATACCGCCGGCTCTTCCATAAGAATTGCAACAGTTACCAATACAACGAGCACAATCAGAACGCTGTCTCTGATCACTGCGCTTTTCACCGTTTTTTTCTCAAACAGTAATCTGTAAATATATGGATACAATAAATAAAATACCATGATACATGATGCAAACCATACCTGCGAATCTTCGCTGATTCAAAACTGCACCAGACTGATCCGGTTAATCAGTCCCCAGATTGTTATCTTATGAAAAACCAAATAAGCAAGCCATAATGGTACACTTGTAAACAACAGTGGATACATAATTCTTGAGATTCGTTTTTTCATAAAAGCCAGAATGTCCTGATTCTTTACAAATGAGAAATACAGGCAGATGCCAGAAATAAACAGAAAAACATCAACTCCCATATTACCTCTCTTAACAACTTCCTGTAGATAATGCAATACTGGTATCCCATCAAAAATCTCGAATTTTGTATGTTCTCTCATATGAAAAAGCAAAATCCAGAATATACTGATTCCATATATTTCACTGCGGTACTCGCTGATTGCTTCCAGACGTAATTTCCCTTTTTGTATCGGATTCTCCCTCTTGTCCATTTTTCTTCTTTGTTAATATCACACAATACACAGCCACGTAATATACTAATCCTAACTATTGCAAACGTCAATGTATCATAAACTGCTGACATGTATGTGTATGATACGGGACCTGCGGGGTCTATAAAAAAAGTTCATGGAAATACCCCGCTTTTGCTCTAAAGGCGGGGTATTTTAACACAATTTTTCTGTATAGGTCCCACATGCATTCTAATAATTTGGATTTGAAAATTTATCCTTAATCCCTTTCAATTGATTCCGGGCAATTTTCTATAGAACCTGTTACCTTTAGATCATGTCCCTTATATGCAAATAGACTTTTTACTTTTCTGCCAATTCTCTTATTGCAATTCTATATTCTTCTTCTGAGTAATCCTCAAGAATGCTTTCTTTTGTTGCATGATACTCATGAATCATCTTCTTAATCGCCTTTATATTTGCCCGCATATTCGCTTCTTCCGCTGCTTTTTTCTCATATCTTTCCATTACTTCGCACACTGCCTGAAGACCTCCCTCCTGATGTTTCAAATAATTCATTCGCTTTGTTAGCTCTGGAAAACTAGCATTATTTACTTCTTTTTTCAAAAAACAATCCAGATACTCCGAGGCTATGGTTCCATCCTTAATCTGGGCATTCGCAAACACACGTATAAGTCCATCATTAATTGCATATCCAGTCTCCCGCACTACACTATCTACATGATAGATTACTCGATTCGCATTAAAAATATCAAATTTTGATATGTATACAACAATGATATCTTCAATTTCCCTGAATTTTTGCCCCATCTGTGAATCCTTAACTGCAATACTCGAAGCATTAAACCTTACTCTGCGCAAATGATCATCGTCATCCGATCTCTGCACTTCCACATTACACTTTTTTCCGTCTTCAAAAGTACATAACGCATCTAATCGAACCGAACGACCATAGATATTTCTCTCGCTGCTTTGTACGATTACCTCCTCAACAATCAGTTCCTCATCATCCAGTAAAATTCTTAACATTTCCTGGCAGAAACCTGTATCATCTGCCAGCACCTCGAAGAAAGCATCATCAATCGGCCGAAAATCTCGAACCTTTTTCTTCTTCTCTTCGATGGTAATTTCATTTCCCATACATTTCTTTCCTTTCTTTAGTATAGCATAATGAACCATTTTTACAACCAAAACGGACCATCTGCCTTCCCCAATATTCAATTAAACTCATGGTATTGTGAGCGCAGGATTCTTCGCGCTCCTCGTGATTTGTTGCTGATGTCGGATACAACATCAAATATGAAATATTCGAGTTTTGTAGATATAGAATAACGTAGTTGCTCCCATCTGTCAACCTTTTCTTGTTATGGGGTCTATTTGAAAAAATTGGCTTTCTGCTGCCACTTTCCCCCTCCAATTCCACTATTTTGGCTGATTTCAAACAGTTTGAGGGTCTATAGAAAAAAAGTTCATGGAAATACCCCGCTTTTGCTCTAAAGGCGGGGTATTTTCCTATAATTTTTGTATATAGACCCAATTGTTAGTTCTAAAAGGCTTAAAATCCTTGAAAGCGGGGTATTTTGACACAATTTTTCTGTATTGGCCCCACATGCATTCTAATAATTTGGATTTGAAAATGTATCCTTAATCCTTTTCAATTGATTCCGGACAATTTTCTATAGAACCTGTTACCTTTAGATCATGTCCCTTATATGCAAATGGAATATCAATAGAAGCTTCATCAATTTTGCTGACCCATGAAGGAGCTCCCTTCCTTGAATATTGAAATGATATAGTAACTTTCTCGCCCGGTTTTAACACAACCGTTTCCTGATTGCCGGTTAATGATGGCATATAACTGTAATATTCTCCGGAAAGATTTTGCTCATAAACTCTCATATTCCTAAAATAGATTTCCATATTGCTATATCCTCTGTTTTTCCACGTCATTGTAACAATATGTTTTTTCTTGTCCACTTTCCATTTTTCTTTTGACAGATTCGGTTGAATGACTTCGACTTTCATTTTGGCAGTTTTGCCATTGTATTTTGCAGTAACAACAACCTTTCCTTCTTTTTTCGGTTCCATTTTTCCATCTTTTTTGATTTTCAAAACCTTAGTATTTGAAGAACTCCATTTGATATTTCCCCTGTCATATGCAATTGGTTGTCCACCCTGATACAGTCTTGGCGCATAGTCACCGGTTCTCCACCATTCGCCCTCGCTGAACATGCTGTCATCAACAATCAGCTGACTGCTTGTTTCCAATTTGATCTTGCTGGTACGCTGTCTTTCTTCCTGCTGCCGTACTTCATCTCCATATGCTTTCACAATCTTTACGACGCGCGAACCGTCTTCTAGCGGATTAAAATCCAAATATAAATTATCCCACTCTGCACCTTTTACCGGGTGGCGCTTTGAAATATGGATTTTCTTAACTTTGGAAAATTTGGAATATTTCAGTTTAAGATCAATCTCATCTTCGCTATACACACCAGTATATGAACGCATTCTTACGTAATAGTTGTTTTCTTCAAAATAAACCATCCACTTTTTTGTGATATTCCGATCCTGAATGTATATTTTTTCAACCTTGCTGCCTTTAAAATTTTTGTTGGGACTGCATTGTATTTCATAACCGCTTATGTTCGGGGTCTTTGACTTTTTCCATGTCACATTAAATCCGTATTTTCGTTTTTTCAAAGTAACATTTTCCGGTGCCTTTATTTTTCCGCCGATAGTCTCGTTCAGTTCGCTTTTATTAATAATTCCAATTCCGTCACTTGTCTGAACGATATACGCCTCGTCCTGATTCCACATCAGTTCTCCGATTACTTTCACTTTCGTGTTCTTTTTCAATACCGAAAGAATTTCAAAGGCTCCATTTGATTCTTCCATATTTTTTATGACATTTGCGGTAGCATTTTTGATATACATCGTAATTGGCTCGGAATAGTATTTCACATGCGTATAATATTCTGAATCTCCACTGATTTTCGGATTGCTTTTGGCCATCTGTACATAGCCCGCCGGCAATTTTGTTTCAGCGTGAATGGGGATAATGATTGTTGCCATTGTAAAGATAAGCAGGGCTGATAGTATTCTCTTTTTCATAAGGTTCTCCTATCGTAATATTGTACTTTTATTACCAAATTTTAATGATATGAGGGTCAAAAGATATTTTGCCCCTCATTTATGATTAATCAGATTACTACATGCTACGCATTCCCGTAATCTGACTCCACCTCGAAATCCGCTAATTTTCTGCGTTTCAGCAGTAAATTGCTACTTTCTCGGTG
>CABJAV010000003.1 GCA_902363675.1 Lachnospiraceae bacterium | reverse complement strand
AGATCTTTTGATTGTAATCCATCCGTAAATGTAGATATAAATATAGCCATGGCATACTTGAATTTAGGCGTAGATTCTGAAGATATGTGTGTCAAATGTCTTTGGGGATTTAGTCCTCGAGAAAGTTGGAAAGAAGCTAATTTATTTGTTCCATCTGCGATAGAAGGAGAATTGAGATTAGTTGGAGAATACGAAGCTGGTTTAACGTGGAGAATTGATAAAAATAAGATGTGGGAATCATATTTTGATAGAGAATCCGGGTGGTATTGTATTGGAAATCCAATATTAGAAAATGGAGATACAGCGGTTATAATTATTGATAATATGATTGCAGTTGTAGATAATACAAGCGAATTAAAAGCTGTTTGGGCTCAACCTATGTTTATTTAGCCAGCAGAACAAAATAAGAAAACAGTATCAGTGGTATTCCTATGGCACTAAAATTTCCCGAAAGGTTCAAAGTTACAAGGAAGCTGTGGAACTGGCGGCAAGAAAATTTGAACAGACCATCAAAGACCAGGACAGTGATGCCTATAATAAGCTGAGTGAACAGTGGGAGACAAATGTATGGGAAAATGAAAAGATACTGAAGTACCGGCTGGGTGTCATCAAAGAGATGATTGACAGTTATATTTCTGATATGACAGACTATATTGCGCCGGAAAATGAAACCGCGATGATGCGCGTGGACAGAAACGACATCTGGTGGAATTATAAGCAGATAGAGGGAGAGGCTACCAGTTTTGACTGGATTGTGCAGGATACAGGAAGCACACCGGTAACGTACAAGCGGCTGTTTATTCCCAATCCATTTAGCAGCGACGAAGAAAATGAAGCGAAAAAATCTGCACAGCAACAGGAAGAAGATGCAGAAAGTGCACGCAGACAGAGAAATTATGAAAAGCTGCAGGGATTCCGGGATCAGCTTAATACATCCATAAGAAAAAAATTATCGGATAGTGTGGATGAAATCAAGAAAATTTATGAGAACAAAGTGATTCCGTTCGAAAACACAGATGATTCATATAAAAGCAAGATGTCGACCTATTACAGTGAATGGAGCTCAATGGGGGACAAGTTCAGTGATGCAGGAAATGCAATCAAGGATTTCATGACAGGCGTGTGGGACAGCCTTGCAGGAACTGTTATGGGACTTTTGACGCTTGTAGCAGATTTGGAAATTCTGTATGTGGATGTCAGGTGGAAATCCATAGTGCCGATACAGGTTCCAGAGGTGCTGGATCAGGAAGTGGAAAAGATAAAACAAAAGTACAAGCCACTGCTCAAAAATCCGGTAAATACCATTGGAGGCATCGGTCAGTCAATATGTGACACAGCAGATGAAAAGGGAGTTGCGTACTCGTCCGGATATATAGTAACGGAAGTTGTGACAGCACTACTTGCAGACAAGGGACTGGATAAGATCAAGAATGTAGCCAAGACCGGAAAGACCGCCGATAATGTGGCAGACATAGCCGAGGGAGCGGCCAAGGGAGCCGGGAATGCAGCGGAAGATGCCGGGAAAGCCGGAAAAGGGCTTGAGAAAGCCGCCAAGGGGGCCGAGAGTGCAGCAGAAGATGCTGGGAAGGTTGTTGAGAGTGGTAAATACTCATTAAGTAATGTCGAAGCAAGAAAGTGGTATTTGGAACAAGAAGCAAAAATACCAGATATGATTGATAAAAGTTTACCTTTGGAAGAACAGGCGAAACAAGCATTTAACCTGAGAAATCAATTTAGAATGCAGGCTAGGGAACTTATGGCAGATAGGGCAACAGTAGAGTCTTTATATAAAACGGACCCAAATCTTGCCTGGGAAGAGATTGTAAGAAAGCAGAGAGCAAAGGGGTTGGAGGGAGATGATATATATAAAGCAATAATTGAAAGTTCACAACGTTCAAGAAAATCTGTAAATAAATCTTTAGGATTGGAGTAAAGAGTATGCAAGTAACTTACAAAAAACATATAAATGTAGATAACAATAACAGAGTGGAATTTTTGCTTATTAATTGGGACTACGTGGATGGTGGTGATTATTTGGCAAAGATTTTTTGCAAGGAGTTTGGGATGTCAGCAGAAGAAAAGGTCGATTATATATTTTTTAGTATAATAAAATTACATTCGAATGAAGGAACCTATGAGTTAATGTGGCATGAGGATTTTGGGAATATTATATACTCCATGGAACAAGAGGAGGCGGTTGTGGATACATTAGAACAAAGGTTAAAAGTTGCGTTGAGTATTTTGAATGAAAAACTGAAATCAAATTAATTAAATTATGTCACCACATAAGGACGCACCACCACCCTTCCCCTACCAGTCTGAATACATCTTCAGCAGAAGATGTAAATAAGATATTTAAAGACACAATGGGATATGAGCCACCCTATAAACCAGGAACGAGTGTAACAGAAATTCAATTAACAGAAAATGCAACATATGTGCGTGTTTACGATAAAGTAAATTCAAGGATGCAAGGCGGTTGGGTTATGAAAGCAGAGGATATTGTTGGATTAACGCCACAGGAAATACAGAATAAATTTGCATTGCCCAATACACCTAAATATATATGTGATGTTAATTTGGAAGCAGGAACACGATTGAGAACTGGAGAAGTTAATCCTCTATTTGGATTTGATGGTGGTGGACAACAGTATGATTTAATAATAAATGGAAAAAACGTTGGTACATTTACTAATGAAAGGATTATTGGACAATGATAGAAATTCAAAATAATAAAATATTGTTAGATGGAAAAGAATTGCAATTTGATAATAAAATTATTGAGGCTGCAGAATATGAAGGGAAAGTAGTTATCGTGTTTGAAACTGATGAAGATGGCGGATATGATAATGTGTTTTGTTATACGCAAGATTTACAATTGCTTTGGAGAATAAAACCAGCACCAGTCGCTATTGGCGGAACTGCTAGAAGTCCGTATGTGGGAGTTGATATAGTAGAAGGTAATTGTAGAGCAATTGATTTTTATGGAAGGCGATTTAAGGTTAATCTTGAAAATGGAGAAATAATTTCAAAAGATATAGTTCGATAATATTTATTTTGGATATACTGATATACGCACTTTTAGCAATAGAATGTTGTGAAAGGGTGTGTGTGTTCTGTGAAAGTATTATTATAAACAGTGAATGGAGCTCAATAGGGGATAAGTTCAGTGATGTAGGAAACGCAATCAAGAATTTTCTGACAGGCGTAGAGGACAGTATTGAAGGAACCGTTAAGAGGCTTTTGACACTTGTAGCAGATTTGGGAATTCTGTATGTGTATAGTGAGTGTACACAGACGGTGTCGGGATATGTTCCGGAGGTGCTGGATCAGGAAGTAGAAAAGATAAAACAAAAGTACGAGCCACTGTTCAAAGATCCGGTAAATACCATTGGAGGCATCGGGTAGTCAATATGTGATACAGCAGATGAAAAGGGAGTTGCGTACTCGTCCGGATATATAGTAATGGAAGTTGTGACAGCACTACTTGCAGACAAGGGGCTGGATAAACTTAAGAATGTAGCCAAGACAGGAAAGACTGCCGATAATGTGGCAGACATAGCCGAGGGAGTCGCCAAGGGAGCCGGGAATGCAGCGGAAGATGCCGGGAAAGCTGTTGAGAGTGGTTTAGATTCTGTAGATAATATATTTACAGCAGGGAAAAAAACTTTTGATAATTTTGATATCAATAATGCATATGTAAAAACTAAACACTTATCAACGACAGGGGGAAATGGACAAAAATTTATTGGAGCGAGTAAAGCAGAGGCTGAAAGTATTTTGAAAGATGCATTATCAAATGGTAAAATTGTTTCAATATCAGATAATGGTTTAACTAAGGCAGGAAATGCAAGCTATGAAATTGTAATTGATGCGGGAAAGATAGTAGGAATTAAAGGCGAGAATTTGGTGAAAATTGTAATTTCAAGTGATGGAGGTATGTTAAGTGCATATCCAATAAAATAGTATATAGAAAGGGAAAATATATGGACGTATTAAATAAATTTTTACAAGCAGAAATAAATTCGAAAGAGTATTATGAGAGCATTATAAATTTTATTAATTTATATGAGATAAGAAAAGGTGAATTTGAAGGAAATGAGTATGTTATTATGAAGATGGATAGGGATAATTTTATAATATTCCCTGAGTATGATGATGGGGAAGGTGGTATACAGATACCCTTTTCACTATCAATTTATAAAAATAGCTTGTTGGATGCAATTAATAGTTATGCTCAAGAGAAAGGTGTTATTTAATTAGGGTTATACTTTTGGACTCCCAGCAACCTACAACTCCTGCACGTCTATTAATTAACCATCGTGGTTGTTGCGAAGCAATTATTCAGAAAGTATAGCAGATGTTTTAAAGATATTTCAACAAATAGGATGGTATATTTATAATCCACAAGGAAAGGTCGAATATTTGCCAATTGGTGATGACGATGAGTATGATTGGCAATGTGACGAGATATCTGAAAGTGAGCTATATGATATTATTTCTAAAAAAATTGCTGGCAAAGAACAGATAGGTATAAATTTATTTTATTGTAATGGTACTGAAGGGATTTCTTTAATGGCAGCTAATACTAGTCAAATTATATTGAGCATAACAATAAATCGTAAGACCATTAAGGGAAAGTATACAGATATGTCTTGGTATTTGGAGAAAATTATATACAAGTTCTTGAGTAGTGATGTGAGATTATTATCCTATAAAATTGAAGAGTATGAAGATTAATCAGGAAAATTTATAAGAGATGTATTTTATAGTAAGAAAATAGAAATATTAAAGGAGAATTAAGTGTGGATAAAAACGAATTAATTTCTAGTTTACTATCATTTAAAGATAACATAGGTATGTGGAAAATAGTATTAAATCAAATTACAGATGCAGATTTTGTTATAGGATATGGTTTTGATAATAATGAAAAATTATGGAAGGTTTATCAAAATAATGAAAGAGGAATGAAGGCACAATGGACGTTTGAGAATGAGGAAGAGGCATTAGAGAAATTATATAAAAAAGTAAAATTTCAGTACAAAATAATAAATTAAATAAGAATCCATGCAACTAATAGACACTCTGGCGAAATTTCAACAAATGGACTAATTGAATATAATAAAATATGGTATGAAAATGAGTGGCAAAAAAATTATATTTTCATAGATAATATGAAGTGACCTCATATTTGTAGCAACGTGGATTTACCTGTATACTAGAGTTTGATAAGAACAAAGGTAACAGGGATTACCGCATACAAAAGGAGATCACTTATATGAAAAGAATACTAAAAATCGGCATGGATGTCCATACCACAAATTACACATTATGCGCAATGGAATCAATAATTGGCGAGGATGATCGCATATTTGCAACGATCAAGGTAACACCGGATTATAAAAATATTTTGATGTTTATTGAAAATCTGAAATTGAAACTTGGATTGAACGATGAATACGATATCCAGTGTGGGTATGAGGCGGTTATCATGCTGTTTATATTCCGATGGAGGATGACGATTCTGCAGAATGCAAATATGCTGAATTGGATAATCCTTCTGGGAGAGAAAATGAAGTGTTTTCTAGTTTAGAGGATATGGTTGAAAAAATATTAAGTGATGCATTGAGCCAGTAGATGTAAAAATCTACTGTTTTTTTTTATGCAAAAAAATCCTTTAAAAGCGTTAAAATTGCAAAGATTTTGAAAAAAATAGGACTAATGTACAATTGACGCGATCAGGCAAAACATCTATAGTTGAAAACAGAATGAATAGGAGTATAGGTGTTATGAAAAAATATATAGCTGGATATGCCACAGATATTGGGAGTACAAAATCAATTAATCAGGATAGTTTGTGTATACGGAAAGCGTTGTTGAATGGAGAAGAAGTTCTTATCGTAGTTGTATGTGATGGAATGGGGGGATTAAGTAAAGGAGAAGTTGCAAGTGCGGCTGTTGTTCAGGCATTTGCAGAAAATTTTGTGACGGAAATTGTTAGAAAAATTAGTAATCAGGAGATAAATAAAGTAAAGGAAGAGTGGCGGCAGCTTATTTTGGCTTTAAATGAAAAAATATGGAGATATGGTGAGAAAGAAGGGAAACAGGCGGGGAGCACATTGACGGCAGTTCTGCTGTTCAAAAATCAATATATTGTTGCACAGGTAGGTGATTCACGTGCATACATAATCGGAGATAATGTCAGACAAATAACGGAGGATCAATCAGTTATTGCAAGAGAGATAAAAAAAGGAAATCTGACAGAAACACAGGCGATACATGATCCTCGGAGAAACATATTGTTGGAGTGCGTTGGGGTATCAAATCATGTTCATCCTGATTTCTATGAAGGATATATACAGCAGGGAGAGGGCATTCTTGTATGCACAGATGGATTTTGGCGTGAGCAGAATACAGAACAGTTAAAGGATAATCTTCCTAAAAATAATAAAACGGAGTTGGAAATTAAACAAATATTGCACAGATTAATTTCAGAAAATATAGAAAAGGGCGAAAAAGATAATATTTCAGCAGTTTACGTACAACAATCAGAGGAAGGGGCATGAAGGAAAAGTGGCTGTTATTGGAACACTTATAGAAGGAAAGTATGAAATACTGAAGTTAATTGGCAAAGGTGGAATGTCAGAAGTCTATCTGGCAATGGATAAGAATCTTAATAAACAGTGGGCTGTAAAAGAAATCAAAAAACGAAGTCATGACAAAAATAATGATATTGTTGTACAAAGTGCTATTGCAGAAGCAAATCTGATGAAAAAACTGGATCATCCATGCCTTCCAAGAATTGTAGATATTATTGATAAGGTAGATGTTATTTATGTTGTGATGGACTATATAGAGGGAGAACCCCTCAGCAAAGTAATCGAAAAAAATGGGGCGCAACCACAGGCTTCGGTAATTGAATGGGCACAGGAACTGGCAAGTGTATTGGAGTATTTGCATATGCAGGACCCGCCTATTATATATCGCGATATGAAACCCGCAAATATTATGTTACAGCCGAATGGAAACATCAAACTTATTGATTTTGGAATTGCAAGGGAATACAAAACACAAAGTATTTCAGATACCGTAAGTCTGGGAACAAAAGGCTATGCTGCACCGGAGCAGTTTGGTGGGAAAGGTCAGACAGATGCCAGAACGGATATATATTGTCTTGGTGTTACTCTTTATCATTTAATAACTGGCAAAAATCCATGTGAACCACCCTATGAATTATATCCTATCCGGTATTGGAATCCAAATTTATCAGCGGGATTGGAGAGTATCATATTAAAATGCACACAGCTTAATCCTGAGGATCGGTATTCTTCATGTGCGGAATTGTTGTATGCATTGAGCCATTATGAGGAAGAGGATGATGTATATCGCAACAGACAAAAAAGAAAGCTTAAGATTTTTTTTGGAACGGTGTTTGCAGCAGTTTTTTTTGTGATTGCAGGAGTCATATGCCAGGGAATACATATGAAAATTAGTAATGATGATTATGAATCATTGTTACTGCAGGCGGAAAAATCGGCCACTTCGAAAGAAAAAATCGAATATTGTACGGAGGCGATACAAATAAAGCCGACAAATACGAAAGCATATTTTTCATTAATTGATGCATATAAAGAGGACGCGGTATTTTCGTTAGATGAAGAGGCACAGTTTAAAAGTTGCATAAATAATAATTTGATGGAGTTACGTAAAAGTCATGATTATGCAGACCTTGCGTTTGAAATCGGAAAATTGTATTGGTATTTTTATGACTATGGCAAGACAGATCAGCAGGATAATCAAATCACAAGAATGAAGAGTTCGGTGCAATGGTTCGAAGATGTGTGTGAATATGGACAGAAGGAAAATTCTTCTTATATTGTTGCAAAAGTATATAAGCAAATAGGACAATTTAATAAAGATATTACAATCAATGTTGAAGAAGCCTCGGATAAGGGAATGTACAAACCATATTATAAGAATCTAAATGATTTGTACAAGCTGATAGGAAAAAATGAAGATGAACTGATAAACCTTGAAGTATATAAAATTTGCATATATTCGATAGAAAATTATGCAAGAAAATTTCGAGCTGACGGGGTAAAGAAAAGTGAGTTGCAAAAGTTTTTGAGGGAAATATTGCAGCAAACACGAGATCAGGTAACAACAACGGAAAAAACAGATGAAATAAAACAGGATATATTGAAGCGCGTATCATCCGTAGAACAGGTTGTGGTCAGAGCGTATATGGAGTAGGAGAATGTATATATGAATAATAAAGATATTTTTCAAATTATATCATATGTTTGTTTTGCATTAGCTGGAAGTATGTTGTTTCTTGCAGTAATTTTGTTTTTCCGCTTTCGAGTCAGGTATTTAATTGAAAAATTGAGCGGAAAAAATGAAGTAAGACAAGTCAGGGAAATTCGGTCAAATATAGGAAAAGCAAGTAAAAAGGTCGCTTATGAAATTTTTCAATCAGGAAAAAAATCAGAAAAAGAATTAGAAACAGAACCAGGAACAGAACTATTGAACGATGAGAATACGGTGATATTGCAGCCGCCAGCAAAAAATAATGAACTAGAAATTGTATTATTACAAGATGATATGGAAATCCATACGAAGGAAAGGATATAGGAGTGTTATGAAACGAAAAAAAGGGTATGAAAAAATAGCAATATTATTAATGGTCTTTATATTATTTATTGGTGTGTTACCTGTGCCAGATGCTCTGGCCGGAACACAAAATAAAAAAGTTCATGTGAAGCTGAAATTAGATACAAAGGAACTTGTCTGGTTATCAGGTGAAGAGACAGAATTGAAAATAACAGGAAGTGTTGACAAGTCGTCGAGGGTTGTATATTTTACACAGGATATGGAAGGCAACAAAGAGGCAATACTTCATAGTGAAAATCTGGCAAAGGTGTCAAAGAAAGGTAAATTTAGCATTTTAATTGAGGATGTGCCGGAATATGATACTACATACTATATTTATGCAATAGATAAAAAAAATCATATTGCAAAGAAAAAAGTTTCCTACTGCATTGATGAAGAGGCCCCAGTCATTACACAGATGATTACAGATGATCTGGTATTCAGTAAGGATACATATTATGCAATGAAAGACACAATCAATGTACGTGTAATAGCATCTGATATGAATGGCTCAGGAATAAAGGAAATATGTATATACAGGGATGGGGAACTAATAGAAAAAAAGCTTGCAGATGAAAATGGAGAAGCTTCTTTTGAGGTTCCTTTAGATAAAAAGGAAGAATCTAAAAATTGTATTTATGCATCAGCAACGGATTTTGTTGGAAATGTAACAGATGAAGAATGGAATAGCAGCCTTAATAATGGTGAGCCAATTGTCTATGATGGTTCAACACCTCATATTTCTTTTTTATCGACAACGGATGAATATCATGTAGGCCATAAGACATATATAACGGGTGAAGCTGAGTTCCTATTGAATGTTAAAACGGATGTGTCTGATATAAAGTCTGTTGAAGTGAAGGTTAATGGACAGAATTTAAAAACGGATTATCATGATAAGAAATTTGAAAATTTGAAAGAAGATGAATACTTTACCGGTAATATGGAGCAGCAATATGTAATTTCAACTTTGCAATTTCCAGAAACTTTGGACAACAAGTATGAAATAAATATTACAGTGACGAACATTGCAGGACGAAAGTATCAGACTACATATTATGTTTACCGTGACACAGATGCGCCCGTATTGGAAAGTGTTATTATACCTAAAGTGGCGGCAGAAGCCGGACAGGTATTTTATGAAAAAGGTGAAAAATACGGATATTATACCAATAAAGAAGTAAAAGCTATTGTGACGATGGATGATGGCGGGAATGGTTCTGGTGTAAAGAAAATCACATGGTATCTGGTCGATGAGAATGGGAAAAAACACGAAGAGAAAACAGCGAAGGGAAAACAGGCAAAGATTGAAATCCCATCCAGATTTAAAGGGTTCATTTATGTTAGAGCGGAAGATCGGTTAGGCAATGTGAGCAGTTGCGATTATACAGCAAGTGGTATTATATCGGAAAATGGAAACTTGCATAAACAGCATTGTGATATACAGTTGAAAACACAAAAATCTACAGCAATGGATAAAAAGGGAAATGCATTATATCGAAATAATACAAATGTAGATGTTGTTGTTAAAGATAGTTATTCTGGAATCCGTAAGGTTGAATGGAGTGTGCAGGCACCACATGATAGCAATAAAAATTATGAGGGAGTTTGTGAAGTTTCAAATGAAGGCGTGATCTCGGATAGCGATTGGGAAGTTGCCAATACACAAAGCAATCTGGTTACTGAGTTACATGGAAATCTTCCAGTAAAAAATAACAGTAATGATATTGTTGTAACGGTAAAGATGACCGACAGGGCAGGTAATATTAGTAAAAAAACAATCAATATGAGTATTGATAAAACAAATCCGGAGGTAAGTGTCAATTTTCATGATGATTCACAGAAAGCTATTTACAAGGAAAAGCGTGTTGCAACTGTACAAGTTCGAGAAAGAAATTTTGATGAGCAGGATGTAAAGTTTTCTGTAAAAAATACAGATCATATGATGCCGGTGGTTTCAGAATGGAAAGAAATCGTTGATGAAGAAAATCCGGATAATACATTGCACATTGCAACATTAGAGTTTGATCAGGACGGGGAATATGAGCTGGAGGTAAATTATAAAGATCTTGCAGGACGTAAAGCAGAAAAATCTGAGGTGCAAAAATTTACGATCGATAAAACATCACCAATGATCGAGATAGATATGCATTCGGAAAAAGATAATGGATTTTATTATGCTAAGGCACCTACGGCAACGATACGTATTGCAGAAAAGAATTTTGATGCAAATAAAGTAAAAGTAAAAGGAAATGTCAAAGGAGCAAATAATAAAAAAGTGAAGTTCCCGACAGTTTCCGGCTGGAAAAAACAGGATGATGTATATACAGCAACTATTACATTTAAGCAGGATGGTGTATATGAATTTTCAATCAATGCGACAGATATGGCAGGAAATAAGTCTGAGGCATATAAAGTTGGAGAATTTTGTGTCGACCAGACAAAACCGGAGGTAAAGATTTCCGGGGTTACGGATAATGCAGCGTATAAAGGAACTGTAAAACCAACCATAAATATTTCAGATGTTAACTTAAGCTCTGAAAATGTTCATTTAAAACTGATTGGAGCAAATCGTGGAGAGGTGAATTTAGACAATTTATATGAAGTGTCAGAAAACAAATCGGGAAAAGTAATTAGATTTTCTGATTTTGCCAAGGAAAAGATGGTTGACGATTTGTATACATTGACTGTAGATGGAACTGATCGTGCTGGAAATAGAATAAAAAAGAATCTCCATTTTTCGGTTAATCGATTTGGCTCAGTATATAGTATGGAGGATTCCTTAAAAAGTATAAGTGGGACTTATGTAAAAAAAGCGTCAGATATTGTAGTTACAGAAACAAATGTGGATGAGCTTGATGCACAATCAATAAAGGTTACTTTGTTTCAAAATGGAAATCCGAAGGATTTGATGATCGATCAGGACTATACCGTAACAAAAAGTGGCGGTAATGGTAAGTGGTCACAATATCAGTATACGATAGATAAAAAGAATTTTTCGGAGGACGGAAGTTATTCCGTTGTTATTTCCTCTATGGATAAAGCGGGAAATACAAATGAAAATGATGATTCAAATAAAGGAATGGAAATTTCATTTGGAGTGGATGCTACAAAGCCTGCTGTTATGCCAATTAATGTTAAGCAGTCGGAAACCTATTCGTCATCAAAACTTGAAGCAGGCATTTCCATAATAGATAATTTGTTACTCAAGGATGTTGAAATTTTACTTAATGGGAAAAAAGTTGTCTACACAAAAGATGGGGATAATTATGTGATTGCGATTCCAGAATCAAATACAAAACAGAAGATTTCTGTGATTGCAAAAGATGCAGCAGGGAATATTTCAAAGTATGACATTTCCGATTTGCTTATAACTTCAAATGCGATTGTCCGTTGGTATAATAATAAGCCTGTTTTTTGGACATCTATTGGATGTGGATCAATTGTAATTGTTTTAATAGGTGTGTTAATTGGTTTACTACGTAGAAATGTTATTCATAAGGGAAAGAACAGATAGGGGCAAATATTGTGGCTAAATACAAGATTATAAATAAAAAAGATCAAACGACTACGACCATTGTTAGAAGCACATTTGGAAAAATAGCAGTAAATGAAAGAGAACTTATAATTTTTGAGAAAAACCTGTTACCAGGTTTTTTTCATCCAAAGGTAGAAGGAAAACGTAAAATAATTTATACAGCTCCAAAATCAATACCATTAAATTTATATGTTAAAAAAAATTTTACAATACATAAATTTTATAATGTGCTTGCACAAATTGTTGAGATTGTAAAAAAGACGGATACTTATAAATTGTACGCCTACAATTTAATATTGGATGACAGGCTGATTTTTGTTAAGGAAACGACGAGCGAACTGTTTTTTTTGTATGAGCCGTTACTTGACAGAAATAATTGTACAAACTTATTTTCTTTTTTAGAAGATTTTGTAAGGAATCTGAAAACAGAAGATAAGATGGTCGAGTATGAAAAGCAAAGATTTCTTATTTTTTTAAGGAATCCGCAAATATATAAAATTGAAGATGTCGAACAATTTATTTTACAGGTGTACCCACAGATTTATCAGCAGATTGACCGTTCAGGCAAGGGAAAAAGTGGATTTATAACAACAAATCAAATTGATTATATGCAACATTATCAGAGCAGGGAAGGTACTGTGACAGAGCCGGAAAATGCAGGGACTGTACTTTTGCAGGACGACGAAGAGGGAACAACGCTGCTGGATGAAGAAGGAACAACTTTATTAGGAGAACAAAATATTGTTCATGCGAGTTTATTACGTTGCAGCAATGGAGTTACCACGCAGATAAATAAGAATGTCTTTACGATTGGAAAGGCAAAAGAAAATGATTTGTGCATCCCGGATAATCGTACGGTTAGTCGAAGACACGCCAAAATTTTTGTCTCAGGAAGTGACTTTATGTTGCAGGATATGAATTCCACAAATCATACCTACATTAACGGCAGAGTAGTGTCAGATGATGCAGAGATGTTGCATGATGGTGACCGGATATGCCTATCCGATGAAGAATTCGAGTTCTTTCTGAATATTTGAGATGTAGCAAAGAAGGGGGGATTTAATGGAAAACCATATTTTTAATGGAAAGATTGTAGAATTGGAAGATGGAGAAGAAGCAGTATCCTATAGATTGAAGTGCAATGATGATTTTTATGATATTGGATATAAGGTAATGCAGAATCAGGAAGAAAGCTGTTTATTGCCTTGTTATCGGCTCAAATATAATGGAAAGATAAAGCTGGTGTACTTCACAAATAATTACAGCAAGCTTAGTGAAAAGTTAAATGATTTAGAGGAAGATAAAATAGGAGAACTACTGGCAAATGTATTTGAAGCGATTATTCAGATAGAGGGGATTGGATTCCTTGATATGGGATGTATAGACGGAAGGCTTGACCATATATATGTGGAAAATAATACCAATACCATAAAAATGATATATCTGCCTGTAAACTTATCATCTAGAACCAAAAGTTTCTCTTTGTTCGAAAATGAAATTCGGGCATCTTTAGTCCGGAGGATAGAAAATGAAGGAGACAGTGCGTCTGTTTTAGCACAGGATATTGTAAGCTGTCTTACAGATGGCACAGTATCTGTAAGACAAATAATATCCGTATTGCGTAGAACTGGGAATAGTGATTCTTCGGATAATGAGCAAAAAGCCTGGTATTTAAAATCGTTGGAAGACAATCGAGAGATAAAAGTGAGTAGAGAACAATTTATTCTGGGAAAAAGCAAAGAACGTGCACATGGCATTATAAGTGGAAATACAGCGATAAGCCGTGTACATTGTGAAATTATTTTAGATGGAGATCAGGCATATGTAACGGATTTGGGGAGCTCTAATGGAACGTTTGTAAATGGCCGGAGAATTCAGCAGGGAGTTCATGAGGAGATTACAGAAGGAAGTAAATTAAGACTGGCAAACATGGATTTTATTATATTGCGGAGATAACTATGAGTAAACCTTTGATAGTAATAGCAGACACAGATGAAATGTACTTGTCCACAATTGAGCGTAAGCTGCTAAAAGAATTGGGCAATCGGATAGAATTGGAAATTATATCGGATGAAGCATATTTTTTTGAATTTTTCAGCAACCCGAAAACGGCTGAGATTGTTGCAGTGGGAGAACGGTTTTATACAAAAGATTTATTGAAGCACAATATTGCAAATATATTTCTTTTGTGCGAAGAAGAGGACACAAAAAATATGCAACAGGTATCTGTATACAGTATCTACAAATATAAGGGCATAAAAGAAATATATAATGAGTTGATATATCGAAGTTTAGACAAAATCTTAGCAGATGAGAAAAGCGTAAGACAAACACAGGTGATTGCCTGGTATTCAGCCATTGGTGGTTCGGGAAAAACCGGATTGGGATTAGGCTTTTCCAGTTGTCTGTCTAACAATCATCGAAAAGTTTTGTACATTAATGCAGAATCAATTCAGGCGTTTGGTTATTATTTAAAAAATCATAGTGTAATGCCCACAGACGGGTTTCGCGCAATCAGAAGTGATGAAAATCATATATATGGCAATATCAGACCTTACATACGACGAGAAGGATTTTGGTATATTCCGCCTTTTCAGGCAACATTGGAAGCATTGAATCTGGATTACTCAATTTATTCGAGATTAATCCAGGGAGCGAAAGAAAGTGGTGATTATGATTACATCATTGTAGATATTGAAGCCGGATACAGCACGGAAAAGATGGAATTACTGAAATTGGCAGACAAAGTTTTAATTGTATTGTTGCCAGATCCGATTTCACTCTATAAAACAGAATTTGTTACTAAAAATTTAGATTTGCGGGATTCTGAAAAATACCTGTTTATATGCAACAGATACAGGAAGGAAAACAGTTTACAAAATAAATTTTCAATACAGGAGTATGTGGAAGATACGGAAACCCCAATGGAAAATATAGAACAGTTAGCAAATCGAAAAGGAATACAAAAATTGGCATATATGTTCAGTTAAAGGAGCAAACATGAAAGACACTGCAATTGTTGAATTTGTAAATGGAAAGGAAAAGACAGACATAGAAGTACCATTGGATATTACGGCAAATGACTTAATTATCGCGCTTAATAACTGTTACAGGTTGAATATGGATATCGAAAATATTTTTAATTGTTATTTGATTTCAGAAAATCCAATTGCATTTTTACGTGGGAATAAAACACTTCGGGAATATGGAATACGGAATGGATCATGGATAATATACAAGAGAAGTGGAAGTAAAGTGAACGAAAATGATAAGGAGTAGGTATGGAATTGCAATATAAACTTATTGTCAGTAATAGGTCTGTATACAAAGAGTTTGAAATTACAGCAGAAATGCAGGAGATCATCTTAGGTACAACGTCAGCGTGTGAGTTTCGTTTAAATCCGGATGACTTCTTTACAACAATTGAGTTAAAGGTTCTGAAAAAGGAAAAAACATGCGTATTAGAGTGTGGGGATAATATTTATATAAGTAAAGGGGATCTCCGAAAGTTACTGTCGACAGAACTTATTCATGGAGATGTTTTTTCCGTATGCTATGAAGAGTCAGGAAATGTTGCTTTTCAGATACGTTTTTTAATAGATTTTGAGGCACAGGTACCGGATTATAATTGGAAAATTGATTTACAGGGAAAAGATTACTGGTTGTTTTCCGGTGAAGAAAGTGCGGACATTCAGTTTAAAGGCAAATTCAGCAGTGCATGCAGTATTGCAATCCGCAAAAATTCCGCAGGCTATGAGGTGGAAGAACTGTATTCAGAGTATGGAATCTATCAGAATGGTCAAAAAATGGGAAGAATAACAAATCTCGAAAACCGGGATTTTATTTTTGTGGCAGAGTTTTCTTTTTATTATAAGGATAATTATATTTTCTTTGATAAAAAGGGTATTGTGGTTCATGGTCCAAAGATGCAGGAAGTACAACCACGTCGGAATAGTTTTCGTTATCCACTATATAATCGTAATACAAGATTAAAGTATATCGTACCGGATGAAAAAATTAATTTACTGATTCCGCCGGGAATTCCTAAGAAACCGGAATCAAATCTGGCAATGACATTATTGCCTGCAATTGCGATGCTGGTTCTCACAATTGCAGTGCGTGGATATATGAGTAATGTTTCTAATAACAGTTTTATTATTTTCAGTGTTTGTACTATCTTGCTGGGAATTGGAACTTCAATTGCAACATTTATACAGTCGAAAAAGAAATATAAAGTCGAATGTAGGACGAGAATAGAAAAGTATGCTGACTATGCAGAAAAAAAGAGAGAGGAGATTGCAGAAGACAGACAAACAGAAGCGGAAATTCTAAAAGAAATTTATCATGATTTGAATTATGATATGAAGACGGTTATTAATTTTTCGGAAGAATTATTTGACCGGATGAAAAAAGATGAAGATTTTTTGCATGTATATTTGGGAGTAGGGAGAGCAAAAGCGATTCGCGAAATAGACTATAAGGAACAGGAAACATTTGAAATAGGTGATGAACTGATGCAAATTCCACATGATATAGCGGAACATTTTGCGTATTTGGACAACGTCCCTATCTGGTTGAATCTTCTTGAAATTAATGCGGTAGGTATTATCGGAACAAAGGAAAAAACGCATGAATTTTTAAAAAATATGGTATTAGACTTAGCGGTCCGCCAATATTATGGCGACATACAGATGATACTTTTGGCTGATGATATGTTGGAGCGATATGAATGGGCGAAATATCTGCCGCACTTGTTTAATGAGAGAGAGACACGAAATATCGTGTATGATACAGAAACGAAAAACAATGTATTCGAATCTTTGTATAAAGAATTAATTTTTAGAAGTGAACAAAAGGATAATTCTGAGGCAACATATTTTATTGTATTTGTCATGGATGAAAGAGGAATAAAAAATCATCCGTTAGCAAGGTTTATTGAACGGGCGGCAGAACTTAGGGTAGTATTTATCTTTTTTGAAACATATCGCGAAAATTTACCATTATCATGTGATCAGATCATTCAACTTCAGGAAAATAACAATGGATGGATTGCGGAAACAAAAGATTGTACACAAACAAAAATCTTTCAATATGATACAATCACCGACACACAGATGGTGAAGTTGTGCAGAAAGCTTGCGCCGGTGTATTGTGAAGAAATCAGTTTGGAGAGTTCTTTAAGAAAAAATATTTCATTATTTGAATTGCTTCACATCTATTCAGTTGAGGATATTGATTTAAAAGAAAGATGGGGAGATTCCAGGGTCTTTAATTCTATGGCAGCACCACTTGGGGTAAACGCAAAAAATGAAATTGTTTTTCTGGATTTACACGAAAAAGCACACGGTCCACATGGATTAGTGGCTGGAACAACTGGATCTGGAAAAAGTGAGATTTTACAGACATTTATTCTTTCGGCAGCAACCCTGTTTCATCCATACGAGGTAAGTTTTGTAATTATTGATTTTAAGGGTGGAGGAATGGTAAACCAGTTTAAGGATCTTCCACATCTGATAGGTGCAATTACAAATATTGATGGAAGAGAAATTGATCGTTCCCTGAAATCTATCAAGGCGGAGTTACTTAAGAGACAGGAATTATTTGCGCAGGCGAATGTAAATCACATAGACAAGTATATTAAATTGTATAAAGAACATAAAGTAGCAGTTGCGCTTCCACATTTAATTATTATTGTGGATGAGTTTGCAGAACTGAAAGCGGAACAGCCGGAATTCATGAAAGAACTTATCAGTGCGGCTCGTATCGGACGAAGCCTTGGAGTACATTTGATTCTTGCAACGCAGAAGCCTTCTGGACAGGTAAATGAACAGATTTGGTCGAATTCCAAATTTAAATTATGTTTAAAAGTGCAGACACGGGAGGATAGTAATGAAGTTTTAAAATCACCGCTTGCGGCAGAAATAAAGGAACCGGGTCGTGCTTATCTGCAAGTCGGAAACAATGAAATATTTGAGCTTCTACAATCTGCTTATAGTGGTGCTCCTGAAAAAAGTGAAGAGGGAATGGAAGAGCGCTATGTGATTTCACAAGTGGCTTTAAGTGGTAAGAGAACAAAAATTTTTGAACATAAACCGGCAACTGGAAATGGAAGCAATCGCACACAGTTAGAGGCAATTGTGGATTATATTAATGATTATTGTGAGAAGAATAGTATTTCCAAGTTATCCAATATTTGTCTTCCACCGTTGACAGAACATGTAGTCTATCAATATGAAGCGGAAAATGAGGCGTCTGAAATGATGGTTCCGTTAGGTGTTTATGATGATCCGGAACATCAGTATCAAGGAACATTTTTTTCGGATTTTGGCAGACAAAATACAATTATCATTGGTGCTTCACAGATGGGAAAAACAAATGTTTTACAGTTGCTTATCCGATCTTTGGCAGATCATAACAGTCCGGATCAGGTTTCGCTATATATAATGGATTTTGGGTCCATGGTATTGAAATGCTTTGAGAATCTCAAGCATGTTGGAGGTGTGGTACTTGCTGCCGAAGACGAAAAATTGAAAAACCTTTTCAAAATGCTGATGACGGAGATGGATATTCGAAAAACTGCACTTATGAATTTTGGTGTCAGTTCTTATTCGGCTTATAAGGATGCAGGGGGAAAGAACATACCAAAGACATATTTAATTATCGATAATTTTAATGCGTTTAAAGAATTGTATCTTGATAATTATGAGGCAGATTTTATTAAGTTGTGTAGAGATGGTGTGTCGCTGGGCATTTCAGTTATTATAACCAATGCGAGTTCGAATGGAATTGGGTATCGCCATATGTCGAATTTCGAGAATCATATTTGTCTGACCTGTGTAGAATCAACAGAATATTCAAGTATGTTTGACCGATGCAGAATGGAACCAAAATCAGTTCCGGGCAGGGTATTAATAGAGAGCAATCATGTAATATACGAACTTCAGGTTTTCCTGGCATTTGAAGGCGAAAAAGAAATTGAACGTTCCAATGCAATGAAAAATTATATTAACACGGTAAATGATAAATATAAAAATAGCAAGAAGGCAAAAGTAATACCGGAGATACCACAAAAGCTTGGCAGAAGTTGCTTCGATAGTGAATACAAAGAAAAGATGGAAGCAAATTATGTTCCGGTAGGATTGGATTTTGCTTCTATTGAACCAGTTATAATTAATCTGAAGGAAGATCAGGAAATTGTTTTCGTGGCAAAGAAAAAAGAGATGTCAATGCCGTTTATGAATAGTTTTATTAATACAATGCTTGTGTATGCAAATGTGGAAATGTATATTATTGACAGCTTTGTTCGGGGAATGAAGAAATTCGCCAATATGCCACAAACGCAGGAGTATACTTTGGATTTGGAACAGTGCGAGACAATTTTTGAGACAATTTCAAATAAATTGCAGGCGAGAAAGGAGAGACTTATTGCAGGTGAAGAAATCCAGGGTGAGCCAACCCAGGTTATAATTATACATAACAAGGATGCCTTTGCGTATATATCTGATACTAAGCCTGTTCGGAAATTATTTGATGAGATAACCAAAGATTACAAAAATTATGGTGTGTTTGTGATATATGGAGACGTGGAGGATGAAGCTGTTCCATACGGATCACCAGACATTTTAAAGCATTTAAAAGATGCAAAACAAGCGGTTGTATTTGATAATCTTCCGTTAGTAAAGTTATATGATGTTAGTTCCCAATTTGCAAGAAAACATACGAAACCTCTTTTGGAAGATGAAGCATATTGGTTCCGGGGTCCGGAGATCAAAAAGGTGAAATTAATTACGGAGGATAGTGAAAAGGAGATTTCCTGACAGGGCTGCAGGCTTCAGTGGCAATGGATTTGATATATCAAGCCATAATGGTGTTGTAGACTGGAATCTGATTGCGGATGCAGACATGGATTTCGTGATGATCCGAACCGGATTGGGGCAGGCACCGGATGTAGATGCGCAGTTTGAGGCAAACTATAATGGAGCAGTAGCGGCCGGACTGAAAGTCGGCGTCTATCATTTGTGCTGCACCCGGACGCCGGAAGATGCGGTCAAAGAAGCTGAGTTTTGTCTGGAGATTCTTGATGGAAGAGAGTTAGACTATCCGGTTGCGTATGATATGGAACAGGCAGGCATATTTGCAGGAGGTAAGGCGAACACAACGGCAATTGCAAAAGCTTTTTGTGATACGATTGCAGATGCCGGATATGAACCAATGATTTATTCGTCGGTTTCTTATCTGAACGAGCAATTTGACTGGAAAAAGCTGAAGGGCTATAAAGTCTGGGTTGCTGCTTATAGAGAAACGAAGCCAAAATTACAGGTTCCGGTTGATTTATGGCAGTACACAAAAGAAGGCTTTGTGGAAGGCGCCAATACTGATAAAGGACATTGTGATCTTATTTATTCCTATATGGAAGCGACAAGTGTGAAGTTTACCAGGGCTTCACTTACAATGAAAAAGAAGACAACGGCACAGGCGAAGGTTAAGATGGGACCGGGCGGATGTACGGACTCTAAGAAATTTAAATCCTCTAATCCCAAGGTTGTTACTGTAAACAGGAAGACAGGAAAGCTCATGGCGAAAGCAAAAGGAAAGGCAACGATTACCGTCATGACCGGGAGTGGGAAGAAAGCAAAAATGAAAGTTGTTGTGAAGTAGAGAGATTGCTTTGATATGGGATATGAAAAGTAATACGATTGAAGAAGTAAAAAATACCACTTGACATACCTTGAAAAAGAGCGTATTGTATCGGGTGGATATTTCAAATTTAATATTGTAAATTTCTCTTATTCAGAGTGATGGAGATACATAGGATCTGTGAAGTCACGGCAACCCCGTTTCTGAGAGGGACAGGAAGGTGCCAACCTGAGCGAGCAATCGAACAATAAGGGGATTTGATTATCTATATAATTGGTCCACTTATGAAAGTAAGTGGATTTTTTTGTGCAAACAAACGGAAGGAGAAAACATGGAAAAATTATTATTTACATCAGAGTCCGTTACCGAAGGACATCCTGACAAAATGTGTGATGCGATTTCCGACGCAATCTTAGATGCCTGTATGGAGCAGGATCCAATGAGCCGTGTTGCCTGTGAGGCAGCCAGCTGTACAGGATTTGTACTGGTAACCGGAGAGATTACAACCAAAGCGCAGCTCGATATCCCGGCTATCGTCCGTAAGACAGTAAACGAGATCGGATACAACGATGCAAAGACCGGATTTGACGGAAACACATGTGCCGTAATGGTGGCTTTGGACCAGCAGTCCGCAGATATCGCTATGGGTGTTGATAAGGCACTTGAGGCAAAAGAGGGCGCATTGACCGATGATCTTGACACTGGTGCCGGAGATCAGGGTATGATGTTTGGTTATGCAACAAACGAGACAGAAGAGTTGATGCCTTACCCGATTTCACTGGCTCACAAGCTGGCATTACAGCTGACAAAGGTACGTAAAGACGGTACACTTACCTATCTCCGTCCAGACGGAAAGACACAGGTTTCTGTTGAGTATAATGAGGCTGGAAAGCCAAAGAGACTCGAAGCTGTTGTATTATCTACCCAGCATGATGATGATGTGACACAGGAACAGATTCATGAAGATATCAAGAAGTATGTATTTGATCCAATTCTTCCAAAGGATATGATTGATGACAATACCAAGTTCTTTATCAATCCAACCGGACGTTTTGTAATCGGTGGACCTCACGGAGATGCAGGACTTACCGGACGTAAGATCATTGTAGATACTTACGGCGGATACGCACGTCACGGTGGCGGAGCTTTCTCTGGAAAAGACTGTACAAAGGTAGACCGTTCCGCAGCATACGCAGCACGTTATGTGGCAAAGAACATCGTTGCAGCAGGGCTTGCAGAGAAGTGTGAGATCCAGCTTTCTTACGCAATCGGTGTTGCACAGCCTACTTCGGTTATGGTTGATACATTTGGAACCGGCAAGATCGCAGATGACAAGCTGGTAGAGATTGTAAGAGAGAATTTTGATCTTCGTCCGGCAGGAATCATTAAGATGCTTGATCTGCGCAGACCGATTTATCGTGGAACCGCAGCATACGGACATTTTGGACGTACCGATCTGAACCTTCCATGGGAAGCAACAGATAAAGTTGATGTATTAAAGAAATATTTATAGTTCATGAGTTTATGAAAAGTTTACATACTTTTGGAATAAACAATGTTATAATAAGGCACAGGAGACAATCCTGTGCCTTTTTATAATGCATTACTATAAAGGAGCAATTCATGAAGATAAAGACAAAATTAATTATTGCATTTTGCATCATTATATTTGTACCGATACTTTTGGCGACAGCGACGGTTGTAGGCTTTTGCAATTTTCAGGCGCATGCAATCGAGGAGACATACGGTATTAAGAACACCGATGCATATAGTGTGATCAACTCCGTACAGCTGTTGAACCGGTATACGGTAGCTGATTTTCAGAAAATACAAAAGAAGATACAAAAAACCCCCGACGAACTTGTGAACATGACGTATCTGCAGGAACTGAATGAGGAATTAAAACAAAAGTATTCCTATCTGATCATTCGAAGAGGCAGTCAGTTGTATTACAATGGTGGCAGCGATAATCAGATTGTTGTCGATTCCCTTCCCGATTACGGCTCAACAGGATCCGAGGCAGGAGTGGGAACTTATATTGACAGTGATGATGAGATACTTGTAAAACAGGTAGATTTTAAACTGACTACAGGGGAAGAGACAACGGCCTTTATCATTACTTCCCTGAAGGAAACCGTGCCGGAAGTACGGCAGACAATTGTAGGTGGGATTATCTCGATTGTCATTATTTTGCTTTTGACGGCTTTTATGATGATCATTTGGATATACCGCAGCATGATCACGCCAATTAAAAAGTTGCAGGTTGCAGCGGAGAATATTAAAGAAGGCAACCTGGATTTTTCCATGGATGTGAAAGCGGATGATGAGATCGGTGAACTATGTGTTACGTTTGAGGAGATGCGTCAACGTCTGAAAGATAACGCAGAAGAGAAACTTAATAATGAGCGGGAAAACAAAGCACTCATCAGTAATATTGCACATGATTTAAAGACTCCGATTACTGCAGTCAAAGGATATGCAGAAGGTATCATGGATGGTGTGGCAAATACCCCGGAAAAACTGGATAAATATATTCGCACGATTTATAATAAAGCAAACGAGATGGATACACTTATCAATGAACTGACCTTATATTCAAAAATTGATACGAACCGTATTCCGTATGATTTTGCAAAAATCAATGTGTGTGAATATTTCAAAGACTGCGTGGAGGAAATCGGGCTTGACCTTGAAGCAAAAGGTATTGGCCTGTCCTATTTCAATTATGCCACAGCAGATACTATGATCATCGCAGATCCGGAGCAGCTCCGCCGCGTAATCAACAACATTATTGGAAATTCTGTGAAATATATGAACAAGACGGAGAAGTTCATCAACATTCGTATTAAGGATGTCGGGGATTTCATACAGGTAGAAATCGAGGATAACGGACGGGGTATTGCGCAAAAAGACCTGCCGTACATTTTTGACCGGTTTTACCGCACGGATGCCTCCCGCAATTCTGCGACGGGCGGAAGCGGAATCGGTCTGTCGATTGTAAAGAAAATTATTGAGGACCACGGTGGAAAAATCTGGGCAACCAGCAAAGAGAACAGTGGCACAACAATGTATTTTGTTATTCGCAAATATCAGGAGGTAGCAAATGAGTAGAATTTTAATTGTAGAAGATGAAGTGGCGATTGCAGATTTAGAGAAGGATTATCTGGAACTCAGCGGCTTTGAAGTTGAAATTGAAAATGATGGGAAAAGCGGATTGGAGAGGGCCTTAAACGAAGATTTTGATCTGTTTATTCTGGATTTGATGTTACCGGAAGTGGATGGCTTTGAGATCTGCAAGCAGATTCGCGAGAAGAAGAATACGCCGATCCTTATGGTATCAGCCAAGAAGGATGATATTGATAAAATCCGTGGACTGGGTCTGGGAGCAGATGATTATGTCACCAAGCCATTTTCACCAAGTGAATTGGTTGCACGTGTGAAGGCGCATCTTGCACGTTATGAGAGACTGATCGGAAGCAATACCGTAGAGAATGATATTGTTGAGATCCGCGGAATCAAAATTGACAAGACTGCGCGTCGTGTATGGGTAAATGGTGAGGAGAGACAGTTTACAACGAAGGAATTCGATCTGCTTACTTTCCTTGCGGAAAATCCGAATCACGTATTTACAAAGGAAGAATTGTTCCGTAAAATCTGGGATATGGAATCTATTGGAGACATTGCAACTGTTACAGTACACATCAAGAAGATTCGTGAAAAAATTGAGATGAATACCAACAAACCACAGTATATCGAAACAATCTGGGGAGTTGGTTACCGATTCAAACTGTAAAGGGAAAAAGTTATGAAAATAGGGGAAGTTGAAAAAGACAGCCATCTTATTGTTAAAGTGTTTTCGAAGATGATGAAAGATGGCGAAGAGGTAAGAAGTCCAAAGTCACTGGATTTCCCGGTAAAGATACAAAAAGTGTATCCTACGGGTTTGGCAGTGGATGAAATCCGAACAGTAGTCCCTGCGGGGGACAACGGAGAAGAGAGTACATTTACAGTCGCTTTTGATTCTCCAAACGTGCTGATCGATCTGTATTTGTTGAAAGATGATATGCCGCCAGTTGTGTGGGAAGATATCACAATCAAGAAAGCAAAAGGTGATAATGGATATTGTCATGTCATTATACCGAGCAAAGATGGAACGAAAATGAACCGTCGGCATGCTTACCGGCTGGAGATCCATGCGCCGGCGAATATTTATGTCGGCCAGTCGGACGAACAGGTGGGCGGAACGGTCAGAGATGTATCGGCGACCGGGTTTGCCATAATTACGAATAAAGATGGCATCCGCAGGGGAGAATCTGTGCGGGCAGAAACGCTTAATCAGGAGCTGGAGATGCCTTTGGCAGGTGTCTGTGTGCGGAAAAAGACAATCGCTAAAGATAAGTTTCTGTATGGGTGTAAATTGAAATACGAGGATCCGAATCTGCGCAAATTCATCAATGAAAAGCAACGGGCGCGCATGAAGACGGAATAACAGCAAAAGGCAAGGAGAGACTGCATGGAAGAGCAGAAGGAAACCGTACACAAAAGACGTGTGCGTTATAAAGGAAAATATCCAAAGAAATTTGAGGAAAAATATAAGGAACTGAATCCGGAAAAATATCAGGATACGATCGCCCATGTGATTCAAAAAGGAAATACACCGGCAGGAATGCATATTTCCATTATGGTAAACGAAATTATTAACTTTTTAAATATTCAGCCGGGAGAGACCGGATTTGATGCCACGCTTGGTTATGGTGGACATACCAAGGCCATGTTGCAGCAGTTGCAGGGGAAGGGACACATGTATGCGACGGATGTGGACCCTATCGAGTCCGCAAAGACGAAAAAGAGACTTGCGGATGCAGGCTTTGGTGAGGATATCCTCACAATCAAACTGCAGAACTTCTGCACGATTGATGAGATTGCAAAGGAGGCCGGAGGCTTTGATTTCATATTGGCCGATTTAGGTGTTTCTTCGATGCAGATTGACAACCCGGAGAGAGGCTTTTCCTTTAAAGTAGATGGCCCCCTGGATCTGCGTCTGAATCCGGAAAAGGGAATCAGCGCGGCAGAACGCCTCGATCATATTTCCAGAGAAGAACTGGCAGGAATGCTGGATGAGAACTCGGATGAACCGTACTGTGAAGAACTGGCAAAAGCAATCACTGATGAGATCCGAAAAGGAAATCGTATTGATACGACAACCAAACTTCGTCATGTTATAGAAAAAACACTGGATTTTCTTCCGGAAAAAGAAAAGAAAGTTACAATTAAAAAAACATGCCAGAGGACATTTCAGGCTTTGCGTATTGATGTGAACCGGGAATTTGAAGTACTTTATGAATTTATGGAGAAACTTCCGGATGCGCTGAAACCGGGTGGACGTGTAGCAATACTTACTTTCCATTCCGGTGAGGACAAATTGGTAAAACGTGCATTAAAGGAAGGTTTCCGTGAAGGAATTTACAGTGATTATTCGAAGGACGTGATCCGACCGTCTGCACAGGAATGTGCACAAAATGGGCGTGCGCGTTCCACAAAAATGCGTTGGGCCGTTCGTGCGTAGAACATAGAGTCAGAAGGTGTCATAATTGGCGTTTTCTGACTTTTTATTTTCCACATTTTTCTGCTTGCGCAAAGAGACACAGTAAGTTATAATACAGTCGTTATATGACTGACGGAATGAGTGGAGAACCACGTGGAGTATAACATGGCAGTTTTATTGGCTGCCGAAGAATGCAATGTCTCTTCGAGGCATCGCAGGCGATGCTTCAGAGAAGCGTTGCAATTGCCGACCGTCTGGGCAACAAAAGGAGCCTGGAGGGTCTTTTTTTAATTAGATATATAGACTTTTCAGAATAAAGATACTGAAGAGTTGTGCTTTGTATCAAATCAAAAACACGATTCCCTGGACTTGACAAATTACATATGTTAGTATAACCTATCAATGGTTAGACAAAACTAATATATGGCAATAGTGCAATCAATTTTATAGAAGGAGGAACATCATGTTAGAAATGAAAGAATGGGATGGATTCGAAGGACGTCTTTGGAAAGAAGAAATCAATGTTCGTCAGTTCATTCAGGACAACTACACCCCATATGATGGAAACGAGGACTTCCTCGCTGGACCAACAGAGGCAACAGATAAGCTTTGGGGAGCATTACAGAAGTTACAGAAAGAGGAACGTGCAAAGGGTGGCGTTCTTGATATGGAGACAGAGGTTGTAACAGGTATTACAGCTTATGGTCCGGGATATATTGATGAGTCCTTAAAGGATTTAGAGACAATTGTAGGTTTACAGACAGACAAACCATTAAAGCGTGCATTCATGCCTTACGGTGGAATCAAGATGGCTGTTCAGGCATGTGAGACATACGGATACCAGGTAAGTGACAAGTTAAAGGAGATCTTTACCAAGTATCATAAGACACATAATACAGCTGTATTTGATGCTTACACACCGGAGATGATGAAGGTTCGTCACAATAAGATCTTAACAGGTCTTCCGGATACATACGGACGTGGACGTATTGTCGGCGATTACCGTCGTGTTGCATTATATGGTATCGATCACCTCATCGAGGAGAAGAAGAAAGATAAGGCAAACTGTGGATGTGGCGAGATGACAGACAATGTGATCCGTTTAAGAGAAGAGATCGCAGAGCAGATTAAATGCTTAGAGGATATGAAGAAGCTTGCAGAGATCTATGGATACGATATTTCAAGACCTGCAACAAACGCAAAGGAAGCTGTACAGTGGTTATACTTCGGATACCTTGCAGCAATCAAGACACAGAACGGTGCAGCAATGTCCGTTGGACGTGTTTCTACTTTCCTGGATATCTACTTCGAGAGAGATTTAAAGAAGGGTATTATCACTGAGCAGGAAGTACAGGAATTAGTTGATCACTTCACAATGAAGCTTCGTATGGTGAAGTTTGCACGTATTCCTTCTTACAACCAGCTGTTCTCAGGTGACCCGGTATGGGCAACACTTGACGTTGCAGGTACAGGGGTAGACGGACGTTCTATGGTTACAAAGTCCGACTTCCGTTTCCTGCATACATTAGAGAATATGGGACCGGCTCCGGAGCCAAATCTTACAGTATTATATTCTTCCAGACTTCCACAGGCATTCAAGGATTATGCAGCACGTATCTCTATCGATACAAGCTCTATCCAGTACGAGAATGATGACGCTATGAAGCCTGTATGGGGCGATGATTATGCAATCTGCTGCTGTGTTTCCGCTACACAGACAGGTAAGGAGATGCAGTTCTTCGGTGCCCGTGCAAACCTTGCAAAGTGTCTCCTCTACGCAATCAACGGTGGTGTGGATGAGAAGACAGGCCAGCAGGTCGGACCTGATTACAAGCCGATTACATCTGAGTACCTTGATTACGATGAAGTTATGGAGAAGTACGACAAGATGATGGACTGGTTAGTAGATATTTATGTAAATACCTTAAACCTGATCCAGTATATGCATGACAAATATTACTATGAAGCAGCAGAACTTTCTCTGATGGATACCGATCTCAAGAGAACATTCGCAACCGGTATTGCAGGATTCTCACATGTTATTGATTCTCTTTCTGCAATCAAGTACGCAAAGGTTAAGGTAATCCGTGATGAGAACGGAATTGCAAAAGACTTCGAGATCGAGGGAGACTTCCCAAGATACGGTAACGATGATGACCGTGCCGACGATATCGGAGTATGGCTGTTACAGACATTCATGGATAAGTTAAAGAAACATCACACATACCGTGATTCTGAGCCTACAACTTCTATCCTTACAATTACATCTAACGTTGTATACGGTAAGGCTACAGGAGCAATGCCAGACGGACGTAAGGCAGGCGAGCCACTTTCACCGGGAGCTAACCCAAGCTACGGCGCAGAGAAGAGCGGACTTCTTGCTTCCCTGAACTCTCTGACAAAGATCCCATATGAGTGGGCACTTGACGGAATTTCCAACACCCAGACCATCAACCCTGGTGCACTTGGAAATGAAGAGGGTGAGCGTATCGATAACCTTGTAAACGTTATGGATGGATACTTTGATCAGGGTGCGCATCACCTCAATGTCAATGTATTTGGTAAGGAGAAGCTTATCGACGCTATGGAGCATCCGGAGAAAGAAGAGTACGCAAACTTCACAATCCGTGTATCTGGTTACGCTGTTAAGTTCATCGATCTTACTAAGGAACAGCAGATGGATGTAATCGCACGTACCTGCCACGATCATATGTAATATGATCTAAAGGGTCACGAGAGTTGCGAAGTAACAGAGTAATTCGTAGATCATATCCGTTGGAATGAATAAGAAATCAGGGTTAATACATGAATGAATATTTGTGTATTAGCCCTGTTTTTATGATATAATTTGCATATACTAATTAAATATTAATTCGTTACTTTTATTGGTTTGGCTAAAAAACGAGGTAAAATAATGCTAGGAAATATACATTCAATCGAGACATTCGGTTCTGCAGACGGTCCGGGTGTACGCTATCTGATATTTTTGAAGGGCTGCAATATGCGATGCAAATACTGCCATAATCCGGACACCTGGGCAAAGACCGAGGGGGAAATGAAAAGCGCAGAGGAAATTTTACAACAGGCGTTGCGGTATAAAAGATACTGGGGCAAAAAGGGTGGCATTACCGTAAGCGGCGGGGAAGCACTGTTACAGATTGATTTTGTTACGGAATTGTTTACGCTTGCCAAAGAAAAGGGAGTCAATACCTGTCTGGATACATCGGGCAACCCGTTCACCCGTGAGGAACCGTTCTATTCCAAGTTTGAAAAGCTGATGGAAGTGACGGATCTGTTTATGCTCGACATAAAGGAAATTGATGAGGACGAGCATAAAAAACTGACAGGTCAGACAAATAAAAATATTTTGGATATGGCAACCTGCTTGTCGGATCATGGCAAGGCAATGTGGATTCGTCATGTGCTTGTTCCGGGCATTACCGATGATGACGGGCAGTTACACAGGCTCCGCGCATTTATTGATACGTTAAAAACAGTAGATCGTGTGGAAATTTTACCATACCATACACTTGGCGTATTTAAGTGGAAGGAACTTGGTATTCCATATGCACTAGAAGATGTGGAACCTCCAACAAAGGAGCAGGTAGAGCATGCAAAGGAAATCATTATACCAGGATATAAGGAAAATTAGAGAAGATATGACACAACCGGAAATCATATACGAGGATGAAGCCATTCTTGTCTGTCACAAACCGGCGGGCGTTGCAACACAGACGAAACGTCTCGGACAGAAAGATATGGAAAGTATTTTAAAAAATTATATTGTGGGAAAAAAACGTGTGGAAGGCAGCACACAGCCACCCTATATTGGAATTGTTCACCGGTTAGACCAGCCGGTTGAGGGCGTGATGGTATATGCCAAAACGCCTCAGGCGGCTGCAAAACTAACGGCACAGATAAAGAATCGCTTTGTGGGCAAACATTATTATGCGCTGGTGCAACTTCCGGAGGGCAAACATTCCATGGAAGAAATCGGGTTGACCGAAAAGGGAGTTTTGGAAAATGAAATTGTTTTTGATGCGAAGAAAAATATCTCTTCAATTACCTCGCAGAAGACTAAAAATACCAAGCATGCACTTTTGAATTATGAGGTTGTTGCGCAGAAAGGACAAAAGGTGCTGCTGGATATTACACTTCATACAGGCAGACATCACCAGATTCGTGTGCAGCTGGCATATGCGGGAATTCCGATTGTGGGAGATGTGAAATACGGAAATTGCCCGGCAGAGCAACTGGGATTGTGTTCTTACCGGATCACCTTTACGCATCCGATAACGGGCAGAAAAATGGACTACAAAATTATGCCGGAAAATGAGAAAATCCGTATGCTTTTGGAGACGGTAAAAAGTGCGTGAATCTTGACAAAAACAGGGGTTTGTCATACTATATATTTTAGTGTTTAAGTTATTTATCAGACACAAAAAAGGATTGCAGGGGGAGTAATCCATGATTGATAAGTATTATAACGGTGTAATTGAACAGGTATACAACCGTGTGGGAAAAACAGAGAGAAACATTGTTATGGCAAGCTATAATAATGATTTTTCAATTGAAAATTTAGAGATGATAAAGCGTTATCAGGAAAACGATGATAGCGTTTTTTTTACTTGGCATGAGTTTGGATACCGTGAATTAACGGGGGCTTATGAACCGTTTTTGGACACCATCTGCGATATGTTCCGGAAGTATCGAGATGGCGATTTTGACACATTTCTAACAGAATGTGGTGTATATGAACTACATAGAGAAGTGTTTCGCAGTTATTATGAAAATGGAATCTGTGAGAGGGAGGAGGGAGTTCTGCTCAACGAAGTAGAATATGAGCAGGGCCGTATGACAGAGGCTATCGCAGCGATGCTGAAAGCTTTGGCAAAAACACATCCGATTGTTCTTGTAATTAATCGTTTTCAGATGGCCAGCCGGAGTGCATTTGAACTGGTTTATGCACTTATTACGAATCCCGATCCGAATATTGGTCTTGTGCTTGGAGTAAACGATTCTGTCGGACGATGGGAGTCTATTGCGGAAGTTTGGGATGGTATCGTTGAGAGCCTTGAAGATCACAGTCAGCTGTATCATATCGGATCTTCCAACCGCCGCAGGACGGAACTGAAAGAAGAACTTCCTTTAGTTGAAGGCTATACAGACAATGTATATGTAGATGAGAATTATGAAAAAAGTATTCGAAAAGTTGCAAACATTGTAGAATTTCTCGATTATGATCAGGCAAAACGTTATTTTCAAGGGGTAGAACATAAGATTAAATTTGAAGATGCAAAGATGGAAATTTCATGCAAACGTGCTTTCTATCTTTTGTATGCCAGAACCTCTATTTTGCTGGGAGAATTATCGAAAGCACTTGAGCTTGTTTCAGAAGCGACACACATGAGTCCGGAAGAAAATGAATCTATGTATCGTTCCCAGTGTGATTTCCTTCGTGCAACCTGCTATATGTATCAGGGAAAACTGGAAAAAGCGGAGAAGTATGCAAATCTTGCATATGGGCATGCTATGGAAAGCGGAAATGCAAAGCAGGTATTTCGGGCAGAACTTTTAAAAGTCATGACCAGAATGTCAGGCTGGTATAATATCTTTTTCTGTGTGCAGGATATTCCGATTGAGGCAGAACTCATCGAAAAGCTGATGCAGTATGGATACAGAAATCATCTGGCACATATTTACATATATGCATATGACAATCATCCGAAGGTTGTAGCAAAGGCATATCGTTCGGAAGCTGCGTTGTTTTACTTCAGCAAGGGAGTAGCTTTGGCAAAGAAAATCGGAAATGAGCAGCTGGTATATGATGCTTACCAGAAAAATATCATGATCGCAGCCACAAATGGAATGAATGAGATTGCATTATTGTATTCTGTGCGCACTTATGAGTTTATGAAATCCAGGGGAAGTTTTTATACTGGTAGACTGATGTCCGGAATTGGCTATAATCTTAGTGCTATGGGAAAAAATGAGATGGCACAACAGTATTATAACCGTGCAATTGAAATCTTTTACGAGTTGCGGCTGCCGGAAGATATTGCAGAAGTATATTACAATCGTGCCTTGAACTATATTATGCAGGAGCGTTATGCAGATGCGGAGCATGACCTGTTGATTTCCATGAAAGTAATTGAAAAGTTACATCTGAACAGTCTGCGGGTATGCAATCTGTCAAAACTGTATGCATTGCTGGCATTAGCAGGTATTTCACGGAAGGATCGTTTTACCTGTGAACGGTATCTGTTAAGCTGCCGTCAGTTTTTAAATTATATTGTAGAAAAAGAAAAGAAAAATAATAATGAAGAAATCATTCATGATTATGCCCAGTGCGATGATGATATGTTTCTTTATACATTTGCGCAGGCACTTCTGAATCAGTATGATGGTAATTTTGAAGGGGCATATGATAATTTTGAGAAGGCAGAACATTTTCTTGCGCAGGCAGAGGGAAATGAATTTTTCAGTTACCGTATTTTCCGACAGGCAAGAATGAATCTGTTCCGACAGACTGGACGTACGCAGCTGTATGAGAGGGAAGAAGAATTGCTGCGCCAGCATGAAGAGATGTGTTCGGAGATGGAAAGTTCTGTGCAAATGGACATGTTACAGGAGATTGAGCCGGAAAATGACAGTAGTTCCTGCAGAGTTTCAGAGACAAGCATTGAAGCGTTGATTAAGCAGGAAGGATTGGCAAAAGATTTCCAGAGCACCAAGCGGCAGATGGAGTTTCTTTCTACGTGGCAGAAACTGATTGATGTCACAAACCAGCAAGTTCCGGTAATGGTGCAGAATGCAATCAGTTGCTTTATCAATCATTTTAATCTTGATTGCGCTTTGTACATCTGTTATCAGGATCGTAAACCAAATGTGTTATACAATGATACCGGACGCAATATGTCCGATGAAGTATTACGCGGCATCAATCATGCCATCAAGGAATATCCGCAGGGATTTGTTGTATCCAAGATAGGTGAAGGATTTTTTGAACATCAGGATATGATTTCTTACTTTGGTGTGGATGATGTCTGTTCATTTGTGGCAGTGCCATTTATGAAAAACGGAACACTTACGAGCCTTTTGATCGCATATGTGCGAATGAAAGATAACTGGCATGGTTCTATTGAACGTTATATGCTCAATGAAGATGACCTGAATATTTATCAGCTGCTTTTTCGCGAGATGGAATATTCCATCAATCGAATCGAGGCATATGAGAAGGCATATGAGATGAATCGTAAACTTCAGGCGGCTGCAGTTACTGATATATTGACTGGAATTTATAACCGTGCAGGAATGTATCAGCAGCTTGGCAAGATAGAAGAACAGTTAAAAGGAAAATCTGCAGGGCGTGACATAGGGCTGATGTTCATCGATCTGGACAATTTCAAACATTACAATGACACATACGGACATGATGTGGGAGATCTGATTCTCAAAGAGATGGCACTCATTTTCAAACAGGTCAGTCAGGGAAAAGGATTTGTCAGCCGGTTCGGCGGAGATGAGTTTATTATCATACTTGAGACGAAGGACAAGGATACGCTTGAAAAAATAGCGAAGGACATCTATGCGCGAATTGATGCGAATGCTGGATTTAAAAAGCAGATTGAAGAGTATTTAGGGCATGAGATCACTGTAGATGCAGGTCGGCTGATCACATGTTCCATTGGTATTGCAAGTGCTGCAAATGTACATAATGAGGATGAAATTAATGAATTGATCCGTAAAGCGGATGATCTGCTATACACGGTTAAAATGGGAGAAAAAGGACACTATAAATTTATATGAGAATGAAGTTACCGGAACATGTTAATCGAATAATTCACCGTCTGCAAAAGGAAGGGTATGATGCATATGCTGTGGGTGGCTGTGTCAGGGATACTCTTTTGGGACGGGAACCAAAAGATTGGGATATTACAACTTCCGCACGTCCGGAAATTGTTAAATCATTGTTTTCTCATACGATTGATACGGGAATTCAGCATGGAACGGTAACCATAATGCTTGATCATGTAGGATATGAAGTGACCACATATCGTATTGATGGAGAATATGAAGACAGCCGGCATCCGAAGGAAGTTATTTTTACAGGGAATCTTGTGGAAGATTTAAAACGCAGGGATTTTACGATTAATGCTATGGCTTACAATGACGAATCGGGTCTTGTGGATGCTTTTGAAGGAGAACAGGATCTTAAAAAAGGCATCATTCGCTGTGTCGGGAATCCGCATGATCGTTTTGGCGAGGATGCACTTCGAATGTTACGGGCGGTTCGTTTTGCTGCACAACTTGGTTTTTCCATCGAAGAGCGGACGAAAGTTGCAGTTGCAGATTTAGCTCCTACCCTTGCAAAAGTCAGTGCGGAACGTATCCAGATGGAATTGGTGAAACTCCTGACCTCTGCAAATCCGCAGGAGATGCGGGAAGTATACGAACTTGGGTTGAGCCGTGTGTTTTTACCGGAATTTGACCGGATGATGGAGACACCACAACACAACAAACATCACATGTATACCGTCGGAGAACATACGATTCATGCATTGGAAGCGATTTCAGAGGACAAAGTACTTCGGCTTGCAATTCTGCTTCACGATGTTGCCAAACCTCTTTGCATTACAACGGATGAAGAGGGGCAGGACCATTTTAAGGGACATCCGCAGGAAGGCGCCAAAATGGCAAAAGAGATTCTTCGCCGTTTGAAATTTGACAATGATACGATTAATCATGTCTGTCTGTTTGTACGTTACCATGATGACAGGCCGGCGCTGAGCGCTACCAGTGTCCGGCGGATGATGAGCCGTATCGGTGAGGAAAACATGGAGGGACTTTTGGCAGTAAAACGTGCGGATACGTTGGGACAAAGTATGTATCAACGGAGAGAAAAACTTGCCTATATTGATGAGTTTGAGAAATTGTATCAGCAGATAATCCGTGAGCAGCAGTGTGTCAAAAAAAGTGATCTGGCTTTGAATGGCCGGGATCTTATTCGTATGGGAATGCAGCCGGGCAAACAGATTGGAGCAGTATTGGATCATTTGTTTGAACTTGTATTGGAACATCCGGAGTGTAATACCAGAGAATGTCTGGAGGAAGAGGCGCATATTTTAATGACCCATCTCATATGATAGCAACACAGTATGTCATATGGGAGGGGTTTTTTTGTATAATCAGTCGGAGGCGCTGCTGGAACAGTACGACCTTGATATAAAACAGATCACAAAAGGAAGAGGTGCATATATCTGTGATACCAGTCAGGGATTGAAGCTGTTGATACCCTTCCGGGGATCGAAGGAGCGGGCGGCATTTTTACGGGAAGTTTTGCAGTATTTGCAGGAAGAGGGGATTGTGGCGGAACAGGTCTGCCTGACGAAAGAGGGAGAAGCATCTGTTGAGGATGAATATGGGAAGCGGTACTGGCTGAAAGATATGATTTCCGGAACGGAATGCCGGACAGGGATGGAAAATGATATGCAGCAGGCAGTGGCTCTTCTGGCACGCATTCATCGTAAATTGGCCATCTGCCCCCTGATGGTTCCGGCCTTTATGAAAACAGATCGCAATGAACCGGGAAATATCTGTCAAAGACATTATCGGGAATTGATAAAGGTGAAAAACTATGTGCACGGGAAAAAAAGCAAAAATCAGTTTGAACGTTATTTTTGGGATCAGTATACGCATTACATTGAACAAGCAAAAAAGGCGATACAGCTTCTTTCCGAGATGAAAGAGAAGCCGGACAGTTTATTGTGCCACGGAGACTTTAATCAACATAACATTGTCCGCGGACCGGATGGATTTTGTATTATTAACTATGAAAGCATGTCTTGTAATCTGCAGATTGCGGATCTTGCAAATTTTCTTCGCAAAATACTTGAAAAGAATCATTGGAATCCGGAAATTGGAATGCGTCTGATAGATATTTATGCCAGAGAGAGAACAATTTCCAAGGAAGAGAGACAGATGCTTTCGGTAATTCTTTTGTTTCCGGAAAAATTCTGGAAAATCTCTAATCATTACATAAATTCGCACAAAGCATGGGTTTCGGAACGGGATATTGAGAAAATAAGGCAGATGATTGAATTAGAGCCTGCGCGCAGCATCTTTTTGGAGAAGTTATTTCAAAATAATTAAGAATCATGTATACTAAAGCTATGAATAAAAAACAAATACATAAGACAATACAATATATCATCTGTGTTGTTTTTCTGCTGACATCGGTAATGCTGACAGGGTGCGGAAAGGAGACCGTGGATGATGGGATGACATATTTTCATCACTCTATTGCTGATCAGACAGAAGCAGACACGCAGGAGACACAAAAGGAAGAGGCCTATCTTATTACGGGGATAGATCAGACAGAAGAAAGTTTGCGCCTTTACCGTTATACGAATGGAATGGAGTATCGCTTTTATTATGGAGCAGACACACAGTTCTTAGACAAATATGGAAATCAGTCTACGTTGGCGGCATTTTCCCTGGGGGCTCTTGTGACCATCGGGGAACAGACGGTGGATGGAACATTATCCGAGATACAGTTGTCGGATGAGGCATGGGTTTATGAGGATATTACGCGTTTTTCCGTGAATGAAGAGAAGAATATGCTCATGATCGCGGACAACAAATACCGTTATAAGGACAACACATTTGTGTTTTCCGGGGATGAAAAAGTGGATATAACGGACATTAAACAGGGTGATACGCTTACCGTTGTAGGAATGGACAAAGAAATTCTTTCCGTGAATATCACGACGGCGCAGGGAACCCTGAGGCTAAAAAATACGTCCTTGTTCGAAGGCAGTTTTCTGCAGCTCGGGAAGAAGATCTTTACGGAGATCACACCCGACCTGACATTACAGGTGCCCGAAGGAAAATATACGCTGACCGTTGCGAATAATGGATGGGGCGGCAGCAAAAAAATTAAGATCCGGCGGGGAAAAACAACTACGGTTGATCTGAGTGAGTTAAAGGGTGATGGCCCACAATATGGAAAAATAAAATTTTCGATTGACGTGGAAGATGCCCTGCTGCTTGTGGATGGAAAGGAGACAGATGCCGGGAAGACGCTGAAACTGACCTATGGTTCTCATACCGTAACCGTGTATGCGGACGGTTATGATGCATGGAAACGGAATTTATATGTAAATTCATCGGAAGCTACAATCATTATTAAACTTAAAGATGAGGAAGGCAGTGAATCCTCCGGGACATCTACAGGTAAGAACAGTGAGAGCAGCTCAAGCAGCACGACTGAAAATTCGCAGAGCAGTCAGCGGTCGCAAAGCACAGAAAATAAGACAAGTGAGGGGAAGAACAGCGAAAGTCAAAAAAGCAATGATGATTCGGATGTACTGAAGGATTTGTTGTCCAGTTTATACAATACGAGTACCAATGTGTCAAAATGACGATTTTTCCACTGCTTTTTTGTATGTTTTTCAAGGCTGAAAAGCCCTAAAATATGGCATTTTTCCTTGACAAACAGTAGGAAAACAAGTATAAATAGATTTGTAAGTAATTTGAGAGAAGGAACTCGAATTATATAATATAGAATCCATAGGAGGAATTTTGACATGAACAAAGCAGAGTTAGTTGCAGCTGTAGCTGAGAAGGCTGAAATCTCAAAGAAGGACGCAGAGGCAGCCGTTAAGGCATTTACAGATGTTATTGCTGAAGAATTAAAGAAGGGTGAGAAGGTACAGTTAGTAGGATTCGGTACATTCGAGGTATCCGAGAGAGCTGCAAGAGTTGGTAGAAACCCACAGACAAAGCAGGAGATTAAGATCCCAGCTTCTAAGGCACCTAAGTTTAAGGCTGGAAAGGCTTTAAAGGATTCTTTAAACTAATTTAGGGCATAAGCAGGTGGAGCCATAATATGGCTCCACTTTTTCTATCAGGAGAAAGAATATGAGATTAGACAAGTTTTTAAAAGTATCCCGATTGATCAAGCGCCGCACGGTAGCAAATGAAGCGTGTGATGCGGGGCGTGTCATGGTAAACGGAAAGCCGGCCAAGGCATCCACCAACGTGAAAGTCGGAGATGAGATAGAAATTCTTTTTGGGCAGAAATCTGTCAAGGTTCGTGTTCTCGACATTCAGGATACTACCAAGAAAGAAGAAGCAAAAGATTTATTTGAATATGTGTCATAAGTAAAGAGGCCTTCTAATATAGTAAAACTATAGGAGGTCTTTTTTATGGAAGAGAAGGCAATTACACATCAGCACAAGATGATTCTGAACAACCGGCATACAGGGAATTTTACAGGAATATTGGATGTATTATCCTTTGATGTGAATGAGATTCTGCTTGAGACAGAGCTTGGAATGCTTCATATCAAAGGCAAAGATCTTCATGTGAACCGCCTGAATCTGGACAAGGGAGAGGTGGATATTGATGGACAGGTAGATGCCCTCAATTATTCCCAGGTACCGGGAATCGGGAAAAAGGGTGGTATGCTTGGAAAGCTGTTTTCCTGATGCAGCCGGTATCCGGACTTGAAGTGGAAGTGATGCTGTTTGTTCAGGCAATACTTGCAGGCGCAGGTTTGTTTTTAGTTTACGATGTGCTGCGGGTCATACGACGTATTTTTGTGCATGGAATTATCTGGGTATCTATTGAAGATGCATTGTATTGGATGATCAGCGGGTTCTGGATTTTTCTACGCATTTGCCGGATGAATGATGGCATTATACGAGGGTATATGCTTGTGGCGGGGCTGGCAGGAGCCGCATTGTACTATGCAGTTTTCAGCAGACCTTTGATGTTTCACATAACAAAAATCATTCATTCTGCAAAAAAGCAATTGAAAAAAATGAAAAATGTGGCTACAATAAGAAGAGATAAAAGGAAAGCAACGAAATCGGAGAAGAAAAATGAGTGCTAAAAAAAGAAGACGCAAGAACGCCGGTACCGTAAGCATTACAATTATTGTACTCGCATTTCTTGCAGTTATGGCTGTACAAATATGCAAATTAAAACAAAAGGACAGTGATTATCAGGCGAAGGAAGCGGAACTTCAGCAGGAAAAGCAGGATGAAACGCAGAGATCTTCGGAACTGGATGATCTTGAGGAATACATGAAGTCCTCACAGTATATTGAGGATGTAGCGAAGAGTAAGCTTGGGCTTACTTACAAGAACGAAATTATTTTCAAGGAAAAAGAGAAGTAGGGAAAGAATTTGGGCTGACCAGATTCTTTCTTTTTTTATGTTCTTCATCCTACGTAAGCTCCCTCGAATCGGCAGAGGGGAGAGGTTTTGACGAAAACTTTTTCAAAAAGCACCGTAAAAATGACAAGTATTTTCAGACATGTCCCGTATAATCCATCCATGAAAAAATTACCAGTCATTGTGTGGAGGTGTGAAATGAATACAGAAAAAAATTGGATGAATGTTATGGTAAAAGTCTGCTATGGAGGAATGGGTGTGGTGTGTTCCCTGATCTGCATTATGGGATATTATCCGCTCCTGCCAGCTTTCTATGGTGCGTGTTGTCTGGAACAGAGGCGAAATATTTTATTGTACATAGGGATGTTTGCAACGATGGGGTATACGATGTCGCCGGGGGCGATGGTAAAATATCTGTTTATTCTTTTGGTGGCAGGCACCGGAATTCGTTTTTATATGTGGGCGAATCGTAAATGTGCCGGATGGACAGCTGGAATCATTGCCGGAATATGTACGATCATAATGAACTGCTCTGGAATGATATTTGCCAAATTGGAACAGCGGGAAATGATTCTTGGATTGTGTGAGGGTGTGACCGTGTGCGGGATGACGGTGGTGTTTCATTATCTGCTACAAATGTCATCGGAGATGGGGAAAGTGTTTGCCGCTCCTTTTTTGCAGAGGGAGGTTGCTATGATGCAGCCGGCAGGGGGATATGAAAGTGAAAGAATGCAGGCTTTTGCGGAAGCGGTCGATGAACTTTCTGTGGCATTTGCTGCAATTGGGAAGAAAGAAGAATTGTCGAGCCACGAGAGCGTTACGGTTTTGGAAGAAGAGATTACTGCAAAAATGTGCAGCAGCTGTGATGCCTGTGCGATTTGCTGGGGAGCAGCAAAGCATGTGCATACATCAAAAATACGGCGAATGCTCCAGGCAGTGGTTGCACACAATTCGAAAGAGGATATCATAGAGAGCAATTATATGGAAAACTGCCCCTGTTATCGGGGAATGGTGGAGGAGGCTGTGTGGGCTTTTTCAAGAATGGAACTGAACGAAGCATGGTATCAGCGCCTGCAGGAAAACCGTATGGTCATTGCGGGGCAGTTAGATGCCATGGCGGATGTGATGCAGGACTGGACGAAAGGACAGAAGAATCTCGATGGAAAATCGAAGATGCTGTTGGCTCGCATTGGATTTGAGGTGCGGGAGAGAGGTCTTGTGGCAGAACAGATCCATATTTACGAAGACAGGGACAAACGACGTTCCATTACTGCGGAAGTGGCAAGCAAATGGGGAGGCGGGATTCCGTCGAAGAATTATTTGCGTGCTCTTGAGAAAGCTACGGGAATGGCGTTGCGTCTGCAAAAGGATGCCAGAGCGGTTCTGACGCGTGATCCGGTCAGCATTACCGCATATGAGGACACTTGTTTTGATGCCATATCCGGGGTAGCGACAAAGGCGAAAGAGGGTGCGGCCATAAGCGGAGACAATTTCTCACTTTTTCTTTTGGAAAACGGAAGATACAATATCTGTCTGTCGGACGGTATGGGCAGCGGACCAGCAGCGAGTAAAGAGAGCGATATGGTGGTAGACCTGATGGAAAAATTCATGGAGGCGGGATTTCCTACCGATACGGCAATCCGTATGATGAATTCTGCGATGGTGCTCAAAGGAGACGACGAAAGCTATTCCACGATGGATTATGCGACGGTGGATCTGTATACGGGAAAAGTGGAACTGATAAAAATCGGCGCGGCGGCCTCCTTTTTGAAACATAAAGAAGAGGTGACTTGTCTGAGCAGTTCGTCGCTTCCGGCAGGGGTGTATATGCAGCAGCTTGCAAAGCCGCAAGAGGCAAAGATGTGCCATGGGGATTTTCTTGTCATGGTAACGGATGGTGTGTTAGAATATTTGCATGTAAAAAATCCGGAAGAAAAGCTTGCGGAGATGATCAGTGAGATAAATACAGATAATGCCGGTGGTATGGCGCGGGCGTTGCTTGAACATGTTCTGCTTTTTACGGGAGGACATGCGATGGATGATATGACCATCATTGTGACCGGTATTTGGGAGAAATAATGATAGAACATATTTGTGAGTTTATGAACAAATGGCATATGGTATCTGCGGGAAACCGTGTGATTGTTGGAGTCTCTGGTGGAGCAGATTCCATCTGTCTATGCCTGATTTTAAAAGAATTGTCCACACGAATGAATTTTTCGCTGGAAGTTATCCACGTGGAACATGGAATCCGTGGGAAAGCGAGTAAAGAAGATGCGCTTTTTGTAAAACAGTTCTGTCAGGAACAAACACTCACATACCGGGAGTTTCCGGTGAATGTTCCGGCATATGCAAACAAACATCACATGGGGGATGAGGAAGCTGCCCGTAAGCTGCGTTATGAAATATTTGCGGAAGTTGCAAAAGAAAAGGAAGGTACGAAAGTTGCACTGGCACATCATATGGAGGATAATGCGGAGACGATGCTTTTTCAGCTGGCGAGAGGCAGCGGGCTTGATGGTTTGTGCGGGATGCGGCCGGTACGTACGGGCGAGGAAGGGGAATGTTATATCCGCCCTTTGTTGGAAATCAGCAGGGAAGAGATTGAACAGTATTTAGGTGCGCGGGGGCAGGATTTTTGCATGGATGCGACAAATGAGGAACTTGTATATAGCAGAAACCGGATACGACATAACATTTTGCCGCAAATGAAAGAAATTAATGCACAGGCGGTTCTCCACATGAATCAGACGGCACACAGACTGTGGGAACTGCGGGAGTATCTCGAAGAAGAAACTGCCCGTGCGCTGGAGGGGTGTCGGATAAAAGAAGGGCAGAAGTACCGGTTATCCGTGCAGGGGTTGCAGAAGCTTCCAAAGGCACTGCGGATGCGAGTGCTGCATGAGACAGTTGCAGAGGCTGCACAGAAGCGCAAGGACATTACCGGAGCGCATTTGGAGGCGGTTGCAGACCTGTTGGAAAAGCAGAGTGGGCGCAGAGCCGATCTGCCTTATGGAGTAGTTGCAAAAAGAGAGTATGACAGTATTGTCCTGTGGAAAGATCATCAGGAATCTGCAGAAAATGACAGACAGGAAATCGTCATTTCAGAGGAAAGGCTCAGATCAAGTTTGAAAAAAGGAGAACCCATCGTCATCCCGGCGGGAACGCAGGGAGAAAAATTTATGCTGCATATTTTTCGATTTGATGGAAATATGGGGGAAATTCCACGAAAAATGTATACGAAATGGTTTGATTATGATAAGATTAGAGATGGTTTTTCTATTCGAACCCGTAGAAAACAGGACTATTTTGTATTCGATGGAGAGGGACATCGAAAGAAGCTGGCAGACTATTTTATCAATGAGAAAGTATCCGCAGATATGAGGGATAAAATCTGGCTTGTGGCGCAGAATGCGCAGATACACTGGATCGTTGGTTGCCGTATGGGTGCAGACTGCATGGTAAGTGAAAAGACAAAAATAGTGCTGGAATTAATATATAAAGGAGGAACTAAAGATGATGGATTATAACAAAAAGCATGAGATTTCTGTGTATCTGACAGAGGAGCAGCTGGATAAACGAATTGCGGAAATCGGTGCGGAAATTACCAAACGTTTTGCGGGAGAGTCCGTATACCTTGTTTGCATATTAAAAGGATCAATTTTCTTTACCACAGAGCTTGCAAAAAGAATCGAACTTCCGATGACTATGGATTTTATGTCTGTTTCCAGCTATGGAGCAGAAACTCGTTCATCTGGTGTGGTTAATGTAAAGAAGGACTTAGAGCAGTCCATTGAAGGCGAAAATGTTATTGTCGTTGAAGATATCGTGGACAGCGGCCATACACTCAGCCGTCTGCTGTCTCTTTTCAAAAGCCGTAATCCAAAGACACTTACGGTATGCACCCTGCTGGATAAGCCGGATCGCCGTGTGGTAAATGATTTTGAAGTAGATTATACAGGATTTGTAATCCCGGACAAATTTGTAGTGGGATATGGTCTTGATTATGATCAGAGATATCGCAATCTTCCGTATATCGGATTTGTGGAAGATGCAGAGTAGAAAAGGAGAACAAAGTGAATACAAATAGTAAGAGAGGCTTTCGAGGATTTGGATTTTACGCGATACTGGTTCTTGTCGTAATCCTCATCTGGTACGGATTGACAGGAAATACATCTACCAGTTCTTATACCAGAGCAGAATTCGAGAAAGCATTGCAGAAGGGAAATGTAACCTACGTCAAGGTGGAACAGAACCGCGAAGTGCCAACAGGTAGTCTGAAAATTAAATTGAAAGATGGTACGCAGCAGTACATGTATAGCTCAGATATCAATGAGATGCAGACGCTGATGGATCAGAATAAGTTTGATAATTATGTGGTGGAGGATGTTCCGGCAGAGAGCTGGATTATGACATTGTTGCCATACCTGCTCATTTTTGGTGCATTTTTCATCTTATTCATGATTATGAATAACAATGCCGCAGCAAATAGTGGTGGCAGCAAAATGATGAATTTCGGAAAAAGCCGTGCAAAGCTTTCGACCGAAGAAGACAACAAGATGTCCTTTGCAAATGTAGCTGGTTTGCGTGAAGAAAAAGAAGATCTCGAAGAATTGGTTGATTTTCTTCGTGATCCTAAGAAATACACAAATCTGGGTGCACGTATTCCGAAAGGTGTGCTTCTTGTAGGACCTCCTGGAACAGGTAAAACATTACTTGCAAAAGCCGTTGCCGGAGAAGCTGCTGTACCGTTTTTCAGTATTTCCGGATCTGATTTCGTAGAGATGTTTGTCGGTGTCGGTGCATCCCGTGTCCGTGATCTCTTTGAAGACGCAAAGAAAAACGCACCATGTATCGTATTTATTGATGAGATTGACGCAGTAGCAAGAAGACGAGGCACCGGTATGGGTGGAGGCCACGACGAGCGAGAACAGACACTCAACCAGATGCTGGTAGAGATGGATGGTTTCGGTGTCAATGAAGGAATTATCGTGATGGCTGCAACCAACCGTGTGGATATTCTTGATCCTGCAATTATGCGTCCGGGACGTTTTGACCGTAAGATTGTTGTTGGTCGTCCGGATGTTGCGGGAAGAGAAGAAATTCTTGCCGTACATGCAAAAAACAAGCCGTTGGGCGATGATGTAGATCTGAAGCAGATTGCACAGACTACAGCAGGATTTACTGGTGCAGATCTTGAGAACCTGCTGAACGAGTCTGCTATCCTTGCAGCAAAAGAAAATCGAGCATTTATCAAGCAGGAAGATATCCAACGAGCATTTATCAAAGTCGGAATCGGTGCCGAGAAACGAAGCCGCATTATTTCTGAGAAGGAAAAGCGTATTACAGCATACCATGAGTCTGGTCATGCGATTCTGTTTCATGTACTTCCGGATGTGGGACCAGTGCATACGGTATCTATTATCCCTACAGGAGCAGGTGCAGCAGGTTATACGATGCCACTCCCGGAAAAGGATGAGATGTTCAATTCCAAGGGACGGATGTTGCAGGAGATTGTCGTAGATCTTGGTGGACGTGTTGCAGAAGAATTGGTATTTGATGATATTACAACCGGGGCTTCCCAGGATATCAAGCAGGCAACTACCATGGCAAGGGATATGGTGACGCGCTATGGTATGTCGGAGAATATTGGACTGATCTGCTACAAAGATGATGATGACGAAGTATTTATTGGACGTGATCTTGCCCATGCACACAATTACAGCGAAGGTGTTGCTTCTGCTATCGATGCAGAAGTCAAAAGCATTATTGATCATGCTTATGAGGAAGCAAAGCGTATTATCAATGAGAATCGTGATGTGTTAGACCGTTGTGCAGCACTTCTTTTGGAAAAAGAGAAGATCACAAGGGAAGAATTTGAATCACTATTTGACAAAGATTCATTGCTGTAATTGTACAGCAGTGAAAGATGGAAGGTATTTATACAGGAAATTGTGCAGAATTTAATTGGATGTCTGGCAGGTTGAAAAAGGTGTTGTACAATATACACAAAAACACATAGCGACTTTTGTGAAGTTTGTGCACACTTATCTGCCGGACCATGGTATTATAATAACCGTAAAAACCCCCCAATACATTATATATAGTTTTTGCTATACCCCATAGTAAAAATACCTTCTCCTAAAAAGACAGCGATCGTGGCTGTCTTTTTTACTTTGTCAAAAACCTTTGTAAATGGCGGAATTATGGGAATCCGATAGGACAATGGGGAAAATGAGAAACGATGATATGTCAGAAACCTGGAAAAATGAGCAGATTCAAAAAAATATGAGAAAACGATTGCGCATTTGTATATTTTTGAATGCTATGTAGAAAAACAACAATTTTAACACTGTACAATATGTACAGAAAAAATACGAAAAATTTGTGAGGTTTGTGCACACTTATTCCGTGTCCAATGGTATTATAATAACCGTAAAAACCCCCCAATACATTATATAGTTTTTGCTATACCCCATAGTAAAAATACCTTCTCCTAAAAAGACAGCGATCGTGGCTGTCTTTTTTACTTTGTGTTTTTATAAGTGATAGGCCTTGAAGCATAATATTTTGAAGGCGAATGTTATGAATTTGACCCTGAGGAAAATAAGTAGTCGAAAATATGAGAAAATAGGGTTGCCAAGCAAAACATGCTATGGTATAATTCTTTCTTGTCAGGATAATTTTATATTTTGATCAAGATGGGCAGATTCCCGAGTGGCCAAAGGGGACAGACTGTAAATCTGCTGCAAATTGCTTCGGTGGTTCGAATCCACCTCTGCCCATGAATGAGACACATGCGAAGGCATGTGTCTTTTTTGTTAAATGTCAGATAAAAAGTAACTATTCAGTTACTATGAAAAAATTATTTACTGGTTCTGCGGGCGGTGGACTCGCGTTCAATCAGCTTTGGACGAAGCAGCGTCTTGCTGATGGAAATATGATGAATCAGAGAATTTAAAATTACATAAGCGCATTTCCCGATTTCGTTTCGTTCCTGACGGATTGTAGTAAGAGGTGGATCGAAAGTCGCTGCGATGGACAGATCGTCAAATCCAACAACGCTGATATCTTCCGGAACACGGAAACCGCGCTGTGTGCATTCGTCAATGACACCTTTGGCAATCAGGTCATTACCACACATGATCGCAGTCGCTCCTGCAGCAAGAAAACCCGGTACATGATACTTGGCACTGTCGGATACATAATATCCATGTGCCATCAGGTCCTCACGGACTGGCAGGTTCAATTTGTGCATAGCATTCTCGAATGCTTCCTGACGCTGGTCAGAAACCATGGAATATAAAGAACCATTCAAAAATGCAATGTTTTTGTGGCCGAGTGTGTAAAGATGATTGACAGCCATGGAAATACCTTCATAACTGTCTGTACCGATATAACACACATTTGGATTGTTTTCGATAAAGTTATCTAACAGGACCGTTGGCATGGTCGTATCTTCTAACTGCTTCATCCATTCGTCGTGTAAAGCAAATCCCATGAGAAAAGCTCCGCAATAGCCATTTTTTAATAAATAAGTGTCATATTTTTCTTCTTCCTGAAATGCTGGGGTGACTGGTACGATATGTACATCCCATTTGTGGCGAAACGCATTCTGCTTAAATCCGAGTACCAGATCATAACCAAATTCATCAATTGACTGGTAAGACATATTCTCTATAAAAATACAAAGTTTGCGATTTTCTTCTTTTTTGGAACGCTTTGTGGAATATCCCATTTCCACGGCAGTATCTAAAACAATCTGTCGCAATTCCTCACTGATATCGCTGGCACCATTTAATCCTTTGGAAACAGTGCTGACGGATACGCCGAGACGATTCGCAATATCTTTAATCGTTGCCATTGGTTTCTCCTTATATATGTGTTTGTAACTATCAGTTATTATTATATCCATTGTCTTAAACCATTGCAAATGTTTCAATAAAATATTTTCGAAACATTACATAGATATTGTAGTAAAAATGCACAAAAATGTACAAATAAATACGTTGAAAACGGAAAAAATGATTCGGAAGTACCATAAATCGTTGACAAAATGCCACTCAGATTCTAAAATAAGCTCAGATACGAAAAAACACGAAAAAGTTTTCGAAGCGTTTCAACATAGGGGAGTATGATGAAAATAATATAGAAAACGTTCGTGAGACAAGGTGGAAAATAAGTTGGAAGTACAAGAAGTAACCAGAGGTTCGGGAATCCTCCTTGCAGTATCAAGTCTTCCGTCACCGTACGGTATTGGTACTTTGGGAGATGCAGCCAGACAGTTTGTTGACCTTCTGGTAGATTTGAAACAGAAATACTGGCAGATACTTCCGGTTGGTCCTACAAGTTATGGCGACAGCCCGTATCAGACGATGTCAGCATTCGCTGGAAGTCCATATCTGATTGATCTGGACGAACTCATAGAAGACGGATTGCTGACAAAGGACGAAATCAGTTGTTATAACTGGGGTCTGGATGAATCGACCATCGATTATGCAACATTGTTTGACAATCGGTTCCGGGTATTGCATCAGGCGTTTGAGCGTTTTGACGAAAGCGATTCCGGATATCAGCATTTTTTGAAAGAAAATGCTGATTGGATCGAAGATTACGGCCTCTTTATGGCACTGAAAGAGACCAACGGAAATGAACGCTGGCAAAACTGGCCGGAAAAAATTAAAAAAAAACAACCGGTTGCGCTTGCAAAATGCCGAAAAGCATTGTATAATAACATCAGGTTTTGGGCGTTTTGTCAATACAAGTTCTTTGGACAGTGGTCAAGGCTTAGGGAATATGCCAATGCAAAAGGCGTACAGCTGATTGGAGATGTATCATTTTTTATCGGTTTGGACAGCGCGGATGTATGGCTGCACCCGGAGCAGTTCCGATTGGACGAAAACGGAGAGGCAACATATGTTGCAGCCGCAGTTCCGGATAAGTTTTCCGAAACGGGTCAGATTTGGGGCAACCCATTATATGACTGGAAGAACATGGAAGCGGATGGGTTTGACTGGTGGAAAAAACGAATTGCAATGAATGCAAAGCTGTTTGATGTTATTCGCATTGACCACTTTACCGGATTCGTGAAAAATTACATGGTTCCGAAAGACGCGGAAGACACATCTGTTGGCAAATGGATGAAAGGACCGGGAAGAAAACTGGTGGAAGCAATCAATTCCGTATTAGATGGAACACCAGTGATCGCCGATGATCTTGGAGGAAAGGCTTTGATACCGGGAGTGAAGAAACTCTTATCCAAGACAGGATGGTATGGAACAAAGGTGCTGATGTTTGCGTTTGATGGTGATACCGCCAATGAACATCTGCCACACAATTATCCGGATCCGCACATGGTTGTGTATGCCGGAACCCATGACAACGAGACAATCGTTGGATACTTTAGAAATAAGACAGAATATGAACTGGCTTATCTCTACGAATATCTCAATATCAAAGACAGAGGAGAAATCGTTGACGGATTGATTCGATGTGCATATGCAAGTATTGCAGATATTGCGATTATTCAGATGCAGGATTTCCTGAAATTGGGGAATGAAGCGAGAATGAATCAGCCGGCAACGGTGGGATATAACTGGCGATGGAGACTGAACAAAGAACAGTTGGAAGCCGGAAGACGTGCATGGATCCGCAATCTTGCGGCTGTGTACCGCAGATAGGAATCAACAGATTCTTACATATTGATATAAGGCGCGGATGGCGTTTTATATATACTTTTGACTTATCATTAAAAAAAGGAGAGGAAGACTATGAAAAAGAAAGTATTATCAGCAATGCTCGTTGCAACAATGACAGCTACTATGTTTGCTGGATGTGGCAGCGACAAGGGAACAACAAATGACACACAGGGTGGATCAGCAAGCAATGATAAGGTTGAGACTCAGGACGTAAAACTTACAGTTATGGGACCTTCCGAGGATCAGGATGATGCACAGGGGGCATGGTTAAAGACAGAGTGTGAGGCATTTAACGAGGAACATCCGGAGTGGAACATTACATTTGATTATGTAACATGTTCAGAGTCTGATGCAAAAGACACCGTATTACAGGATCCTGCAAGTGCAGCGGATGTATTCATGTTTGCAAATGACCAGATTGCTCAGCTGGTTGATGCCGGAGCATTAACAAAGCTTGGTGGAGATGTAGCAGAATATGTTAAGAGCTCTAACCCAGAAGCTATGGCAGCAACTGTTACATACAACGGAGATATTTATGGTGTTCCTTATACACCAAATACATGGTTTATGTATTATGATAAGAGAGTCTTCTCAGAAGATGATGTAAAGAGCCTTGATACAATGCTTGAGAAAGGAAAAGTTTCTTTCCCATTTGACAACGGCTGGTATCTTGCTTCCTTCTATGCAGCAAACGGATGTACAATCTTCGGAGATGGTACAGATGCATCCAAGGGATATGACTTCGGCGGAGACAACGCTGTAGCAGTAACAAAGTACATTGTTGACTTATTCAACAACAAGAATTTCGTAATGGACGATCACGATGGATCCATTGGTCTTGCCGGATTAAAGGATGGATCTGTAAATGCTTACTTCAATGGTAACTGGAACTATGATGCAGTAGTTAAGAACCTTGGTGAGGAGAACGTTGGTGTTGCAACCCTTCCTACAATCAAGGTTGATGGAAAAGACTGCCAGCTGAAGGCATTCCTTGGTTCTAAGGCTATTGGTGTTAACCCGAACTGCAAGAATCAGGAAGTTGCTGTTAAGCTTGCTGCATACTTAGGAAGCGAAGACGCACAGTTAAAGCATTTTGAGTTAAGAAAGCAGGCTCCTGTTAATACAAACCTTGTTTCTAACGAAGAAGTTGCCAAGGATGCAGTTGCATCAGCTTTGGCAAACATAGCAGCAAATTGCTCTATCGCTCAGCCAATCATCCCAATGCAGGCTTACTGGGATGCATCTACACCATTCGGTGATGCATTCGTACACGGTGCTGAAGGACAGATTACAGCTGACAATGCAAAAGAGAAGACAGAAGCACTCAATGAGCAGTTAAACAGCTCACTTACAGAGTAATCAATCATTTGCAGGGTACAAGCAAATAAATAAACAATTTCAAGGCTTTGGGGATGTTTCCCTGAAGCCTTGGAATAAATTAGCATATTAATTTGGCGCAGTGAGATGTGCCGGGAGGATAAGTATGATAGGTGCAAACAAAAAGAAGTCGGACTTCGCTACACCGTACACTGTATCCAATGCGCTTACGAAGGGCGGGGCTGCAGTTAAGTTATCAGCGCTTATAATGGGATTGGGAAACATCGCCCACAAGCAGATTATCAAAGGTTTAATTTTTTTGGCAATTGAGATTGGCTATATTATGTTTATGGTCAATGCAGGTGCATATTATCTTTCCATGCTTCCTTCATTAGGATGGAGAAAACAGGAAGAGGTATTTAATGAACAGAAACAGATATATGAGTATGTACAGGGTGACAATTCCGTATTATTGTTGTTATACGGTGTTGCTACGATTGCGATCACTCTTTTATTTATTTATATGTGGGCTGAAAATTTAAGAAGCGCATATATGGCAGAGTGCCTCGCAAAAGAGGGAAAAGAAATCAATTCTTTTGGCAAGGATGTCAAAAGTTTATTTGATAAAAATTTATACAAGACATTAATGTTTCTCCCATTGATGGGAATTCTTATTTTTACAGTTTTACCATTGTTATTCATGATTCCAATGGCATTTACCAATTATTCTACGATCAACAAGCATCTGACCTTGTTTGACTGGGTTGGATTGGCGAACTTTAAGACGGTACTTGGACTTGGCGGAAAGATAGGCAAGACATTCTGGAGGGTTTTAGGATGGACCATTGTCTGGGCAGTATGTGCTACATTCTTATGTAACTTCCTGGGACTGATCCTTGCGATTGTCATCAACCGCAAAGAGACAAAGTGCAAAGCATTCTGGCGTACCTGTTTTGTTATTTCCATTGCAGTACCACAGTTTGTATCTTTACTGGTTATGAGACAGATGCTTCAGGAACATGGGGCGATCAACAACCTGCTGATGGAGTGGGGACTTATCCAGAATCCGCTTCCGTTCTGGACCAATACGATGTGGGCGCGTGTATCGGTTATTTTAATTAACTGCTGGGTTGGTATTCCGTACACCATGCTTCAGGTTACCGGTGTATTGCAGAATGTACCGGCAGAGTTGTATGAGGCAGCCAAGATTGATGGTGCCAATGCCGCACAGATTTTCCACAAAATTACATTGCCATATATTATGTTTATTATGGGACCTTATATCATTACACAGTTCACAGGTAACATCAATAACTTCAACGTTATCTATCTGTTATCTGCAGGAAAGCCTACACCAGTCGGAGAGACCGCAGGTAAGACAGACTTACTGGTAACATGGCTGTACAAGTTAACCGTTGATTATCAGTATTACAACATCGGTGCCGTGATTGGTATCTTAACATTCGTCGTTCTTTCTATTGTGGCATTAGTCACCTATAGAAATACGAAAGCATACAAAGATGAGGAGGGATTCATGTAATGAGCAGTGCAAAAGTAAGCAAACGCCCTATGACCGCTGGCCGGGCAAAGAAAATTGCAAAAAATTCATTGGTACATATAATCCTTGCCATCCTGGTAGTGATCTGGTTATTCCCGATTTTCTGGATTATCATGACAAGTTTGCGAGGGGAAAGTGGTGCATATACTGCATACTTCTTCCCAAAAGAACTGACATTTAATAACTATAAGAGACTCTTTACGGAGACAACATTGTTGAACTTCCCGAGAGCTTTTATGAATACGCTGATCATTTCCATTTTTTCATGCTTGATTTCAACGACATTCGTACTGAGTGTATCTTACTGTATGTCAAGACTGCGCTTTAGAATGCGTAAAGCATTTATGAATCTGGCAATGATCCTTGGATTGTTCCCGGCATTCATGTCCATGGTTGCAGTATACTTTATTTTAAAAGCAGTTGGACTGACCGAGGGAAGTGGGCTTCGTATCGCTCTGATTCTGATTTATTCTGCAGGATCTGGTGTTGGATTTTATATCGCAAAGGGATTCTTTGATACGGTACCAAAGTCTCTGTCAGAGGCAGCGATTCTGGATGGATGTAATCAGTTCCAGGTATTTTACAAGATCATCCTTCCGCTCAGTAAACCAATCGTTGTATATACGATCCTTACGGCATTCCTTGCTCCATGGCTTGACTTCGTATTTGTACGTGTCATTGTTGGACCAAAGGATAAGTATTGGACGGTATCACTTCTCCTGTACAATATGCTGGAGAAAGAGTTTGTAAACGGATGGTTTACAAGATGGGCTGCAGCCGCAGTTGTTGTATCTATTCCGATAGCTATTCTTTTCATCTTCATGCAGAAGTTCTATGTAGATGGACTGACAGGTGCTGTAAAGGGTTAATAAGTATTTACAAAAAGACAGGCTGGCGATTGTTGATCGCCAGCCTGTTTTAGATATTGTCAGCCTATTTGCTGAAAGCAAATTATGCAGGGGCTGATGTTCAATGATTAGGAGAAAATTATATGAAAAAAAGAATCATTTCGACACTGGTCGTGCTGGCGTTATTGTTTTCAATGCTGACCGGGTGCATGTTTTCCGGTGGCGATGACGATGCCAATCTGAATATTATAGATGACAATTACCGCAATTATTATGAGATTTTTGTCGGCTCATTCTACGACAGCGATGGAGATGGCATGGGAGACTTAAATGGTGTGACAGAAAAACTGGATTATATTACGGATCTGGGATGCAATGGTATCTGGCTTATGCCAATCATGCCTTCGCCGACGTATCATAAATATGATGTAGAAGATTACGAAAATGTAGATTCGGCATACGGAACGGCAGAAGATTTCAAAAAGCTTGTAGATGCCTGTCATGAAAAAGGTATTCGTCTTGTGATTGATCTTGTTATGAACCACAGTTCATCGAAACATCCGTGGTTTACGCAGGCATGTGAATATCTGGCTGGATTAAAAGATGGAGAGCAGCCGGATCTGTCGGTATGCCCATATGCAGGCTATTACAATTTCTCTAATGAGAAGGTGAGCCAGACATATTATCAGGTTCCGGGAACAACGAATTGGTGGTATGAAGGTTCTTTCTGGTCAGAAATGCCGGATCTGAATATGGAAAATGATGCTGTCCGCAAAGAATTTGAGAATATTGCGGATTACTGGATGGATTTGGGAGTGGATGGATTCCGTATGGACGCAGCCATGCATTATACAGAAAATGCCACAGTTGCCAACAGTGATGTTTTGAATTGGTACTATACTTACTGCAAAAAAAGGAACCCGGATTTTTATATGGTATCCGAAGTATGGGCAAGTGAAAATGTTATCGCAGATTATTATGGAAGCGAAACACCGAGTATGTTCAATTTCGATGCGGGGACAGCAAAGGGAAAACTTGTTTCTGCGACGAGAAAGGGAGACCCGAATATTCTGGTCAATGCAATGTTAAAATATCAGCAGGATTTCTCGGCTAAGAATCCGGATTATATTGATGCTCCATTTTTGACAAATCATGATATGGGACGTATCGCAAATGTTCTTGTCAATGATCCGGAGAAGATAAAAGTAGCAGCAGGACTTTTGATGACAATGAACGGAAGTCCGTTTGTATACTATGGAGAAGAAATCGGAATGAATAGTGCCGGAACGAAAGACGAGAATAAACGAATTCCAATGGTGTGGTCAAAGACGGACAATACAGGCATGACGGATGGACCGGCAGATATGGACCAGGGAATTGAATCTTCTTTTGAGGGAGTGGACGTGCAGGAGCAGGATGAGGATTCTATTTTGAATTATTATAAACGTGCGCTTCGCCTGAGAAATGAAAATCCGGAAATTGCCCGGGGAACAATCGAAAAAATCGATAGCCTGTGCGATGGATCCGTGGCTGCAATTACAAAAACTTATGACAAAAGTACTATAGGAATTGTATACCAACTGGGAGACAGCAATAGTTTTGTAAATATTGGCGATACACAACTGGCAGATGCTGAACTTGTGGGATATCTTACACTGAAATCAAAGGAAGAGGTTCGGCTTACACAGGGACAATTAGAAATGCCAGCAAAAAGTATTGCAATCGTACGATTACCAAAACAGGAGTAGATATTGACAAAAGTTACAAATCAGGCAAGGTCTTCATTGATTTTTTGGACATATTATAGTATATTAATAGTAATAAAGTACGATAAAAAATAGTCCCTGATGGAGGCGTACAAGACATGGATAATACAGAAGAAAAGAAGAATATTTCGAAAGAAAAGACGAAAAAGAAAAAAGAAAAGCCTGTACGTGTGAAGAAAGTTAAGTCTGCAAAACCGGCAAAGGCTCCAAAACCAAAGAAAGAAAAAGCCCCAAAGACAACAGGGAAAAAAGGTGTAAAAGCCAAAGAATCTAAGAAAAAAGTACCAAAACAAAAGTCGGAGATTCCATTTTACCATAGTATTGCGATGCGTTTGATTGCATCGTTTCTGTTGCCGGTTGTCGGTGTACTGGTACTTGGTATTGTTTCTTATAATAAGGCATCAAGCGCCATTGTAAATACATATAAGGAATCAGTACAGCAGACAGCTAATACCATGCAGCAGTATATTAATCTGGTAATTACCAGTGAGAAAGATGAATTTAAGACCTATCTGACGGAATCCGACCTACGTAAGTATTTCGGACAATTTCTCGATGCATATGATGAGTCTTCTATTCGTAAGGACTATCAAAGCAGATTCCGGAATAAGATGGCTTTGGACAGCAAGATGCAGAGTGTTTTCATTATTGCAGATGAAAAAAAGACTATAGACGGAAACGGCAAAGTATACGGTAGAAATATTTATAGCGACTATGCAAAATGCGAACAGGGAAAGATTGCGACCAGCAGTGCTTCAAACTGGTATTTCTTTGGTGTAAATGAGGATGCGGATAAAGTGTTAGATCTGGATATTCAGAATTATTGTTTCCGTATCGCCAAGAAGATGAATAATCAGCCTGCAATGATGATTATTAATATCAGCGACAAGTTTATCCGTTCAACGATGCAGTCATTGAATCCGGGAAAAGGTGGATATGTTGCTCTGATTACAGATCAGGATGGTAAGGAATTTTTCTCAGATGGAAATGTGAGCACAGACAAGTCACTTATTTATGGAACGAGCTTCTATAAGAAAGCATTTGATGGAAAGGCAGATTCCGGAAATCAGATGGTTACATTCCAGGGAAAAGAATATATGTTTGTATACAGCAAATTGTCTGCAGGAGATCTGATGGTTACGGCTTTGATTCCGTCTGACCGTCTTTTGGAACAGTCCGCAGGTATCAAGCAGCTGACCAGCGTATTGGTCATTATCTGTATGATTCTTGCTCTTGCTCTTGGCGTTATTATTTCAAGACAGATGTCTGGAACAATTCACTATATTCTGCGCCAGTTACGCAAAGTGTCAAACGGAGATCTGACTGTTAAACTTACCGCAAAGCACAAAGATGAGTTTGGATTATTGTGTGATGGTGTCAACGATACAGTAGAACATATGAAGTCATTGATTAAGGATGTCAATGAAGTGAGTGAACAGGTCGGCGTGGCAGCAGCCCATGTGGCACAGACTTCCGGAACATTTATGGAGACGTCTAAAAATATCCAGAGTGCGGTCGTTGAAATCGAAGATGGCGTAAATAAACTGGATAGTAACTCGGATAATTGCATGAATCAGATGGATTCGCTTTCTGGAAAGATTAATAATGTAAGTTCAAATGCTGATGAGATTGAAAAGCTTACAAATATTACCGGAGAAACCATTAGCGCAGGTATTTCATCCGTACAGAGTTTGACAAAGAGCGCAGAATCTACAGCCGAAATTACAAGAAACGTAATTACTTCTATCGAAGAGTTAGAAGAAAAATCAAAGTCAATCGGACATATTGTTTCGGCAATTAACGAGATTGCAGAACAGACAAATCTGTTGTCTTTGAATGCTTCCATTGAGGCAGCCCGTGCCGGCGAAGCAGGAAGAGGATTCTCTGTCGTTGCAGAAGAAATCCGTAAACTTGCAGATCAGTGCCTGGCCTCTTCTTCCCAGATTTCATTGATTGTAAATGAAATTATTGGAAAGACCGGACAGGTTGTAGAAATTGCAAGACAGGCCGAAACGGTTGTAAGTTCACAGTCTGGGGCGGTAGAAGAAACCACTGCATCTTTCCGTCATATTGATGAGCTGGTAGCTCAGCTCCTTCAAGCTTTGGAGACGATCATCAACAATGTACAGGAAATGAATGGGGCACGAAATGAGACCTTGACAGCCATTGAGAGTATTACAGATGCATCGTCAAAGACAGCTGCTTGTTCTTCTTCCGTACACAATGCGGCTGGTACACAGATTGATGCAATCAAGAATCTGGATGAAGCTTCCCAGAGCCTGACTTCTAAGGCAGAAAGTCTGCTGGATGCTTTGTCAACATTTCAGATTTAAATGAGATGTGAATAATTTCATAGAGGAAATAGAAAAAGGAGTTGCAGACTGCAACTCCTTTTTGTGTCTGAACAGTAACTCTGAAAATAATAGAATACAAAGGAATTACCAGAAATATCTTGACAATCAAACTATTTTGAAATATACTTTCTCTAGCAAATAGTTTGATTGTCAAATTATTTCATAGTCAAAGAAAATAAAGTGTAAAACACTACAAAAGGAAAAGGAGATAAAACCATGTTAGAGAAGTTAAAAGAGATTATTGCAGACCAGTTAAACGTCGATGCAGCAACCATTACACCAGAATCAAGATTCAAAGAGGATTTAGAGGCTGATTCCTTAGATTTATTTGAACTTGTTATGTCTCTGGAAGAAGAGTACGGTGTTGAGATTCCTTCTGAAGATCTTGAGAAGATTCTTACCGTAAACGATGTAATCAAATATCTTGAGGACAAGGGTGTAGAGGCATAATTATGAAGACAAGAGTTACGGAACTTCTTGGAATTGAATATCCGATTATCCAGGGCGGAATGGCCTGGGTAGCAACTCACGAACTCGCCAGCGCTGTATCAAACGCTGGCGGCCTTGGTATTATAGGGGCTGGTGGTGCTCCGGCATCCTGGGTACGTGAGCAGATTCAGGCAGCAAAGAAGGAGACCGACAAGCCGTTTGGCGTGAACCTGATGCTGATGAATCCGGAAGCAGATGAGATTGCCAAGGTATTAGTAGAAGAAAAAGTAAAGGTCGTTACGACAGGTGCCGGAAACCCGGCAAAATACATGGATATGTGGAAAGCTGCCGGTATCAAAGTAATCCCGGTGGTAGCCAGCGTGGCATTGGCAAAACTGATGGAACGTGGCGGAGCAGATGCAGTTGTGGCTGAGGGAACAGAATCCGGTGGACACATCGGTTCCCAGACGACAATGACACTGGTTCCACAGGTCGTGGATGCAGTATCCATTCCGGTGATCGCGGCCGGTGGTATTGCAGACGGAAGAGGGTTTGCAGCAGCTATGATGCTTGGTGCTGAGGCGGTTCAGATGGGAACCCGCTTTGTAGTTGCAGAAGAATCTACTGTACATGAGAATTACAAGGACAGAATTATCAAGGCAAAAGATATTGATTCAGAAGTGACAGGGATGTCTACGGGCCATCCGATCCGTGTTATCCGCAACAAGATGACCAGAGAATATCTTAAGCTGGAAAAAGAAGGGGCAACATTAGATGAACTTGAGCACCTGACACTCGGTGCACTTCGCAAGGCAGTTGTGGAAGGCGATGTCATGTACGGAAGTGTTATGGCAGGACAGTCTGCTGGACTGGTAAAGAAGAAAGAAACCTGTGCAGAGATTATTGCAGATGTGATGAATACCGCACAGAAATTATTGAATCGATAATTGGAACAGATAATAAATCAGAATCCGAAAGTTAGGAGAAGAGAATGAAACGAGTATTTATGTTCCCGGGACAGGGATCACAGTATATTGGCATGGGAAAAGAATTTTATGATTCCATTCCGGAAGCAAAGGCAGTATATGATCTGGCAAGTGAAGTTACCGGATTAGATGTTGCAGCACTTTGCTTCGAGGAGAATGACAAGCTGAATATTACAGAATACACACAGATTTGTATGCTGACAACGGAAGCTGCCATTTATGAAGCATTAAAGGCAAAAGGAATCACATGTGATGTGACCGCAGGATTGAGTCTTGGCGAGTACGGTGCGTTGATCGCATCCGGCACCATGACATTAAAAGATGCATTTGCAGTTGTAAGAAAACGTGGCATCTATATGCAGGAAGCATATCCGACTGGTGGTGCAATGTCTGCAATTCTTGGGCTGGATGCCGATAAGATTGCTGCAATCTGTGCGGAGGTAGAGAACCAGCGGAAGAATTCCGGAGAGACAGATTACGTTGTATCCGTAGCAAATTATAACTGTCCGGGACAGATCGTTATCACAGGTGCTGCAGCAGCGGTTGAAGAAGCTGGTGCACAGTGCAAGGAAGCCGGTGCAAAGCGTGTCGTACCTCTTAAAGTGAGCGGACCGTTCCATTCTCAGTTGCTGACAGGCGCAGGAGAAAAGCTCGGTGAAGCTTTAAAAGATATAGAGATCCAGAATATTCAGATACCATATTTATCCAATGTTACTGCAGATTATGTAAAGGATGCATCTGCTGTAAAGGATCTTTTGATCCGTCAGGTATCCTCGTCCGTTCGCTGGCAGCAGACCATCGAGCGATTAATTGCAGATGGAGCAGATGAGTTCGTAGAGATCGGACCGGGACGTAGTCTCTCCGGCTTTATGCGCAAGATCAACCGTGATGTTGCAACCTTTAATATTGATAAGATGGAGGATTTCGAGAATTATGTTAACCGGTAAAAATGCGTTGGTGACAGGTGCCGGCAGAGGAATTGGCAAAGCAATCGCTCTTGAACTTGCCGCAAAAGGCGCATTTGTCATTGTAAATTATAATGGCTCCAAAGAGGCAGCAGAACAGACTGTCGCAGAAATCAAAGCGGCGGGCGGCGATGCAATTGCATATCAGTGCAGTGTATCGGATTACGAAGCCTGTGGAGCAATGATTACTGCATTGATCAAGGAATATGCACATATCGATATTCTGGTAAACAATGCGGGAATCACAAGAGACGGGCTGTTGATGAAGATGAGCGAGGAAGATTTCGATGCAGTCATCAATACCAATCTGAAAGGCTGTTTCAATACAATTCGCCATATGTCACGCTATTTCTTAAAGCAGCGTGCAGGAAAAATCATCAATATATCATCGGTATCCGGAATCCTTGGAAATGCCGGACAGGCAAATTATTCTGCAAGTAAGGCAGGGGTGATCGGACTCACAAAGGCAGTTGCGAGAGAACTCGCAAGCCGAGGCATCAATGTCAATGCTGTAGCACCGGGCTTGGTAGAGACGGACATGACAGATGCATTATCGGACAGCGTAAAAGAGAATTTAAAGAGCCAGATTCCACTTGGAAAGATCGGACATCCGCAGGACATCGCAAAGGCAGTTGCTTTCCTGGCATCCCCGGATGCGAATTACATCACAGGTCAGGTATTGTCCGTTGACGGCGGCATGGCGATTTAAGAAAGGATAGAGTAGTAGATATGAGAAGAGTTGTTGTAACCGGATTGGGAGCAATCACACCAATCGGATTAAATGTAGATGAGTTTTGGAATGGCATCAAGGAAAGCAAGCTTGGTTTTGCTGAGATTACAAAATTTGATGCGAGCGAATATAAGGCGCATCTGGCTGCTGAAGTAAAAGGCTTTGTTGGAAAAGAATATATGGATTTTAAAGCAGCAAAACGTATGGAGCTTTTTTCCCAGTATGCAGTAGCAGCTGCAAGAGAAGCTTTGGAAGATGCAGGACTGGATATGGCAAAGGAAGACCCGTATCGTGTGGGTACAGCGATTGGCTCCGGTGTTGGAAGCTTACAGGCAATCGAGCGTGAATATACAAAACTTGTAGAAAAAGGACCGGGAAGAGTAAACCCGATTTTTGTTCCGCTCATGATTTCGAATATGGCGTGTGGTAACGTATCTATTCAGTTTGGATTGCAGGGAAAGACGATCAATGATGTGACAGCATGTGCAACAGGAACAAATAGCATTGGTGAAGCATTCCGCAGCATTCAGCATGGTGAAGCTGATGTTATGGTTACCGGTGGTACCGAAGGAAGCGTCTGCCCGACAGCAATCGCCGGATTCGCAGCACTCACAGCATTATCTTCCGTAGATGATCCGACAAAATGTTCACTTCCATTTGATAAGAACCGAAGCGGATTTGTTCTCGGCGAGGGCGCAGGTGTTGTCGTGCTCGAAGAACTTGAGCATGCAAAGGCAAGAGGTGCAAAGATCTATGCAGAAGTTGTCGGATACGGATGTTCCGCAGATGCTTATCATATCACTTCCCCATTGGAAGATGGTGCAGGTGCAGCCCGTGCCATGACCAATGCAATGGATGATGCTGGTGTGAAACCGGAAGAGATTACTTACATTAATGCACATGGAACCGGAACACATCACAATGATCTCTTTGAGACTCGTGCAATCAAGCTCGCATTTGGGGATCATGCAAAGGATATCCGTATCAATTCTACAAAGTCTATGATCGGTCATCTTCTCGGTGCAGCAGGTGCAGTTGAGTTTATTACCTGTGTGAAAGAAATCGAAGAGGGATATATCCACAGAACGGTTGGATATGAGACTCCGGATGAAGAGATGGATCTGAACTACTGTAAGGATGCTTATGAGGAAGAAGTACCATATGCATTGTCAAATTCACTTGGATTTGGCGGACATAATGCAAGTATTCTGATTCGCAGGTATGAGGCATAAGGAGGAGAGCAACATGAGCATGACAACACAGGAAATCATGGAGATCCTTCCACACAGACAGCCGTTTCTTCTCATCGATACCGTCGAGGAAGTGGAGCCTGGCGTACGGGCAGTTGCAAAAAAGAATGTGACATTCAATGAGCCTTATTTTGCAGGTCATTTTCCAGGAAATCCGGTGATGCCGGGTGTGCTGATCATCGAAGCGCTGGCACAGACCGGAGCAGTAGCGATTCTTTCCCAGCCGGAATGGAAAGGAAAGACCGCATATTTTGCAGGAATCAATCAGGCAAAATTCAAGCAAAAGGTCGTTCCGGGAGATACGCTGATCTTAGAAACCGAGATTATTAAGGTAAAGGGACCGATTGGTGTTGGTAAAGCGGTAGCCCGTGTAAATGGTAAACTGGCCTGCTCGGCAGAGCTGACCTTTGCAATTGGATAAGAGGTAAGGTTATGTTATTTAAGAAATATATTTCATTGAACAAAAATGCAGAAGAGACAGAGAAAGCGGTAGAAGGACAGGAACCGGAAAAGAAAGAGGAAAGCGTGGTTCAGCAGCCGGCACCGGAAGTCCCGGAGACCGTCACCTGTAAGATCTGCAAGAAAGAGTTAGATAAAAAGAGAGTCGTTAAGAATAAATATGTCTGCTATGAATGTGGCTATTATTTCCGTGTACGTGCAAAGAACCGTATCAAAATGGTTGCAGACGCAGGCAGCTTTGAGAACTGGTTCGAAGAGGAAAAGACGGGCAATCCTTTGAATTTCCCGGAGTACGAAGAGAAGGTTGCGGCAACACAGGAAAAGACAGGACTTTCCGAAGGTGTTACGATCGGTGAATGTACTATTTACGGACAGAAGACGGTACTTGGTGTTATTGATGCACGTTTTATGATGGGAAGTATGGGCCATGTCGTAGGTGAGAAAATTACCCGCGCCATGGAGGATGCAACGGAAAAGAAACTTCCGGTCATCCTGTTCTGCTGTTCCGGTGGAGCACGTATGCAGGAAGGAATCGTTTCCCTGATGCAGATGGCAAAAACTTCCGCAGCAGTCAAGCGTCATTCGGATGCAGGTCTGCTTTATGTGCCGGTACTTACGGACCCTACGACCGGTGGAGTTACCGCCAGCTTTGCAATGCTTGGTGATATTATACTTGCCGAGCCGAAAGCCTTGATCGGTTTTGCAGGTCCGCGTGTCATCGAGCAGACAATTGGCCAGAAGCTGCCGGAAGGATTCCAGCGGGCAGAATTTCAGTTAGAGCATGGCTTTATAGATGCAATCGTCGAGCGTGATGATTTAAAGATGACTTTATACCGTATTTTGAAAATGCATGAGCCGAGAACCGGTTATGCAAACTTTGATCCATTGCGTGAAGATGACAACTATGAGCCGACCGAACTGATGAAAGAGCGCAATGTCAAGGCAAAACCTATGAATGCATGGGATAAGGTGACAGCAGCCCGTCAGATGAAACGTCTGGCTTCTGTGGATTACATTGATACAATTTTTGATGAGTTCATGGAGATGCACGGAGACCGCTATTTCCGGGATGATCCGGCAATTGTCGGAGGTTTTGCATATCTGGACGGACAGCCGGTTACTGTCATTGGTGTACATAAAGGAAAAGATTTGAAAGACTGCGCATATCGCAATTATGGAATGCCTTCGCCAGAAGGATACCGCAAGGCAATCCGCCTGATGAAGCAGGCTGAAAAATTCAACCGTCCGATTATTACATTTGTAAATACATCGGGCGCTTATCCTGGAAAAGAAGCGGAAGAAAACGGACAGGGCGAGGCAATTGCAAGAAACCTTTATGAGATGTCCGGTATTAAAGTTCCGATTCTCTGTCTGATGATCGGTGAAGGTGGAAGTGGTGGAGCACTTGCACTGGCGGTCGGAAATGAAGTATGGATGATGGAAAATGCGACTTATTCTATTCTTTCACCGGAAGGATTCGCATCTATTCTGTGGAAAGACGGAAAACGTGCAAAAGAAGCTGCCGAGGTAATGAAGATCACCGCACAGGATCTGAAAGAACTGCAGGTAGTGGACGATATTATTCCGGAATTTGGTGGTGCAGACGAAGATGCACTGACTTCCATTGCAAACTATATGAAGGGCAACATGAAGAAGTTCTTAAAGGCACAGAATGGAAAGTCGGGAGAACAGCTTTCGGCAGAACGATATGATCGTTTCCGTAAATTCTAAAAAGGACAGAAGGAGAATTTAGATGAAGATATTAGGAACCGGAAGTGCACTCCCGGAGAAAGTCGTAACGAATGACGACCTGGCGCGGGTGATGGATACCTCGGATGAGTGGATCCGCACACGTACCGGTATTCAAAAAAGACATATAGCAGTAAATGAGACGACCACATCCATGGCAGTCGAAGCTGCGAAAAAAGCTTTGGATGAGGCAAAAATCTCCATCAATGATCTTGACCTGATCATTGCAGCGACGGTATCGCCGGATTACATATTCCCGACATTGGCATGTGAAGTACAGGCAGCGGTCGGTGCTAAGAACGCGACTGCTTTCGATCTGGGTGCGGGATGCTCCGGGTTTTTGTTTGCACTTGCGACAGCGGATGCTTATTTTAAAACGGGAAGATATAAAAATGCATTGATTATTGGTGCGGAAACACTTTCCAAAATGATGGACTGGGGTGACAGAAGTACCTGCGTGCTTTTTGGTGACGGTGCGGGAGCTGCTGTTGTCAGTGCACAGGGAGAGCAGCTTTTGAGCATGGTGCAGGGATCGGATGGAAGTGGCGGTATGGCATTGAAATGTGATAACCGTCCGGTAAACAACCTCTATCATCAGATGGGGGCACAGCAGTATTCCTTCACACAGATGGAAGGATCTGCGGTTTACAAATTCGCAGTGCGCACTGTTCCGCATGCAATCAGTGAGGCGTTGGAGAAAGCCGGCGTACCGGTGGATGATGTGAAACTTTTTGTATTGCATCAGGCAAATCTGCGTATTATTGAGTCTGTGGCAAAGCGACTGCGTCAGCCGATGGAGAAGTTTCCAACAAATTTAGAGGAGTGTGGTAATATATCCGCTGCCAGCGTTCCGATTTTGCTTGATAAAGTCAGAAAAGATGGTATGATTAGCAAAGGGGATAAAATTGTTATGGCAGGATTTGGCGCAGGACTTACCTGGGGAGCATGTGTGATTGAGTGGTAGACCTGATACAAATTCGAAGAGGAGAGACGGATGACACTCGAAGAAACATTAAACGAACTGTTGGTAAAACTGTTCAAGGATATATTGGAAATTGAATCAAAGTGTCTGATCACAGAGGAATTTAAGGATATCAGTTACAATGATATGCATATTATTGAAGCTGTTGGTATTGAAGAACCTCGTAATATGAAGACGGTTGCCAAACTGATGTCCGTTACAACAGGAACACTTACCAAGGCTATGGATGCATTATGCGACAAAGGTTATGTGATCCGTGAACGCAGTACAAAAGATAAGCGCGTGGTCAAAGTCCGGCTGACAGACAGAGGGCGCAGCGCATATTACCATCATGAGCAGTTTCATCGTCAGATGATCAAAAATATTGCAGATCAGATGACGGAGCAGGAGACGGAAGTCCTTATTTTTGCATTGGCAAAAATGGTAGATTATTTCCATCTGAATTATTACGATACGGATGAAGAATCTGAATTCGTAGACTGGTCAAAGATTCATCGCGAGGAAGATACAAAAGAATAAAATCTTTTGTGCAAACTGTTTCATACTAAATAAGTATGATATGACGAACAAGATACTTATTTAGGAGTAGAAAATAGTAAAAAATAACCAAGAATGATAAAAAAGAGCGATTCAAAATGCAAGTTTTGAATCACTTTGTTGCATTTTTGGAACTTTTTAGCATTAAAGTGGTAGAAATTTAAAATAATAAAGAAATTTTTGTTGTAAAATCTTGCATTTTCCGTTAGAATAAGGATGTTGATGTGTACTAATTAATAAATATGACGATTTGAGGTCCTTAATGGATCTGAGTCGTTAAAAATAATATGATAAGGAGATATAAAAATGGGTTACGTTGATGAAGTACTCGAAGTAGTAAAGAAGAAAAATGCAGATCAGCCTGAATTCTTACAGGCAGTAACAGAGGTTCTTGATTCTTTAAGACCTGTTATTGATGCAAATGAGGATTTATACAGAAAGAATGCGATTCTTGAGAGAATCACAGAGCCAGATCGTCAGATCATGTTCCGTGTTCCTTGGGTAGATGATAACGGACAGGTTCAGGTAAACAGAGGTTTCCGTGTACAGTTCAATAATTCCATTGGACCATACAAGGGAGGTTTAAGACTTCATCCTTCTGTAAACCTGGGTATTATCAAGTTCTTAGGTTTCGAGCAGGTATTTAAGAATTCTCTTACAACACTTCCAATCGGTGGTGGTAAAGGTGGTTCTGATTTCGATCCTAAGGGAAAATCAGACAGAGAGATCATGGCATTCTGCCAGAGCTTCATGACAGAACTTTGCAAATATATCGGAGCAGACGTTGACGTACCGGCCGGAGATATCGGAACAGGTGCAAGAGAGATCGGCTTCTTATTTGGACAGTATAAGAGAATTCGTGGATCATACGAAGGTGTGCTGACTGGTAAGGGTCTTACATATGGTGGATCACTTGCTCGTACACAGGCTACAGGATATGGTCTGTTATATCTTACAAACGCATTATGGAAAGATCATGGTATGAGCCTTGAAGGAAAGACAGCAGCAGTTTCCGGATCCGGTAACGTTGCTATCTACGCAATCGAGAAGGCACAGGAGTTAGGTGTTAAGGTTGTAACATGTTCTGATTCTACAGGATGGATCTATGATCCAAACGGAATCGATGTAGCACTCCTTAAGGAAGTTAAGGAAGTTAAGCGCGCACGTCTTACAGAGTATGCAGCTGCTAAGTCATCTGCTGAGTACCATGCTAAGCAGAACGGTGAGCACGGTGTATGGCAGTACAAGGTAGATCTTGCTCTTCCATGTGCAACACAGAACGAGTTAGACATCGAGGATGCTAAGATGCTCGTTGCTAACGGTGTTACATCTGTAACAGAGGGTGCTAACATGCCTACAACTCTTGAGGCTACAAAGTACTTACAGGAGAATGGAGTTCTCTTCGTAGGTGGTAAGGCTGCCAATGCAGGTGGTGTTGCTACATCCGCACTTGAGATGAGCCAGAACTCTGAGAGACTTTCTTGGACATTCGAGGAAGTTGACGGAAAGCTCAAGGGAATCATGGAGACAATCTACGCTAACATCAGCGATGCTGCTAAGAGATACAATGCAACAGTTGGTGGAAAGACAGACTATGTAGCTGGTGCTAATATTGCCGGATTTGAGAAGGTAGTAGATGCTATGCTTGCACAGGGTGTTTGCTAATAATTTCTGAATTTCAAAGATAAAATTATTATAAACAATAAGAAAATCCCGCAGAAGAGTATGTTCTGCGGGATTTTTTTGTTATAATAGTGATGTTGGTCAAATACGGAGGAAAACAGAAAATGATTGATTTTCATTCACATATACTGCCGGGGATTGATGATGGCAGTAAAAATACACAGATGTCGCTTGCGATGATCGAAGAGGAGAAAAAGCAGGGAGTTCATACGATTGTGGCTACCCCGCATTTTTATGCAGATGAAGATTCTGTGGAACGCTTTTTGAAACGAAGAGCGCACAGTTATGAGAGATTACAGGAAGAAGCAGAAAAGAACAACGTTGAATTGCCAAAAATGTACCTGGGCGCAGAGGTATATTATTTTTCGGGAATCGGGCAGGCATCTATGATACCGGAACTGTGCATTCAGGGAACAGGAATTTTACTGCTTGAGATGCCGTTTACCCAGTGGACAAGTGATATGCTTGATAATGTCCGGGCATTGGTAAATCGTCCGAACATGAAGGTCGTACTGGCACATATTGAGCGCTTTTATGATTTTCAGAAAAGGAAAGAAGTGTGGGATGAAATTATGGATCTTCCAATTTATCGGCAGATGAATGCCGGACCTTTCCTTAATTGGAAAAAACGCAGAAAATGCCTGAAATTATTAAAACAGCAGGGGGAAGTTCTCCTTGGAAGTGACTGTCATAATTTAGACGGCCGCAAGCCGAATCTTGCATTGGGAAGAGCAGTGATTGCAGAAAAACTGGGACAGGAATATCTCAATCGGACAGATGCTTTGGAAAAACGTTTGTTTGAATCTTAGAACTCCCTTTAGAATTGCGAAAAAGATGCCGATATAGTATAATAGTTCTAGATTTTTACAGACGGAGATATACATGGAAAAAACACAGGAATTTGATGATGAAATAGAAATTGATCTGCGGGAACTGCTGGCAGTACTTTTGTCACAGTGGCTGTTGATTCTTGTTGTGACGGTTCTTGGTGGTGGCATTGCTTTTGGAATCAGTCACTATATGATCGTGCCACAGTATGAATCGACATCGCAGCTTTATGTACTTTCCAAGAGTACATCAATTACCAGTCTTGCGGACATTCAGACAGGAACCAGCCTTACAAATGACTATATGGTTGTTGTAGAGGGACGACCGGTGCTTGAACAGGTAATTGTTAACCTGAGTCTGAATGAGACGTATCGTTCATTAAAAGATAAGGTAACATTAAATAATCCGGCCAATTCACGAATCCTTGAGATTACAGTTCGGGATGAAAATCCTGCGATGGCAAAGAAAATTGCAGATGAGATTGCAGATGTAGGATCTACATTTATTGCGGCCAAGATGGTACAGGATGCACCGATGATCATTCAAAAGGGTTATGCAGATGGAGAACCGGTCAGTCCGAATATCATTAAAAATACGCTGATTGGAGCTGTACTCGGCGCATTTCTTGCCATGGCTATTATAGTGATTTCTTATCTGTTCAATGATACGATTATAACCGCCGAAGATGTGGAAAAGAAGCTTGGATTAAACGTATTGGGAACATTGCCGCTTGAGGAAGCAGAGGATGATGGTGAGAATTGCAGTGGAAGCAAAAAAGGCTTTTCCAAAGCAAGAAAGAAATCCAAAAAGCGGGCAGGAGATAAATCATGAAGATAGTTAAGTTTGGCAGGTTAAAAGAACAAAAATATGCAATGAAAGAATCATTGCGTGCGTTAAAGACAAACATACAGTTTTGTGGTGACGATATTCAGACAATCGTGGTAACTTCTGCTTTGCCAAATGAGGGAAAAAGTACAGTAACCATGGATCTGGCACGTTCTTTGACAGAATCAGGAAAGCGCGTTCTTTTGATCGATACGGATATGCGTAAGTCGGTATATGTGGGACGTCTGCGTGCGACAGCCAGTGATGGTGGCGAAATTTATGGACTTTCCCATTTTTTGTCGGGTCAGAAGCGGTTGGAGGATGTTCTGTATGGAACGGAAGTCCCGGGGTTATTTATGATTTTTGCAGGACCTTCGGTTCCGAATCCAACAGAAATTTTAGAGAAGAATTATTTTATTGAATTGTTGAAATTTGCAAAAGAACATTTTAATTACGTTCTTTTGGATTGTGCTCCGATCGGAGCTGCAATTGATGCAGCAGTGATTGCAAAACACTGTGATGGAGCGATTCTTGTTATCTCCCAGGGGATGGCAAGCAGCCGCCTGATACAGAATGTCAAGAAGCAGCTGGAGGTGTCCGGTGTCCGGATTCTTGGAGCTGTTTTGAATAAAGTTAAGATGAAGAAGAGCAGCTACGAAGGTGGCTATTATGGCGGCTACTATGGTGGTTACTATGGAAGTTACTATGGCAAGAAGGAAGAGAAAACGAAAGAATGAAAAGATTTCATGAGTCATCAGAAAAACTGCATAATGTATTGTATTTTTTGTCTGGTGCCATGGCAGTTATACTTGTTCTGATCATTGTTGTAGGGGTGCAGACCAAAGCGCAGAATGGTGGTTATGATACCAATGAGAATGGGGCTTCGGATGTACAGGAACCGGCGAAGGTGGCTGGAACGGTTACACAATCGACAGAGAAACCGGAAAAGTGGCAGGAGGGAACAGTCACTTACAAGGGAAAGGATTACCGTTACAATTCTAATCTCCGGGTTTTTCTCATGATGGGAATTGATAACGATGATCCGGTTGCGACGGCGTCGGATTATACCAATGGTGGACAGTCCGATGCGATGTTTCTTTTGGTTGTGGATTCTTTGAACCAGAAATTACAGGTGATTTCTATCAATCGTAATACGATGACGGATATCAAGCTGTGTGACCAAGAAGGATATAGTATGGGAACCATTCAGGGACAGATCTGTCTGCAGCATGCATTTGGAGATGCCAAGCGTATCAGTTGTCAGCGCAGTGTAGATGCAGTGGCTGATTTGTTTGGAAATATTCCAATCAGTGGCTATCTTGCAATGAACATGGGCGCAATTCCTACGATGAATGATGCGGTAGGTGGTGTGAAAGTAAAGGTTTTACAAAATATTTCCTATCCGGATTACAATGTGAAGCTGCATAAGGGGGATAAGGTGACCCTGAACGGACAGGAAGCCTATTATTATCTTAGAGGCAGAGATGTTCGAAAATATGACAGCGCTTCCGATCGTCTGCGCCGTGAGGAGCAGTACATCGTTGCTTATATGGACCGGTTAAAGGCCTTGACAGCAGATGATCCTTCTATCGTTATGGGTGTATACAACTCGATTGAAGATTATCTGGTTACGAGTGTGGATTTTTCCAGTTTGATCAATGAACTTATGAGTTATGATTTTAATGATGATGATATGTATACCGTACCGGGAAAAACCGTTCAGGGTGACGAGTACGAAGAGTATCATGTGGATGAAGATGCCATGCAGGATATGATCATGAGCGTTTTTTATACTCCGGTTTCGTAAATATTTTGAAACCATATAATTTTGGTATCCAGTGCGCGCGCACTTGATATAGATACTACATACTATACTTTTGAGGAAAGGAGGTTGATACAGATGAAGAAAGTTGTTGCGAGTATGCTTGCAATGTTACTGGTACTCTCTATGGGAACTACCGTATTTGCATTTCCATCGCCAAATAACCAGACCGCATTAGCGGAACTGGCAAAACAGTGGGACAGCAATGTCTCAGATGTATCAGCATACAATTCCAATAATAACATTGTATCTGTTACACGTACAAAACCGACCACAGATCAGATAACCAGGGCAAATTCTGCTGCAAAGCAGGCAAGTAAGGATGCTGAGGTTCTTGGTATGACAGATTTATCGGTAGGCAAAAATGTAAATACATCGAAAGGTATTCGCCTGACTTTTAGTGTACCTGGAGTGAAATATACAGATAAAGTATATGTACTCCATCAGTTATCATCAGGTGAGTGGGAGACTTTGAAACCAACCAGCATTTCGAATGGTCAGGTTTCGGTAACATTGTATTCATTTTCTCCGGTTGTAATCGTTCGTTATCCTTCGAATGTAAATGTACCGGTCAGTGATCCAACAAAGAATCAGACAGAAAATAATACAAACAATTCTGAGACAAACAACAATAGTCATAATACGACAGGAGACTCACAGAATAATTCACAGACGTTCAACCCGAATAATAATAATTCGCAGACGAACAATAACAGTCAGACAAATAATCAGAACAATCCGGTTAATGCAAAGCAGAATGTTACGGTAAATTACCCGGATAGTGATGATGATGGCAGTTACGACGAAGGTTATAATGATGGATATTCTGATGGAAAAACGAGTTCTTACACAACAGGAACAAATGGAGGAAGTACCAATGGTGCAGTGGCGGCAGTTGGTATGACATCCCCAAAGACAGGAGCTTCTGTGCCTGCATTACCAATTCTTGCGGTAGCAGTTGTCGCAGGAATCATCGTGTGCGGCAGAAAAGCTGCTAAAAATTAATCACTGGATACACAAGTATGTAGGATCTATAAACGGATTCTCCATGAGAGGAGAATAAATACAAAAGGCGGTGGAAAGGAATCTACCGCCTTTGTAAAATGTGAGAAGTATATGATGAAAAAGAACGAAAAAACAATACAGAAAAAAGAAAAAAAACAATTTAATATCTATAAACTGTTTACTGTTTTACTTGCGGCAATTTTACTTGTGATTATTGGAATTATGCTTCGGAACTGGATTGTGGAACGAAATGCAGAAAAACAGTATGAAGATCTTGCAGAAAGTGTGAACCGTCTGCAGAATCAGGACAGCGACAATGCAATTACTTCTGCAGATGACCGGCAGAATGCCAATACTGAGAAGATGGAAGAGGAATCACAGGACAGTCAGGAGCAGGAGGACAGCGCGGTTGCGGGAATCAATATTCCGCAGAAACAATTGGACTGGAACGAACTGGCAAAGGTAAATCCAGATATTTATGCATGGATTTATATACCGGGAACCAAAGTAGATTATCCGGTGTTACAGCATCCAACGGACAATACTTATTACTTGAATTACAATATGAATGGAACCAGGGGCTATCCTGGATGTATCTATACAGAAAAAGAAAATAATAAAGATTTTTCTGATTTTAATACCATTATGTATGGTCATAATATGCGTAACGAAACAATGTTCGAGACACTGCATTATTATGAAGACAAAGCTTTTTTTGTCAATGATCCGTATGTATATGTTTACAGAGGGGACCGTGTACTTGTGTATGAAATATTTGCTGCATACACAGCAGGTAATGAGCATATCCTGTATTCTTATGATTTTCAGTCACAGGATGGCAGACAAAATTATGTGGATCAGATCGAAAAAGGCACATCAGGAAACCTGAGGAATGATGTGGAAGTTACCGCAGACAGCCATATTCTGACCCTTTCTACATGTATCAGTGGAAAGGCAAAAAATCGGTATTTAGTACAGGCAGTATTGCTCAATGAGGATGATTTATGATGCAATGCAAAGTGGAAATGAAATCGAATTTGATTTTGAATGCTGTATCCGGATTACAGTTTTATGATAATCCGGATGTGTATATCAGGGAACTGCTTGCAAACGCCATTGATGCATGCAATACCCGTGCTGCGTTAGAGTATAGCTGGGGCACAGAGTTTTTGGAGATGGAAGAGGCTCGTATGATGAATTCCATGCGTCCCCCATATCAGCCGAAGATTTCGATTGTGTATAATTCCATGACACAGAGACTGACGGTGGAAGATAATGGAATTGGGATGAATGGACAGGACATTGAGCGTTACGTTTCAAAAGTCGGACAGAGTTATTACACGAGCGAATCATTTGAAAAGCAACAGTTGGATTATGAACCGGTTTCGCAGTTTGGAATGGGAATGTTGTCCAGTTTTGCGGTCTCCCGTGCCATGCTGATTGAAGCAAAGAAAGATAAGTGTGTAAATACTGCATGGAATATTGCAGATCAGCAGGCAATCGAAGCGGTCACTGCAAAGTGGCTAGAGGGTACGGAAGAGATTGAATACATCACATCGAATCGGGAAACATCGGGAACAAAAATCACGTTGGTGTTAAAGCCTCAGTATGCCATGCGCCTGACACACCGGGGGATGGTGCATGCCGTACTTCGATATCTGATGTATCCGCCATTTCCGATAGAAGTTGTGTATGACCAGAAGAAAACGATTCTGAAAAGTGCCAATCCAATTCTGGATAACCCCCTTGCTGATATTGCAGGAATTGTGTCTATTCCCATTGCAGATGAGGAGCTGGAAGGATTTATCTGGCTGTACAATGGTAAATATAAACGTATGAAAGTGGAATCGAAATTGTACCAGCAAAACTTTCTGGTGGCAGAGGGTGACGAATGCAATGGATTGAAGCCGGAATGGGTGCAGTATATGTCCTGTCGGCTTCATCTGAAAAAGAGGTTTCTAACGATTCCTATGAATCGCACAGGTCTGGTAAGAGATGACAAATTTCAACAGTTGCGGGAAAAAATCGGTCAAAAGATAGTAAAGTATTTTAATAAGAGTCCTCTGAATCTGAATCTGTATTTAAGTGATGGTCAGAAGAGTGTTTTAACAGAATACGAATCTGAGATGGAATTACTTGCAAAAGCAGTGACAGTTGATGTATTCTTAAAAGGTCAGACAGTGGAACTGCCAATTGAAACGATAGTGCACGGCTTTGAGGGGAAGGCAATTCGAATCGCATTTATTACCAAGGGATTGTTTGACTATTACCGACGAAATTATCAGATGGATTTTCGGCGGTTTTTAAAGGAAAATAAGCTGATTGTTTTTGAAAAGAACAGAGATATTTTTTGTCAGATGATGGCACCATATCGGAAAGCCCAAAGATATATTATAGGTGATTGTCCGGGGATTATATATGATGAGATGGTGGCAGATTTCCATATGATACGCAGTGTTGTGGCATATCGGAATGCATATCATCTGCGACCACCGAAGTTAGGTTATGATGAAATATTCTGTTACGTGACGAATAATCAGAGTGGAATTCTGGATATTATAATCAATGAAGACCACATGCTTGCAAAAATGCTCGCACCAGTGCAGTATCATCCAAAAGTGCACAGGATGATGGCTGTAATTAAGGAAAATATTAAGCAACGCATCATAAACACACAGAAGCGATGGGACAAAATCGTTGATTTTGGAGGCTGTTTTATTGACGAGTGGAATGATGCTAAAAATATTGCAACGGTACAGGCAATGTGGTGCCTGGAAGATGATTTTGTGGTTTCATTAAATGAATATATTTCATCCGTGTTAGATAACCGGGATCGGGCAGAATTAGGACTGATTGCATTGGAGTTTCACAGAGATGATTTTATTAACTGGTGGTTTGAGCCAGGAGAGCAGACAAGATGAGGGAAAAGATGGAAGAGCGTATAATCGAGGAAAATGTGGAGGAAAGCAAGGAAGAGGCACAGAAAACTACTGTGTCACAATCAAATGCCAGGGAGAAAAAGAAACGTCCGGCATGGAAAGAAGTCCTGAGCTGGTGCATGACACTTTTGGCGGCTTTTGTATTGGCACTTGTTTTAAAAAATTATGTAATTATCAATGCAACGGTTCCGACAGGTTCCATGGAAAATACCATCGAGCCGGGAGATGATCTGTTTGGATTTCGTCTTGCATACAAATTTTCAGAGCCGGAGAGAGGTGATATTGTCATCTTTAAATTCCCGGATGATGAAAGTCAGAAATATGTGAAGCGTGTAATCGGACTTCCAGGTGAAAAAGTTACCATCACGGAAGGCAAGATTTACATAAATAATTCCGACGTACCGTTGGAAGAAGATTATCTCAAAGAAGACTGGGTGCGTGCGACCGGGCCATTTTCATTCGAGGTGCCGGAAGATTCGTATCTTGTTTTAGGAGATAACCGAAATGATTCGTATGATGCCAGATACTGGGAGAATACATATGTAACAAAAGATGAGATTATTGGAAAAGCGTATTTTACGTACTATCCTTTCTCACGATTTGGTAGCCTGTATCAGTAATGTACGACAAAATAGAAAAGGAGGCAGTGTAATCATGCCAGAAAATGCAAGTTGTAGTGGGGCAGCAACCTGCTCAAAAGAAAGTTGTGAAGGATGTGCAAGCAAACAGAATCCGCAGAGCATGTTAGAAGCGATGAATGCTTATTCGGATGTCAAGCATGTGATTGGAGTTGTCAGTGGAAAAGGAGGCGTTGGTAAGTCATTTGTGACAGCGTCTCTTGCAGTCAAGATGGCAAAAGCCGGATATAAAGTAGGAATCCTTGATGCGGATATCACAGGTCCATCCATTCCAAAGATGTTTGGAGCACATGGACAGGTGGTCGGTGATGACAAAGGAATGTATCCTTACGAAACAAAGGAAGGCATCAAGATCATTTCTATCAATCTTCTGATGGAAGATGAAGAAGCGCCGGTTGTATGGAGAGGCCCGGTAATTGCCGGAGCAGTAAAACAGTTCTGGAATGAGACAGTCTGGGGCGATGTAGACTATTTATTCGTTGATATGCCACCAGGAACTGGTGATGTACCGCTTACGGTATTCCAGTCACTTCCAGTGGATGGAATCGTCATTGTGACATCTCCACAGGAGTTGGTTCAGATGATTGTCAAAAAGGCGTTTAATATGGCCAATATGATGCATATACCGGTACTTGGAGTGGTTGAGAATTTTAGTTATCTGAAATGCCCGGATTGTGGCAAGCAGATTAAGCTGTTTGGAGAAAGTCATATCGATGAAGTTGCAGCAGGACTTGGAACTAAGGTTCTTGGAAAGTTGCCACTTGATCCGGAATATGCGCAGCATGCAGATGCGGGCGAGTTTTACCAGATGGAGAATTCGTATCTGGATGATGCAGTGGATGTGCTGAAAAATATTTAAAAGGAAATGGGTTGCCGTTGTGCCCGCCCTCATCAGTACGCAGACTTCTTGCCGCATCAAAAAAAGGCATTGCCTCTATCATTTCGATAAAGTCAATGCCCTTTTGTTTTATACCTGAATTCGATCCGCAATTTCATTGCCCAGAGCAAATCGTTCGCCCTGCACACCTACGATCATTCCGGTCTGAAGCTTCTGAATAATCCGGATGCTTCCGCCTTCTTCCACATGATGACGGTGCAGAAATTCTACGACCTCCGGTAATCCGAGTAACCATTTGATTGTATAACTTTCCCCACTCTTAGCTTTTGACAATGCCTGCATAGTAATCCCTCCCTCTACAAAAATGCCTGCACTTCATTTATATATTGGCTCTATTATAGGAAGTTTATACGCAGTTAGTCAATTGCGAATTTCCTTATTTTTCTGTAACTGAAATAAGGTGTGACTGATATGACTCTGCATGGTATTCCTTCCACGGTTGCCATAGTATAAAATGCAAGAGCATAGCTGTTACATACACCTTCATGTTCCATAATAACTTGTGAAGATTTTGTTATTTTCACAATTGAGGATGCATAAATATTTTCTGCTGGCAGTGAAATTGTATTTATCGGTAAAAGTAACATAACCATTACCATAATGACTGCTTTTATTCTTAGACATGTTTTTTTCTTACATTTCAAGAAAAATATGCGTGCTATTTCTATAAATCTATGATACAGTGATTGAATGAATACTAAAATGAAAAATAGTAATAGGTACAAAGGAGAAAGATGTTTATGAAGAAGAAATTAATTGCGATGCTAATCGCATGTTTATGTGTTGTGGAAGCTGCTTCCGTTGTTGTTCCATTTTCAGAGCCGGTTACTGTTGAGGCTGCAACAAAGAAGACAAGCAAGAAAAAGAAAACACCAAACTTAAACAAAGTATATAATGCAGTAAAGGATGCATATGGCAAAGACTATATACCGAATAGCAAGCTGAGTAAAGATGAAGTAAATGCCCGCTATGGACTGAAAAAAGAATGGTATTCTGGTGTGGTCGCAGAACTTCCGATGATCAGCGTGAATGCGGATGAACTTGTAATCGTGAAAGCGAAGAGTGTAGATTCCAAAAAGAAGATTAAGAATGCACTTAAGCAATATCAGAAGAATCTGATGGAAAATATGCATCAGTATCCGGCAAATCAGTTAAAAGTGCAGGCATCAAAAGTATATGTAAAAGGTAATTATGTCTGCTTTTTTGTTTTGGGAAGTATTGATAGTAAGACGGAACAAAAGTCTGATGAAAAGGTGATTGCAGCATACAAAAAGCAGAATGAAAAAGCAGTAAATGCAATCAAGAAGCTATATAAATAAGTGAAATGAGAGGTAAAAGATGGTATTTAGCAGTATTATGTTTCTTACCCGCTTTCTGCCATTGGTTCTGATCGTATATTTTTTGGTGCCGGGCTGCATGAAAAATACATGGCGTAATCTTGTCCTTTTCATGTTCAGCCTGGCATTTTACGCATGGGGAGAGCCTGTCTATATCTGGCTGATGATATTTTCTACAGTTGTGGATTATGTGAATGGCGGACTGGCAGGGTACTTTGTTGCAAGAGACAAACGCAATACCGCAAAAGTTTTTGTAGGTTTATCGGTTGTTATTAATCTGACGCTTCTTGCGGTATTTAAATATGCAGGAAAGTTTGTGCTGCCGATTGGAATCTCATTTTACACATTTCAGTCAATGTCTTATACGATTGATGTGTACCGGGGAAAGGCAAAGGCGGAGAAGAATCCAATTAATTTTGGCGCATATATATCGCTGTTTCCGCAGCTGATTGCAGGTCCAATCGTGCGGTTTTCGGATATTGCGACACAACTTCGCGAGAGAACCATTAACTTAGAGAGCATTCGGTATGGTATGCTCCGTTTTGTATGCGGTCTTGGGAAAAAAGTATTGCTTGCAAATCAGGCAGGAGAAATTTTTCAGACAATTGCAAATTATAAAGTTTCGCAGATGACAACCGTTTCGGCATGGCTTGGAATCCTTGCATTTATGTTTCAGATCTACTTTGATTTTTCCGGTTATTCAGACATGGCAATCGGGCTGATGGCAGTCTTTGGGTTTGAAATTCCGGAGAATTTCAAATATCCTTATGAAGCAAAAAGTATTACAGAGTTCTGGAGACGGTGGCATATTTCGCTTGGAAACTGGTTTAAAGAATATGTATACATACCACTCGGTGGAAGCCGAAAAGGAAATGCACGCACATTTTTAAATATTTTTATTGTATGGTTTCTGACCGGATTGTGGCATGGTACAACAATCAATTTTACATTATGGGGATTGTATTTTTGCTTTTTCCTGATTATGGAGAAAACGTGGCTTTTGAAGTTGCTGGATAAGATTCCTCGTGTGTTTTCTCATATTTATGCACTTGTAGTCGTTTATTTCGGATGGCTGCTTTTTGCCTGGGAAGATATTCACGGACATCGCGTGTATATGAAAGCGATGCTTGGTATGGCAGGCGCGGGAGTGGTTAATAAGGAGAGTTTGTATCTTCTTGTAAGTAATGCATTGCTTATGGTCATTATGGCAATCGGCTGCACTTCTTTGCCGAAGTATCTGGCAAAAAAAGTGACGAAGAAGGACGGGATTGGTGCATCTCTTTGTATGAGTGTTTATGTGGCAGTTATTCTACTTCTTTCTATCGCCTATCTGGTCAACGGAACATATAATCCGTTTTTGTATTTCAGATTCTAAAATCTGTTGACAGAACAAATTTTGATAGTATACATGAAAAGTGCTTAATATGCTCATTTTGATAAGGAGAATTGAATGAAAAAGTTAAATTATCTATTACCGGTTATTGTTTTTACGTGCATTCTTTTCGGTTTATGCGTGAAAGGGATTACATCAGCGGATAAGACTTATTCGTCCGCAGAAAAACGTGAACTTCAGACAAGACCGAAAATGAGTGCTGAGGCAATCCGAAAGGGAACTTTTCAGGAAAAGTATGAGACATATCTAAGCGATCAGTTTCCAGGAAGAGATATGTGGGTGCAGTTGCAGACCGACGCATCACGTCTTATGGGAAAGTCTGTCAGTAATGGAGTTTATTTTGGAAAGGATGATTATCTGCTGGAGCACCATACGGATGCAGAGTTTGAGACGAAACAGGAGCGAAAGAATATAAAGTCGCTTGTAGAGCTTGTCAAAAACATTGCAGATGATTATTCGGTACATGTGATGCTTGTTCCGACGAAAACCTGGACGCTTCAGCAGAAGCTTCCGTTTTGTGCGTCAACTTACGATGAGCAGAAGATGTACGATTCATTGAATGAACAACTTGGAAATCTTGTGGATTCAGTTGTTGTCCCGGTGCAGGAGACGCTTTGTTCTCATCGGGAGGAAGACATCTATTACCGGACAGATCATCATTGGACAACGCTTGGCGCGTGGTATGGATATCAGTCTTTTCTTAAGGCTTCGGGGATGGATGAGAAGCGGGCAGATGAAAAGAAAGATTTTATTACGGTAAGCGATGATTTCCTCGGTACCACGTATGCAAAAGTCAATCAGGCATCAGCAAAGGATGTGATTGAGACATATGAGCCCAAGATGGACCTTGACGTTGTTTATAATATGGGAGAGACGAAGCTTACAACGCTTTTTGCTCCATCCTATCTGAAAACCAGTGACGAGTATAGTTATTTTACAGGTGGCAATCAGGCAATTATCGAGATTACCGGAGGTGAGAAAAATGGAAAAACGCTTCTTGTGATCAAAGATTCCTTTGCAAACTGCATGATTCCGTTTCTGGCAGAGGATTATGAGAAAGTAATTGTTGTAGATCTCAGACAGCTTAATATCGGTTGTCAGGCAATCCTTGATACGTTTTGTCCGACAGACGTACTGATTCTATATAATACGGCACAGTTTGCGCAGGATCGTGAATTTGCATTAAAATGCTATTTTTCCTCAACAACCTGGAAGATAAAGAACTTAAGATAATATGATTCCGGCACATTGGAAGAGTTTGCCCACAGAATCGGGTGATCCGGTGCCTGTGTGCGGAATTCCACCTGGCGGATTCTCTTATGTGCTGCCTTTGCCGCTTCCTTTACCGTTTTTGCCAGCAGTTCCTGCGTCATAAAGTGAGAGCAGGAGCAGGTTGCCAGATAGCCACCATCTTTGACGAGTTTGAGACCTTTCATGTTAATTTCACGATATCCCTTGATGGCGTTTTTGGTAGCTTCCTTGGACTTCGTAAATGCAGGCGGGTCGAGAATCACCACATCATACTTTTCGCCCGCAGCCGCAAGTTTCGGAAGTTCATCGAGCACATTTGCGCAGCGAAAATGCACGGTGTCCTCCAGATGATTCAACTTCGCATTCGCCTCGGCCTGCTGTACGGCATATTCGGAAATGTCAAGTCCGGTTACCTCTGTTGCACCCGCGATTCCGGCATTTAGCGCAAAGGTTCCCATATGCGTAAAGCAGTCCAACACTTTTTTGCCTTTGCAGATGCGCTGCATCGCGAGACGATTGTACTTTTGATCTAAGAAAAAGCCGGTCTTCTGCCCATTGACCACATCAACCATATAGTGAACGCCATTCTCGACAATTTCCACATTGGTATCAAATTCTTCGCCGATAAAGCCTTTGACCTTTGCGAGCCCTTCTTTCTTGCGTTCATTTGCATCGCTTCGTTCGTAGACACCACGGATGGAAATACCATCTTCGGAAAGAACCTCTTTTAATAATGAAACGATAGTTTCTTTGAACTGCTCCATTCCAAGGGCCAGACATTCAACAACCAGCACATCTTCGTACTTGTCTATGACAAGTCCCGGCAGGAAATCTGCTTCACCGAAAACAACGCGGCAGGAAGAAGTATCGACGGTTGCTTTTCGATAATTCCACGCATTCTGCACACGCATGCGAAGGAATTCTGTATCAATATCCTGATCTGCATGCCGGGTCATCATGCGGATACGGATTTTGGAATTCTGGTTAATAAAGCCTTTTCCCATCGGATATCCGTCAAAATCATGGACATTTACCACGTCACCATTTTTGAAAGTACCTGTAATCGTGTCGATTTCGTTGTCGAAAATCCATGCACCACCTGCTTTTATTGTGCGGCCTTCACCTTTTTTTAATGTTACAATTGTATGATTTTCCATAATATTTTCCTTATCACTTTTCTTTATAGTGTGTTTTGTAAGTATATGATCTTTCACAAGTTTACCATAGACTTTCCATGATTTCCAGCTATCACCATTGTTTTCCTATTTCATAAATGCTATAATAATGTTAATAAATTAACGAAGTTGCTTCAACTTCACTTCAAACTAAACTAGGAGGTCTTATTACAATGGATTTTTCAGAAGAGTACAGACAGAAACTTACATCTGCTGACGAAGCAGTAAAAGTCATCAAGTCCGGTGACTGGGTAGATTATGGATGGTGTACCAATACAGTTGATGCTTTGGACAAAGCACTGGCAAAACGTACCGATGAATTGAAGGATATCAACCTGCGCGGTGGAATTCTCTTAAAACCACTTGCAGTTTTTGAAAGAGAGGATGCAGGCGAACATTTTACATGGAACTCCTGGCATATGGGCGGATATGAGCGTAAGCTGATCAACCGCGGATGTGCTTACTATGCGCCGATCCGTTATTCAGAGCTTCCACGCTATTATCGTGAACTGGATTGCCCGGATGATGTTGCAATGTTCCAGGTAGCTCCGATGGACAAGCATGGATACTTTAACTTTGGACCAAGTGCTTCTCATCTCGGCGCAATGTGTGAGACAGCAAAGCATATCATCGTTGAAGTTAATGAGAACATGCCGCGTTGCTTAGGCGGAACAGAGAACGGAATCCATATTTCCAAAGTCAATGCAATCGTGGAAGGCGAGAATCCGCCAATCGGTGAACTTGGTGCAGGCGGTCCTGCTACAGAGATTGATCAGAAAGTAGCTCGTCTCATCGTTGATCAGATTCCAAACGGTGCCTGCTTACAGCTTGGTATCGGTGGAATGCCAAATGCAGTAGGTTCTCTGATCGCTGAGTCTGATCTGAAAGATCTTGGTGTACATACAGAGATGTACGTAGATGCATTTGTTGATATTGCCAAGGCTGGAAAAATTACAGGTGCTCACAAGAACATCGACCGTTTCCGTCAGGTATATGGTTTCGGTGCCGGAACCAAGAAGATGTACGATTACCTGGATGAAAATCCGGAGTTGATGAGTGCTCCTGTAAGTTATACAAATGACATTCGTTCAATTGCTGCATTGGATAATTTTATTTCCATCAACAACTGTGTTGATATCGACTTATTTGGTCAGGTAAGTTCTGAGTCTTCCGGAATTAAGCACATCAGTGGTGCAGGCGGACAGTTAGACTTCGTACTTGGTGCTTATCTTTCCAATGGTGGTAAGAGCTTTATCTGCTGTTCTTCTACATTTACAGATAAGCAGGGCGTATCACATTCGAGAATTCGTCCGACACTTGCAGAAGGTTCTGTGGTAACGGATACCCGTGCGAATACACACTATGTGGTAACTGAATATGGTATGGTAAATGTCAAGGGATTATCCAGCTGGCAGAAGGCAGAAGCCCTCATTTCTATTGCACATCCGGACTTCCGTGATGAACTGATTGCAGAGGCTGAAAAAATGCACATCTGGAGACGTTCCAATAAATAGGACATTTTTTGTTCACGATTTATTCATATTGCATCAAAACCCCAACTTTGTTGGGGTTTTTTTATAAATTTTACCTCTTGCTTTTATGACACTTTTTGAGTAATCTATTGCTTGAGTAAAGAGGAGGTAAATATGAAGAAATTTCTAAGTAATATTAAAACAAAGCTTTTTACCAAAGTTGAAAAAGAACATTCCGAAGCATACATGCGAAGAATTGCATTTTTAAATAAATATTCCCTTTTATTTCATGCACTGATTTCCTGTGCTTTGGTATTTATTGTGGAAGTTATTTCAAGAAGAGATTTTTTATCGGCATGCAGTTTCGTTGCGGGACACACGTTTGCTTTCTTATATAATGCACTTATTGTTTTTGCATCGTTGTGTTTTGCATATATGTTCCGGAGACGTGCTTTTATTCGAATTATTATAAGCGGATTCTGGATTATACTTGGTATTATTAATGGATGCATTCTTTCAAACCGTGTAACACCGTTTGGATTTACTGATTTGAAATGTATTCCGGACTTACTTGCGATGAACAATACGAACTATTTTACGGCAGAAGAAGCAACAATCGTTGTGATTGGCCTTGGATTGTTCGCATTATTCTGCATCGTGCTCTTTATCAAAGGACCACGTTTTCAGGGAAAAATCCATAAAGTGATAGTATTAGCTTCTATCGTATCCGTTCTCTTTATTGGCCTGCCGATTACAACGTCCGCAGCCCAGAAGACCAATGTTGTAGCAAGTTATTTCTCTAACATTGCACAGGGTTATGAAAATTATGGATTTATTTATGGATTCTCTTCCAGCGTTATAGACCGCGGAATGAAAAAACCGGATACTTACAATGAGCAGCATATTGATGGAATTGAGGAACAGGTTGCGGCCGACAAGAAAGAGACAACGGTTACCTCAAAGAATGCTCCAAATATTATCTGTGTTCTGTTAGAGTCTTTCTGTGATCCGGATGAGATTAAGTTTTTAAATTACAATGAGGATCCGATTCCAACGTTCCATAAACTTGAGAAGAAATATACAAGCGGATATCTGACAGTTCCAGTTGTTGGTGCAGGTACAGCAAACACAGAGTTTGAAGTACTTACAGGAATGAGCATGAAATATTTTGGTACTGGTGAATATCCTTATAAAACAATTTTAAAGAAGACGGATTGTGAGAGCACTGCATCTGATTTGGCTACGATCGGATATGGAACACATGCAGTACATAACAATGGCGGAAACTTCTATAGTCGTGTAAATGCATTTTCGATGATGGGGTATGATACTTTCACCAGCAAAGAGCTTATGAACATCCAGACTTATACGCCAAACGGCAACTGGGCAACGGATGATATTCTGGTAAATGAGACTATGAAGACTTTGGATTCCACTCCAAATCAGCCAGACTTTACGTATACCATTACAGTTGGTACTCACGGTGATTATCCAACGACACCAGTGATCAATGATCCGAAGTATGTAGCTTCCGGTGCTGATGATGAGGAATCATTAAATCAGTGGACCTATTACATCAACCAGTTAAATGAGGTTGATACCTTTATGAATGATCTCATCAAGAAAGTAAGCAAACGTGATGAAGATACGGTTATTGTATTCTTCGGCGATCACCTTCCAACTATGGGACTTACCGATGATGATATGAAATCCGGGGATATTTACAAGACAAAATATGTTACCTGGAATAATATGGGGCTTAAGAAACAGGATGCCGATTTATATGCCTACCAGCTTATGGCAAGTATTACAAATTCTGTAGGTATTCACGAAGGAACAATCCTTTCTTATCACCAGACACAGAGTGATTCGACAACATATCAGGATGGTCTTGAGAATTTACAGTATGATATTCTTTACGGGGATCGTTACTGCTACGATGGCCAGGACAAATATCCTGCAAGTGATATTGTAATGGGTGTTGATGATGTAGTTGTAAACAGTGCGACCAATTCCATCGGAGATTCCGAAGTTATTATTCGCGGAAAGAACTTTACGAAATGGAGCCGTGTGTATGTAAATGACAAGAAAGTGAACACCATTTTCAGTTCTGCGGATTGTCTTGTAATCAGTAAGGATGATATCGAGGATGGTGATACTGTCAAAGTATGTCAGCTTGGTTCGAATGATACGATCTTCCGTTCTTCCAACGAGATCACTTATGCAGATCCGGATGTGAAAGCGGAAACAGAAGAGCCGACGGAAGGCACCGAGAATACCGGCGATAACAACTAGTTAGTTGATGGTTAATTAGATAATTGTGTTGGAAATTGAGGAGTTTCCAACCGAAAGGACGTATGCACTGCATATGTCCTTTTTCTTTAGCGGTAATGATGTTATAATAAATCGATGGTATCTAATCCAAGAGGCAGAATAGTTACATTCAATGAAAAATTCGGAAGGCATTAAAATGGAAGAGAAAATAAACAAAAATTCAAATCTCAAAAAAGAGTTGAAACATACCAATTTAAAAAATACAGACAAGCGTAAACTGCAGGCAGGGGAAAAAGAAAAGTCTTCTGAACACTGCCCATATGCAAAGAAGTGTGGGGGCTGCGATTATCAGGGCTTTTCTTATAAAAAGCAGCTGGAAAAAAAGCAAAGTTATATGCGAAAGCTCATGGAACCGTTTGGAAAGATAAATCCGATTGTAGGAATGGACAATCCGTACCATTACCGTCATAAAGTACAGGCTGCTTTTTCCTGCACCAAACGCGGACATATTGTGGCTGGAGTGTATGAGAAACATTCGCATGATGTTGTGGATGTGGAGCAGTGCCAGATTGAGGATGAGCAGGCGGATGCAATCATTCGTGAAATCAAAAATATGATGCGTTCGTTCCGTATTCGTGCGTATGATGAGGATACCGGTTATGGATTGTTACGTCATGTGCTTGTGCGCAAAGGGTACCACAGTGGACAGATCATGGTGGTTCTGGTGCTCGTGTCACCAATCCTTCCATCTAAAAATAATTTTGTAAAGGCACTGCGAAAGAAATTCCCGGAAATCAGCACGGTTGTCATCAATGTCAATGATCGAAAGACAAGCATGGTTTTGGGAGAGCGTAACATTACAATTTACGGAAAAGGATTTATTGAGGACGAATTATGTGGCTGTACATTCCGCATTTCACCGACCTCCTTTTATCAGGTAAATCCGCAGCAGACAGAGCGTCTGTATAAGAAAGCCATTTCCTGTGCAAAACTGACAGGGAAAGAAACGGTGATTGATGCATATTGCGGAACCGGAACGATTGGACTGATTGCCAGCAGCAAGGCAAAGAAGGTAATTGGAGTGGAGCTGAACCGTGATGCAGTCAAAGATGCAATCACCAATGCCAAACGAAACAATATTCATAATGTTACTTTTTATAATGAAGATGCCGGAAAGTTTATGGTGGAGATGGCGCGAAATGGACAGAAAGCGGATGTCGTCATCATGGATCCGCCGCGTACCGGAAGTGATGAGGCATTTTTGTCTTCAGTCGTTCAGCTGGCACCGGAAAAAGTGGTCTATGTATCCTGTGGACCGGATACATTGGCAAGGGATCTGAAGTATCTGACAAAGCATGGATATCGGATGAAAGAATGTTCCCCATATGATATGTTTCCTTTTACGAGACATGTGGAAGCAGTCTGTCTGTTATTGAAAGAAAGGTAGGACTTTAATTTAAAGAAGGATTTCCCTGTGACAGCAATACAGCCGGAAGTGAATTATGCAGTATGACAGAAAATATTCATAGGTTTTGGCGCACTCACAGATGTCTGGATGCTGGAACAGATTAATGAGCATCCCGGCTACGGCTTCTGTATAGAAATTGCACACGAAATAGCGGAAATCTTCCGTGATTGATACATGGAGATTTTCTTCTGAATCACGTACTATTTTTTTCATGATGCCAATAAACTTGATAGTAGTTGATCAAACGAGAGGGGATTTTATTGTATGAACGAAAGAGAAAAACTTAAATCACGATTAGGATTTATCCTGCTTTCATCAGGATGTGCCATCGGAATAGGAAATGTGTGGAAATTTCCATACGCAGCAGGCCAGGGAGGTGGCGGCGCATTTGTGCTGTTTTATCTCCTGTTTCTGTTGCTTTTGGGACTTCCAATCATGACCATGGAGTTTGCGGTAGGGCGTGCCAGCCAGAAGAGTCCGGTTAAGGCATATCAGGCATTGGAAAAGCCGGGACAGAAATGGCATATCCATGGTTATATAACATTGATCGGATGTTATCTGCTGATGATGTTTTATACCACAGTAACCGGCTGGATGCTTCATTATTTTTATCTCAGTGTGAGAGGACAGTTCGAGGGACTGGATGCACAGGGCGTATCGGATCAGTTTACGGAGATGTTAGGAAAGCCACAGATCATGGGATTCTGGATGATTGTTGTGGTATGCGCAGGCGTGTTTGTGTGTTCGCGAGGTCTGCAGAATGGGCTTGAGAAGGTGACAAAGGTAATGATGACCGCGTTGCTTTGCATTATGATAGTGCTTGCCATCAACAGTTTCTTTATGGATGGCGCAAAAGAAGGTCTGTCCTTTTATCTGCTTCCGGATTTTGCACGCATGAAAGAAATCGGAATTGTGAAAACAATCACAGCAGCTATGAATCAGGCATTTTTCACATTGAGTCTGGGTATTGGAGCGATGGCGATATTTGGAAGTTATATTGGCAAGGAGCGCTCGTTGCTGGGAGAATCTTTAAATATAGCTGTGCTTGATACATTTGTAGCGATTACGGCAGGTCTGATTATTTTTCCGGCATGTTTTACCTTCCATGTAGATCAGACATCCGGACCAAGCCTGATTTTTATTACTTTGCCAAATATTTTTAATCATATTCCATTGGGAAGATTGTGGGGAAGCCTGTTTTTCCTGTTTATGTTCTTTGCAGCTTTTTCGACAATTCTGGCCGTATTTGAGAATATCATTTCCTGTGGAATGGAACTGACCGGATGCAGCAGAGGAAAGTCCTGTGCCGTAAATTTGATTCTGATCATGGTATTGTCACTTCCATGTGTGCTTGGATACAATTTGTGGCAGTGGAGCGGTTTAAATGTCTTTGGTGGAACGGTTCTGGATCTGGAAGATTTTCTGGTCAGCAACCTGTTCCTTCCACTGGGGTCTTTGGTATACCTGCTTTTTTGCACCAGCAAATATGGCTGGGGATGGAACAATTATACGAAGGAAGCTAATACCGGAAAAGGCCTGAAGATACAAAATTGGATGCGTGGATACATCACCTATATTTTGCCACTGATCATTTTGTTTATCTTTGGATTCGGTATTTATGATAAATTTTTTATAAAATAAAATTTAATTATTGCATGAAAGGAGTATGTTTATGTATCAGGCAAATCAGTCACGTTATGAGACAATGAAATATCACCGCTGCGGAGCCAGCGGATTACAGTTGCCGGAAGTTTCTTTGGGATTCTGGCACAATTTTGGAGATACCGGTGTCTATGAGAATATGAAGCAGATGTGCTTTACCGCGTTTGATCATGGGATTACACATTTTGATCTGGCGAACAATTATGGACCACAGCCGGGAAGTGCAGAGGCAAATCTTGGAAAAATTCTTCGAGAAGAATTTGGCGCATACAGGGATGAACTGATTATCAGCACGAAAGCCGGATTTGATATGTGGCCGGGACCTTATGGGGACTGGGGAAGCCGCAAGTATCTAATTGCAAGTCTGGATCAGAGCCTGAAACGTATGGGATTGGATTATGTGGATATTTTCTATCATCACCGCATGGATCCGGAGACACCGCTTGAGGAAACGATGGGAGCATTGGACCAGATTGTAAAAAGCGGAAAAGCGTTGTATGTGGGACTGTCAAATTATGATGGAGAGACGATGAAACGTGCGGCAGCGATACTGGAAGAATTGCATTGCCCGTTCGTAATCAATCAGAATTCTTATAATATATTCAACCGTACTATTGAGCGCAACGGATTGAAACAGGCAGCGGTCGAACAGAAGAAAGGAATCATTTCTTATAGCCCGTTGGCGCAGGGAATGCTCACGGACCGCTATTTAAACGGGATTCCAAAGGATAGCCGTGTGAATACGGACGGACGTTTCCTTCATGCGGATCAGTTCAGCGAGGAACGGCTGGCAAGCATCCGCCGGTTGAATGCTATTGCAGCAGCCAGAGGAGAAAGCCTGGCACAGATGGCCTTGAAATGGGTAATTCGCGATGGTGTTGTTACATCCGTACTAATTGGAGCTTCCCGCCCGCAGCAAATTCTTGAAAACCTCAAAGTTCTTGGAAGTGCAGATTTCACGGAAGAAGAACTGCGTGAAATTGATGCATGCTCGTTAGAACTTTAAAATCTGCTGACAGAAGGTGTGGAGCTGATACGCTGACAGCAGGACAAAGCGGGTTTGGACATCGTCCAGCGAATAGCCAAGGTCATCTTTTAAGATGCGTAAGCGGTAATTGATCGTATTCCGGTGACAGAACATATGCTGCGCAACTAATTGTACACTGCCCCCGCATAGTAGGTATTCATGCAATGTTTCTGTTAACATCGTATGGTGCTTTTGATCATAATCCATGACTGTGCCAAGGTATTCGCGGATGTAGTTCTTCATCAGACCGGTATCTTGAATTTCGAGCAGGAGTTTATAAAATCCAAAATCATTATAATGGAAAAAGCGTTCATTGGAACATGCAGCCATTTGTGCTGCGGAAACTGCGTGCAGGTAAGCTGTGCGCAGTTTTTTTATGTCCGTGCACAGACTGCCACAGCCACTGTGGAATCCCAGGTCCGGAAAATGTGCATGCAAAGAGGCTGGAATCTGCAGGCAGGCGGTCGAAGTCTGCATGGAGGTACAGAAAATCACAATCGTGCTTTCCTTTCCTGCGCAGATGTGGTAGTTGCCGAAACGTTTGCATGCGCTGTGTAAAAGGCGCAAGGCACTCTGTGAAAGTGTTGTATCAATATACAGAACTTGCAGATTGTCTTCCATAAATCCGGCATCGGTAAGAATGGAAAGAGCATTTTCGGACACTTGGTCTTCGAACAGAATTGTTTCAAAAGTTGCGGTCAGTTTATCGTTGTTTCGCACATCTTCAAAAATGCGATTGTAGTAATTGTGCGTAATATCAAAAATTTTTGTTTCCCACGGCATCGTAAAAAGTGGAAAATGATGCTCATGACAAAGTCGCAAAATTTCCTCGGAGATATCATCTTCGAAGATGTATTTTCCTGTATTTATGATAAGACCACTTGTTTTGTGCGATATTAATTCTATAATAAACTTCTTGAGCCAGTCTTTGTCTTCGGAGGAAGTGACACCTGTAGTGATAATGAGTTCACCACCATTTAAAAAGGTGGAGGTGGTGATATCTTCGGAGATATATACCCAGTTGATTGTGTGGTCCAGATCGTCTGCGCCCGCCAAAAGATGCAGATGATACAGGTCTTTGGTAGCTTGATACAGTTCTTTTAAGAAAACAGCCATTTTTTAGTTCCTTTCGATTTCATGTTGTATGTTTGAACTTCTACCGGTTGCGTCAGGCATGGCAGGGGTGGACCCGATGGTATTTTATTCCACTAGTTATTCAGAATCACGAATTTTTCGTAACCTCCTCCTGCCTCTTTCTATTATTTATGTCCGTTTAAAGTTCAACAGTTTCCGTGGCGTGTCAGTCTGCCGGGGACACGTCCGAACGATTTCGTGGTTGCCTTAGTGGGTATTCGAAGGAAACGTGCCGCCACTGGGGCAAATGTCTGAGCAGCACAGCATAACGCAATTTCGTAATACCTGATGCGAGTTTTGACCGTGGCGGCTCATATCGACTTCCTGAGGATACCCACTTAGGCAACCTAGAAATTGTGAGCGTGTTCCCGGCAGACCGACACGCCACGGAAACAGTCGAAGCATTGCCCGGACACAAAAATTAAGGCAGGAGAAGGCTACTGAAAACTTCAGTAATTCTGTCTAAAACCGTGGAATAAAATACCATCGGGTCCGCCCCTGCCATGCCTGACGCAGCCGGTAGAAGTTCCGGCACACAACATGAGTATGAAAGAAAAAATGGCTGTTGTCAAGAAAAGAACTGTGCTGACAGCACAAAGAACACCATGTATTTTGTGCCGCAGACCTATGGAAACCGCACAACAATTGTGCAATTATATATGCAACGAAAACACAGAACGACAGGGAGGACGAATAAATGTTAAGAACAGACTTACCAAAAATTATTACAGATACATTACCAGGACCTAAGGCTACAGAAATTATTAAAAGAAGAGAAAATGTAGTACCATCCGCAATCCGCTGCGGTTATCCTGTTGTAATCGATCGCGGGGAGGGAGCAATGATTGAGGATGTCGATGGAAACAAATTCCTTGATTGGATCGGTGGTGTCGGCGTATTGAACATTGGATTCTCACAACCAGAGGTTGTAGAGGCAGTTAAAGCACAGGCGGATAAATATTTCCATGGAATGTTCAATGTTGTGACTCATGAGGGCTATGTATCACTTGCAGAAAAGCTTTGCAGCATTGCTCCTGTAAAGGGAACCGAGAAAAAAGCATATTTCGCAAACAGCGGTGCAGAGGCAGATGAGAATGCAGTTAAGATTGCAAAGAGTTTCACGAAACGGCCAAATATTATTGTATTTTCCGGAGCATTCCATGGAAGAACCCATTACACCATGGCAATGACATCTAAGAAAGCATATGCAAAGGGAATGGGCGAGCTTGCAAATGGTGTGTTCCGTGCACAGTTCCCATACTATTATAGAAATCCGGAAGGAATGCCACAGGATGCTGCTTTGGATTACTATATGAAATCGCTGACCGATGTCTTTGAGCAGTGTGCGGCAGCCGATACCATTGCAGCAATCGTTGTTGAGCCATTGCAGGGTGAGGGAGGATTTATCCCGGCACCAATCGAGTGGGTAAAGGCAGTGCGCAGGCTTTGCGATGATAATGGCATTCTTCTTATTGCAGATGAGGTACAGAGTGGATTCTGCAGAACCGGACGGATGTTTGCGAGCATGTACTGGGAAGAGGCAGGCGTACAGCCGGATATTATTGCTACAGCAAAATCCATTGCAGCTGGCGTTCCGCTTTCCGCAATCGTTGCAAGAAAAGAAATCATGGAGGCAGCTGCACCGGGAACCATCGGTGGAACATTCTGCGGTAACCCACTGGCCTGTGCGGCAGCGTTAAAAACCATCGAGATTATGGAGAGAGACCATCTGGCAGAGCGTTCCTGTGAGATCGGAAAGAAAGTGACCGAGCGTTATCTGGCTATGAAAGAAAAGTATAACTGTGTTGGAGATGTCCGTGGACTTGGCGGAATGATCGGTATTGAGTTTGTAAAAGATAAAGAGACGAAGGAGCCGGCACCGGAGCTTACAGCAACAGTGATCAATGAGTGTGCAAAAAATGGCTTGCTTGTAGAGGGTGCAGGAGTTTATAATAATGTTATCCGTTTCCTTGCTCCTCTGGTAATTACAGATGAGCAGCTTGCAGCAGGATTGGATATTTTTGAAAAAGCAGTAGTAACTGCTATGGAGGGATAAAATGAGTGATATTGCATTTAAGTATTTTCTTCCGGTAAACATTGAATTTGGTTCCGGAAAAGTAGCAAAAGCAGGAGAACTGACAAAACCATATGGAAAGAAAGCATTGATTGTCACAGGACATAGCAGTGCAAAAAAGTCAGGACTTTATGACAAGGTAAAAGACAGTCTCAAAGCAGAAGGAATCGATTCGGTTCTGTTTGATAAAGTTGCGCAGAATCCGCTGACCACGACGGCAGCGGAAGGTGCCGCATTTGCAAAAGATAATGGTTGTGATGTCGTTGTGGCCATCGGTGGCGGAAGCATTATGGATTGTGCCAAGGCAATTGCATTCCTCGCAGTGAATGACGGCGATGTGAGTGATTACATTTTTGGCAAAAAAGCCAGCGATACAGCACTCCCGATTATTCTGATTCCGACAACCTGTGGTACCGGATCAGAAGGAAATGGTATTGCCGTATTGACCAATCCGGACAATGGAGACAAGAAATCACTTCGCTGTAATGCAATCGTAGCAAAAGTGTCCATCGTGGATCCGGAGTGTATGATGACGATGCCAAAGCATGTACTGGCATCCGTAGGTTTTGATGCATTGTGTCACAACATGGAATCATATACATCAAAGATTGCGCAGCCGTTCACGGACGCATTAAGCCTTTATGCTGTGGATCTGATTGCCCACAATCTGGTAGATGTATACAAAGGAACCGGAAGCAAAGACAGCTGGGAGAAAATCACACTGGCAAGTACGATCGGCGGCATGGTGATCAATACCACCGGAGTTACTTTGGCACATGGTATGGAGCATCCGGCAAGTGGATTGAAAGATGTCGTACATGGAAAGGGACTTGCGGCCCTGACGCCAACGATTATTGAAGATTCTTATCAGGGGGCGCCGGAGAAGTTTGCAAAACTTGCAAAATTGTTTGGTGGAGAAAAGGCGGAGGATCTGGCAGGAAAAGTGCGTGAACTGTTGGAGGATATCGAGCTTACCTGTACATTGTCTGATCTGGGAATTGAAGAGAAAGACATTCCATGGATGGCAGAGAACTGCATGAAAGTTTCTGCGCATAGCATTGCAAATAATCCAGTGGTATTCTCACAGGAGGAAATCGCTGAGATTTATAAAAAGGCATTGTGATGATTGACAAAGCAGGAGCCAGAAAGATTATAAAAAATTGTAATATCTAAATTAAAAAAATACCGTAACCTCTGAAAAATAAGAAGTTACGGTATTTTTATGTACTCTTTTGGAATTTACAACTGCTTAAAATGATTGTAATGGTTGTCGGTATAATAGATCAGTCCATCATTCGAGTAGATAATTCTTTTGGCACCGCGGCTTAAAGCACCCATCGTATCAATGTCACATTCATAATATTTTCTGCCGGCAGCTTTTGGAAGAACTCCTTCATAATCGTGATAGATGTTACCGCCAATGCAGGCATATTTGGAATATTTCAATAATGATCCGCCATTCCATCCAAGTTCAGAAGCTTCTGATTTAGTGATGAAATTGGAAGGAAGTTTCCCATATCTGCGGATGTAAGCAGCAACTTTATTTTTGCTTGTATAACGCCCGTTTTCAGTTAAACCGGCATTTTCTCCGGAAGTAACCGTGACGGTACAGGTATAGGATATACCTCTGCATTTTGCAGTGATCTTTACTTTGCCTACGGAACGGGCTTCGACGGTTCCGGCATCGCAGTATGCAATCTTTGTGTTGCTTGAATACCAGGCAACCTTTGCAGGTGCATTTTTCAGTTTTAATTTGGCTGTCTTGGTATAGGCAATCGTTAAAGATTTTTTATTTAATTTGACCTGTCCGGTTGCGGCAGTTGTCGTAAAGGCCTGTACCTGAGGCACCGGCTGCGCAAAAAGCAGGATTGCAGTAAGTAATAGAAAGAGATATTTTTTTATACGTTTCATAAAGAAAGCCTCCAGATATTAATTTAAACATTTATACATATTGTAACATATGTATCGAAGAAATGCATAATAAAATTAACTGTTATTGTAACAAAAAATGGACTGCTTTGCAGGTAGATGTGGTATACTTTTCTCATAGAGCGACTATTTCGAAGTGCATGGGAATAGCATATCAGATCATTTGTGAAAGAGAGGGAAAAGCGATGCAGAATTATTCGGGGGAAAAAGATTTACAGTATCATTTGCAGATACGTCCGGGAGATGTGGGACGTTATGTAATTTTGCCGGGGGATCCTAAGCGCTGTGCAAAGATTGCGGAGCATTTTGACAATGCACATCTTGTGGCAGACAGCCGGGAATTTGTGACATATACCGGAGAACTTGACGGAGTCAAAGTCAGTGTGACTTCCACAGGAATCGGAGGTCCGTCTGCATCGATTGCAATGGAAGAACTGGTACTGTGCGGGGCGGACACCTTTATCCGTGTCGGAACCTGCGGTGGCATTGATCTTGATGTAAAAGGCGGCGATATTGTTGTTGCAACCGGAGCGGTGCGCATGGAAGGGACAAGCAAGGAATATGCGCCAATCGAATATCCGGCGGTTGCAGATTTAGATACCACCAACGCATTGGTGGCGGCCAGCCGTAAGCTTGGATACACATACCACACGGGAGTGGTACAGTGCAAAGATGCATTTTACGGACAGCATGAGCCGGAGCGGATGCCGGTAAGCTACGAACTGACCAATAAGTGGGAAGCGTGGAAACGTATGGGATGCAAGGCATCGGAGATGGAATCGGCGGCGCTGTTTATTGTGGCAGCACATCTGGGTGTGCGCTGCGGAACTGATTTACTGGTAATGGGAAATCAGGAGCGGAATGCGCGTGGAATGGATAACCCGATTGTTCATGATACAGAAGCTGCAATTTCAATCGCTGTGGAGGCACTGCGGACATTGATCCGCGAAGATCAGGAGAAGACAGGAAAGTAAAAGGAGAAGGTGAAATATATGGATTATAAAAAATATAAACGTGTTTTTACAATTGTGATTGATTCTCTTGGCGCAGGCGATGCGGTGGATGCTGCTGCATTTGGAGATGCAGGAACCGATACTTTGGGACATATTGCAGAATCCGTAGGAAATCTGCATATTCCAAATCTGCAGAAACTTGGTATTGCAAACATGAAGCCTTTAAAAAATATTGCACCGGTCGAGACGCCGAAAGCATATTATACGCGTTTGAACGAGGCGAGCAACGGCAAAGATACAATGACCGGACACTGGGAGATGATGGGACTTCATATTACGAAACCGTTTTTGACTTTTACCGAGCATGGATTCCCGAAGGAACTGATCGAGGAACTCGAAAAACGCACGGGACACAAGGTAATCGGAAACAAGAGTGCCAGCGGTACAGTGATCCTTGATGAACTTGGAGAAGAAGAGATTGCGACAGGACATATGATTGTCTATACTTCTGCGGACTCTGTATTGCAGATCTGTGGCAATGAGGAAACGTTTGGGCTCGATGAACTGTATCGTTGCTGTGAGATCGCCAGGAAAATTACGATGAAAGATGAGTGGAAAGTCGGACGTGTGATTGCACGCCCTTATGTGGGAAAGAAGAAGGGCGAATTTAAACGGACGAGCAACCGTCACGATTATGCGCTCAAGCCATTTGGCCGAACCGCTTTGAATGTGCTGAAAGATGCCGGATACGATGTGATATCCGTCGGAAAGATCTATGACATTTTTGACGGAGAGGGAATCACAGAATCGAATAGGTCAAAGAGTTCGGTTCACGGAATGGAACAGACGATAGAAATTGCACAGAGAGACTTTACCGGACTTTGCTTTGTAAATCTCGTTGACTTTGATGCACTGTGGGGACACCGGAGAAATGTCACGGGTTATGCACAGGAACTTGAGCGTTTTGATGTGAAACTGGGAGAGTTGCTTGAAGTTTTAAAAGAGGACGATTTGCTCATCATAACGGCGGACCACGGCAACGATCCGACATATACCGGAACAGATCATACGAGAGAAAAGGTTCCGTTTCTTGCATATTCGTCATCCATGAAAGAACCAAAGAAATTAAAGGAAGCCTCTACTTTTGCGATTATTGGCGCTACTATCACAGATAACTTTGGACTTTCTATGCCGGAAGGAACAATTGGGAGCTCGATTTTAGAGGAGTTAAAGTAAGAGAATAAGAAAGGATACGGAAAATGGACAGAGAAGAAATATTGAACAAGGTTGATCATACATTGCTTGCGCAGACGGCGACATGGGAGGAAATCAGGGAAATTCTCGATGATGCCATGAAGTACCATACGGCATCGGCCTGCATACCGGCAGCGTATGTGAAGCAGGCGGCGGAGTATGTGCAGGGCAGACTTCCAATCTGTACCGTGATCGGATTCCCGAACGGATATCATACCACAGCGGTCAAAGTATTTGAGACGAAAGATGCAGTGGCAAATGGTGCTTCGGAGATTGATATGGTCATCAATATTGGTTTTCTGAAGGATAAGCGGTACGAGGAGATTGAGGAAGAAATCCGCCAGGTTCATGCCGCCTGTGAGGGAAGAATCCTAAAGGTCATCATAGAGACCTGTCTTCTTACGGAGAAAGAGAAAATAAAAATGTGCGAGATCGTTACGAAAGCCGGTGCTGAATTTATTAAAACATCTACAGGATTTTCTACCGGAGGAGCAACGTTTGAAGATGTGGCGCTGATGCGGAAGTATGTAGGCGCAAATGTGAAAGTGAAAGCGGCAGGTGGAATCGCGTCGTTTGCAGATGCAGAAAAGTTTGTTGAACTTGGTGCAGACCGGCTTGGAACAAGCCGGCTGATCAAGATTATGAAAGCAGAAAATGCTTACGCATAGTGATATTTCCTGCGCTGACGCACAAAGAATGTGATCGTGATGCATAATGTAAGAAGTTCTGCAACGGTCACAGAACTCCAGATTCCGTTGATTCCACCAAATACAATGGGAAGAATGAACACAGCACCGATCTGAAAGACCAGTGTGCGCAAAAAGGAAATTACTGCGGAGACTACTCCGTTACTTAAAGCGGTAAAGAATGAGGAACCGAATATATTAAAGCCGTTGATGATATACACGAGACTGTAAATACGGAAACCGGTCTGTGTCATAGCAAGCAGCGTGCTGTCATAACCAACAAAAAGCTTTGCAAGCGGTGTGGCGAGAAACTGGGCAAGAACGAAAAGAAGAATGCCCCAGGAGCCCACCAGCTGCAGGCTTTTTTTGTACAGATTTTTCAGTTCTCCATCATTTCCGGCACCATAATGGTAGCTGATGATCGGTGCGCTTCCGATGGAATAGCCAAGAAAGATCGCAATAAATATAAAATTTACATACATGATCGCAGCGTAAGCAGCGACTCCGTTTTCTCCGGCGAATTTCATTAACTGGATATTGTAAAGGGAATTTACAATGGAGCTTGAGAGGTTAGTCATAAGTTCCGAAGAACCGTTGACGCAGGTCTGCATGAGAATACGGCCGTTGAACTGTGTTTTCCCAAGACGGAGCAGACTGCTGTTTTTTCTGGAAAAATAGAATATAGGAAAAAGTCCTCCAATCATCTCTCCGCAGACGGTTGCAACGGCGGCACCCGCCAGACCGAAGCCAAGGATGCCGACAAATAGCAGATCCAGAATCATATTGGTGACACCGGCGGTAATGATGACAGCCAGTCCAAGCTTTGGTTTTTCCGCAGTCACAAAGAAACTCTGGAATACATTTTGCAGCATAAAGGCAGGCATGGAAATAAAACTGATGCGGCCATACAAAATGCAGTTGGAGAGAAGTTCGCCTTCGGCACCGAGAAATGAAACAACGGACGGGACCAAAAGCATGCCGAGCAATGCCAGAATGATGCCGCCGATGGCTGTCACATAGACAAGCATGGAAAAATAGGAATTGGCCCGTTTCGGATCGCCTTCTCCCAAGGTTTTGGCAACGATCGCGCTACCTCCGGTTCCAATCATAAAGCCCAAAGCGGACAGTCCCATGAGAAACGGGAAAATCAGATTGATGGAGGCAAGGGCTGTTTTTCCAACAAAATTAGAAACAAATAATCCATCTACGACACTGTAGATAGACGTAAAAATCATCATAACGATGGAGGGAAAAACAAACCGGAGCAGTTTGTTATAGGTAAAGTGTTCGGATAATTGAATTTTCATATAATAAAGAAGTCTCCTTGTATAAAAATAACAGTAACTATTCGGCAACGATAAGATCAATGCCGGCTTTTTCGTAGATTTCCTTGGTGCTTTGGGACAATCCGGCATCCGTGATCACAAGATGCAGATCGTCGATGGATGCATAGCTGGAAATGGAAGATGTATCGAATTTGGTATGGTCGATCAGTGCGATGGTTTTGGCAGATGCTTTGATGCACATACGTTTCAGGTCGGCCTCATAAATACTGAAATCGGTCAGCCCGTTTTCCACCGAAAAGCCACGGGCAGAAACAAATGCGATGTCAGTATGGATTTTTTTAAGCAGATCTTCTCCGAGCAGTCCTTCAATGGAAGAAGATGCAGAAGTTACGATACCGCCGGTAAGAATCACGGTAATGCAAGGGACATCTTTGAGTGCCAGGGCAAGGTTGATACCGTTCGTAATGACGGTAAGCTCCGTGAATCCGGTCAGTTTCATCCCAAGTGTGTAAGCCGTGGAGCTGGCATCAAGAAAGATACACATATGATCTTTCACAAAGGTTACAGCCGTATCGGCAATCATTTCCTTTTCTTTTTGATTTTCCAACGCACGTTCATCAAAGTAATAAGCCCGTCCGGTCAGTTCCTTCTGATCGGTAGAATTGTCGCGATATACAGCACCACCATGTGTTTTTGTCAGAAGTTTCTCTTTGTCCATCTGATTTAAGTCGGTGCGGATGGTGGTGGCAGATACGCCGAGCATCTCGCTCAGTTCGTTGGTGGTTGCTTTTCTATTTTTTTCTAAATATTTTAAAATATGTTTCTGGCGTTCCAGTTGCAGCATAAAACGTTATGTCTCCTAAAATTATTCATATGCAATCCATCATAACCCAAAATAAGAATTTATGCCAGCCCTAAAATAAAAAGAATTACTTTTGTTTACTTTTGATAACTTTTATTTTCTTTTGCTTTATACTTGTGTTTACTTTTGGACTGTGCTATATTAAGGCTGACAGATAAAAGTAAATGCAAATAAAATGGAGGTATTTTATTATGAAGTTTTTCGTGGATACAGCAAATGTAGAGGACATTAAGAAAGCAAATGATATGGGGGTCATCTGTGGAGTTACCACAAACCCATCCCTGATCGCAAAAGAGGGAAGAGATTTTACAGAAGTCATTAAAGAGATCACATCCATCGTTGACGGACCGATCAGCGGCGAGGTAAAGGCAACAACAGTAGATGCAGAGGGCATGATCAAAGAAGGACGTGAGATCGCAGCCATCCATCCAAACATGGTTGTAAAGATCCCTATGACCGTAGAAGGACTCAAAGCCGTAAAGGTACTTTCTTCTGAGGGCATCAAGACAAACGTTACCCTGATCTTCAGCGCAAACCAGGCAATCCTTGCAGCAAACGCAGGAGCTACATATGTTTCCCCATTCCTTGGCAGACTGGATGACATCAGCCAGCCGGGTATCGAGCTGATCCGCCAGATCGCAGAGATCTTTGATATTTACGGATATGACACCGAGATTATTGCAGCATCCATCCGTAACCCGATCCATGTAACCGACTGCGCACTTGCAGGCGCTGACATTGCAACTATTCCTTACAAGGTAATCGAGCAGATGACAAAGCATCCGCTTACCGATCAGGGAATCGAAAAATTCCAGGCAGACTATAAGGCAGTTTTTGGGGAGTAATGTTTCAGATTTTCGAAGAAAATCTGAAATGTAGCGTCAGCCCATTGCCGCAGGCAATTTTTCATGGGCTGATGTTCACGAAATGTAGCGTCAGCCCATTGCCGCAGGCAATTTTTCATGGGCTGATGTTCACGAAATGTAGCGTCAGCCCATTGCCGCAGGCAATTTTCATGGGCTGATGTTCACGCATACGGAGGAACGAACATGAACAAACAGGAACTTCAGCTGAAGGCAAATGAAGTCCGCAAAGGCATTGTGACTGCAGTCCATGCAGCCAAAGCCGGACATCCGGGCGGATCGCTTTCCGCAGCAGATATTTTTACTTATTTATATTTTGAAGAATTAAATATTGATCCAAAAGATCCGAAGAAACCGGACAGAGATCGTTTTGTACTGTCCAAAGGCCATACTGCACCGGGACTGTATTCCGCACTGGCACTGCGCGGCTATTTCCCGGTCGAGGATTTAAAGACACTGCGTCACCTCGGTTCGTATTTGCAGGGACATCCGGACATGAAGCATATTCCGGGTGTGGATATGTCGAGCGGTTCCTTAGGACAGGGAATTTCCGCAGCAGTCGGCATGGCATTGTCAGCCAAACTTTCCGGGGATGATTACCGCGTGTATACACTACTTGGAGATGGAGAGATTCAGGAAGGACAGGTATGGGAAGCTGCCATGTTTGCCGGATTCCGCAAACTGGATAACCTCGTTGTGATCGTAGATAACAACGGACTGCAGATCGACGGACCGGTGGATCAGGTATGCTCTCCGTACCCGATCAACGAGAAATTCAAAGCATTCAATTTTCATGTGGTTGACCTTGCAGACGGCAATGACATGGATCAGATCGCCGCTGCATTTGCAGAGGCAAGAAATACAAAGGGACAGCCGACCGCAATCATTGCGCATACGGTCAAAGGAAAGGGTGTCTCTTTCATGGAAAATCAGGTAGGATGGCACGGAAAAGCGCCAAACGATGAAGAATATGCGATCGCAATGGAAGACCTGAAGAAAGAAGGTGAAGCATTATGTCAGAAGTAACAAAAATCGCAACCCGTGTCAGCTACGGAAACGCGCTCGTAGAGCTGGCAAAGGAGCATGATGATGTATATGTTTTAGACGCAGATCTTGCAGCGGCAACACAGACTGCAATCTTCAAAAAGGAATTTCCGGAGCGCCACATTGACTGTGGTATCGCAGAATGTAACATGATCGGCATTGCAGCAGGCCTTGCCGCAACCGGTAAGGTTCCGTTTGCAAGTTCGTTTGCCATGTTTGCAGCAGGACGTGCATTCGAGCAGGTGCGAAACTCGGTCGGTTATCCGCATCTGAATGTAAAGATCGGTGCAACCCATGCCGGAATTTCCGTCGGTGAAGACGGTGCTACCCACCAGTGCAATGAGGATATTGCGCTTATGCGCACCATCCCGGGCATGGTCATCTTAAATCCGAGTGACGATATCGAGGCAAAAGCCGCAGTAAAAGCCGCATATGAACACGAAGGCCCGGTTTACATGCGTTTTGGTCGCCTTGCAGTCCCGATCATCAATGACCGTCCGGATTACAAATTTGAGATTGGCAAAGGTGTGACCTTGCGGGAAGGCAAAGATGTGGCAATCATTGCGACCGGTTTGTGTGTGTCCGAGTCGCTTGCAGCCGCAGAAAAGCTTGCCGCAGACGGCATTGATGCAAAGGTGATCAACATCCATACGATCAAACCGCTTGATGAGGAACTTGTCGTTGCCGCAGCAAAAGAATGCGGTAAAGTCGTGACCGTTGAGGAACACTCCGTCATCGGAGGACTCGGTTCCGCCGTATGCGAGACACTTTCGAAAAAGGCACCGACACCGGTAAAGACCATAGGTGTACAGGACCGCTTCGGCGAGTCCGGCCCGGCAGTGGCATTGCTCGAGAAGTATGGTCTGAATGCAGAAGGCATCTATGCTTCCGTAAAAGAGTTTCTATAAATAATGTATCGCAATAAATAATATATAACGATGTAAAAATGAGTGGCTGCGGCTGCTCATTTTTTTTAAAAAGTCTCTTTACAAATGATAAATAAAAGAATATGATACTTTTATAAAAAGTTTTATAAAAGAGGACAAAATGGCAGAAAAGAAGGATAGACGTAATAATGCAAGAGTAAAAATTATAGATTATATGCTAAATCATCCAGTAACTTCCAAAGCTGAACTGGCAAAAGAATTGTATATGAGCATGCCTACGGTATTGACGAACGTAAATGAACTGGTTGAACAGGGCCTGATTGTGGAAAATGGAGAATATGAATCGACGGGTGGAAGAAAAGCAAAAAGCATTGGGATAAATAAAGCTTATTGCCGGGCGATGGGGATTGTAATTACAGCAAATCATTTGGAGATGGTTCTTGTGAACCTTGGGTATGAAATTGAGAAAATTCAAAGAGTCCGTTTGAAGTTTTCGACTGATTTAACCTATTGCACTGAGGTCGCTGAGCAGGTTCGGCAATTTATTCATAATTGTGAGACGGATACGACGATCCTTGGAATTGGTATTGCAATTCCTGGAATTATTGATCAGAAAGAAAAAATGGTAATAAAATCTCATGCGCTCCAGGTTGAAAATTATAGTCTGCGTTTTTTGGAACAGGCATTGGATGCTCCCGTTTATTTTGAAAATGATGCAAATTCTGCAATGCTTGCAGAAGATACACAAAGATATCAGAATGCAATTTATCTTTCTTTAAATCATACGCTCGGTGGTGCGTTTTGTATTGACGGAAAACTTTTCCGTGGACAGAATCAGAAGGCAGGAGAGTTCGGACATATGATTATTGTACCTGGTGGACGTGAATGTTATTGTGGTAAGGCGGGATGCGCTGATGCTTATTGTGCAGCGAGTGTCCTGACGAATAACAATGAAAATTCACTGGAAACATTTATGGAGAAAATCGGTCAGGGAAATGAAAAGGTCGATAGAAAATGGGAGGAGTATCTGGAACATCTTGCAATATTAATTTCGAATCTTCGGATGGCATATGATATGGATATTATTCTTGGTGGAGATGTGGGCGGTTATTTAAGTGATTATATGATTCCATTGGGGCAGAAAGTTATGATCTATAATGGATTTGACCGTGATGTATCGTATTTAAAAAACTGCTCTTATAAAAAAGAAGCATCCGCAGTGGGGGTTGCCAAGCACTTTTTGTATGAGTATGTGAATGGAAATATGAAATAAAAGTATAGTGTAGGACAAATGTCCTGAGACAGAATGACAATAGGCGTTCTGTCTCAGGACATTTTTATTTTTACTGTATAGAATGTTTTCCCAAGAAGATGTTTGTGAATCATATACAAAAACAAAAACGAAAATTGTGCATTTAGTAGAAACTGTTAAAAAGCATTGACAATGTGACGGTAGTGGATGATAATGTAGTTACTTTAATAAAACATTTTATAAAAGATAATACAAAAGAAGCAAAATAAAGGAGGAAGAAATTATGTTACAGCAAGTAATGACAAATCCAGGAGAAATTACATTTAGAGAGGTTCCGGTTCCAGAAGTCAAGGATGATCAGGTACTGGTAAAAATCAGAAATATCGGTATCTGTGGTTCCGATATCCATGTATATCATGGAAAACATCCGTTTACGAAATATCCGGTGACACAGGGACATGAGGTTTCCGGAGAAATCGCAGAAATAGGGAAAAATGTTTCTGGGTTTCAGATCGGACAGAAAGTTACGATTGAACCACAGGTTTATTGCGGACACTGCTATCCGTGTCGCCATGGAAAATATAATCTTTGCGAGGAATTAAAGGTTATGGGATTCCAGACCACAGGTACGGCTTCTGAATATTTTGCAGTAGATGCATCTAAGGTAACACCGATTCCGGAAGATATGTCTTATGAAGAAGGGGCGATGATCGAGCCTCTTGCAGTTGCAGTTCATGGAGTAAAGCAGATGGGCGATGTAAAAGGAATGAATATCACAGTAATCGGCGCAGGTCCAATTGGAAATCTTGTTGCACAAACAGCAAAAGGGATGGGAGCAGCAAAGGTTATGATTACCGATGTCAGTGATCTGCGTTTGGAAAAAGCAAAAGAATGTGGAATTGACGTATGTGTCAACACGATGCACAAAGATTTTGGAGAGGCTATGGTAGAGGCATTTGGTCCGGATAAGGCAGATGTGATCTATGACTGTGCAGGAAATAACATTACAATGGGACAGGCAATCAAATATGCAAGAAAAGGAAGTGTGATCGTACTGGTTGCAGTATTTGCAGGAATGGCAGAGGTGGATCTGGCAGTTGCAAACGATCACGAGCTGGATATTAAAAGTACCATGATGTACCGGCATGACGATTATGTAGATGGCATCCGGCTTGTCAATGAAGGAAAGGTACATTTGAAACCATTGATTTCAAAAATGTTTGCATTTAAGGATTATCTGAAAGCATACCAGTATATTGATGATAACCGTGAGACAACGATGAAAGTCATCATCAATGTGCAGGAGGATTAAACAGATGAAAAACAAATATGGAATTGTCGGAGTAGCCCACATAGGGCTTCCGACAAATGATTTAAAAAAGACAATCGAATTTTATAAAAGTCTTGGATTTGAAGTGATTTTAGAAACCTATAATGAAAAGGCGAAAGAAAAGGTAGCGTTTTTGCAGATTCAGAATTACTGTATCGAATCGTTTGAAAACGGACAGGCGGTGATGGCAGACGGGGCATATCAGCATGTCGCACTGGATGTGAGAGATATTGAAGAAATGTATAAAATGATCTGTGAAAATGGATATGAAGTCATTACGGATGGAATTGAGCAGCTTCCGTTTTGGGATAATGGCGTAAAGTTTTTCATGATTAAAGGACCGAATGAGGAGAGAATCGAGTTTTGCCAGAAACTCTGATGAAGTAGGAGGAACGTATGGGTAGCGAGAACAGAAGTGGAAAAGTGCCGCTGATCAGCAAAATTGCATATGGTTTTGGTGATGTGGGATGTAATTTCAGTTGGATGTTTGTCAGCAATTTTTTAATGATTTTTTATACCGATGTATTTGGAATCAGTATGGCAGCAGTGTCTGCACTGATGCTGTTTTCCCGATTCTGGGATGCTATTAATGATCCGATTGTCGGGGGACTGACCGACAAGACAAAGACAAGATGGGGAAGATACCGTCCATGGCTTTTGGTGGCGGCACCGATTACGGCGGTGCTCCTTGTAATGACATTCTGGGCAAGACCAGACTGGAATCAGACTGCAAAAATTGTATATATGGTAATCACATATTGTCTCCTTGTTTTGGGATATACCTGTGTGAATATTCCATATGGAACACTCTGTGGAGCAATGACACAGGACATTGATGAGCGTGCAAAAATCAACACTTCCCGTTCCGTTGCAGCAATGATTGCAATCGGTGTGTTAAATATCATTACCGTTCCTTTGATTAACAAATTTGGAAGCAGCAGTGCAAAAACCGGATATCTGATGGTGGCAGTTATTTATGGATGCATTTTTGCAGCATGTCATTTCTTTTGCTTTGCAAAGACAAAAGAGGCTGTGATCACACCGGAAAAAGAAAAAATTTCTATAAAAGTCCAGCTAAAAGCGGTGCTTCAGAATCGTCCGTATCTGCTGGCTCTGGTAGGACAGATTTTATTTGGTTTTACTTTATATGGAAGAAATGCGGATGTCCTGTATTATTTTACTTATGTAGAAGGAAATGCCTCGTATTATACCACTTATTCGATGTGCATCATTATTCCTTCCATTATTGGAGCAGCTTGCTTTCAGCCGGTATTCCGTAAACTGAACAATAAAGGAAGAACTGCCAGTGTATTTGCACTTTTGACAGGAATTTCGATGCTTTCCATGTTTTTCTTTAATGTAAAAGAAGCTCCGGTTATCTTTTATGCATTGTCTGGAATTACACAGTTTTTCTTTTCCGGATTCAATACCGCAATTTATGCAATCATTCCGGATTGTGTGGAGTACGGTGAGTGGAAAACCGGATTGCGCAACGATGGATTTCAATATGCGTTTATTTCGCTTGGAAACAAGATTGGAATGGCGATTGGAACAGCACTTCTTGCCGGATTACTCGGAAAATACGGGTATGTGGCAAACCAGACACAAAATGCAGCCGTACTTTCCATTATGAAACATGCATTTACAACCATTCCGGGGGTTCTCTGGATTGTGACAGCCGTGGTATTATTCTTTTACCGGCTGAATAAAAAGCGTTATAATGAAATTGTGGAGGAATTAAAGAATGGAAAAAGAGGTTGATATTGTAGCATTGGGTGAACTGCTGATCGATTTTACCGAGGCAGGATACGGAAAAGATGGAATGAAGCTGTTTGAGCAGAATCCCGGTGGTGCACCGGCGAATTTGCTGACGGTTGCAAGCCATATGGGATACCGGACATCGTTTATTGGAAAAGTCGGAAAAGACATGCATGGTGCATTTTTAAAAAGAACCTTACAAAATGAGGGGATTGCAGTGGACCATCTGATCGAAGATGATAAGTATTTTACTACACTTGCGTTTGTAGAAATTGATGAAAACGGTGAGCGGAAATTTTCATTTGCAAGAAAACCGGGCGCGGATACACAACTTCGGAAAGAAGAACTGGATGCGACGCTTTTACAAAAGTGTAAAATTTTTCATTTCGGATCGCTTTCCCTGACAGATGAACCGGCAAAAAGTGCAACTTTAGAAGCTGTTCATATCGCAAAAGACGCGGGGGCATTGATTTCTTATGATCCAAATTACCGTGCATCCTTGTGGAAAAATGAACAGACTGCAGTACAGGAAATGAAAGCAGTGATTCCATTTGCGGATGTGATGAAGGTATCGGATGAAGAAAGTCTCCTGCTGACGGGAAAAAACAGCTATGAAGAAGCTGCGGAGGAGTTGCTTTCCATGGGACCAGAGCTGATTGCCATTACACTTGGCAGTGACGGAGTACTTATAGCAACAGAGAATGGAAAAGAGCAGATTGGGGGATTTGCAACAGAGGCGGTTGATACAACAGGAGCCGGAGATTCATTCTGGGGTGGATTCCTGAGCCGGTTTTTATCCCTGCATAAAGCAATCGATGAGATGGACTGGAATGATTTACGTGCCTGTGCACGGCAGGGGAATGCAGTAGCATGTCTGTGTGTGAAAAAGAGAGGCGGAATTCCTGCAATTCCAGACAAAAAAACGGTAATAAATTTTTTAAATAATCAAGGTAAACGATTCGTAGATTGACATTTCCTCCTGTATTTTCTAAGCTTAAGGCAAAGAAATGCAGGAGTTTTTTTGGCAGAGAAAATAGAGGTTATCGTGAAACTGTGATAGAATGTGAAGTCAAAATATGGTATCATGAGCGAAAGAACAGATTTTAAGGAGGAAGTCTCATGGTAAAGCACATTATTTTATGGACATTGAAAGAGGAATACACCGATGCACAGAAAGCAGAAATCCGTGCCGGCATCAAAGAAGGCTTAGAGGGATTAAAAGGACAGATTCCGGGTATGATCGACATATCAGTTCGTACCGAGTATCTTCCAAGTTCTACGGTCGATGTTATGCTTGATACAACATTTGAAAATGCAGAGGCACTTGCTGCATATGCTACCCATCCGAAGCACGTTGCAGTAGCAGACAGCAAAGTTAGACCTTATACAGCAAACCGCGCCTGCATGGATTTCGAAGTCTGAATCGTTTTGAAAAAAGCTGTCGCATGTTCTGACAATTGCCAGTCATGCGCAGCTTTTTGTGCGTAAGAGAAGAATACAAAGGAGAAATTTTAAGCACCGATGATACGGCAGCAGGATTCTGTAGTTTCTGTGGAGCGTCCACCGTATTGTACAGCCGTATCGAAAAAGAACACCGGCCGGCTTACATTATTCCGTTTACGAAAACGAAAGAGGATTGTAAAAAGGCTTATTCATTGCGCTTGCCATTGGAATGATCCTTTGCTTTTTATATGTATTTAAAGTTTCAAAAAGCAGAAAAGCAACTTCCCGGGAGTTATTTAATGCAGCATTTACAAACGTGCAGGTACACAATCCAAGTGTTCATTATGTAGGAGAGACAAAGAGATACAGCCCGCAAAGTTCCGGCAGCGGAGGTGGCGGTCATAGCAGTCACCACAGTGGTGGAGGCCACAGTGGCGGTCACAGTGGCGGAGGACATCACATTTAAGGCGCAATCGTTGTTGGTCACACTTCTGTGAACAGTAATTGTTTTGTGAGAACGTGCGAAAATTGATATAAAAAATACTTGACGTGAAGTCAACTTTAAGTTGTATTATAGGAAAAAAACAAATAACAGGAGGTTTTTTTGTGTATTTAGAGAAGATTCAAGGACCAAAAGACGTAAAGAAATTAAATGTAAACGAGATGCAGGAACTTGCTGTTGAAATGCGTAAGGCATTACTTACCAAGTTAAGCAAACATGGCGGCCATTTCGGACCAAACTTCGGAATGGTCGAGGCAACGATTGCAATGCATTATGTATTTGATTCTCCGAAGGACAAGATCGTATATGATGTTTCCCACCAGTCTTACCCGCACAAGATGCTTACAGGAAGAAAGGATGCATTCCTTTATGAGGAGCATTATGATGACGTCAGCGGATACAGCGAGCCGGACGAGAGCGCACATGATCACTTTATCATCGGTCATACATCGACATCCGTCAGTCTCGCATGCGGTCTTGCAAAGGGCAGAGACTTATGCGGTGGCAAAGAAAATGTGATAGCAGTTATCGGTGACGGCTCCTTAAGTGGTGGTGAGGCTTTGGAAGGTCTCGATTATGCATCAGAGTTAAAAAGCAATCTGATTATTGTGATCAATGACAACGATATGTCCATCGCAGAGAACCATGGTGGTCTGTATCAGAATTTAAAACTTCTTCGTGATACTGACGGTAAGGCAGAGTGCAATCTGTTCAAAGCGATGGGACTTGACTATGTATTCGTGAAAGATGGAAATGATATTCAGCAGCTCATTGATGCGTTTACGCAGGTAAAGGATTCTACAATACCTGTCGCAGTGCATATCTGTACACAGAAGGGAAAAGGGTACGCCCCGGCAGAGGAGCACAAGGAGCAGTGGCATTACTGTGCACCATTCAACATCGAAACCGGAGAGAGCCTGTATCCGATGGGCGGCGAGGATTATTCCAGTGTGACAGCCGATTATCTTTTAAAGAAGATGAAAGAAGATCCGAAAGTGGTTGCGATTACTTCTGCGACACCGACCGTTATGGGATTTACCGAGGACAAGCGTAAAGAGGCCGGAAGCCAGTTCGTTGATGTTGGTATCGCCGAAGAGACAGCGGTAGCGCTTGCTTCCGGTATTGCAAAGAATGGCGGAAAGCCGGTATATGGTGTGTACTCTAGCTTTGTGCAGAGAACCTATGATCAGTTATCCCAGGATCTGTGCATAAACAATAATGCAGCAACGATCGTTGTCTATGCCGGAACTGTTTTTGGAATGAACGATGTCACACACCTTGGTCTGTATGATATTTCCATGATGGCAAATATTCCAAATCTTGTAGGCATCGCGCCTACTACAAAGCAGGAATATCTTGCGATGTTAGACTGGAGTATTGAGCAGAATGTATATCCGGTCTGCATCCGTATTCCTGGTGGTGCTATGGAAGAGGGCGAAGCAGTTACAAAAGATTACAGCAAGCTGAATACATATGAGATGCTCCAGAAGGGAAGCCGTGTGGCAATTGTTGCACTTGGTACGTTCCTTGGACTTGGAAAAGAAGTTGCAGCGAATCTGGAGAAAAAGACAGGCACTGTGGCAACTGTGATCAATCCGGTATATTATTCAGGCATCGATACAGGAATGCTGGAGTCTTTAAAGGCAGACCATGATGTAGTGATTACCATTGAGGATGGCATTCTCGATGGTGGATTCGGAGAAAAGATTACACGCTTCTACGGAAATTCCAATATGAAAGTATTGAACTTCGGTTTGAAGAAAGAATTCCTTGATCGCTATGATGTGCAGGAAGTATTGACAGACAATCATCTGACAAAGGATCAGATTGTTGCAGATATCACTGAGGTACTCGCATAGTTTTGCGGCAAATGATATGATATGAAAAATTTCGGAATGAGGAATACGGATGGAACGTTATGATATTGCGATTATAGGAACCGGCCCGGCGGGGCTTTCTGCGGCACTGACTGCAAAAATCCGCAACAAGAAAATACTGTTACTGGGATCTGCCGGGTTGAGTGAAAAGGTAGAAAAAGCACATACGGTGCAGAACTATCTGGGACTTCCGGCAGTGAGCGGTGCGGATATGCAGCAGGCTTTTTTACAGCATATCAGGCAGATGGATATTACAATTACGGAGAAAAAGGTCAACACGATTTATCCGATGGGAGATTTCTTTGGTATTCAGATGGGCATGGAGATGGCACAGGCAGATGCTGTTATTCTGGCAACCGGTGTGACGGCGGACAAGCCATATCCGGGTGAAAATGAATTACTCGGAAAGGGTGTCAGCTACTGTGCAACATGCGACGCACCGTTGTATCGGGGACGCACCGTGGCGGTCATCGGTTTTGGACAAAAAGAAGAGGAAGAAGCTGCATTTCTGGCAGAAGTGGCAGAAAAAGTATATTATTTCCCTATGTACAAAGGTGACATACATGCCGATGTCACAGTAGTCAGAGAAAAGCCGGAGGCGATTCTTGGCGAAGAAAAAGTACAGAGTGTGCGGACGGCAGCGCGGGAATATCCTGTGGATGGCGTGTTTGTCCTGAGGGAGAGTATTTTACCGGAACATCTGCTGAAAGGATTGCAGTTAGAAGGTAACCGCGTCGTGGTCAACCTGAATATGGAGACGAATATTCCCGGATGTTTTGCCTGCGGGGATCTCGCAGGAAAACCGTATCAGTATATCAAGGCGGCGGGACAGGGAAACGTTGCTGCGCTTTCCGCAGTAGAGTACCTTGCCCGAAAGAAAAATTCATAATAACCTGTCTATGCAGATGCTTGTGAACATAAGATCGCAGGCATCTGTATTTTTTCAATTCTATTTCAAGTATATAGCGATAAATTTATAGATAAAAAGCCTGTTTTTCCAGGATTTCTCAAATACATCAACACTTTAATCTGACAAAATCATATAAAACCTATTGACATGATAGGAATTAAGGGATATGATAAGCAAAGATTCATTGATAAAGACAATATTCAGGTTCAAAAGGAGCTGAAAAATGGAAAAGATTGCAAAACAATTGACGGAGCTGATTGGACATACACCGCTGCTGGAATTATCCAATTATGAAAAAGAGAATGCGCTGGATGCGCAGGTTGTTGCAAAACTGGAATATTTTAATCCACTTGGAAGTGTGAAGGATCGTGTGGCATATGCCATGATCGAGCAGGGAATCAAAGACGGAAAGATTAATAAAGATACCGTGATCATTGAGCCGACCAGTGGAAATACAGGAATTGGTCTCGCTTTTGTAACAGCGGCAAAGGGACTGCAGCTGATTCTGACGATGCCGGATACGATGAGCATGGAGCGCAGAAAAATCGTTCGTGCGCTTGGTGCCCAAATTGTTCTGACACAGGGACGCGCAGGAATGCGGGGAGCGATTGAGAAGGCGGCGCAGTTAAAAGAAGAGTACGGAAACGCATTTATTCCGCAGCAGTTCGAAAATGAAGCGAACCCGGCAATCCATAAAAAGACGACGGCACAGGAAATCTGGGAAGACACCGATGGAAATGTGGATATCTTTGTTGCATCGGTGGGAACTGGTGGAACACTTACCGGAACCGGAGCAGGTCTGCGGGAACACAATCCGGATGTAAAGATTGTAGCTGTGGAGCCGGCAACTTCTGCAGTGTTATCCGGGGAAAAGCCGGGACCGCATAAGATTCAGGGAATTGGCGCCGGTTTCATTCCAAAAGTCATGGATATGAGTCTGGTAGATGAAATTGTCAAGGTAGACAATGATGTCGCTTTTTCCACCGCACGGGCGGTCGCAAAGACAGACGGTCTACTGGTTGGCATTTCTTCCGGAGCTGCACTTTATGCGGCAACAGAACTTGCCAGACGGCCGGAGAACAAGGGCAAACGAATTGTGGTTCTTCTTCCGGATACCGGAGAGCGTTACCTCTCCACAGAACTGTTTTAAAAATAAATGACAGATGCAAAGGGAAGGCAGGATATGAGACAGATCACAAAGCACAACCGTGCAGGAAAAAAGAAAAACAGAATATCGTTGATCGCCTGTATGTTTGTACTGGTATTTCTGATGACCGGATGTGGAAAAAATTCGGACGGCGTAATAAGAATTACGAATGTGTCGTATGATCCGACGCGTGAATTTTACGAAGCCTACAATCCTTTGTTTGAAAAATATTACGAGGACACTTATGGAAAGAAAGTAGAAGTAATCCAATCACATGGAGGTTCCGGCGCACAGGCGAGATCTGTTGTGGAAGGATGTAATGCCGATGTGGTAACTCTCGCATTGGAGCATGATATCACACTGATCGAACAGACAGGACTGATCGACAAAGGCTGGCAGAAAGAGTTCGATAAAGATTCTGCCCCATATACTTCGACAATCGTTTTCCTTGTCCGCAAGGGAAATCCCAAAAAGATCCGCGACTGGGATGATCTTATTCAGAAAAATGTAGAAGTCATTACACCGGATCCGAAGAGCAGTGGTGGAGCCTGCTGGAATTTTCTTGCCGCTTTGTCCTATGCAAAGGAACATTATACAGAGGAAGCGCAGCAGAAAGAATTCATGCGAAAGCTGTATCAGCAGGTGTCTGTTATGGATTCCGGGGCAAGAGGTTCTACGACAACCTTCGTGGAAAACAAAAAGGGAGATGTTCTCATTGCCTGGGAAAATGAAGCAATCGCATCGATGAAAAGTTACCCGGGAGAATATGAGCTGATCAATCCTTCCGTGAGCATTCTGGCACAGCCGAGTGTGGCGATTGTAGATGACAATGCCAACGACAATGGTACCCAGGAAGTTAGCCGGGAATACCTTTCTTATTTATATACAGAAAAAGCGCAGCGTCTGGCAGCCGAATACGGCTACCGGCCGAGCGATGAAACAATATTAAAAGAGTATGGCGATACATTTGATTTAAACATCCGGTTGTATACGATCAAAGATTACGGCGGATGGGATAATGCATACAAGATGTATTTTGACGATGGAGCAATGTTTGATGAAATCTACGACTTCTAAAAAGACAAAAAAAGTGAGAGTCATCCCGGGATATCACCTGACTTTGGGAATCACGGTGACGATGCTTTCGCTCATAGTGCTGATTCCATTGGCCTCAGTGCTTGTATATGCACTGAAATTGTCTCCATCGGAATTTTTTCGGCTGGTTACCAAACAAAACATCCTGCATGCCTTCCGGACCAGCATTCTGTGTTCCCTGGTGGCAGCGCTGATCAACTGTATATTTGGAGTGATCATCGCCTGGGTGTTGGTGAAATACGATTTTCCATGCAAGAGGATTTTAGATGGATGCATTGAATTGCCGTTTGCACTTCCGACAGCGGTGGCAGGTATTACGCTGTCAAAGATGTATTCGGAAACCGGAATTCTTGGAAAGCCGCTTGCATCACTTGGAATTAAAGTTTCCTATACACATTTGGGACTGATCATCGCACTTATTTTTATTGGTATTCCATTTGTTATTCGTGCGGTGCAGCCGGTACTTGAAAAGCTGGATGGACAGTATGAGGAGGCCGCATTTATGCTGGGGGCTTCCCGGATGCAGACTTTTTATAAAGTTATCATACCTGAACTTCGGCCGGCAATCCTGACTGGTTTTGGACTTGCCTTTGCACGAGGCATCGGTGAATACGGCAGTGTTATTTACATATCGGGAAACAGTGCAAGAGAACAGACGCAGGTTGTATCCTATGTCATCATGCAGAAACTTGGATATATTGATTATGCCAGTGCCACGGCGATCGCGCTGGTAATGCTGATACTTTCTTTTTTGATTCTTCTGGCGGTCAACATCGTACAGATGCGGCAGTCAGCGAGAACGAACATATTGTAAGGAAATGGAAGCAAAGAGGATTTACACATGGAGCAGAAGAGAGAGGAACGAAAAAAGAAAATAACAAAGGCAGTACTCATTACCATCAGTGTGCTTTTCATTGGAGTCATGCTGATCTTACCGCTTTTTTCCATTCTATTCAGTGCGCTGAAAGAGGGAATCGGCTTTTATCTTGAAGCGATTTCCACGGAATATGTAAAAAGCGCCCTGCTGGTCACTTTACTGGCGACTGTGATTGCAGTGGTTGTGAATACGTTCTTCGGAATCGTAGCTGCGTGGCTTTTGACAAAGTTCTCCTTCCGTGGAAAGCAGATACTGGCGACTTTGATCGATATTCCGTTTTCTATCTCTCCGGTCATCGTTGGTCTGGCATTTTTGATGACCTTCGGAAGACTGGGATGGACATATCCTGGCATTCGTGCGATCAACCATCTGCTCGGAACGAATATCCGTATCACGTTTGCACTGCCGGGTGTGGTACTTGCCACAATTTTTGTAACCTTTCCTTATGTTTCGCGTGAGATCATTCCGATTCTGAATGCGGAGGGAAAGGACGAGGAAGAGGCCGCAGCGCTCATGGGAGCCGGTGGATTTAAGATTTTTACAAAGATCACACTGCCGCAGATGAAATGGGGACTGATCTATGGAATCATTCTCTGTACGGCCCGTGCACTCGGAGAGTTCGGTGCAGTCAATGCACTGTCCAAGACAAGAGGTGAGACATTTACCCTTCCTCTTGAGATCGATGCTTTGTACATGTCGGGAACGGATACTTCTATTACAGCAGCGTTTGCGGTATCATCAATATTGGTACTGATTGCCATTGTTGTACTGGTTATCCGCAACATTTTTGAATATAGAAATAAAAAGAGCAGCGCACCGCGTTAATCACAATGGGAGGAAAAAGAAATGTACGTAGAAATGAAAGATATTTGCAAAAATTACGGCGATTTCAGGGCTTCCGACCATGTGAGCTTTGGGATTGAAAAAGGAAAACTGGTGGCATTGCTCGGACCGTCCGGAAGTGGCAAGACAACGCTGCTTCGTATGATCGCAGGACTTGAGACACCGAATTCCGGTGATATTTACATCGACGGACAGCGTGTCAACGATGTTCCGGCAGCCAAAAGAGGCATTGGCTTTGTATTTCAGAATTACGCATTGTTCCGTTACATGACGGTATATGATAATGTGGCATTTGGTCTTGAACTGATGAAGATGCCGAAGAAAGAAATTAAAAAACGCGTCACGGAGCTTTTGGAGCTGACCGGACTTTCCGGAATGGAGAAACGGTATCCGAACCAGCTTTCCGGTGGACAGAGACAGCGTGTGGCTTTTGCCCGGGCGCTTGCACCGAATCCGCAGGTATTACTTTTGGATGAGCCGTTTGCAGCGATTGACGCAAAGGTGCGTACAGAACTTCGTACATGGCTCAAAGAGATGGTGACAAAGCTTGGAATCACAAGCATATTTGTAACCCACGACCAGGATGAGGCGGTGGAAGTGGCCGACGAGATCATTATCACGAACCACGGAAGAATCGAGCAGTTAGGTACACCGATGGAGATTTACAAATCGCCGGATACGCCGTTTGTGGCACAGTTTATCGGCAGATCCTCCGTCGTGGAGCATTATGATAAATTAAAAGGATTTGATCCGGTAGAAGGCGCGCATCACGCAGTCCTGCGTCCGGAATTTGTAAAATTATCCAGAAGTGAACCGGAGCGCTATATCAGTGCGACGGAGACCGGAATTGTCAAAGATATTGTTTTCCGTGGCAATCACCTGGATATTGTGGTGGACATTGATGGCATAGAGATTGTAGCGGAGCGCTCATTAGAAAAAGATGCGTTGTCCATTGGCGAAAAAGTATATGTCCTGATCTACCGTTTATACATCTTTGATGAGCATCAGACCTATCTGGTGGAGAATCAGGAGATGCAGGTAGATGATGTATTCTATATTTAGGAAGGAGCCGATATGAAGATCGAACAGAAAGAAGTTCTTTATACAGATATATTAATCATAGGTGGTGGTACCGCAGGCTGTTATGCGGCGATGACGATTCGCGAACATTCCGATTATTCCGTAGTGATCGCGGAGAAAGCAAACATCAAGCGAAGCGGCTGTCTGGCAGCCGGTGTCAACGCCTTGAATGCCTATATTGTAAAAGGCAGAAAGCCGCAGGATTATGTGGATTACGCAAAAAAGGATGCAGACAATATTGTCCGTGAGGACCTGCTTCTGACGATGTCGGAGGGACTCAACCGTGTCACTGCAAAGATGGAACAGCTTGGTCTTGTCATCTTAAAGGATGAAAATGGAGAGTATGTTGCCAGAGGAAACCGGAACATCAAGATCAACGGAGAAAACTTTAAGCCGCTGCTTGCAGACGCGGTAGCAAAGCTTTCCGATGTGACCGTCATCAATCAGTTGAATATCACCGATTATATTGTAAAAGACAATCACATCGAAGGTGCCTATGGATTTTCGATTGCAAAGCAGAAAGCTTATGAGATCCGGGCAAAGAAAGTGCTGATCGCAACCGGAGGTGCAGCTGGATTATATAAGCCGAACAATCCGGGCTTTTCCCGTCACAAGATGTGGTATCCGCCATTTAATACAGGTGCAGGATATGCCATGGGAATCCGAAGCGGTGCAGAGATGACAACATTTGAGATGCGTTTCATTGCACTGCGATGCAAAGACACCATCGCACCGACCGGAACGATTGCGCAGGGGGTTGGTGCAAAGCAGGTAAATTCCCTTGGAGAAGTGTATGAGACAAAATATGGTCTGACAACTTCCCAGCGTGTGTACGGAACCGTGCAGGAGAACTTAGAGGGACGTGGACCGTGTTATCTGCGGACAGAGGGCATTACGCCGGAACAGGATGAATCTCTTCGCAAAGCGTATTTGAACATGGCGCCCAGCCAGACCTTAAAATGGGTCGAGGCCGGCAAAAATCCAAGCCGGCAGAATGTAGAAATTGAGGGAACCGAGCCTTATATCGTTGGTGGTCATACTGCAAGCGGTTACTGGGTGGACACGAATCGTGAGACAACGATTCACGGGCTTTTTGCAGCAGGTGATGTGGCAGGCGGATGTCCGCAGAAGTATGTTACCGGCGCACTGGTCGAAGGTGAGATTGCAGCGTTACGTATGGTAGAGCAGCTGGATGCCGAAAGCAGGGCAGAAGATGAGGCACAGGAGAGTGAACTTGTCGCAGTTGCGGCATTGGAGGATAAAGCGGCGGAATATGATGCCATCCTTCAGAGAGAACATGCGCTGTTTACGGTAGAACAGCTTGAGGAAGCCATGCAGAAAGTTATGGACCAGTATGCCGGAGGAATTGGTACACATTACCAGTTCAACGGAAAGCAGCTTGCCATGGCGGAAGAAAAAATCCGACAGCTGCAGGTGCTTGCAGAAGGACTGAAAGCCGAAGATATGCATGAGCTGATGTTTGTGTATGAATTAAAGGAACGCCTGACGGTATGCCTTTCCGTGATCGCACATCTCGGCGCACGAAAAGAAACCCGCTGGCATAGTTTTGCAGAGAATCTGGATTATCCACAGAAGAGTGACGAGTGGTTACGCTATGTCAACTCCCGCCTGGTGGATGGAAAGATAGAAATTATATACCGGGATCTGGTAGAAGGAGGTACAACGTATGAGCATCGCAATTGATTCCATGAAATGCAGAGGATGTAAAAAGTGTACGGTTGTGTGCCCGGGCAGCCTCATCGAACTGAATGAGGAGAAGAAAGCATATATCCGTTATCCAAAGGATTGCTGGGGTTGTGCATCCTGCCTGAAAGAGTGTGCGTTCGGCGCCATATCCTTTTATCTCGGTGCAGATATCGGTGGCATGGGAAGTAAAATGACCGTGTCCAGTAAAGGAGATCTGTTGAACTGGCAGATCGAGAAAGCCGACGGCACAAAGGAAGTTATCGTAGTCAACAAGAAAGATTCTAATAAATATTAAGGGAAACCAAAGGAGGAAAATCATGAGTCGATTATCGCATCTTGACGCGTTAGAAGCGGAAGCTATCTATATTATCCGTGAGGTAGCAGCAGAGTGTGAAAAGCCGGTAATGCTGTATTCCATCGGAAAGGACAGCTCGGTAATGTTACATCTTGCAATGAAAGCATTTTATCCGGAGAAGCCACCATTTCCATTCCTGCACGTAAATACAACATGGAAGTTCAAGGAAATGATCAAATTCCGTGACGAGACAGCAAAGAAGCTTGGTATAGAAATGCTTGAATATATTAATGAGGATGGTGTAAAACAGGGCATTAATCCATTTGACCACGGCAGTGCTTACACAGATATTATGAAAACGCAGGCATTAAAGCAGGCATTGAATAAATACGGATTTACTGCTGCATTTGGTGGTGGACGTCGTGACGAGGAAAAGTCCCGTGCCAAAGAAAGAATCTTCTCTTTCCGTAATGAGAACCATGCGTGGGATCCTAAGAATCAGAGACCGGAGATGTGGAAACTTTACAATTCCAAGATTCATAAGGGAGAGAGTATCCGTGTATTCCCAATTTCTAACTGGACAGAGACCGATATCTGGGAGTACATCAAGAGAGAAAATATCGATATCGTGCCACTGTACTTTGCAGCAAAACGTCCGGTCATCGAGCGTGACGGCCAGATTATCATGGTAGATGATGACCGCCTGAAACTCCGTCCGGGTGAGAAGATTGAGTACAAGAATGTGCGTTTCCGTACACTTGGCTGCTATCCACTGACAGGCGGTATTGAATCAAATGCAACTACACTGGATGAAATCATTGATGAGACCTTAAGTGCTGTAGAATCCGAGCGTACGACCCGTGTCATTGACAACGAGGCAGCCGGCAGCATGGAACGAAGAAAGAGGGAGGGTTATTTCTAAAATGAGCGGATTACTTAAATTTATTACCTGTGGCAGTGTCGACGATGGAAAGTCCACACTGATCGGACATATTTTATATGATTCTAAATTGCTTTACGCAGATCAGGAAAAAGCACTGGAACTTGATTCAAAAGTGGGAAGCCGTGGTGGAGCCATCGATTATTCCCTCCTTCTGGACGGACTGATGGCAGAGCGTGAGCAGGGTATCACAATCGACGTTGCTTACCGTTATTTCACAACCGATAAGAGAAGCTTTATCGTAGCAGACACACCGGGACATGAAGAATATACAAGAAACATGGCAGTAGGTGCTTCCTTTGCAGACCTTGCAGTAATCCTTGTAGATGCAAAGCAGGGCGTGCTGGTACAGACAAGAAGACACGCAAGAATCTGCTCCCTCATGGGAATCAAATATTTTGTCTTTGCAGTAAACAAAATGGATCTGGTAGATTACAGCGAAGCACGCTTTAACGAGATCGTGGCACAGATTGACGAGTTATCTAAGGAACTTTCCCTTGCAAGTGTCAAAATCATTCCGGTTTCTGCAACGGAAGGAGACAACGTAACAAAGCGTTCCGACAAGATGGACTGGTACAAGGGAGAAGTACTTCTTTCATATCTTGAAGATATTGATGTCAGCGAGAAAAAGCAGGAAGAGGGCTTTTATATGCCGGTACAGCGTGTATGCCGTCCGGATCATACATTCCGTGGTTTTCAGGGACAGATCGAGAGCGGAAGCATTTCCGTTGGCGATGATATTATTACCCTGCCAAGCAATGAGCATGCAAAGGTAAAGAGCATTCTGGTCGGTGACAAGAATGCAGATACTGCAGATGAAGGTCGTCCGGTAACCATTCAGCTCGATAAGGAGGTGGACGTTTCGAGAGGTTGTGTTCTGACAACAACACACCTGCCGGTCAGCAAGAACTTTACAGCGACCATTCTGTGGATGGATGATCAGGAACTTACCGTGGGCAAAGATTATCTGGTAAAACTCGGAACCAAGACCATTCCTGGTATCCTGAAGAATATCCAGTACAAGATTGATGTCAATACCGGAGAATACATTCCGGTCGGACGCCTGAAAAAGAATGAGATTGCTGTATGTGATATCGTTCTTCAGGAAGAAATCGTACTCGATGCATTCCTGACACACAAGACATTGGGTGAGCTGATTCTGATTGACCGTATCACAAACATGACATCTGCATGTGGTGTAGTAGAAAATCCGGAACTTGATGAGAGCAAAGACGTAAAATGTGCTTTTGTATCCGGAAATCTGAAAGCAAACGGAGACATTTTTGAAGAGTTCTATTACGACCTCGAGAGCATGACCGTATTTAAAGTGCATCCATCCGGAAATACCTACACAATCGGTGATGAGATTCCGGTCAGCGGAGAATCTTACCAGTATCCGGATTCTTTCGATATTGTAGTTCTTCGTGATCAGGTAGCCGTATCTGTACGCGACAAAAAGATTACAGCGATCATTCCACTGGCTGATTACAGCTATCAGGATGTGCCGGTAATCAACGGACGTGGATTTGCTGTTCATGCACAGTCCGCAGCAGATATTGATGCATTTAAGACAGAACTTGCCGCAGAAGGCGAAAGCATTTCTGAGAATTTCTTCAATAAATGGGTAGACTTTGAGACATATCGTAAGATTGTGTTCAAGGATCAGCATTGGAATTAATCGAAGAATGTTTCAATGTAGAGATGAATATTAAAGAGTGGGAAGCATTGTCTTCTCACTTTTTGCTTTTTAAAACTTAATCGGAATCCTTAAAATGCAAGTCAAACCCCATGTCTTAGTATTCCTAGTAAAATAGCGTAAATTATATCTTGACAAACATAATTTAGAGCGGTATAGTGTTTATAACATATTAAACCTACTAAAAAAGTATGAATTAAGGGAAAAGAAAATGGGATTCAATACAGAACTATTACATGGTACGAAAACAGGCGATCCGGTCACCGGAGCAACACTGACACCTGTGTACCAGTCCAGTGCTTTTTTCCAGCCTTCGGCGGAGCAGCACGAGAAGCTGTTTCATAATAAAGCTGCTGGATATTCTTATACGAGAATTAGTAACCCGACGATCGCGGCGTTCGAGGAGCGCATGACCGTTCTGGAAAAAGGAGCAGCTTCTGTGGCATGTGCTTCCGGTATGGCAGCCATCACGAATGCATTGCTCAATATTGTTGGCAGCGGAGATGAGATCATCACAAGCACAAGTCTTTACGGTGGAACCATTGATCTGTTCCATGATCTGGAAGCGTTTGGCATCCGGACAATTTTTGTGGATGCGACAGATATGCAGACTGTTGAGAATGCGATTACCGATCGGACGCGCGCTTTGTTTGCAGAGACCATCGGCAATCCAAAGCTGGATGTGACCGACATTCCGGCATGGGCCGAGATTGCAAAGAAACATCAGATACCACTGATTATCGATAACACGGTAGCGACGGCCTTTCTGGTTCAGCCATTGACACTCGGGGCGGATGTGGTCATCAATTCCACTTCCAAGTACATCAATGGCAACAGCAGCGCAATCAGCGGTGTAATCACAGACGGCGGTCGTTTTAAGTGGGATGTCAGCCGGTATCCTGGCATGAAAGATTATGTAAAGTTCGGCAGATTTGCTTTTACAGCAAAGCTCCGCAACGGACTGTTCCGGAACATGGGAGCCTGTATGGCGCCGCAGACGGCGTATTACAACCTGCTTGGCATGGAGACGTTAGGACTTCGCATGGAGCGGGCGTGTGACAATGCAGCGCAGCTTGCGGCTTGCTTAGAAGAGATACCGGGAATCACCGTAAATTATCCGGGACTGGAATCGAGCCCATGGCATGCGGTAGCGGACCGGTTGTTAGATGGCAGATACGGAGCGATATTAACGATCCGGGTCGGAAGTAAGGACAGGGCTTTTTCCATTATGAATACAGTAAAGATTCCACAGATTGTTTCCAATATTGGAGATACGAAGACATTGATCGTACATCCGGAATCGACACTGGCGGCACACAGTACCGAACAGGAAAAAGTGGATGCAGCGGTTTATGATGATATGATCCGTATCAGTGTCGGCATCGAAGACATTGAAGATCTGAAAGCAGATTTTGCATCGGCAATCAGCAGTACCACCGAATAAATAGAGAGAAGAGAGCACAGGATATAAAGGAGAACGTTATGGCAGTTGATTATGCAACACTCAAAAAAGGCGGTTTCATGCGCCAGAAACAGAAAAATAATTTTTCACTGCGTCTTGCAGTGGTCGGCGGAAATCTTACCGCAGAGAACCTGAAGATTATCGCAGAAGTAGCAGATAAATATGGTGACGGACATGTACATCTGACTTCCAGACAGAGTGTGGAAATTCCATTCATTAAGCTGGATGATGTAGAAGAAGTAAAAGAGGTGTTAGCTACCGGTGGCTGTAAACCGGGTGTGTGCGGACCCCGTGTACGTACCATCACTGCCTGTCAGGGATCACAGATCTGTCCAAGTGGTAATATTGACACATATGGACTGGCAAAGAAACTGGATGAGCGCTATTTCGCAAGAGAGCTTCCTCACAAGTTCAAATTCGGTGTGACCGGATGCCGGAACAACTGCTTAAAGGCAGAGGAAAACGATGTGGGAATCAAGGGCACAGCAATCGTAGAGTGGGATGAGTCATCCTGCATCAACTGTGGCATTTGTGAAAAAATATGCCGTGTGGATGCAATCAGCACCAAAGATGGCAAGATTGTATTGGACAATGAGAAATGTAACAACTGTGGCCGTTGCGTAAAAGCATGTCCGACCGATGCATGGAAAGCAACACCGGGCTATGAAGTATCTTTCGGTGGACTGTTTGGAAACCGTGTATATAAAGGAGAAAATTATCTCCCAATCATTACTTCCGAGGAGCAGCTTTTTAAGGTGACAGATGCAGCAATTCAGTTCTTTGATGACAATGCAAATCCAGGAGAGCGTTTCCGCATGACTCTTGAGCGTGTGGGATTAGATAAATTTGAAGAGAAGATAAAGGAGGCATATAATGGCTGATTACACAATTGATGAACGCGTAGATATTACGGATGTGGTATGTCCGATGACTTTTGTAAAGGCAAAGGTTGCAATGGAAGAGATCGAGGTAGGACAGGTACTGGCAGTAACAATGAATGATGGTGAACCGGTACAGAATGTGCCTAGAAGCTTTAAGGAAGAAGGCCAGCAGGTATTAAAGCTTATTGACAATGAGAACGGAACTTATGATCTTATTGTAAAGAAACTCGAAGAGTAGGACAGAGAGGAAACATCATGGCAGCAAGAGTAAGTAAGGACAATTTTGAAGCAGAGGTACTGCAGGCAGAGATTCCGGTACTGGTGGAGTTTTATTCCGATTCCTGCATCCCTTGCAAACAGATGTCACCGATTCTTGGAGACATCGAAGATGATTATGAAAACCAGTTAAAAGTCGTTAAAGTCAATGGAAATTTTGACGCTGAGTTAGCAGAGCAATATTCTGTAATGGTTTCACCGACGATCCTGTTTTTCAAGGGCGGCGAGGAAGTAGAACGTGTACGCGGACTGATCAAGAAACCAGAGTTGGAAGAAATTGTAAAAAAATATATTTAGGAGGAGTTACACAATGAAAGTAACAGTTGCAGGAAACGTAAAGGATATCAAAGAGGGAACAACTATCGCACAGCTGGTAATCGACGAGAAAGTTGAGAACCCGGATTATGTTACCGTAACCGTAAATGATGAGTTTGTTGAGAATCATGATCTTGCAAACGTCACACTGAAAGAAAATGATGTGGTTGAATTCTTATACTTCATGGGAGGAGGAAGCTTCTAATGGCATTTACAAATGAACAGATGGAGCGATACAGCCGTCACATCATTCTGCAGGAAGTCGGTGTGAAGGGCCAGAAAAAGCTCCTGAACGGAAAAGTTTTAATTATCGGTGCAGGCGGACTTGGTGCACCGGCCGCAATGTATCTTGCGGCAGCAGGCGTAGGAACCATCGGAATTGTCGATGCGGATGAAGTAGATCTGTCCAACTTACAGAGACAGATCATTCATGGTACTGCGGATGTCGGCAAAGCAAAAGTAAAATCCGCAAAAGAAACAATGAATGCAATGAATCCGGATGTTACCGTAAATACATACCGTGAGTTCGTTACATCGGAGAACATCATGGATCTGATCAAGGATTACGATTTCATCATTGATGGAACTGACAACTTCCCGGCAAAATTCTTAATTAACGATGCCTGTGTTATGGCAAAGAAACCATTCTCCCACGCTGGAATTATTCGTTTCAAGGGTCAGCTCATGACCTATGTTCCGGGAGAAGGACCATGCTACCGTTGTGTATTTAAGAATCCACCACCAAAGGATGCAGTTCCGACCTGTAAGCAGGCGGGTGTCATCGGTGCAATGGGCGGTGTCATCGGATCTTTACAGGCAATGGAAGCAATCAAGTATCTGATCGGTGTAGGAGATCTTCTTACTGGAAAACTTCTTACATTTGATGCTTTGAAGATGGAATTCCATACAGTGAAACTGCCGAAGGCAGATCATAAGTGTGCAATCTGTGGCGATCACCCAACGATCACACAGCTGATCGATTATGAGCAGATCGAGTGCCCGGACCATTGAAATGCTCCATCTGAGGTATCGCGAAAGTGATATCTCATTCCTTAAAAGGAGGAACAAACCATGCTTACAATGAAAAAAGCAGACTATGAAAAGATTCTGTCCCACGCCAAAGAGAACCTTCCGGAAGAGGCCTGCGGTCTCATCGCCGGAACCAAAGACGGGGACAAGAAGACAATCGAGAAAGTATATTTATTGGAGAATGTCGATCATACCAATGAGCATTTTTCCATGAATCCAAAGGACCAGCTTGCGGCAGTCAAAGATATGCGTGCCAATGGACTTGTTCCGCTGGGCAACTGGCATTCCCATCCGGAGTCTCCATCCCGTCCATCGGAAGAAGACAAGCGTCTGGCATTTGACCCGACCGTGAACTATCTGATTCTTTCCCTGATGGATATGGATCAGCCGGTACTTAAGGCATTTGACATTGACCGTGAGAAAAATGTGACAATCGAGGAACTTCAGATTTTAGATTAATCATAAATGAATGTTCAAAAAGAGGTAATTTATGTACGATTTGGTAATTGTGGGAAGTGGCCCGGCAGGCTTGTCAGCGGCGGTATATGCGAAGCGCGCCTGCCTGGATCTTCTTGTTTTGGAAAAAGAAATGATGGCCGGCGGCCAGATTGTTTATACAGAAGAAGTGGACAATTATCTTGGCTTTCCGGGAACCAGTGGATTCGACCTTGCGCAGCAGTTTGAAAAGCATGCAAGGGAACTTGATGTTCCGTTTGCGGAGGGTGAAGTCACAGGTGTTGAGAAAACAGAAGAGGGCTGGCAGGTACAATTGGAATCAGGTGAAAGCATTGAGACAAAAAGTATCATTCTTGCAAGTGGAGCTATGCACCGCAAGCTCGGAGTACCGGGGGAAAAGGAGCTGGCCGGGGCAGGGGTATCTTATTGTGCAACCTGCGACGGGGCTTTTTTCAAGGATAAAGTGGTTGCGGTCGTTGGTGGCGGAGATGTAGCCATTGAAGATGCCTTATATCTGGCAAAGATGTGCAAACAGGTATATCTGGTTCATCGCAGACAGGGACTTCGTGCAACACAGGTTTTGCAGGAACAGATGAAAAACACACCAAATATTACATTTTTACCGGATCGCGAAGTGAAAAGTATTATCGGTGAACAGAAAGTAGAAAAAATAGAGCTGAACAACAAAGCGGAGAATGCGCCAGAAGAGCTGGCAGTAGACGGCGTCTTTGTTGCCATTGGAATGGAGCCGCAGGCAGCTGCATATGCGAACATGCTTACCTTAGAGGGCGGTTATGTGCCGGCAGGGGAGGATTGTACGACGCAGCAGCCGGGCTTGTTTGTGGCAGGCGATGTGCGAACGAAAAAGCTGCGTCAGATTGTTACAGCGGTGGCAGATGGAGCCAATGCGGTGGCGTCTGCAGTAGACTATTTAACAAAGAGAAAAAAGGTGGTGGAAACATGCTGATATCTTCGAGAGGACAATATGCGATTCGTATTCTGTTAGATCTGGCGATTCATGAAAATGGCGAAGCGATTAACGTGAAGACCATAGCAGAGCGTCAGGAATTATCGGAAAAGTATATGGAACAGATTTTGAGTGTGCTGCAAAAGGCCGGATTTGTCATCAGTACAAGAGGATATCATGGCGGATACCACCTTTCCGGAAGACCGGAAAATTATTCTGTGGGGAAAATCCTCCGGACGGTAGACGGACCATTGATTCCTGCAAGTCAGCAGGCAGATACATCGGGAAAACCGGTAGATATGGTAGTCAATGAGCTGTGGGGGGATTTGCAGGAAAAGATTGAAAAAACTCTCGATGGTGTAACGCTTCTTGACCTGATGAACAGTTATAATGATAAGATTTGTTTTAACTATATGATCTGATTAATCATATTCTGATATAGAAATAATGATTGCATGGGGGCAGTTTTCTGCCTCCAATTTTTATACATTTTTCCGAAAAAATGTAAAGTTTTATTACCATATTAACGAAAGAAAGCGTATAATAGAGAAAACAAGAAACAAAAGAAGGAGGAAGGATGAAAACACTTTTGATATTAGACAAAAAAGACTATACAGAAGATATGCCTGTCTTTGAAAAATTTTCCACCCGTGCTGTAATCATCCGCAATGGAAAGATTGCTACGCAGCATGGAAATGCTGGTGATTACAAGATTTTAGGAGGCGGTGTGGAACCGGGAGAGGATCTCCATGAGGCATTGATTCGTGAGGTGCAGGAAGAGTCCGGCCTTGTTGTTATTCCTTCTTCCATTCAGACGATTGGGGAGATCGTGGAGAGGAGGAGAGATATTTTTGATCCCAATATGGTTTATGTATGTCATTCCTGTTTCTTTTTCTGTGATGCGGAAGAAAAAATGGTTGAAACACATATGACAGAGAGTGAAATTGCAAAGGGATTTCATCTCGAGTGGGCAACCCCGCAGGAAATTCTTGATGGGAATAAACCATTCTGTAGTCAGCAACCATGGAGTTACCGTGACAGTGAATTTATTCGCATGTTACCGGAACTGATGCATGCTGACAAGTAGTTTGCAGGGAGCAGGCAAACTATATTAAAATGCATCAAATGAATCAGATGCATAATATTACATATAATTTACAAAAAATAACATATCATCTTTACATAATTTCTTTATAATACAGACGAGTAATATCGGATGTATATGCAAACATATATATAATTAATCTATAGAAGGTGAAGGGATTATGGCAAAAGAGACAGATATGGATAAGCAAATTGAACAGTTACGCAGTTCCTGGGAGAATGAAGAATTTCAGAAAAAGCATGCAGAGGCAAGAAACCTTGTTATGCGCACGTTACGGGAACTGAATGGATTTTATATTGCAAAGACCGGATATGGGTTTACACGCTTTGTAGAAAGCCGTATGAAGACACCAGAGAGCATCTGTGGCAAATTACAGCGTAAAGGCCGGCCTGTTGACTTTAAGACTGCGACTGAGGTATTGAATGATATTTCAGGGGTACGTTGCATTTGTTACAGTGTGAAAGAAATATACTGGATTGCGCATCAGATTGGCAAGGACTCGCGTTTTCAGATTATCAAGGCTAAGGATTATATCCGCAAGCCGAAGAAAAATGGTTATGAGAGTTATCATATTATTATGGATGTTCCGGTAGAGAACGAATATGTGCGTGTGGAATTACAGCTTCGAACACTGATTATGGATGCATGGGCAGAAATGGACAATCGTATTTCTTATAAAAAAAATGAGGAAATACCAGAAGAGATGACCCAGCGTATAGAGAAGTACGCAAAGATGGGAAGACGTCTGGATAAGTTGATCCAAAAGACACTCAATGATGTACCAAAGGCAGTTGTGAAAGCGTAATCGCGATGTGCGACAGGAAATACAAGCAGATGTTTGGGAATTGTAAGAAATCCCTTGACAACTGCTTATTTTTTTGTAGATAATAGTTCATCCTGTTGTGCTAAAAGGAAATCCAGATATGCTTTTACAGAAGGAAGTAATGTTGGAGAAAGTTTGTTAAGCTGCTGCATGATGGCCAGCATTTCCGGCCGGTCTTTGCGGAAGTTATAAAACATTTCCCAGCTCTCAACATCAAAGAACTCGCTGATGGAATCGATTTTATCCAAAGAAGGGGTTCTCTCCTGATTGAGAATCTTTTGAATGTAGCTGTCGGAAGTACCAATACTGGTACTGAGATTTCGCATGGAAGGTGTTCCTTCCTGATTCAGCATATAGGTTAAATTTTCCCGAATGATTTCGCTGGACTTTTTGTGTTGCATAATCATTTATCTCCTTTATTTCTGTTTATTATATAGAACTTGGAGATAAACTATGAGACAGAGAGTATACAGAAGATAATGATTCGAGGACAATGAGTATCAATTTACAAAAATCAACAAAAAACTATTGAGTTATGAAACTACGTCGAATACGATAATCGTGTCGACACGAAAGTACAAGGAGAAAGTCATGGCAAGAAAGAAAAGTTTAATTAAAGATTTAAGCGCGTGCGAAACAGTAATTATGAAAGTGATCTGGGATGCGGTAGATGATATCGCTCTTCAGCAGCTGATTGTAGATCTGCGTGAGCAGTATGGCAAGGACTATGCCAGAACAACAGTTGTTACATTTTTGGGAAAGATGGCAGAGAAGGGCTTTATCAGCACTTATCGTGTTGGAAAGCATTCATATGTTCATGCATTAAAGGATGAAAAGGCTTATAAAGAAAAGCTTATGAAGGATGAAACGGACTTTTGGTTCGGGGGAAAACCGGAGGATGCTATGGCAGCCATCTGTAATTCCCGTGATATCTCAAAAGATGAGATACAGAAAATGAGACAGTTACTAGATGATATGGACGATTAATCTGATGTATCTGATTCTCTGGACATCTTTGTCCGGAGCAATCGTATCTGTTATCTGGTTCGCAATTGGCAGATTGTTAGAGAAAGCTGGCTTTTTGCATATTACATATACATTACTTAAAGTAGCTATACTATTTTGGTTTGTTCCGATTACATATGGGGTGTTGTTACTCCGGACACAGATTATGGATGGATTCCATCTATCGTTTAGTCCTGATTTTTTTATTACACCCGGAATTTTATGGACTGCAACTGTTTTTTGTATAGTATGGTTTGCGGGAGTTGTAATCGGTATAGCGCAGTATGTGATGCAAAGAGTAAAGATGTCAAAGATGATGAGGCATGCAGTTTCCTGTCCGAAAGAAGTCGACCAGCAATTTACGCAGATGTGTATGGCAGAAGGAAAATATGCCAGGCGTGTCCGCGTAAGACAGAGTTATCAGATTGAGATTCCAAGAGTGACCGGGATCATCCATTCTACTGTAATGCTTCCTATGAAAATATATTCCGTTGGGGAACGGAATGTGATTTTCAAACATGAACTGACGCATGTAAAGCATCATGATATATTGTTTCGAAATCTTACAAGACTCCTGTGTATCGTGCATTTTATGAATCCGTTTGCGTGGTGGTTTAACCGGCAGATGCGCAAATGGAGTGAGTATGCATGTGATTATGAAATTTGTCGTCACAATTATAAGTTGAAAGTATATTATCAGATCATACTGGATATGGCAGAGAAAAGTATTAATGCGCAAATTTCAGGTGTACAATTGTTAGAAAATGAGAGTGAATTACGGGAAAGGATGGAACATGTTATGAAGTGCTATAAGAAGAAAAATAAGTCGAAGCTTGTTGCAGGTATTCTTGTGAGCTGCATTACATTACTCAGTGGAAGCAGTGTATATGCTGTTTCAGCAGCCAGCATAAGTGCAAATGAGCAATGGAGGAATGCGACAGTAGTAGAGACGGAAGAAGTCGGTAGTCAGAAAATTGATATAGAAGAAGCTACGGAACTTATTGAGATGACAGAGACAAGCCGGGCCAGAAATATTGAAGTATCGGTCGGAGAAGTGCAGGTTCTTTCTGCTAGGAGTGGGCTGTCTTCGTTTAACTGGAATGTCAGAGCAAATAAAGAAGTAAATTCGCCGGGGTTTCATGCAACATCCTCACAATCTATTAAGGTTGTGGGAATGGCATCGCCTGATACAAAATATGTAAAAGTCGGGATTATCGAGCCGGATGGAAAGCGCCGTTATATTTCAGCAAAAGGAGATTTTGCACATACGTTTAAATTAACAAAAAACGGATCCTATAGGGTTTATGCAGAGAATAAGAACGGTAGCGCCGTTAATGTTGCTGGAGCATATCAGGTTGTTGATTAAAAACAATGTTTTATAATAAAGTAGAATTTCACAACTGAATGAAACAGCAGTAAAAAAGAGATGTGATGCATCTCTTTTTTTACTGCTGTATAGGAAATTCCTTTGGAATCCTTATACAGCAAAAATAATAGATAGACAGATAATTGAAATTCGTTTATAATTATTCATGTTGAATAGAAGCAATTTAGGCAACACTTATAGTAAATAAGCGGAAGCAGAGTGAGAATGGAGGACAAAATGGAGATTGTTTGTTTAGATTTGGAAGGCGTACTGGTACCTGAGATTTGGATTGCGTTTGCAGAAGAGACCGGAATCCCGGAATTGAAGCGCACAACAAGAGACGAGCCGGATTATGATAAATTGATGAATTACCGCATTGGCATTTTGAAGGAGCATGGTCTTGGATTAAAAGAAATTCAGGATACGATTGCTAAGATTGATCCGATTCCCGGCGCAAAGGAATTCTTAGATGAGCTTCGCGCAATGACACAGGTCATTATCATCAGTGATACATTTTCACAGTTTGCAGGACCGCTTATGAAGAAACTTGGTTATCCAACCATTTTCTGTAATTCTCTTGAAGTTGCAGACAATGGTGAGATCACTGGATTTAAGATGCGCTGCGAGAAATCAAAATACACAACCGTAAAGGCTTTACAGTCGATCGGATATGATACAATTGCCAGTGGTGACAGTCACAATGATCTTGGTATGATTCAGGCAAGCAAGGCAGGATTTTTATTTAAGAGTACAGATGAGATTAAAGCGGAATATCCTGATATTCCAGCATATGAGACGTATGATGAACTTCTCGGGGCAATTAAGAAAGTTATTGGAAAGTAAAATGTGAAATTAATAAAAGCTCCCTAAAAAGGGGGCTTTTTTCACTGTGCACGAAGCGCAAACTTTTTTATGAAAACGGTTGACTATCCATACAATACACAATATCATGTAATTGTAAAAATAGAAATGATGTAACGGAACAGTTACGAAAAATAATTATATCGTGAATTTGTTTATAGAAAGAAGGGCTTGGCGACATGTACAAAGAAGAATTGTTAACGGTGGAAAGCTATCGTTCGAAAGAGGATCATGTGGCATTTGTTATGAAAATAATTGCAATAGCAGCTTCTATATACGGAATGTGTCGTTCATTTTCCGGGTGGATGTTTTTCACATATTTTACTAATCTGTCGAATATCTTTGTGGATATTGTTTTACTTGTGTTTGCAGGGTTTAACTGGAACCGCATTCGAAAAGATGGAAAGTGTCCGCCGGTTGCAAACGGCTGGTATATTATAAAGTTTATGGCAACCATCAGCATTACACTGACATTTTTAATTTATCTGCTGGTACTTGCGCCAACAGATCCAAGCGGATTTCTTGGTGCTTATATGGGGAATGGATTTGGCAGTTTATGTGTGCATTTTGTTTGCCCGGTTTTAGCAATATTGGATTTTTGTTTGTTTGATTATCCGTATAAGTCCGGAAGGCTGCATGTGTTCTTTTCTATCGTTCCTCCGCTGTGCTATGTGGGAGGAATTGTAGCTTTGGCATATGAGGGCGTCCGCTGGAATGGAACCATGTACGCACCGTATAATTTTTTGAATTTTGGTGCCAAAACAGGATGGTTTGGTTTTGATCTAAGCCAGATTGGAAAAGAGACACTTGGAATTGGTGTGGCTTATATGATCATCCTGCTGGTAATTATTTTTATTGGAATTGGTCTGGTTTACCTTGCCATTAAAAATGCAAGGCGAAATAAAAAAACAGAAGGGAACTAAGTAGAGAAATGCTTGATGAGAGAGATGATATTGCAGTATACGATGCTTCGGAGGAGGAAAACGAACGGGAAGCACAGCGCCATCAGATGCGAAAAGAGAGGGCACAGAAGATGCAGATGGAAAAACAGCGCAGTATGAAGCGGCAACGTTATATTTTATTAGGAAGCGGTCTTGCGGTTATTCTTGTTTTGCTGATAATGATGGTTGCGAAACACATAAATAAAAAGGATCCAAAAGATATTTCTGCAAATGCGGTATCGCAGCAGACAGAAATTCAGACAGATACAGCAGCACAGGAAACAGAAACACAGGAATCGTGGAGTTATGAGGCACATAAAACGGATAAAACAGAAAAATTCCCGAAGAGTGTGGTAAGCAGCAGAGGTGTACTGATTGATGTGGATTCTGGTGATATTCTTGCAGCAAAAGGTGTACATAAGCGCATTGTTCCGGCATCTATGACAAAAATTCTTACTGTTTTGGTGGCAGCAGAACACATTACACCGGAGCAGCTGGATGATAAAGTAGAAATTACAATTGATATTACGGATTACAGTTATCGTAACGACTGTAGTAATACCGGATATGAAGTCGGCGAAAAAGTTACGGTAAGAGATCTGTTTTACGGAACAATTTTACCTTCCGGTGCAGATTCCGCAGTGGCACTTGCCACATATGTTGCAGGATCCCACGAGAAATTTGTGGATATGATGAATGAGAAATTAGAGGAGATGGGACTGTCAGAGACAACGCATTTTACGAATTGCGTGGGATTGTATGATGAAGATCATTACAGTACGCCGTATGATATGGCAATGATTATCAAGGCGGCAACGGATAATGAGTGGGTCCGTGAAGTGATGTCGACGCACACTTATACTACAAGCAAAACAAAGCAACACAAAGACGGTATTACGGTATCAAACTGGTTCCTGCGTCGTATAGAGGACAAAGATACGCATGGAGAGGTGCTATGCGCAAAGACAGGATTCGTAGCGCAGTCAGGAAGTTGTGCGGCAAGCCTTGCTTCGGACAAGAATGGAAAAGAATATATCTGTGTGACTGCAGGATCGACAAGCAGTTGGAGATGTATTTATGATCATGTAGAATTATATGATAAATATCTTCCGGAATAGAGAATAAGATGAAAATAAGACGGAAGTGTTACGCAGTATGTTTGGTGTGTAACGCTTCCGTTGTTTTTATAATATAATAATATTTGCACAGTTGAGGTCTTCTCCAAGTTCATAGACCTTACCACTGGTCAGACCTACAACCGTAGGACGAAGAATGTAATGTGGGATATTTTTTACAACCCTTGCTTTTTCTCCATTACTTAATTCTACGATACTGTCGACCGGATAGAGGATCATGCTTTCGAGGAACGCTTTCATTGCATTGATATCGAGCTCCCGTGTCATTGACATGATAATTTCTACAGCATCTCGCTGCGAATAGGCGGCTTTGTATGGACGTTCAGTAACCAATGCGTCATAGATATCTGAAATTGTAAGAATACGTGCATAAGGACATATCTGGGCAAGCGTGATTCCCATAGGATATCCGCTGCCATTAATTTTTTCATGGTGTTCAAGAATTGTGAGACTTACTTCCTCCGAGACATCCGGCCGGTCTTTGACCATTTGATAACCGAAAAGTGAATGCTGTTTCATAATTTCAAATTCCTGATTGTTCAGTTTTCCCGGTTTATTTAAAATATTGGTCGGAACTTTTGTTTTGCCGATGTCATGTAACAGACCGGCAACACCAATCTCGCGAATCTGGTTTGAATTCATGCCCTGCTGTTTGGCCACAATCATGCTGATCGTTGCGACATCAACACTGTGTTTGAATGTGTATTCATCGCTTGTTTTTAAAGCAGAAATATCGATGGCAATCGCATTGTTCTGGTTAATGGAATCCATGAGGCTGTCTGCAATATAATTGGTTGCTTTATCTATTTCTGGAGATTCCGGATTGTTATATATAAATTGGATACCGGTGGCAACACGTTCACGTACGCTGGCAGAGAGTGTGACCTTAGCACGATCTTCGGTACGAAGCTTTTCGATGTTTTCCTGTGCAGTGGGTGAGACAGAAAGCGAGTTTTCTTCCTCAGATACTCCGTCATCTATTTGAATGTAGACACTCATAATTCCCATTTGAATCATAGAGGCAATCATATATTCATCTAAGACAGCACCTCTTGCAACAAGATTGCGACCGAGCCGGTCAACTACCGGATGATCGAGTTTCATTCCCGGTTGAAGTTGTCGTGTGCGTATGTATTTTCGTTGTATCAATTTGTTACCTCCATATCGCTATAGATATCAATTTATTTTACAATATTTTTGCATTTTTTCCAATATATTTTGAAAATTTTTTTGATTTTTTTGATTCTTGTCGAACTTGTACAATTTGTAATTCTTTGGACTTGCCGAAGCTATGGAGGAACAGTATAATGAAGCACAGATAGAAAAAAGGGGGAGAGCATGATGCTTCCGGAACAATTTTTAAATAGAATGAAACAGATGCTCGGAGATGAATTTCCGGCATTTTTAGAGAGTTATGAACAGGATAAATATCAGGCATTGCGGATTAACCCGCAGAAAACTACAATATCTTCATTTATGGAAAAGAGCCCGTTTTCACTGAAACAGGTACCATGGGAAAAGAACGGTTTTTATTATCAAAAAACGGACGCACCGGGAAAGCATCCGTATCATGCTGCCGGTGTATATTATATTCAGGAACCGAGTGCGATGGCGCCGGCTGCTTATCTGGAGGCACAGCCGGGAGAGAGAGTTCTCGATCTTTGTGCGGCTCCTGGTGGAAAAAGTACGCAGATTGCAGCTGCAATGGGTGGGGAGGGGTTGCTGATCAGCAATGAAATCCATCCGGCGAGAGCGAAAATACTGTCAGAGAATATTGAGCGTATGGGCATCCGTAACGGAATGGTTATAAATGAAAGTCCCCAGTCTCTTGCAAAAATATTCGAGTCATATTTCGACCGCATCATGGTAGATGCGCCGTGTTCGGGGGAAGGAATGTTTCGAAAGAATACAGACGCATGTGAAGAATGGAGCCCTGAAAATGTAGAAAACTGTGCAATGCGTCAGCAGGAAATCCTGATTTGTGCAGCGTTCATGCTGCGCCCGGGTGGAAGAATTGTATATTCTACATGTACGTTTGCACCGGAAGAGAATGAAGGAACCATAAGTCGCTTTCTTGAAGAACATCCCGAATTTCATATGGTGGAAGTGCCGTTATACGAAGGCATGTCACCTGCCAGACCGGAATGGACGAAACATCCGGCAAAAGATCTGCAGTCTGGTATTCGGCTGTTTCCACACAAACTTCACGGAGAAGGGCATTTTCTTGCGGTTCTCGAGAAGGACGGCGAAGTATCAGATACATACAGGGGATACTGTGCTAACGGAGTGCAGAAATCTTTGAATGAAAAGGATATTCGGGAATATCTGGACTTTTGCAAAGAAAATTTGAAGAAAGCACCGCAGGGAATTTACCTGAAATTTGGAGACCAGTTATATATAGCGCCGGAAGGTATGCCCGCAACCAAAGGAATGAAAGTATTAAGACCGGGATTACACCTTGGAACTATGAAAAAAAATCGTTTTGAACCATCTCATGCACTGGCATTGGCACTGTCGGCAGATGAAGTTGTGCATTCGATGGATTTACCGGCGGAGGACCTGCGTGTGCGTGCATATCTCAATGGACAGACATTTTCCGCAGAAGGAGAAAAAGGCTGGTATCTTATCACCGTAGATGGATATAGCATTGGATGGGGAAAACTTGCAGGAGGAGTGATGAAGAATCATTATCCGAAAGGTTTGCGTATACAGTACTAAAAATTATAAATGGATTTAAAAACCCTCGGACACGTTGCCGGGGGTTTTGCGTGATAATACATTTCTGTTGATTTGTCACACAAAATAAGCTATGATACAATAAGAAAAACAGCGTCATTCTATCAATGCTGGACGAGGAGAAAAAATGCAGGATTTTATAAAAGCAAATTATCATGCGCATACCTGGCGTTGCCAGCATGCTTATGATACAGAGAGGGAATATATTGAAGCAGCAATTGAAATGGGAATTAAGGAATTTGGCTTTTCAGATCATGTTCCATGTCCATTTCGGGATGGCTATGTTTCCGGAATTCGTATGACGATGGAGCAGGCACCGGAGTATGTTGCGTCAATCCGTAATCTGGCGGCGGAATATAAGAATGATATTAAGATATATGTAGGATTTGAGGCGGAATATATTCCGGAATATTATGAGGAACAGATGCGCCTGTTCCGAAATCTTGGATGTGATTATATGATTATGGGACAGCATTTCCTGCAAAGTGAACAGAACGGACCATATACTGGCACTCCGACCGATGATGAGAGCCGTATCAGGGATTACGTGGATGCTGTAATTGAAGGAATGAAAACGGGCAGCTACCTTTATCTGGCACATCCCGATCTTATGAATTACCAGGGGATGGATTCGGTTTATGACTGGGAAATGACCCGTTTATGCAAGGCAATGAAAGAGCTGGATATTCCATTGGAAATCAATATGCTTGGCATGGGTGAAGGACAGAAACATTATCCGACCGAGCGCTTCTGGAAAATACCGGGTGAAGTGGGAAACAAAGTGATACTGGGACTGGATGCACATTGCAAGCGGCAGGTGCAGGATGTGGAATCATATAATAAATGCATACATATTGTTGATAAATATAATCTTGAATTAATAGATAGAATTGAAATTTAAAACAGAGGAGTAAGTCATGACACAGGACAATATGAATTTTACGACCGGAAGCATTTTTAGAAAACTGATCGGTTTTATGATGCCGATTCTTGGCGCATTGCTTTTACAGACGATGTATGGCGCTGTGGATATTCTGGTAGTGGGATGGTTTGGAACAGATGTAGGAATATCGGCAGTTTCCACCGGAAGCAGTTTTATTAATATGATCGTCTTTATTTTAAATGGACTGGCCATGGGTGTGACGGTGCTTATGGGACGTTACATTGGGGAAAAGAACGAGGGAAGGCTCGGAAAAGTGATTGGTGGAGCGATTGTAACGTTCCTTGCAATTGCGGCGGTGATGACGGTATTGCTTCTCGTCTTTGCGCCGGGGCTCTCCACTGTGATGCAGGCACCAAAGGATGCCATAGACAAAACCATTGTGTATATTCGTATTTGTGGTGGCGGTATTGTATTTATTATAGGATATAATCTGATCAGCAGCATCTTCCGGGGAATCGGCAATTCGAGACTGCCCTTGCTGTTTGTTGGAATTGCCTGTGCAGTAAATGTGGTTCTGGATCTGGTGTTCGTTGCTGTCTTTCGATGGGATGTTGCCGGAGCTGCTTTTGCAACTGTAATTGCGCAGGCGGTAAGTCTGATTCTTTCGGTTCTTGTATGTACGAAAATTAATCTTCCGTTTCATATTAGAAAAAGCGATTTGCGTTTTTCCGGTGAGGTGCAGAAATTCCTGGCTTTGGGACTTCCGATTGCGTTTCAGGAGTTTTTGACACAGTTTTCGTTTATGTGTCTTCTGTCTTTTGTAAATGGCATGGGATCGACGGAGGCAATTCGTCTGGCCTCATCTTCCGGATACGGAATTGCAAACAAAATCGTAGCAGTTGTAATGCTGGTTCCATCTGCTCTGATGCAGTCAATGTCATCTTTCATCGCACAGAATGTAGGCGCAGGGAAAGAAAAGCGGGCGCAGAAATCGATGGGATATGGTATGCTGATAGGTGGTTGCATCGGAATTGCCATGACAGCAGCTGCATTTTTCGGTGGACAGTTCCTTGCATCTTTCTTTACGGATAACGTACCGTATCAGATGAAGGCATCAGAGTATCTGCAGGGATTTAGCTTGGAGGCTATCGTGACGTCGGTATTATTCTCCTTTATCGGATACTACAACGGACATAACAAAACTTTGTTTGTTATGTTTCAGGGAATGGCACAGTCGTTTTTAGTTCGTCTTCCGATGGCGTACATAATGTCAAAAATAATTCCGGATTCGCTCATATATATCGGAGCGGCAGCCCCGACAGCAACTGTTTTTGGAATTATTATTAATTTAGCGTATTTCATGTATTTTTCAAAACAGGAATTAATACGAACGGGAGAGATGCCCGCAAGGGACTAACTCATTTTCGTAATTTCGTCAAGTGAAAAATTTGCCAAAAGATTGCTACCTATTTGTGAGAATTGCCGTATAGCCTTATACTACCATATATTGTATAATAAGCTTCGTTGGTTTACAAAACATAGTAATGACTAAGGAGTGTAAAGATTATGTCAGACGAAGTATTAGACGATGTAATGATTAAGGGAAATTGTAAGGGGAAGGCAGATGCAATTGTAAATTGTCAGTGCAATATCGAGAGCGCACCGAGCCGCTGTGATCAGGCGGAACATTGCATGTTTTATTCATATTATAAATGTAGTAAACAATGGAAGAGACTTGCATAACATTACTAATACGATGTTATTCGAATTTGGGGACTTCTGCTTGCGGCAATGATGCCACGGCAGGAGTCTTTTTGCATAAGTAATTAGAAAGGAGTGCCATACATATGAAGAGAGTTCTGGTATTGAGTGATTCCCATGGAAATGTAAATAATATGATACTGGCAGTTCGGCGGGAAATGCCCGAAATGATCATTCATTTGGGAGATTGCTGGGCGGATGCAGAACAGCTGCAGAAAAAATGTCTGGGGATTCCGCTTGAACAGGTGCCGGGAAACTGTGACTGTCGGCAGGAATTTTTGGAAAGAATTCTGCTGATCGAGGGGAAAAAAATTCTCATTTGCCACGGGCATACTTATAATGTAAAAGCCGGATATATGAATCTGCAGTATGGTGCTCAGGAAAAAGAGGTGGATGCAGCACTTTTTGGGCATACCCACCGTGTTTTTTATGATACATACAATGGCATTACCTATATCAATCCGGGAAGCATCGGCTCGCCGCCGTATGGAGTTCCGCCTTCTTATGCGGTTCTCGAAATTGACGGATCTACAGACACAATCGATTACGAAATAAAATATATCGAATGATTTTACAGAAAAAAATTGACGAAAATACGTGAATAGAAGTATAATAACGAAAGTTATTAAACAAAGAGGAGCAGAAAAATGGTTAAGGTTGTTAAGTTTGGTGGAAGCTCTCTGGCGAGTGCAGAGCAGTTTGCAAAAGTAGGAGACATTATCCGTGCGGATGAGTCTAGAAAATATGTAGTGCCAAGTGCACCTGGAAAAAGAAATTCAAAAGACACAAAAGTAACAGATATGCTTTATGCATGTTATGCATTGGCGGAGGCCGGTGAAGAATTTCGTGTACAGCTGATGAAAATTAAGGAGCGTTATGATTCGATTATTAATGGTCTGGGATTAAAACTTTCTCTGGATGAGGAATTTAAGAAAATTGCTGAAAACTTCAAGGCAAAGGCCGGTGAGGATTATGCGGCATCCCGTGGTGAGTATTTAAATGGTATCATTATGGCAAATTATCTCGGTTATGAGTTTATTGACTCTGCAACTGTAATTTTCTTTGATAAAGAAGGAAACTTTGACAGCGAAAAAACAGATAAGGTTCTGTCAAAGAAGCTTGCAGGATGTGAGCGTGCGGTTATTCCGGGATTCTATGGTGCAAAGGCAGATGGAACGGTTAAGACATTCTCCAGAGGCGGATCTGATATTACGGGTTCTATCGTATCAAAAGCATGTCATGCAAGTATGTACGAGAATTGGACAGATGTATCCGGATGTCTTGTCGCAGATCCTAGAATTATCAAGAATCCGCAGCCAATCAAAGTAATCACATACCGTGAACTTCGTGAGTTATCCTACATGGGTGCATCCGTTCTTCATGAAGATGCAGTGTTCCCGGTACGTAAAGCAGGTATTCCAATCAATATCCGTAACACGAACGATCCGGAGGCAGACGGTACACTGATTGTTGAGAGCACATGCCAGAAGCCGGAGTATACCATTACCGGTATTGCCGGAAAGAAGGGCTTTGTTGCTGTAAGCATCGACAAAGATATGATGAATGCAGAAGTAGGATTCTGCCGTAAGGCATTACAGGCATTTGAGGAGAATGGAATTTCTATTGAACATATGCCTTCTGGAATTGATACAATGACCGTATTCGTACATCAGGCTGAGTTCGAAGGCAAAGAGCAGCAGGTAATCAGCTCTATCCGCAGACTGACACATCCGGATGTGATTGACCTTGAGGCAGATCTCGCACTGATTGCTGTTGTGGGACGTGGAATGAAGTCTACCAGAGGTACAGCCGGAAGAATTTTCTCCGCATTGGCACATGCAGATATCAACGTAAAAATGATCGACCAGGGTTCATCTGAGTTGAATATTATTATTGGTGTGAGCAATGATGATTTCGAGCAGGCGATTAAAGCTATCTATGATATATTTGTTGAAACACGATTATAAAAACAATATTTGAGTAAGATGTTGGAATAACAATAGTGAGAACCACATAGCGCTCCCTTTCATATTCTATATGGAAGGGAGCGTTTTATTATGACCGGAAATATCGCAGTTTTTGTGACGGATCAGCGACAAAAGAATCTGGCAGAGTACCTTCCGGGGAAAAAGGTATTGTTAGACTGGCATAATACACAGAAGAAAGGGGCAGTAGAAGAACTTGTGGAAAACTGTGGATACTTCATTTTTCCGACGCCGGTTTCAAAACTGAACCGGTATCCAAAATTGGAAGATATGTTAAAATACGAATTGATTAAAGAAAAACATGAGGATAAAACAGTGATTGGTGGGGCGTTTACAGATAAATGGATAGAGTATTTACAGCAACATAAAATTTCGTATTTTGATCTTATGAAAGATGAAAACGTGGTACAGAAAAATGCTCACATCACAGCAGAAGCAACAGTGGCGGAAATCTTAAAATACAGTGCGTATTCCATATATGGGCAAAAAATTATTGTTTGTGGATACGGCAGGTGCGGAAAAAGCGTGGCGGATTTGCTGGCGGCAATGGGAGCAAAAGTTACAATTCTCGCACGAAGTGCCAAAGCACGCCAGATGGCAAGAGGTAACGGACATGAGGCAGTCGATTTTTCCTATGGACCAGAGGAAGTCTATGGTGCCCGCACCATTGTAAATACAGTGCCTGCGCAAGTGATCAGGGAACCAATGATTCAGGAGATGCACAAAGATACCGTCATCATAGATATCGCATCGAGACCGGGAGGCGTGGATCTGGTGGCGGCGGAACGCCAGGAGATAAAAGTAGTGGCAGCATTGGGACTGCCGGGAATCTATACGACGAAAAGCAGTGCGAAAGTATTCGCGGATGCAGTTATAAGTCAGATGCAGTTGCAGCAGTGCAAAGGTGGGGGAAAAACATGGATTTATCAAATTGTAATATAGGTTATGGTATTACCGGATCGTTTTGTACGTTTACAAAGACCAGAAAACAGATTGTACGATTGAAGGAGATGGGGGCAAATGTTATTCCCATCTTTTCTTATCAGGCACAGAGTTGCGATACAAGGTTTGGAAGTGCAAAAGAGTTTGTCGAAGGAATCTGTGAGATTACCGGAAACGAAGGAATCATGACGATGCAGCAGGCGGAACCGATCGGGCCGAATAATTTTCTGGATATTATGGTTATTGCACCATGCACGGGAAATTCAGCGGCAAAGATTGCAAATGGAATTACAGATACACCGGTTCTGATGGCGTCAAAAGCACATATGAGAAATGGAAAACCGTTGGTAATCGCGATTTCCACAAACGATGCACTGGGCGTCAATTTTAAGACAATTGGTATGTTAATGAATATGAAAAACATATATTTCGTGCCATTTGGACAGGACAATTATAAAAGCAAACCGAATTCTATGATTGCCCGGATGGAACTGCTGCCGGATACGATTGAGGCGGCAATGCGCGGAAAACAGATTCAGCCAATTGTAGTTGCAGAATCATAGAAGGCGGGCAATGAAAGCCCGCCTACATAGTATTATTTATCATTTTTCTGAGCTTCGTATGCTTCGCGGAGAGCTTTTGCAAGCTGATCACCACAGGAGGTGTTCTTCATGCCGCAACGGATCCCCGAAATGCGCCGCTCCACTTCCTCTACCGTCATGCCTTCTACCAGGCGTGGAATTGCCTGAAGGTTTCCGTGGCATCCGCCGGTGAATTTCACATTTTTTACAATATTTCCATCCAAATCCACTTCGATCTGTGTGGAACAGGTTCCTTTTGTTTTGTATAAGTAAGACATAAATATTCGCTCCTCCCTATAGGTAAATCTTGTGTAACCGACATTATAGCAACAGAATTTAAATTTTACAACAGGCTGTTAATAAAAAGTTCATAAAACGTTTACGGCTTAGAGTTGTGAAAAAAAATAGAAAGTGGTACAATACGTATATTCTATGCGAGTTAGGAGCTATTTTATTATGAGTAAATTAACCAAAATTTTTGGTACACACAGTCAGAGAGAGTTAAAGCGTATTTATCCGATCGTGGACAAAGTAGAGTCCTACAGAGATCAGATGGTTGCACTTTCAGATGATGAGTTACAGGCAAAAACAAAGGAATTCAAGGATCGTCTTGAAAAGGGGGAGACACTGGATGATTTACTTCCAGAGGCATATGCGACTGTTAGAGAGGCCGCACGCCGTGTCCTTGGAATGGAACATTACAGAGTACAGATCATCGGTGGTATTATCCTGCATCAGGGACGTATCGCTGAGATGAAGACAGGTGAAGGTAAGACACTTGTTTCTACTTTGCCGGCATATCTGAATGCCCTGGAAGGAAAGGGCGTATGTATTGTCACGGTAAACGATTACCTGGCAAAGCGAGATTCAGAGTGGATGGGAAAAGTTCATGAGTTTCTTGGCTTAAAAGTCGGCGTTGTTTTAAATGAGATGGACAATGACGAGCGTCGTGAAGCTTACAACTGCGATATTACATATATAACAAACAACGAGCTTGGATTTGATTATCTGCGTGACAATATGGTCATTTACAAGGAGCAGCTGGTGCAGCGGGGGTTGCATTATGCAATTATCGATGAGGTCGATTCCGTATTGATCGATGAAGCGAGAACTCCTCTTATCATTTCCGGACAGAGCGGAAAGTCCACAAAACTTTACGAAGCGTGTGATATTTTAGCAAAACAGCTGACTCGGGGCGAGGATGTTCCTGAGTATTCCAAGATGGATGCTATCATGGGAATTGAGCAGGAAGAGACCGGAGACTTTATTGTTAATGAGAAGGACAAGATTGTCAATCTGACCCAGCAGGGTGTTCATAAAGTTGAACAGTTCTTCCATATTGATAACCTTGCAGATGCAGATAACCTTGAGATTCAGCATAATGTAATCCTTGCACTTCGTGCGCATTATCTGATGTTCCGTGATCAGGATTACGTTGTAAAGGACGATCAGGTTATGATCGTTGATGAGTTCACCGGACGTATCATGCCGGGACGCCGTTATTCCGATGGCCTGCATCAGGCAATTGAGGCGAAGGAGCATGTTAAGGTTAAGCGAGAGAGCAAGACACTTGCAACCATTACATTCCAGAACTTCTTTAACAAATTTGACAAGAAAGCCGGTATGACTGGTACAGCGCTTACTGAGGAAAAAGAGTTCCGTGATATTTACGGAATGGATGTTATTGAGATCCCTACCAACCGTCCGGTAGCACGTATCGATCATCAGGATGCTGTATATAAGACAAAGAAAGAAAAATTTAAAGCCGTTGTAGAAGAGGTAAAGGCTGCACATGCAAAGGGACAGCCGGTTCTTGTTGGTACAATTACGATTGAGACTTCTGAGCTGATCAGTGGTATGTTAAAGAGAGAGGGAATTCCTCATACCGTATTGAATGCAAAGTTCCATGAGCAGGAAGCAGAGATTGTTGCGCAGGCAGGACAGCATGGGGCTGTTACCATTGCTACTAACATGGCTGGTCGTGGTACCGATATTAAACTTGATGATGATGCTAAGGCAGCCGGCGGTTTAAAGATCATCGGTACAGAGCGCCATGAATCCAGACGAATTGATAACCAGCTGCGTGGACGTGCCGGCCGTCAGGGAGATCCGGGTGAATCCCAGTTCTTCATTTCACTGGAAGATGATCTGATGCGTCTGTTTGGATCTGAGAAGCTCATGTCTGTATTTAATGCGTTGGGCGTACCAGAGGGCGAGCAGATTCAGCATAAGATGCTTACTTCTGCTATCGAAAAAGCACAGGAAAAGATTGAATATAATAACTATGGAATTCGTAAGAATCTTCTTGAGTATGATCAGGTAAACAATGATCAGAGAGAGATTATTTACAAAGAGCGTATGTCTGTACTGAATGGAGACAGCATGCGTGATGCTATTTTTAAGATGATTCAGGATCAGGTAGAAAAGGCAGTGGATACATGTATTTCTACAGAAATTCCAAGAGAAGAGTGGGATTTACATGAACTGGATGAACTGCTTCTTCCAATCATTCCATTGGAACCAATCACAGAAGAGAGCATTTCAGATGTGAAGAATTCCAAAGAATTAAAGCAGCATTTGAAAGAAAAAGCAGTGCTTCTGTATGAGGCAAAAGAGACAGAGTTCCCTGAAATCGAGCAGTTCCGTGAACTTGAGCGTGTTGTACTTCTGAAGGTAATCGACCGTAAGTGGATGGATCATATCGATGATATGGATCAGCTGCGTCAGGGTATCGGTCTGCAGGCATATGGACAGAGAGATCCTCTTGTAGAGTACAAGATGGCAGGATTTGATATGTTTGACGAGATGATTTCTGCAATTCAGGAAGATACCATCCGTCTTCTGTTCCATGTACAGGTTGAGCAGAAGGTGGAGCGTGAGCAGGTGGCAAAGGTTACAGGAACCAACAAGGATGAGACTGCACAGAGTGCGCCAAAGAAGCGTGAGCATGCAAAAGTTTATCCAAATGATCCATGCCCATGTGGCAGTGGAAAGAAGTATAAGCAGTGCTGTGGACGTAAGCCTGTCTAAGATAGGAAAGTCTTGACTTTTATACAAATAATTGCGCGAAGAATGTTCGTAGGGAATGTTCTTTGCGCTTTTTTGCAATATGCACTTCTGGCATAGTCACGAAAATAAAAAATAATAGGAAAATCGCTTTTCATATGGCTCGAAAGCATGTATGATTAAGTCATTATTAGATTTCAAAAGAAGAGAGGATGGGTTTGAAAATGGATGCTTCAATGTTTATTGGAACGTGGTGGTCGCTCGTGCCGCCGCTCCTTGCCATAGTGCTCGCGCTTGTGACAAAAGAAGTATATAGTTCCCTGTTTATCGGGGTGGCGACAGGAGCACTTTTGTATACGGGATTTCATCCGTGGAATGCATTTAATGCATTGTTTGATATCATGAAGGACAGCATGAATCTGAATATTTTGATCTTTGATGTGCTGCTTGGAATGATTATCGTGCTGATGTCGAAGTCTGGCGGTTCTGCAGCTTATGGTAAGTGGGCAGGAAGCAAGATTAAGTCGAAAAAGAGTGCGATGCTTGCAACAACAGGACTCGGAATTTTAATCTTTGTGGACGATTATTTTAACTGCCTGACGGTTGGCTCTGTGATGAGACCGGTAACGGACCGTTATAAAGTTTCCCGTGCAAAACTGGCATATATTATCGATGCCACCGCAGCTCCGGTTTGTATCATTGCTCCGATTTCGAGCTGGGCAGCAGCAGTGAATTCTTATGTACCGGAAGATGCCGGAATCTCCGGATTCCAGCTGTTTCTGAGAACAATTCCTTACAATTTGTACGCTATACTTACGCTTGTGATGGTATTTTTTGTGATTGCTGCAAATTTTGATTTCGGCTTGATGAAAAAACACGAAGAAAATGCCGCAAAGGGAGATCTGTTTACAACAGGCGCGGAGGAATTTGAACAGGTAGATGAAAACGAAGTGTCTCCAAATGGAAAAGTAATCGATTTGATTCTGCCGGTTGCTGTGTTGATTGTATCGGCGATCGGGGCCATGATTTATACAGGTTTTCTTGGTGGGGCAGATAATGTGGTCAGTGCATTTGCAGGTTGTGATGCAGAAAAGAGTCTGATCTTTGCAACCATGATTACGGTATTTGTTATGCTGCTTTTGTATCTGCCACGCAAGGTCGTGACATTCAAAGGATTTATGGACAGTTTTGTGGAGGGCTTTAAGCTGATGATTCCAGCCATTGGAATCCTGATTTTTGCATGGACTTTAAAGGGCATGGGTGATGCATTGGAAATCGGAACATTTGTGCAGAATATCGTTGGTTCGAGTGCATCCGCAAGTGTTTTACTGCCGGCAATCTTATTTATTGTGGCAATCTTTCTTGCATTTTCAACAGGAACAAGCTGGGGCACATTTGCAATCCTTGTGCCGATTGCGATTGCTATGTTCCCAGGCACTGATAAATTGGAGATGATGATTATCTCTGTTTCCGCAGTGCTTGCCGGTGCGGTATGTGGCGATCATGTTTCGCCAATTTCGGATACAACTGTTATGTCATCTGCCGGAGCGCAGAGCAACCATATTAACCACGTAACCACGCAGATGCAGTATGCGGCAGTGGTTGCAGTCGTATGTTTTATCGGTTACATTATCGCAGGGGTATCGCAGAGCTGGTGGATTGCGCTGGGCAGCAGTCTTGTGATCTTACTTGTTGTGCTGACCGTGATGAAGCGCGTGTTTGCTGCGCGCGAGAAGAAAAGCGTGGCTGCGTAATCATATAGTGATAAAATACAGAATCAAAAATGATTTCACAAATGATGTGTCAATGCTGTAAATGATGAAAATTTGCATGCGGCAGTGAGGCAGGAGTGGAAGCGGCATGCTTTGGGAGAAGAAGAAAATAACATGCGAAAGATAATAGAGGTACCATATATCGATCAGAGTGTTTCCTATCCGACCGGATGTGAGAGCGTGTCGGCAACGATGCTTCTGCAGTATCTCGGATATGAGATCACAGTGGATGAATTTATCCGGAATTATGTTCCGTGTGTGCCGATGCAGGAACGGGACGGACAGTTGTACGGACCGGATCCGCGCAAAGCTTTTTGCGGAAGCCCGTATGACAAGGATTCGTTTGGGTGCTACGCGCCGGTAATCTGTGAGGCGCTGCAGAAAGCGGTTGGGGATAAGTACAGGGTGGTCGATGAGACGGGAACATCGATGCAGGAATTAATCCAGCGCTATATTGACCGGGAGATGCCGGTTGTGTTCTGGGCATGCATCGATATGAAGAAAGAAATCATCGGTCCTCAGTGGAAGCTTTTGGACAGTGGTGAGTTATTTGCGTGGCGGTCAAACGAGCATTGTATGCTGCTTGTCGGATATGATGAGGAAGGATACTATTTCAATGATCCATATGAAAACCATGGATTGATCCGTTATCCGAAGGCTCTGGTTGAGGAGCGGCATAAAGCACAGTATGAGATGGCTTGTAGTATGAGGGACAGCTTGTAGGCGAAAAAACTTTGCGAGTTTGAATAACGGACAGAAATGCCGAAAGCCTGTATTTATGCGGGTTTCCGGCATTTGCTTTATCAAATGGCTCTAGTTTGGCTCTATTTGTGGGTGGAGTTATGCAATGCATAATGAGATATGTATTTTAATTTAATGATTGGAGGCGGTTAAGTGGATATTTTATTTAAGAATGATGATTTCGTATTTTCGTATAGGGTTGGTGGCATATTGACACACAATGGAAAAATTTTATTACAGCGTCCGAAAAATGATGATTATGCAATTATTGGCGGACATGTAGTAGCGATGGAAACAAGTATGGAAACGCTAAAAAGAGAATTTGAAGAAGAGATTCATGCTAAGATTGAGGTAGATAATTTACTGGCAATTGGTGAAATATATTTTCCATGGGGTAAGAGACCATGCCATCAGATTTGCCTTTATTATAATGTTCACTTAGTAGATGATGGTATTCCTTTGGATGGAGTATTTCATGGATATGATGAGCTGGATAATGAGAGAATTGATTTAGATTTCTGTTGGGTTCCGCTAGAGGATTTAAAGAAAGGTACTAAGGTATATCCTTTGGAGTTGATATCATATATTCTTGAGCCGGGGAAAGAAATTGTACACTTTGTTTCAAGGCAAATATAATTATAGAGATTTCAGTGGAGGAAGAAGAATATGTTGGAAGTGAAATTTTATGATTCAATAGACGATTCATTGTTGAAATTTGCGGTAATTATTTCACAGAGTAATGGAAAATGGGTATTTTGTAAGCATAAAGAAAGAGACACATTTGAAGTGCCAGGAGGACACAGTATAAAAATATATTAAATGAATTGTTGAAACAAAAATAGACTTTTATTGCAATGTTTAGTATGTGTATGTTAGAATATTGCTTAAGGAAAGTACCCATGACAGGGCGTTAAGCGTCCGGGGGACGCTTGTTTAGCGCCGACCGGAGCGAAGCGTAGAGGTAGCCTCCCGAGTTTATGATACCGGTTTACCGGAATACATAGGAAGGGAGGTGGCGCCGATGACAGCTTATGAGATCATTTCGATTTTCATTGGGATATTAGCTTTGCTGATGTCCTTTGGTAGCTTGATTGTAGCGTTGCTTGCCTTTCTCGATAAGAGAAACAAGCGAAAATAAAAGTGCCTATCCTGTCTGATCCACAGGATAGGCGGTGTCCGTAAGGACATTTCTTTAGCCTAAACTCGGAGCATCCACCTTTGGAGTGGGTGCTTTCTGTTTAATTAGATATTATCATCTTATGTCTGATAATTCAAGAGGTTTCGCTAATTTGGAAAAATATATCCGTTTCAAAAATAAATTTGTGGGGCAGCGCAGGCTGCCCCTTGTTTTTCAAATCATAGGAAATTCCTTCCTATGATTTGAAAGTGTTCCGCGAAAGTGTGCGGCAAGCGCACACTTTATTAAATGGTTCCGGAAATGGTAAGGGTGGTAACTCCGGGATCGGTGCTGATCGTACCGGTTGCCGGATTTGTGATAAAGGTTGCGGCCGGCACGGTGATACGTCCGGCGACAGTTGCAAATTCGCCGGTCGTTTCATCGTAAGTATAGTCGGTATTCAGAACAAGCGCTGTGCCGTTCAGCGTTGCAGTCAGGTTGGACAGGCGAGGCGTGAAAGTATCAGTGATAACAATTCCGGCTGCGGCATCGGCAGCGGTATTACCGGAGTTCTGAATCTGGAACGTGTAGGTCAGAGTTCCGTTTTCAGTAACCGGAACCGGGCTGACAGACTTGGTGATTGCAAGAATTGGAGCGGCGACAACACCGACGGTTTCTTCTGCGGTGATGGAAGTGATTCCTCCGCCCTCCGCAGTGACGATATTTGTGATTGTTGATTCACTTTGTAGAGGGGCAAACGCATTTGTCTGTGTTTCATAGGCAATGATCGCATTGCCTCCGGCAGGAACATTGATTCCCGTAATGGAGAGCGGCGGTCCTGCGGTAACGGTTGGTGTGGTCTGCAAAACCCCATTTACATAATATTTTACAGAGTCAGCAAGATAGTTAAGAGGAGTCAGCGTGGCTGTCCCGGAAGCGTAAGCTCCAAGGTTGTCGGTCAGAGTAAGACCGTTTATCGGGAGTGTGCCTGAATTCAGAATGCTGATGACATAGGTGATAGGTCCGTTTGGATCATATTGGTCCCGTACAGCAGTCTTGGTCATGGAAAGTACTTCAAGAATTTCCCCTACAGCGATGTTTGAATTTGTTACGGAATTGCCGTAACGCAATTGAGCCTGATTTGTAAATCTTGGCATAATTTTTCCTCCTTTTCATATATGCGGGTACACTATAAGATATGCATGAAATTTCTTAAGTGATATTAAGAAATTCTTTAACAAAACTTGATGGTATTCCGGGGGCGCTTCTTGTATGATGAACATAGATGGTTAGAGGAAAACCACCGAACCATCTGACCGACAGAAGATAAGTATCATTTCGGTCAGGCAAAACAGAGGTGGAACAGGGGGATGCGTATGAGAAAAATCATGCAGAGATTGGTTATAGTATTGGTATTGGCGTTGACACTGATCAGTCCGCTTGAAACGGTCAGCAGTGCGGCTTCGGAGACAGTCCGTGCTGCCGAAGCGGGAGGAGAGAATCACACAGATCCGGTGATTTCGGATGTCAAAGATTCCGATTGTGAAAATACGGATACAGCAATGCCGGATAACGAGAATCCGGGCGCGGATGAGCCTGATACGGTGGAACCACAGCCGGTATTGCAGGGGCTGATTCGTGATGAGAACGGTAATTTGTTTTACTATAAGGATGGCGTTAAGATTAAAAATACATGGAAGGCCGTAAGCGGAAGTAAGTATTATTTCGGCAAAAGCGGGAAAGCCTATGTTGGAAAACGAAAAGTCGGCAAGGCAACCTACTATTTTTCGGTTAACGGAAAGCGCAAGACCGGATGGCGCACGATCAATGGGAAAAAATATTATTTTTCTCCGAAAAACGGTAAAATGGTAACCGGAAAGAAAACAATATCCCACTATTTATGCTATTTTAGTGAAAAAGGCGTTTTACTGCGAAAAATCGACAAAAATAAGAAGATGGTTGCTTTGACTTATGATGATGGACCGTCAATCTATACACCACGCATTTTAAAGACACTTAAGGAAAATAATTCGGTTGCCACATTTTTTGTCGTGGGAAATCGTGTACCGATGTATTCCGATACCGTAAAGAAGGCATATGATATGGGGTGCGAGATCGGAAATCATACATATGAGCATAAATCGCTGCCGAACCTTAGTGAGACCGAGGTAAAGCGTCAGATCAGTAAGACGAACAAAGAGGTAAAGAAGGCAATCGGGGAGAAACCGGTTATCATGCGGCCGACCGGAGGTGCAACGAACACCAATATAAAGAAATGGGTTGGAATGCCGTCTATCATATGGTCGGTTGATACACTTGATTGGAAAACACGCAATGCAGACAGTACCAGACGTGCTGTGTTAAATCGTGTCAAAGATGGAGATATTGTGCTGATGCATGATCTCTACAGTGCAACCGCAACTGCGTCCGAGACGATCATTCCGGAACTTGTAAGACGGGGATACCAGCTTGTGACGGTCAGCGAACTCGCGGAATGCAGGGGTGGAATGAAAGAAACCGGTGCATATTACAGTTTTCGTAAGTAAACGTGTGGAAAACATTAAATTTGTATTGCACGGAGAAAAAAACGTGTATTATATAAAGTAACATGTTAGAAACAGTTAGACAACAGATAATGGAGGAGTGAAAAGAAAAATTTTGGCTTTTGTAATGGCAGTTACATTATCCTTATCGGCAGTTGAGGTAATTCCTCAATTAAATGATACAATTGTGGCGGAGGCTGCAACTGTCGGTTTGGTTGTAAAGCGGCAGACATTAGCAACCGGTTGGGAATTCACAAATACTTTGAAAGGTGCCAAAGCATCAAAGGTAAAATGGAAAACAGCAAATAAAAAGGTCGCTAAAGTTAATGCAAAAGGAAAAATTGTTGCGGTAGGCGTTGGATCGACTAAGATTACTGCAACTTATAACAAGAAGAAATATACATGTAATATTAGTGTGGTAGAGGACATGAAGGCGGACGATTTCAATTTCTGTGAAGAGGGAAGTACCTACAAGCAGGTAATTGCAAAATATGGCGATAATTCTAATTTTGAAGCAATTGATAGTCAGGATAGATTCGCATCTTCCATTGAAACGAGTACACCGATTGTTTATACGCATACATACTACTATGAAGCGGAAAGCGGACGATCATATAACAAGACCTTTTATTATGATAAAGGGAAAAAGGTGGTTGCATGTCTTTTATGGTGGTAAATATATTCGCTTAATTTCATGCGTGGAGCTATTATAATGGATAAACAGGTACAGAACAAAAGTTCGATTTTGTTCTGTACTTTTTTTTTATACTTTGCTATAATCAAGGGAAAGATAAAGTGGAAGTCGATAATAGCAGGAGAGCATATATGGATCATTTCGTTTTGCACAGTAAGTATGAGCCGACCGGCGATCAGCCGCAGGCAATTGAAAAATTAGTAAAAGGTTTTAAAGAGGGCAATCAGTTTGAGACATTGCTTGGCGTTACCGGTTCCGGTAAGACATTTACGATGGCGAATGTAATTCAGGCATTGAACAAACCGACGCTGATTATTTCCCATAATAAAACACTTGCGGGACAGCTGTATGGCGAGATGAAAGAATTTTTTCCGGAAAATGCGGTAGAATATTTTGTATCCTATTACGATTATTACCAGCCGGAGGCATATGTGCCACAGTCGGACACCTATATAGCAAAGGATTCTTCGATTAATGATGAGATTGACAAGCTGCGTCTTTCGGCGACGGCTGCTTTGGCGGAGCGAAAAGATGTTATCATTGTCGCATCGGTATCCTGCATTTATGGAATTGGTAGTCCGGATGACTATATGAATATGATGGTTTCCCTGCGCCCTGGTATGGAGATTGACAGGGACGATGTGATCAAGGGATTGATCGATATGCAGTATACGCGTAATGAGATGGATTTCAAGCGCGGTACTTTCCGGGTGCATGGAGATGTTTTGGAAATTTTTCCGGCAAACAATACCGATACGGCAGTGCGCGTGGAGTTTTTTGGCGATGAGATTGACCGGATTACCGAGGTAGATGTTCTGACAGGGGAGATTAAATGTCTTCTGCAGCATATTGCAATTTTCCCGGCATCGCATTATGTGGTTCCGCAGGAGAAAATGAACGCGGCATGTGACCGCATTGAAGCGGAGCTCGAGGAACGGGTGAAGTATTTTAAAGGTGAAGATAAACTTCTCGAAGCACAGCGCATCGCGGAGCGGACAAATTTTGATATAGAGATGATGAAAGAAACCGGATTCTGCAGTGGAATTGAGAACTATTCGCGTCATCTTGCCGGACGTGCCGAGGGGGAGATGCCAGAGACGTTAATTGACTATTTTCCGGATGACTTTCTGATTATTGTGGATGAGTCACATATCACGATTCCACAGGTCAGAGGCATGTATGCAGGCGACCGTTCGAGAAAGACAACCCTTGTGGATTATGGATTCCGTCTTCCGTCGGCATTGGACAACCGTCCGCTTAACTTTGAAGAATTTGAAAGTAAGATTGATCAGATGCTGTTTGTTTCGGCCACACCGAATGTGTATGAACAGGAACACGAACTTCTGCGGGTAGAACAGATCATTCGACCGACAGGACTTTTAGATCCGGAGATTTCCGTGCGGCCGGTAGAAGGACAGATTGATGATCTGATCGGTGAAGTAAATAAAGAAACAAAGAATCACCACAAAGTGCTGATCACGACATTGACTAAACGTATGGCTGAGGATTTGACACAGTATATGGGAGAACTGGGAATCCGCGTAAAGTATTTGCACTCCGATATTGATACATTGGAACGTGCGGAAATTATCCGTGATCTGCGTCTGGATGTATTCGATGTGCTTGTCGGTATCAACCTGTTGCGAGAGGGACTGGATATACCGGAAATTACACTGGTCGCAATTCTTGATGCAGACAAAGAAGGATTTTTGCGTTCGGAGACTTCGCTGATTCAGACAATTGGTCGTGCGGCGCGAAACAGCGAGGGACATGTGATCATGTATGCGGATAAAATTACGGATTCCATGCGCGTGGCAATCGACGAGACAAAACGCCGGCGCGAAGTTCAGCAACAGTACAATGAGGAACACGGAATCACACCGACAACGATTCAGAAATCGGTACGTGATCTCATTGCAATATCGAAAAAGGTTGCTGCGGAGGAGATGGAATTCGACAAGGATCCGGAATCCATGAGCCGCAAAGAACTGGAAAAACTTATTGGAGATATTCAGAAGAAGATGAAGAAAGCGGCTGCAGAGCTGAATTTTGAAGCTGCCGCAGAATACCGTGACAAGATGGTAACATTGAAGAATATGCTCAGAGAGATTGACTGATCATAACTTTGTTATGATTGATAAGGAGAACTACAATGCCAAAAAAGCAAAGAAAATATATAAAAATACGAGGTGCCAATGAGCACAACCTGAAAGCAATTGATATTGATATTCCAAGAGACGAATTTGTGGTACTGACCGGATTGTCCGGTTCCGGAAAATCTTCGCTTGCTTTTGACACGATTTATGCAGAGGGACAGAGACGCTATATGGAATCGCTGTCTTCCTATGCAAGACAATTCCTTGGACAGATGGAAAAGCCAAACGTGGAATCGATCGAAGGACTCCCGCCGGCAATATCCATCGACCAGAAATCGACCAACCGTAACCCACGTTCTACGGTCGGAACTGTGACTGAAATATATGATTACTTCCGTCTCCTGTATGCACGTATTGGTATTCCACATTGTCCGAAATGTGGCCGTGCAATTGAAAAACAGACGATCGATCAGATGGTAGATGCGGTAATGAAACTGCCGGAACGCACAAGGATACAGATTCTGGCACCGGTTGTCCGAGGTCGCAAGGGAGAACATCAGAAGCTGTTTGAAAAGGCCAAGAAAAGCGGTTATGTCCGCGTGATCGTAGACGGAAATATGTATGAATTGTCTGAGACGATTCCGATGGACAAAAATATCAAGCACAATATTGATATCGTGGTGGACCGGCTTGTGATCAAAGAGGGAATTGAAAAGCGTCTGACGGATTCTCTGGAGAATGTGTTTGATCTGTCGGAGGGAAATGCCATTGTGGATGTGATTGATGGAGAACCGATGAACTTTTCCCAGAATTTCGCCTGCCCGGATTGTGGAATCAGTATTGACGAGGTGGAGCCGCGAAGCTTTTCTTTCAATAATCCGTTCGGAGCCTGCCCGACCTGTTATGGACTTGGTTATAAGATGGAGTTTGATGAGAATCTGATGATTCCAGATAAGAAGCTTTCCATTTCCGAAGGAGCGATTCAGGTGATGGGCTGGCAGTCCTGTACGGATCCGTCCAGCTACACCTATGCCACGTTACGGGCACTGTCCGAAGGATATGGTTTTTCTCTGGATACGCCGTATTGTGACCTGCCAAAAGAAATCCGTCATATGCTGATTCATGGCGGGGATGGAAGAATTCTCAAGGTACATTATAAGGGACAGCGTGGAGAAGGCGTGTATGATCTCAACTGGGAAGGACTGATTAAAAATGTGGAGCGTCGTTACCGGGAGACCGGCTCTGATACCATGAAGCAGGAGTATGAGCAGTTTATGCGTATTACGCCTTGTGCATCCTGCCATGGACAGCGTTTGAAGCAGAGTTCCCTTGCAGTTACTGTTGCAGATAAAAATATTTATGAGATGACCAACATGGCGGTAAAGGATCTGTGCGTCTTCCTGGATGGAATGGAATTGACACAACAGCAGCATTTTATCGGGGATCAGATTTTAAAAGAAATTCGTGCAAGAGTTGGATTTTTGAAAGAAGTTGGATTGGAATATCTGACTCTGACACGTGCGACAGGTACGTTATCCGGTGGAGAAGCGCAAAGAATTCGTCTGGCAACCCAGATCGGTTCCGGACTGGTGGGTGTTGCCTATATTCTTGACGAGCCGAGTATCGGTCTGCATCAGAGAGACAATGATAAGCTTTTGCGGGCGTTGATGAATCTGAAAGATCTGGGAAATACACTGATTGTTGTTGAACATGATGAAGACACCATGCGGGCTGCTGATTATATTGTGGATATCGGACCGGCAGCGGGCGTACATGGTGGAGAAGTTGTGGCAGCAGGTACAGCCGCAGATATTATGAAATGCAAGAAATCCATTACTGGTGCATACCTCAGTGGACGCATCAAAATTCCGGTACCGGAGGAACGCCGGAAACCGACGGGATTTCTTACGATAAAAGGTGCAAGGGAGAATAACCTGAAAAATATTGATGTGGACATTCCTCTTGGTATCATGACCTGTATTACTGGTGTATCCGGTTCGGGAAAGAGTTCCCTCACAAATGAAATCCTCTATAAGCATCTGGCGAGAACATTGAACCGTGCACGATGTGTGCCGGGCGAGCATGATGATATACTTGGAGTTGAACAGCTGGACAAAATCATTGATATCGATCAGTCACCAATTGGACGTACGCCACGTTCGAATCCGGCAACTTATACCGGTGTGTTTGATATGATCCGTGATCTTTTTGCAGCCACAGCAGACGCGAAAGCCAGAGGCTATAAGAAGGGACGTTTCAGCTTTAATGTAAAAGGCGGAAGGTGCGAGGCCTGTAGCGGTGACGGCATTATCAAGATTGAGATGCATTTTCTTCCGGATGTTTATGTGCCGTGTGAAGTATGTGGTGGAAAGCGTTACAATCGTGAAACACTGGAAGTGAAATATAAAGGGAAGAGTATTTACGATGTGCTGGATATGACCGTGGAAGAGGCACTGGAATTTTTCAAAAATGTTCCGACAATCCAGAGAAAAATACAGACATTGTACGATGTGGGACTTTCTTATATCAAGCTTGGCCAGCCTTCCACGGAACTGTCCGGAGGAGAGGCGCAGAGAATCAAGCTTGCTACGGAACTGAGTAAGCGGAGCACAGGAAAGACCATTTATGTGCTTGATGAGCCGACAACCGGTCTGCATTTTGCGGATGTTCACAAGCTCGTGGAAATCCTTCGCAAATTATCAGAGGGCGGAAATACGGTGGTTGTCATTGAACACAATTTGGATGTGATCAAGACGGCAGACTATATTATTGATATGGGACCGGAAGGCGGAGATGGAGGCGGAACAGTGATTGCGCAAGGTACGCCGGAGGAAATCTGTGAAGTCCCGGAGTCTTATACGGGACAGTTCTTAAAACCATATTTAAAGAAATAGAGCAATTTTGATGAACCATTATATGGAAAGTGTACAACCTTATTCACAATAAAACCGTGTATTCCTTAAAATTTACTTAAATTGTCGTAACCTTCAAAAAAACGTTTGAAAAATGCCAGTAATTGTATATAATGTTACTGTATGTTTAAAATATGAATAATTCAGGTAGTTTCGCAAAACGATATTACTGCGGCTTTATGTTGAAAAGCTGAATTTAGATAGATAACGACAGAACCAAATGGAAAGGGGCATTTTTGGAATGATAGGATCAGATATTGGAATCGATTTAGGTACCGCAAGTATTTTAGTATATATTAAGGGAAAAGGCGTTGTATTAAAGGAGCCTTCCGTAGTTGCATTTGACAGAGACACGAATAAGATCAAGGCTATCGGAGAGGAAGCAAGACTGATGCTTGGCCGTACACCGGGCAATATTGTTGCGGTTCGTCCGTTGCGTCAGGGGGTTATTTCCGATTATACTGTTACAGAGAAGATGATCAAGTATTTTATCCAGAAAGCACTTGGCAAGAAGAGTTTTCGTAAACCACGTATCAGCGTCTGTGTACCGAGTGGTGTAACAGAAGTGGAAAAGAAAGCCGTTGAGGATGCAACTTATCAGGCAGGAGCACGTGAAGTAGAAATTATCGAGGAGCCGATCGCAGCAGCAATCGGCGCAGGAATCGATATTTCCAGACCATGTGGTAACATGATTGTAGATATCGGAGGTGGTACTTCAGATATCGCTGTTATTTCTCTTGGCGGATCCGTTGTAAGTACTTCTGTTAAGATTGCAGGTGATGATTTTGACGAGGCACTTGTCCGTTATATGAGAAAGAAACATAATTTATTGATTGGTGAGCGTACTGCAGAAGATATCAAGATCAAGATTGGTACATGCTATCCGTTGGCACAGAATGAGACGATGGATGTGCGTGGACGAAATCTGGTAACCGGTTTACCTAGAACGATCACCGTAAGCTCAGAGGAGACAGAGGAAGCTTTACGTGAGTCAACATTACAGATTGTAGAAGCTGTACATTCCGTATTGGAGAAGACTCCACCAGAACTTGCAGCCGATGTCGCTGATCGTGGAATTGTACTTACTGGTGGTGGTGCGTTACTGCGCGGTCTCGAAGAACTGATTGAGGAGAGAACCGGTATTAATACAATGACAGCAGAACATCCGATGACCTGTGTTGCAATCGGAACAGGAAAGTATGTAGAGTTCCTCGCAGGAAAAAGAGATGACGATTAATAAGTGATTATAAAAAGTGCGCATATTTGCGCACTTTTGTTGTAAAGTATTTTAGAAAAGTGCCGATATATAACATAAGGGTTAAAAGACAATCAGGTGTTATATTGTGTATAGAAAAGAAGAGGTAAGGCATGGTTAAAGGTTTATATACAGCCCATACAGGCATGGTCAATGAAATGAAGCGACTTGATGTCCTGGCAAATAATCTGGCGAATGCAGATACAACTGGATACAAGAAGGAAGGTACGACATCCCGTACATTTGCGGATGAGATGTCGTTTCGACTGAAAGACAGCTCGAATGCCTATATGCCAAAGAAACTTGGGGGTATTACATATGGCGTGCATCTGGGACAGGTGTATACCGATTATTCCACAGGTAGTTTTAAGGTTACGGATAATACCACAGATTTTGCTATTGACGGAAACGGATTTTTTGCAATCGCTTTTACCGATAAACAGGGAAATACTTCTGTGAAATATACAAGAGATGGTTCTTTTACGGTAAATACGGAAGGATATCTTGTTACAAAAGATGGCGATTACGTATTGAATGCGACTGGCGCGATGAATGGTGATCCGAGCCGGAATAATTTTATTCAGGTAGATCCGAATGCGACAGTTACCGTGAACAAGATGGGATATGTTATTCAGAATGATCAGGTAGTTGGAACTTTGGGAGTCGTTGATGTGGACAACTACGACTATCTGGAAAAATATGGAGAGAATATGTATAACCTGCTGGATGGTGGCAATCGTATTGCGACAGATGCAAAGGTAGAGCAGGGAGTACTTGAAACTTCCAATGTCAATGTAGTTAATGAAATGGTCAATATGATTACGATTCAGAGAGCATATGAGGCGAACCAGAAGGTGATTACTTCCATTGACAGTACATTAGACCGTGCTGTAAATAACGTCGGCAGGGTACAATAGTGAGAGATAAAAAGATACAGATACCGAAAGGAGAGAGTGCCTTATGATGCGTGCACTTTATACTGCTGCTACAGGAATGATTGCTGAGCAGACAAATGTGGATACAATTTCCCATAACTTAGCGAATGTGAATACAAATGGATACAAGGCGGAACGGACAGAGTTCAAATCATTGTTGTATCAGACATTACAGACGAAGACAACATCTGCCAACGGTGATCAGAAGCCTGTGGGAGCACAGGTCGGATTAGGAACCCGTGTAGCTGCGACCACTTCCATCTATAAGCAGGGAGCATTACTGGAAAGTGACAATGATACTGACTTTGCTATCGAAGGAGACGGATTTTTTGCAGTCCGTGGAGAAGATGGACAGACTTATTATACGAGAAATGGTAATTTTACCTGGAGTATCGATGCAGCCGGTAACACAATCCTTACGGATTCCCAGGGATGTCCGGTATTGGATGCCCGTGGAAATGAAATTATGGTTCCGAAGGGAACGACATCACAGAGCATGGTGTTCAGTCAGGATGGCTCTATTTCTTATAAAGATGCGAAGACGGGAAATGTCATTCCATTGAATCAGTCTTTCGGAATTTATCAATTTAATAATCCGGCAGGTTTGGAGAAACTTTCTTCCAGCCGTCTTGCGGCAACATCTGCATCAGGAAATCCACTGCTCGAAGGAGCAACCAATGGTGTGAAGGCCAGCAAGGTTTGTCAGCATTATCTGGAAGGATCCAGTGTACAGGTTGCGGATGAGATGGTCAATATGATTATTGCGCAGCGTGCCTACGAACTGAATTCAAAAGCAATCACAACGGCAGACTCCATGTTGGATACAGCAAACAATCTGAAACGATAATAGGATTTTATGAAGGACGAGAATTCCTTCAACAGTTTTGTCAGCATATGGCTGATATTCGAAAGAGAGGAACAGTGAATGGATTTATCCGGATTATCAGGACTTGATTCTAATTATACATCTGCGAAGACAGATGCCACATCTGCGACAGGTAATGCCTTACAGAGTTCATTAAAAAACATCTCATCAAATTCTTCGGAAGAGGAATTAAAAGGTGTAATCAAAGACTTTGAATCGTATTTTGTAGAACAGATACTAAAAGAAGTCAAAGATACATTTACCTCTGACGATGACGAGGATTCCACAATGTCACAGTACAAAGACATGTATATGGATCAGGCAATCGAACTGGTGGCAGATGAAGTAGTTGATCAGGTGGGAGAAAATTATACCCAGCAATTATACGAACAAATGAAAAGAAATCTTAACATGACAGAGTAAGACAGAGAGTGCACCCGAAAGATGGGTGCATTTTTTGCTGTATAGGAAAAGCAGACAAGCGCACATTTTTTACCCTTGCAAGGAACGGAAAACTGATTCATAATGGAACATAGAAAAAGGCCGACAGCCGGAAAACGAGGAAGACGTGTTGGAGAACAGGCAACAGACAGAAGATGAAACAATCAATGGTTATGTAGACCATATTATTTACAGAAATGCAGACAATGGATATACCGTTCTTGTGATGATCTGTGATGAAGAGGAAGTGACCTGTGTGGGGACTTTTTCGGATATTGCAGAGGGCGAAAATATAGAAGCACATGGAAATTATAACGATCATCCGACATATGGGCGGCAGTTTGCGGTAAAAAGATTTGAAGAAAAGGCACCAAAGGACGAGATGGCCATTGAACGATATCTGGGATCCGGTGCGATCAAAGGTGTTGGCATTGCTTTAGCAGCCAGAATTGTGCGCCATTTTAAAAGTGATACCTTCCGTATTATCGAGGAAGAGCCGGAACGCCTTGCGGAAGTAAAGGGAATCAGTGAGCGTAAAGCCATGGAAATTGCGGATCAGGTGAATGCCAAACGGGACTTGCGACAGGCGATGATCTTTTTGCAGCAATATGGAATCAGTACGACGCTCGCTGTGAAAATATATAATACATATGGGCAGGAGATTTATGGAATATTAAAAGAAAATCCTTATCGGATGGCGGATGATGTAGATGGTGTGGGGTTTCGGACGGCGGACGAAATCGCATCCCGTGTGGGAATCCGTACGGACTCCGATTTCCGTATCCGAAGTGGAATTCAGTATGCGTTGCTTCAGGCATCCAATGAGGGACACACGTATCTGCCGATGCCGGAACTGACACAGCGTGCCAGCAATCTGCTGCAGATCGAACCGGAATATATAGAAAAGCATTACATGAATCTGGCGATGGACCGTAAAATTATTATGCGCCAGGCTGGCAATACGACGCAGATTTATGCCAGCAGCTTTTTCTATATGGAGGCGAATACGGCAACGATGCTTAAACAGCTGAACGCAAACTTTAATGTGCCGGATATTGAAATTGAAGAGCGGCTGCGACAGATTGAAAAGCAGACGAAGATGGATTTGGATGAGCATCAGGTAGAGGCGGTAAAAGAAGCCGTTCGAAATGGTCTGCTCGTCATTACGGGAGGACCTGGTACCGGTAAAACAACAACAATCAATACAATCATTCGTTATTTTGAATTGGAAGGCATGGACATTTTTCTGGCGGCACCGACGGGGCGCGCGGCAAAAAGAATGAGTGAGACAACCGGCTTTGAGGCTAGAACCATTCACCGTATGCTGGAACTGAATGGTGGCATGGAGGGAAATGCCGGTTTTGAAAAAAATGAGCAGAATCCATTAGAGACGGATGTCATTATTATTGATGAGATGTCTATGGTTGATATTTCTCTTATGTATGCGCTGCTGAAAGCCATAGCGGCAGGTACGCGACTGATCCTTGTGGGGGATGTGAACCAGCTTCCGAGTGTCGGACCGGGAAGCGTTCTCAAGGATATTATCGATTCCAACGAATTTCATACAGTTAAACTGACGAAGATTTTCCGTCAGGCAAGCACCAGCGACATTATTGTCAATGCCCACAAAATTAACCGTGGCGAACCGGTAAGCCTGGACAACAAGAGCATGGATTTCTTTTTCTTAAAGAGATACGAGGCGGATAAAATCATCAATGTAACATTACAGCTGATCAAACAGAAACTGCCAAAATTTGTTGGGGCGAGTGAGTACGACATTCAGGTGCTGACGCCGATGCGCAAGGGGCTGCTTGGCGTGGAACGTCTGAATGGAATTTTGCAGATGTATTTGAATCCGGCAGATAAACGTAAGCGGGAAAAGGAACATGGTGGCACTATATTCCGTGAAGGCGATAAAGTTATGCAGACGAAAAATAATTATCAGCTGGAGTGGGAAATACGCAGCAAATATGGTCTGTGCATTGATAAAGGAACCGGAATTTTTAATGGGGATATGGGAATCATAGAGGAGATCAATGATTTTGCAGAGACTATGACGGTATCCTTTGATGAAGGCCGTATGGTAGAATATCCATACAAATTGTTGGATGAACTGGAACTGGCTTATGCGGTTACTATTCATAAATCGCAGGGATCTGAGTATCCGGCAGTTGTGATTCCACTGTTGTCCGGACCAAGAATGCTCATGAACCGGAATTTATTATATACGGCAGTTACACGTGCAAAAAAATGTGTTACGATAGTAGGAAATGATATAACCTTCAATCAGATGATCGAAAACAATTCACAATTAAAACGATACAGCGGATTGCGGGACCGGTTGACAGAAGATTCTTTGCAGTAGTTCCTGCTGTAGATGAAACCGGTTATGGTTCTTTTGAAAAAAGCAGAAAGCAATATGGAAGAAGGAAATAGTAAAATGGAAATAAAGATATTACAGACAGAAGAAGTGCCGAAGGCAGTTCAGCTTGCGCGGGGTGTTTTTGAATATTGCCTCAGAAATACAATCAATGAGGCTCAATTGATTGAGTCTTTTTACACGTATGTCAGAGAAGAAAATATAAGACAGCTCATGGAAACACAGAAACTGACGATTTGGGCGGCATATGATGAACAGAACAATATGGTGGCAGTTTCGGGCATGCAGAGTGAGGGACATATTACATTGCTTTATGTTATGCCGTATTACCAGCGCCGTGGATATGGAAAGAAACTGCTTCTTACCATGAGGGAGTACGCCCGCGAAAAGCTGGAGCTTGCACAGGTGACGGTCAATGCAATGCCGGCATGGACAGCATCTTATTTTGCTAAAAATAAATTCAAGGCAGTGCAGAATCCACAGTCGGTTCCTTATGTATTTATGCACGCAAAGACGGTAGAATCCACAGATTATCCGAAGAAAGAGATTCCGACAGCTGCCATACTTGCAACCTCGCTGGGAGGACTTGCAATCTGTACAGCGATTGCAATTGCATTTATTATGCAGCTGTTGTAGGATTTTTATCGCTTTTTCAGGCAATCTGAACAAAATGCATAAAATATGTATATTTATTAATAAAATCTCGGCACTTTTTTCTTCATCGAAAATGGTTGAAAAAAGTGTCATATTATGATAAACTTTTTACAATTTAGGCAGAAGGGATAATTCTGTCGAAAATGGATGGTATGAAAAAGAGATTCCCTCTTTTTTTTTGCCAAGATGCAGGAAAACACACAGAAAGGCAGGGCACAGAATGAAAGCATTTTTGATACTTGAAGATGGAACCGTTTTTGCAGGACAAAGCATTGGTTCTACGCGCGAAGTTATCAGCGAAATTGTATTTAATACCTCTATGACAGGATATCTTGAGGTTCTCACAGATCCTTCCTATGCAGGACAGGCAGTGGTTATGACATATCCTTTGATCGGAAATTATGGAATTACACCAGATATGGAATCCGCTCGTCCGTGGCCGGATGGATATATTGTAAGAGAACTTTCCCGCAGCGCAAGTAATTTCCGCTGTGAGGGAACGATTCAGGATTTCCTTGTAAAACATGATATTCCGGGAGTTGCGGGTATTGATACCCGTGCACTTACAAAGATTCTCCGTGAAAAGGGAACCATGAACGGAATGATCACAACCAATGAGAATTACAATCTTGATGAGATCATTCCAAAGCTTCAGGCATACACAACCGGAAATGTGGTTGATAAGGTGACCTGCAGCGAGAAAAAAGTATTAAAAGGCAACGGAAAGAAAGTTGCACTGCTTGATCTGGGTGCAAAAAATAATATTGCAAAATCTTTGAATGCCCGTGGATGCGAAGTGACCATTTATCCGGCACACACCAGTGCAGAAGAAATTCTTGCGACCAATCCGGACGGCATCATGCTCAGTAATGGACCTGGAGATCCAAAGGAATGTACAGAGATTATTGCAGAGATCAAGAAGTTATATGACAGCAATGTACCGATTTTTGCAATCTGTCTTGGACATCAGCTGATGGCACTTGCAACAGGTGCAGATACGCATAAGATGAAATACGGACACCGTGGTGGAAATCATCCGGTGAAGGATTTAGCAACCAACCGTGTTTACATTTCTTCCCAGAACCATGGATATGTTGTAGATACAGATACACTCGACCCGGCTGTGGCAAAGCCTGCATTTGTCAATGTTAACGATGGTACGAACGAGGGTCTTGAATATATTGGAAAGAACATTTTTACCGTGCAGTTCCATCCGGAGGCCTGCCCTGGACCACAGGATTCTGCGTACTTGTTTGACCGTTTTATTGAGATGATGGAGCAAAGCACATTATAGACGATGGGAGGAAATCAATAATGCCAAGAAATCATGATATCAAAAAAGTATTAGTTATCGGTTCCGGTCCAATCGTAATTGGACAGGCAGCAGAGTTCGATTATGCCGGAACACAGGCATGCCGTTCCTTGAAAGAGGAGGGCGTAGAAGTTTGTCTTGTAAATTCAAACCCGGCAACCATTATGACAGACAAGCAGATTGCAGATCAGGTATACATTGAGCCATTGACTGCAGATGTTTTAAAAGAGATTATTATCAAAGAAAAACCGGACAGCATTCTTCCGACACTTGGAGGACAGGCTGGTCTGAACCTTGGTATGGAGCTGGCAGAGTCCGGTTTCTTAGAGGAACACAATGTAAAGCTGATCGGTACGACTGCTGAGACAATTTTTAAGGCAGAGGACCGTCAGGCATTCAAAGATACGATGGAGAAGATTGGGGAGCCGTGTGCAGCTTCTCAGGTTGTAAATACCGTAGAGGACGGTATTAAATTTACAAATACCATCGGATATCCGGTTGTACTTCGTCCTGCTTTCACACTTGGCGGAAGCGGCGGCGGTATCGCACACAACGAGCAGGAATTGATTGATATCTTAAGCAACGGACTTCGTCTCAGCCGTGTGGGAGAAGTTTTGGTTGAGCGTTGCATCGCAGGATGGAAAGAAGTCGAGTACGAAGTAATGCGTGATGCAAACGGCAACTGTATTACCGTATGTAACATGGAGAATATCGATCCGGTCGGTGTGCATACCGGTGATTCTATTGTAGTTGCACCATCCCAGACATTGGGCGACAAAGAGTATCAGATGCTTCGAAGCTCCGCTTTGAACATTATTGATGAATTGAAGATCACGGGAGGATGTAACGTACAGTACGCATTGAACCCGGATTCTTTTGAATATTGTGTTATCGAGGTTAACCCGCGAGTATCCCGTTCTTCTGCACTTGCATCAAAAGCAACTGGATATCCGATTGCAAAGGTTACCGCAAAGATTGCATTGGGTTACACACTTGATGAAATCAAAAATGCGATTACACAGAAGACATATGCGAGTTTTGAGCCAATGCTTGACTACTGCGTAGTTAAGATTCCAAGACTTCCATTTGATAAATTCCTGACTGCAAAGAGAACATTAAGTACACAGATGAAAGCGACCGGCGAGGTTATGAGTATCTGTGACAACTTTGAAGGCGCACTGATGAAAGCCATCCGTTCTCTCGAGCAGCATGTAGACAGTCTTATGTCCTACGATTTCAGCGGATTGTCCGATGAAGAACTGGATGCACAGCTTCATGTAATAGATGACCGCAGAATCTGGGTGATCGCAGAAGCATTACGCCGTGGCGTATCTTACGATCACATTTACGAGATTACAAAGATCGACCGCTGGTTTATCGATAAGCTTGCAATTATTACCGAGATGGAGCAGCGCTTGAAGACCGAGGAACTTACCGTTGAACTGCTGAAAGAAGCAAAGAGAATTGAGTTCCCGGACAATGTGATTGCAGAACTTACTGGAAAAACCGAAGAAGAAATCAAGCAGATGCGTTACGCAAACGGCATTGTTGCTGCTTATAAGATGGTAGATACCTGTGCAGCAGAGTTCGCAGCAGAGACACCATATTATTACAGTGTATACGGAAGTGAGAATGAGGCAGTAGAGACCAATCCACAGAAGAAAGTTCTTGTTCTCGGTTCCGGACCAATCCGTATTGGACAGGGTATCGAGTTCGATTTCTGTTCTGTGCATTGTACATGGGCCTTTGCAAAAGAAGGTTGGGAGACCGTTATTATCAATAATAACCCGGAGACGGTTTCTACTGACTTTGATATTGCTGACAAACTGTATTTTGAGCCACTTACCGCAGAAGATGTGGAGAGCATTGTAAATATTGAAAAGCCGGATGGGGCTGTTGTTCAGTTCGGTGGACAGACTGCTATTAAGCTGACAGAAGCATTGATGAAGATGGGCGTTCCGATTCTTGGAACAAAGGCAGAAGATGTCGATGCGGCTGAGGACCGTGAGCTTTTCGATGAGATTCTGGAAAAGACGCATATTCCAAGAGCTGCAGGTGGAACGGTATTTACCGCAGAAGAAGCAAAAGAAGTTGCAAATCGTTTAGGATATCCGGTACTTGTTCGTCCGTCTTACGTACTTGGTGGACAGGGCATGAAGATTGCTTTCAATGATGAAGAAATCGAAGAATTTATTGGTATCATCAACCGTATTGCGCAGGATCATCCAATTCTTGTAGATAAATATTTGCAGGGTAAGGAAATCGAAGTTGATGCCGTATGTGATGGAACAGATATTCTTATCCCCGGTATTATGGAGCATATTGAGCGTACCGGTGTGCACTCCGGAGACAGTATTTCCGTATATCCGGCTCCTACGATCAGTGAGAAAGTAAAAGAGACGATTGTAGAATATACCAAGCGCCTGGCGCAGGCACTGCATGTTGTCGGATTGATCAACATTCAGTTTATTGCGATGAACGAAGAAGTTTATGTTATCGAGGTAAACCCTCGTTCATCCAGAACAGTTCCTTACATCAGTAAGGTAACCGGAATTCCAATCGTAGACCTTGCTACAAAGGTGATTATTGGAAATACAATCCGCGGACTTGGCTATGAGCCGGGACTGGCACCGGTTGCAGATTATATTGCAATCAAAATGCCGGTATTCTCATTCGAGAAGTTGCGTGGTGCGGAAATCAGCCTTGGACCTGAGATGAAATCTACAGGTGAGTGTCTTGGTATTGCAAAGAGCTTTAATGAGGCACTGTACAAAGCGTTCCTTGGCGCAGGCGTACAGCTTCCAAAGCATAAGCAGATGATCATGACTGTAAAAGATGCAGACAAGCCGGAAGCCGTAGGTGTGGCAAAGCGTTTTGAGGCACTTGGATATAAGATCTATGCAACAAGAAGCACTGCAAAATACTTGCAGGAGCATGGTGTGAATGCACTTCGTGTAAACAAGATTTCACAGGAATCACCGAATGTAATGGATCTGATCCTTGGACACAAGATCGATCTTGTAATCGATACACCGACACAGGGCAATGGAGACAAGACAAGAGATGGTTTCCTGATTCGTCGAAACGCAATTGAGACTGGTGTTTACTGTATTACAGCAATGGATACAGCAAATGCGTTGGCTCGTTCTTTGGAGACAGCAAACGGACAGCTTACCCCGGTAGATATTGCTACAGTAAAAAATATCTAAATTTATTTCATAGGCTGTTGTACTGAGAATTACTTGGTACGACAGCTTTCTTGTTTTGTTAGATGTAAGCGATTATGAATCACGATTAAGCTTACTTTAAGGAAGTCTTAACTTGTAACCATTATAAGGCTATGATAAAATAATACAGTATGAAAGAAAAAAGCTTTATTAAACAAAATAAAAACAAAATAATTTGTTTTATTGTAACATTATTACTTGCTGCGTTTACCATATATGCAGTATTCAGCGGGGGAGGCATTTCGTTCGATGAACTCATGACATGTATAAAGAACGCTTCCTGGCCGGAACTTATTCTTGCGATGCTCAGTATGCTCGGCTTCATTTATTTTGAAGGAGAGGCAATTCGTGTGATTGTTGCCCATATGGGCTATCCGACGAAACGCAGTCATGGTTTTGTCTATTCGGCTGCAGATGTATATTTTTCAGCAATTACACCATCTGCATCAGGTGGACAACCAGCCAGTGCCTTTTTTATGATGAGGGATGGCATGCCGGGAGCAGCAGTTATGACCGCACTTTTGGTAAACCTGATCATGTATACGCTGGCAGTTGTTACCATAGGATTGGTTGATGTGATATTTTTCCCTAAGATATTTTTGAATTTTACGTGGGCAGGCAAACTTCTCATTATAGGAGGCGGATTGATTCTGTCGGGATTTGCAATTCTGTTTTATTTGCTGCTTAAGAAACCACAGATCATAAAGGCGGCCGGAATGGGTATTGCATCGTTGTTGCGAAAGTTGAGATGTCATAAGCTTGCAGATAAAATTGAAAAAAAGATGGAATCTGCATTGGAAGAATATGGACAGTGTGTGGAGGTAGTTCTTGGCGGAAAGAGTATGATGGTGAAAGCATATATTCTTAACTTGCTGCAAAGACTTTCACAGATTGTTGTTACACTGTTTACTTATATGGCAATGCATGGAGAGTGGCATAATCTGCCGAAGCTTTTTGCAACCCAGATTTATGTGGTACTTGGATCAAACTGTGTGCCGATTCCGGGAGGTGTCGGAGTCGCAGATTATCTTATGCTGAAAGGCTATAAACAGTTGATGACAAAGGGAGAGGCATATCGGCTTGAGATTCTGAGCAGGGGGATATCCTTTTATGTCTGTATGATCATCAGCATGGTGGCTGTTGCAATCGGTTATATCGTAATCAAAAGAAAAAAGAGTTTGGAGAAAAGAAAATGATTGGATTTTATGACTATACGGTGATTTTGACTTATTTGTCAATTTTATCAGGAACGACAGGCATTATATTATGTCTGAATGGAATCGGACACCCATATCTGGGAATGTTCTTTTTACTGTTTTCGGGATTGTGCGATACTTTTGACGGAAAAGTTGCCAGAACAAAGAAAAATCGTACAGAGAAGATGAAGAAATTTGGAATACAAATCGATTCCTTATCAGATCTGATTGCATTTGGCGTACTTCCGGCCTGCATTGGAATTGCACTGTTACGTTGTGGATTGCGTACACAGATGCCATTTGGATTTACTCGTTTTATATTCGAAAAAAATCCAATGTTAGTGCAGATTATTCTTACCATTATTGCGGTTTTGTATGTGCTTGCTGCAATGATTCGACTTGCCTATTTCAACGTTATGGAAGAAGAAGGGGAGAACAAGGATGAAAAAGGCGAGAAGATATACATGGGACTTCCGGTAACTTCCGCTGCTCTTATATTTCCGGCAGTGTTGCTGGTACATATTCTGGTCAGAGCGGATCTGACATTGTTGTATTTTGGCGTGATGATTGTGACCGGATTGCTGTTTATCTGTAAATTTCATATTAAAAAACCAAAAGGCAAGGGAATTGCAGTTTTAGTGTTACTTGGAATTCTGGAATTTATCATATTGATACTGGTACTTACAAAAATCAAAGGATAGGAAAAACAGATGGAAACACTTGAGTTTTTATACCATACAGTCCCGGGAAGATTGTTACTTAAGGGATTGATACAGCCAAAAGTATCCCGGATTTGTGGAAGATTTTTGGACTCGTCTGGTTCAAAATATCTGATCAAATCTTTTGTAAAGAAAAATAATATTGATTTATCGGATTATGAATTACAGGACATTCACAGCTTTAATGATTTTTTTTCCAGAAAAATAAAGCCGGGAAGAAGAACGATTGATGAAAATCCGTCACACATGATCGCACCGTGTGACGGACTTTTGTCTGTATGGAAAATAAATGATAAAACCATACTACCGGTGAAGCAGAGTCATTATACGTTAGAGTCTCTTCTTCGGAATAAAAAGCTTGCGGAACAATACAAGGATGGTTATTGTTTTGTATACCGGCTTTGTGTAAATCACTATCACAGGTATTGTTATGCAGATTCTGGAAAGAAGAGCGGAAACGTATTTCTTCCGGGAGTCCTTCACACGGTTCGCCCTATTGCGCTTGCAGAAGAACGGGTGTTCTGTGAGAACAGCAGGGAGTATACCTTGATTCGCACAAATAAATTTAAGACTATTTTACAGATGGAAGTTGGAGCAATGCTTGTCGGTCGCATTGTTAACTACGAAGGTCGGGGAAGTGCTGTCAGAGGAAAAGAAAAGGGTATGTTCCAGTATGGAGGATCTACCATTATTGTCCTGACACAGAAAGACGTTGTAAATGTCAGACAGGATCTTCTTATACAAGCACAGCAAGGACAGGAGACTGCAGTAAAAATGGGAGAGATGGTAGGATATGTTAAAGAAAATTGAAAAAATATTGCCTGGATATGCATTCGTGCCATTGCTTTCGGCGCTTTTGGTCAATATGGCAGTTTATGTAGGCGTAGCGCAACTTCGGGGAATTTTAAAATTTTATTCGCTGGAACTTCCAATCGACCGGAAGATTCCGTTTGTAGCTCCGTTTGTTTTGTTTTATGTACTTGCATTTGCACAGTGGGTAATCAATTATATATTGATTGCACGAGAAGGAAAAGAATTTTGTTATCGTTTTGCGATTGGAGATATTCTTGCAAAAGTAATCTGTTTTTTCTTTTTTTTATTTTATCCTACAACGCTTGCACGGCCAGAAGTAAATGGGACAGGTTTTTGCGAATGGCTGGTACGTTTTATTTATCAGATGGATGCTCCGGTTAATTTATTTCCTTCGATTCATTGTCTGGAAAGCTGGTGTGCGATTCATGCTGCATTTGCAATGAAAAAAATGCCAAAATGGTATCGCCTGGTTACTGTAATCATGTCTCTGGGGGTATTTGCATCAACACTATTTATTAAGCAGCATGTTATACTGGATATGTTTGGGGGAATTGTAGTTTTCGAAATTGGATATTTTTTTGCCGGGAAGATCGTTCCGCGCTTACGAAAAAAAGTATCATAGCATTTGCTATGATACTTTTTTATTTCGACGTTGCAAATCCTCACGAATCTGTTCTGTCAGAATCTTTAATTTGTCATCCGGGAAAAAGTGATTTAATGTTTCTTTGTCCATTTGGACACGGTTATCCATTGTTTTCATGATATCAGTAATTTGTAAATATTTGTAAACATGATCCTGGCGGAGATCATAAATCTGATTGTCTGACAGCCGTAGAATGACCGGACGCATAAAATCTTTTGTGTTTTCTATGAGAACGATTCCCTTATCTCCCGAAGATAAATCAATACTGGCAGCCTGTGGCACAATATGAATACATTCGGCAAGAACCGAGGTAATATCTGGTGGAAAATGATCGGTATCTTTTTCGAAAGTGCGCATGGCCATGATTTCCGAAACAGGATCGTGTCCAACACTCATGGCGGTCAATTGGTCAAACTGATCGGCCACTCTTAATATTTGAACCATCTGTTGTAATTCATCGTCCGGTCTGGCAGTAAATTTTTCTGGAAAATCGGCATATACGTAAGCCTGCATCAAGGCCAGTGACCGAGAAAAAAATTCGAAATCATTACGATACATAGAAAGTGGTTCTAACCCACGCTCCAATGCTTTTTGAATAATATCCCGGTCTGCGGCAGATAATTCGTTGCTTTTTTCTAATGTTGCTTTTGGTACATGCAGATAGCCAATATCATACAGCAATGCGGCTGTGATCATAGCCATCTGTTTTTGTGGAGCAAATTTCAATTGTGCAGACATCATGGCAACAAGAATTGCAGTGCTGATGGCATGCTTGTATACAAAATCTTCACCACTTCGCAGGTTCTGGTTGAAATTTACGCGATGGTTCAGGTTGCAGTAATGCTTCATGATATCTGCAAGAAGTGCAGGAAGTGAAGCAATTTTTTTGCGCTTTTCGATTGTTGAAAAACACTCGCGTAGTTTGAACATGTAAATAGTCTGTAATTGTTCGAATTCCAAATCTTCACGGGAAAGTGGTGGAACCGGCTCCGCAGGTTCGAGAATATAGATGCCAAATAATCCAAAGTTCCGAATGCTGACAATACCAGGCGCGGTCAGAGCGGAATTGCGGTCGTAGAGAAGTACACCGTTTTTATTATAGATTGGTTTTGCAAGGCGCATGCCGGCTTTTAAGTCATCTGTTTTTACAAATTTCATAGTTTATACCTTCCCTTTAATTAGCTGCGGCACCCCCCATGCGGCGCTCAAAAAAACAGTCAGAAAATAACGTTTATAACTATTTCTAATATAGCATATAATGGTAAATTATGCAATGAGAGTAAAAGAGGGCATCTTTTTTTCGGTCATAAGACGAAAATAGATTGATTTTAAGCGAAAAATGTGGTAATATAAACATTGTTAAAAAATTAACAGCATCTACGGATGCGAGTTTGATTTAAAGGAGAACGAAGAATGGCAAAGAAAGTTGTATTAGCAGGTGCTTGTCGTACAGCAATCGGCAAGATGGGTGGAGCATTAAGCAATACTCCAGCAGCAGATTTAGGTGCAATCGTAATTAAAGAAGCTTTAAACAGAGCTGGTGTTAAGCCGGAGATGGTTGACGAAGTTAAGATGGGTTGTGTAATCCAGGCAGCTCAGGGACAGAACGTAGCTCGTCAGGCTTCCATCAAGGCTGGTTTACCAATCGAGGTTCCGGCAATCACAATCAACGTAGTATGTGGTTCTGGTCTTAAGTGTGTAAACGATGCTGCAACAATGATCATGGCTGGCGAGGCTGATATCGTTGTAGCTGGTGGTATGGAGAACATGTCCATGGCTCCTTACGCTATGACAAAGGCTCGTTTCGGATACAGAATGAACAATGCAACAATTATCGATACAATGGTTAACGATGCATTAACAGATGCATTCAACCACTATCATATGATGATCACTGCTGAGAACGTATGTGACAAGTATGGTATCACAAGAGAAGAACTTGATGAGTTCTCTGCAAACAGCCAGCAGAAGTGCGAAGCAGCTATCGCAGCTGGTAAGTTCGACGATGAGATCGTTCCGGTACCGGTTAAGGTTAAGAAGGAAATGGTTGACTTCGTAAAGGATGAGGGACCTCGTCCAGGAACAACTGCTGAGTCTCTTAGCAAATTACGTTGCTGCTCTGGTAAGGAAGGCGGACTGGTTACAGCTGGTAACGCTTCCGGAATCAATGATGGTGCTGCAGCAATCGTTGTTATGAGCGAAGAGAAGGCTAAGGAGCTTGGTGTTACACCAATGGCTACATGGGTAGCTGGAGCTCTTGGCGGAGTTGAGCCAGAGATCATGGGTGTTGGACCAGTTGCATCTACAAAGAAAGTTCTTGCTAAGACAGGACTTACAATTGATGATTTCGATCTGATTGAGGCTAATGAGGCATTTGCTGCTCAGTCTATCGCAGTTGCAAGAGACTTAAAGTTCGACATGAGCAAGGTAAACGTAAACGGTGGTGCAATCGCACTTGGACATCCGGTTGGAGCTTCTGGATGCCGTATCCTTGTTACACTGCTTCATGAGATGCAGAAGCGTGGATCTAACAGAGGTCTTGCTACACTTTGCATCGGTGGTGGAATGGGATGTTCTACAATCGTTGAGAAATACTAATTTCTTTGTCAAATAAGATACATAGAGGGGATGCATTGCATCCCCTTGTAATGTGAATATATTTATATTAGGAGGAACAAAAATGAAGGTTGGAGTTATCGGCGCTGGTACAATGGGCCAGGGAATCGCTAAAGCATTCGCACAGGTTGACGGATATGAAGTAGCACTCTGCGATATCAAGCAGGAGTGGGCTGAAGGCGGAAAAGACAAGATTGCAAAAGGATATGCAAGACTTGTTGCAAAAGAGAAAATGACACAGGAGAAGGTTGATGCAATCCTTGCAAAGATCACTCCAGGTTTAAAAGAAAATTTGTGTGCTGACTGCGATCTTATCGTTGAGGCTGCTTTCGAAGATATGCAGGTTAAGAAGACAACATTTTCTGAGTTAGACAAGATTGCTAAGCCAGAGTGTATCTTCGCTTCTAACACATCTTCTCTTTCTATCACAGAGATCGGAAATGGACTTACACGTCCAATGATCGGTATGCATTTCTTCAATCCTGCTGACCGTATGAAGTTAGTAGAGGTTATCGCTGGTGTTAACACACCTGCTGAGACTGTTGAAGCAATCAAGAAGATCGCTGTAGAGATTGGAAAGACTCCGGTTCAGGTTAACGAGGCTGCTGGTTTCGTAGTAAACCGTATCTTAATTCCAATGATCAACGAAGCTGCTTTCATCAAGATGGAAGGTGTATCTGATATCGCTGGTATCGATGCAGCTATGAAACTTGGTGCTAACCATCCAATGGGACCATTAGAGTTAGGTGATTTCATTGGTCTTGATATCTGCCTCGCAATCATGGATGTACTGTACAATGAGACAGGAGACAGCAAGTATCGTGCATGTCCACTTATCCGTAAGATGGTTCGTGGCGGTAACCTTGGTGCTAAGTCTGGTAAGGGATTCTACATCTACAATGCAGACCGCACAAAGACACCTGTAGACGCACAGTAGAAAAGTATAAATAAAAATAAATCATAATTAAGGAGTGTTAAAATCATGGATTTTACTTTAGACAAGAAACATGAGATGGCTCGCGGTCTTTTCAGAGACTTCGCTGAGACAGAAGTAAAACCTCTTGCACAGGAGACTGACGAGACAGAACAGTTCCCGGCTGAGACTGTTGCAAAGATGGGAAAATATGGATTCATGGGAATTCCAGTACCAAAGGAGTACGGCGGACAGGGATGTGATCCTTTAACATACGTTATGTGTGTAGAGGAGTTATCCAAGGTTTGTGCTACTACCGGCGTTATCGTATCTGCACATACTTCTCTTTGTATCGATCCAATTATGACATTTGGTACAGAGGAGCAGAAGAAGAAATATGTAGTACCGCTTGCAAAGGGCGAGAAAATTGGTGCTTTCGGTCTTACTGAGCCAGGTGCTGGTACAGACGCACAGGGCTGCCAGACAAAGGCTGTATTAGATGGTGATGAGTGGGTTTTAAACGGATCTAAGTGTTTCATCACAAATGGTAAGGTTGCAGATGTTTACATCGTAATCGCAATCACAAGCATTACCGAAGACAAGAGAGGCAGAAAGAAGAAGAACTTCTCCGCATTTATCGTAGAGAAGGGTGCTCCTGGATTCTCTTTCGGAACAAAAGAAAAGAAGATGGGTATCCGCGGATCTTCTACATACGAGCTGATCTTTGAGGATTGCAGAATCCCAAAGGATGCATTACTCGGTCAGGAAGGAAGAGGCTTCCCAATCGCTATGCACACACTTGATGGTGGACGTATCGGTATCGCTGCTCAGGCACTTGGTATCGCAGAGGGCGCTTTGGATCGTTGTATCGCATATACAAAAGAGAGAAAGCAGTTCGGTCGTTCTATCGCACAGCAGCAGAATACACAGTTCAAGATTGCTGATATGGCAGCAAGAATTGAAGCTGCGCAGCTTCTTGTTTACAAGGCAGCTATGGCTAAGGCTACACAGAAGACTTATTCTGTAGAAGCAGCTAAGGCTAAGTTATTCGCAGCAGAGACTGCAATGGCTGTTACAACAGAAGTTGTTCAGTTATTCGGTGGTTACGGATATATCCGTGAGTACGACGTAGAGCGTATGATGCGTGATGCTAAGATCACAGAGATCTACGAGGGAACTTCAGAAGTTCAGCGTATGGTTATCTCTGGAGCATTATTAAGATAGTATCACTGATACATCAAAGAACAAGATTGAAGAAAAGGAGATAGATAATACATGAATATCGTAGTATGTATTAAACAGGTTCCGGATACAAAGGGCGGCGTAAAGTTCAACGCAGACGGAACACTCGATAGAGCTGCAATGCTTGCTATCATGAACCCAGACGATAAAGCTGGTCTTGAGGCAGCACTTAGAATTAAAGATCAGAACGGTGCAAAGGTTACTGTTCTTACCATGGGACTTCCAAAGGCTGATGCCGTTCTTCGTGAGGCTATGGCTATGGGCGCTGATGATGCAATTCTTGTTACAGATCGTGTTTTAGGTGGAGCTGATACATGGGCTACTTCTACAACAATTGCCGGTGCACTTCGTAACCTGGATTACGATTTAATCATCACAGGTCGTCAGGCTATCGATGGTGATACAGCACAGGTTGGACCACAGATCGCTGAGCATCTTGGACTTCCGGTAATCTCTTATGCTGAGGATATCAAGGTTGAGGGAGATTCTGTAATTGTTAAGCGTCAGTATGAGGACAGATATCATGAAGTTAAGGCTAAAATGCCTTGTCTGATCACTGCTCTTTCTGAGTTAAATGAGCCAAGATATATGACTCCAGGCGGAATCTTCGATGCATGTGACAAAGAAGTTACCGTATGGGGCAGAGCAGACTTAAAGGATGTAGATGATTCTAACCTTGGTCTGAAAGGATCTCCAACAAAGATCGCTAAGGCATCTGATAAGGTACCGAAGGGTGCAGGAGAGAAAGTAAATCTGGATCCTGCAGAGTCCGTTGCATACTTAATCGGAAAATTCAAAGAGAAACATATTATCTAAGATTATAGAGAAAAGTGGTGAATAACATGGGTTTAGAAGAATATAAGGGCGTATTTATCTACGCACAGCAGGTAGACAATGAACTTAGCTCTATCGCTTTTGAGTTAATCGGAAAGGCAAAGGAGCTTGCAAAAGATTTAGGAACAGACGTAACAGCAGTCCTTCTTGGATCAAACGTAAAGGGCTTAACAGATGAGTTAGGCGAGTATGGCGCAGACAAGGTTATCGTAGTGGACAACCCTGAACTTGAGACATACCGTACAGAGCCATATGCACAGGCTCTTGCAGCAGTCATCAATGAGTACAAGCCAGAGATTATGTTAGTTGGTGCAACAGCAATCGGTCGTGACCTTGGTCCTACCGTATCTGCAAGAGTTGCAACTGGACTTACCGCTGACTGTACAAAGCTTGAGATCGGTGATTTCCCAATCAACGCAGTTCCTGGTAAGGAAGACGAGCAGAAGCACAACCAGTTACTGATGACCCGTCCTGCATTCGGTGGAAACACAATCGCAACCATCGCCTGCCCGGACAACCGTCCTCAGATGGCTACCGTTCGTCCTGGTGTTATGCAGAAGCTTCCAAAAGAGGCTGGACGCAAGGCAGAAGTAATCGAGTTCAATCCTACACTTGAGAAGAACAACCGTTACGTTGACATTCTTAACGTTGTTAAGGCAGTTGGAAACGTAGAGAACATCATGGATGCAAAGGTTCTTGTATCCGGTGGTCGTGGAGTTGGAAGCAAAGAGAACTTCAAGATGCTGCAGGATCTCGCTGATGTATTTGGCGGAATGGTAAGCTGTTCCCGTGCCGCTGTAGAAAACGGCTGGTTGGCACAGGATTATCAGGTAGGACAGACAGGTAAGACGGTTCGTCCACAGATCTACTTTGCAATCGGTATTTCCGGAGCAATCCAGCACGTAGCTGGTATGGAAGAGTCTGACCTGATCATCGCAATCAACAAGGATGAGGATGCTCCAATCTTCTCCGTAGCTGATTACGGTATCGTTGGAGATCTGAACAAGATCGTTCCAGCTCTGACAGAAGCTTTAAAGGCTGAAATGAAGAATAAATAATTTCATCTTACATAAAGATGTGAAAAGAAACCGCCGCGGATTTCTGCGGCGGTTTTGTCTCTTTTTGCGTTATGAGTGATTTAACGAAGAGGAAAGCTGGTGGATGGGATGAAAAAAATGATTCTGGGAATAGCTATCATATTGTTTGGAATCGCAATTGTCATTGGTGGTGTTGGGGATGTTTCGGGTTTCTTTACATACATCGGGTGGGCGATTTCACTTATAGGTTTGATCTATGTGATTGCAGGATATTTAAAATCAGATAATAATTAGGACATTTTGAAAATATACAAAATTTTACAGACCGCCGCGGATTTCCACGGCGGTTTTTTGTGTAAGGAAATACTTGACAAACAGGTTTAAATGACTTAGACTAAAAGTGGTCTAAGTAGTTTAGACCAAAAATAAATAGGTAAAGTAATAAATACGGTGATAGAAATGAAAACTTATTTGACAAAAGCAGAATTAAAATTGATGGAAGTAATTTGGGAGAAGGGTCAAATTCCTTCAAATAAACTTGTTAAAGAATGTTTAGAGCGGTTTAATTGGAAAAAGTCAACAACCTATACTAATTTGAAAAAATTAGTTGATAAAAAAATGGTTTGTAATTCAGAGGCAGTTATTACTGTATTAAAATCAAGAGAAGATTATGAAAATGGTCAGAGAAAAGAAGTTATAAAGGAATATTTTTCAAATTCATTACCGCAATTTGTCCTTTCGTTTATCAAAGAAAGAAATCTGACAAGAGAAGATATTCAAGAATTGGAGAAAGTAATAGACGAATATAAGGAGGAACTACATGAATGATTTTTTCAAATTTTATAGTGGTTCTTTGAGTGGAACAATAATAGTTATTATAATATTTTTATTTATAAGATTTTTATTAAGAAAACAGTCTAATTACATAAAAATAATGTTGTGGGTGATACTTTTGATACGTTTATTGTTTCCGGTATCTATATATACGGAATATGGCATTTTGTATTCGGAAACATTTGTTGAAAAGAATGAAAATCTTTCTGCACAGGAAATGAAAAGTGATAATTCTTTGCAAATATTTCCAAAAGATGAAAATACATCGAAACCATACATGGGAAAAAAGAAGAATATAAATATTCTTATGATATTGTGGTATATAGGTCTTTTGGTTTTTGCTGTATATTATATTATACAGAGGATTGCTGTTTGTAGAAGAACAAAGAATGCAAAGAAGATATCTTCACAGGATGAAATCTATGAGTGGAAAGAAAGCATGGCTTGTGTTATCGGCTTAGTTAAACCAAAAATATTTTTGCCATTTGATTTGAGTCCAGAGCAACGGCAGATAGTGTTACAGCATGAAAAGACCCATATAAAACGCAAAGATTATCTATTGATGATGTTGTATTATATAGCTCTTGCTTTAAATTGGTATAATCCCTTATGTTGGTTAATTTATTTTGGAGTAAATAAAGATATAGAAATGGCCTGTGATGAACAGACATTACAAAATACATCAATGGAGGAAAGAAAATTTTATGCCAGAACATTACTTCGGTTATGTGATAAAGGTAGATTAAAATATGTATCAGCTATGCGACCTTTTATTTGCGAAAGGAGTACATTGAAGATGCGGATTAAAAATATTGGGAAAGAATATAGCTGCCAAAAAACAATATATATAGTTGTTGCCAGTGGATTGTTATTAGTAGTATTATTTGGAAGTTTTCTTTATAAAAAAATTGGTTTGAATAATGTTGATTCGAAAGAACTTGCAAGGCTGGCAAGTTACAAATCAACTTTAAATTTTGATGATACAATGCCTAAAATTGGTTATGTCGGAAAGGGACAATTAGTTGTTTATGACAATATGGGGGTGTATGTTTATGATCTTTCCTCTTCAGACCTGACGGATTATGTTGATTTTGAAAAAAATCATTTTAAGGGATTACAGGGAGATGATGCAACATTTATTCATGTATCGAAGGATGGACGGTATATCCAGCTAAGTGATAATGAAAAACAGTTGCAGTATGATTTGAAAACAAAACAACAAAAGAATCAATTAGATAAAAAAGAAAGCTGGAATCCGAAAACAGAACCGATGGGGGTGGAGACCGCAGAATATTACAGCGTAAGCGATGTGTATTATATAGGTGAAGGCGAAACGTGTTTTCTTGCCATTAACAAAAATGTTACTCCAAATTATGGGGCATTGTTATGTGTAGTATCAAATGTGGGGGCAGAAAAAGAATATTCTTTATTTGATTGATGCATGAGTTGTTTTAAAGGCTGAGATGTGCAAATAATTTCATTTTATATAAGTGTGAAAAGAGACCGCCGCGGATTTCCGCGGCGGTTTTTACTATATTTGTAACGAGTCTTCTGTTTTACAGCCTAAGACACGCGCAAATTTTACGACATCAATGTCTAGATCGCGGGTATTGGCGGTAAAATCGAGGATATCGCTACAGCGATACTTTTTCAATGGACAAATGGAAGGAATCCGGATGTCTTTTATTTTTGTCTGAAAATATGTAACAATGGAACCGACAGGTTCGTTATAGTTAGCAGAGATAAAACAAAAGTGAGGAACGCGCGTGATTTTACTGATGATGGTGGACACACCCGAAGAAAAACGAAAATTTGTGATCCTGTACGAAAACTATCGTTATCTGATGTTGAAAGTGGCGGCGGATATTCTGCATGATTACCAGTTGGCAGAAGATGCCGTGCAGGAAGCATTTGTACGGGTGGCAAAACATATGGAAAACGTCGGACAGCCGGAGGAGACTGCCACGAAACGTTATCTGATTACGATTACAAAACATGCAGCCATTGATCTTTACCGCAGAAGAAACCGGTTACAAAGCAGGGAAATCTATATGGATGAACTTCCAGAAGAAACCGGGCAGCTTACTTATATGGCACCGGAGGAAGAACATGGAGTGTTAGATATTTTAAAAAATCTTCCACCAAAATACAGAGATATATTTCTGTTAAAATATTCCGCACATCTGGAAAACCGGGAGATTGCAAGAATATGCGGACTTCGGGAGGGGACGATACGGCAGCGGATTGCCAGAGGAAAACGGCTAATTGAAAAAGAACTGGAAAAAATCAAGAAGGGAGATACCGAATGAAAGTAACGGACGAATGGCTTTATGAAAAAATGCCGATCGTTGATGCAGCAATGGTACGGCAACTGGAAGTGTGCACGCAAAAAGATTACGTTTTTTCAGATAAATTCAGAAAGCGTATGAAGCGGCTGATACAGAAAGAAAAGTATATGTATGCCGAAAAACAGTTGAAGAAAATTACACAGAAAATTGCGGCAGCAGCGGTTGTGATGCTTGTGGGAGCACTCACCGTCACGATGAGTGTGGAGGCTTACCGGGTACGGTTTTTTCATACGATAAAAATGGTGCTGGATGGTAACATCAGTATTTACTCTTATGAATCGGACGAAGAGAAGATTTCCGATGCTATTTTAAAACCGCAGTATCTTCCAGACAACTATCGGCTGAACGAAGAAAAAATTACGGATACCACATCCGTTTTGGAATATGGAAATGACAAAAAGCATTTGATTTTCCAGCAAACAATTGTGACAAATGAGAAAATGATTTTTGACACAAATTATAATTCTGTGGAACAAATCAGAATAAACGGAATGACTGTTTTTCTATATCGGTATACGGATGAGACATTTTGGGCATATGGGGAATATGGAAACAGCGTATATGTGCTGGCTGGAGATACAATCCAAAAAGAAGAAATTGAAAAAATATATAAACACTGGATCTGGTAAAGGAGAGGGAAAATGATGAAAAAGAGATGGATTTTACTTATGATGTGTGCGTGCATTTCAGGACTTGGAGGATGTGGAAAACAGACAGTTACAGAAAAAGCTGAGGAGACAGAAACTGCAGACAGTATGAAGGAGGATACAACAGAACTCTGCGCTTATATAAAGGAAATCAATGGAAATACACTGGTCATCGATCCCGTGGAGTATATCAGTTCCGGGGACAGTGATCGACTGGCAAGTTACAAACACACGGATGACGATATGCCTGACGGATATTATATATACAATAAGGATGAAAAAACAGAGGATGTAACATTGACAGATCAGACGGAGTACTCCTTTTTGGATTGGACAAGAGAATTTGGGGGAACAGATGCCGATATTCGTGTAGTAACAAAAGATAAAATGATTTTTGAAAAATATATGGAAACTTATACGGATGCAAAACCGGGAATGCCGTTTTTCCTGAAAATGAAAGGAAATACGGTGATTCAGATTTTGGAAAAACCGATGGCATGATGTGCCTTGACCGTTTACGCTTAAGGGTGTAAACTATGAAGGTTGATGGTTACCGTAAGGAATCAATCAGCAAATACAATTACATTTTGCATGGACAAATGTTCGCATGTAAAAGAGGGACGGACTGAAAGAGAAGCCGTCACCTGGAATAGGAGGAAAAATGCGTAACACTAAGACAGCGGAGCTGGTTCTGACAGCTCTATTTGCAGCAATCATCATTATTATGGCGTTTACCCCGCTCGGGTACATACCACTCGTGGTGATCAATGCAACCATTATTCATATCCCGGTTATCCTGGGAGCACTGTTCTGCGGATCGAAGAAGGGCGGGTTCCTTGGATTCGTCTTTGGACTCACCAGTTTTATCAAGAACACCGTAATGCCGTCATCTTTGTCAGCATTCGTATTTTCACCGGTACTTGCAGCAAGCATGGTTGGAACAAGCGGAATTTTTAAGAGTGCATTCATCTGTTTTGTACCGAGAATTCTTGTGGGAATCCTGCCATATTATGTTTACCTTGGAGTAAGGAAAGCTGTGACATCAGAGAACAAGAAGATCTGGTCAACGGTACTCAACGTACTGATCGGAGTGTTCCTTCTGGTCGGATGCCGTGCTTTTATCAATAAAGTATTCGATGCCAACCCGCTTTCGACAGGAGCGGTATGGGCGATCAGTGCGATCGTCGGTGTCGTTGTATTTGCGGCTTTGGAAGTGTTCACACTTAAGAAAAGCGGCAGCGTATCCGCATTCATCTATGCGGGTGTGGTCGGCGCAATGACCAACACAATTTTAGTTATGGGCGGAATCTTTGTATTGTACAAGAACGCTTATGCGGATGCACTCAGCATCGATCCGGGTGCCGTACTCGGAGTCATCGGCGGAGTCATCAGCTTTAACGGCGTGATCGAGGCAATCGTTGCGGCAATTATCGTTGCGGCACTCGGCGTTGCATTAAACAAGATCAAGCCGATTCAGAAGTAATTTATCATCTGTTTTTGATAGAAATTCATAGGAGGAATGGACATGCTGAGGGGAAAATGCGTTGTTCTTGGCGTAACGGGCAGTATTGCGGCGTATAAGATTGCAAGCCTTGCAAGCGCGCTGGTTAAGCTGCATGCAGACGTCAATGTTATTATGACAAAAAACGCAACTAATTTTATTAATCCAATCACGTTTGAAACGCTGACAGGCAACAAATGCCTTGTGGATACATTTGACCGGAATTTCCAGTTCAATGTCGAGCATGTGGCGCTGGCAAAGCGTGCGGATATTTTTATGGTGGCACCGGCTTCTGCCAATGTGATCGGCAAGATGGCAAACGGGATTGCAGATGATATGCTGACAACAACGATTCTGGCGGCAAAATGCCCGAAGTATGTCTCCCCTGCCATGAATACAAATATGTTTGAAAATCCAATCGTACAGGATAACATCAAAAAGCTTGAGGGTTATGGTTTTTATATTATTGATCCGGCAAGTGGATATCTTGCATGTGGGGATACCGGGGCCGGAAAGATGCCGGAGCCGGAAGTGCTGTTTTCTTATATTATGAAAGAACTTGCCTGTGAAAAGGACATGGTTGGAAAAAAAGTGATGGTCACAGCGGGACCGACACAGGAGAAAATTGATCCGGTGCGTTTTATTACGAATCACTCCACCGGAAAGATGGGCTATGCAATCGCAGAAAACTGTATGCGCCGTGGTGCGGAAGTGACACTGATTACGGGACCGGTGGCAATCACTCCGCCGCCGTTTGTAAAGGTTGTTCCGGTTGTTTCGGCAGCAGATATGGCGGCAGCTGTAAAGGAGACTGCGGATCAGCAGGATATTATTATTAAGACCGCTGCGGTAGCGGATTACAGACCGTCGGATCCGGCAGATGAAAAAGTTAAGAAGAAGGACGATACATCAGTAATGGAACTTGAGCGTACCGAAGATATTTTAGCGTACCTTGGGGCACATCGAAGAGACGGGCAGTTTATCTGCGGTTTTTCGATGGAGACAGAGAACATGCTGGAGAACTCCCGGGCAAAGCTTGCCAAGAAGAAGGTTGACATGATCGTTGCCAACAATCTGAAGGTGGCGGGGGCAGGATTCGGGACCGATACGAATGTCGTTACGATCATCACGAAAGATGATTGCAAGCAGCTTGAACTGATGAGCAAAGCTGAGGTTGCATCTTCAATCGTTACAGAGATTCTTGACAAGATGAAATAAAACAGACAAGTTGAGAGAAATGAGAACCGATTCATACATCTTAAATGTATGGTGGTTCTCTTTTTTCTTGCAAAATAGCGCAAATGTGCGTAGTATAGTATACAAGTTGCGTACAAGTAAACTTATATAAGTACAAGTGAGGGCATATATGGCTGTAAATGAGGGAAAACAATTAAAATATTTTCAGTTAATGGAGGATCTGAAGGAGAAAATTTTATCCGGTGAGATTCAGGCGGGGGACAAACTTCCTTCTGAGAATGAGCTGTCCGGCGAGTATGGAATCAGCAGGCAGACGGTTCGTAAGGCACTCCAGATGCTGCAGAGTATGGGTTATATCTATGCGGAACATGGCAGAGGTACGTTCTGTTCGGAACTTGCGCGCCATACACATACTTCGAAGAATATTGCGGTTGTGACGACGTATCTGTCGGATTACATTTTTCCGCGTGTCATTGAGGGAATCGATTCTGTGCTGACCTCCCAGGGATATAGCATTATCCTCAAAAATACGAGAAACTCACGTTCAATGGAAGCAAAATGCTTAGAGGAATTGCTGCAGAAGGACATTGATGGTGTCATTATTGAGCCGAGTAAGAGCCAGATTTTCTGCAAACACACGAACTTGTATGATAAATTGGACGAATATAACATTCCATATGTGTTTATTCAGGGATGTTTTGAACAGATGAAAGACAAGCCACAGGTGCTGATTGATGATTGCAAGGGCGGATATATGATCACGAAATATCTGATCGAACTGGGACATAAGCATATCGCAGGCGTTTTTAAGGCGGATGATACGCAGGGACAGAACCGGCACAAGGGATATGTGCGTGCATTGCAGGAAGCGGGTATGCCGTATGATCCGGATATGGTTGTATGGTTCTACACGGAGGACCGCAAGATCCATCCGTATGAGGGCATTCAGAATATCGCGAAAAACAAAGAATTGGACGCGGTTGTCTGCTACAATGATCAGAATGCGATGGGAGTGATCCGGGCGCTTGAGGCACTTGACTTGAAGATCCCGGATGATGTATCGGTTACGGGATACGACAATTTTTATATGGCGAATCAGTCGGACTTTCGTTTGACATCAATCGCGCATCCGCAGGAAAAATTAGGTGAGATGGCGGCAGAATTACTGCTGGATCTTGTGGTAAACGGGGAGAATAGTGAAAAACAAAAGATTATGATCGAACCAGAATTGGTGGAAGGGACTTCGTGTAAGAGGAGGTAGTTCAGTCCCGCTCATACATTCGCAAAACCATACAAGCAAGCTTGTACTTTCCCGCAACGATGTTGCTAATTTTGCTCATATATGGGGCTCTGAATAGTCACTCTTTTTTCTAAAAAAACAACTTGTAAAGACGTTCGTACAAGTTGTATTCTAATCTTAAGATAAATGATTACGATCAAGATATCAAATTTAGGAGGGGTTACAAATGGAATTAAAGAAATATCAGTTTTGGTTTTGTACAGGTTCACAGGATTTGTACGGAGATGAGTGCCTTGCAAAGGTAGCACAGCACTCAAAGCAGATCGTGGATAAGTTAAACAAGTCAGGAATGCTTCCATATGAGGTCGTATGGAAACCGACACTCATCACAAACGAGCTGATCCGTAAGACTTTTAACGAGGCAAACGCTGATGAGAATTGTGCCGGTGTGATCACATGGATGCATACATTCTCACCTGCAAAGTCCTGGATCTTAGGTCTTCAGGAATACCGCAAGCCATTAATGCATTTACATACACAGTTCAATGAAGAACTTCCATATGACAGCATCGATATGGATTTCATGAATGAGAACCAGTCTGCACATGGTGACAGAGAGTACGGCCACATTGTAAGCCGTATGAGAATTGAGCGTAAGGTTGTTGTCGGACACTGGAGTGATCCGGTTGTTGTCGGTAAGATCGCAAGCTGGATGCGTACCGCAGTCGGAATCATGGAGAGCAGCCATATCCGTGTTATGCGTGTCGCTGACAACATGAGAAACGTAGCCGTAACAGAGGGCGACAAGGTAGAAGCACAGATTAAGTTCGGATGGGAAGTTGATGCTTACCCGGTAAACGAGATTGCAGAGTCTGTTGCAGCGGTATCGCAGTCTGATACAAACGCTTTGGTTGATGAGTATTATGACAAGTACGACATCTTACTTGAGGGCAGAGATCCGGAAGAGTTCAAGAAGCATGTAGCCGTACAGGCACAGATTGAACTCGGATTTGAGCGTTTCTTAAAAGAGAAGAATTATCAGGCAATTGTAACACACTTCGGAGATCTCGGCGCATTAAAGCAGCTTCCGGGACTTGCAATCCAGAGACTTATGGAAAAAGGCTATGGATTCGGTGCAGAGGGAGACTGGAAGGTAGCCGCTATGGTACGTCTCATGAAGGTTATGACAGCCGGAATGAAAGATGCAAAGGGAACTTCCATGCTGGAAGATTACACATACAACCTTGTTAAGGGTAAAGAAGGAATTCTTGAGGCTCATATGCTTGAGATTTGTCCGTCTATCGCAGATGGCCCGATCAGCATCAAATGCCAGCCTCTTTCTATGGGTGACAGAGAAGATCCTGCAAGACTTGTATTTACATCAAAGGAAGGACATGGTATTGCAACATCCCTGATCGATCTTGGAAACAGATTCCGTCTTATCATTAATGATGTAGAGTGCAAGAAGACAGAGAAGCCTATGCCGAAGCTTCCTACAGCCACCAACTTCTGGACCCCGGAACCGGATATCTACACAGGAGCAGAAGCATGGATCCTTGCAGGTGGTGCACATCATACTGCATTTACATATGACCTTACTGCAGAGCAGATGGGCGACTGGGCAGCAGCAATGGGTATCGAGGCTGTATACATTGATAAGGATACAAAGATTCGTGACTTCAAGAGAGACTTAATGCTTGGAGAGGTCTTCTACAGATAAGATAAAGCAACATTCCGCTCACTCACACAGTGGAGTGGGCGGAAAAGTTAAGCACTCATATTTTGGAGGGAAAACAATGACAAACAAAGAGGCAATTACAGCCGGAAATACATCACTTGGAATTGAATTTGGTTCCACACGAATTAAAGCAGTACTTGTCGGACCGGATAATGGTGTCCTTGCAATCGGAAGTCATGAGTGGGAGAATCGTCTGGAAAACGGAATCTGGACATATTCACTTGATGATATCTGGAACGGACTGCAGGATTGTTACAAAAATCTTGCGGAGGATGTCAAGACACAGTATGGCGAGACACTGACAACAATCGGTTCCATTGGATTCAGTGCAATGATGCATGGTTATATGGCGTTTGACAAGGATGGAGAACTCTTGGTTCCTTTCCGTACATGGAGAAATACAATTACCGAGGAAGCAGCTGCAAAGCTGACCGAGGCATTTTCTTATAATATTCCGCAGAGATGGAGCATTGCTCATTTATATCAGGCAATCTTAAACAAGGAAGAACATGTTGCCAATATCGCATTTTTTACAACGCTGGCAGGTTTTATTCATTGGAAACTGACCGGCGAGAAAGTTCTTGGTGTCGGTGACGCATCCGGAATGTTCCCAATCGATAGTACAACCGGTGATTATGATGCCGGGATGCTGGCAACATTTGATGAGATGATTGCACCATTGGGATATTCGTGGAAGATTACAGAAATCCTTCCAAAGGTATTATCTGCAGGCGAGCAGGCAGGTGTACTTACCGAAGAGGGAGCAAAGCTTCTTGATCCAAGCGGAAACCTAAAGGGTGGAATTCCGGTATGTCCGCCGGAAGGCGATGCCGGTACCGGAATGGTTGCGACAAACAGTGTTGCAGTCAGAACCGGAAACGTATCTGCAGGAACTTCTGTTTTTGCAATGATCGTACTGGAAAAAGCGTTAGAGAAAGTTCACACAGAGATCGATCTGGTTACAACCCCTACAGGTGAGGCAGTTGCAATGGTACACTGCAACAACTGCACATCTGACTTGAATGCATGGGTTAACTTATTTAAGGAATTCGCAGAGAACTTTGGCATTGAAGTTGACATGAATAAGCTGTTCTCCGTACTTTATAATAAGGCACTCGAAGGCGATGCTGATTGTGGCGGCCTGTTAGCTTATAACTATTTCTCGGGTGAGAGCATTACCGGATTCGAAGAAGGACGTCCTCTTTTTGCAAGAACACCGGACAGCAAGTTTACGCTTGCCAATTTCATGCGCGTGCATTTGTTTACTGCGCTCGGTGCGCTCAAGAATGGACTTGATATCCTTCTTAAGGAAGAACATGTACAGATTGACAAGATCTATGGACATGGCGGTCTGTTTAAGACTCCGGTTGTCGGACAGCGTATTATGGCAGCTGCCATGGACACACCGGTATCCGTTATGAAGACGGCCGGCGAAGGCGGTGCATGGGGTATTGCGGTACTCGCTTCCTATATGAAGAACAAGAAAGATGGTCAGTCACTTGCTGATTACTTAAATGATGAAGTATTCGCGGGTCAGGAAGGTGTAACAGAGGAACCGATCGCTTCTGATGTTGCGGGATTCGATGAATTCTTAAAGCTCTACAATGCGGGACTTCCGATCGAACGTGCAGCAGTTGAGACAATGAAACTGAACTTATAGAAGAAAAGAGGATCATCATGCTTGAAGAATTAAAGAAACAGGTATATGAAGCAAATATGGAACTTCCGCGCAGAGGCCTGATCACCTATACATGGGGCAATGTCAGCGGGATTGACCGTGAGAGCGGTTATTTCGTTATTAAGCCAAGCGGCGTGGATTACGATAAGTTGAAGCCGGAAGATATGGTTGTTATGGACCTTGAGGGAAACAAGATCGAGGGTGACTATAAACCATCTTCCGATACACCGACCCATCTGGAACTGTACAAGAAGTATCCTGACATTGGAGGTGTGGTACATACACATTCGCCGGAGGCAACTTCGTGGGCACAGGCCGGAAGAGATATTCCTCTTTACGGAACTACACATGCGGATTATTTCTTTGGACCGATTCCGTGTGCAAGAAGTCTGACACCGGAAGAGATTGATGAGGCTTATGAGACGAATACCGGTAAAGTCATTATCGAGACATTTGAGACTCGTGGCATCAATCCAATTTATACACCTGGCGTGCTCTGTACAAATCATGGACCGTTTACATGGGGCAAGGATGCGGCAGAGGCAGTACACAATGCGGTTGTGCTGGAAGAAGTTGCCAAGATGGCAACCCGTACGGAACTGATCAATCCGAAGGTGCAGCCGGCACCGGATTGCATCCGCGATAAGCATTTCTTCCGTAAGCATGGAGCAAACGCTTATTACGGACAGAATTAGTTAAAGTAAAAACTACTGATACAATTTTTTCATAGTTTCCTAAAAATTTCCTTCTTAAGAACCTCCCCTTCCCCGGGGAGGTTTTTAAACATAAGCATTTCTTTTTGACGATGGAGGAGAGATCTTATATAATAGACATATAATGATGTGGAGATATTTTCGATGATGCAGAAGAAAAAACCAAAAAAGAAAGTTGCTTTTTCCATCCGGAATAAAATATTGGTATTGCTCTCGGTATCAACACTCCCGTTTTTACTGGTGAGTGTATATCTTTTAGTAACGATTGCAAGATATAATCGGACATATAACGATATTGTCGATCATCTGACGATTGCCAATAATTACAATATAAGTTTTAAAGAAGAGATGGATGAGAGTCTTTACAAGATTGTTGTCGGATATGTATCAATCGATACAATTTCTCAGGATGAGACATTAAAAAATCCATATACTATGATCCGGAGTCTGCGATCGAGCTGTACGGAGTTAAAGAAGGTGACGGAGGATTATGAAAGCCGGCTGTGGCTTGACAGCCTGCTGCGTAATACCGATACACTCGAGAAACGCGTCACAGATATTCTTGAGAATGTTCATGAAGGTAATCAGTACGATACGAACATTAGCGAGCTGGACAATAATATCTATATTATGACGGAATTGATCCAGGATGATATTCAGTATTATATCTACTATCAGACGAACAATATGGAAACCGTTACAAATGTGATGAATGCACAGGTGCGTGCTTTTATTATCTTACTTTCCGTGCTGCTTTGTGTATTGGGTGTGGCGGTCGCTGTGGCAGCCTTCCTGGTGACTTCCGGTATTCTCCGCCCATTGTGGCAATTATATGATGCCACCGGAGAGATCGCGGAAGGTAATTTTGCTGTCCGTACGAATGCGAAAACAAGCGATGAGGTTGCTGTGTTAAGCCAGGGATTTAACGATATGGCCGGAAAAATGCAGGAACTTGTTGATAAAGTAAGAGATGACGAACAAAAGATGCGAAAGGCAGATCTTCGTCTTTTGCAGGAACAGATCAACCCGCATTTTTTGTACAACACGCTTGATACGATCGTTTGGCTGATCGAATGTAACGAGGCGGATCAGGCTGTGGATATGGTTGTTACTTTGTCTGATTTTTTCCGTATCGTGCTTAGCAAGGGAAAAGAATTTATCAGTATTCGTATGGAGGAACAACATATTCGAAGCTATCTGCAGATTCAGGGAGCTCGCTATAGTGATATTATGGATTATCATATTGCAATTGATCGTTCCTTATACGGATACCAGATTCCAAAACTGACATTGCAGCCGATTGTAGAAAATGCCCTCTATCATGGAATCAAATATAAGCGCTCGCCCGGAACGATTACGGTAACAGGAGAAATGCTGGAGGGAAATATTTATTTTACAATCTGTGATGATGGTGCCGGAATGGATGAAGCAGAGCTGAATCAACTTAGGGAAGATATATCGAAACCTTGCAAAGAGACGGACCGCGGATTTGGACTGGCCAATGTCAATGAACGTATCCGAATGTATTTTGGAGCGGAATACGGGCTGACGATCGATTCAGCTCCGGGTAAGGGAACAAAAGTTACGGTTATGATCCCTGCTACTTTGGAAAATCATGAATTATTATCGGAAGGAGGCGGACAAAGTGGAGCGGAAACGTAGAATGCGTGGATATATCGTAGTATGTCTGCTGTTTGCCCTTCTTATGTCTACGGGATGCACTTCAGCACAGCAGGATTTCAGTTCTGAAGAACGGCCGTATCCGGATGAGAACATGACTGTGATCGGTGTCTCGCAGCTGGGAAGCGAATCGATGTGGAGATCTGCAAATACGGCATCGATCCAACAGGTGTTTACAAAAGAGAATGGTTATTTCCTTATGTACAATAATGCCCGGCAAAAGCAGGAAAACCAGATTAAGGCAATACGGAGCTTTATCTCACAGCAGGTCGATTATATTATTTTTTCACCGATCGTGGAGAGCGGATGGGATACTGTTTTAAAGGAGGCAAAGGAAGCTAAGATTCCGGTTATTATTATGGACCGTAATGTAGATAGTGATCCGTCATTATATACCGCATGGGTTGGATCGGATTTTACGGAAGAAGGACGCAACGCCGGAAGGTGGCTTGAGGAGGAACTTAAGGGTAAAAATTTCAGTCATAGTCAGGTGAATATTGTGATTTTGCAAGGGACACCGGGGTCGACGGCGATGCTTGGAAGAACCGAAGGATTCCAGACGGTTGCGGACAGACATGAAAACTGGAATATTCTTGCATGCGAGAATGCTGATTTTACTACAGCAAAAGGCAAGGAAGTGATGTCCAAGTATTTGAAAAAATATAGTGACATCGATGTGATTGTCTCGCAGAATGATGATATGACGATCGGTGTACTCCAGGCTATAAGCGAAGCCGGATATACGACCGGAACAGGTGGTGATATGACACTGATCTCTTTCGATGGAACAAAGAGTGCGTTAGAAAAAGTGAAATCGGGTCTGATCAATGTTGATATTGAGTGTAATCCGCTTCTGGGACCATATCTGGAAGAAATCGTGCGCAAGTTGGAGAATGGCGAACCGGTTGATAAGATCAACTATGTAGAAGAGAAAATTTTTACACAGAAAAATGTGTTATCCGTATTGGATAACAGAATTTACTAATAAGACTAATAGGGGATAGAAAATGTTAAAAGTATTTTTGGTAGAGGACGAGACTGTAATCCGGGAGGGACTCAGAGATAAGATCCCGTGGGATCAGTATGGATACCGCTTTGTTGGGGAGGCTTCCGACGGAGAGATGGCGTTGCCGCTTATCCGCAAGACACGTCCGGATCTGATCATTACAGATATTAAAATGCCGTTTATGGACGGTTTGTCATTAAGTCGCATGGTCAAAGAGGAGTTCCCGAAGACAAAGATTGTGATCTTAAGCGGATACGATGATTTTGAATATGCAAGACGTGCCATAACGATCGGTGTTGATCAGTATGTGCTTAAACCGGTTACCCGTGCGTCTTTGCGAACCGTTCTTCAGGAGATTCGGGAAAAAATTGAGCGTGAGCAGCAACAGGAGGATTATCAGACAAAACTTGCCGATGAGATGAGAGAATATGAGCAGTTTTCCATGAGACACTTCTTTGAGAAAATGCTTGAAGGAGAGATGAGTGTTACAGAGATTTACGAGGAAGCGGCCAAGAAATCGCTGGATCTCTCGGCATCCGGATATAATCTTATTTTTTTATATATGCAGGAAAATAAGAAAGGGATGCCGGAGAGCAATGTGAATCATTTTGTGCAGGTTCAGGAAGAAATTCTTCACTATTTTCTGCGTTTCCCTCAGTATATTCTCTTTCGCTGGAATATCAACTGCTACGGAATCCTTGTCAGGGGAGACTGGGATCGTATACAGGAGGATACGGATCAGGCGGTAGAACAGATCCGTACGGTATGTGAGGCGGACAGCAGTGATTATGAGTGGTATGCAGCAGTATCGGATCCCGTGGAGCGGCTGAGTATGCTGCCGGAGTGTTATGATCGGGTCAGACAGTATTCGGCGTATCGTTTCATTTATCCGGAGCAGCATTTCTTTACAAAGCAGACGCTGCAGAACAATCTTTCGACGCTTGATGACACACAGATTGCTGAAGTGGAATACTCACAAATGTCACCGGAAATGATACAGGATTTTCTTGCAAAAGGAAGTCGAATGGAAGTGTACAGTTTTGTGGAGTCTTATCTGCAAAATGTTGGGGATGCATTGAATTCCAAGATGTTTAGGGACTATATTATTCTGAATATCCGTTTTACAATCCTGGCTTTTCTGGAAACGATTGGGGCTTCCAAGGAAGATTATTATGACAGAATTGGAGAATATCAGGATCAGGTTCACATTGCCAAGGAGGAAGTGAATGCCTATTTTGCGGAAGCACTTCTTGCAGCATTGGCGATACGGGATGAACAGACAAGCGGACAAAGCAGCAAAATATTAAAGAATGCGATGGATTACATTGACGCGCACTATGCGGACGAAACACTCACGCTTGGAAGCATTGCCTGTGAGGTACAGGTCAGTGCAAACTATTTGAGTTCTGTGTTTAGTCAGAACATGAGAATGACGTTTACGGAATATGTTACGGACAAACGCATAGACAAGGCAAAGAAACTTCTGCGAAGCACCGACCTTGCGACCGCGGAGGTCGCGGCACAGGTCGGTTATAAGGATTCTCACTATTTTAGTTTTGTGTTTAAAAAGACACAGGGCGTCAGCCCGAGAGAATATCGAAGCGGTAAAGGAGTGTAATATCAATCTTTGCCCGCTACGGTTGAAAAATCCAATCCAGGTTTGATGAATTTGCAGGCAATCCTTTAAGCGGGGCTAATGCTGTTTCCGTAAGTTTTTGCTCCAATTCATGCTCCCGGTGGGAAAGTGAGAGAAATGAAGGCTGACTTGTTCTGCAAAGATAACTGTGGTCGAACGAGACAACGGTAATTTCCGATAGACGCGGATCAGAGGACATATGTAGAGCACGGATAAGTTCATAGGCAATCAGGTCGTTGTGGCACAGTATAGCGGTACAGGATGAAAAGGATTCCTGTATCGCTTTTTTTATGAAGTCTGTATCGCGTTTTTGTATTAATTGCTGCAATTCGAAAGTGTGGAACCAGCGCACGGATGCATCCGGAAGCGGAAGTCCGTTGTCACGTAAGGATTCGATCATTCCCTGATACCGTTCACTTCCGGAGAGATCGTCTGCGTAAAAGAGGGCTCCGAGAGAGGTATGCCCCTGAGCAAGCAAATGTTCTGTAAGCATGCGACTCCCGGAAAGATTATCTTCCCCGACACAGACAATTTTGTTTAGCTGAGGGTAGCTGTGGCGGAGAAAAACAATATGACATTGATTCCGGAGCAATGTGCGGTACAGATCCAGATTGGGATTGGGAAGTGTACTTTTGACCGGTTCGACAATGAGTACTCGTGGCGGGTCAGAAAGAAGTTCCGAAAGGATGGAACGTTCCTTTGCAATATCATTGCCGGTTATGTGAACGCGTAACATAAAATTTTTGCGTTGAAGTTCATGACGAAGATGATACAGAAACGTTGGATAGGTATAATCCGAATCACTGGAGATCAGAATCGACACAATATTCTGATCAAATGAACGCAGCCGACCGGTAAGAAAGCTGCCGCTCCCTTGTCTTTTCTCAATCAAGCCTTCCTGCGTCAGCTGCGCAAGTGCCTGGCGGACAGTCTGCCGGCTGACTTTGTAACGTGATGCAAGTTCCACCTCGGTTGGCAGTTGATGCTGTCCACGTGCAGCGTAGTCCGGTAATTGTTCGCGCAGCTTTGCTGCGAGCCATTTATATTTGATCGCCATAAAATTTTCCCCTTTTTTGGAAATTAGAATTTGTACATTTAGATACAGAATCGTAAAAAAACAAACTTTTTTACAAAAAAATGCTTTTGAGGCAAATGCTTTTTCAGTTTTCACAATGGATTATGGTGTTGAATCTGTCGCAGAAAGCGGATTTATCTTGCAAAATCATAGAAAAGCATACGCTCTGAAGTAAAAAAATACATCATGTCACAATTTGTATTTGTTTTAATAATATCACAGTAAATTTGTATTGTAAATAACTTCCAAATACGAAGAAATAAGAAAAAATGAGATTGCCCATAAAATGAACGGATGGTATAGTGAACTTACAAAAGAGAAGGGCCCAAACGAAACAAACAAAACAATTCAAAACAATGTAACATGGGAGGAAAAATTTATGAAGAAAAAAATCTTATCAATCTTAATGGCATCAATGATGGTATTCGGACTGGTTGCCTGTGGCGGCAATACAGCAAAAACAGACGGAGCAGGTGATACATCGGCGCCGAGCAGCAGCTCAAGCGGAGATCTTATCAAGGTCGGAATTATTAACAATGATCCAAATGAGTCCGGATATCGTACAGCAAATGACAAGGATATGAAGGCAATGTTCACAAAAGAGAACGGATATGATGCTTCATTTGCATACAGTCTTAAGAATGATGAGCAGATTACAGCTGCACAGAAGTTCATTCAGGATGGCGTTGATTATCTGCTTCTTTCAGCAGCTGATACATCAGGATGGGATTCTGTATTAAAGGATGCACAGGATGCAGGAACACAGGTTATCCTGTTTGACCGTGTTATCGATGCGGATGAGAGCCTTTATGCAGCATCTATCGTATCCGACATGGATAAAGAAGGACAGACAGCCTGTGATTGGTTAAAAGCACAGAATCTTGATGAGTACAATATCATTCATATTCAGGGTGTTATGGGATCCGCAGCACAGAAGGGACGTTCCGGAGCTCTCACAGATATGGCTGCATCAGAAGGATGGAACATTGTAAATGAGCAGACCGCAGAGTGGAATGCAGAGAAAGCACAGCAGATTGTACAGTCTGTTATCGACAGTGGCGAGAAGTTCAACGTTATCTATGCTGAGAACGACGATATGGCAAAGGGTGCTGTAGCAGCTCTTGATAAAGCAAACATCTCACACGGTGTTGGCAAAGATGTCATCGTTATGGGATTCGACTGCAACCAGTGGGCACTTCAGGAACTGTTAGATCAGAACTGGAACTACGATGGACAGTGTAATCCATTCCAGGCCTCTTATATCGCTGATGTAATCCAGAAGCTTCAGAATGGTGAAGAGATCACAGAGAAGACCATCATCATGGATGAGAAGGGCTTTGATGCAACAACCATTACTGCAGATGATGTGAGCACTTACGGAATCTAAACACGCACAGGCATTAGCACAAAATGATATTCTGCATGCAGGAATGACAAAATAAGCAGGTAAAAGAAGCGCGGCGCAGCGTATGAGGAAAACGCAGCGTCGCGTTTTTTGACGAATGAGCAAGGGGTGAATGAGCTGGTGAAAGAAAATGTAGTATTACAGATGAAAAATATCCATAAAAACTTTACAGGAGTAAAGGCATTGCAGGCGGTTGATTTCTCCCTGCGTGAAGGCGAAATCCACGCACTTATGGGTGAGAACGGAGCCGGAAAATCGACACTGATCAAGGTTCTGACCGGTGTGTATGAAAAAGATGAGGGAGAAATTTTCCTTGCAGGAAGTGACAAGGCGGTAGAAATCCATTCGCCGCAGGATGCGCAGAATCTGGGAATCAGTACTGTGTATCAGGAAATTACACTCTGCCCGAACCTGTCCGTTGCAGAGAACATGTTTATCGGACGAACGAAGGGCGTGGGACAGAATTGGAAGAAAATGAACGAGGACGCAGATAAGATTCTGAAGTCTCTCGATATTCCGGCAAAGGCAACGCAGCAGCTTTCCAGCTGTTCGATCGCAATCCAGCAGATGGTTGCCATCGCCAGAGCCGTAGATATGGATTGTAAAGTACTGATCCTCGATGAGCCGACCTCCTCTCTGGATGACAAAGAGGTACAGAAACTCTTCGGGCTTATGAAGGATCTGAAAGCCAGAGGCGTAGGAATCATCTTCGTTACGCACTTTTTGGATCAGGTATATGAAGTATGTGACCGGATTACGGTTCTTCGGGATGGTAAACTGGTCGGAGAATATGAGATTGAGAAGCTTCCGAGAGTACAACTGGTAGCTAAGATGCTTGGCAAGGAACTTGACGATGAGGCTCAGATTAAGGATGAGACACAGATCTACCACGCAGATGAATCCGTTCCGCCGGTATTTGAAGTAGAACAGTTGCAGAGTAATGCAGGAATCAAACCATTTGATTTCTATATCAGAAAAGGCGAAGTCAACGGATTTACCGGATTGCTCGGATCCGGCCGAAGCGAATGTGTACGTGCCATATTTGGTGCGGATCGCGTGATCGGTGGCAAGATCAAGAAAAATGGAAAAGAAATCAAGATTTCAAAGCCTATTGATGCTATGAAGAACGGAATTGCTTACCTTCCGGAAGATCGTAAAGTGGACGGTATTGTCGGAGATCTCTCTGTAAGAGATAATATTATTCTTGCAGCGCAGGTATTGCGGGGATTCTTCCGCCCGTTCTCTAAGGCACAGGCAAATAAATTTGCAGACGAATATATTAAGCTGCTGGAAATCAAGACGGCATCGGCAGATACGCCGATCAAGTCGCTGTCAGGTGGAAATCAGCAGAAAGTTATCCTTGCCCGCTGGCTTTTGACCCATCCGGAGTATCTGATTCTGGATGAGCCGACACGAGGCATTGATATCGGAACAAAGATTGAAATTCAGAAACTTGTACTAAAACTTGCTTCTGAAGGTATGAGTGTCACCTTTATTTCGTCCGAGACGGATGAGATGCTTCGTACCTGCTCCCGTTTGATCGTTATGCGTGACCGAAAGAAGGTTGGCGAGATTACCGGAGAAGATTTGACACAGAGCAAGATTATGGATACGATTGCCGGAGGTGACGAGAAGAATGCCTAAAACACAATCATTAACAAAGAAGAAAAGTATCATGGATATGCTGAGCGGAAAGCAAATCCTGATTCCAATTGCAGCATTGTTGCTGCTGGCGGTATTTAATCTGATTGCAGATCCGTCATTTTACAAAATTACACTCGATGTAAATAGTTCCGGAAATCATGTATTATCCGGATATCTGATTACAATCCTGGATTATGGCTCGGAACTTGCCATCCTCGCAATCGGAATGACACTTGTTACAGCGGCTTCCGGTGGACAGGATATCTCCGTTGGAGCAGGCATTGCAATCGCCGGTTCCGTTATCTTACGCGTGCTGTGCGGAAGCAATTCACGTCCGGATCAGTTACAGGCACCGATTATCGTGGCATTTCTGGTAAGTTGTGTCGTTGCAATGCTTTTTGGAGCATTCAACGGAATATTGGTGGCGGGATTTAAAATACAGCCGATGGTCGCAACATTAATCCTGTATACAGCAGGCCGTTCGATCGCGGCATGGATCAACAATAATGAACTCCCGGTTATCAGTGATCCTTCTTTCGGATACTTCGGTGGATTTATTCCGGGTATCCCAATCCCGACTCCATTCTTTATTGCATTGGCGTGTGTCATTGTGGTTGCACTGGTTATGAAGTTTACGAACCTTGGGTTGTATACACAGGCAGTCGGCATCAATGAAAGTTCATCCCGCTTAAACGGATTGAACCCTGCATTCATCAAATTTATAAGCTTTGTAATCCTTGGTCTTTGTGTAGCGGTAGCAGCGCTCATTAAAGTAAGCCGTATTTCGACCATTAACTATTCTGTTATTGCAAAAGACATCGAGATGGATGCAATCCTTGCCGTAGCGCTTGGCGGAAACTCTTTAAGCGGCGGAAAATTTAATCTTGCGGCATCTATTTTAGGCGCATATGTTATTCAGTTTTTGACCACTACACTGTACAAGCTCAATGTTAAATCAGAAGCAATCTCAGCTTACAAGGCAATCGTTGTCATCATTCTGGTTGTAATCAGTGCTCCGGTGGTGAGAGAAAAATTTGCAGCCTTCTCACAAAAGATGAAGGTTAAAAATGCAAAGGAGGTAGGCTAATATGAAATCAAAATCTTTAAAAAAATTATCACTTTCGGATGCCAACCTGCTTTTGACCATCACGATCGTAGTATTCTTCTTAATGTATATTGGAGCAATGATTTTCGAGGGCGGCGGATTCTTAAAGCCGCAGACATTCTTTAACATTTTAAATGCAAATGGCGCATTGATCATTACAGCGTGCGGACTCAGTCTTGTCATGATCACAGGAAGCATTGATATTTCTGTTGGTGGTGTGGTTGCATTAGTCAGCATGTGCTGCGCAGTATACCTGGATTTTATGGGTGGAAACGTATTTGTTTCGCTTTTAATCGCTCTGGGAATCGGACTCGCATTCGGACTGGTACAGGGATTTCTGGTAGCATATCTGGATATCCAGCCGTTTATCGTAACACTTGCTGGAATGTTCTTTGCACGAGGCATGACATCGATCGTGCATACAGATCCGTTCAACGTGCAGAATGAGGCTTTTGTAAAACTGAAAGATACACGTGTAATTGTACCGGGAATGGGATCGGTAAACCGCATCGGAAAATATGTCAATGCATACGTTGAGATTGGTGTGATTGTTGCAATCCTGATTGTAATTATCATGTTTGTGTTACTTCGCTGGACAAAGCTTGGCCGTTCATTTTACGCGGTCGGCGGCAATCGTCAGAGTGCATTGATGCTTGGTATCAATGTCAAGAAGACAAGATTCCTGGCGCATCTTTTGAGCGGACTTCTGGCTGGCATCGCAGGTTATGTATATTTCCTGCATGTTGGTTCCGGAGCGGCAACACATGCAAGTGGTATGGAAATGAATGCAATTGCTTCTTCCATTATCGGAGGAACTCTATTGACAGGTGGTGTCGGCAATATTATCGGAACATTTTTCGGAGTACTTTCACTTAGTACTATTCAGAATATCGTTTCATCTGCAGGCCTTGATCAGGCCTGGTGGACAGGAATTACCATTGCAGCAATGCTTTGCCTGTTCCTCGTAATTCAAAGTGTTGTCCTCGCACGTAAAAAAAGAGGTTAGTAGTACTCATATTTAAAGAATGTCTGCTTTTGCCGAAACAAGTACAAAAGCAGACATTTTTTATGTCGAAATATAAAGTTATATCATTGCTAATTTGGGGTTATGAACGTATAATAAAAGTATCATTTTAAAAGGGAGAAGAAGTGGTCATATGAAGGGTACAGATGCGAACAAAAGCAAGCGGATTAAGCCTGATAAGATGGCTAAGACTGCAAGAAAGAAAAAAGTCACAAAAGCAAAGAGTGGAATGGAGGAATTCTATCGAAAGAAGAAAGTTGGAGACAAGTTAAAGTATGCGTTCGGAACGGTAATCGTAACCTTTATGTTTGCGATGCTGATGGCCTTTATTGCAATCATTCTAATGAATGCTGATACGAAGAAATTCTATGAAGAGGCCTATATGAGTAGCGTGACACAAATGGAGATCCGCAAGGATGTACAGCTGATGAGCAAGAATATTCTGTGGGCTCTGACGGTGGATAATACAGGTGCGGCACAATCCTATCTGAGTGCCGCGGACCAGGCGGCACAGAAAGTGGAAAGGCAGAGGGAAAAAAGCAAAGGCACTTGTAATTTTTAACGGTGATTATAATAATGCATTGGTTTCGGTTCAGAATAAGCTGGTAATCATCGGAGATAATGCGACACAAGAGGCAACGACTCAGTATCGTGCGGCACGCACTACCGGAATCGGATCGATCATTCTGATGGTGGTTCTTGGTGTGGTGAGCCTGAATTTCTCAATCGTAATCAGAAAGACAATCACGAAAAATATGCTCCGTCCGATCAAACAGATCCAGAAGGCATCTGCGGATCTGAAAGCCGGCAATCTGGATGTGGATATCACGTATGAATCGCCGGATGAACTTGGTCAGCTGGCCAATGATTTCAAGGATGCGTGTGCGACACTTCATGCGATGGTAGAGGATACGGGAGTGCTGCTGGACCAGATGGCGAATGGAGATTTTACGATATCGGAAGATAACAAGAGTAAATATGTCGGCTCTTTTGTGGAGCAGTTTGAATCGATGCATCAGCTCGGAAGTCAGATGAGCGACACGTTAGAGCAGATCAATGTTGCTTCCGAACAGGTCGCACAGGGTTCCGGACAGTTATCCTGCGGTGCACAGGCACTTGCGGAGGGGGGGGGCAACGGATCAGGCCGGTACGGTGGAAGAACTGACAGCTACGGTTGAGAATATTACAGAGGTTGCGAATAATAATGCGACAGCCGCAGAGAAATCTTATGAAACGGTAAGGGAAGCCGCAGAACATGCAGGACAAAGCCGCGAGGATCTGGAAAGACTGACAGAGGCGATGCAGAGAATCGATGCGACATCGAAGGAAATCCAGAAAATGATTTTTGAAAAATATATGGAAACTTATACGGATGCAAAACCGGGAATGCCGTTTTTCCTGAAAATGAAAGGAAATACGGTGATTCAGATTTTGGAAAAACCGATGGCATGATGTGACTTGACCGTTTACGATTAAGGGTGTAACCTATGAAGGTTGATGGTTACCGTAAGGAATCAATCAGCAAATACAATTACATTTTGCATGGACAAATGTTCGCATGTAAAAGAGGGACGGACTTGAAGAGAAGCCGTCACCTGGAATAGGAGGAAAGATGCGTAACACTAAGACAACGGAGCTGGTTCTGACAGCTCTATTTGCAGCAATCATCATTATTATGGCTTTTACCCCGCTTGGGTACATACCGTTGGTCATCATTAATGCAACAATCATTCATATCCCGGTTATTCTGGGAGCACTGTTCTGTGGACCGAAGAAGGGCGGGTTCTTTGGATTCGTCTTTGGACTCACCAGTTTTATCAAGAACACCGTAATGCCGTCATCTTTGTCAGCATTCGTATTTTCACCGGTACTTGCAGCAAGCATGGTTGGAACAAGCGGAATTTTTTAGAGTGCATTCATCTGTTTTGTACCGAGAATTCTTGTGGGAATCCTGCCATATTATGTTTACCTTGGAGTAAGGAAAGCTGTGACATCAGAGAACAAGAAGATCTGGTCAACGGTACTCAACGTACTGATCGGAGTGTTCCTTCTGGTCGGGTGCCGTACTCGGATTCATCGGCGGAGTCATCAGCTTTAACGGCGTGATCGAGGCAATCGTTGCGGCACTCGGCGTTGCATTAAACAAGATCAAGCCGATTCAGAAGTAATTTATCATCTGTTTTTGATAGAAATTCATAGGAGGAATGGACATGCTGAGGGGAAAATGCGTTGTTCTTGGCGTAACGGGCAGCATTGCGGCGTATAAGATTGCAAATCTTGCAAGTGCGTTAGTGAAGCGGCATGCGGACGTCAATGTTATTATGACAAAAAACGCAACTAATTTTATTAATCCAATCACGTTTGAAACGCTGACAGGCAACAAATGCCTTGTGGATACATTTGACCGGAATTTCCAGTTCAATGTCGAGCATGTGGCGCTGGCAAAGCGTGCGGATATTTTTATGGTGGCACCGGCTTCTGCCAATGTGATCGGCAAGATGGCAAACGGGATTGCAGATGATATGCTGACGACAACGATTCTGGCGGCAAAATGCCCGAAGTATGTCTCCCCTGCCATGAATACAAATATGTTTGAAAATCCAATCGTACAGGATAACATCAAAAAGCTTGAGGGTTATGGTTTTCATATTATTGATCCGGCAAGTGGATATCTTGCATGTGGGGATACCGGGGCCGGAAAGATGCCGGAGCCGGAAGTACTGTTTTCTTATATTATGAAAGAACTTGCCTGTGAAAAGGACATGGTTAGAAAAAAAGTGATGGTCACAGCGGGACCGACACAGGAGAAAATTGATCCGGTGCGTTTTATTACGAATCACTCCACCGGAAAGATGGGCTATGCAATCGCAGAAAACTGTATGCGCCGTGGTGCGGAAGTGACACTGATTACGGGACCGGTGGCAATCACTCCGCCGCCGTTTGTAAAGGTTGTTCCGGTTGTTTCGGCAGCAGATATGGCGGCAGCTGTAAAGGAGACTGCGGATCAGCAGGATATTATTATTAAGACTGCTGCGGTAGCGGATTACAGACCGTCGGATCCGGCAGACGAAAAGGTGAAGAAAAAAGATGCAGATACAACGCTGCAATTAGAACGTACCGAAGATATTTTGGCTTTTCTTGGCGCACACCGCAGAGAGGGACAGTTTATCTGTGGATTCTCCATGGAAACCGAGAATATGCTTGAAAATTCCAGAGCAAAACTGGCAAAGAAAAATGTGGACATGATTGTTGCCAACAATTTGAAAGTAGCCGGTGCCGGATTTGGAACAGATACAAATGTTGTGACTTTGATTACAAAGGATGATTGCAGACAGCTTGAAATTATGAGCAAGGCGGATGTTGCAGCAGCAATTGTCAGTGAAATTTTACAAAAGATGCAGTAAAAGATGGAAAAATGTTCGTAGAATATGTATGTAAGAACCTTCTGTATGGAAATGCTTGTAAAACAACTTCTATACAGGAGGTTTTTTGTTGTATAAAAGTACAGCTTATGCAGAAAAGGGAAACTTGAAAAAATATAATAAAGTGTATAGTATAATATACAAGTTTGATACAAGTTGTGGGTAAAACATGTTAGTGAGGGATATTATGGGGACAAACGAAGGAAAACAACTGAAATATTTTCAGTTGATGGAAGATTTAAAAGCGAAGATTTTGACGGGAGAGATTCAGGCAGGTGACAAACTTCCGTCGGAAAATGAATTATCCGCGCAATACAAGATTAGCAGACAGACGGTGCGAAAGGCACTTTCCATGTTGCAGAATGCAGGATATATATATGCAGAACATGGGCGAGGAACATTTTGTTCGGAGATGATGCGGCATGTACAGCCATCAAAAAACATTGCCGTAGTGACGACGTACCTGTCAGATTACATTTTTCCTCGTGTTATACAGGGAATTGATGATGTACTGACCGGTGCAGGTTACAGTATTATTTTAAAAAATACGAAAAATTCCAGAACCAGAGAGGCGGAATGTCTGCAGGATCTGCTGAACAAAGGGGTAGATGGTGCCATTATTGAGCCAAGTAAAAGTCAGATTTTCTGTCGGCATATGAATTTGTATGAACAATTGGAAAAACTTCATATTCCTTATGTTTTTATACAGGGATGTTTTCCGAAGATGTCAGACAAGCCACATGTACTTATGAACGATTGCCTGGGTGGTTATATGATTACAAAGTATCTAATCGACCGGGGGCACAAGGATATTGTGGGTGTTTTTAAAGCGGATGACATGCAGGGACAGAATCGTCATAAGGGTTATGTCAAGGCATTGCAGGAAGCGGGGATGCTCTATGATCCGGACAAGGTTGTCTGGTTTCATACCGAGGATCGAAGAATTCATCCTTACGAAACGATTCGCAGTATGGTGGCAGAAAAAAAGTCGATGGATGCAGTGGTTTGTTATAACGATCAGACGGCACAGCAGGTAATACGGGCATTGCAGGAAGAAGGACTTCGTATTCCGGAGGATATCTCAGTCACCGGATATGATAATTCCTCCCTTGCAAACAGAGAAGGACTGCGTTTGACAACTATAGATCATCCCCAGGAAAAGCTTGTCACAAATCCTTATGAAAAAAACAACTTGTAAATACATGTGTACAAGTTTTAAACTAAAGGTATCAAAAATATGGGGGAAGAAATAAGGAGAAACCAGTATGCAGTTAAACAAGGATTACAAATTTTGGTTTTGCACCGGATCACAGGATTTGTATGGTGATGAATGTCTGGCAAAGGTAGCCCGGCATTCCAAGCAGATTGTAGATGAGTTAAACAAGACAGGCGTTTTGCCATACGAGATCGTATGGAAGCCAACTCTGATCACCAACGAGCTGATCCGCAAGACATTTAACGAGGCTAACAATGATGAGACATGTGCCGGTGTGATCACCTGGATGCACACGTTCTCCCCTGCAAAGTCCTGGATCCTTGGACTACAGGAGTATCGCAAACCTCTGATGCATTTACATACACAGTTCAATGAGGAACTTCCATATGATACCATTGATATGGATTTCATGAATGAAAACCAGTCGGCACATGGAGACAGAGAGTATGGTCATATCGTAAGCCGTATGCGTATGGAGCGTAAGGTCGTTGTCGGACACTGGAGTGATCCGGTAGTCGTTGACAAGATCGCAAGCTGGATGCGTACCGCAGTCGGCATCGTAGAGAGCAGCCACATCCGTGTCATGCGTGTCGCAGACAACATGAGAAACGTAGCTGTTACCGAGGGCGATAAGGTAGAAGCACAGATCAAGTTCGGCTGGGAAGTAGATGCTTATCCGGTAAATGAGATTGCAGAGTCTGTTGCAGCCGTATCCCAGTCCGATACAAACGCACTTGTAGATGAATACTACGACAAATATGAGATTTTACTTGAGGGAAGAGATCCGGAAGAGTTTAAGAAACATGTAGCCGTACAGGCACAGATTGAACTTGGATTTGAGCGTTTCCTGCAGGAAAAGAATTATCAGGCAATCGTTACTCACTTCGGTGATCTTGGCGCATTAACACAGCTTCCGGGACTTGCCATCCAGAGACTGATGGAAAAGGGTTATGGTTTCGGAGCAGAAGGTGACTGGAAAGTTGCAGCCATGGTACGTCTCATGAAAGTGATGACCGCAGGCATGAAGGATGCAAAGGGAACATCCATGCTCGAGGATTACACCTACAATTTAGCAAAAGGAAAAGAAGGAATTCTTGAAGCACACATGCTTGAAATCTGCCCATCCATCGCAGACGGTCCGATCAGCATTAAGTGCCAGCCACTTTCCATGGGCGACAGAGAAGATCCGGCAAGACTTGTATTTACATCCAAGGAAGGACACGGAATCGCGACATCCCTCATCGATCTGGGCAACCGTTTCCGTCTCATCATCAATGATGTAGAGTGCAAGAAGACAGAAAAGCCAATGCCAAAACTTCCGACCGCAACCAACTTCTGGACTCCGGAACCGGATATCTACACTGGAGCGGAAGCATGGATTCTTGCAGGCGGCGCACACCACACTGCATTTACCTATGACCTGACGGCAGAGCAGATGGGCGACTGGGCAGCAGCCATGGGCATTGAGGCTGTATACATTGACAAAGATACTAGGATTCGTGATTTCAAGCGTGATCTGATGCTTGGAGAAGTATTCTACAGATAAAAGATAGGTAATACCTGCTTTTGCAAGACGCAAAGGCGGGGGCTTATAGCAGAAAGAGAGGTATAAACAGTGGAAAGAAAAGACGAGATCGTGTCCGGGAAAACATTTCTCGGAATTGAATTTGGATCTACACGTATCAAGGCGGTACTGACCGATGCAGACCATACACCGATTGCATCCGGCAGTCATGAATGGGAAAACCGCCTGGATCACGGAATCTGGACCTATACAATGGATGACATCTGGGGCGGTCTGCAGGATTGCTACCGGGATTTAAAAAAGGACGTAAAAGAACAGTATGGTGTGACATTGACAAAGATCAGTGCGATTGGATTTTCCGCTATGATGCACGGATATCTTGCATTTGACAAGGCTGGGGAACTTCTCGTGCCGTTCCGCACATGGCGTAATACAATCACAGAGGAAGCAGCAGCAACGCTGACGAAGGAATTTTCCTATAACATTCCGCAGCGTTGGAGCATTGCCCATCTGTATCAGGCAATGTTAAACAAAGAGGAGCATGTGAAAGATATCGCATTTTTCACCACGCTTGCAGGATTTATCCATTGGAAACTGACTGGGGAAAAGGTACTTGGCGTGGGGGATGCATCCGGAATGTTCCCAATCGACAGTAATACAAAAGATTATGATGCAACAATGCTCGATAAGTTCGATGCGTTGGCAGAACCATACGGCTTTGACTGGTCACTCCGTGATATTCTGCCAAAAGTTCTTGTTGCCGGAGAAAATGCCGGAACGCTGACCACAGAGGGCGCAAGGCTTCTCGATACCGATGGCGAACTGGAAGCAGGAATTCCGGTATGTCCGCCGGAAGGTGATGCCGAAACCGGCATGGTAGCGACCAACAGCGTGGCTGTCCGCACCGGAAACGTATCCGCAGGTACTTCTGTATTTGCAATGATCGTACTGGAAAAGGCATTGAAGAATGTGCACACAGAGATTGATCTGGTGACCACACCATCCGGAGAAGCAGTTGCCATGGCACACTGCAACAACTGCACATCCGACCTGAATGCATGGGTCAACCTGTTTGAAGAGTTTGCAAACAGCTTTGGCATGAAGATCGACAAGAATGAGCTGTTTTCCGTTTTATATAATAAAGCACTTGAAGGTGATGCAGATTGTGGCGGTCTTCTGGCATACAACTATTTTTCCGGTGAGGGAATTACCGCATTTGATGAGGGAAGACCTCTGTTTGCCCGCACACCGGATGCAAAATTCAATCTTGCAAATTTCATGCGCGTGCACTTGTTTACGGCACTGGGCGCATTGAAAGATGGTCTGGATATCCTGCTCAAAGAGGAAGGCGTACAGATCGACAAGATGTACGGCCACGGCGGTCTGTTTAAGACTCCGGTAGTCGGACAGCGCATCATGGCAGCAGCCATTGATACACCGGTTTCCGTTATGGAGACGGCAGGTGAGGGCGGTGCATGGGGTATCGCACTTCTTGCAGCTTACATGGCTCAGAAAGAAGAGGGCGAGAGCCTTGCCGATTATCTGAGCAAGAGAGTCTTTGGCGGTCAGGAGGGCGTGACGGAAGATCCGGTTCCTGCCGATGTGGAAGGCTTTGACCGGTTCTTAAAACGCTACAACGAAGGACTTGCGATTGAGCGTGCAGCAGTCGAACATTTATAAAATAATAGTTCTGAATAGTTATAGATAAAAAACAGGTACAATCCGTCGTTCTCAGCAGCGGATTTTGTGGATATAGAAAGGATGGAAATCATGTTAGAGGAATTAAAAAAACAGGTTTATGAGGCAAACATGGAATTGCCGCGCAGAGGCTTGATCACTTATACATGGGGCAATGTCAGCGGGATTGACCGTGAGAGCGGCTACTTTGTCATCAAGCCAAGCGGTGTGGATTACGATAAACTGACACCAGACGATATGGTCGTTATGGATTTAGAGGGAAATAAAATCGAGGGTGATTTGAAGCCATCATCCGACACACCAACCCATCTCGAACTGTACAAAAAGTATCCGGATATCGGCGGTATCGTACATACCCATTCTCCGGAGGCTACTTCCTGGGCACAGGCAGGAAGGGATATTCCGCTTTACGGAACGACTCATGCGGATTATTTCTTTGGACCGATCCCATGTGCACGCAGCCTCACACCGGAAGAGATTGACGAGGCATACGAGACAAACACCGGAAAAGTCATTATTGAGACCTTGGAGACAAGAGGAATCAACCCGGTTTACACACCGGGCGTGCTCTGCACGAATCATGGTCCGTTTACATGGGGCAAGGATGCAGCAGAGGCAGTGCACAATGCCGTTGTCTTAGAGGAAGTTGCAAAGATGGCAACCCGTACCGAACTGATCAATCCGAAGGTGCAGCCGGCACCGGATTGTATCCGCGATAAGCATTTCTTCCGTAAGCACGGTGCGAATGCTTATTATGGACAGAATTAAACAATATTTTTATGGTAATATTCGCAAGGAAAGAGAGGGATACTTTTTTAGAAAAGCCCCTCTCTTTTTTCTGTGCAAAAATGTACAGAGAAAATGTAATGACATGTGTTGATGAAAAACGAATCTTTCAGTATACTATACTTAAATGGATGTATTGGGAAAATAAAAGCAGGAGAGAAAGCGTATGCCATTAGCAGAAAAGTATTCACACACAACGGAAGAAATTTATGCATTGCCGGAAGGAAAACGTGCAGAACTGATCGATGGACAGATTTATGATATGGCACCTCCGGGCAGAATTCATCAGGAACTGGTGCAGCAGTTGAGCCGTACGATCGGAAATTATATTGCGGATCATAAGGGAACCTGTAAAGTATATCCGGCACCGTTTGCGGTGTTTTTAAATCAGGATGATAAAACATATGTGGAACCGGATATTTCTGTGATCTGTGATAACGGAAAGCTGGATGACAGGGGCTGTAATGGGGCACCGGACTGGGTGATTGAGATTGTATCACAAAGCAGTCAGAGGATGGATTATCTGACCAAATTGTTCAAATACCGTACTGCAGGGGTGAGGGAATATTGGATCGTAAATCCTATGAAACGTACGGTACTGGTATATTTGTTTGGAGAAAATGAGGACAGCACGCAGTATTTATTTGAAGATGAAATTCCGGTGGAAATCTATCCGGATTTTACAATGAGAATTTCAGAATTTGTGTGAACAGTATCCGCAATAAGCATTTCTTCCGCAAGCACGGTGCGAATGCTTATTACGGACAGCAGTGAAAAATTTATGAGGGGGAATGCCTGATCCCGGTAATTGTGGGATTTGAAGGCTCTTGAAGTATGAAATGTAAATCAGGTAAAAACAGGAGAAAAAGAAATGCCTGTTTCTTTTTGGGGATTTTGTCGCTGGTTACGGTAGTATTGTGTCTTTCGGCATCATGTAATGCCGATGGAAGGAAGGCACAAAAATACGAGTATGGAGTATTCTTAAATGCAGACCGTACAGCAGTTCCAAAATTAAAAAATTACGAAACTGTTGTGATTGATGCACAATATTTTTCGAAGAAAGATATCAGAAAATTACATGCAGGCGGTACAAAAGTTTACAGCTATCTTAATATTGGCTCTGTCGAAAATTTCCGGCCATATTATAAAACATACGAGCATCTGGCAATCGGGGATTATGAAAACTGGGAAGAGGAAAAATGGGTTAATGTTGCGGATAAAGACTGGCAGGAATTTATGGATACATTAGCCGGAAAATTAAAGAAAAAGGGAGTGGATGGCTTTTTTATTGATAACTGTGATGTATATGATTATGCCCATAAAAAGGATATTTTTGATGGGCTGACGGTGATTTTAAAGAAAATCCGGGCAATGGGGAAGCCGGTAGTGGTCAATGGAGGAGATATCTATGTGACGGCATATCAGTCCCGTTATGGTTCTGCTGCGGATATTATGACGGGTGTAAACCAGGAGTCGGTGTGGAGCAGGATTGATTTTACAACCAAAACATTCCATACGCAGAAAAAAACGGAGCGGGAGTATTTCTGCCAGTATCTGCAGGCATGCAAAGCGGATGGAATGGATGTTTATCTGCTGGAATACACTACAGACCATAAACTGATCCGCAGGATTAAGAAGTATTGCAGGAAAAAGAAATATGATTACTATATTGCGGATTCGCTGGAGCTGGGTATTTAATACAATGTGTTTTTAAATTTGACTTTAAAAAGTAGATATAATACAATTACATTGTTGAAAAAATGCTGCTGGTACAGCTGGAAGAGCTTCATAAAGTTGTCACCGCTGTTCCAGTGAAATAACAGGAGGATTAGAACCATGGGAGTACATTCCATAGATGCAGAGGATGATCAGTTTGCGTATCGTTATGATACACAGTTACTGATCGACAGAAGAGACAGGGATCTTGACGAGGATGAGATCGCAGATTACATCACGGAAAATTTTGAGGGAAACAGCCTGATTGCGGCTGGAGATGAGGATCTGGTCAAGATTCATTTCCACACGAATGAGCCGTGGAAAATTCTGGAATACTGCAATACGGTTGGAGAAATTTATGACATCGTGGTCGAGGATATGATCCGGCAGGCAGCAGGAAAGCAGGGATAACCGATACAGAATACTATAGTGTGATGCTGGAAATGAAAAGAGGTGCTGTCGCATCAGTAAATGATTGATATTTACTGGGCGGCAACACCTGTTTTCTTTTGATGCCATGAAGTATAGAAGGCCTTCCTTAAATGAACTTTAAATGTTTTATACTCTTTAGAAAAACTTTATTTGTCCCAGGTATCCGGTTGCGTTACAATAATTACAGATAGTGTCAAATAGACGGAGGTGGCGATATGGCAAACACAACCAAGCTTGCACTTGAAGCGTCTTTAAAAGAACTTTTGCGGACAAAACCGATCGACAAGATCACAATCAACGATCTGACGGAACACTGTGGCATCAGCCGTATGACGTTCTATTATCACTTTAAGGATATTTATGACCTGGTGGAATGGGCATGTGTGGAGGACGGAACGCGTGCTTTGCAGGGAAAAAAGACGTATGACACCTGGCAGGAAGGAATTGCGCAGATATTTGAGGCAGTATTGGAAAATAAGCCATTTATTATGAATGTATACCATGCGGTTGCCCGCGAAAAAGTTGAGCAGTATCTGTACAAGCTGACGTATGAACTGATCGTAAACGTCGTGGAAGAAAAATGCAAAGGCATTGCGATTGCGGACGAGGATAAATATTTTATTGCGGATTTTTACAAGTATGGATTTGTTGGTATCATGCTTGACTGGATCGACAAGGGCATGCATGAGGATTACCATAAGATCGTTATGATGATGGGAACGGCACTCGACGGGAATATTGCGCGTTCGATCGAGAATTTTAAACAGAAATAAAAATTAATCAAAATGCCTGAAATGATAAAAAATTTATCATTTCAGGCATTTTGTAAATGGTATCTTTGCACAGAGATGGTAAGATAATCATATCGTATTTGTTTCATAAACAATCGGTCAAGTTGCAGGTTTTATGATTTTATGGAAATTGATTTTGAAATGAATCAGAGACCTGCAGCGAAGAAACACTAAATGAGAAACAGCCAATGAAACAGAAAGGAGATTTTTCTATGTCAAATAAAAATAAGAAATTAGGACTTGGAATCGCAGCAGTTGCAGCAGCCGGTGCAGGACTTATATATGCTGCACAGAAAACCAGCCAGCAGAAAGTAAAGAAGATCGCAAAGGCAGCACCGCCGGTTGATTACCGCAACACCGAGCGCGGAAAATATGAAAAAAACAGCAAAGGCATTTATTATACCAACGGAAACTATGAAGCATTTGCCCGGCCAAAGAAACCGGAAGGAGTCGATGACAAAAATGCATACATTGTCGGAAGCGGACTTGCAGCACTCGCAACGGCTTGTTTCCTTGTCAGAGACGGTCAGATGCCGGGTTCCCATATTCATATTTTAGAGGCAATGGATGTGGCAGGCGGTGCCTGTGACGGAATTTTTGATCCGACACGCGGCTATGTGATGCGCGGTGGCCGTGAGATGGAAAATCATTTTGAATGTCTGTGGGATCTGTTCCGCAGCATCCCTTCGCTGGAAGTGGAGGGCGCATCCGTGCTGGATGAATATTACTGGCTGAACAAGGAAGATCCAAACTATTCGCTCTGCCGTGCAACCGAAAACCGCGGCGAGGACGCACATACGGATGGAAAGTTTAACTTAAGCCAGAAAGGCTGCATGGAAATCATGAAACTGTTCATGACAAAAGATGAGGATCTCTATGACAAGACCATTGAGGATGTGTTTGATGAGGAAGTCTTTGACTCGACCTTCTGGCTGTACTGGCGCACCATGTTTGCATTCGAAAACTGGCACAGTGCACTGGAAATGAAACTGTATTTTCAGCGGTTTATCCACCATATTTCCGGACTGCCGGATTTTTCCGCACTGAAATTTACACGCTACAATCAGTACGAATCCCTGATTCTTCCGATGAAGAAATATCTCGAAGATGCCGGTGTAGAGTTCCAGTTCAATACTGAAGTAACGAACGTAATTTTTGACATCAAAGATGGAAAGAAAGTGGCAAAAGCCATTGACTGCAAAGTAAAAGGGGTAGAGACCGGAATCGTCCTGACAGAAAACGATCTGGTATTTGTCACAAACGGAAGCTGTACGGAAGGCACGATTTACGGCGATCAGAACCATGCACCAAACGGTGATGCCGAAGTACGGACCAGTGGTTGCTGGAGCCTGTGGAAGAACATTGCAAAACAGGACCCGGCGTTCGGACATCCGGAAAAATTCTGTTCCGATATCGCAAAGACCAACTGGGAGTCCGCAACCGTTACCACATTGGATGACAAGATTCTTCCATATATTGAGAAGATCTGCCAGCGTGATCCGCGCAGCGGAAAGACCGTTACCGGAGGTATCGTAAGCTGCAAAGATTCCAGTTGGCTGTTAAGCTGGACGATCAACCGTCAGGGACAGTTCAAGGAGCAGGACAAAGACAAAGTCTGTGTGTGGGTATACGGTCTGTTTACTGATGTGCCGGGTGATTTTATCAAGAAGCCAATGAAAGAGTGTACCGGTAAAGAGATCACAGAAGAGTGGCTGTACCATCTGGGTGTGCCGGAAGATCAGATTGAGGATCTTGCAGAGCACAGTGCCGTCTGCGTACCGACCATGATGCCGTATATCACCGCATTTTTCATGCCAAGAACAAAGGGAGACCGCCCGGATGTTATTCCGGATGGCTGTGTCAACTTTGCATTCCTCGGACAGTTTACCGAGACGCCGAGAGATACCGTATTTACAACCGAGTATTCCGTGCGTACCGCAATGGAAGCTGTCTACGGACTGCTCGGTGTGGACCGCGGCGTGCCGGAAGTATGGGGCAGTGTCTACGATGTGCGTGAACTGTTAGACAGCAGCGTGAAGCTGATGGATGGCAGGTCTCCGCTGCAGATGGATCTCGGACCGCTTAATGTAATTAAGAAACCGCTTTTGAATAAAATCAAAGGAACCGTGATTGAAAAGTTGTTGCGGGATCATGATATATTGCGTGATGGAATGATTTAAAATGAAATTAGACAATACAAAAGAAGAGGCAGGCTGCCTCTTCTTTTGCTGTAAATATGTTTATGATTCATATTCTTTTTGTAATTCTTTTTCCAGTTCTCTTGGGCGAAAATCTACGCCTCTGGAAGAATCGGAATCCGGATCATCTCCGAAATGATAATCATTTCCCGGAAGAATTGCATTTAATAAAATACCTACGATTGCTGCAATCGCAAGTGAAGTCAGTGTGATGGAAGTTCCTGCGATAGTAAAAGTAAGTCCATTGGAGAAACCAAGTCCGCTGACTAAGATGACACCTGCGATAATCAGATTACGCGATTTCGTGAAGTCTACGTGATTTTCTACTACATTACGCACGCCGATAGCAGAAATCATACCGTAGAGAATGAAGCTGACGCCACCGATGATGGAATAAGGCATAGTCGCGATAATCTGAGCAAACTTAGGAATAAAACTAAGGACAATCGCATATACGGCAGCGAGACGAACAACCTTTGGATCATGGACACGGGAAAGTTCGAGTACACCGGTATTCTCACCATATGTGGTGTTGGCAGGTCCACCAATCAAAGCGGAGAAGGAAGTTGCAAGACCGTCACCAATCAAAGTACGGTGAAGTCCCGGATCTTCCAGGAAGTTCTCACCAACGGTTGCGGAGATTGCAGACATATCGCCGATATGCTCCATCATGGTTGCGATGGCAATCGGTGCCATAACAAGAATGGCAGTGAGGTTGAACTTTGGCAACTGGAAAGGTGGGAGTCCGACGACAGCAGCGTCTGCAACAGTCTTAAAGTTAAAGATTGCATCTCCGTTTGGATTTGTAAATCCCAGGAAATGGAGTGCCAGAGCAAATACATAGGAGACAACTACACCCATAAGGATTGGAATGATCTTAAACATTCCCTTGCCCCAGATATTAAAGATAATAATGGTAGCTAATGCGACAATTGCAATCAGCCAGTTGGTAGAAGCATTTTTTACAGCAGATGGCGCAAGGCTTAATCCGATACAGATAATGATTGGTCCGGTCACAACTGGAGGAAGAAAACGCATCACGCGCTTTACCCCGATCAGTTTAATGATCAGTGCAAGAATCAGATAGAGAAGACCGGCAACAAAGATACCGCCGCATGCATATTGCAATTTCTCTGAATCTGGCATATTTGCAAAAATACCGGATTTGAGATTTGCGATACTTAAAAATCCACCCAGGAATGCAAAGGATGAACCAAGGAAAGCAGGAACTTTCAGTTTGGAACATAAATGGAAAAACAAAGTACCGAAACCGGCACAGAATAAGGTTACCTGAATGGAAAGAACCTGATTTCCACTTTTAAAGTAGCTGTTTACCAGCATTGGAACAAGAATGGTTGCACCGAACATGGCAAACATATGCTGCAGACCGAGCAGCAGCATTTTTGGAACGCCTAAGACGCTGGCGTCCTTAATGATGTCTTTTTTCTGACTCATTTGTATAGAACTCCTCCTTAAAATAAATTATTTATACACTAACATCTGTTTTGGCATAAGGTTCAGAACAGATTGTAGTTTCTCCAATGACATCCAGATAGAAATTAGCCATGGTCTGCGCCTGATAAGGAGCAACCCACAGATAGCCGACCCAGAGTGTGAGCGCGGATAAAAGATGTAATCCCACAAAACTCAGGATAAGATAAAACAGACGGCCACGATGTCCTTTCATAATACCGTGACTCACTTTTAAAGCCTCCGTCGGTCGCATTTGCGGGTGGTCGATGACCAGATACAAAGAGAGTGCATACTGTAATTCCACAATCACGAGCAGGACGATGCTTATAATGGTAAGTACAGAAAAAATAATAATATTATAGAGAGTAAATCCCTTGAAAAACATAAGAAACATGCCTGCAATCATAGGAATCACCGTTGGAATGGTGATGAGCACCATAAGCAGTCCGGTAAGAATGTACCGGTCCGGATGATTTGAAAATCCATAGAAAAGCATATTAAAAGAATAAGGCTGCTTTCTTGCCATCGACAGATGTACGCGGATGACACCTGCGGATAAGATCACGGTGACAAGAGAAATTAAAAAATTTGCCACATAGAAAACAATGGTCTGAGACAGCATCTGATGCGTGTCCTGTAACATGGAAAACGGGAGTTCCAACACAAGTGGGAGAAGCGTTGCCGCGAGGGAAACACCCATCGGAATTCCAAAATGGCCACAAAGATTTTGTCTTGCGATGCGTTTCAGTTCTTTGCCTGGTTTATTCATAGAAAAGGCTCCTTTAAATCTGTTTTTGTTTTTGCTATAATGAATCATTATGAAGACGAATGAAATTTACGATAAATGTTTTTATATCATAGGCTGGATCGGCATTGGTGCGCTGACAGTCCTCTGGATCATCTGGAAAGCAGGATTCCTCGGCGGGCTAACAATCCCTCCATGCACACTGCACAGTATTACGGGATATTACTGTCCCGGCTGTGGTGGAACCCGCGCCGTGCGCTTTTTGCTGCAGGGGCATGTGCTAAAATCCCTTTATTACCATCCAATCGTTGTATATACGGCCATTTTTGGCAGCTGGTTTATGATTTCCCAGACGATACAGAGGTTGTCCAAAGGAAAAATCGCAATCGGTATGCGCTACCGGGATATCTATCTGTGGATCGCACTTGGGCTTGTACTTGCAAACTGCCTCATCAAAAATCTGGTGCTTGCAATGACCGGATATGCCATGATGTGACATGTCGTCTTTTATTGTTGCAGCAGCTGGTTGTAATCGATACCGGTCATGTCGGAGTAGGCTTTGAGAATACCTTCGAGACTTCCGTACTCGTGCAGTGTAAATGCAAACGCCGAAATATAAATGACAGCCGTAAGCACAATTCCGAGAATTCCGAGAATGAGACCGACCTGCGCTTTGGCGCCGTAGCGCATTTGTCCGCCGCGCGACAGAGAAGCCAGAATGATGGCTAATGCACCGCAGGGAATTGCCAGATACAGGCAGGTGCAACTTACGATTGAAATGATTCCAAGAGTCATAGCGGCAATTTCCATACGGTCAGAATGATTGCCGGAAACAGGTTGTCCGTACATGTTGCCGGACGGATTGTACATATTCATGTGTTACCTCCAAAACTTATTGATTTCATTTTATCACTTCATATATAATAGGGAAAGATAAAAATGCCATGAAAGGAAAAATCTTATGGATATCATGAAAAAGATAGCAGCAGAGCTTGGGGTTCGTGCCAATCAGGTAGAGGCTGCCGTAAAATTAATTGATGAGGGATGTACGATCCCTTTTATTGCCAGATACCGTAAGGAGGCAACGGGCGCATTGAATGATGAGCAGTTGCGTGATCTTTATGACCGTCTGGTTTATTTGCGTAATCTGGAAGAAAAGAAACAGACCGTTCTGGCTTCCATTGAAGAGCAGGGAAAACTGACCGAAGAACTTCGCAGTCAGATTCTTGCAGCAGAAACACAGGTCGCAGTGGATGATCTGTATCGCCCATATCGTCCGAAGCGACGTACCAGAGCAACGATTGCAAAGGAAAAAGGCTTAGAGCCACTGGCAAATATATTGATGCTTCAGATGTTGAAGACACCGGTTTTGGAAGAAGCCGCCAAATATGTTGATCCGGAAAAAGAAGTGGCAACACCGGAGGAGGCGTTGGCCGGAGCCCGGGATATTCTGGCAGAGTTTATCTCAGATAATGCCGATTACCGCAAACATATCCGTGAACTGACAATGAAGAAAGGCTCCCTCGTGTCTGCGGCAAAAGATCCGGAGGCAGAGTCTGTCTATGAAATGTACTATGATTACAACGAACCGCTTGCCAAGGCCGCTGGACATCGCACACTTGCCATAAACCGTGGGGAAAAAGAAAAAGTTCTTACCGTGCGTATCGAAGCTCCGGTTGACGATGTTATCCGCTATCTGGAAAAACAGGTGATTACCAATACCCAGGCGCAGACCGCACCAATTCTTTGTGATGTAATTGCAGATGCCTATGACCGTCTGATCGCACCGGCAATTGAACGTGAAATTCGGAACGATTTATCGGAAAAAGCGGAAGATGGTGCAATCAAAGTGTTTGGAAAGAACTTAGAGCAGCTTTTGATGCAGCCTCCAATCAAGGGACAGGTTGTGCTTGGCTGGGACCCGGCATTTCGTACCGGATGTAAGCTTGCGGTAGTGGATGAGACAGGAAAAGTACTGGATACGACCGTGATTTATCCGACAGCACCGCAGAACAAAGTGGAAGAAGCAAAAGCCGTATTGAAAAAACTGATTTCCAAATATCACATCACGCTGATTTCACTGGGCAATGGCACGGCCTCCAGAGAGTCCGAGCAGATCATTGTGCAGCTGTTAAAAGAAATTCCGGTACAGGTGCAGTACATCATTGTAAATGAAGCCGGTGCATCCGTATACTCGGCAAGTAAGCTGGCAACAGAAGAATTTCCAAATTTCGATGTGGGACAAAGAAGTGCGACATCAATGGCACGCCGTCTACAGGATCCGCTTGCAGAACTGGTAAAAATCGATCCGAAATCAATCGGTGTCGGTCAGTATCAGCATGATATGAACCAGAAGAAATTGAGCGAAGCCCTGTCTGGTGTCGTGGAAGATTGTGTAAACCGTGTCGGTGTGGATTTGAATACGGCATCCGCTTCTCTTTTGGAATATATTTCCGGAATCAGCAAGGCAATTGCAAAAAATATCGTGACGTATCGAGAAGAGAATGGTGCATTTACCGCCCGTTCCCAGCTTTTGAAAGTGGCAAAACTCGGACCGAAGGCGTACGAGCAGAGTGCCGGATTTATGCGGATCAGCGATGGAAAAAATCCGTTGGATGCAACCGGCGTACATCCGGAGTCTTATGCCGCAACGAAAGCATTGCTGGAAAAAATGGGCTATACACTCGAAGACGTCAAGAACAGAAATGTAGTTGGAATCTCTAAGAAAATCCGCGATTACAAAAAGCTTGCGGAAGAATTGGAGATTGGAGAACTTACATTGCGCGATATTGTAAAGGAACTGGAAAAGCCGGCGCGTGATCCGCGAGACGACATGCCAAAGCCGATTTTGCGCAGCGATGTATTGGAGATGAAAGACCTTACACCGGGCATGGTGCTCAAGGGAACGGTGCGTAATGTTATTGATTTTGGTGCCTTTGTAGATATCGGTGTCCACCAGGATGGACTCGTACATATTTCACAGATGTGTGACCGCTACATCAAGCATCCGCTGGAAGTTGTCAGTGTCGGTGATATTGTTGAAGTAAAGGTGCTGAGTGTGGATCTCAAAAAGCAGAGAATCCAGCTTACCATGAAAATGTAGAAAAATGGGTTGACAGATACGGCCCATGTGCATACAATAGCAGTAGAAATGAATAGGAATTCTTCGGGGCAGGGTGAGACAATGGAGAGCATTCATTGTTGATTCCCGACCGACGGTTATAGTCCGTGAACTGCAGTTTGCAGCCGATCCGGTGGAACTCCGGAACCGACAGTATAGTCTGGATGAGAGAAGAAATTATCATGTATTGCCTGTCGCAGAAATATATCTGCAGGACAAGGATATATGTGTAGCAAAGCCCCGGTCAGTTGATCGGGGCTTTTATTTTCAGACAATCGTTATGCCTGGAAATAAATTTCTCCTGGGATTCCTTGAATAACATTAACATGTAAAGGAGAATGGGCATGAGTAACGAAACAAACGCAGTAATGAAAAACATGACAAACAATGCAGGCACCGGAAAGAAAATGAATTATGGAGTGCGCTTCACGACGATGACAGCGATGCTTTCCGCAATCGCATTTATTTTAATGTATCTGGAGATTCCACTTCCGATGATCATGCCGGATTTCATTAAATTTGATTTCTCTGATCTGCCGGCATTGATTGGAACCTTCGCATTTGGCCCGGTCAGCGGTGTGATTATCTGTCTGATCAAGAATTTGTTACACCTGATGGTTTCAAAGAGTATGTTTGTAGGAGAACTTTCCAACTTCATTTTAGGATGTGCATTTGTGATTCCGGCCGGATTGATCTATCATTTTAAGAAGACAAAGATGGGCGGTCTGCTTGGTGGTGTAGTCGGGGCCATCTTCATGGGTGTATTCAGTGTCGCATCCAACTATTTTATTGTATATCCGGTATATTACAAAGTGGCAATGCCGGAGGAAGTAATTCTTGGTGCATATCAGGCAATTATTCCGGCTATGAAGTCCATTTTACAGTGTCTGGTTTGCTTTAACCTTCCATTTACAATTGTAAAAGGATTAATTTCCGTTGCAATCTGTATGGTATTTTATAAACCAATTTCTCTTGTGCTTAAGGGAAGAGCCAACCGCTAATTGAATAACTGCTACTACAACTTATGTGCGCATCGCATGTATCCATTTCAGATATTCTGTCCAGAATGAGAAGGGTATGTGGGATGCGCGTTCTATTTTCCGGTCTTTTCATTTAATGAGAGAACTGTTATAATGAACACAAAAAAGCGATAAAAAGCAGGAGAATACAATGAACACAGCATTTGATATCAAACTCGAAGCAAAGGATTTGTTTCGCTTTAATATGTATCAGACTTACACCGGATTACAGGGGTGGATTTCCATTATTCTTGGAATACTTGCTTTTGTAATGGCAGGGATTACATTCGGACATGCAGATACAATGTACACAATTTTATATATCGGAGTGGGAATTTTGTTTCTCGTTTATGTGCCGGGATCTCTCTGGATGAGGGCAAATGCAACCATAAAAACGAATGCGGTGCTTGCAGGAACACTTCACTATGAAGTGAGTGAAGAATGCATTCGTGTAACACAGGGCGAGGAATCCGGAGAACTGCCATGGGATGCGGTATACAAGATTGTATCAAACGACAAACAGGTTCTTATATACAGCAATCGTGTCAATGCTTATATTATCCCGAGAACACAGATCGGAGAGCAGTATGATATGTTTTGCAGAATCGCAGAAAAGAAACTGGAAAAATTCCGTTTAAAATTGAAAAAATAAAGTTGAGGAAATAAAATGGAAGAAAAGAAAACTGAAATTTGTATAGAAACCTATTCTGCGGAGGAGACGCTTGCACTCGGAGAAGAACTTGGACGCAAGGCAAAGCCGGGAGATGTCTATACCCTGGTAGGAGATCTCGGCGTAGGCAAAACGGTTCTGACACAGGGCATTGCGCATGGACTTGATATCACAGAACCCATCTGCAGTCCGACGTTTACGATTGTGCAGGTATATGAAGAGGGGCGTATGCCGTTCTATCATTTTGATGTGTATCGTATCGGAGACATTGAAGAGATGGATGAGATCGGGTACGAAGATTATTTTTACGGGGATGGATTATGCATGATCGAGTGGTCCAACCTCATAGAAGAGATTTTGCCGGAACATCGCAAAGAAATCACGATCGAAAAGGATTTGGAAAAAGGATTTGACTATCGCAAAATTACCATTTGCGACAAGTAAGGAAGAAAGAGGCTAGAAAATGAAAATACTTGCATTGGACAGTTCAGGGCTTGTTGCCAGTGTAGCTGTTGTTGAAGATGACAATTTACTTGGAGAATATACGATTAATTATAAGAAAACACATTCCCAGACATTGCTTCCGATGTTGGATGAAGTGGCAAAAATGATTGAGCTGGATCTGAATACTGTGGATGTAATTGCAGTTTCAGCGGGACCGGGATCCTTTACCGGACTGCGTATCGGTTCAGCTACTGCAAAAGGACTGGCGCTTGCTTTGCATAAGAAGATAGTTTCTGTGCCGACTGTAGACGCGCTGGCGTACAATTTGTGGAATAGTCCGTCTCTGGTTTGCCCGCTTATGGATGCACGCAGACAGCAGACCTACACAGGGCTGTACAAGTTTACGGATGGAACTATGGACACTGTGCTCCCACAGTGTGTTGTTGGCATACAGGAAATCATAGAAAAAATAAATGAGATGGGCGAAGCGGTTACATTTCTCGGCGATGGTGTGCCGGTATTCCGGGAATATATCGAGGAGAACCTCAAAGTACCATTTTCTTTTGCACCGGCGCATTGTAACAAACAGCGCGGAGCCAGTGTGGCTGTACTTGGCGCAATTCTTTATGCACAGGGCAAAGCAGAAGATGCGGCAGATCACAAGCCGGAATATCTGCGCATGTCACAGGCAGAGCGCGAACGCAAGGAAAAGGAAAGAGATTTTCGTATATGATCATACGACAGATGACAAAAGAAGACGCGACAGAAGTTGCGCAAATTGAAAAAGAATGTTTTTCTCAGCCGTGGAGCACACAGGGCTTTATCGATGCGCTGGATCATTCTGCTTTTTTCCTTGTCGCAGAGGAAGCAAAGCAGATTTTAGGCTATGTTGGAATGTACGTTACCGTTCCAGAAGGAGAAATCACGAATGTAGCAGTAAAACCGGAATATCGTGACCGGAAAATTGGAAGTGCATTGGTGGAACAGATGCAGCAATGGAGTCTGGAACATGGTGTGAATCGTATTGTTCTGGAAGTACGTTCCGGGAATATGCCTGCAATTTGTTTATATGAACACAAAGGCTTTGTGAAACTGGGCGTTCGAAAAAACTTTTATCAGTTTCCTAAGGAAGATGCAGATATTATGGAATGGAACGGATAATGGATAAGAAAAAGAATAGGAAGAAAAATTTATGTTAGATGTTTGTTTGTTAGGAACAGCAGGCATGATGCCGCTGCCGAACCGGTGGCTGACATCACTTATGCTACGATATAATGGCAGCAGTCTTTTGATTGACAGCGGAGAAGGAACGCAGATTGCAATCAAAGAGGCCGGACTTAGTTTTAAACCGATTGATATATTGTGCGTGACACATTTTCATGCAGACCATATCAGCGGGCTTCCGGGATTGCTTCTTACAATGGGAAATGCGGACAGAACAGAGCCGTTGACGATTATCGGCCCCAAGGGACTGACCCGGGTTGTAGAGGCTTTGCGCACGATCGCACCGGAACTCCCTTTTGAAATTATATGCCGGGAATTAAAAGAACCGAACGAAGTGATTGAGATGAATGGATACGAAATTCATGCATTTCGTGTTCAACATAAAGTAGTCTGCTATGGATATTCGGTAGAAATACACCGCGCGGGTAAATTTTCCGTGGAGCGTGCGAAAGAGCAGGATGTTCCGATGAAATTGTGGAGCCGTCTGCAAAAAGGCGAGATCATTGAACAGGATGGAATTACTTATACACCGCAGATGGTGCTTGGGGCACCCCGGAAAGGATTAAAAGTCACATACTGTACCGATACAAGACCATTGGACAGCATTGTGGAGGCAGCAAAAGACTCGGATTTATTTATTTGTGAAGGCATGTATGCCGAAAAAGAAAAACTTGCCAAGGCAAAGCAATATAAACATATGACTTTTTATGAAGCAGCAGACATGGCAAAACGTGCAAATGTACAGGAATTATGGCTGACGCATTTTTCACCGTCTCTGGTCCGTCCGCAGGAATATCTGCCGGAAGTGCAGAAAATTTTCCCGAATGCGCATCTCGGAAAAGACGGAAAAAGCGTTGAACTGGTATTTCAGGAGGAATAGGTATGAAGAAAAAAGCAGGTATCGTAATATTGGCTGTTTTGTTTGCAGCACTGATTTGCGGAAGTTTTTACTTTGTGAAAATAAAATCAAATGCAACGGCAGATGAAGATACGCATCTGACGAAAATCCAGAAAATCACTACGCGTGATCTGGAGAAAAATTATCCGAAGACACCGCGAGCAGTGGTAAAGCTATATAACCAGATCATTACAAGCTATTATGAAAAAGAGTATACCGACGAAGAATTTGATGCACTGGTTGATCAGGCGCTGCTTCTTTTCGACGACGAGTTGGCAAAGAATAATCCAAAAGAGACATATATACAGTCCTTAAAAAAAGAAATTGCGGATTATGATAAACGGTCCCGACAGATTCGTCAGACGGATGTCTGTGACAGCGATGATGTGTTATATACAACAGATCCGAATAATGATGATAAGCTGGCATATGTAACCGCATCATATTTCGTAAAAGAGGACAAAAGTTTTACGAAGACATACCAGATGTATGTATTGCGTAAGGATAAGAATAAAAATTGGAAAATACTTACCTACTATCAGATTGATAAAAATCCGAACGAAGATGCTACAGAATAGTGGCAGAATATTAAAAACCAAGCGAAGAAGAAGGAAATAGAAATGGATGAAATAAAAATACTTGCGATCGAGAGCTCTTGCGATGAGACAGCAGCAGCTGTCGTTGTAAATGGAAGAGATTTGCGTTCTAATGTGATCTCTTCTCAGATTGCGCTGCACACATTGTATGGTGGTGTGGTGCCGGAAATCGCTTCCCGTAAGCATATTGAAAAAATAAATCAGGTAATTGAACAGGCTCTTGCAGATGCAAGTATGACATTGGACGATATCGATGCGATTGGAGTGACTTACGGACCGGGTCTGGTGGGGGCACTTTTGGTCGGAGTCGCAGAAGCAAAAGCAATCAGTTACGCAAAAAATATTCCCCTGGTAGGAGTGCATCATATCGAGGGACATATCAGCGCGAATTACATTGAGAATCCGGATTTGGAGCCACCATTTTTATGCCTTGTAGTCTCGGGAGGGCATACGCACCTGGTAAAAGTGGTAGATTATGGAAAGTATGAAATTCTTGGACGCACGAGAGATGACGCTGCGGGAGAGGCTTTTGATAAAGTTGCCCGTGCTATTGGGCTTGGATATCCGGGTGGCCCGAAAATTGAAAAAGTTTCTCATGAAGGAAACCCGGCAGCAATTTCATTTCCACGTGCAAAGATTGCAGATGGAGAATATGATTTTAGCTTTAGTGGCTTGAAGTCCGCAGTGTTGAATTATCTGAACGGATGTCGGATGAAAGGAATAGAGATCAATCAGGCGGATGTGGCTGCCTCTTTCCAGCAGTCTGTTACAGACGTACTGGTTGGCCATGCACGTCATGCAATACGTCAGTACCATATGAACAAATTTGCTATTGCAGGTGGTGTCGCATCCAATGGTGTGATCCGTGCTGCTATGGAACAGATGTGTAGGGAAGAGGGAGTGACATTTTATCATCCTTCGCCGATTTTGTGTACAGACAATGCAGCGATGATCGGTGCGGCAGCATATTATGATTTTGTCGCAGGAAAACGTTCCGGTCTGGACTTAAACGCTGTTCCGAATTTAAAACTGGGAGAATCATAAATGAATAAGAAGCATTTTACAGCGATTGTTTTATCTGCAGGAAAGGGAAACCGTATGCATAGCGATATCCCGAAACAATACATGGATATGCTTGGATATCCGGTTATTTATTATGCCCTAAAAGCTTTTGAAGAGAGCCGGGTAGATGATGTCATTCTTGTGACAGGGGCAGAAGACGTTGCATTTTGCACAGAGAATATTGTACAAAAATATCATCTCACAAAAGTAAAAGATGTTGTTCCGGGTGGAGCCGAACGTTATCTTTCTGTTTTGGAAGGGTTAAAAAAAGCACAGAATGCAGATTATGTATTGATTCATGATGGAGCCAGACCAATGATTAGCGCAGAAGATATAGAAAAGTCCATGCAGATGGTGGAGCAGGAGGATGCCTGTGTTCTTGCAACACCAGTCAAAGATACCATAAAGATTGTCAAAAAAGGGTATGTAACGGACACTCCGGATCGAGATACACTTTGGGCAATGCAGACCCCTCAGAGCTTTTCGACAGAATTACTGCGCAATGCATATATACAGTTGGAAACAAAGCAGAAAAAGGAAAAAATTGTTCCAAATATCACAGATGATGCGATGATTGTGGAATACATGACGGGACATAAAATTCGCATTATTCCTGGAAATTACGCCAATATTAAGATTACCACACCGGAAGATCTGGCCATTGCAGAAATGTTTTTGAAAAAAAAGAAAAATAATGGTTGACATCAGGTGGCAATGATGATAATATATGTCTTGCGCTGGTTCAAGTGCAAAAATAAAACATACGGAGAGGTATCGAAGTGGTCATAACGAGGCGGTCTTGAAAACCGTTTGTCCGCAAGGGCACATGGGTTCGAATCCCATCCTCTCCGCTAGGCGGTAACGCTTACGAAAAAAGAATTCGAAAGAATTCTTTTTCTAATGTATAGCCGCACACAGAACTCAATACTTCGCGTATTCGAGCAGCTGTTTGGAGAAGTACCCAAGCTGGCCGAAGGGACACCCCTGGAAAGGGTGCAGGTCGTTAATAGCGGCGCGAGGGTTCAAATCCCTCCTTCTCCGTTCGCTTGAAAATATTTTTTAAAAAAGATGTAAAAAAGTGTTGACAACAAACTTACATCATGGTAATATAATCGAGCTGACCGCGATGAGCGGAAAACAAAAAACGCATAACAAAACATGCGTAAATGAACATTGATAACTGAACAGTGAAAAACCTTGAAAGATTTTGAGAAAAGTAATGATTTGTGAAACGAGTCATTACCAAGCAACGTTTTTGCTTGATAAAAATGTTGTATCATTCAAGAACGCTTCTGTAAAAGAAGCAACCTTAAAACAGTAAATCAGGACATTGTTTCTGATTAAAAGCCAGATTTGATTCTGGCAGGACAAAACTTTTTAACATGAGAGTTTGATCCTGGCTCAGGATGAACGCTGGCGGCGTGCTTAACACATGCAAGTCGAACGAAGCACTCTATTTGATTTTCTTCGGAGATGAAGATTTTGTGACTGAGTGGCGGACGGGTGAGTAACGCGTGGGTAACCTGCCTCATACAGGGGGATAACAGTTGGAAACGACTGCTAATACCGCATAAGCGCACGGTACCGCATGGTACCGTGTGAAAAACTCCGGTGGTATGAGATGGACCCGCGTCTGATTAGCTAGTTGGTGGGGTAACAGCCTACCAAGGCGACGATCAGTAGCCGACCTGAGAGGGTGACCGGCCACATTGGGACTGAGACACGGCCCAAACTCCTACGGGAGGCAGCAGTGGGGAATATTGCACAATGGGGGAAACCCTGATGCAGCGACGCCGCGTGAACGAAGAAGTATTTCGGTATGTAAAGTTCTATCAGCAGGGAAGATAATGACGGTACCTGACTAAGAAGCACCGGCTAAATACGTGCCAGCAGCCGCGGTAATACGTATGGTGCAAGCGTTATCCGGATTTACTGGGTGTAAAGGGAGCGCAGGCGGTGCGGCAAGTCTGATGTGAAAGCCCGGGGCTCAACCCCGG
>CABJAV010000002.1 GCA_902363675.1 Lachnospiraceae bacterium | reverse complement strand
AGGTACTGTTTATAATTTCAAAAGAAAAAGCAGGATTCGGAAGTCGTTAACGAGACTTCCCATCCTGCTTGAGTTTATCCACAAATATATTTTTTTAAATTTCGTCAGTTTTTACAATGGTCTGAACAGTAACCTTATCCCTAATACCATTATTGTTCTACATCAGAATAATATGGAACAACCAAATACTGGCCACTATGTAATATGTTCGACTCACTGATTCCATTCACTTCACACACTTCGTCAATAAATTCCTGCTCACTTTGATCTGTTGATGCATATTCGCCTGCAAGTTCCCATAAAGAATCTCCCTGTCTCAACTGAATACTCGTATAATATTTATGAATCCGTGCCTTTTCACGAGCGCTGGCAAAAGCACTGATACTACTTCCTAAAAGGATGCCAAGTGAAATTACAATAATACCTATAACAACAATCAGTCTCTTTTCCATTTGTACCTTCTGGGCTCTTCTTGCAAGACTTTCGTTTGCTTTCAAAGATATCTTATCATTATATGTTCTCTTCATAACTTATCCCTCCATAAAATCTCACTACAAGAACAAATGTTCTCTTTCTGTATTCATAATATAATACGCGAACATTTGTTTGTCAATAGAAAAACGTGAATTTTTCGAATATATGTTTGCTTTTTATAACAGGGTATGCTAAACTTAATCTATATTATTATGAAAACAACTACATTGGAGGTATACAGGATGAGTTATGGCCGTATTACAGACAAGCAAAGAGAAATCCTTGAATATATTAAGAAAGAAATTTTAAACAGAGGATATCCTCCTACTGTTCGTGATATTTGTGAAGCAGTGAACCTTAAATCTACTTCTTCTGTTCATTCCCATTTAGAGACATTAGAGAAAAACGGATACATAAGACGTGACCCTACCAAGCCACGTGCGATTGAAATCGTAGATGATAATTTCAATCTTACGCGACGCGAGTTCGCAAATGTGCCTCTGATCGGACAGGTTGCTGCAGGCCAGCCGCTCCTGGCAGTAGAAAATATAGAATCATACTTTCCGATTCCTACAGAATTCATGCCAAACGCCGAATCCTTTATGTTGAAAGTAAAGGGGGAAAGCATGATCAATGCTGGTATTTTTGACGGTGACAACATCCTTGTTGAAAAATGTGATAATGTTCACAATGGTGATATTGTTGTTGCTCTGATCGACGATTCTGCTACAGTAAAAACTTTCTATAAAGAAGACGGACATATTCGTCTGCAGCCGGAAAACGATACAATGGATCCGATTATTGTTCCAGACTGCAAGATCGTTGGTAAAGTATTCGGTGTCTTCCGCTTTTGGAAATAGTAGCATAATAAAAGGATTGCAAATGAGGTTTTCTCAAATTGCAATCCTTTTTTATTCTGAATATTTACAGTTCAATAACTTTTCCATCTTTCCAGATTCTCTCCAGATCATAGAATAAACGATCTTCTTTTGAGAATAAATGAACAATAATATCCTGATAGTCCATTAAAATCCAGGTAGACTGGTTATTTCCCTCAATCTGCTTTGCATGCAGACCAGCTTTGTACATTGCTTCATCAACAGCATCCTGCATTGCAGTCAACTGATTCTGATTGGTACCATTTGCAATAATAAAATAATCTGCAATCGAAGAAACACCTGTGATATCAATTACGGTAATATCTTCAGCCTTCTTATCTTCTAATGCGGCAACTGCAGTCTTAACAATATCTAATGTTTCCATGGCTGCTCCTTTCCATATGGTTTGTAAAATTCATACGTCAGCTGTGTTGTTGGATCAACAGAACCTTTTCGCCCGCTGAGATAATGTAGAGTATCATAAAGAATCTCCGCTACCCCCTGGTTCAGATCTGCAAATGCAATCTGGCGAATTTCTGCCAGATGAGGGGCTTCTTTTCGTAATGGTTCGATGTAATCTGCAATATAGACAATTTTGTCGAGCATGTTCATATCCGGCTCACCTGTCGTATGAACTTTTATAGCATGCAAAATCTCTGGATCATGGATATCATATTTTTCTTCCGCAAGAGCCATTCCTGCCTTCGCATGTAATAATCCCGGATTTTCCATTTCGACTTTCGAAATCAGAATATCATGCCGTTCACACAATGCAATCTTTTCTTCCGTCGAATGACATTTTGCACAGTCATGTAAAAGTCCTGCAAGCATGGCTTTTTCAACATCATAATTGTTCGCCATCGCAAGACATCCCGCAGTATACATAACTCCTTTAGTATGTTCATAACGATATTTGTCTAAATCTTTCTTTAAATTTTTTCGAATTTCCTGCATTTCCATTTTTATTGCTCCAATCAAACCGTATATAATTTTTTGTCTCTGATATAAGCAAGGACACCACTTGGGAAATCTTTCTCCAATGGTTTTCCCTCTGCAAGACTTTGTCTGATTGCGGTAGATGAAATCGGATATTCCGGACATGGAATCAACCGGATGTCGCATGCAAAAAGCTCTTTTAACCGGTCAATCTTTGCATTTAACACTTCTGGTTCAAACGGATAACGTGGCACGACCAGAATAATTGCTAATGCTGTAATAATCTCCGGATGTTTCCAGGTCTCAAGATAATCCAGAGAATCACCGCCCATGATAAAATAAAACTCATTTTCCGGATATTGTTCCACCAGTTTTTCTAACGTCCGGTAAGTATAACTTCTCTCCGGACAATCCAATTCCATACGGCTGACATATAATTTGTTGTCGGTCTTTGTTGCAATCTGACACATTTCATAGCGGTATTCTCCAGATGTCATTTTCTCTTCATCTTTATTCGGTGAATGTCCAGCCGGAATCAACCACACCTGATCCAGACCAAAGGTCTGGTAGGCGCTTACTGCCATATGAATATGTCCATTGTGAATAGGATCAAATGATCCACCTAAAATTCCTACCTTCATAATCTTACTGAGGTAATTTAATCTTGGGATTTTTCTTTGCTTTGCGATAGAAAATCATTTTCTTTCCAATCACTTTTACAACAGTAGAATGGGTTCTTTCCCCAATCACACTGGCAATTTCCTTTGGATCATCAATACAATTCTTCAAAACAGACACTTTGATCAACTCTCTCTTTTCAAGTGCTGCATCCAAAGCTTCGATAATTTCCGGCGTTAAAGATGCCTTTCCAATCTGAAAAATCGGATCCATTGTACTTGCAAGACTTCCAAGATATGCGCGTTGCTTGCTGTTCATAGATTCTCCTCCTATTTATAGTAATCAAATTCGTTGTAATACATTCTTACCGTATCGCCATCTTCGATTCCCTGTTTTTCAAGTTCCTCTATGATGCCTTGCTCACGCAGAAATTTCTGAAAGAAAAGATATCCTTTTTCAGATTCCAAATTTGTATATCCGAGCATTTTTTCAATCTTTGGACCTTCCACAACAAATGCACCATCGTCTGCACGTGTGATTGTATATGGTTCGTCTTTGAAGAATTGCAATGCCGGATCAAATTCCTGTTCGTATACAAAGGTTTCTTTCGGACATTTTGCAAGAAGCTCTCTTACATGAAACAAAAGCTCTCTTACACCCTGGCCACTGACAGCTGAAATCGGGAAAACACGAATACCGTCTTTTTCAAATTCATTACGCAAAGCGGCAATTATTTCATTTTCATCCCCATAGATTGCATCAATTTTATTTGCTGCGATTACCTGTGGCTTTTTCAAAAGGTCAGGATTATACGCTTCAAGTTCCTTATCGATTGCCTTAATATCAGCGATTGGATCGCGTCCTTCCGTACCGGCAGCATCCACAATATGAATAATTACTTTTGTACGTTCAATATGACGTAAAAATTCATGTCCAAGGCCAACGCCATCCGATGCTCCCTCGATGAGTCCCGGAATATCGGCAATAACAAAACCATCACCATCTTCTAAATCTACCACACCTAAATTTGGTTGAAGCGTTGTAAAATGATAATTGGCGATTTTTGGCTGCGCGTTGGTAACACGGGATAAAAACGTCGATTTTCCAACATTCGGGAATCCAACAAGTCCAACATCCGCAATCACCTTAAGTTCCAGCTGTACCTCGATCTCAATGGCATCCTGTCCCGGCTGTGCATATTTCGGAGCCTGCATAGTTGCTGTGGCATAATGCTGATTTCCCTGTCCACCGCGTCCGCCTCTTAAGACAACCTGACGCCGGTTTTCACCAGACATATCCGCAATTACTTTTCCGGATTCGGCATCTTTAATAATAGTTCCTTCCGGAACTTTTAAGATTAAATCTGCTCCGTTTTTTCCGTGGCAGTTCTTCTTTCCGCCTTCCTGTCCAGGCTCTGCGGCAAATTTTCTGCGGTGACGGTAATCACTGAGTGTATTAATTCCTTCATCTACAACAAAGATAACATCTCCGCCTTTGCCGCCATCTCCACCATCCGGTCCACCGTTTGGCACATATTTTTCGCGTCGGAAGGATACGTGACCATCCCCTCCTCTGCCTGATTTTATAATAACTTTTGCACGATCTGCAAACATAATAATTCTCCTGTTTTTCAACACAAATAGAAAATGTAAAATTTCCTATTACACAAAAAACCCCGGCTAAAAAGTCGGGGTTTTCTAACTACTCGTTGTCTACTGGATATACAGAAGCCTGCTTCTTATCTCTACCTACTCTTTCGAATCTTAATACACCATCAACCTTAGCAAATAATGTATCATCTCCGCCGATACCTACATTCACACCTGGGCGAATTCTAGTACCACGCTGTCTGTAAAGAATATTTCCAGCTTTTACGAATTGTCCGTCTGCTCTCTTAGCGCCTAATCTCTTAGACTCGGAATCACGGCCGTTCTTTGTAGAACCAACTCCCTTTTTATGAGCAAAAAACTGAAGGTTCATATTCAACATGTCTTACACCTCCTTGAAATTAAGAATGATAAACTCATTCCCATAGTCATTTTGTATTCCTTGTAAGCCCAGAACCATGGAACGAAGTAAAAGCAAGGTATCATGTCCCGCCTCTTTCTCCAGTTCAAAATCAATCAGGCCACTTTCTTCTTCGGTATCAATCCGATACACAGAATCTGTAAACGTATCAATTGCATTAATCGTATTAATGACAAGTGCTGAAACACCCGCACATATAATATCGCTTCCAGCATCCGCATATCCGGAATGTCCAAGACATCGAAATCCTGTTATTTGATCATGATTCTGAAAAATCGTTATAGTAATCATATAACAATTCCTATCGATTATCCATTAATCTTTTCAATCTTAACCTGGGTGAACGCCTGTCTGTGACCGTTCTTCTTGTGATAACCGGTTTTTCTCTTGTACTTGTAAACGATTACTTTCTTTGCTCTGCCTTCTTTAATAACAGAAGCCTCAACAGTTGCTCCGGCTACAGTTGGATTTCCAACCTTCATGTCATCTCCGGATACTGCTAATACCTGATCAAAAGTAACCTTCTCACCAGCATCAACTCCAAGCTTTTCAATGGTAATGATATCGCCTTCGGATACTTTGTACTGTTTACCACCTGTTGCTATAATTGCGTACATATGGCACCTCCTATTTATCATTACTCGCCAGTTTCGGTGCCTTTTTATAAAGGACTTAAACCTCACTGTGCGGCATACTAGTGTATAGTATCACAACTCTACTTATTCGTCAACTGTTTTGTCCGAAATATTTTATATGTTTATTTGAGGATTTCCCGCAATGATTTATACACTTTTTTGCGGGTCAGTTCCATCAATCCTAATTTTGTAATATCGATGAAACTGGCTGGAACATGGTCTTTTTTCAGTTCCTGTTTTACGAACTGAATCAAAGCCTCCTGCTGTTCTTTCGATTTCATATTAATAAAATCGATAATGATCATACCGGAGATGTTTCTAAGACGAATCTGACGCAGAATTTCCCTCGCTGCTTCCATATTAATTGCAAAAAGTGTCTCTTCTTTTTTCGACTGGTTTTTGCCACTGTTTACATCAACAACCGTTAACGTTTCCAATGTTTCGATAATAATATTCGCGCCAGAAGCAAGCCAGACCTTTTGTCCAAGAAGTTCATCGAGATTTCCCTGGATATGGTATAACGTAGCCAGACTTACTGCAGAGTCATCATATTTTACCAAAATCCCCTGCTCTTTTAAATTTGGCAGATACTGCCTAATTTCTTCGTAGAGATCCTGCTGATCTGTATATATATGATCAATTTCTGCAAGATCCTGTGTTTTTAGTTTTTCCATATATCCCGGGATATTGCGGTAGATAAGATTTCCGGTTGTTCCATGTCTGCCTGTTGTTTTTATAGTTGCAAAACATTGCTGTACATAAAAGATATCCTGTTTTAATTCTTCTTCCGAAACGTTTTGTGCATTTGTTCGAAACACAAGTCCATAGCCTTCTGTCTCATGATTCTTACAATATACATTTGCAAGTGCAATCATTTCCTGTGCACGTTCCTGCGGGATTTTTTTTGAAACTCCAAGTGTCGTGTTCTCACTGGATAAAAAGCAATAATGTCCATGCAGCACCAGCTTGGTACTGACAACGGCATCCTTTGTTTTCACGGCGTCACGCGTCACCTGAACAAGAAGCTCATCCCCTTCCGAAATCTGTTTCTTTTCGGACTGCTTATGTGTAAAAACAGGAGCACGCAAATCTTTTAACGGAAGATATCCTTTTTGCCCGTTTGCAATCCGTACAAAAGCAGCCTGAATATTAGGCACTACTTTTTCTACATAACCAACGTAGATATTATTGAGCAGAGTCTCTTCCTCCGGTTCAAAAACCTGCAGATCACAAATCTTCCGGTTCTCATCGAGTAAAATATATGCGATATAATTCTTATGATTTTTTTCAATGCGTGTAATTGCCAGACGATGCATTCTCTATAAAATTTCCTCTCCCATTTCACACAGTGGAATGAATTGTTCCTGTTCATCTTTTGCATATACTTCGATGCGGTGAATCTGAATTGCATTGGCATCATAAGTAAGTCCGCAGCGCTCATAGATGGAAGCAAGCACAAGTTCCGGCTTGATATTATCAACACTTCCAGTCGATACCTGAATGAAAAAAACCGGTTTGGCATCCACTTCTTCCACGGATAACTGATATACCAATGGTTTTAAATCCACTTCACGCTCACTTTTCTTTGTCTTTTTTATAATTGTAAAGCTATCTTTCGATGTAAATTCACGATCTACAATATCTTTCCATTCCTGCACGCTGTATGAGCTTTCATATTCATCTTTGAATGAGAGACGATAATCAGCAGCAGCTACAATCGACATGGCGGTCTTTGCTTTGTCCGGTAATTTTACATAAGAGGTCACTTCCACACCATCAACCATCGTTTGGTTGAACGCTTCAATACTTTCTTTGGAAGAAAGTGAACTGTTTACCTCTATATCAAAATATTCACCATCGCTTGTAATTCCAACACCAAGCGGAGCTGCAAAAGACATAATCTGATGTGGAGAATATCCTTCGGAATAGCAGATATCAATATTTGCGCGGCGTACTGCTTTCTGAAAATAGCGCATCATATCAAGATGTCCGATAAATTTCATGGCACCCCATTTACGGAATTTAATTCTTATCTTCAAAGCAGACACCTCCTCCAAATTGTTTTGCTCCACATCCGGAACAACGCATACGACAGTTTGGTGTAACCGTTTCGCTGAGTGCCGTCTTCCATTCACGAAGCATGAATGCTTTTGTAACACCTACATCAATAAAATCCCATGGGAAAATTTCGTCTTCACTGCGTACACGTTTGGTATAAAAATCAATATCAATATCACATTTACGGAATGCCTCAAGCCATAAATCATAATTGAAAAAGTCTGACCATGCATCGAAAATTCCACCATGTTCATAAACATAATGAATTGCAGATGATAAACGCCGGTCTCCACGGGCAAGAACTCCTTCTAAAACGGTAACATCCGCTTCATGCCAGTTGTAACGGATACTTTTATGATTGAGCTGTTCCTTTACATGGTCATTGACAATCTTCGCACGTCCAAGATAATCTCCAGGATCGAGCATGGATGCCCACTGGAATGGTGTAAATGGTTTCGGAACAAAAAAGGATGTACTGATCGTAATCTGGCATTTACCGTTTCGTTTTTCCTTTGGAACAATATCATAATATAATGCCGCAATCTGATTGGCGAGTTCCGGTATCGCACGCATATCCTCTTCGGTCTCTGTAGGAAGTCCGAGCATAAAATATAACTTTACTTTATTCCAGCCGCCTTCAAACGCCTGTCCTGCACCGCCTAAGATATCTTCCACCGTAAGACCTTTGTTAATTACATTGCGCAGGCGTTGCGAACCCGCTTCCGGCGCAAACGTCAGACTGCTCTTTTTAATGTCCTGTACCTTCTGCATGATATCAAGAGAAAAAGCGTCAATTCTAAGTGAAGGAAGTGAAATATTGATATTCTTTTTATCACATTCATCAATCAGGAAATTGATCAGTTCCTCTAACTGTGAGTAATCGGAAGAACTCAAAGAACTTAAGGAGATCTCCTCATGTCCTGTCGATGCGATCATTTTTTGTGCCAGTTCTTTAAGTCTTTCCACATTTTTCTCACGATTCGGGCGATAGATCATACCAGCCTGACAGAAACGGCACCCTCGGATACAACCTCTTTGTATTTCCAAAACAATACGATCCTGTGTTGCTTTAATAAACGGAACAATTGGCTTCTCTGGATAAACAGATCCGGTAAGATCCATATCCACCTGTTTCTTTATCGTTGTTGGAATGTCATCGTATTTTGGAGTAAATGCAGCAATCGTGCCATCTTCCTTATAAGACACCTCATACAGCGATGGTACATAAATTCCTTCGATTTTAGCTGCTTCATGCAAAAATTCCTGACGGGAATAGTTGCCTTCCTTCATCTGCTTATACAGATCTAAAAAAGCATCATACTGTGTTTCGCCCTCTCCAATATAAAAACAATCAAAAAAGTCTGCAATCGGCTCTGGATTATAAGTGCATGGTCCGCCCGCTATTATAATTGGATCATCATTTTTCCTTTCTTTGGCATACAGTGGAATCTGTGCCAGATCAAGAATCTGTAAAATGTTCGTATAACACATTTCATACTGAAGTGTCATTGCGACAAAATCAAAATCTTTAATCGGCTCCTGGGACTCCAAACCGAACAACGGAATATTCTGTTCTTTCATAATCTTGTGCAGATCCGGCCATGGAGAATACACACGCTCACACCATGTGTCCTCTCTGCGGTTAAACATATCGTACAAAATCTGGATTCCCAGATGTGACATACCGATCTCGTATACATCAGGAAAACACATCGCAAAACGAATCTGCGATGTGTCTTTAATTACAGAGTTTAACTCATTCCCAATATATCTCGCCGGCTTCTCGATCTGCATCAGAATTTCATCACTCAAAGCTAGTTTTCTCATGATATACCTCAAATCTAAATTTATAATTTTGTGTCGTGCTAACGCTGCGCAAGCTCATTTGCAATCTCTTCCCAGGTAACACCTTTTTCTACCATAAGAATCATGCAATGATATAAGAAGTCCGAAATTTCATATTTGATTTCTTCCGAAACCGGATTCTTAGCTGCAATAATAATTTCTGTCGCCTCTTCCCCTACTTTTTTCAAAATACTGTCGATACCTTTATCAAAAAGCTCTTTTGTATAAGAACCTTCTTTGGGATTCTCGCGGCGTTCTTTGATAACATCGTAAACACATTCCAATACTTTCAAAGGGTTCTTTTCTACGTATTCTTTGCGTACAATATTATTAAAAAAGCAGGAACGGTTTCCTGTATGGCATGCAGCACCTACCTGCGACACTTTCGCAAGAATGGTATCAAAATCACAGTCTGCCGTCAAGGATTTTACATATTGGATATGGCCGGAAGTAAGACCTTTCGTCCAAAGTTCCTGCCGACTGCGGCTGTAATATGTCATCTTTCCAATATGAATTGTCGTATTAAAGGCTTCCTCATTCATATATGCAAGCATAAGCACTTCGTCCGTGCGATAATCCTGAACAATGACCGGAACCATTCCATCGGAATTCAGTTTCAGATCCGACCAGTGCAGATCCGGTGCAAAATTATCCATCTTGATGCCCTCTCCAGACAGCGAAGATTTCAACTTCATGATATCGGTGGTTGAATTATTGATAAAAGTTCCTGCAATACCACGAATTTTTTCGCGCTTCAATAATCGAACAATTTCCTCATAATTATACTCGGATAAATTAACGACATAAGGAACATTTGTCAGATTTTCCAAAGCGTCCAGAATATCTGCATTGAGCACAAGAACCTCGTGGAATGTATCTTCAATACTCTGTTGATTTTTGAAAATAAAATCGACATTATTGACCGAAACCAAAATACGATCTTTGCCAAAACGTTCGCTCGCTTCTTTCGCAAGTCCAACACTTGATGGTTTACTCGCATTGAAGATGACCTGCAGACATCCTGCATAAAGAAGTTTTTTTACATCTTCAAGACGATTGATATTTCCGCCTGCGCAAACCTTAATCTCGATATTGCGATTGATATTTTTTATTGTATTAATATTCTTTTCATGCTCATCATCACTGGTGGACAAATCAAAGATAATAATCTTGTCAATTCCACTGTCGTTGTATAGCTGGCAAAGCTGATACACATCATCTACTGGTGTAAAATCGGTCATAGAGCGTACCGCTTTTCCCTCTTTTAAATAGAGCGTTGCGACAATGTTTTTTTGTTCCATTTATTATAAACTTCCTTTCGTGGACAAAATTCCCTGAATACGTGGGTCCATGGTGGTTGCCTCATCCAAAGCGCGGGCAAAAGATTTAAACATTGCTTCCGCCATATGATGATTGTTTCCAGGGCTTAATACTTTAATGTGCAGATTCATACCTGCAGAATAAGATACTGCATAGAAAAACTCTTTTATCATTTCGGTATCCATCTGTCCGATACGTTCTGTTGTAAATTCACCATCAAAAACCAGATACGGACGACCGGACAAATCAACGGCACACAGTACTAGTGATTCATCCATTGGTAAAATACAGCTTCCAAAACGCCGAATACCGCTTTTATCTCCAATTGCTTCGCGGATTGCATTTCCGAGTACAATGCCACTGTCTTCAATGGTATGATGACTGTCTACGATCAAATCGCCATCACAGGATAAATTCAAATCAAAAAATCCATGTTTGGAAAATCCTTCCAGCATATGATCAAAAAAACCTATGCCTGTCTGAATCTGTGATTTACCGGTTCCGTCAATATTTAACGTTACTGCAATATCCGTCTCTTTTGTCTTTCGCTGTAATTTTGCAATTCTATCTGCCATAATCTGATACCCTCTTTATGATATGTATTGAATCTTTTTTGGTCCTATTCAAAACGAACACGAATTGAATTCGCATGTGCGGTAAGTTTTTCGCACTCTGCGAACTGTTCGATATCGGTATGTACCTTCTCTAACGCTTCTCTTGAATATGAGATAATGCTGGATTTCTTAATAAAATCATCTACAGATAATGCAGAGAAGAATTTCGCGGTACCATTTGTCGGAAGGACATGGTTTGGACCTGCAAAATAATCTCCAAGTGGTTCGGAAGAATACTCTCCGATAAAGATTGCACCTGCATTACGAATCTTTGTCATAACATGGAATGGATCAGCTGTGACAATCTCCATATGCTCGGAAGCAATTTCGTTTACAGTTGCAATCGCTTCATCCATAGTATCAGCAACTAAAATATAACCATAATTGTCTAATGATTTCTGAATAATTTCTTTTCTGGAAAGAACTTCTACAAATCCATCTACTTCTTTGGATACTTCTTCTGCAAGCTTTAAACTTGTAGTAATTAAAATAGCAGATGCCATCTCATCATGTTCTGCCTGAGACAATAAATCGGCTGCAACATAACGAGGATTTGCAGTATCATCTGCCAGAACAAGAATTTCACTCGGACCAGCAATGGAATCAATACTTACATAACCAAATACTGCTTTTTTTGCAAGTGCTACATAAATATTTCCTGGTCCAACAATCTTGTCTACCTTTGGAACACTCTCTGTTCCGAATGCCATAGCTGCGATTGCCTGAGCGCCGCCGACTTTATAAATTTCATCAACACCGGCTTCTTTTGCAGCAACCAGCGTGGATGCATATACTTTTCCATCTTTTCCAGGAGGTGTACACATGACAATTCGATCAACACCCGCAACTTTTGCCGGCAATACATTCATAAGTACAGAGGATGGATATACTGCTTTTCCACCAGGTACATATACACCTACCGTTGCCAGTGCAGTTACTTTCTGTCCCAGAATAATGCCATCTTCTGATGTAAACCATGAGTTCTGCATCTGTTTTTCATGATACTTTTTAATATTGACAAGAGATTTACGAATAACAGAAAGCAATGTTTCATCTACCTGCTCATAAGCCTCTTGGATTTCTGCCTCTGTGACCAGAATATTGTCTGCGTTGATATCTGCACCATCAAACTGCTTTGTATAAGAAAAAATTGCCTGATCACGGTTCTTACGAACTTCTTCGATGATTGCATTTACACGGCCCTCAAATTCTCCGTAATTATTTGGGCTTCTTTTTAATAAGTTCTGCAGAATATCATTCTGTGTCTCTGGTGTAAGTTTAAGAATTCTCATAATGTGCCTCCCTGTAGTTTTCTAAATTACCGTCTTTAAATCACGAATCAGTTTGGTGATTCTTTCATTTTCCATTTTCATACTTACCTGGTTCACGACAACACGTGCTGACAATGGACATACTTCTTCCAAAACAGTCAATCCATTTTCCCTTAATGTTGTTCCAGTCTCTACAATATCACAAATCACTTCAGAAAGTCCGACAATTGGAGCAAGTTCGATAGAACCATTTAATTTAATAATTTCCACGGTCTGATGTTTTTTGTTGTAAAAATAATCCTTTGCGATCCGCGGATACTTTGTAGCCACGCGGATCTGTTCATGATGCTGTAACAGATCTCTTGCGCTTTCCGGGCCACAGATACACATTCTGCATTTTCCGAATCCAAGATCTAAAACTTCATATATATTACGTGCCTCTTCTAAAATCGTATCTTTGCCGACAATTCCGATATCTGCGGCTCCATATTCCACATATGTAGGTACATCCGGTCCCTTCGCAAGGAAAAAACGGAGTTTTAACTCCTCATTCACAAAAATCAGCTTTCTTGTATCAGGGTCCTTGATCTCTTCGCATGTAATTCCGATTTTTTCAAATAATTCCAATGTTTTTTTTGCAAGACGTCCTTTTCCCAAAGCAAACGTCAGGTATCTTTTATCTTCCATTATGCGTCTCCATCCATAAATTCCACGTTTGAAATGTGGTTCTTTTGTGCGTAGTTTTCATAATCTTCTCTTGTATGTGCTGTTGCAAAAGGAATCATTGTAACATCATTTCCATCCCCGCGCAATTGCTGCGCACGAGCGATTGCCTGCTGAATCTTTTCTTCCGTAAACACAAGCAATGTCGTATGATCCTCTACAGCAAGCTGAATTTTCTGACGACTAAGTGCAGCCATCAACTGATCCACTACGATACCAAATCCAATAGATGGTGCTTTCTTTCCAAAATAAGTAAGAAGTTTATCATAACGACCACCTTTTACAATTGGCTCACCAGTTCCAAATGTATATCCGGCAAAGATAATACCGGTATAATAATGATACTTGCTGATGATACCAAGTTCAAACGAAATATACTTCTCAATACCATAGAGTTTCAAGTACTCACCTAATTTTTCAAGATCCGCAATTGCAGAAAGAATTACCGGATAATCTGCCGCAAGATTTTTCGCCTCTGCAAGTTCTTCTACCTGTGTTTCAAAACTGCCCAGCATGGTAAATAATTTTTTCAAATTTGCATCTAAATTTAATGTTTCTACAAATTCCTCAACGCCAAAGAAATTCTTGTTATTTAAAAGTTCACGCAACTCTTCCTCTGCCTCTTCTCCTAAACCGGCAGCCTCAATGAGTCCATGGAAAAAGCGGGCATGTCCAACAGAAATCTGAAATTCTTTTAATCCACTGGCACGTAAGGAGTCGACTACCATTGCAAGAATCTCTGCATCTGCACAGACACTTCCATCTCCAATCAGTTCGACACCACATTGTGTTGTTTCTTTTAATCTTCCCTGGTAAGAAGAAGAATTGATAAATGTATTGCCCATATAGCAAAGCTTTACCGGCATATCGTCTTCCGCATAATATTTTGCGGCACTTCTGGCAACGGAAGGTGTAAAATCCGGACGCAGTACAAGCGTATTTCCATCTTTGTCAAAAAACTTGTATAGATCCTTGGAAGGAGTTGTACCGATTTCTTTACTGAAAATATTGAAAAATTCAAAGGTAGGTGTCTGAATATCACGATAACCGTATTTTGTCAAAACCGCATGCAGTCGATCCTGCAACAATAATTTCTGTTTGCATTCTCCATTATAAATATCCCGGACTCCATCCGGTGTATGTAACATTTGATCTGTCATAATTTGTTCCTTTACTGTGTACTTTATTTTGCTAAAGTGTTAACGTGATAATTCGATACCACATAAAAACATTGCTATTATATGGGAAAAACATAGAAATGTCAATCCCTCGACGCAAGGTCCTTTTGCAGTATATTCAAATACGGAACTAATATGCCCGATATTTTCGGAAGAAAATAATCTTCATCCAGTTCCTCATATCGAAAACTTTTCCGTCCGCCCTCTTGGGACCTCTCCCAGTATTTCATAAGTTCTGCAAACCGCAGATAATAGAATTCATCCCGATGTGTAAAAGAAATCAGAATAAAGGCAACGCCTTCCTGTTTCTCAAAAGCCTTCATAAAGGCCACCTGATGTTCATGAATATTTGCGAGTGGAAATGTATCTGTATTACACTCTTTTGCATCAAAGCAAATGGGGATTCCCTGTACCGCTCCAATATAATCGACGGTACTCTTCTGTTCAAAATAAGCTAACGTGATATGCCTTGACGCTTTGTCAATGTTGATTGGCGTAATTGGGGTCGGTATTTTTTGAATGAGTGCAAGATCATGTTCTAAGTATTTTTCATTTGTTCGATTCAGTAAATCTTCAAGTGTCGAGCCTCGAAGGCCTCTTGAATTCCATGTCGGCATATCATTTTCCTCATTCTATATTCTATGTTTATGATATGAGGGTCAAAAGGTATTTTGCCCCTCTTTTAAAAGCCAAGTTTCACAAATATATCCGGAACCGGTGCACAAAAAATTCTACCATCCGGAAATTCCATTCGATATGCATGAAGAAGCTGATGTGTCACTTTATGTTCTTCATAATTTTCCTGATTTACCTTTTTATCCCCGTACTTCATGTCTCCGATGATAGGATGTCCGATTGATGCTAAATGTGCACGAATCTGATGTGTCTTTCCTGTGATCAGATGAATTTCTAACAATGTCTTGCCCGCATTCACCTTCACCGGTTCATATGCAGTCTCAATTCTCGATGAGTCTTCGGTCTGTTTATCCGTTACCGTTACCATATTGTCCTTTTCATTTTTGGTCAAATATCCAATCAGATGCTCGGATTTGTGGACTTCCCCTGCAACAATCGCGCGATAATATTTATGGATGGTACGTTCCCTTAATCCTTCGGAAAGTGTCTGTAGGCCTTTGAGAGACTTGCCCATCAAAAGTAACCCTGTCGTGTTTCGATCCAACCGATTACAAACAGACGGACGAAAAGCTTCAAAATCTTCCAATTGAAGAGAATGCGTGCGAATCAGATATCCAAGCAGGTATTCATTGGCAGATACATCATTTTCCCTTGCTTTCTGGGAAAGCATATTATAAGGTTTATCTGCAATCAGGATATCCTCATCTTCATAAATAACTTTAAGTCCTTTCATCGGTAATTCCTGAAGCATTTCATATTCCTGCTGTAATGCTTTTGCATCCCGCATAAATTTTGTGAGTGTTTCTTCACTGAAAAATACCCGAATGATATCTCCTTTTTTCAGTGATTCTTTCCCTGTAACTTTTTTTCCGTTACAGGTAATATTCTTTTTTCTCATCATCTTATATAAGAAGCCTGTTGAAGCATTTGGCAAAAGTTTTTTTAAATACTTATCCAAACGTTGCTGGCCCTCATTCGAACCAATGATAAATTCTCTCATAAAATCCTATGCTTTCCTTATTTATTTCTATTTCTTTTTATGAATATTGCGAATGGTTTTCTTTTTTACGGTTTTCTTGTTCTTACCGGCTGCACTGCGACTATCCGCTATATGTTTTCCTTTATAAGTACGATTACTGTTTGCACCTGCTTTTACCGACTCTCCCTTATGTGGATGCCCTCCTGCTTTGGATCCGAACTTTCGCGGACGAATCAGACAATTTTTATCAAATCCGATCAAATCCTGTCTTCCCGCTTTCATAAGAGCCTCATAGACCAGATCATAATTTTTCGGATTGCGATACTGAATCAGTGCACGCTGCATTGCCTTCTCATGTGGATTTGTTGCAACATAAACAGGTTCCATGGTCCTTGGATCCAGCCCGGTATAGTACATACAGGTAGAAATCGTAGATGGTGTCGGATAAAAATCCTGTACCTGTTCCGGCATATAACCCAGATCCCGCAAATATTCTGCAAGTTCAATTGCTTCTTTTAAAGTGGATCCCGGATGAGAAGACATCAGATATGGTACGAGATACTGTTCCTTTCCGAGTTTCTTATTCATCTCTTTGTAAGCCTTTACGAAGCTGTTATAAACTTCTACACTTGGCTTTCCAAGTTTCTGCAAAACGGTATTACTGATATGCTCCGGTGCAACCTTTAACTGTCCGCTTACATGATACTCACACAATTCGCGTAAAAATGTATGATCTCTATCATACATCAGATAATCAAAACGAATACCGGAACGGATAAATACTTTTTTTACCTTAGGAAGTTCACGCAATTTTCGAAGCAGTTCAATATAATCCTTATGGTCTACTTCAAGGTTCTTACAAGGTGTTGGAAACAAACACTGCTTGGTTGGACAGGCACCTTTTGTCATCTGCTTTTTGCAGGCAGGCGCACGGAAATTCGCAGTCGGACCTCCGACATCGTGAATATATCCCTTAAAATCCGGTTCCTGTGTAATTAACTTTGCTTCCTCTATAATCGACTCGTGGCTTCTCGTCTGAATGATTCGTCCCTGATGGAATGTCAATGCGCAAAAACTGCAGCCACCAAAACAGCCACGGTTACTGATCAGGGAAAATTTAATTTCCCGGATGGCCGGTACGCCACCTGCCGCTTCATAGGACGGATGATAATTGCGCATATATGGAAGCGCATATACTTCGTCCATCTCAGTCTGACTCAGTGGCTTGGCCGGTGGATTCTGGACAACATAGGTTGTTCCACCATATGGTTCAAACAAACGCTTGCCGGAAAACGGATCGGTATTGCAATACTGTTTGTAAAAACTCTGTGCAAATGAACGTTTATTTTCTTTTATTTCATCATAATCTGGAAGTTCAATGGCATCATAAATAATATCACGATTTTTTGTCTTATAGACTGTTCCTTCTATGAAGGTGATATCTTTTACCGCAATCCCGGCGTTTAATGCATCCGCAATCTCAATAATGCTTCGTTCTCCCATTCCATAGGAAATGATATCCGCACCGGAATCAAGAAGTATCGAACGTTTTACCTTATTGGACCAGTAATCATAGTGGGCAAGTCTGCGAAGACTAGCCTCGATACCGCCAATAATAATCGGTACCGTCTTATACGTATGGCGAATCAGATTGCAATAAACCACCGTCGCATAATCCGGACGTTTTCCCATAACACCACCTGGTGTATACGAATCTGAATTTCTTCTCTTTTTGGAAACGGAATAATGGTTTACCATGGAATCCATATTTCCTGCTGACACAAGAAATCCAAGCCTTGGCACACCCAAAATGGAAATAGAACTGTCATCCTTCCAGTCCGGCTGTGAAATAATTCCGACCGAATAACCATGAGCTTCGAGCAAACGCGCAATGATTGCATGTCCGAAGGACGGATGATCTACATAAGCGTCACCACATACATAAACAAAATCCAGCTGTTCAATACCCCGGTCGATCATATCCTGTTTTGAAATTGGTAAATATCCTTCGTACATGTAAAACCTCTCTATCCTTTTTCCTCTTTTAACCGGTTGATTTCTTCCTGTGACAATTTCCGATAAGCGCCTTTTTTCAAATCAGTCAAGGTGAGACTTCCCATGCGAATGCGTTTCAGATAAACAACCTTGCAGCCAACAGCCGCAAACATACGCTTCACCTGATGAAAACGTCCTTCACAGATTGTTAACTCTGCGGCATATTGGGTTGTTTTTTCTTCATCTGACTTTGTAGGCAAAATGTGAAGTTCTGCCGGAAGTGTTTTTTTATCATCTCCGATGTCAACGCCTTCAGCAAACAGGTTAACTGCAGTTTCCGGCACTTTCTGATCAAGAACTGCATAATATGTTTTCGTCACATGATTTGCCGGACTCATCAGATAATGATTAAATGCACCATCATTTGTCAGAAGTAGTAGCCCTTCCGTATCTTTATCTAACCGTCCAACCGGAGATAAATTTCTTTGCAGCTCTTCCGGAAAATAATCCAATACCGTCTTATGCATGGAATCCTGCCGCGCCGTTACACATCCGGCCGGTTTATGAAACAGATAATAAGAATATTTCTCGTAAACAATTTCTTTCCCGGCAACGCTTACGGCATCCGTAGTGTTTACCTTCTGTTCTGGCCGGGTAACAGTCACTCCATCAACCGTAACCTTTTTTGCCTTAATCAATTTCTTAACTTCTGTCCTTGTTCCGACACCTGCTTCTGCAAGAAATTTATCCAACCGAATCATAGCTTCCTCACAATTTTTATTTTGCTTCTTTTAAAAAGGCAACCAGCATATCCCAGACACGTGCAGTTGATGAAATACTCAAGCGCTCCTTTGGTGTATGAATATCAAAAATATCCGGTCCGAATGCTACGCAATCGAGATCTTTTATTTTCTGAGATAATAATCCACATTCCAGTCCTGCATGAATCGTCTCAAATACAGGTTCTGTGTGATAAAGCTCTTCATATACTTTTGCAATCTGCATGCGAAGTTCAGAATCTTTGCGATATTCCCAGGCCGGATAAGCCCCCTCAATCTCTGTCTCGCCACCAACCATCTCAACAACGGTATCTACACGCTCACACAACTCTGTCTTGCGTGTTCCGACACTGCTTCGGACAGATGATACAGTATGCAGATGATCCTCGAAAAGTTCCATAATTCCTAAATTCAAAGAAGTTTCTACCAGACCATGCATAACCTGACTCATATTCTGGATGCCGTTTGGCACTGTACGAAGATAGAAAATTACACGATTAACAGAACCAAAATCCAGGATCTGTTCTTCTGCTTCTCCCTCCTCGGTCAAAACAACAGTTACTGCCGGATCCGAACTCATAAACTCATTTTTCAGGATACCGTCCATTTCATTTACATACTCTTTTACAGCACCAACCTTCTCAGCAGGTACCAGAATGTCACCTATACATTCTCTTGGAATTGCATTATCTTTAAGTCCTCCTGCAAGCGAAATGATTCCAAATGGTGTACGGTCAAAAATCCCTTTCAACACTCTTCCCATGATAATATTTGCATTTCCGTGTTCTTTGTCAATCTCTGCTCCAGAATGTCCGCCTTCCAAACCTGTAATTTTCAGATTAAATTTTTGTCCTTTTTGCAAAGTTCTCTGTACCGGAATATTTGAATGTAATGACATACCTCCAGCACATCCAGTAAGAAAATGTCCTTCTTCTTCACTGTCTATATTCAGCATTTTATGTCCGGTAATCATAGAAAGATCGATATCTGCTGCTCCAAGCATTCCAATCTCCTCATCAACTGTGATAATCACTTCAAGCTTTGGATGCGCGATTTCTTTGGATTCCAAAATTGCAAGCGCATATGCTACGGCAATACCATCATCCCCGCCAAGTGTTGTTCCTTTTGCTTTCACGAAATCACCATCTATAAAAATATCCAGACTATCTTTTGTAAAATCAATATTGCAACCGTTTTCCTTTTCACAGACCATATCCATATGACCCTGAATAATAATTGTGTCTGCGTTTTCATATCCCGCAGTAGCTTCTTTTACAATAATCACATTGTTTGATTCATCCTGATAATATTTCAGTTCATGTTCCTTTGCAAAAGAAACCAGATAATCGCTGATCTGCTTTGTGTTTCTAGATCCGTGTGGAATCTCTGTAAGTTTTTCAAAGTAATAAAAAACACGTTCTGGATATAAATTTTCTAATTTCATCATAGTTACCTCCTAAATGTCATAAATTATAGTATGAAAAAATTAAGTTGTATCTCTCTACTTATTATTATGATTTTATACTTTCTTATTTATCCTCAAAATGCTCTCATGGCATCCCGCAGGGGACTTACACTGTGGTTTGAACAAATTCTTCCAACCCTGCTCCCTTTTTCTGTTATTTCTTATATTGTTCTACATTCCAATTTATTTTCGCATCCTGCTCACGAAAAAAAACATAGTTTTCTTCGCATTCAACCAGAAGAATGGTATGTCATTTTCTGCGGGTTTCTCTTCGGTTTTCCAATTGGGAGCAAGCTTTCCGCAGATTTATATGAACATCATCGAATCGTCAAAAAAAGAGCGCAGATTCTTGCATGCTTTACCAACAATCTCAGCCCGGTGTTCGTTACTTCGGTCCTCGTCAATCAGCTGCACTTTTCTTCAGTTGTTCCATTTTTCCTGTTGTTGTATGGCATACCTCTTTGCATATGCCTTGCTTTATTGTCTTTTATAAAACCAGAACGCTTTGTACATGAAAAAAAAGCATCAAGATTTCAATTGAATATGCAAATCGTTGACGCCGGTATCATAAACGGATTCGAAACATTAATAAAAATATGTGGTTATATTATGATGTTTTCGATTTTTGCTGAAATCGCACAAAGCATTCCTTACGGAAGTTCCTTTCCAAAGCTCGTCCTTACCGGTTGTCTGGAAGTAACGAATGGAATCTCTGCGCTCAGCCAATTTTCCTGTAATCATTTTCAAAAATATCTGTTGACGGTACTATTTCTGGCTTTGAACGGAATATCCGGTCTGTTCCAGACAGCTTCTTTGCTTAGCGTAAGTAACCTATCAATAAAGCAATATTTGAAAATGAAACTTTTGCTTATCGCCGCCATCATGGCGATTGCCCCCTTACTATTCCTCAGGCTCATCATCTGAAAGAGAAATATTAGTGATTTCTGGTTCTTCAGTTGCTTTTGATACCTCCGGTATAGTATTCTCAGTCTCAGATTTTCCCTTATCCTGTTCGCTTTGTTCTTCATCCGCCGGGAATAATTGCAAACGATTCTGTGTCACAACATCAAGAAATCCTTGTAATGAGCTGACCAGGCTTTCTGTACGGGCCTTTGACGTTTCAATAGAATTTGTTAATACATCTTCTATACTGCGCAGCTGATCATCGGCATATCCCATTGCGCCCATACGAATTTCGTTTGCTTCATTTGTGGCATTGTCAAGAATTTCCTGGGCCTGCTTTGTCGCAATCATAACAACTTCGTTCGCCTGCGCATAGGCCTGTTGCATAATCTGATGCTCACTAACGAGCTCTGTTGTCTGCACTTGTGCCTGTGCAATAATCTGATCAGCTTTCGCCTGTGCATCTGCAAGAATTGCCTCTTTATTGCTGATAATTTTTTGATACCGTTTAATTTCTTCCGGAGTCTTTGCACGCAATTCTCCGATTAATTCTTCAAGTTCTTCTTTATTTACAATAATTTTTGTGTTTGATAATGGCTGAAACTTACATCCATCAATATATTCTTCAATTTCTTCGATAATCTGTTCCATCTTGCTGCTCATAATTAAAAATCTCCTTTTTTAATCTGGTATTTTTCATATATTCTATCAATGAAACACTCCGGAACGAAGTTCGAAATATCTCCACCGTAGGAAGCAAATTCCTTTACAATTGTCGAACTCAAATAGGAATATCTAAGATCTGTTGTCAGGAAGATCGTTTCAATCTTAGAATCCTGTACATGATTTGCCTGTGCGATCTGTAACTCATATTCAAAATCAGTAACAGCCCGCAATCCACGAACAATGATTGTAGCATCAATTTCGTTCATAAAATCAACCAGCAAACCATCAAAAGATGCCACTTTTACATTCGGCATGTCCTTCGTCATCTCTTTAATCATACTAACACGTTCTTCTAAAGAAAACAACGAGTTTTTTGCACTGTTATTCAGGACTCCAACGATCAGTTCATCTACAATCTGAGCCGACCGTGTAATGATATCCATATGTCCAAATGTTACGGGATCAAAACTTCCCGGATAGATTGCCCTTTTCATAATACTATGTCAAATCTCCTATCTCTTTTGTATGAATACATGCATATTCGTTTTATATTTTTTAAACTTCAAAACATTGAAACCGAGTTCATCTAAATAGGAAAAATCCGTATCCAGAGATGCCTCGACAATAATCTTTGTATCCGGTTTAAGTATGTCTGACTTTGAAAGGAAGCGTAAAACATCTTCTTCCAGTCCCTGGCGATAAGGAGGATCCATAAAAATAATATCAAATGTATATTTTCCTTCGAGATTATGAAGTCCACTGATCACATCTGTCGTAAGAAGTTTTGAAACTTTATCAAATTTTGTAAATATAATATTATCTTCAATACACTTTGCCGCTTTACGGTTATTTTCTATAAAAACGCTGTATGCAGCACCACGGCTCAAAGCTTCTAATCCGATTTGTCCACTGCCGGCAAACAGATCCAGAAAATAACATCCCGGCACATCAATCTGCAGCATATTAAATAATGTCTCTTTAATTTTGTCGCTTGTAGGACGGGTATTCATACCCTCAATGGTCTTCAACGGAAGACTTCTTGCTGTACCAGCTATAATTCTCATACTTTTTTCTCCATTTCACAGCCTTTTTCAAATGTCTGAATACATTCTTTCAAATAAGCAAGTGCAAATTCAGCAGCCTGCTGTCTCACCTGTGCACGATTTCCTTCAAAATGCCTGCACACAGTGTATGTCCTGTTTTTAACAAAACAACCAAAGCAGACGGTTCCAACCGGTGTCCGTTTTGTTCCTCCGTCCGGCCCCGCAACTCCTGTCGTAGCAATTGCAGTATCGGCATCTGCAGTTCTTGCTGCGCCCTCGGCCATTTTTGCTGCAGTCTCTTCACTTACCACGCCATACTGCTCAATCACTTCTTTTGGTACACCAAGGATTCTTTCCTTTGCTTCCGGTGCGTAAGTTACATAGCCTTCCTTAAAGAAAGCAGAAATTCCTGCAATGTCCACCAGTCCGGAAGCCACCAGCCCGCCCGTACAGCTTTCTGCCGTCGTAACTGTCATCTGATATTTATTTAGCAAATCATATACTGTCATATTACTTTTGATCCTTCAGCACATCTTTATTTTTTGCAATATAGTCAATCAGCGAAATAACAGTAAGTGCAAGTGATACATAAATCAATACAGTTCCAAGTATTGTAAATACTTTATTCGGAATATTTAAAATAAGAACAATTACCGTCAGCATCTGGAAAGCAGTCTTAAATTTACCCCAGTAACTGGCAGCGATAACCACACCATTATCCGATGCTACAAGTCGAAATCCGCTGATAATAAACTCACGTGCAATGATAATGATTACAACCCACGCCGGAATCAGTTCCAGCTGAATCAGGCAGATCAATGCAGAGCATACAAGAAGTTTATCTGCGAGGGGATCCATAAATTTTCCGAAATTCGTGACAAGATTATATTTTCTGGCGATTTTTCCATCAAGAAAATCCGTAATACTTGCCACAATAAAAATTGCAACTGCAATATAGTTTCCATATTCCTCAAAATATGGAGCTAATAAAAAGAATACAAAAAATGGAATCAATACAACACGAAAAAGCGTCAGTTTATTTGGTAAATTCATATTATTTCTCCTATCAGATCATATTCATAAGCACCGGTAACACGAACTTTTACAATGTCGCCGGTCATAAGTTCTTCATCCGTATTAATAAAAATATAGCCGTCTACATTTGGTGCATCACGGTAAGTGCGTCCTACATATGCATTTTCATCTGCAACTTTCCCTTCAATAAATGCATAGAGTTCTGTTCCTTTCATGGAATCATTTTTATCAAAAATCACTTCTTCCTGAAGTTCCATGACATCTGCCTGCCAGTCAGCCTTCTGTTCTTCATCAATCTGATCCGGCATTTCCGCAGCAGGAGTTCCTTCTTCAGCAGAATAAGTAAATGCGCCAAGACGGTCAAATTCCATATCATTTACAAATTGCATCAGTTCCTCATGCATCTGCTGGGTCTCGCCCGGAAAACCACAAATCAGAGTGGTTCGCAAAGTGATATCCGGAATCCGTTCCCGCAAATGATCAATTCTTGCAGTCAGTTCCTTTTTATTTGTTTTGCGTCCCATGCGTTGCAAAATACTGTCGTTGCAATGTTGAATCGGCATATCCAGATAATGGCACACTTTCTTGTCGCGAATCATTGCATTGATCAGTTCCTCATAAATTTCTTCCGGATAGCAATACATAATACGAATCCAGAACAATCCTGGAATCTCATTCAACGCATCCAACAGCTTGTGCAGACTTTTTTCTCCATACAGATCTACTCCATATAATGTAGTCTCCTGTGCAACAAGAATCAGTTCTTTTACCCCACCGGCAACCAGTTCCTTTGCAGATGTAACCAATTCTTCCAATGGCACACTGCGATAACGTCCACGAACCGACGGAATCACGCAATACGTACAATTTTTGTTGCATCCCTCTGCAATTTTTAAATAAGCAAAATGTCCGCCTGTCGTAATCGTACGTTTTGTATTCACATGCGGAAGTCCTGTCAATGTGTGGAAATTCTCATAGAATTTGTCATCTAAAGTTTCTTCAACAGCCTCCCAGATAGAATCATAAGAATTCGTTCCAAGGATAGCATCCACTTCCGGGATTTCCTTTTTTACTTCTTCCTGATAACGTTGTGTCAGACAGCCCGTAACAATTAGAGAGCGGCATTTGCCCGTCTTCTTCTGTTGTGCCATCTCAAGGATTGTGTTAATACTTTCTTCTTTTGCGTCACCAATAAAACAGCAACTATTAACAATTATGATGTCCGCTGCTGTCTCATCATCCGTCAATTCAATGCCATGATTCGTCAACATGCCTATCATGTATTCAGAATCTACAAGGTTTTTATCACACCCAAGTGAAATAAATAATAATTTCATAGTACCTCTCACTTGAAAAAGGGAATGACCATTGTCACTCCCCTCTTACTTTCTTTTAATTATTTTCTTCGTCCTCAGACTGGATTTTAACTGCACCGCGATATAATTCTTCTACAGCAATAGAAAGCGGTTTATTACATTTTGGATTATCAATCAGTGGTTCTGCACCAGCAATGATCTGTCTTGCACGCTTAGCAGTAGCAAGAACGATGGAATAACGGCTGTTTACTACTGGCTCCTCACCGATTTCTACACCGTCGTTAACAACTTTCATTAATTCTACGTATGATGGATGTATCATATTCATTCTCCTTTCGAAAAGCCTGAAAGCTCTTCTCTCATTTTATTAATAAAATCTATATTAGCAGATACACGATGTGCGCGATTGTTTTCCTTATTTCCAGACCTCTCATCACAGATAAGACGATCAATCAGGGAAATGCCATTCTCAATCGTATCGTTTATCACTAAATAATCATATTTTTCCATTCCCATGGATTCCTCACATGCGCGGGATAGCCGTGCTGCAATCACTTCCGGGGTCTCTGTACCACGTCCTACAAGACGATTTTTTAATTCGTTGGCATTTGGTGCTGTCACAAACATTAAAACCGTATCCGGAAATTTTTCTTTGATTTTTAAAGCGCCCTGTATCTCGATTTCAAGGATTACATTTTTGCCAAGATCTAACTGTTGCTGCACATATTCCTTTGGAGTTCCATAATAATTTCCAACATACTGTGCATACTCAATCAGCGCATCTTCCGCTATCATCTGTTCAAATTTATCTTTAGTGACAAAGAAATAATCCACCCCGTCCATTTCGCCCGGTCTCGGATTTCTTGTCGTCGCCGACACAGACAACGCATACGAATCACCGTATTCCTTCATCAAAGCCTTCATAAGAGTTCCTTTTCCGGCTCCGGAAAAGCCGGAAATAACAACTAACTTGCCTTTGTTTTCCATCTGTAACTTCCTCTATTCAATATTTTGAATCTGTTCCCGCACTTTTTCAATGCTGGTTTTTAAATTGATTCCTGTATCTGAAATTTCTATATTGTTTGCCTTGGAAAGAATCGTGTTTGCTTCACGATTCATCTCCTGCGCGATAAAATCAAGCTTGCGCCCGATTGAACCACCTTCCAGCAAAGTGTCTTTTGTTGTATTGATATGGCTCCGCAAACGCACGGTTTCTTCGTCTACACAAACCTTATCCGCATAAATGGTAACTTCGGTTGCGATGCGTCCATCGTCCATCTGTCGATCTCCAAGAATCTCTTTAATTTTATCCTCAAGCCTTTTGCGATATTCTTCCATAATCTGTGGAGAACGTTTCTCAATAAAATCGACATAAGAAATCATATGATCCAGCTTGTCTATGAGATCAACTTTCAGACTTTCGCCCTCTTTGATACGGCTTGCCACAAACTGCTCGCATGCACCGCGCAAGGCACGTTCCAGTCCATCCCACAATTCCTTTTCGTCCACATCCTGTTCTTCCATAACCAGAACATCCGGATATCGCGACAGATTGCTGACCCTGATATCATTTTCAAGGCTAAATTCTTCGGCCATTCTGTTTAAATAATCCAGATACTGTGCAGCCAGAGCTGAATTATACTTTAACGCATAATTATCTTCCGTATAATCTTCATACGTGATATAGACATCTACTTTACCACGTTCAATATACTCTTTCAACAGTGCACGAATAGAACTCTCGAAAAAATTCAGTTTTTTCGGCATCTTAATATTAACATCAAGATAGCGATGATTTACGGATTTAAGTTCGACGGTAAATTTACGTTTTTCATCTGTAAATTCACATCTTCCAAATCCGGTCATACTTTTGATCATTGGCTTTCTCCTGTAAAAATGCATAGTTTATGCATAGATAAATGTATTATAATGCTATTTTTCTGATTCGTCAAATATTCATTGGATTTTTCTTTATTTTCATACTATAATATAAACAATCGCTATAAATTACAATAGGAGGCAACTATGGCTTTTGACGGAATCGTTATATCTGGTCTCGTTCACGAACTGAACCAGACAATATTAAATGCAAAAATCAGCAAGATTGCACAGCCGGAAAATGACGAACTGCTCTTAACCTGTAAAGGTTCCAATGGACAGTTCCGGGTAGCCATTTCCGCAAGTGCATCTCTTCCATTTTTATATTTAACAAGTGAAAACAAACCAAGTCCGCTTACCGCTCCAACTTTTTGCATGGTACTGCGCAAACATGTGGCTAACGGACGCATCACTCGTATTTATCAGCCACATATGGAACGTATCATCAATATGGAAATTGAGCATCTGAACGAAATGGGTGACTTATGCCATAAGACTTTAATTGTTGAATTAATGGGAAAATATTCCAATATTATTTTCTGTGATGAAGATGGCACCATCATCGACAGCATCAAACGAATTTCTTCCGCTGTCAGTTCCGTACGTGAAGTTTTACCTGGAAAACCATATTTTATTCCGGGTACACAGGACAACAAATTCAACCCGTTAACCATGGATGCAGCACAGATTCACGATGCGATTGCAGGGAAACCACTGACTGTCATGAAGGCAATCTATTCTACTTTTACAGGTGTAAGCCCATTGATTGCATCTGAAATCGCATATCGTGCAGGGCTCGACGGAGAACAGCCGCTGGCATCCTACTCAGAAGATCAGATTTTGCATCTTTGCAATCATATTGCATGGTTCTTTGATGAAATCCGTAACAAACACTATCATCCGGTAATCGTTCGTAAAGGCCGGGAACCGATTGAATTTTCCGCCGTTGAACTTACTTTATATCAGGATTATGAAACCGAATCTTTTGACAGTATTTCCCGTGTTCTGGAAGTTTATTATGCTGAAAAAAATATATACAGCCGCATACGACAGAAATCTGCAGATCTGCGCCGCATTGTCACAACAGCACTTGAACGTAATCAGAAAAAGTATCAGTTACAACAAAAACAGTTAAAAGACTCTGAAAAAAGGGAAAAATATAAATTGTATGGTGAGTTAATCAATGTATACGGATACAATCTTGAAGAAGGTGCAAAGGAACTTCTTGCCCCGAATTTCTATGATAACAATAAGGAAATCCGCATTCCGTTGGATCCTACTCTCTCACCGCAGGAAAATTCACAAAAGTTTTTTGACCGTTATGGAAAATTAAAGCGAACTGCAGAAGCTCTTGATAAACTTCTTCAGGAAACCCAAGCCGAAATCGACCATCTTGAATCGATCCAGAACTCTTTGGATATCGCCCTCTCCGCAGACGATCTTGTACAGATTAAGCAGGAATTGACAGAATATGGATTTATCAAAAAAAATCGTAGCGGAAAAAAAGAAAAAATCAAAAGCAAACCGTTTCATTATCTCTCTTCGGATGGATATGATATCTATGTTGGGAAAAACAATTATCAGAACGATGAACTCACCTTCAAATTTGCTACCGGCAATGACTGGTGGTTCCACGCAAAAGGAATGCCTGGTTCTCATGTTATCGTAAAATCAAAAGGAGAAGAAATGCCGGATCGTGTATTCGAAGAGGCCGGAATGCTTGCCGGCTTTTATTCCAAAGGGCGAGACAGCGACAAAATAGAAATTGATTATTTGCAAAAAAAGAATGTAAAAAAGCCTGCCGGAAGTGCTCCGGGATTTGTTGTGTATTATACGAATTACTCACTGACAATTCATCCGGATATCAGTCATCTGAAGCTTATTGAGTAAAAATTTTTATTTTTCCAAGCTTTGTAAAAGGCACCCAAACTTACCAGCATATGTCCTTTTCCTCTGCACATACTACCAATGTACCACAAAAGTACACACGCAAAGGAGGAAAACATCATGGCAAACAGAAGTACAAAAAAATCATTAGAACGTTTTAAGTATGAAGTTGCTGATGAACTTGGAGTTCCACTTAGCAACGGATACAACGGAAACCTGACCGCAAAACAGAATGGTTCTGTCGGCGGATATATGGTCAAAAAAATGATTGAAGCACAAGAACGGCAGATGGCCGAAAAAAACGGTCAGTAAGCAGGCAATGTACAAAAGAAAAATTCATGTCTTTTCGGGCACCCATAACGGGTGCCCCTTTGTATGTTCTATAAATTCATCTTTCCAATCTGTTCTTCCATAAAACGTTTCATACGCAAACGAAGTAATTTATGTTCTTCCAGTTCCAGATTTGGATCCTTGTTCAATATTTCCGCCACTGCCTCAGAAGCCTGTTTCAATTCCGACGCATCCTGATAAATATCTGCAAGCTCAAACGCAAAATCCCCGCTTTGACGAATACCAAAAAAATCTCCCGGTCCACGTAGCTTCAAATCTTCACTGGCAATAAAAAATCCGTCATTTGATTTATTTAGAATTTCCAATCGTCTCTTTGCGTTTTTAGAAGAAGACGCATTCACCATAATGCAATAAGACTGTGCATCGCCTCTTCCCACACGTCCTCGCAGCTGATGCAATTGGGCAAGTCCGAATCGATCTGCATTTTCAATCAACATAACGGTCGCATTCGGCACATTCACTCCGACTTCCACAACCGTCGTAGAAACAAGGATCTGAATTTCATTTTTTGCGAATTGCTCCATAACAGCATTCTTTTTATCGTTTTTCATTTTTCCATGCAGGACACCGATTTTGACATCATCGGAGAACTGTCCCGCAAGCTGTCTGGCATAATCTGTTACATTTTCTCCCTCCATAGATTCACTCGCTTCTACAAGAGGGCAGATAATGTACGCCTGATGTTCAAGCTTAATCTGCTCTGCAATAAATTCGTAGGCTTTCGGCCGATATCCGGTATTTACCACACAATTTTTTATTGGCAAACGTTTTGCCGGCACTTCATCAATCACAGAAATATCCATATCGCCATAAATAATAATTGCAAGTGTCCGTGGAATCGGTGTCGCCGACATCACCAGAATGTGGGGATGATTTCCTTTGTCTGCAAACACATCTCTTTGTTTTACACCAAACCGGTGCTGCTCGTCTGTAATTACAAGTGCAAGATTGGTAAAAACTGCCTTTTCCTGTATCAAGGCATGGGTGCCAATAATCATGGCATTGGGCATTTGCTCCAGTTTCTCATATGCCAGACGTTTTTCTTTCGTCGTCATTGAACCTGTTAGGAGCACGACCGGATACTCCAGATGAAAATTCTCGCACCATGAGCAAAAAGTTTCATAATGCTGTCTTGCAAGGACTTCTGTCGGCGCCATAATTGCAGACTGATACCCGCTCTCTGCCGCCCAGGCCATTGCAAGAAATGCTATAACCGTCTTGCCGGAACCCACATCGCCCTGTATCAGGCGCTGCATTACATATGGTCCTTGTATATTCGCCACAATCTCCTCAAGTGTCCGTTTCTGTGCACCAGTCAGATCATACGGAAGCTGTTTCATCAGATTCCATATAAATTGATCATCTTTAAAATCAAATGCATTCTCTTCACGATTTTTCCGCTCTTTCTGATATTGCATACCCAGAATGAAATCAAAAAATTCATCAAAGACCAGTCTTCGTCTTGCTTCAATCAGTGAATCCATCTCATCTGGAAAATGTATTTCTTTAATTGCATAATTATATTCGCACAGTTGGTACTGATGACGGATTTCTTTCGGAATATAATCCAAAAGCAATGCCTCATCATCAAGCGCCTGTCGAATCGTCTTGGTCATCAGATTATTTGTAATACCAGTTGTCAAAGTATAGACCGGCAGCAGCCGACCTTCCATCTCCTGATATGCTTCCGGTGTATAAATTACCGGCTGTTCCATCACATATTTTCCATCACGGACGCTCACTTTGCCATAAAACACATAATAATGATTTCTCTGTAAATTATTTTTTATATATGGCATGCGATACCAGATCAACTGCATCTTGTGTCCACTGTCTCCAATAGTAAGCAGTGTAATCTGCATTCGGCGTCCATTTTTCACAACAGGGGCTGTCTGTATTTTTGCTGCAATCGCATGGCGTTCTTCCGTGAGTGAAAAAATCTCATTGATCGGCTGGGCCGATGGGTATTTTATATAAGTCCGGGGAAAACGAAGGAGTATATCACCAACGGTGTATACTCCCATCTTTGCAAATGAATCTTTTGTCTTTTCACCAATCCCCTTAATCGCAGTAATCGCTGAATTTTGATCCATATTAATAATCCTATTCTTATTCTACAGAAATTACATAGTAGTAAATCGGCTGACCTCCATTGTTGATCTCAACCTCAACATCCGGATACTTTGCGCCAATGACAGCACCGATTGCTTCTGCATCTTTCTCGTTAGACTCTGTACCATAATAAATGCTTACAATAGCAGAATCCTCGTCTACCATCGCATCAATCATTTCAAGCGTTGTCGCTTTCAAATCAGTTCCTACCGAAAGAATTTCCTTATCACCAATTCCCATGAAATCATTCTGCTTAATTACTTTTCCGTCGATTTCCGTATCGCGGACAGCATAAGTAACCTGACCGGTCTTTACATTGTCAATCTCAGAAAGCATTGTCTCTTTGTTTTCCTCAGCAGAGTAATCTGGAATATAATTTACCATAGCCACAATACCCTGCGGAATTGTTTTGGTAGGAAGAACAATAATCTCCTTATCTTCCACAAGGCTCGCTGCCTGATTTGCTGCCATAATAATATTTTTATTATTTGGAAGAATAAAAATGTGATCCGCATTCACATGATCAATTGCGCTCAGCATATCTTCCGTACTCGGGTTCATCGTCTGTCCGCCCTCGATAATATAATCGACACCAAGTCCGCGGAAAATCTCGTTCATTCCTTCTCCGATTGACACAGAGATAAATCCCATGTCTTTGCGTGGCTCGTCTGCTTTTGGCGCAACTTTCTCCTCTTCTTTCTGTTTTTCAGCAAGTTTTTCAGCATCTTTGATCAGTTTTTCCTGATGCTCCTCACGCATATTGTCAATCTTAATCTTGCTCAAAGAACCATGTGTTAAAGCCTTTTGAATTGCAAGACCCGGATCGTTGGTATGTACGTGAGTCTTTACAATCTCATCGTCCGCAACAACCACGATAGAATCACCAATTGATTCCAGATAAGCCTTATACTCATGTTCTTCCTGCTCAGATAACGGGCGATTCAGTACAATGATAAATTCCGTACAATATCCAAACTTGATTTCTTTTTCTGTCTCAGCTGAAATCTTTACCACACCTGATCCGTTTCCGGCATCTTCGATTTCGTAATCAACTTCTTTGCCAAGAAGTGCATCGTATGCACCTTTGAGCACCTGCATAAGTCCCTGTCCGCCGGAATCTACAACTCCAGCCTGTTTGAGTACCGGAAGCATCTCCGGTGTCTGGCTCAGTACATAATCTGCATGCTTGATAATTTCATCACAGAAGTAAACAAGATCATCTGTCTCTTCTGCTAGCTCCAAAGCTTTATCTGCTGCTCCTTTTGCAACAGTAAGAATAGTTCCTTCCTTCGGCTTCATAACTGCCTTATATGCAGTCTCTACCGCTTTCTGGAAAGCGTCACATAAAACAGTCACATCCACTTCGTCATATCCGGCAATCACCTTGCAGAAGCCACGAAACAGCTGGGATAAAATAACGCCCGAATTGCCTCTTGCACCACGAAGAGAACCAGAAGAAATCGCCTTAGAAAGCTCCTTCATAGAAGGGTTTGTCAGATTGCTTACCTCTCTTGCTGCAGACATAATGGTCATAGACATATTTGTTCCGGTATCACCATCTGGAACCGGGAAAACATTCAGTTCGTTGATCCATTCTTTTTTTGCGTCCAGATTTTTTGCTCCTGCCAGGAACATTTTGGACAGTATCTCAGTATTAATGCTTGTGATTTCCAATTTTGTATCCTCCCTAATCAATTACGCGAACGCCTTCGACGTAGATATTGATCTTATTGATTTTCATACCGGTAAATGACTCTACCTTATATTTAACGGTCTCAATCAGGTTATCGGAAACCGTAGCAATACTAACACCATATGCAATGATCACATGAAAATCGATGGTAATCTGGTTCTCATCTTCGATCAACACACTGATTCCGTGTGTAAGATAATCACGCTTCAAAAGTTTTACCAGTCCGTCTTTCATATTAACGGCTGCCATACCTACAATTCCAAAGCATTCTACTGCGACAGAACCTGCATAGGTAGCGATGACATCTTCATCAATTAAAATTTTCCCATATTGGGTGTCCATCTGTCCCTTCATATACATACCTCCAAATACGTATCTTTATTTAGGTATCAAAACATGAACGAATCTGTTCATGGCTTTCATCCATAATACACCATGTATTATAACCATTTTTGAGCCAATTGTAAATATATTTCATTTTTTTATAATTTTTCCTTGCATTTAAAAAGCGAATCTGATAGAATACATTTGTTGTGAACTTGAAAAAGACAAGTTTAATGAAATGCAAGGAGGTGCAATACCATGGCAAAATGTGCAGTTTGTGAAAAAGGCGTACATTACGGAAATAATGTCAGCCATTCTCATAGAAGATCCAACAAAGTATGGAAATCAAACATCAAACGTGTGAGCTGTAAAGTTAACGGAGTACCACAGAAATTATATGTTTGTGCTTCCTGCCTTAGATCTGGTAAAGTTGAGAGAGCTTAGTAAGCTGTTTAAGGACCATCGCAATGCGATGGTTCTTTTTTTATCTTATTATCAAAACTGCATGTTCCCACTCACAAAGCAAAAAAGATCCTCTCTTACCTGCAGGAAAATAATAGATAGGAAAGCAAAAGGCTTCCCGCAATCAGAAGGATTCCTATGCACCCTCCTCCTATGATATACATAAGCAGCATTCCCATGGCAAACCAGAACAATGTATATCCCCAGATTCGTTTCATTTTTCCCACCAAAAAAAGCATATATTATTTATAATATATGCCTCTTTTGTAAAAATACTATATGATTATATTATTTTTCTTCATTTTCTGCGTCATCTGCCGCATCTACAATATCATCAAAAGTCAGATCTTCATTTCCTTTTCCCGAAGTAAATTTATTAACAATATCCGGAACCATATCCAAAATTTTTGTCATACCATCCTGATTTTTGATATTCACAAGTTTTGTCTGTCCGTTCTGAATAACAAGCACAGCACTTGGATTAATTTTTCCACCCATACCACCGGCACCGTTATTTTTCTTTTCCTGCGAAAAAGCACCAGCCGCGACACCGAATGATACATCCACCAGTGGTAAGATTATGGTATCTCCGATGTGAATCGCATCTCCAACAACGGTCTTTGTAGTAATAAAACTGTCCATTCCTTTAAATAATGATTCTACTGTATTGTTAAAGCTGTTATCTGCCATAGAAAAATCCTCCTATCCTTCTCTCTTTTCCATTTTTAACTATATTATTTGAAAATCGATGTAACTTTATTATATAATCTTTTACAATTCTTATCAAGAATTATCGAACAAGCAAGCTTTATAAGGCTTATCCCCAAAACACGCCCACGCACATCAAACTCCGCATCCGCATAAAATGCATCCGCAGTAAAATCCGGAACAATGTTCCATCCATTCCGATATCCGATTGGAAACATTGCAATCACACCAAGTAACTGCCCTGTCGTATCGGGTGAACCAGTGGAATATTTCAATTGTAATCGGAACTTTTTGGGATGAAGCACACGAAAAAGCTTTACTGCCGACTGTTTTAATTTTGTAAATGCCAGTTTATTCTGCGGATCCATATACAGTTTTTTTATTTTTGCAGCCGTTTCTTTGATATTCGAAAGAGCTCTTTTCATCTTTTTACAGATATCTTTCATTTTTTCCCATAACCTTTTCGCTTTTTGACTTATGGAAATTTTCTTTTCCGGTGATTTAGAGGATACACCCGATGATTTCGTCTCTATTGCATCTTCTGTATCTTCAAATTGTCCAGAGGTATCATTCTCTTTCTCTGTTTTCTCGCCAAATGCATCTGTTTCTGCCTCTTTCTCGACCCGAGAAAGTTTTTTGCGAAATCCAAAAATCCGCAGATGCATCTGCTGTGTATCTGTAATATCCATCCGGAACTGAAAAATACACATCAGCCAGGCAACCCGAATCGAAAAATCCGGCTTCTCATGGTAGCTTCCCCAAATCCGATAACGGAACGGACAAAATAGCACAAGAAGAATTCCAAGTACTACGGTTCCCAGCAACGCTGCCAATATAATTCCAATGATCTTAAGAATCAGGAGTACGACCGTCATGCCATCCGCCTCCGTTCTTCTTTCAGATATTTCCAGACATCCACATCTCCCGTATTCTGGTATGTTTCATCTATGATTGTCCGGACAAGTTCAAGTGCATCTTCATAGCCCTTTGCAAGTCCTATAATTTTCATCTGTTTCTTCGGATAAGATTTCTGCATCAGTTCCCAGGCCGGAATAATATCTAAAAGATTCTGGCTGTTGCTCGCAAATGCAATGACATATACCGAAATCGTTCCTGCATTATGGTTGATCTTCCACTTTATTCGATTGGCTTTATCCCCGATAGAATTGCTGACGTAAAGGTTACGATACCACTTCATGCATGTCCTTCCTGCTACTTAATAATATTTGTGTGTTCCCCACAAATTGCTTTTTTTTAAATCCAGATATTCATTGTAGGCTTTTTCCAATATCTGCTTTTCGTTTGAAAATTTAAGCAGATGATATGCCTCATGATACTTATAAAAACCTGAATCCACAAAATACTCTTCCCTCTGCGGCTTGCTATAATAACTTTCGCCCATCATAAGATACCAGTGTACCTCTTTCTCCACGGTATCTCCCGGAACTGTAAATGAATATTGGCTTTTGCCTACATACTGAATAATTGTTGCTGTCGCTCCGGTTTCTTCTTTGACTTCACGGATTGCAGTATCCTTATATTCCTCACCGGGTTCTACCGTTCCCTTCGGAAGTACCCAGCCTTCGTATCTGTTTCTGTAATTTTTGTACAAAAGCAAAATTTTTCCACGAAAGATTACCACACCACCACAGCTCGTTGCCTCTATCATCGCAATCCCTCCTGTGTTGTGTTCTGTCATGCCAATACAGCTGACATAAATATACTTGTCCAAAGTATATCATTTGTTAAAATATACGTCAAATATCTTCTTGGCAATCGGAACCGCATACGTACTTCCGGCACCGCTGTCTTCTACCACTACCGCAACCGCAATATCTTTGTATCCGTCCTTTTTTGCATATCCGACAAACCAGGCATTTGTCTGGTCTGATGAATCTGAAACCTGTGCTGTACCAGTCTTTCCGGAAGCTTCATAGGATTGTCCCGAAAGTTTTGCTCCCGTTCCGCTGGTAACCACTGTGCGCATATATTCCTGCAGCAGACCTGCTTCCTTTTCTGTCATAAGACTTCCGTATTTCTTTGGCTCATTTTTTTCTACTTCATCTCCCGATGCACTTTCCACCCTGTCCACCAGATAAGGTGTCATCAGCACTCCATCATGATCGATTGCGCTTGCAACCATGACCATATGAAGAGGAGATACCATCGTTTTTCCCTGGCCGATTCCAGTTTCCATTACCATTGCTGAATTATCGTCTTTAGAAAGAGTAAAGCTACTTTTGGAAGATTCAAAAGCAATCGGAAGAGCCTTATTAAAAAGCATGGAATCACATGTGCTCTGAAACTTACTCCGATCTAATGATAATGAAATGTTTGCAAAGGAAGAATTGCAGGAATTTGCAAACGATGACTGCAGATCTTCCTGTCCATGATGTCTATTTCCAGCACAGTGAATCGTCTGTCCGTCTACAGTCAATTCCCCATTACAGGTAAATGTATAAGTGCTATATGCTTTTGGATTTTCCCGGAAATATTCAAGCGTTGTAAAAATCTTAAATACAGATCCAGGTGCATATTTTCCCTGTGTGGCACGATTATACAAAACAGTGCTCCCCTCACCATTTACTGTATCCCAGTCCTTTTTGATCGTGTTTGGATCATAATCCGGTTTGGATACCATGGTAATAATTTTTCCGGTAGCCGGCTCCATAACAATCACCGCACCATCATAACTGCCAAGTGCATCATATGCACATTGCTGGATCTGTGCGTCAAACGTGGTTACTACATTATCTCCCTGGCTTTTTGTTCCCGCGATATCATTTTTGATTTGCGTAAGGAAGAATTCATGTGACCGCAGCAACGAAAAATTCTCCTGATTTTCCAATCCTGCTTTGCCATTTACCGCATATCCCACAGAATGCGCAAATACACGTCCGTACGGATAGCTTCTTGTTTCATTTCCCGCACTGTCCACTTTTGTCGTTGCCAGTGTCTGACCATCTGCAGATAAAATATCTCCTCTTACCACACGCTCAGAGAACAGATCCTGAAGCGAATTGTACGGGCTGTTGATAAAGGATTCACTTTTATATACCTGAAAATATACAAAATATGCAATCATAGCAAGAAAAAGGCCAAGGAACAGATAGGCAATTACCTGAAACTCTTTATTTCTTACGCGCACTTGCTGCTTTTTGTTTTTGTGCTTTTCCATATGTGCTGCCTCCTTTTTTCCTTTGTTCCTTTTTTTGCACCCGGTCATCAAACTGCATAATATACAGTCCCTGAATGATTCCAAAGACAATCAACGTAGAAAGAAGGGAACTTCCTCCATAACTTACCAGCGGAAGTGTCACACCAGTCGAAGGAATAAATTTGATCACTCCACCGATTGTCAGAAATACCTGAAGCGCATACAGTGTTCCAAGCCCGACAGCCGCAAGCCGGTAAAAATTATCCCGCAACTTCATTGCCACATTCATGATCATAAAAAAGCAGCTGACACATACCATAATCAGGCACAGTGCAAAAACACCACCCATTTCTTCTGAGATTGCTGCAAAAATAAAATCCTTCGAAACTACCGGAATCTTATTCGGCATTCCCTGATTGAGTCCGAGTCCAAACCACCCTCCTGTTCCTATCGCAAACAACGACTGACAAATCTGATAACCTTCATTATCAATTACACGAAGCGGATCTGACCACGCAAGCACGCGTGTCTGCACATGTGAAAAGATTTTGTATCCGATCACCGCCGCAAGGCTCATTGCCAGGATTCCTGCACCGAAGTATGTAAATTTGCGGGTTGCAACATAAACCATCACCAGATAAGTAAAGAAGTACAATAATGCACCACCCAAATCCTTAGATGCCACTAACGCAAGCACAAAAAATGCTGAAATGACACTTGTGATCATCACTTGATGAAAATCCTGTTTCTTATACAGCATCGATGCAATAAACAAAACAAACAGTATCTTTACAAATTCGGATGGCTGAATTGAGATTCCACCAATCGAAAGTGACAATTTTGCTCCATAGCTCGTCTGTCCTGCCACCGCAACGACAAGCAGTGCCCCGATTCCAACCACTGCATAGATCCACGTCATTTTTCGGAAAACCGACATATTCTGTAAAATCAGCGGGATAAGTAAAGCGATAAAAAATCCGGCTCCCACAAAAATAAACTGTCGAAATGCTTTTTCAAAAGACAATCTCGTCAATATGATAAAGCCAATGCAAATCAACATACACATATTGTTCAGCACAAGTTCCGACGCATGTTTGTAAAACAAATGATACGAGAGAATGATTGCACCCAATAGCACGACCTGCATCAGATAGAATGCGATCATCTGTTTATCTTCCGATGTCAGATATAAAACCAGAAACGCATCAAAATGAATCGTAAAAAGCAATATTCTTTGCACATGGTATATATGATTTTGCCTTTCTTCATCGTCATTAAAACGAAATACATGAAAACATTCATAGGTGTATATCATAAACAACAGGATCATAATATATTTCGATGCCTGTACAATTAAATGAACCATCCTACTCTACTCCTCTTTTATAATGCCCGTTGGTATAATGTTCCTTCCACTGTTCCGGATACTGTCTGCGATCTTCATATAAAAACTCTTCCAGAAGATTCATTACATTTCCTGTCATCTTTTCGGACTCCATTGTGAAATCCAGGCGAAATGTCCGAAGTCCCGCTTTCTGCAGTTCACGTATATTAGAAAACAGCATCACAGGAAGCGAATTATACACCACATTGTAGCAGGCACTGCAATAATTTTTCACCGGGAACTGTGCCTGATAACGGTCTTTTAAATAAGTGATTGTCGGACATTTGTCACAGGCTTTCGTATTTTTATGCACGCACTGTGCACTTGTCATAAGCGGATAATATCCATAAACAATCATTTCACTTCTTTGATTATCACGATGCATAATCTCACCGCGATTCAGCTCAATTGGAACGGTATTCGCCCATACACCTGCCTCTGCGAAAAATTGCTGTGCCCGATCATTGTACGTATATACATTCTGATCCGTAATCATTTTACATTCCGGCAGATATTGTCTGCAATAAGCCAGTTCTTCGTAACCACGAACCAGAATGCCATCCAGCTGCAGATTCTGTAAGTCGTTTGCAAGAGACACAAACCAATCTGCAATCTCATTCCGGAAAATTCTCGGCATAGCAAAAAATGCCTGTTTCTTTGCTTTCTTTATCTTTGCAACATCCTCTGCAAGTTCATCCATAAAATGCGTTCTTCCATAGGCTGCAAAATCCAGATAAATTGCAGATACAAATTCTTTTTTCAGTAATACAGAAAGAAGTTCTCTTTTTTCGGTCAGACAAACTATCGTCGGTTCATTTTCTACATTTCTGTGTCCATTTAAGTTTTTTGACTTTTCATCTCCCATTGTTTTTTCCGAGCAGTGATAATACGGTTCTAACATTTTCTCCTGTAACATGGAAAAAGCGTCTCTTCGCAACTGGTTCAATGCGCCATTTGGTAAAAATACGTTTTCTCCCAAATGCACTTTCAAATCGGTAACTTCAAAAAATGTATCCCCGGTTTTTGCCATACGCTGCGCAACATCAGCCTCATTCAATGGCTTCTTTTGTGCTTCCATCACTCCCATGCCCTCTGTACGGAAAGTCTCCCCATGATACGTCAGTTCATAGGAGGCTGGTTTTCCAACCGAAAGCGAAACGACTCCTGTTACCGGAACTTTTTTAGGATTGGTCACATAGGTTTCTATAATCTTTTCCTGAAGTCCCTGTTTCGTTTTTTCATAGCTTGGCTTCACAAAAGTAACCATATCCGGTCCGTTCTGCCGGCTGTAGTACGCATCCGTAAAACCGCATCGATTGCCTAATGCCAGAATATCCTGCATATCCTGCTTTTCAACCGGAACGTTTTCTTTCTTCTTCTGTGCCAGAAAACGATCAATATATTTTCGATAAAAGGAAACAATGCCGGCTGCATACGGTGCCTGCTTCATACGCCCTTCAATCTTAAGAGAGTATACACCGGCTTCCCATAGTTTATTCAAATCTTCAATACCGCACATGTCTTTCAGGCTCAATACAAAGCTTTCTTTTTCATAGGTATTATGATTTTCATCCAAAACGGAATATGCAAGACGGCAGGGCTGCGCACACCGCCCTCTGTTTCCGCTTCGTCCGCCAAGCATACTGCTAAACAGGCACTGTCCCGAGTAACAGTAACAAAGCGCACCATGTACAAACGCTTCCAGTTCTACACCTGTCTGATCGTAAATTTCTTTCATCTCCGATAAAGAAACTTCACGCGCCATCACGATTCTCTCAGCCCCAAGACTTTGCAGCATTCGAGCGCCTTCCACGCCGGTAATGGTCATCTGCGTACTTGTGTGGATTGGAAGATCCGGAAAATATTCACGGATAAAAGAAAGCACTCCCATATCCTGCACCAGCACAGCATCGAGTCCTCTCCGATAAAAAGGCAGAATATAATCATAAAGTTTTCTGGTAAGTTCCGCATTCTTTAAAAGCGTATTAACTGTCAAATATACTTTTCTTCCAAACAAATGTGCATAATCAATTGCCTCAAGAAGTTCTTCTTCCGAAAAATTGTTCGCATATGCACGGGCACCAAACAAATCACCACCAACATATACCGCATCTGCACCTGCAGCAATAACTGCCTTAAAAATCTCCAAAGATCCTGCCGGCGCAAGCAATTCGAATCCACGCACGTTTTCTCTATTGTCTGTATTCACATTATTATTTTTCCTATCATTCATCTGCGTCATTTTTTCACTCATGTTCTTTATTATACTATAAATTTCCCGTTCATTCATTAAACCATTATTAAATTTTATTTAAATATGGTATGATTCTGTAAAAAAGAAAAACTGCCGCATCAACGACAGTTCTATATGCTTGTTCTATTTTTGATTATTCTTGGATGAATCCTTGGCATGATTATCCTTTTTTCCATCCAGAAGCTTATCTTCCAGTGCTGCTTCAAGTCTTGCTTTATTCAAAAGAAGCTCTTTGTTTTTGGCTTCAAGCTCCTTGACCGAAGTCTCTGCACTCTCTGTTTTTACCTGATTAGAAATGAGATCATGCTTTAAATCATAAAGTTCCTTCTCTTTGTTCTCCAAATCACGCTCTAATTTTTCGACCTGTGCTTTTGCTTTAAAATAATCATCTGCAATATTCAACTGAATCAATGTATTTTTCATATTAAGAGGAATATGCCGGTAATCTTCTATACCATCGAACTCGCTGATTTTATTGTTGATATAAGCTGCCACCTTCTGAAGATATTCCTCTCCTTCATAGCCGCTCAATGTATATACTTTTCCGTCAATTACTACTTCTGCACTCGTCTTAGCTGCCATCTTTTTTCCTCCCGTTTTCCGAACATCACTCTTGTATTATAAGCTTACTCCCATGGAAATGCAACCGCTATCACGCATTTTGCGTCCGTCCGAAATGCTCATAGGCAAAGGACGTAGCGACTCTTCCCTTTGGGGTACGGTTAATAAAATTATTTTTCACGAGATACGGTTCATACACATCCTCAATCGTGCCGGAATCCTCGCCGATGGATGCTGCAAGCGTATCCAGGCCGACCGGTCCTCCGTCAAATTTATCGATAATGGTAAGAATGATATTGCGGTCGTTCTGATCCAATCCCATCTTATCGACCTCAAGCAAATCCAATGCAAATGCCGCAACTTCATATGTGATTCTGCCATCGTACTTGACTTCCGCAAAATCCCTGACACGTTTTAACAACCGGTTCGCCAGTCGCGGGGTTCCTCTGGATCTGCGTGCAAGTTCGTATGCACCTTTGTCGTCAATTTCAACGTTTAACACATGGGCCGACTGCAAAATGATTGTCTTCAGTTCATCCACCGTATAGTACTCCATATGACTGACAACACCAAATCGGTCACGCAGCGGTGCAGACAACATACCTGCACGTGTTGTGGCACCCACCAGTGTAAATTTCGGGAGATCAAGACGGATAGATCTTGCCGATTCGCCTTTTCCAATCATTACATCAATCGCATAGTCTTCCATCGCCGGATACAGCACCTCTTCCACCTGCCGGTTCAAACGATGGATCTCGTCAACAAACAAAATATCCCCATCTGCAAGATTATTTAAAATCGCTGCCATCTCACCCGGTTTGGCAATTGCAGGTCCGGAAGTCACTTTCAGATGCGATCCCATTTCGTTGGCTATAATTCCTGCAAGCGTTGTTTTTCCAAGTCCTGGCGGTCCATAAAACAGAACATGGTCCAAAGCTTCACCACGTGCTTTTGCCGCATCAATATAGACTTTCATACTGTCTTTGATTTTTTCCTGTCCGATATAATCCTCCAGCGTTTGCGGACGAAGAGAAGTTTCAATCTTTATATCTTCTTCCTGCATCTGCGTGGAAATCACTCGTTTTGCCATAACAACCTATCTTCCCATCTAATTTCTATCACGATCTAAAACAACGACAAATGCTTCAATGCTGCTTTGAGCACTTCTTCCACATCCATATCTTCTGTAATCTCTACCGCCGAAACCGCTTTGAGACTCTCCGTCGAAGAATAGCCCAGTGCAGTAAGCGCCATAACCGCATCATTTTTCACACTGCCACCTGCAGCAGCCGCATTTTTCTGTACATGTTCGGTTTTTGCCTCAAAAGCATCTTCAAGGCTTAATTTGTCCTTCAGTTCCAGAATCACACGCTGCGCAGTTTTTCCACCCACACCCGGTGCTTTTGAAATCGCCTTGGCATCTCCGGATAAAATGGCAAAGCGCAAATCATCCGCTTCGAGCGTCGATAAAATAGCCAGACCTCCTTTTGGACCAATTCCGCTGACCGATATCAAAAGCTTGAACAATTCCAGGTCATCTTTTGTCAGAAAACCATACAGAATCATGGCATCTTCCCGCAGATATAAGTAAGTGTATATTTTAAGATTCTCACCAACCGATGGCAGATAATCAAACGTCTGTAATGAAATGAACACCTGATATCCGATTCCGCCCGCTTCGATAACAATATGATCTGTGTTTATTTCAGCAAGTTCACCTTTTATGTATGCGTACATAATTTTCCTCTTTTATACTTATAATGTTATATTCTTTAATCGCACAATCACTTCTTTTGCAATCACGCCAATCAAAAGTCCTGTCACCAGACCTGCAAACAGAAGTACAGGCACATAAAAGAACACATTGTAGCTGTTTACAATCCATGCAGCAACGATAATCTGCCCGATATTATGGCTGATTCCACCTGTGATACTAACCGAAACACAACTGAATTTGTCTGTTTTTTTCATAAGAAACATCACAAGCAAACTAAGTATTCCGCCACTTAATGAATAAAGAATACTGAATGCATTTCCAAACAATATTCCCACCAGCACAATGCGAAGCAACGAAACAAGCAACGCTTCTTTTGTTCCAACAGAATACAGCATAAGCACAACGACAATATTGGCAAGCCCCAGTTTTATGCCCGGGATTCCAACTGAAAATGGAATCAGCGTCTCGATATAGCTGCAGATCATGGCAAGTGCCAGAAAAAGACCCATAAACGCAGTTTTGCGGATGCGATTGTCTTTCTTATTGTGCAAAGCCATCCACTCCCTTCGCATCAGATTCTGTCACTGTGACCACAATTTTATTTGGCAGACAGACAATATTCTCATTCTGTCTGGAAATTGCCTTCTGCTTGACACACAGGCGATCCGGACAGTCTGCATCCTTCATATCCGCCTTTCCATCCGCAATCACCAGGGTGTTCGTAACCTTACCGTCCTTGTCTGTAATTTCTATCGTCTGGTTCTCATTGAGCGCATAGGTTCCATACACTTGTCCATCCTTTGTAATGGTAACTTCGTTTCCTTTTTTTGCACCAAACAGACGTATGCCACCGTAGGCAACAAGACACAGTAAAATCAGACATACAATTAAAATGACGTCATTTCTGCCAAATTTTCTATGCATCGGCTACAACTTCTCCAATATAATAAAATCCCTTGCATTCTACAAGTTTTACCATATACAGATTACCAATCATACTGGTATCTCCTGGGAAATGCACAACCGCATTATTAGAAAGACGTCCGGTAATCAGAGAGGCATCTTGCTCATTTTGTTCTTCTGCCAGAACCTCGACCGTTTTTCCTTCCAGTTCCATTGCTTTTCTTGTGCTGATTGCCTGCACTTCCTTCAGTAACATATCAAAATGTGCTTTCACCTCTGCCGGATCCACTTGATTCTCCATCGCTGCAGCAGGCGTTCCTGTTCGTTTGGAGTAAATAAAAGTAAATGCACTGTCATACTCTACCTGTTTTACAACATCCAGTGTCTCCATAAAATCTTCTTCTGTCTCTCCCGGAAAGCCGACGATAATATCGGTCGTCAGAGCAATATCCGGTATTGCTTCACGAAGTTTGCGGACAATTTCCAGATACTGTTCCTTATCATAATGACGATTCATGATTTTTAAAATACGTGAACTTCCCGACTGTAAAGGCAGATGCATATGCTTGCAGACTTTGTCACACTCTTTCATCGCAAGAATCAAATCATCTGACAAATCCTTCGGATGTGAAGTCATGAAACGGATTCGTTTTAATCCCTCAATCTTATTTACTTCCCGCAGTAATTCTGCAAACGTGACCGGTGTATCCAGATTCTTTCCATAAGAATTTACGTTCTGTCCCAAAAGCATAACTTCACACACACCGTCTGCAACCAGACCTTCAATCTCGCGGATGATGTCTTTTGGCTCACGGCTGCGCTCACGTCCACGTACATACGGAACAATACAATAACTACAGAAATTATTACATCCGAACATAATGTTGACTCCGGATTTAAACGAGAATTTACGCTTGATTGGTAAATCTTCTACGATTTTGTCCGTATCTTTCCATATGTCAACAATCATGGAGTTAGATTCCATGCTACGGCACAACAATTCTGCAAACTTATAGATATTATGTGTTCCAAAAATAAGGTTTACAAAACGATAAGACTTTCGGATTTTCTCAACAACGGTAGGCTCCTGCATCATACAGCCACAAAGTGCGATCATCATCTCCGGATTTTTCTTTTTGTAATTGGATAAATAGCCAAGACGTCCATAGACCTTGTTATTGGCATTTTCCCTTACCGTACAGGTATTATAGATGACAAAATCTGCATGCTCATCCTCTGTCTCAACATATCCGATATCCGTAAGAATTCCAACCAGTTTTTCCGAATCTCTCGCGTTCATCTGACAGCCAAACGTTTTCACGCAACAGGTAAGTTTACGTCCGAGCCGTTCCTCTTTTTCTTTTATATAAGATTTTGCCTTTTCAATGTAATCATACTGAAGTTTTGTTTCTTCTGCTCCAGTCAGTGTATTCTGTTCTAAATCTCTCATGTTATCCTCGTCTATCTTTTTATTATGGGCGAATCTGGCCATTGCCATAAATAATGTATTTATAGCTGGTCAACGCTTCTAAGCCCATCGGACCTCTCGCGTGAAGTTTCTGTGTACTGATTCCGATTTCTGCACCAAATCCAAATTCATTTCCATCAGAAAATCGTGTGGATGCATTAACATAAACACATGCAGAATCCACTTCCTCTAAGAATTTCTGTGCAATATCATAATCTCTGGTAACAATAGCCTCCGAATGGGAAGTATTGTATTTGTTAATGTGGGCAATTGCTTCTTCAAGACTGTCTACAATTTTCACTGACAAAATATAATCCAGATATTCTTTTCCCCAGTCTTCCTCAGTTGCCTTTGTAACCAGAGGTTTCTCTGTTCCTAAATATTCTACAGCAGCATCATCTCCGCGCATCTGCACATCATACTCTTTTAATGCCGCATACAGTTTTGGCAAAAATTCTTTTGCCACAGCACGATGTACCACAATAGACTCGCAGGCATTGCACACACCGATACGCTGTGTCTTTGCATTGCGGATAATATCGACTGCCATATCCAGATCGGCATACTCGTCTACATACACATGACAGTTTCCGGTTCCTGTTTCAATCACAGGAATCGTAGCATTATTTACGACGGTCTGGATAAGACCACTGCCCCCCCTTGGAATCAACAGGTCCACATACTGTTTCATTTTCATGAACTCATTCGTGGTCTCATGATCGGTAGCTTCAATCAAACTTAATGTGCCTTTTGGAATATTCATTTCATCAAGTGCCTCCTGCATTGCAGAAACAATCGCGATATTGGAATGAATTGCATCACTGCCGCCTTTTAAAATTGCGCAGTTTCCAGCCTTAAAGCATAAACCAAACGCATCGGATGTAACGTTCGGGCGTGCCTCAAAAATAATGCCAATAACACCGATTGGCACACGACGCTTGCCTATGATCAGACCATTTGGACGCTTTTTCATGGAAAGAACTTCTCCGATCGGATCATCTAATTTAGCAATCTGGCGAAGTCCATCTGCCATACCCTCCAATCGGTCATGATTTAACGTCAGGCGGTCCAAAAGACCTGCCGGCATATTGCGCTCTTTTCCATTCGTAACATCCACTGCATTCGCTGCGAGAATTTCTTCCTCATGGGAAAGAATTTTGTCCGCTGCCCTGCGCAGTGTTTCATTCTTTACATCGGTATCCAGCATACCCACTTTAATTCTATCATCATGTGCTGTCTTACATAATACTTCCAGATTCATTATAATCCTCCTATTATATAACCCTCTTTACTGCTCATCTGTAATTAATTTTGTCATCCGCATATCATAAATATCTGTTGGAATCTCCGGCTCTCTTTGTTCCGAATAACAGATTCCGATTGGTATGAGTGACGGATGCATTGACAGATATCTGTCATAATAGCCTTTCCCGTATCCAAGCCGGCAACCGACTTCTGAAAAAGCAACTCCCGGTACAAGTATATGTACCGGTTCTGTCTGATCTTCGTACTTTTTCAGATCGTAATTTTCCAGATCCGGCTCCATGACATGAAAACATCCTTCTTTTAAACAGGTAAAATCATCGACTTCATAGAACTCCATCTCTTCTCCAAAGACTTTCGGAAAGTATAGCTTTTTGCTATCGTTCCATGCTCTCTGACAAAAGTTACACAGATCCACTTCGCTTGCGATTGCTGCATACACACATATAATTTTGGCATCCGCATACCAATCCTCTCTAAGCAAAGCATTCATGATCTGTTCGTTTTTTCTTTGACGCAATATGGGAGAGATTCCATCCCTGATTGCCTTCATTCGTTTACGAAGTTGCGCCTTTGTTTCCATATTTTTCTCCAAGATTCTCCACTTTGCCCTTTTCATTGATCACATCAATGTTATTTAACTGATTTCGAAGATTACTTTTTACAGAAGCAATATACTCTTTTCGTAAAAGATCCTGCTCTTTCTTTTCCTCTTCTGTCAGTCCTTCTGCTTTTGATTTGCGATATAACGCATTAATTCTTTCAATTTTTTCCTGATTCATTATCCTATTGTCTCCATAACATATGTTGCAACATTAAAATTCGGATTCTCATTTGCGGTAAACAGCGTTCCCACATAATCATCCCGAAAGATATCCTGTAAAATTCTTACGTCTTTTCCATTAGCGATAATCATATCCGTACCAGAGAACGTTGCAATCTTCGCTGCCGCAAGTTTCGTAGCCATACCACCGGTTCCCACATTACTTCCTGTAGAATCCTTTGCCATCTCATAAATCTGTTCATCGATAGAATCCACGACATCGAGAAGTTTTGCATCGGGATTGTTATGCGGATCATCCGTGTAAAGGCCATCAATATCCGAAAGCAAAATCAGCAGATCCGCCCCAACAATGGATGCCACAAGTGCAGACAGTGTATCATTATCACCGAACTGCATTTCATATGTACTGACCGTATCATTTTCATTTACAACCGGAATCACACGCAAATGGAACAATTCATCAAAAGTATTTTTGGCATTTTCCCGGGATACCGGATTTACCATGGTATTCTTTGTCATAAGTATCTGACCTGCAGTCTGATTGTATTCTGCAAAAAGCTTCTGATACACCATCATCAGCTTCGCCTGACCAACCGCAGCACATGCCTGTTTCGTCGAAATATCTGACGGACGTTCTTTGATTCCCATAGCCGCCCGACCCACTGCAATCGCACCGGAACTTACCAGACAAACGTCAATTCCCTGATTATGCAGGTCACTCAGTTCCCGAACCAGATGCTCAATCTTAACAAAATTCAGCTTCCCCGTCTCCGAATGTGTCAGGGATGAGGAACCAATTTTTATCACAACTCTCTTATATTTTGATTTATTACTCATTTTCATATCCTCTCTTGAACATCAGCCATTTCATTCACATTATTCAACCTCGTTATACTCTACCATATCTTTGCATAAAATACAAAAGGAAATGCACAGTTATATTTATTTCAAAAGCTGTAATTTTTCGGAAAGGCAGGTAAATTCTACATTTCTAACATCTCCACAGTATTCCCCATCCGCATGAAGCACGACCGGCTTACTGGTATGCACGCGAATCACCGGAGACTCAATTGTAGTAAATCCCCTGATTTTTTCATGTTTTGCAGCTACTAAAAACGGTAGGCAAAAAAAGGTAATCGCTTTTGGAATCCCATGTGCACTGCTTAACGAAAGCATTCCGTCTGTACAGGAAGCATGCGGTGCCATCGGAATTCCACCGCCCTCTGCCTGAAGATTCATAGCCACCGCAAAGATTGTTTTATGTAATCGGTAAATTTTATGGTTATCGCCACATTCTACAACTGCCTCTGCAGTATCCATCGTAAAAAGCGACTGTACTGTCAATACGAGGTAGGTAAGCTTTCCGAGATGAATCCTGTTCAAAAACTTTTTGCAGTTTGAATGCAGTGCTTTCTTACAGACAATTGCATCGAGGCCTACGCCTGCACTGATTCCAAAGATCCGGTGCTTCTTTCCATTCTCCCAGGTCACCTGTCCAAGATCGGTTTTCTTTATCGGAATTCCATGATTTTCCCGTCGAATACACTTTAAAATCTGTCTCATGCACACAATCGGGTCTGTTGGAATTCCCATACCTTTTCCAAAGTCATTCCCTGATCCACTGGCGATCACACCAAGCCGGACTTTTTGAAAGTCTGTAATTCCATTGAGGACCTCGTTGACGGTGCCATCGCCACCCACAGCAATCAAATACACTGCTTTCTCCTGCTTTTTTGACAATTCTCTTGCAAGAACCATTGCATGTCCCACATATTTTGTTTCATAAGCTTCATATGGGATATGTTTCTGCCTGAGAAAATCATATACCTGTCTCCATACCTGATTTGCATTTCCCGTTTTTGCATTCGTATTTACAATAAAATATAATTTGCTCATCTTATGTTCAGATACCTTTGTTTATTTTTATAATTATTTATAATTTACGCCTAACCCATTATAATATAAATTGTAACAATTTGCACGATATTCTTCATTTCTTATCTTGTTCCCACTATCAATATGCGCTATCATAGATATGTTTTTTGAAAGACTAACTATGATGTTTGGAATAGTTATAAAACAGAAAGGATAATCATTATGAAACTACATATGAAATGTCTGCGCTTTTTTGCCTTGCTTCTGCTCTGTGGAGTGTTCATACCATCCTTGCAGGGATGCCAGGCAGAAGAACAAAAAGTCTCCAAGACCGGTTTCTATTTTGATACTGTCATTAACGTTACTCTCTATGGGACTTCGGACGAAAGCTATATCGATGAGTGTTTCTCGCTTGCTGACCGCTACGAACATCTACTGTCAAACACCATCGAAGACAGTGAAATTTCCAAAATCAATGCGGCAAAAGGTTCTTATGTGACCGTCAGTGACGAAACACTCACGCTGATAAAAGCCGGCATATCTTACGGAGACCTCAGCAACGGGAAATTTGATATTACAATCGGTGGATTATCGGATTTGTGGAATATTTCTTTCATTGCAGAAAATGCCAAAAGTGAAGACAACGAAGTCGATGCATCCGTTCTTCCATCCAAAGATGAAATTGCAGAAGCCCTCTCTCACGTCAACTACAAGAATATTGAAATCAAAGGAAATGATGTCCGTATTTTGGACCCACAGGCCAAACTCGATTTGGGTGGTATCGCCAAGGGCTACATTGCAGATCAGATGAAAGCCTATTTACAGAAAGAAGGGATCTCGGAAGGTATCATCAATCTCGGAGGAAATGTTCTCACTTTAGGAAAAAAAGAAAATGGGGATACTTACAGTATCGGTGTGCAAAAGCCTTTTGCAGAGAGCGGCGCCAGCCTTGGTATTGTAAAAGTTCCAGATGCATCCGTGGTATCTTCCGGCATTTATGAGCGCTACTATCGGGTAAACGGGAAAATATACCATCATCTGTTAAGCACTGAAAACGGTTATCCCATTGAAAATAATCTGTATCAGGTTACCATTATCAGTCAAAGTTCCATGGACGGCGATGCCTTAAGTACCACCTGCTTTGCCCTTGGTCTTACAGACGGAATGCAGTTAATCGAGGATACGGACAATGTGGAAGCCATCTTTGTGACAGACGATGGCGAAATCCACTACAGTTCCGGCATCGGTAAATCCATTCAGTTTGAGCAATAAAAATACAGGAGTGATGTATTTCACTCCTGCATTTTTTGTATTACTTATAAAATAATCTTCTTCGGACATTTCTCTGCACAGATTCCGCAACCTGTACATTTCTCCTGATCAATGTATGCCACGTTGTCAATTACATGAATGGCATCTGATGGACAATTCTTCTCACACAGATGACATCCGATACATCCTACAGAGCAGGCATCCATAACCGCTTTTCCTTTATCCTTGGAACTGCACTGCACAAGATGCATTGCCTCATAAGGCACAAGCTCAATCAGGTGCTTCGGACATGCAGACACGCACTTTCCACAAGCCTTGCAGACTTTCTCATCTACTTTTGCAATTCCATCGACTATATGGATTGCGTCAAACGGGCAAGCCTTTACACAGCTTCCAAATCCAAGACAGCCATAATTACATGATTTTGATCCACCGTTTGGAACAAATGCCATTGCTGCACAATCTTCCAGACCTGTATAATCATAATCCTGTTTTGCTTTTTCACAGGTTCCTGCGCATTTTACAAATGCGACTTTCTTAACAGAAGCACCTGCAGAAACTCCCATGATTTCTCCGACTTTTGCTGCTACCGGATCGCCACCTACCGGACACTGTCCTACCGGTGCTTCTCCCTTTGCAATCGCAGCTGCAAGTCCGGAACATCCGGCGTATCCACAACCACCACAGTTATTTCCAGGCAGAACTTCAAGAATTGCTTCTTCTCTCGGGTCTACCTCAACTTTGAATTTTTCTCCGGAAATGCCGAGGAAAAATCCAAGAATAATTCCAACACAGCCTACAACAAGAGCTGCGACAATAATTCCAGTAAGCATATTCTTTTCCTCCTAAATCATTCCTGAGAATCCCATAAATGCGATGGACATCAGGCAGGCTGTAATCAATACAATTGCAGTACCTCTGAATGTCTTAGGGATGTCATTATATTCAATTTTCTCACGAATTCCTGCCATCAGTACGATTGCGATAAAGAATCCCACTGCAGTAGAAAATCCATATACTACACTCTCTAACAGATTGTAATCATAAGTTACACAGTTCAAAGCCACACCAAGTACGGCACAGTTGGTTGTGATCAATGGAAGATACACACCAAGTGACTGATACAGTGCCGGCATTTTCTTTTTCAGGAACATCTCAACGAACTGTACCAATGCTGCAATAACTAAAATAAATACAATTGTTTTCAAATATGTCAGATCAATTCCCTTTGAAACAAGGAACGGATTGGCAAGAATGAATTTATAGATCAGTCCGGTAATGAAAGAAGATATCGTAATAACAAAGATTACCGCTCCACCCATACCAGCAGCTGTCTCCGTCTTCTTGGAAACTCCAAGGAACGGGCAAATGCCGAGGAACTGACTTAATACTACGTTGTTTACAATTGCAGATCCAACCGCAATCAAAACCAGTTCAGCTAATGTACTCATCGACTCTCTCCTCCCTTATGCCTGTTCTTTTTCAGAAGCTGCAGCCTTACCGGTACACATTGCAGACTGACCACAGTGTGCACAATCACCGGACAGACAGCCTGCCGGCTCTGCAAGAGGCTTGCCTTTTGCTTCCATCTTTTTACGAATGATATTCATTCCGGCTACAAGGAATGCCAGTACAAGGAATGCACCAGGTGCCATAATGAAAATGGTGATTGGCGTAAATCCCTTGATTGCAGACAGGAACGGAAGTCCGAAAAATGTTCCTGCGCCAAGGATTTCACGAATCAGACCAATAATGGTTAGTCCCATGGTAAATCCAAGTCCCATACCGATTCCATCGAAAATAGACTCAACCGGACCATTCTTTGATGCATAACTTTCTGCACGGCCAAGAATAATACAGTTAACTACAATAAGCGGAATATATACGCCAAGTGCTTTGGAAAGACTTGGCAGATATGCCTGCATAAGAAACTGTACAACGGTAACCAGTGATGCAACGATCACGATGTAAGCCGGCATACGTACACCATTTGGAATCACTTTACGGAAAAGTGAAATCAAAAGGTTTGAAAAAACAAGTACAACCAATGTAGAAAGTCCCATACCCAGTCCGTTGACGGCGGATGATGTAACTGCCAGTGTCGGACACATACCGAGCATCAGTACAAAGGTAGGATTTTCTTTGATCACACCATTATATAAACGTTCAACATACTTGTTCATTACTGAGCACCTCCTAACGCATTCTGGAAGTAATAAATTGCAGCGTTACAACCATTTGCCATTGCCTTGGATGTAATGGTAGAACCAGTAATTGCCTCAATCTGATCATCGGATGATGGTTTCTGTTTTACAACTGTAAACTGATCAACCTTTTTGTTCTGGAACTGACTATAGAAATCTTCTTCCTCTGCTTTCATACCAAGACCCGGTGTCTCAGAAATATCAGTAATGGAGTAGCCATTTACAGTTCCATCATTCTGAATTCCTACAGAAAACGTAATGCTTCCCTGGCTTCCGTCTTTTGCAGTAACCGTGATTACATATCCGAGTGCATTACCATCTTTGTCAACGGCTTCTTCCACGTCATCAATGGTATCATCATAACCTGCATCTGCGACTAATTTGTCAGCCTCATCTGCATCATACTCTTTTTCATTAAATGCATCTGCATCCTTAAATACTGCCTGATAGGCCTCTTTCTTTGTCTGCTCATTTGCCTTATCAATTGGTGTCTTAGTAATGCCGTATACAGCACCTAAAATCACACCAATCACCAGTGTAAAGGCGGTCAAAATCAAAGCGTCATGTACAATCTGTTTATTCATTCTTCTTTGCCTCCTTTACTACTCCAAATGCTCTTGGTATTGTTACTTTCTCAATCAATGGTACAAGAAGGTTGCTCAAGATAATTGCAAAGGAAACACCTTCTGCATTGGCTCCAAAGCAACGGAAAATACCAGTCAATAATCCACAACAGATACCAAAAACAATCTGTCCCATTGGTGTGATTGGCGAGGTGACATAATCTGTAGCCATAAAGAATGCACCAAGCATCAGACCACCACCGCAAAGCTGGGCAACCACGTATGTAATATCAAATCTCTGTGCGCCAAAGATAAACATAAAGATTGCAAATGTAATGATGTAAGAAGCTGGTATTCTTAAATTGATCACGCCAAGAAGGATCAAAATAATTGCACCAATTAAGATTGCGATCACGGAAGTCTCTCCGATGGTTCCAGGAATCTTTCCAGTCAGCATATCCATAAGATTTACAGAGGAAAGTCCCTCATTTCTTATCATGCCAAGTGGAGTTGCTCCAGAATATGCTTCATACTGTTTGCAGCTGAAGTTTGTCATATCTGCAGCAAATGCGATCAAAAGGAAACAACGTCCGCCAAGGGCCGGGTTCATGAAATTCTGTCCCAGACCGCCAAACAGCATTTTTACAATTACGATTGCGAAAACACCTCCGATAACTGCTTCCCACCATGGGAGATTTACCGGAAAGTTCAATGCTAGAAGTAAACCAGTAACGACCGCACTCAGATCGGTAAGGCTGTTTTTCTTGTGTACAATCTTGTCAAAGATCCATTCCGAAGCCATACAGCTGGCAATGGTAACCAAAATTAATACCAATGCTTTGTATCCAAAGTTATATATACCAAACAAACTTGCCGGCAGTAATGCAATAAGTACATACAGCATCACTCTGCTTGTAGAATCTTTGGCACGTACATGTGGTGAAGATGAAACCTGATATTTTTCACTCACGATAATCCACCTCTTTCTCTTATTTTTGTTTTCTCTTTTCTGCAAGCACTAACTTTTTCATCGTTTTAACAGACTGCGCTACCTGTCGTCTGGAAGGACATACATAGCTGCAGCTGCCACATTCAATGCATTCAAGTCCGTGCCATTTTTCAAACTCTGCCATCAATCCGTTATTACCAAATTTGGCAAGTCGAGATGGAATCAGATTTTCCGGACATGCTTCCACACATCGTCCACAGTTGATACATGCCAAAGGCTCAAATTCTGCCACTGCATCTTTACCAAGGCAAAGAAGGGAAGAAGAAGTCTTTGTTGTCGGCACATCCAGTCCAAACATGGCAAATCCCATCATTGGTCCACCGGAAATAATCTTCTCCGGCTGCACCTTAAATCCACCAGCAGCTTCTACCAGCTGCTCATATGGTGTACCCATGCTATACAGGAAGTTCGAAGGATTGGCAATCGCATCGCCCGTGATAGTTGCTACACGTTTCATTACAGAGATTCCATTCTTCACTGCATTATAAACAGCAATCATGGTTTCCACATTATCTACAATACATCCTGCATCCGCCGGCAGCATCTTGGAGTTAATTGCTCTGCCAGTTACTGCATAAATGAGCTGTCGCTCACCACCTTGCGGATACTTTGTCATCAATTCGCACACTTCCATACGCGGCTCATCTTTCACAAGTTCCTTCAACTTTGCAATTGCGTCCGGCTTATTATTTTCTACGCCAAATACGCCCTTTGCTTTGTCAAACAGCTGAAGAATGATCTTCATTCCTGCAACGAGCTGCTCCGGTGTCTCCATCATTCTACGATAATCAGCAGTCAGATATGGTTCACACTCTGCACAGTTTGCGATGATATATTCAATTTTTTCCGGTTCCTTTGGTGACAGTTTTACATGTGTTGGGAAACCTGCACCACCCATTCCTACAACGCCAGCCTCTTTGACTTTGTTGATGATTTCTTCCTTTGACAGAGATGTTACATCATCAACTGCGTTATAAGTGACTTCATTAAATTCTCCATCGCTTTCAATTACGATTGAGTTGACCATATCACCTACAGCAACACGCCGCGGTTCAATTTTCTTTACTGTACCAGATACAGATGAATAAATTGGTGAAGATACAAAGCCGCCCGCTTCTGCAATCTTCTGTCCCTTCAGCACTGTGTCTCCTACAGCAACGATTGGGGTAGCTGGTGCTCCAATATGCTGTGATAATGGAAATACCAATTCACCCTTGGGTAGAACTTCTTTGATTGGTGCATCCTTTGCGAGTTCTTTTCCCTCATAAGGATGAACGCCGCCTTTAAATGTTTTCAAACCCATTTTTGTGCCCTCTTTCCTCTACATATTTGTCAAAACACTATAGTTTATGACACATTATCAAGTAAATTATAGCACTTTTTACCCCAAAAAGAATCCATTTTTTTATTTTTTTCGGAATATTATGTATTCTTTTTGATACAACAAAACGTGACGCGCAATTCAAAATGTGATAAAATATTACATATAGCGATAAGGAGAGGTTTATGAAAAAAACACACAAAGAAGAATTATATATCAAACAGGACAATTTAACAGACCAGTTGTTTGATACACATTCTATTTTTTTTGATATCGAGACAACTGGATTCTCACCAAACAGTTCTTCTCTTTACATGATTGGCTGCGCCCGTCGATGTGATAAATACATTTACATTGATCAATTTTTTGCTGAAAATCCTGCTGAGGAGGAAGCTGTACTGTGCGCATTTTTAGAAATTTTATGTCAATATGATACTATCATTTCTTTTAATGGTATCGGTTTTGATATACCGTACCTAAAAGCCAAATGTGACACATACGGATTACAGGAGAATTTCAAAGGTTTTAATTATCTCGACATTTTCAAATCTGTTTCCAAGTTGAAGTTTTTATTAAAACTTCCAAATTACAAACAGAAAACAATCGAGGCATTTTTGAAGCTGTCAAGAAACGACACGCAATCCGGTGGCGAATTAATCAATGTCTACCATGCTTATGTCAAGCAGCCATCCGAGGAAGCTTTACAACTTTTACTGCTTCACAATTACGAAGATGTCATTGGAATGATTGATCTCCTTTCTGTATTATCTTATACAGAAATATTTAATGGGCAGTATACCATTCTCTCCACCCGCGTGGATGCTTATCATGCATTCAACGGAACAACCGGAAATGAACTTATCATCACAATGCGGAATGACTATCCGGTTCCCCGTCGCATTTCGCATAAGCTGAATGACTTCAGTCTTATGATCAGCCCGACGCGTACATCCATCCGTGTTCCGATTTACGAAGGAGAGCTTCACTACTTCTATCCGAATTACAAAGACTACTATTACCTTCCGGAAGAAGATTTAGCAATCCACAAAAGCGTTGCCTCCTATGTTGATCGTCAATATCGGGAAAATGCGCGCGCATACAATTGCTACAATCGAAAAACAAGCACTTTCCTGCCTCAATACAGCAGCGTTATGCAGCCAGAATTTCGAAAGGAATATAATGACAAAATCAGTTACTTTGAATTAACTGAGGACTTCTGTTCTTCCGATGTCATGCTGCGTCGTTATGTTGACCATATATTAAAATATATGTTTGAAGCCAAAAAATAATTTTTAAAAAATGCCAAAAAAGCATCTCTGTCTGCACACATCAAATAATGTTGCAAGCAAAGATGCTTTATTCTATTCACCTTTTTCAAAATAAAAACTGCTCAATCGATCAAATCCCAGTTCACGATAATTTGTAATCTGTTCGGTACTTCCAATAAACAATACGCCATGCTTTTTGAGTGACTGATAGAAATTTTTATAAATCATATTTTTCGCTTCGTCCGTAAAATAAATTACGACGTTTCTGCATAAAATCAAATCAAAGCCCTGCGGATAAGTGTCTTTCAGAAGATTATGTTCACGAAACGTTACACATCGTTTAATCTCATCTGCAATCTGATAAGAATTTCCCACTTTCTTAAAATATTTCTTTTTTAAATCTGCCGGAACTCCAGCAATACTTTTTTCGTTATACAATCCTACCTGGGCATGCGCAATTACCTGCTTATCAATGTCTGTTGCAAGAATCTGTATATCCGCAAGTGGTACATGTTTAGAAAACGCCATAGCAAGTGAATATGGTTCATCACCTGTTGAGCAGGCAGCACTCCATATTTTAAGTCTTCTTCCCTGTTCCTTTAATAATTTTGGAATAACCTTTTCATCCATCAGTTTCCACTGATCTGGATTTCGATAAAATTCAGAAACATTGATCGTAAGGAAATTAACAAACTGCTCAAATTTTTCTTTATCTGATTTGAGGATTTTAACGTACTCCTCATAGTTGCTACAGCCATTCTTCGTTGCAATTGCGTCTATTCGGCGACGCATTTGTTTTTCCTTATAATAATTCAAATCGATTTTTGTAAGGACATATACCTCTTTTTTAAAATCTTCATATTTATCAAACATACAAGCCCCTCCTCGTTATCTCCGGATAAAAAATTAAGAAGTTGCCAAACTGACAACTTCTTAATATGAAATTACCTCAAACTATTCTTCTGTCTCAGCAGTCTCTTCTGCATCCTCAGCTGGAGCTGTCAAAGCCTTAATGCTTAAGCTGATTTTCTTTTCTTCTTCATTGAAGTCAACAATTTTTGCTTCAACTTCCTGACCAATCTTTAATACATCAGCTGGTTTTTCTACATGCTCATGAGAAATCTGTGAAACATGAAGAAGCGCATCAACACCAGGTGCTAACTCTACGAATGCACCAAAGTCTGTCATACGGGCAACCTTACCCTTTACAACATTTCCTACTGCATACTTCTCAGCAGCACCATTCCAAGGATTCTCATCCTCAAATTTCATACTGAGTGCAATCTTTGTATCTGTGATATTCTTGATAAATACGCGAACAGTCTGTCCAACTGTAAATACCTTCTTAGGGTTCTCAACTCTTCCCCAAGACATTTCTGAAATATGAAGTAATCCATCAACTCCACCTAAATCGATAAATGCACCGAAATCTGTTACATTCTTAACAGTTCCTTCGATGACATCGCCAACTTTGATCTTTGCGAATAATTCTTTCTGAAGTTCTGCCTTCTTAGCAACCAGTAATGTTTTGCGGTTACCAATAATTCTTCTCTTCTTTGGATCGAACTCAGTAATAACAAACTCGATTTCCTGATCCTTGAATTTTGTCAGATCCTTCTCATAAGTATCTGAAACAAGACTTGCCGGGATGAATACTCTTGTTTCATCAACGATGACACATACACCACCAGCTAATACCTGGCTTACTTTTGCCTTTAAGATTTCCTGATTTTCGAAAGCTTCCTCTAATCTCTTGCTTCCTTTCTCTGCTGCGAGACGCTTGTAAGAAAGGAGAACCTGTCCCTCGCCGTCATTTACCTTAACGACTTTAGCTTCTAAGGTATCGCCAACTTTAACAACTGTAGTAAGGTCTACATTTGGTTCGTTTGTATATTCATTACGTGTAATGATTCCATCTGACTTGTAGCCGATGTTTAAGATGATTTCATCTGGCTTAACATCAATAACGGTACCCTCTACCACTTCTCCATTTCTTATTGTTTTTAAAGATTCTTCCAACATTTGTTCAAAGCTCATTTCTGACATTCTTTGAAACCTCCTCGATGATATAGTTTGGGGTCGAAGCCCCTGCGGTAATACCTACGTTATTGATGGATCGTAACTGATGATAATCCATATCTTTACTCGTTTGTATATAGTAAGTATTTGCACATTCTTTTTTAGATATCTCATACAGTTTCTGCGTGTTGGAACTATGTTTGTCCCCTATCACGATCATCGCATCCGATTGACCGGCAATCGCACGTGCTTCTGCCTGTCTTTCTTCTGTCGCATTGCAAATTGTATCTAAAACACATATATCATAACCTTTTTTCATAATAATTTCAACTAATTCTTGAAATTTATTGTAGTTAAATGTCGTCTGTGCCACCAAACAGACTTTTTGTCCATCTTTTAATGGTAAATTATAAACATCTTCCGGTGTCTGCACCGTGTATACATCACCGTTTTCCACCCATCCCATAATTCCTTCTACTTCAGGGTGCTGTCCGTTTCCAGCAATTACAATGGTATAGCCCTTCTTGCTGTATTCACCTACCAGACGATGAATTTTCAAAACAAATGGGCAGGTTGCATCCAGCAGTTCAAATCCTGCCGACAAAATTTTTTCATGCTCCGCCTTACTGATTCCATGGGAACGCACAATAATCTTCCCATGTGAAAGATGTTCCAGTTCATCCAGAGAACGAATGACCCTGATGCCTTTTTCTTCCAGGTCCCGAACCACTTCTTCATTATGAATAATCGGACCATACGTATATACCGGCACATCGGATCTGCCAATCTCATCATAAACCATATTTACCGCACGTTTTACTCCAAAACAAAAGCCTGCACTTTTTGCTACTACAAGGTTCATATCTTAAGCCTCTTTGATAATTTTTTTCATTGCCGCAACAACTCCATCTATATCAAGATCTGATGAATCCAAAAGGACTGCATCTTCTGCCTGCTTCAGTGGAGAAGTCTCCCTGTGCATATCCCGGTAATCACGTTCAATGATATCCTGTTCAATTTCTTTGATATCACAATCCACACCTTTTGCGGTAAGTTCATCATATCTTCTTTTTGCACGAACTGCAGAGCTTGCGGTAAGATAAATCTTTACATTTGCATTCGGAAGCACGACAGTTCCGATGTCTCTTCCATCCATGATGACATTTTCACGCTCTGCAAGCTGTCTTTGTAATTCAACCAGTTTGGTTCTTACAACCGGATAAACACTTGTTACACTGGCCATATTTCCAACTTCTTCATTTCGAATGACACCATTGACATTTTTACCATTCAGAATAACCTGCTGTTCATTATCCTTATATTGAATTGTCACATCCACATCTTTACAAGCCTCTGCAATTGCTTTTTCATCATCGCATGCAATATTGTTCTGAATAAAGAAATATGCCATGGCACGATACATTGCCCCTGTGTCCACATATACATATCCCAAATCTGCCGCCAGTTTTCTGGCAATTGTACTTTTTCCTGCTCCGGCAGGTCCATCGATTGCAATATTGTAACTCATTCTTTTCTCCTTTATTTATAAAAATTCTTCTATTCCTGTTTCCAATAACATTTCGGAACGATTTCAATACATTTGTAATTGATTTTGTTATTTACTGCACAGAAATTCCTGCAAGATACCCTGTTGACCAGGCAATCTGCAGATTATACCCTCCTGTGAGCGCATCAAGATCCAGCACTTCTCCACAGAAGAAAAGATTCTGTACATGTTTGGATTCCATGGTAGAAGGATTGATATCCTTCACAGAAACGCCGCCTTTGGTAATGATTGCTTCATTCCATCCACGTAGTCCTGTGATCGTAAGAGGCAGCTTTTTCATTAATGCAACAAGGCCTGTCCTCTCTTCTCTTGAAATCTCATTCACTTTTTTCTCCGGGTCAATTCCGCTTAAATCGATCAGTACCGGGATCATTTTTGCCGGCAATAAATGCCCAATTGCATTTTTGAACTGCTTATTCATCGCTTCATCAAAATCCCGCAATATTCGCTTATCCAATTGTTCTGCTGTAAGTGCCGGTTTCAGATCAATATATAACTTCAGCTCGTTTTCGAACTGCTTTGCTTTTATCATTCCGCTTGCCGAAAGAATCAAAGGTCCACTTACTCCGAAATGTGTAAACAGCATTTCCCCAAAATCTTCATATAATTTCTTTTTTTCATTATAGACTGACACAGAGACATTTCGCAGAGAAAGTCCCTGTAATTCTTTTACCCAGGCCTCTTTGATTTCAAAGGGAACCAACGCAGGGGTTCTTTGAACTAATTTGTGACCGGTCTTTTCTGCAAACCTGTACCCGTCTCCTGTTGCACCAGTTGTCTGATATGAAAAGCCACCTGTTGCAACAATGACCGCATCCGCCGGTACTTCTCTTCCATCTGACAGCCCGACGCCTTCGATCTGTTCTTTCGTTACCAGCAAATGATTAACTTTCGTATGAAGAAAAACCTCAACATTCTTATTTGCAAGCGCCTTGCGCAGTGTTGCAATCACATCCGATGAATGGTCCGACACCGGGAACACACGGTTTCCTCTTTCCACCTTCATTTTCAAACCATACTCTTCCAAAAAGCTCATCATCTGTTCATTATTAAAGGTATAAAAAGCGCTATACAAAAACTTCGGATTGCTCATCACGTTAGCAAACAGATTATCCATATCGCCAGCATTCGTGATATTACATCTGCCTTTGCCCGTAATGAATATTTTCTTCCCTAATTTTTCGTTTTGTTCTATCAGTTTTACCTGATGTCCACACAGAGCGGCTGCATATGCCGCCATCATGCCTGCCGCACCGCCTCCAATTACAATTACGTTGCTCATTCTTCCATATCCTCTAATTTCGCGTAATGTACTTTTATTGAATCATCTATGTAATTTATCTCATCATTCTCATATACCTGATATTCATTCCAGATATCCTCAAGCATCGTGAGTGTTCCAGCAACTTCCTTCTGCTTTTTCATGCACAATGCCACAACAAGTGCATTGATTACGCTAAGCGGTGCAACCAAAGAATCTACAATTGATGCCATATCGCTGTCCGCGATCAGATTACAGGACGAATACAAATTCATTGGGGAATGAATACTATCAGTAATTGTAATTACTTTTGCGCTACGGTTATTTGCAAACTCTAACGCTTTTAATGTCCGCATCGAATAACGTGGAAAACTGATTCCAATAATCACATCATCCTTGTCGATACGCACCATCTGTTCGAACAATTCACTCGAACTGTTTGTAGTAAGCAGACGTACATCATCAAACATAAGATTGAGATAAAATCCCAAAAAACTTGCAAGTGGTGCACAGCTTCGAATTCCTACAATATAAATATGTTTTGCTTCTAAAATAGTTGACACTGCAACATCAAACGCATTGTGATCAATTTTCTCCAATGTCGTTTTTATCTTGTCCGCATCCGACTGCAGAACCGTCTCTAAAATCTTTGACTGACTGATTCTTCCATATGTTACTTCCATACGTTGAATCGAATTTAATTTATTTCGTACTAATTCTTCTAATGCCTTCTGAAACTCTGGATATCCCTTATATCCTAATGATGTAGCAAAGCGAACAACCGTAGATTCACTCACGCCAACGGTCTCCCCCATTTTTGCAGCGGTAAGAAAAACTGCTTTGTCATAATTATCCGTAATATATGTTGCAAGCAGCTTCTGTCCCTTGCTCATCGCACTGTAATGATTGTTTATGCGATTTAAAAGTTCATTTGTATTTGACACAGTAAACCCCTCTCTAACGACACATCTGCCGCCGAATTTGATTGTAACACTTTATAAAATAATTGCAACCAAAAGCACAAAAAAAGATATCCGCAGATAAGAACAATCTCTATCTGCGAATATCTTTTGTATTAAACAGCCAAATCCGAATTATACAGGATATGCTCCGTTCTTTGTATCAGCAGCTTTTGCATCAACACCAGTCTGCTGAGCCTCACGATATTTGAAGAACTCAGTTGCAACCTGTGGGAATAATGCATAAGATAAAACATCCTCATCCTGCTGCTTGTACTGCTTCATCTCTGCCTCAATCTTTGCAAGTTCAGGCTCAAGAAGATCAGCCGGACGACAAGTGATTGCGTTCTTCTTGTCATCACCAAGTACCTTGTCAACAACTTCAGGATTGAATGGCTTAACAGTCTGTCCATACTTTCCAAGAAGAATATCTTTTGTCTCCTTCGTAGCTACCTTATAACGCTCACCCATCAATACGTTAAATACAGCCTGTGTACCAACGATCTGTGAGGAAGGTGTAACAAGCGGTGGTTCACCAAGGTCTTTACGTACACGTGGAACTTCAGCAAGTACTTCCTCGTACTTGTCCTCTTTTCCCTGCTCCTTGAGCTGAGAAATAAGGTTTGAAAGCATACCACCCGGTACCTGATAACGGAGTGTATTAATGTTAACACCTAATACCTTCGGATTCATCAGTCCGCTCTCTAATGCTTCTTCACGCATTGGGCGGAAGTAATCAGCAATTTCAGAAAGGAGCGTCTGATCCAATCCCGTATCATATGGTGTACCCTTGAATGCCTCAACCATAACTTCAGTTGCAGGCTGGCTGGTTCCAAGTGCGAATGGAGACATTGCAGTATCGATAATATCAACACCAGCCTCAACTGCCTCCAAATATGTCATGGAAGCCACACCAGATGTATAGTGTGTATGAAGATCGATTGGGATATCTACAACTTCTTTTAATGCATGTACAAGTTCTTTTGCCTTGTAAGGAACAAGCAGACCAGCCATATCCTTAATACATAAAGAATTAGCTCCCATATCCTCAACACGCTTAGCCATCTCTGTCCAATACTCTAATGTATATGCATCACCTAATGTATAGGATAATGCAACCTGCGCATGTCCATTCTCTTTATTAGCTGCAGTAACAGCAGTCTGAAGATTTCGAAGGTCATTTAAGCAATCAAAAATACGAATGATATCGATTCCGTTTGCAATAGACTTCTGTACAAAATACTCAACTACATCATCTGCATATGGACGGTATCCTAAGATATTCTGTCCACGGAAAAGCATCTGTAACTTAGTATTTTTAAATCCAGCTCTTAACTTACGAAGACGATCCCATGGATCTTCTTTTAAGAAACGAAGAGATGCGTCGAATGTAGCTCCACCCCAGCACTCTACTGCGTGGTAACCTACTTTATCCATCTTGTCAATAATCGGAAGCATCTGTTCGGTTGTCATACGTGTAGCAATCAAAGACTGATGTGCATCACGTAAGATTGTCTCGGTAATTTTTACCGGCTTTGCCTTTATTTCTGACATGATTATCCTCCTAAAATTTCAAATCGTAATTAAATTCCAAAGATTGCCATAAAACATCCAGCAGCTACTGCTGTACCAATAACACCGGCAACGTTTGGTCCCATGGCATGCATCAGTAAGAAGTTTGTAGGATCTTCTTCCGCACCAACCTTCTGGGATACACGAGCTGCCATTGGAACGGCAGATACACCGGCAGAACCAATCAGAGGGTTAATCTTGCCCTTGGTAATCCAGCATAACAACTTGCCAAAGAGAACTCCGGCAGCTGTACCAACTATAAATGCAATAAGTCCTAAAACAACAATTTTAATTGTGCTTACATTCAGGAATGCTTCTGCACTTGTTGTAGCACCAACAGAAGTACCAAGTAAGATAACTACGATGTACATAAGTGCATTACTAGCAGTCTCCTGTAACTGACGAACAACGCCAGACTCACGGAAAAGGTTACCAAGCATCAGCATACCAACAAGAGGTGCTGTTGTTGGAAGTAATACACAGACAACAACGGTAACAACGATTGGGAATAAAATTTTCTCAAGCTTGCTGACCGGGCGAAGGTTCTTCATCTTGATTGCACGTTCCTTCTTTGTTGTAAATAACTTCATGACTGGAGGCTGAATAATCGGCACAAGTGCCATATAAGAATATGCAGCCACCGCAATCGGTCCTAACAGACCTGTCTGTCCCAACTTACCAGCCAAGAAAATGGAAGTAGGTCCATCCGCTCCACCAATAATAGATACAGCAGCTGCAGCCTTGTCATTAAATCCAAGTAAAATTGCAAGGAAGTACGCACTAAAAATACCGAACTGTGCAGCAGCTCCCATCAGGAAACTGATCGGGTTTGCAATTAATGGTCCAAAGTCTGTCATCGCACCTACACCCATGAAAATCAGGGATGGTAAGATTGACCACTCATCCAATGTGTAAAAATAGTAAAGTAAACCACCTACACCATTACTTGTCTGCTCCGGACTCGCAATAATATCCGGATAAATATTTACCAATAACATACCAAATGCGATTGGAACAAGTAATAATGGCTCAAACCCTTTCTTAATTGCCAGATACAGGAAAAGAAGTGCCACAGCGATCATGACATAATTTCCCCAGGTCAGGTTAAAAAAGGCTGTCTGATGTAGGAGGTTCATTAAAGTTTCGCCTACATAACTCACAGTGTTTTCCTCCTTGGAATTAGTTTAAAGTTGCAAGTAATGCGCCAGACTCTACAGAATCACCTACTGCAACGTCGATGCTTGCAACAGTTCCATCTTCTGGTGCAACAACAGGTGTCTCCATTTTCATAATTTCAAGAATAAGTACTGTGTCGCCTTTCTTCACTGCGTCTCCAGCTTTCTTTTCAATCTTGAATACCTTACCGGCTGCTCCGGCTTCGATCTTAATACTTCCTGCACCTGCAGATGCCGCTGGTGCTGCTGGCTTTGCAGCTGGAGCTGCCGATGCTGCACGCTTTGGAGCTGCCACGCTAGGTGTGCTTCCGGTCTCTTCTACTGTAACATCATATACGTTACCATTTACAGTAATTGTATAATTCTTCATGAATATTATCCTCCTAAAATGATTTTCAAATAAATTATCTTCGATTAATAGAACGTACTACAAAATCACTTGTAGAAGTTCCGGTGCTTGCTGCAATTGCTGCAGCGATAACTGCTACCAGTTCTGTATCATCTGCCACCTGTGGCTCATCTACTGTAACTGTTTCAGTTGTTTGTTCCTGTGCATTGCCAGCCACTGCTGTCGCTGCTTTTGCAGCTTTCTTCTTCTCAAGATATGGGAAAATCTTAAAGCATGAAATCAGTAAACTAATCAGAATAAGTACAGCGAAAACCACAGCCATAGAAATAACTGTATTCAATGCTGCTTTCGACATTTTCTCACCTAATGAGTAAATTGGCTCAACTGTAATACCAGTGATGTCCATTGAATAATAATCATAGACTACCTGAAAATCAACATTCTTCTTTTCGAACTTCAAAGTAACATCCGTTGTCAACGTCTTTCCAGATTTTGTAACTTCAAAAGAATTGTCTTTTACTTTTTCAAAAGCTCCAAACTCATCTGTTACATCCATCCACTTTCCAGCAGCTTCAATCTGTGCCTGGGTAACACCATAATTGTTAGCCAATGCATCAACAATATCCTGAGTTACCGTATCAACAGTAAGGCTATTCTCTTCAAACATAGCTGCAAGCTGCTGTACCATTGTTACATTATTGTCACTCTCTGACTGAAGGTCTTCGTAAGAATGTCCATTATAGTCCACGGTAGTCGGATCTGTTCCACAAGCACCCAGTAAAAGAACCATAAGGATCATGCTAAGTGCTAAAGCAATTCTCTTTTTCATAAAACTTCACCTTTCTACTTGGTACCGTGCTTTTTCTCCGGCTCACCTACATATTTTGTATAAAGCATTTCAAATGCAGCCACAAGATATTTTCTTGAATCAGCCGGCTCAATAATACGATCTACATAGCCTCTTGCTGCAGCAGATGTTGCAGAAGACTGTAACTTCTCATATTCAGATGCTTTTTCTTTAATTTCAGCAGCATCTGCATCCGGATACATAATTTTTGCTGCCATTGTAGAATCCATTGTACCAATCTTCGCATCGTTCCACGCATAAACAAGATCTGCGCCAATAGATTTGGAATTCATAAATACATATGCACTTCCGTAAGCCTCTCCGGTAATCATATTAACCTTTGCGCATGTAGCATTTGAAAATGCGTAAGTCATTCTTGCAAGAGCTTTTGCAAGCTTCTTTTCAGAACACATGCAATTCTTGAATCCGTTAACATTTGTAATAGAAAGAACCGGAATTGAGAATGCATCACAGAACTGAATAAATTCAGCCGCCTTATTGCATCCCTGTGCTGTCAGTGACATATCAAATGTCTCTGCCTTATTGCCCTCTGCATCATATACTTCGCTGCAGTTTGCGACAGCACCAACTGTCATACCATTCAACTTGATAAGACCTGTCACCATATTCTTTGCATAATCTGCTTTTGTCTCAAAGAATACATGTCCATCAGAAATCTCAGATAAAAGATATCTTGGATCACCCTTCATAGTCTCCATGCTCTCACATGCACGATTCAAATCATCCTCACATGTGTCTGTATAAACATCTCCCTCGTTGTTGCCTGGAAGCATGCATACAAGCTGGCGGATTTCAGCCATAATTTCATCTTCAGAACCAACATAATCAACGCAACCATTGTTCTCACTCTGAAATGCGGCACTTGCAGTATCGCATTTCTCTGTGCGGTTTCCTTCGATTGCATCTGGAGTATTTACAAACATACGACCCTTGCTCTCTTCAACGAAAGCGAAATCACAAAGTGCTGGGACAACGGAAAGACCACCACCACAATTGCCGAATACTCCACAAATCTGTGGAATCACGCCGGAAGCTGCAACTTCCTTTGCGTAAATCATACCAAAACCATCTAACGCGTCAACAGACTCCTGAAGACGAATACCACCACAATCGATAAATCCGATTACCGGGGCTCCCATCTTCATTGCCATATCATATACTGACGCGATTTTTTTTGCATGCATCTCTCCAATGGTTCCGTTTAATACGGAAGCATCCTGGCTGTAAATGAATACCAGATTGCCATCGATCAGTCCATGACCAATGATAACACCATCAGAAGGAGCTTTCGCAGCTGTCAGGTTAAAATCTGTGCTACGTGCTGTTACGAGAGAACCAATTTCCATAAAACTGTTCTCATCGACCAACTTAGCAATACGCTGCATTGCCAAGTTTTCATTGTTACTACTCATCTTATGCCCTCCATCTATAAAAAATAAAAAATTCCGCTAGTGTGATTGTATAACATTTCCACGAGGTTTTCAACCGTAATTGTTAAATTTTTCACTAATTAAATTTCACCATTTTTATGGCAGGAATTCCTCCATTACCGCTTTCCCCAAGCTGTTCAAATCCCATTCTTTCACCTCATTCACTGTACGTATCGGATACGAATAGACTTTTTCGCCGTTAATACAATAAGAAACCTCTCCTATTTTCTGGTTCTTTTTTACAGGAACCATGCAGATTTCATTGATTTCCTTCTGTAAACTGGCATCATCCCAATCCGCTTTCAAAAAGGTCAGATTCTGTTTTGCTGCTTCACTGTATAATTGTACTTTCGATTTCTTTCCCCATTCCTTCAAGGTACATTTTTGATACCCATTTCCAATTTCAATATTTCCAAAATCAAATGCATTTTTTCCCGGTTCATACAAATGATAGTTTTCTAAACCATACTGAAACAGTTTCTTTGCATCTGCCCATTTATAATTTTTATTGTTCGGCCACCCACATGCGAGTAAAGCAACACAATACTTGCGACCGCTTTCTTCAACTGCAGCAACATAACAGTATCCTGCCTTTGCTGTAAATCCTGTTTTTCCTGTGATCGCGCAATTCATCATATCGAGAAAAGCATTTTTGTTGGAAACCTGAAACGACTTTCCATCCATATCGCAAAACGAATGATTTCTCGTCTGCGTCAATGTAAGAAATACCTCACTCTGTGGTGAATTCCACGCACAATAGCGCATAATTCTGCTCAGGTCCTGTGCCGTCGTATGATGTTCTCCTTCTTTTGTCTTTCCGTCAAGTCCGTTGGGTGTCACAAAATAACTGTCGGTACAGCCAATTTTCTTTGCTTTTTCATTCATACGTTTTGCAAAGGATTCAGCACTTCCATCAATATGTTCTGCAATTGCATAGGCACAATCGTTAAAAGATTCCAGCATCAATCCATAAAGCAGATCCTTCATATAAAATTGTTCATTTTTTTTCATTCCCAGATGCACTTTAGGCTGTGCCGCTGCATTTTCACTCACCGTAACGATCTCATCCTCTTTGCTGTTTTCAAGTGCAAGAATACAGGTGAGAATTTTTGTTGTGCTCGCGTTTGCCATAGGCACATTTTCCGATTTGCCATATAAAAGCCGACCACTTTCTCCATCGATAAGCGCGCAGGATTTAGAATACAGTTCACTCTCTGCAAGTTTTTTCTTTTCTTCCGCCCCAACTGTCTGCACCATCCCAGGAAAAAGCATTGTAAAGAAGAAAACGAGACATAACATAAAACTTAAAAATCTTTTTGCCATAAAAAATAACCATATACATACTTTCTATCATGTATATGATTATTTCTATTTAAATATCCAATTGAACATGCATTTCTTCTTCCGCTTCCTGTTTAAACTCTTCCACCTGTACCGGACTGAGTACGGGCAGATCATCAATAGAATGCACACCAAAACATCGTAAGAATTCCTCCGTTGTTCCAAATAAAAGCGGCCGTCCCGGTGCATCCAGTCTTCCAAGTTCACAGACCAGATTGTATTCTACCAGTTTGTTTACCGCATGATCCGAAGAAACACCTCGTATTTTTTCTATTTCCATTTTTGTAACCGGCTGCTTGTATGCAATAATTGATAAAGTTTCCAATAATACATCGGTAAGGACTCTGCGCTTCGGCTGACTTGCGATCTTGATCAGATACTCATACATTTCCGTGCGGGTACACATCTGATACGCACCATCAAGCTCAATGATTGTCACTCCTCTTGCCTGCTCCTTCCATTCCTTCATCATTTCTTCGATGAGCTTTTTCGTTTTATTTTTATCTAATTCAATTGTATCTGCAATTTTTTCAAGTTCCACAGATTCGCCCATGGTGAAAAGAATCGCTTCTATAACTGCTTTATATTCTTTATTTGTCATATACCCTCATCTAAGCTGCAATCTTAGAGTCAATTTGAATATCATCAAAAATATGTTCCTGCGAAATAAGAATTTTTCCTGTCTTCATCAATTCAAGTATTGCCAGAAATGTAACAATCACTTCCACTTTGCTCGACTGTGCTTCCAATAGACTGCGAAAACTGAAATGTTTGTGTGTGGTAGCATAATTTTCAAGATACTCCGTTTTTTCTTCCAACGATACTTCTTCTTTTTCAATTTTACCAAACTTTGATCTTAAAGGATCAATCTTGTCCTGCTGTTTGCGCATAATACTTTTAAAAATCTCATTAAGTTTTGCAAGCGTAATGTCAGATACCAATTCTTCTACATTGAGCGGTTCCTGGTATTCGAGCACTTCCTCCGGAATTGTCGGTTTTTTAAACATCACTCTCTGCGCGTCTACCTGACGGTCTTTCAATTCATATGCCATACACTTATACATCTTGTATTCAAGCAACTGCTGAACAAGTTCCGCACGCGGATCGATTCCTTCCTCTTCATCATCCGGATCTCTTGGCAAAAGCATTTTTGATTTGATATCGATCAAAGTCGCTGCCATCACAAGGAATTCACTGAGCACATCCAGATCCTGCCGCTTCATTTCTGCAATGTATTCCATATATTGTGCCGTAATCTCTACAATCGGAATATCATAAATATTCACTTTATTTTTATCCAGCAAATAAAGCAGGAGATCCAAAGGCCCCTCGAAGACCTGTAGCTTAACAGTTAGTTCCATGTGCAATTCCTTTCTTTCACAAAGCATATTTTAACTTGATATAGTGCAAAAAGCAAGGATAAATTACAACATTTAGTGTTTTACAGCAATGGTGCAAACAATTTTAATGCTCCAAGGAACACGCGATGAATAAATAGCTTATTATGACATTCCTCTTTCGTCATCTCATGGCATTTTGTGAATGTTTCAAGTGCGTCAGCCTTCACCTGCATGACTGCCTTTGTTTTATACATGAAGGTTCCACACTCAAAATGGAGATACAGACTGCGATAATCCAGATTAATCGTACCTACCGCGGCATACACATCATCTACAACAAAGCACTTGGAATGAATAAATCCCGGTGTATATTTATATATTTTCACACCATGCTTCAGCAAATGCTCAAAATTCGCCTGTGTCAGTAGATATACCATCTTTTTGTCCGGTATTCCCGGCACTACAATCCGTACATCCACACCACATTTTACCGCATTTACCAGTGCAGTTGTCATTTCGGAGCCAAGAATCAGATACGGGGTAAAGATATATACATACTTTTTCGCATGCTCAATGAGATTTAAGTATACATTTTCTCCCACATCTTCATGGTCCAGCGGCGAATCGCTGTAAGGCTGAATATATCCCGGACCAGTCACTGCATCCTCTGGTAATTCTGAAGCTTTCCGGTAGAATTCGTAATCATCTTCCGTCTTTGTAATGTAATCCCACATTTCGAGAAACATGCTTGTAAAGCTCCATACACCTGCTCCCGTCATCCGAAGTCCCGCATCTTTCCAGTATCCAAATTTTCTTTTTTCATTGATATACTCATCCGCAAGATTAAATCCGCCGGTATAAGCAACTTTACCATCAATCACCGTAATTTTTCTATGATCCCGGTTATTCAAAATAATGGAAAGCACCGGACGGAACGGGTTAAAACATGCGCAATGAATCCCTTGTTTTTGTAACTCCCGGTAAAATTTCGGAGGAAGTGTCTGAATACAGCCTACATCATCATAAATCAGCCGGACATCAACACCTGCCGCCGCTTTTTCTGCAAGAATATCAATAATCGTGTCAAACATTTTGCCGTGTTCAAGTATAAAATACTCCATAAAAATAAAATGTTCGGCACGTTTTAAATCTTCAATCAATTGCGGGAAAACATTCTCTCCGCTGGAATAATAGGTACTATCCCCTTCCCTGTACAATGGATATCCCGCTTTGGAAGATATATAATAAGATTGCTGATGCGCATAAAAGTCGTCCTTTTGCAAATCTTCCCGTATTTTTGTATCTTCCTGTCTGTATGGCACCACCTTATCTGCCACACATTCCATCTTTTTGCGCGTGCGTTTCGTAATTTCCGAACGTCCAAAAATAAAATATGCCGGACATCCGAAAATCGGGAGGAAAAGCACAAGAAAAATCCACGACATTTTATATGAGGTCCGCATATCTTTGTTGGCTATATACAAAGCAAGTGCAACCGCCACAATTTGCAGGCACATATTTACCGCTGAGTTTGCTGCTGTCGCACTGTAGATCAGATAAACAAACCATCCAAACTGCAATATGATAATCAATGCACCAATCACTAATTTACTAAATACTTTACTGGCAAATCGTTTCATATCAAAAAACCTCCATAATGCATTTTATATCAAATGCAACAGATTATCAACATGCAGATTTCCCCATGCCTTGGTATACCCTCCTCTCATCCCCTCATTTTTTTCTACTGATTCATATAATTTCAGTTTGATCTCTTCCGGTCGGAGCCCCGGATTTTTTTGCAGCGCAAGTGCAATCGCCCCACTAACTACGGGCGTTGCCATCGAGGTTCCACTCTTTCTCACATAATGATTATTTCTGTCCAGACTGATCATATTTGTTCCCGGCGCCAGAATTTCCGGTTTTACAATACAACATTCGGTCGGCCCCTGCCCGCTGTATGCTTTTGGCATAAAACGCCCCGGATTTTTATCATCATTAGCTCCAACGGTTATGATTTTCCGCGATATTCCAGGAACCGTAACGCTCCCTTCACCAGGTCCGTTATTTCCCGCCGCAGCTACCACAATCATATTATCATCCCACAATTGTTCCAGTTTATCGACAATCAGTTTCTGTTCTTCACTCTCTGCTCCCGGCAGAAAACCCACCGAAAAATTTAAAATGCGTATTGCATATTTTTTTTTGTACTCCTGTATCCATTCAAGCGCCTGCAATACACGATTGGTTTTTCCGTTTCCCTCCCTATCAAGCACTTTGATTGCAGCCACCTGTGCATCCGGCGCAATGCCCTTGATCGTTCCATTGCTGCAGATAATTCCTGTAACATGAGTGCCATGGCCGTTATCATCATAACAATAGCCCCTGCCATCTACAAAATCTTTAAATCCAAACACTCGGTTTCTTAAATCTCTGTGCAAAAACACTCCTGTATCGAGTACTGCAATACGAACATTTTTCCCTGTATATCCATTTTTGTAAACTTCATTGGCGTGCACCTGTTGTTTTAGAAGTTTCATTCTTATTCATATCCATTTTTCATAGTTTCTATCATATCATATGTCATTTCTCCTTTGTCAGTGAATATGGAATTTCCTATACAATAAAAAAAGCTGTACGCTTACGCGCACAGCTTTTTTCAATTCCATACCAATTATGCGTTTTCCGGAACATCCTTGATTGAAAAACTGATTCTTCCCATCTTGTCCTTGCCAAGACATACAACCTTAACTTTATCACCTAAAGTTAATACATCTTCTACATGATTGATTCTTTCTTTTGCAATCTTGGAAATATGAACCATTCCCTCTTTGCCTGGAGCAAACTCAAGAAACGCTCCAAATTCTTTAATGCTAACAACAGTTCCTGTAAGGATCTGTCCTTCAGCAAAATCAGTTGTAATGATCTTAATCATATCAATTGCTTTTGCGATAGCTGTTTTGTCTGTTCCGCAAACAGATACAGCACCCTCATCTGTGATATCAATCTTAACTCCGGTACGGGCAATAATCTCGTTAATAGTTTTACCCTTCTGTCCTACAACATCACCGATCTTATTTGGATCAATCGTAATCTGCTCTATCTTTGGAGCCCACTCATTTACTTCTTTACGTGGCTCAGCGATTGCTTTGCTCATTACTTCATCCATAATATAAACTCTTGCTTCTCTTGTACGCGCAATTGCTTCCTCTACGATTGGTCGAGTCAGACCATGAATTTTAATATCCATCTGAATTGCAGTGATACCATCATGTGTACCTGTCACCTTAAAATCCATATCTCCGAAGAAATCTTCCAGTCCCTGAATATCAGTAAGTACTAAATAATCATCATCTGTATCTCCTGTCACAAGACCGCAGGAAATACCAGCTACCATCTTCTTAATTGGTACACCAGCTGCCATCAGTGACATACAGGATGCACAAGTAGAAGCCATGGATGTAGATCCGTTGGATTCAAAAGTCTCGGACACAGCACGGATTGCATATGGGAACTCGTCAACAGAAGGAAGTACTGGAACAAGTGCTCTCTCAGCCAAAGCTCCATGTCCAATCTCACGACGTCCAGGTCCACGGCTAGGCTTTGTCTCTCCTACCGAATAGGACGGGAAATTATAATGATGCATATATCTCTTTGTTGTCACGTTCTCATCAAGACCATCGATCTTCTGAACTTCTGAAAGAGGTGCAAGTGTTACAACATCACAAATCTGTGTCTGTCCACGTGTGAACATTGCAGATCCATGTACACGAGGAATCAGATCTACTTCTGCAGCAAGCGGACGAATCTGATCGATAGCTCGTCCATCCGGACGCTTATGATCTTTCAAAATCATCTTGCGGACTGTCTTCTTCTGATACTGATAAACAGCCTCGCCCAATACTGCGAGCCACTCTTCATTCTCTGCAAATGCTTCTTCAAACTTCTCTGTAATCTGACGGATATTCTCTTCCCTTACCTGTTTTTCATCGGTAAATACAGCTTCTTCCATCTGTTCCGGTGTAACGATTTCTCTCATTGCCGCAAACATCTCTTCCGGAATTGCACAGCTTGTATATTCATGTTTTGGCTTGCCGATTTCTTCACGAATTTTATTCATAAAAGCAATAATTGTCTGATTGACTTCATGACATTTGTAAATAGCCTCAATCATTTTTGCTTCCGGAATCTCATTAGCTCCAGCCTCAATCATAATAACCTTTGTTGCAGTAGATGCAACCGTAAGCTTAAGATCTCCCTCATCCCACTCTTTCTGTGAAGGGTTTACGATAAACTCCCCATCTTTCATTCCCATCTGTGTCATTGCACAAGGACCATCAAATGGAATATCAGAAATCGTTGTAGCAAGTGCGGATCCGATCATTGCAACCAACTCCGGACGGCACTGTGGATCAACCGACATAACCATATTGTTCAAAGTCACATCATTACGATAATCCTTTGGGAACAATGGTCTCATCGGGCGGTCGATTACACGCGCAGTAAGAATAGAGTTCTCAGAAGCCTTACCCTCACGCTTGTTAAATCCTCCCGGGATTTTTCCAACTGCATACATCTTTTCCTCAAACTCAACGCTGAGCGGAAAGAAATCAATACCATCTCTTGGTTTATCGGATGCTGTAGCTGTGGAAAGAACAGTTGTCTCCCCATATTTCAAAAGTGCAGCACCGTTTGCCTGTGCACAAACTCTTCCGATATCTACCGTAAGTGTTCTGCCGGCAAGTTCCATTGAATAACTTTTGTACATGTCATTTCTCCTTTTCGGTTTTACTATTTCAAACTTGCAGAACCCCGAAACTACTGAACAAAGCAGGCAACTCCTGCGCTCTTCAGTGGTCCCGGTAAAAAGTCCTGCAACACAATAAAAAGAAGAGCGGAATATAGCACTCCGCTCTTCGATTACAATTATTTTCTGAGACCTAAACGCTCGATTAAAGAACGATATCTCTCAATATCGATATTCTTTAAGTATGATAATAATCCACGTCTCTGACCGATCATCTTAAGCATACCTCTTCTGGAATGATGATCCTTTGGGTTAGCCTTTAAATGCTCTGTAAGCTCCTGGATTCTTGCGGTTAATACAGCGATCTGAACTTCTGGAGATCCAGTGTCATTTGGAGTTCTGCCGTACTCAGCGATAATTGCCTGTTTCTTTTCTTTTGCGATCATTTGTTGATCCTCCTTCATATTCTTATAATACCCGATAATCAGTAAAAGGTCGGAGTGTCCATCTACCGAATATGGGCTAAACCATACTAAAACAATATACCATAGCTTTGGTATGTTGTAAACAACTTTTTAATTTAAATAACGAGCAACGCAAATCGGTGTACGATAATATGCGCTCGAAATCTTAATTCCTGTTCTTGCGTTACTTGCATGGACAATCTGTCCGTTGCCAATATAAATGCCTACATGGCCAATACTGCTTCCACTTCCATAGAAAAACAAATCTCCCGGCTGCGCATCTGATGCGCTGATTCTTGTACCATATCCCGGCTGTGAAGCTGCATGATGTGGAAGTGAAATTCCATATCTTGCATAAATCTGCATCGTAAATCCTGAACAGTCAATTCCGTTTGTAAGGCTTGTTCCTCCCCAGACATAACGGTTTCCAACAAATTGTAATGCATACTGTACAAGTGATACTCTCGTATCTGAAATTCCTGTTCCATTTTCTAATTCTTCCACGGAAGATGCTGTCGGAAGCTTCTGGGATATCGTAATATAATCTCCGGAAATGTATCCTTTCTGATCATCCACTTCCACTTTATACCAGTCATCCACGATTTTCTCTACGACGAGATCTTCTCCTTCACCGACAAGAGAAACTATCGCTGAATCTGTCGATGTATCTTCTCTTACACGTAAAGTTGTAGTATTAACAGTAGCAACTGTCTCTACTTCCTTCTCTGCAATTGCAAGCGCAGCATCACCCTTTAACAGGTATCCGCTTTTTACATATCCTTTTACTTTTCCAGATTTGATCTTGATCCATCCATCTTTTTCGCCAAGGATTTCACAGGCATCATGATTTGACATTTTGCCAACCACTTTACTGTCTGTTCCTGCGCCTTTACGAACATTTAAAGAGCCGTCTACCTGCGCAATGCCGAGATTCGTGTAGCCACAGATTTCGGCTATATTTTTTTCGTCCGAGGCATTCTTTGCATCTTGATCAGCCTCATATGATGCATTTTCTGCTGTATCAGTTGTCGTATCTTCCATCGCAGCTGCCACCGCATTCAATCCGGTATCCGTTACATCCACATCCGTTGTATCCATAAGGACATCGGAAACGCCTGCCGTAACATCAACAGATTCCATATTATTTACATTCAAAGCCTGTGTTACGCCAGCGGTAAGCCCCGCCTCTGTCATACTCTGCGCTGATCTATCGTCCTGATTTTCCTGTGTAGATGAAACAACAATCGTTCCAGCCATAATCGCAGCGACTCCAAAAAGAACTCCTGCGCGAATAAGATTCTTAAACTTCATAGATTCCTCCATACAAAAATCATAGAGACACATCAACGATATGTCTCCTGTATAACAGCTATGAGTATAACAATTTTGTTACGAAATGTCAATTATTTCTGTAATATTTTCGTAACATTTATCTTTTGTTTATATTTTCATCATACAGCAGAATATTCTTTTCAAAATACTCCCGGCTGGTCTGTACATCGCGTTCTATCTGCTCTTTTAATGATTCCACCGAATCAAATTTCTTCTCCGGGCGTATAAAATGCAGAAAAAAGACTTCCAAATCTTTGCCATATAAGTCAGCCTCAAAGTTCAGAATATTGGTTTCCACTCCAACTTTCCCCGTATTGCTTACCGTAGGTTTACAGCCGACATTGGTAACTCCCGCGTACCACTTATGATCAATCCATACTTTTGTGGCATACACGCCTCTCGGTGGTAACAGTTTTTCTTTCGGAAGTTCCATGTTGATCGTTGGAATCCCAATCGTCCTGCCAAGCTGCTTTCCATGAATGATTTTTGCTTTTGCAAAAAAAGAATAGCCAAGCAGTTCATTTGCTTTTTCTATATTTCCACAAGCAATTTCTTCCCGGATAAACGTACTGCTGATATCTCTTCCATACTCCTGCATTTTATCAAGAACTACAACTTCGTAACCATAAGTTTTTGCATGCTGCTGTAAAACCTGATAATCTCCTTTGCGCTGATATCCAAAATGAAAGTCCTTTCCCACAACAAAACATTTCACATGCAATGCTTCTACCATCCAGCGTACAAACTCTTCTGGAGGCATATGCATAATTTCCTGTGTAAAAGGACATTCGATCAGATAGTCAATTCCGGTATGTTCAAAAATCCACCGTTTTTCTTCATTCGTAGTAAGTACATGTGCCTCCACATCCGCAACCTCAGCACGAGGCGGAATGTCAAAAGTAAACACCACTGCCTGATAACCATGCTCCTGCTTCTTTTGCATGAGATTTTTCATCAGCAGCTCATGACCACGATGCAGACCGTCAAATTTTCCTAATGAAATTACTGTACTTTCTTCAATTTTAAATTCAAGTGTATTGGTTATATACTGCATATCTTTTTATTAAATAAATAATTTTATTGGTTTAAAATCCTGTTCCTGCGGCATATAGGCATACAGCCCGATAAACCGGTCCTCCCAGTCATACAAACGAATGCATTTCTGTTCTTTTTCCTGACACATATTACAAATCATTTCCTTCGGAATCCGATTGCCGTTCTCCACCATTTTTTTAGCAGTCTCCATTACCTGTGCAAAATCATACTGCATAAAAACAGAGTCGACTGACTGTACAAAAGAAAAATCTTCCTGCTGTACCAGTTCTTCAATCTGTTGCAGGCGAAGCGCACCATCCAGTCGAAACTCACTGACTCTTGTTCGAAGAAGACTTTCCATGCAGGCTCCGCATCCCAGCTTTTCTCCAATATCCTGACAAAGCGTGCGGATATATGTGCCTTTTGAACACTCCACTCTCATGCAGACTCTCGGCAGATTGATTTCTAAGATTTGAATTTTATGTATCGTCACCGGTCGCGCCTTGCGTTCCACTTCAATTCCTTTGCGTGCGAGATCGCATAGTTTCTGTCCGTTGACTTTCAATGCGGAATACATCGGTGGAATCTGCATATATTCTCCCTCAAAGGAAGCGATTACTGTTTTTACCGCATCTTCTGACACAGTGACTTCCTGTCGGCTCAAAACGTTTCCTGATACATCCTGTGTATCTGTCGTCATTCCTAAAAGCATTACAGCTTCGTATTCTTTGTCTTTGTCCGTCAGAAGATCACACACTTTTGTTGCCCGCCCCAGACACACAGGTAATACTCCCTGTGCGTCCGGATCAAGGGTTCCGGTATGTCCAATTTTTTTCTGATGAAAAATGCCACGCATTTTAGCCACCACATCAAAACTGGTAAATCCGCTTTCTTTATAAACATTTACAATTCCGTTAATCATTGTCTACCTACAATCTCTTTTCCACTTCTTCCAGTAACGTGGAAACCACCTGTTCCTGCGTACCGTACATGGTGCAGCCGGCAGCTTTCACATGTCCGCCACCTCCGAAATGCATTGCAAGAGAAGCCGCATCAAAGTTTCCGTTTACCCGGAGACTTACTTTAAAACTTCCATCCTCATTTTCGTAAATAAATACAGCAAGTTTTACATCTTTTGTCACACGCAGCTGATTAACAATGCCATCTAAGTGCTTTGGAAGAACATCAAATTGTTTCATCTGTTTCTGTGTAATCACACTGACGATACATTGATCATTCAGATAAAGCCGGCTGTCCAATAAAGCCTGTCCCATGACACGGTTCTGATTATATGTCTTTGTATAAAAAGTTTCATCCACAATTTTGGAAAAGTCGATTCCTTTTTCCATCAGAATACCTGCAATATTCATAGTCTTCGCCGAGGTGCAGCTGTACTGAAAGACTCCGGTATCATGTACCATTCCTGTATAGAGACACTCTGCAATCTCTTTTGTCACTTTCTGTGCATCCATCAGTTCATATACAAGCTCACAGGTAGAACTTGCTTCCGGAAAAATGTAATTTTCCTCTGCAAACGCCTGATTGCTTACATGATGATCCACACAATACGTGTGTTTTGCACTTTCAAAATATTTTGCTGCATTTCCAAGTCTTCCGGTATCTCCACAGTCAAGTGCTATAAACAGATCAAAAATATCTTCATCTGTATATTCGCTTTTAATCTCCTCGGAATAGCGTAAAAACTTAAAAATATTTGGAATCGGTTCCAAATACAGTCTTACATCCGCATCCGGATAATAGGTGCGAATGTAATTATAGACTGCAAGTGTGGAACCGACACAATCTCCATCCGGACGCACATGTCCGGCGATGCCTATCAAATGTTTATTTTCCAATACAGCATCAAGCTTCTTCATCGGCAGACTCCTTCTGATTCTTTGTAACATCATCAATCATCTTTGACATACGAATTCCATATTCAATTGACTGATCCAATACAAATTTAATCTCCGGTGTATTGCGAAGATTAATGGATTTAGCAAGTTTCACACGAATAAATCCCTCTGCGGAACGAAGGCCTGCAAGTGTGTCCTTCTGCGATTGTTCATCGCCAAGGACACTGATATATGCTTTTGCAGTCTTCAGATCCGGAGCAACCTCTACAGCCACTACACTGGTCATAGGATTAATTCTCGGATCCTTGATTTCTCCACGGATGATATTGGACAGTTCACGCATCACTTCTTCATTGATACGAATATTTTTAATACTGTTTTTTCTCATTCTATATCCTATCTTGGTACTTCTACCATCTTATATGCTTCTACCTGATCAAATTCCTGAATATCGTTAAATCCGTCGAATACAAGACCACACTCGAATCCTGTCTTAACTTCCTTAACATCATCCTTGAAACGCTTGAGTGACGCAAGATCACCTTCAAAGATCTGGTTTCCTTCACGTGAAATACGTACACGACAGCCTCTTTCCATCACACCGTCAAGCACGTAAGAACCTGCAATATTTCCAACACCAGAAGCCTTGAAAATCTGACGGATTTCTGCGTGACCGATTACCTTTTCTTCGAATACCGGATCTAACATACCCTTCATAGCTGCTTCTACATCTTCAATTGCATTGTAAATAACCTTGTAAAGTCGGATATCTACGCCCTCATTATCTGCTGTAACCTTTGCAATTGGATCCGGACGGACATTAAATCCGATAATGATTGCATTAGATGCAGATGCAAGGATAACATCAGATTCGTTGATGGCACCAACACCACCATGAATCACTTTAACGACAACTTCCTCATTGGACAGTTTGACAAGTGACTGTTTTACTGCCTCAACGGATCCCTGTACATCGGCTTTTACAATAATATCTAATTCTTTCATATTACCAGACTGAATCTGTGAGAACAGATCATCCAGTGACATCTTTGCTTTTGTATCTTCAATCAGTCGATTCTTTTCTTCTGAAATATAAGTGTCAGCAAATGCCTTAGCTTCCTTATCAGAATCGCAGACAACAAATGTCTCGCCTGCCGCCGGAACACTATTCAGACCAAGGATTTCAACTGGCGTAGAAGGAATTGCTTTCTTCACACGCTGTCCCTTGTCATCGATCATTGCACGTACTTTACCATAGCTGCTTCCGCACGCGATGGAATCTCCTACGTGAAGTGTACCTTTCTGTACAAGAACTGTCGCAACTGCACCGCGTCCCTTATCCAGCTGTGCCTCAATAACAAGGCCTCTTGCATTACGGTTCGGATTTGCCTTCAGTTCCAATACTTCAGCGGTAAGAAGAATCATCTCCAGAAGATTATCAATACCTTCTTTGGTATGTGCAGAAACCGGACAAAAAATCGTGCTTCCTCCCCAGTCTTCCGGAATCAGTTCATACTCGGATAATTCCTGCTTAACTTTTTCAATATTGGCACTTGGCTTATCGATCTTGTTGACGGCAACAATGATTTCTACTCCAGCTGCTTTCGCATGGTTGATCGCCTCTACAGTCTGTGGCATAACACCGTCATCTGCAGCTACAACAAGAATTGCGATATCTGTAGAATTTGCACCACGCATACGCATTGCAGTAAACGCCTCATGTCCCGGAGTATCCAGGAATGTGATATTCTGTCCGTTGATTGATACAACAGATGCACCAATGTGCTGTGTGATACCACCAGCCTCACGGTCTGTCACACGTGTGGAACGGATTGCATCCAACAGAGATGTTTTACCATGATCAACATGACCCATAACACAGACTACAGGTGGACGTGGAACAAGATCCTTTGGATCTTCCTCATCTTCTTTGAGAAGTTCTGCAATCACATCAACTTTTTCTTCCGGCTCACAAATATAATTGAACTCTAACGCAATTTCTTCTGCAGCATCAAAATCAATCTCCTGATTTACGGTTACCATCTGACCTTTCATAAACAACTTTTTAACGATAGCTGCCGGCTGCACTTTCATCTTATCAGCAAGATCACGGATGGTCATCTTCTCCGGTAAAGTTATAGTCTTGATTACATCCTCATCTTCCTTTGGTTTCTGTGGTTGCTGCTGAGGTTTCTTCTTTCCGCCATGCTTCTCTAAGTTTACATAATTTTCCTGACGCTTTCCGCCGAGTTTATCATGCTCCTGATGACGATTGTTGTTGCGGCGATCGTTATTGCGGTCACGGCCTTCTTTTCCTCTTACTTCTTCTGGAGCAGCTGCAGCTGCTTCTTTGTTAAAACGATTGAGTTCTTTATCAAAACGTCCCTTGTTGTTATTTCTTCTGTCATTATTGCGATCGTTCAGTGGACGTTCCTGACGATTTCCATTCTGTGGACGATCTCCATTGGAACGATTCGGGCGATCCTGACGATTTTGGCGATCCTGACGGTTTCCGTTCTGCGGACGATCCCCATTGGAACGGTTCGGACGATCCTGACGGTTTCCATTCTGTGGACGGTTATTCTGCTTTTCTGCATTCTGCTTAGCTAGACGGCTCTCTGCAAAATCATCCACATTACTTGCTGTACGCTCGCTGATTGGACGCATTGCGCGCTCTCCAACCGGACGTGGGCGGATAATGCTGTGCTGTTCCGGACGCTGTTGCCCATTGTCTCTTCGAGAACCGCGGTTATTATCACGGTTGTTTCTGTTATTGTTCCCGTTCCCCTGCCCCGGTCTTCTTGACTGCTTGCTGTACTGTGCATTGAATACCGCTGTGATGCTTGACTTTTTCTTCGGACGTTCTTTTCCTTCTTCTGTCTTTGCATCCTCTGCTTTTGTCACTGCCTTTTCTGCTTTTGCAGCTGGTTTTGTATCTTCTTTTTTAGAAAATTTGTTACGGACAACAGCCTGTGCAGCATCTTCAATTCCGCTGGATGCGCTTTTTACTGCATAATCTGTTGTACTTAACAATTCTATGATATCCTGTGATTTTATATTTAATTCTTTTGCAAGTTCATGAACTCTCATTTTTGCCATAAATGAACTACCTCCATTATTCAGTTTTTTTCAATTTATTTTCCACAGCCCGCGCAAGATTCTCATCTGTCACTGCAAGTGATGCACGGAATTCCTTTCCGATACATCTTCCCAACGCTTCCTTGCTTCCATAACAATAACACGGCACGTCATAAAACTCTGTCATATTCATAAAACTTTTTCTGGTATTATCAGATGCTTCTTCTGAAACAATTACCAAATAAGCATGGCCTGTTTTCACTGCTTTTTCTGTGGAAAATTCACCACTAACTACATTTCCCGATTTTGCTGCAATCCCTAACATGGATAATACTTTATCATTCTGCAAGTATACTCATCTCCTTTTCCAGGTTCTCATACACTTCATCCGGAATTGCAACTTTCAAGGATCTCTCAAGTCCCTTGGATTTTCTTGCTTTTTCCAAGCAGTCTGTATCAGCACAAATATATGCGCCTCTTCCGTTTTTGCGTCCACTGGCATCCAGGAAAACGCCCTCATCATTTTTAATCACACGAATGAGTTCCTTTTTCGCTTTCATCTCGCCACAGCCAACGCACTGTCGCAATGGAATTTTTTTATTTGCCATAATTATTCCTCTGCATCTGTCGCATTTTCAGTGTATTCAGGCTCTGATTCTGCGGATGCTGTCTCATTAGACTCATAGTCATCATAATATTCTTCATCATCCTCATAATCATTTTCGTAATCAATAAAGTCTCCGGACTCTCTCGCCTGTGTCTCACTCTTAATATCGATTTTAAATCCTGTCAGTCTTGCTGCCAGTCTTGCATTCTGTCCTTCCTTACCAATTGCAAGGGATAACTGGTAATCCGGAACAACAACTTTTGCAGATTTTTCATCTGCATCTGCAATAACGGAAATAACTTTTGCAGGGCTTAATGCATTTTGAATTAAAATTGCAGGATTTTCATCCCAAGTAATAATATCTATCTTCTCACCGCGTAACTCATTTACAATGGCATTGACACGCGCTCCGTTCATACCGACACATGCGCCTACCGGATCAACATCCGGATCATTAGACCATACTGCGATCTTTGTACGGCTTCCTGCCTCACGGGAAATTGCCTTAATTTCAACAATACCCTCACGTACTTCCGCAACTTCTGATTCAAACAATCTCTTTACCAGTTCTGGATGAGTTCTTGAAACAAGAATCTTTGGTCCCTTTGAAGTAGCTTTTACCTCGAGGATATATACTTTTACACGATCCGTCGGATTGAATACCTCTCCTTTGATCTGCTCACTTTCTGTAAGAAGCGCATCTGCCTTTCCTAAATTAATGCTGACATTCTTTCCTATATAACGCTGTACAACACCGGTAACAACCTCTTTTTCTTTGCTATTGTACTCATCGTAAATAACTTTGCGTTCTTCTTCGCGAATTTTCTGCAAAATCACGTTCTTTGCATTCTGTGTGGCGATACGGCCGAACTCTTTCGATTTCACTTCAACCTGAACAACATCGCCAAGCTCATACTTGCGGTTAATCATCTGTGCATTTGGAAGAGAAATCTGCTCGATTGGATCTTCTACATTTTCAACAACTGTTTTTTCCTGAAAACAATGATATTCACAAGTATCCGGATCAATGACAACTTTTACATTCTCTGCTTTTCCAAAATGGTTCTTGCAGGCAGTAAGTAAAGAATTTTCGATTGCCTCAAGCAAAGTCTCTTTGCTGATGTTTTTCTCCTGTTCTAGTATATTTAACGCTTCTAATAACTCATTATTCATGATTCTTTCCTCCTATTTGTTGTGTTATCTTACGCTAAAATAGATTTAAAATATAACCGCCTGACGTATCAGTGCAATATCGGAACGCAAAAATGTAATTGTTTTTCCTTCCTCATCTGTAATTGTCACAGAATCTGCATCGTAGGATGTAAGAGTTCCGTAAAACTCTTTGCATCGGTCAATCGCGCGATACGTGCGAATTTCTATTTCTTTTCCCATATTACGGACAAAGTCTTTTTCTTTTTTCAGAGGTCTTCCAAGTCCTGGAGAGCTCACTTCAAACGTATAAGAATCCGGAATAAAATCTTCTGCGTCTAACAGTTCATTCATTTCTCTTGCAACAGCTTCACAATCATTGATTGTAATTCCGCCCTCCTTGTCAATGTAGGCACGAAGATACCAGTTACTTCCTTCTTTTACATACTCTACATCTACAAGTTCAAAATTCATTCTCTCTAAAATAGGTAGAATCAAATTCTCCGTCTTTGTTTCATAAATGCTTGCCTTAGACATCTTACCACCTCTTTTCTTTCATCCATAAATAATTTAACATAAAATTGAGAGAGGACGAATGCCCTCTCTCAACCTAGTTGACTATGTTACTAAAATGCATCATAACACTCTTTTCTTCTTATTTCAAGGGAAAAAGCGTAATTTCTCGCATTTTCTTTGCAATATCTGTTCTCTTCCATCCATTCAGACACACTTATTCTACAGGATTATGAACGAAGCCAATCAAAAATGGAACTCCTTCTTTACATATGATGTAATAAAATGGTCGATCCAGACAGATCTCCACCTCATCATATTCCTTTGGTTCTGCCCCAGCTGCGCTCACATGAATATAAGATGCCACGCTGCACCCCGTTTCATCAATTGAGATACTTGCCTCTTGCTTTATATCTGTCAGATACAGTGGATCATCCGATAATGGCGCAAATGCCCCAGAAGACGGATCAAACACCTGATTTACTTTCATTTTTTCCGCAATTGTCTTCAGGTCAGTTTTGCTGGAGCAGTTGAACTTCGGAACACTGAATTTCAGTTTTGCTTTACTACACTCGTCGTTCTCCCAGGCTGAAAGAATCTCCGTCAAACGATCTCCATTCCAGAAATCGTAAATGTCCTGTTTCTCATCCGGAAGAATAAAAATCATTTTTTCTCTTGTGTTCGTGCGCAGCGCTGTGGAGATATAATCTTCCCCTTTCAGGTAGTCGTGAAATTTGTATCCTTCATCCTCAGAATTCATAAACTCACACTCGGTCTGCGTGCCATCACCACAATAAAAAATTCCTTTTTGGGTATCGTCTGTATCAAATGTATCGGTCCACTGTCCAATATAGTCCAGTGTGCTTATGATACTAAAAGCATTATCCTCCGGTGAATTTATCAGATCACTAAACTGTGGCTGTAAAGCATGATTGGTCTTTTCATACACCCAATCTGTCATTTTCTTCTGGAACTCTGAATTTGTGAAGTCTCCCTTGAACACCTCCAGACCATATCCCATCTGCAGTTTATTCATGACTGCTTCCCGATAATCCAGTGTATCCTGAAGCCAGAAGGAATTATCCAGATTCAGTCTGCCCAAAACACCGTCCGGATCGTTTTGCTGACGTTGCTTGAGGAAATTCACAAAATTCTGCACCTCTATTGTATGCTTATCCAGATCCTGATATCCAAGTGCATTCTGCAGCTCTTTTCGGGCTTCATTTTCTGTCATTTCACTTAGCATAGACAATGACAAATAAAAATTCATTGGTGCATAAACAATATTTTCGTTCTCTTTTTCGGACAGAATATCGTTATATGTTTTTGAAACAAAATCATAATATTCCGGCAATTGCTGTTGGTCTATTGTCAGTTCCTGATAGACCTCCTCAGTATTGTCTGCCTCTGTCTTCTCTGAGTTCTCCGTTTTGGAAGCCGGCACATCGGCCATTGTATTTCCCTCCTCCTGCTGTCTGGCGCAGGCTGTAACACCTGTAAACACCAGCACCATACATAAAAGGATACAAAGATTTTTTATGTTTTTTTTCATCCGGGCACCTCCTTAACCGCAGAACACTGGCAGCTCCAACATTACCAGCTTCTAATAAACAATAAACCACGCAAAGTTTCCTAATGCTTTCTCTGAGTAAGCAACATATACATCCCCTTCACATTGGGTAGTATGAACAATAACAAATTGACCTGATGATCCTACATAATATCCCGTGCCGCATACTGTGTGTTCTCCAAACCCATTAGGATATGCTGTAGATGTTCCTTTTGCGCCTTCCATAAGAATTGTTACTGGTATATCGGAGTTGATATAACTTTGATATGCTGACAATGGATTGCTCGCTGCCCCAAAAATAGGTATATCAGATACAGCCAATGCTGAATATGCTCGACAAAAACTTGGTGTAATATTCTTGGATGACAAATAACTCAAAACGCCTGGTGTCACATCACTCGATTGAGTATATCCATTTTTGTCAGTTTTGCATGCAGTTGCTAAACGATCAATCAAAGTTTTTTGGCTATCAACAGAACTGCCAAACCGATATTTTATGGACATGGCCAGACTTGTAGGGGTACAGCCTTTTCTCCATTGATAGTCAGATACACCTGATATATTCTTATATCCACTGGCAACGCTACGATATGCACGGGATGTACCAGTTGAATCATCCCTTAAAGCCGCATCTCTGGAAGCCATGGTATTTGTCAACAAATTTCGCAGTTGATCGTTATTTTCCTTAACATAATACTTTTCAAAACCACCATAGTAATATGCTTTCCGCTCACGATCTGAATATGGCGATTTTTCATTTGGATGGAATTCAAGAATCTGTGGTTTACCAGATGTGATATTTACAATCATGTATGCTTCTTGTTTTGTATCTTCATTAAAGAAATCTACACAATAAGCACTTATAGTATCATTAAAATCATATAGTGAAGTTATACTAGTTATTGAATTGTGAGTCCAAGATGATGTCGTTGGAAAGTCTTTGGGTATCTCCAACACAAATTGTTGAACTGCCAGCATAGGATTATCACCTATTTGGGCATTAACATTAGTTGAATTAAATACAAGCAGACAAATTAAAATGGTGATTGCAATTGAAACTTTTTGTTTTTTCATACCTTTTCTCCTTATCATTTTTAATATAAATACAGATATTAACAAAGCACTTTTATCTGCATGGTTAATGGGTTACTATATATCAAGGTCTCCAACAGCAAAATAATGACAAGTAGCTATTTCAAATACTCTGTAGTCGTCTTTGACCCTGTATATTAATATTGAATAAAGATATCTCTACTACTAAATCAAAGAAATAGTAGAAGAATCAAGAACAGGCAGATCACTCCAGCTTCACACCATTTCACATTTTCCCATATCGACCCCTTATTCCGCAAGATTATCAATAAATCCAATATCTTTTATGCATTTTCTATCCGATCATCTTCTTACTTACATTTTAACTCTTTTCATTTTTGAAATCAATATAGAATTCTAAACTTTTCAACAAAAGTTGCAAAGTTTAATTTTACCTTCCACTGCACCGGAATTTTCTTTTTCAAGTTACCATTTTCTCTGCAAACACAAAAAAGACAGATGTGAATTTCACATCTGTCTTAGCAGTCCGTACGGGAATCGAACCCGTGTTTCCGCCGTGAGAGGGCGGCGTCTTAACCGCTTGACCAACGAACCGTTTATTATACTATCATGAGCAAGTCCATTCGTCAAGCACTTTTTTATTTTTCCGTTCAATTCAAACCATCCTTAGGGTAGATTTGAATTCTTATCTGCATCTTCCCTCCACTCATTTGATATATCCGTCTGTTTAACAGAAGTAAATAGAGTTTGAAAAGAAATCTCTTCATCATCGTTTTGCGCAATAATTTGATTATAATATTGATTTTTTAAATTTGAAAGTGCATTCTCATCTAATTTAAGTGTCATTGCCTCATCTTTTGTTTTGTCGTCCCATAGTACTTTATACTCTATGTAACTCACTTCTGGGAAAAAATCCACAACTTGTAAAGCGTAATATGCTGCATTCTGGTAAATTTCCTGCTTAATTGGTACAGACCCAACCTCGGGAATATACGACACCTCAATCTTAATTTCCCCCATCTTTTCAGATACATTTGCAGTTTCTAAAAAGCGAAAATAATTCTCCGTATAATCTCGTATGCGCTGACAAGAAGTCTTTTCCTTCGTTGCAGGTTCTTCCCGTTTGCTATTAAAAAGGCAGTAAAGTAAAGCTAATAACAAAATTGCAGAAACGAACAACCAAATTACAGATATTTTTTTATTCAACATTCATCCACCTTCTCTCATAAACACTATTTACCATCCTCTAAATCTTCTTAATGAGTATCCACTTAACCAACTTGTACTTCTTGAATACAATTTTCTTACTTTGCCCCCATACCAATTCTCCTTACAAATATATTTTTTCTTGTATAATAAGCTATTTATAAAATAATTTTCTTTAAATGCAGTCAAATATATTTTTTTTGCAGTCAAATAACTATCAGACATATAACACAACTATTATTTCAAACCAGCTATCGTCATAATTTATTTTCATAATTCCATTATACTTTTCAACAACATTTTTGATATTTTGCATACCAATGCCATGTGAATGTTTATCATGTTTATTAGTAATTAGCATTCCCCCTCTCGTATATATTTTCCCATCATATGTATTTCTAGACTTTACCATCAACCGTTTTCGATTATATTTTATTTGAACCCTTATGCATTTGCTAAACACTTTCTGCGTTGCCTCCATAGCGTTATCTAATATATTACACAGTAAAACCGTAGCATCAAAATCATTCCATGTAAGATTTGACGGAACGCATATTTCTGATACTATTTGAATTCCCTTTTTTTCAGCCTCTTTCATCTTCAAATTTAAAACACTATCTATAATTGAATTGTTTGAAACTAAACAACTTTTATTCTCATTTTTTTCATAGTCTTGCATCTTAGCAACATATTGTAATGCTTCATCAATATTCCCATGTCGCAAATATAACTCTAATGACAATAAGTGATTTTTTTAATCATGTTTAAATGACCGATCAATTTTTATCATGTTCTCCATCATATCAAGATGATTTTGAATATACTTATTTTGTTGCTCCAACAATAGCTGATTTGTTCTTTCCACCATTGATTCTACAATAAAATTATAGATATACACATTCGCGAAATTAACCGCTAATAAAATAACTATCATAAACAGTATCTCTATTCTGTTTATAACACCGGCATCCATTATAACAACAAGAAAATAAATAGAAACTATTGGTGTCAAAATAATACTTATCCAATATGCCATTGGTATGTCGATTTGACTTTTAGATTTATAAGAACGTAATAAATTTACAAAAGTCAAGCAAATAATTTGGTTTATTATAATCCCCGCAACTGAAGAATATTTAATCGTTTCATTTAACGGGAAATGAATATACCCAGTAATAGCGGCACTTAACAGTTCTGCTAAAAAAAGAATGCAATATATCAACACACATATAAATATACGCCTTCTTAATTTACATTGATAATTCATAGACAGTGCCCCAAAAGATATCATGCTATACAAAAGCATAATAATTGGAACAGAAACCCAAAAATAAAAAAACATCATGATAGCATAGTAACCAATATAAAATAATATTTCTCTTTTTTGGGGCACATTTTCTTTAACAAGAAAAAAAATCCTCATAAGATTGTAAATCACATATGTATTGACTATATTACATAAAGCAAAAATTAAATCATATATTCTAATTTCCATCATTCATTTCCCCACACAACATTTCAATTTGATACTTACGTACATCCTTTCTTCTTCCCTGTGCAATTTTCAAACATTCTCCATTTACCATAATCAATCTGTCATAATAAAATTCATCAACATAATCATAATTAACCAAATATGATTTATGAATAAAAAAGAATCCATGATCTTTAAGGACTTGATATATATTTCCCAAAACTTCATAAAAGCAAATAACCCCATTCGTTGTAATCATTTCTACTTCTCTATCTTTAGCCCTAAAATATATAATTTCTTTTACAAGTATTTTATTGAAATTTCTTCCCTGTTTGTAAGAAAAGGAAATCTCTTTCCGATTAAGCAAACGAACTGCAATATCTAATACTTCATACATCCTTTGGGGAGATATGGGTTTGACCAAAAAATCCATCGGACGAATTTGAAACAATTCCATTGCATACTGTGTATAAGAAGATATATATATAATAAGCATGCTATCATTATGAAGCTGTTCACGTATGTAATGCCCAACCATAACGCCATCCATTTTCTTCATTTCAATATCTAAAAATAAAATGTCAAAGTATACCCTTTCTTCCAAATCTTTTATAATTCTATCTCCAGAATAATAAGTATCAATATCAAAACCTAACGATTTCATTTTACAGTACGTCATGACAAACTTCTCAATATCGGAAGCCATACAAATATCGTCATCACAAATTCCAATTTTTAAATTTATAGATATCTGTTTTTCCTTCATAATTCCTTATCGCCCTGCCTTTAATACTATTTTTAAACCAACTAATTTTTATCATAAGTCTTTATATGTCTACACATATGATTACGCTATAGCACATTTAGCCAATTGTCAACGCTTGCTTTAGACTTTTCTGCTTTCAGCCATCATTATTTAAAAATTGTTACATAAATCATAGCTTTCAAAATGTTATTAATAGGCCCAAATAAAAAATGGATGCTACATACGTAACATCCATTTTCGAGTTGAACAATTATAAAAATAGCGAACGTTCCATCTCATTGTATCTGATTTAAATTATTGACCATCAGAACTGATGATTTAACTGTAAGCAATTTCACTATTCATCATCATACTCAATCATTCGTATTTTCTGCACATTTTGCAAACTACTACCCGTTCTCACACTACGCAAATACTTATGTACAAAAAAATCTAGTATTTCAGAACACCATAGAACTCCCATGAAAACACAGGATTTATCAAAAAACAGATGTCACAATTGTGACATCTGCCTTCGGGTTGGGCTATTATAAATAATAGTGAACAGTCCGTACGGGAATCGAACCCGTGTTTCCGCCGTGAGAGGGCGGCGTCTTAACCGCTTGACCAACGAACCGTTTATTATACTATCATAGCATATACTATCCGTCAAGCACTTTTTTCATTTTATTTACTTATTTACTTTTCCTACTCTTTACAGGTAAAATGTATAATAGGTTGTATAATTTTCTTTATCAAGGATATTTTAGAACCATCGAAATTTAAAAGGAGGAAACGAAACTATGAAATTTATCTCATGGAACGTCAACGGTCTGCGCGCCTGTGTGCAAAAGGGATTTTTAGAATACTTTAATTCCACAGATGCAGACTTCTTTTGTATACAGGAATCCAAATTACAGGAAGGGCAAATCGCTCTCGATCTCCCCGGCTATCATCAGTATTGGAATTACGCCGAGAAAAAAGGATATTCCGGCACTGCTATTTTTACCAGACACGAACCAATTTCCGTCTCATATGGATTAAATATCCCAGAACACGATACCGAAGGACGAGTCATCACTTTAGAATATGGAAATTTCTATCTCGTCACCTGCTATACCCCAAACTCGCAAAATGAACTGGCCCGTCTTTCCTACCGTATGCAATGGGAAGACGCCTTCCGCTCCTATCTTATAGAATTAGATCAAAAGAAACCGGTAATTCTTTGCGGAGACCTTAATGTAGCACATGAAGAAATTGACTTAAAAAATCCAAAAACAAATCATAAAAATGCCGGATTTTCTGACGAAGAGCGAAATAAAATGACTGAACTTCTGGATGCCGGTTTTACGGACACTTTCCGTTATTTCTATCCAGATGCAGAGAATATATACTCCTGGTGGTCCTACCGTTTTAAAGCCCGGGCAAAAAATGCCGGATGGCGTATTGATTATTTCATTACATCAAAGCGTTTGGATACGCAATTGAAAGATGCCGCTATCCATACTGATATATTCGGTTCCGACCACTGCCCGATTGAGTTAACAATTAACCTGTAAAATAAAATTTGTAAAAGCATAGTTTTGTCATTGCATTCATGTCTGAGCTATGCTTTTTTTATTTCGTTTATACGCAACAAAAAACAGATGCATTAAATGCATCTGTTTTCAGCAGTCCGTACGGGAATCGAACCCGTGTTTCCGCCGTGAGAGGGCGGCGTCTTAACCGCTTGACCAACGAACCGTTTATTATATTATCATAGCATTATACGTTCGTCAAGCTTTTTTTATAATTTGTTTAAACTTTTTCAAATTTTTATCAAATTACTACAAATTAGTCCTCATATCCGTTTGGATTATTCTTCTGCCATCTCCAGGAATCTGCACACATTTCTTTGATACCATACTGTGCTTTCCATCCAAGCTCTCGTTCTGCTTTACCTGGATTACAATAACAAGTAGCAATATCTCCCGGACGGCGGTCTTTGATTACATATGGGATCTTGATATCATTTGCTGCCTCAAAATTCTTTACGATATCAAGAACGCTGTATCCATGGCCTGTTCCAAGATTATAGATACATAATCCAGCCTTTTCTTCAATTTTCTTTAATGCTTTTACATGTCCAACTGCCAGATCTACCACATGGATGTAATCACGCACACCGGTTCCATCCGGAGTATCATAATCATTTCCAAATACACCCAGTTCTTTTAATTTGCCAACTGCAACCTGTGTAATATAAGGCATAAGGTTGTTCGGAATACCATTTGGGTTTTCTCCCATTGTTCCGCTTGGATGAGCTCCGATTGGATTAAAGTAACGGAGAAGAATTACATTCCACTCGTTGTCTGCTTTGTAAATATCCGAAAGAATCTGTTCAAGCATAGACTTTGTCCAGCCGTAAGGATTTGTACACTGTCCCTTCGGGCAGTTCTCGGTAATCGGGATTTCTGCAGGATCTCCGTATACAGTTGCAGATGAAGAAAAGATAATATTCTTGCATCCATTCTGGCGCATTACATCTACCAGTGTCAATGTTCCAGCGATATTATTATTGTAATATTCCCAAGGCTTTGCAACAGATTCGCCAACCGCTTTCAATCCCGCAAAATGAATACAGCTGTCAATCTTCTGCTCCGCAAAAATCTTGTTTAAAATATCCCGGTCAAGAATATCGCCCTTATAGAACATCACTTTCTTACCTGTCAATGCCTCTACTCTTTCCAATGACTTTTCAGATGCATTGGATAAATTGTCCAACACAACAACTTCATAGCCTGCATCCAATAATTCTACACATGTATGACTTCCGATATATCCAGCTCCACCAGTAACTAAAATCGCCATAATTCAGTCTCCTTTTCTTAATTATATTGGGTTTACGTTCCCCATCTCTTTAATATTATTCTAGTCCATCCTTCCTCGGTTGTACAGAAGAAAATGTATGAAAAAACATGTAATAATGTTGCATAGGCACATTCTTTCCTCTATAATAAAGGCAAAGAAACACAAAAGGAATAATTTTATGAATGATAAATATAAAAATTCTTATAAAGCAACCGACAAAGAACTGGTATCTCTTTCCGTATACAACGTAGGCTATCAGCGATGTGATGCAAATTACCAATGGGGTCCAGGTATTCGTGATCACTATCTCATACATTATATCATCTCCGGCAAAGGCACTTACAAGCTCGGAACCTCTGTTCATGCACTAGAGGAAGGCGATGCTTTCCTTGTCTATCCCAACACGGAAGTCGTTTATCAGGCAGATGAAACAGATCCCTGGGAATATGCCTGGGTGGGATTTACCGGGAGCGATGCAGCAATGATCTTGCAGGCAACGGATTTTTCAAAAAACGCACCCTTTATCCATGATGTAAAAAACGGGAACGAAATCAAGCGTCAGCTTCTGCATATTTATGATGCCAGAGGAAACGGATTTGAACACGCAGTAGAAATGACCGGTCGTTTGTATACTACACTTGCGCTTTTCATTCAATGTGCACATAAAAAAGAAACACAAAATTCAGCCAACACTTATGTCCAGAAAAGCATCGAATATATCAGTGCCAATTATTCCTATCCGATTACCGTCGAAGACATAGCTTCTTATGTCGGTTTAAGCCGCAGTCACCTCTTTCGTTCCTTTGAAATAGTTATGCAGCAATCTCCAAAAGAGTATCTTACCGACTTTCGCATGAAACAGGCCTGCTATCTGTTAGAACATTCGAACCTTTCCATTACCGCAATCGCTAATTCGGTAGGATTTGATAATGGTTTATATTTTTCCAAAACATTCCATAAGAAAAAAGGTCTCTCCCCAAAAGAATATCGTGTAACGCAAAAAAAATCCGGACAATAGCTTGTCCGGATTTATATATCATTTCAAATATTATGCTAAAGCTTTCTTTGCAACTTCAACAAGTTTTGCAAAACCTTCTGCATCTGTAACAGCCATATCAGCTAATACCTTACGGTTTAAGTCAGCTCCAGCAAGCTTTAAGCCATGCATGAACTGGCTGTATGAAAGTCCGTTTAAACGAGCTGCAGCATTGATACGTGCAATCCATAACTGACGAAACTGTCTCTTTCTCTCTTTACGTCCAGCATAAGAACTTGTTAAGGCTCTCATTACGGACTGCTTAGCTACACGATACTGCTTAGAACGAGCTCCTCTGTATCCCTTTGCTAACTTTAAAACTCTATTATGTCTTTTCTTAGCGCCTAATCCGCCTTTAACTCTTGCCATCTTTTATATCCTCCTTAACAAATCTTACATGTATGGTAAAATCTTCTTCATATTCTTAACGTTTGTCTGATCAGTCATAGCTGGCTTTCTAAGATTTCTCTTAGTCTTTGTTGTCTTCTTTGTTAAGATATGTCTCTTGTAAGCTTTATTTCTCTTTAACTTTCCTGTTCCTGTTACTTTGAAACGTTTTGCAGCAGCTCTGCTAGTCTTCATTTTTGGCATTGTTTATTCCTCCTTAAAATGTTATCTTTTCTCCGCCAACACCATACCGATACTTCTACCTTCGATCTTTGGTGCTTTCTCCACTACAGCTACATCGGAGAGATTCTCAGCAATATCATCCAAGATGTGTTTACTGCTACTCATATGAGCCATCTCACGACCTCTGAATCGAAGTGTGATCTTCACTTTGTTTCCTTTTGCAAGGAATTTCTTTGCAGCATTCATCTTTGTATTCAAATCATTGGTATCAATATTCGGTGACAGACGAATCTCTTTCAGTTCAACCGTCTTCTGCTTTTTCTTGGCATCTTTCTCTTTACGAGCCAGTTCGTAACGATACTTGCCATAATCAATCACCTTACAGACAGGTGGCTTCGCATTCGGAGCAATTTTTACAAGATCAAGTCCTGCTTCGTCCGCAATCTTCTGAGCTTCTCTTGATGAAACAACGCCAATCTGCTCTCCATCAGGCCCAATCAGGCGAACCTCTCTGTCTCTGATTTGTTCATTAATCATTAATTCGCTAATAGTCTTGTACCTCCAATAAAAAATAGTGGATAGGCAGACTATCCACTATTACATCTAACATACATACGGAATGTTAAAGTATTAACGCTAAGTCGCCCAATTGCGCTTAGGTGAGAGTGGATACTCTACTTGTTTCTAACAACTATTAAACTCTATCACACTTTTTTCTCTGTGTCAACAGAAAATATCTAATTAATTTTCTTCTAAATTATTCAGCCGGCTCTGCTGGTATAAAAATTCTCTGGCTTCCAGCAAACTGCTCTTTCGGCACAGCATCTTTTGCCTCCTGGCAAAACTGCTCCTGTGAGTTTACCAGAACTTTTCCTCTCTTGTCAAGCTTTTCATATGTGCCATCTGCCTGCATCACTCTCGCTTTGACGTTATCTGCAAGTTCTACCTCAAGAATATGCAACGCTTTTTCTTTCAATTCTTCTTCAAGAACAGGGAAAATGATTTCCACGCGACGATCGAGGTTTCTTGGCATCCAGTCTGCGCTTCCCATATAAACTTCTGTATTTCCATCATTCCAGAAATAGAAAATGCGACTGTGTTCCAGGAAGTTTCCAACAATGGAGCGGACCGTAATATTCTCACTCACACCCGGAATACCAACCTTAAGGCAGCAGATTCCGCGCACGATCAGATCAATTTTCACTCCAGCCGCTGATGCCTCATACAGTGCCTCGATAATTCCCGGATCACAAAGAGAATTCATTTTTGCAACAATACGTGCTTCACGCCCCTGCTGTGCATGTTTTTTTTCTCTGGCAATCAAATGTAGAAATTTATCACGCAACCAGTACGGTGCCAGAATAAGTTCATTCCAGGAAAGCGGTTCTGAATATCCGGAAAGCATGTTAAAGACAGCTGTCGCATCTTCACCTATAGATTCTTTACACGTAAAAATTCCACAATCAGTATACAGTTTTGCCGTAGAATCATTGTAATTTCCGGTTCCAAGATGAACATATCTGCGGATTCCATCCTCTTCTCTGCGTACAACCAGTGCAATCTTACTGTGTGTCTTTAAACCGACGAGTCCATAGATTACGTGGCATCCTGCCTGTTCCAGTTTCTTCGCCCATACAATATTATGTTCCTCATCAAACCGGGCTTTCAACTCTACAAGTACCGTGACCTGTTTTCCATTTTCTGCCGCCTGTGCCAGACTGCTGATAATCGGCGAATTGCCACTGACACGATACAGAGTCTGCTTGATTGCAAGAACATCCGGGTCCACGGACGCCTGACGGATAAAGTCTACAACCGGATCAAATGTTTCATACGGATGATGAAGGAAAATATCTCCTTTACGGATTGCCTCAAAAATATCACTGCCCGGTTCAATCTCCGGAACACGCTGTGGCGTATATGGTTTATAGCGCAGATGATCATAACCTTCAATACCATATAATTTCATAAGAAATGTAAGATCGATCGGACCTGCAATATGAAATACATCTTCCTGTGCCACTTTTAACTCCGTCTTTAAAAACTTCAACAGTTTTTTGTCTGCCTTATCTTCGATCTCAAGTCGGATTACTTCGCCCCATTGGCGCATTTTCAGCTTACTCTCAATCTCTTTTAACAGATCGGATGCCTCATCCTCATCAATGGTCAGATCGGCATTTCGCATAATACGGTATGGATACGCGCACAACACTTTGTAATTTGAAAACAGAATTCCGATATTCCGCTCGATAATCTGTTCCAGTAAAATAAATGACTTTGTTCCTTCTTCACTCGGAATCTGTACCAGACGTGGAAGAACACTCGGTACCTGTACCGTTGCAAAAACAGTCTCATCCCCTGCTTGTTTGCTGCTTAACAATGCTGCAATATTCAATGTCTTGTTTCGAATGAGCGGAAACGGTCGTGAAGCATCTACAGCCATAGGAGTAAGAACCGGATAAACACTCTCCATAAAATAGCGGTCGACAAATTTTTCCTGTTCCTTTGTCAGATCCTCATAAGCATCCACCAGATAGATACCTTCTTTATTCATCAACGGAACAAGTGAGCGAGTATACGTATTGTACTGTGTATTGACCAGTTCTCTCGTCGCACTGTTGATTGCAGCAAGCTGCTCCCCTGCGGTCATCCCTGCAATATCACGTTTTTTGTAATTTGCATGAACCATATCGAGTAACGATGCAACTCGTACCATAAAAAATTCATCCAGATTTGAAGAGGTAATACTTACAAATTTAAGTCTCTCTAAAAGTGGGATTGTCTTATCTTTTGCCTCATTCAATACACGATTATCAAATTTAATCCAGCTCAATTCGCGGTTGTCATAATAACTTGGATTTTTAAAATCAATCTTTGCTTCCATAGATACCTCCTCAGCAATTATATATGCGTTTCTGTTTCAAAATCGGCTTCATGCTGTAAATATTTTCAAAATATGCGGTCTTTGCCTCAAACAATGCTTCCTCCAGTGATATGTCTTCAAAAGCCTCTACTGTAAAAACAAGATTACGCTCCTTGACTGTAATCCGGATATTTTTAAACTTCTGTTTATGGCTCTGATCCAAAGCATTGGCCACTCGAAGAATGGCAGATAATTTTGCAACACATAAATAATCGTCTTCGCTCAGCCGGTCTGACAATTCTTCGTACGGATCGAGAGGCAATGTGTTATACAATACGACCATTGCTACAATTTCACGTTCCTGATGTGTCAGTCCGATAATCTCTGATGACATAATAATATGGTATGCATTCTCCGGAGATTCCGAAAGGCTTACATATTTTCCACAATCATGCAACATTGTTGCCACTTCCAGTAAAAGTCTCTGCCGTTTTCCCAATCCATGTACTTTTTTCATTGCATCAAAAATCTTTGTAGAAAGTTTTGAAAGTGCCTCAATATGCGGTGTATAGCTGTTGTAATGCTGTGACAGGAAATGTGCTGCCGAAAGAACATCCGCATCAAAATCATGTGTAAGGGAAAGTAACTTTTTACTCTGTCCGTAATCATAGGCAATACCATCCTGTATATTTGCACCTGGTACCCAGACCGTCTTAGGGCAGATACTCTGTACCAGCGTTTTAAAAAGAATGATTGCCGGTATAATCAATGGTTCATGATCATTTGATAAGTTCAGTTCGTATGTGATCTCCTCAAGTGTCTTTTTCTGTAGCTTTTCAATAAATTTTACAAATTTCTCTGATTTTACCTGGCGCTTTTTCTGTTCATTTTCATCCATTTTGCGAATCAGTTCGGTTGCATAATCACTGATCAGGATGACATAATCAACCGTTTCTGTCATATACATGGCACGAAAGGCTTCCAGCTTTTTGTTCATGTACTCTTCAATCTGTGTCTCATACAATGCAAGTGAATGTCCTCTGTCACTCAACAGATTATACAGGCGCATGATTCCAGCCTCGATATGCTGTGTTGTGATCAATCTTCCTTCACGGAAAATCGTGATCTGCACACTTGCGCCTCCCACATCAACCACCGCAGCGCTCGTTTGTATCATTTTTTCGAAAGCTTCCTGCCCTGCTACAGATTTGTAACTGATAAACCGGTGCTCTGAATTGCTGACCACCTTCACATGAAATCCCGTGCGCAAATACACCTGATTCAATACAAACAGTTCGTTCTCTGCATCACGCAGTACCGCAGACGCAAATACTTCATAATCTTTCACGCGATAACTGTCCATGATTTCTTTGAACTGTGCCAATGTCTCACACAACTCTTCCACACGTTCATATCCGATTCTGCCCTCTGCAAAAGCATCACTTCCCAAATCAAGACGCGCCCGGATATGATCCACCTGATGAAATTTCTTTTTATCCATGAACTCGAAAACTTTCAGACTCACATCATAGGTTCCGATATATATTGCTGCAAATGTATGAACTACCATACGCTCACCCCTTCTAGTATGTTCCAAGTATTTTAAATGAAATTGTCTCTTCTTTTAATCCCCGCAATGCATTACGTACTGCATCATCCGAAAATGTTCCCTCAAAATCAACGAAAAAACGATATTCCCAATTCTTATTCTGAATCGGCCGTGACTGAATATTGATCATATTGATATCGTTATAAATAAAATGCGAAAGAGCCTGATACAACGCACCACTTTCATGGTTTACCTCAAAACAGATGCTGATACGGTTTGCCTGTGGTGTATAAATTTTCTTTCCAGTCACAACAATAAAACGAGTAGAATTATTTTTATTATTCTGGATGGAATTTTTCAATACTTTTAATCCATAAATTTCTGCATTCTTTGCACTTGCAATGGCTGCCTGATCCACCCTGCCATCTTCTTTTACTTTCTTTGCAGCCACGGCATTATTGCTCAGACTGAACTTCTCCCATTCCTTGTGTTCTTCCAGAAAATCACTGCACTGCATCAATGACTGCTTATGGGAATATATTTTTGTAATATCCGATTCCTGTGCATCTGCCAGTCCAAGCAATGCATGATTGATGCGTATAATCTGCTCTCCTACAATATAATTATCATATTCTACCAGCAAATCATAATTTTCTGACACGATGCCGGCCGATGAATTTTCAATCGGAAGAACAGCATAATCTGCTTTCCCTGTCCGGATAGCCTCCATCGCGTCTTTCCATGTGTCTACATGAAAACTGTCACAGTTCTCACCAAAGAACTGTTCCATGGCTTCCTGACTGTATGCTCCTTCAAGTCCCTGAAAGACAATCCTCGCATTCGAATAATCCAATCCTTTTACCGGTGTAAACTCACAATCAAAGTTAACACCATGCGCAGTCAAGAGCTTATACTGATTTTTACGGCTCATAGCCATAATCTGCTGAAACAGTTCCCGCACGCCTTTTCGTGTAATTTCTGTATGCGTTTTTTCTTCTAACATATGAAGTTTGGAATCTTCTCTCTCCTTGTCGAAGATTTGTTTACCAGTCTCAATTTTATATTCTGCGACTTCCGTTGTCAGCTGCATGCGTCTTTCATAAAGCTCGACGATTTTATCATCAAGTTCGTCAATTTCATTACGTATTTCCAGTAAATCTCTCATAAATGTACTCCTTCAATTCATATTAAAATTTTATTACACATCCATATAAAAGGCAAGTAATCCTTGAAAGATTCTCCGGTTATATGTATGATAAAAGGGTCAAAAGGTATCATCGATGCATGCAATTCGATGTATACATAATCTATTCCTTTTTACACAGGAGGCTTACAATATGAAAAAATCAAAACTGATTCTTCTGATTTTTGTAATTATTCTCATTCTTGGAGGCATTGCACTTTTTACTAATCTGAAAGACAGAACTATCTATAATAAAAGTTATGTAAATGGAAATTCTGCCGGAAATCTATACAATGCGGGACTTTTCTGTGAGGACAGGGGCACTGTATTTTTTGCAAATCCGGATGATAACTACCGGTTATATTCCATGGATTCCAATGGAGATCATTTAAAAAAGCTTTGCGATGATACCGTCATGTATATCAATGCAGATGAGCACTATATTTACTATGTCCGCAACAATGACCGTAACAGTGCCAGTTTTGCTTTCTTTACATTCGATAACAACAGTCTCTGCCGTATCACGCGTGACGGAAAACAATTAAAAATCCTTGATCCGGATCCTTGTATTTATGCAACTTTGATTGGTAACTATGTATATTATCTCCACTACGACAAAGAACAGGCAACAACTCTTTATAAAGTTGGAATCGACGGAAAAGGCCGAACAAAAGTCAGCGATAATTATCTCTTTACCTGTAGCACGCTCGGTCAGTATTTTTATTCAAACGGAACAACGACCGACGGCTGTCTGTATCAGTACGATTCGGTATCGGATGAAATGACTAAGATTTATGATTGCAACTGTTACAAACCTATTGTGTCCGGAACAGATAATGTTTATTATCTGGATGTAAATCAGAATAACGCTTTAGTACACACCAATATATCTGCAGACAAGCCACGGACACTTACTACGGATAGCATTGATCTCTATAATGTCTACGGAAGTTATATCTATTATCAGAGATATTCCGAAGATCACCCTGCGCTGTGTATGATAAAAAATGACGGAAGCGATTTCAAAGAACTAGCACAGGGAAACTATTCCAACATCAATGTCACTTCCAATCGTATTTATTTTACTGACTTTAAAACACGCCAGGTGTTCTATACATCAACATCTAACCCTGGAGAACTGACACCGTTTCATCCCGGTGTTGCGAAATAGGTTCTAAAATAAAAATCACACACGTTTGCATCTTACAAACGTGTGTGATTTTTTATGCTCCAAAGTCAAATAAAGATAACTGATTCGATTCCGGTATATCTCCGAACAATCCCAAATCACTCATCAGTTCAATCGTTGTTTTCGATACTTTTGTTCTCTGCCGGAAATCATCTTTGGATAAAAACGGTCCATCTTTGGCAGCTTCAGCAATCGCAACTGCCGCATTATCTCCAAGACCATCTATCGTATTTAGTGCCGGCAAAAGTTTTCCATCCACAATCTGAAAATGATGTGGTTCTGATGTATAAATGTCAATTGGCAAAAATTCAAATCCTCTTGCATACATTTCCTGTACCAGACGCATATCTTTGTAAGTATCCTGCTCCTTTTTGGAAAGTTCGTCCTTACGTTTTTCATACTCATGCATGTATCCTTCCAGTTTATCTTTTCCCTGACACATTAGTTCATAACTAAAAGCGGTTGCGCGGATAGAAAAGTATGCTGCATAATATGCAAGCGGATAGAAAACTTTACAGTATGCAATGCGCCAGGCCATCATTACATAAGCCGCCGCATGCGCTTTCGGGAACATGTACTTAATCTTTTCACAGGACCAGATGTACCAGTCCGGCACATTATGATCGATCATGTCCTGCTTCCACTCCGGCCACTTATCACATTTTCCTTTCGCCACAATTCCTTTTCGCACATTTTCCATAATTTTGAATGATTCCTCGGAATCAAGTCCCATACTGATCAGGTAGATCATAATATCATCTCGTGTACAGATAGCGGTTGAAATGGTTGCCTTTTTCTCCTGAATCAGCGTCTGCGCATTTCCTAACCACACATCAGTTCCATGGGAAAGTCCTGCGATACGTACCAGATCCGAAAATTCGGTTGGCTGCGTATCAATTAACATGCCCATGGCAAAATCCGTACCAAATTCCGGAATACCCAAAGCACCAAGCTGACAATTTACCAGATCATCCGGTGTAATTCCAAGTGCTGAAGTATCCTGAAACAATGACATAACCGCCTTATCGTCTAACGGAATCTGTGTCGGGTCGACACCTGTCAAATCCTGCAGCATACGAATCATGGTCGGATCATCGTGTCCAAGAATATCAAGTTTCAACAGGTTGTGATCAATGGAATGATAATCAAAGTGGGTTGTTGTGATATCTACTGTCATATCATTTGCCGGATGCTGGATCGGTGTAAAGGTATAAATCTGCTCTCCCATAGGGAGTACAACAATTCCACCCGGATGCTGTCCCGTTGTACGGCGTACTCCAACACAGCCTAATACAATGCGGTCGATCTCACAATTCCGTTTATGCACGCCACGCTCCTCGTAATAGTTCTTGACATAACCAAATGCCGTCTTATCTGCAAGCGTACCGATTGTTCCTGCTTTAAACGTCTGTCCTTCGCCAAAAATAACTTCTGTATATTTGTGTGCCTTACTTTGATATTCTCCAGAGAAATTCAGATCGATATCCGGCTCTTTGTTTCCTTTAAATCCAAGGAATGTTTCAAACGGAATATCAAATCCTTCTTTGGACAAAGGCTTTCCACAACGTGGACATATCTTATCCGGCATATCACAGCCGCTTCGTCCACTGTAGGATTTAACCAAATCCGAATCAAAATCACTGTACTGGCAATGCTTGCACAGGTAATGTGCATGCAGCGGATTTACCTCCGTGATACCAGACATCGTCGCGACAAAGGAACTTCCTACTGATCCACGGGATCCAACCAGATATCCGTCTTCGTTCGATTTCCACACCAGTTTCTGCGCAATGATGTACATTACGGCATAACCATTGCTGATAATGGAATTCAGTTCTCGATCCAGACGTTCCTGTACGATTTCCGGCAGCGGATCGCCATACATTTTATGGGCTTTGTTGTAGCAGATGTCCCGGAGCATCTGATCCGAATTTTCGATAACTGGTGGACATTTATCCGGCCGGACCGGTGATATCTTTTCGCACATATCTGCGATCAGATTTGTATTTTTAATGACGACTTCCTCCGCCTTCTCACTTCCCAGATACTGGAACTCTTTGAGCATTTCTTCGGTTGTGCGAAGGAACAAGGGTGCCTGTTCATCTGCATCCTTAAATCCCTGTCCCGCCATAATAATACGGCGGTATATCTCATCATCCGGGTCCAGGAAATGCACGTCACAAGTCGCAACAACCGGTTTATGAAATTCCTCACCCAGGCGGACGATTTTCTTATTAATTTCAATCAGATCATCATTCGAAGCAATCGGAGAGTCTTCATCCCTGACAAGAAACGCATTGTTTCCAAGCGGCTGTATTTCCAGATAATCATAGAAATTAACCAATCTTGTAATTTCTTCCTCCGGCCGGCCATTTAAAATGGCACGGTACAATTCACCGGCCTCACAGGCAGATCCAATCAGTAATCCGTCCCGGTATTTGATAAACTCACTTTTTGGTATACGTGGACGCCGGTGATAATATTTAATATGTGCCAATGAGACCAGACGATACAAATTGGTTCTTCCCTGGTCACAGGTAGCTAATATAATAGCGTGATATGTAGGCATCTTCTGCACATTTTGCACGGATGATGTTCCAAGTGCGTTGACCTCGTCGAGTGTGGACACTCCGCGGTCTTTCAGCATTGCAATAAACTTCACAAAAATTTCCGCGGTACAGCCTGCATCATCTACTGCACGATGATGATTATCCAGGGAGACACCAAGTGCTTTTGCAACCGTATCCAGCTTAAACCGGTTCAGATTCGGCAACAGCACACGTGCCAGCGCAACGGTATCTACGATCGTCGGTGCACATGGGATATCAAGCCTCTGACAATTCTTTTTGATAAAACTCATGTCAAAATCTGCATTATGTGCAACCATAACGCAACCTTCGCAGAACTTCATAAATTCCGGTAAAATGTCTGCAATCACAGGTGCATCAATGACCATGGAATCGTTGATCGAAGTCAATTGTTCGATACGAAACGGAATCGGGACTTCCGGATTAACAAAAGTAGAAAACTTGTCTACGATCGCACCATTTTTTACTTTTACCGCGCCGATCTCAATAATTCGGTTTACCTCCGGACTAAAACCAGTGGTCTCCAAATCAAACACCACATAATCGGCATCCAGATTCTGATTCTGACTGTCTGTAACCATGCCTTTTAAATCATCTACCAGATATGCTTCCACTCCATAGATCACTTTAAAATCTGAATCAGACGGAACTGTATGGTTAGCATCCGGAAATGCCTGTACATCTCCATGATCCGTAATGGCAATCGCCTTATGTCCCCATTTCATGGCACGTTTGACAATATCCTTGACATCGGAAACGCCGTCCATGTCGCTCATCTTGGTATGGCAATGCAGTTCCACGCGCTTATCAATGCTCGTATCCATACGAACCGTTGTAAAATCAGCACATTTTTTTATACCAACAATGGAGCCTATAGTAAGTTCACTGTCAAATTTGTCAATGGTTGCGACACCTTTGACCTTTACAAATTTGCCCTTATCGATTTCTCCTAACAAGTCTTTGACATCATCATTTCTTGCAAAAATTTTCAATACAATGGTGTCTGTAAAATCTGTTATTGAAAAAATAATAATTGTCTTCTCATTACGAATCTCTCTCGTATCTACCGAAAGAATTTTTCCACGAATAACGACTTCTCCGATTGGTCCATCAATTTTTTCAATTTCAATCGTTTCGTCCTCAAAATCCCGTCCATAGATAACATCTGGATTCATCGATTTCTTATTATTATCATGTTCAAATTTACGACGAAACTCTCCTTTTTTCTCGAAGGTCTGTTTCTTTCGTCCACCGGAAGAATGTTCTTTGCCTGAAGTACCGGAAGCTGACTTTTTCTCCTGACCGGATGTTGCTGCCACAGCCTCTTCCTCTGCCGGCTTTTCTTCTTTTTCTTCCTCCGACATAGCAAACTTCGTTCTGGCAATAATGCTTTGTACTTCCTGTGCAATCTGTTTTTCAGAGTTCTTCCGGTATTTACTCTCCTGTGGTTTACGAAAAGCCGTCTGTATGATCAGATTCATCCCGCAACGCTCACAGACGACTTTTTCCAAAAACTCAACAATCTCATCCGTTCGTGTTTTTGCAATAATGGTCTCATCCATAGTAAGAAGCATATGATGAGGCTGATCAAACTCCATCGTTGCCGTGCGCAACAGGTTGTATTCTAATACACTATAGGCATTCAGCTCATCTAAAATGCTGTCCCGATATACATCCATCAAGGACTGTGGCGTATATTGTTCGGACAATTCAAATGACTCTATAATCTTGACTTTTATATCACGGTTTTGGAAAATCTGTTCCAATATGGCTTTTTCTATTTTCCATATATTCTTTTTAAAAATCAGTCTTTCTGCACGCAAATAAATGCGAATATGATTATGATCATGATTCGCACTTATTTTTGTAACCTCTGTTGTCTCTAAAAGATGATCTAATTCTTCATCCAATTGAAGCGTAGGGAACGCTTCTTTAAATGGTTTCGACATTTGTTTCACTCCAATGTTCTAACTCATACCGCAAAGCCGGGAGAAGTTCTTCTTCTGGTACTTTCTTGAACACTTTTCCGTGTTTGATAATAAGTCCTTCTCCGATGCCACCAGCGACACCAAGATCCGCCTCTTTTGCTTCTCCCGGTCCATTTACCACACATCCCATGACTGCGACCTTGATATCAAGTGGAAATTCCGCAACCATTGTTTCTACCTGATTTGCCAACTGGATCAGATTGATCTGGGTTCTTCCGCAAGTAGGACAGGAAACCACTTCAATACCACCCTTGCGTAATCCAAGTGTACGAAGAATCAGCTTTGCAGATTTGATTTCTTCAATCGGATCACCGGTCAGAGATACCCTTATGGTATCGCCGATTCCCTTGCTTAATATCAGACCAAGACCAATAGATGACTTGATATTGCCACTGATCAATGTTCCTGCTTCTGTAATTCCCACATGTAACGGATGCTCTGTTTTCGATGCAATCAGTTCATGGGCTTTTACACACATCATGACATCGGAAGATTTGATACTGATCACGAGATTGTCATATCCCATATCTTCGATCATCTTTACTTTGTCCAATGCACTCTCCACAATGCCCTCTGCCGTAACCCCATGGTATTTTTCTACCAGATCCTTTTCCAGAGATCCACTATTTACACCAACACGAATTGGTATATTTCGACTTTTTGCCTCATCCACAACTGCTTTTACACGATCCGCACTACCAATATTTCCCGGATTAATACGTATCTTATCTGCACCATTTTCCATAGCTGCAATTGCCAGACGATAATCAAAATGAATGTCCGCCACCAGTGGAATTGTAATCTGCTTTTTAATTTCTCCCAACGCTTTTGCAGCCTCCATGGTTGGTACTGCACAGCGGATAATCTCACAGCCGGCTTTGGTCAATTGATGAATCTGCGCAACTGTCGCAGCTACATCCTCCGTCTTTGTATTTGTCATCGACTGAATTGCAATCGGATGATTACCACCAATAATACGATTACCAATCTTTACTTCTCTTGTTTTATGTCTCTCCATCATAATTATCTCCCAGAAGCCTAAATAAACAGTTTTCTTATGTCATTAAACATGACAACAAACATCAATCCAAATAGAAGAATAATTCCAATAAAATGAACAATTCCCTCCTTGTTCGGATCAATTCTTTTTCCACGTATCGCCTCGATAATCAGAAATACCAGTCTGCCACCATCCAGTGCCGGAAGGGGAAGTAAATTCATAACCCCAAGGTTTGCCGATAAAAGTATTGCCCAGTTAAGCATATTCAAAAATGCATAATAATAGCCGGAATCTGTAACGGATTGTGTATAGGTGTCACCTATATTTTTCACGATTCCAACAGGACCGTTCATCTCATTAACCGATATCTGGCGTGTTACAAGCATGCGCAGACTCTGAACAGTAGAATATATCCAGTATCGCAACTCATAAAAGCTATTCTTCAGATTGGTCAGCACATTTCCTTTTACCCGTTCCTGTCCAGAATACTGAAAACCATACAAGTAACGTCCGGTCTTGCTATCTTTTTTAGGCACAAGGTCTACTGTCTTCTTTTCACCATCACGCAGATAAGTAACTTTCACTTCTTCTCCCGCATGGAATGTAGAATATGCACTGATTTCCCTTGCAAAGTGAATGGATAATCCGTTCATGCGAACAATCTCGTCTCCCGCCTTCAAACCGGCCTCTTCCGCTGCATATCCTTCGGATACACCTGTCAATACAGGTTTGTCATAACCGATACAGCTCATAAGAATAAACGCACAGACAAATGCCATAATAAAATTAAAAAATGGTCCTGCGAACACAACACTAATTCTCGCCCACACGGATTTCTTGCCAAAAGCACGTTCATCGGAAGAATCTTCATCTTCTCCTTCCATCATACAAGCTCCGCCAAAAGGAAGAAGTTTAACGGAATATTTTGTCTCTCCTTTTTGGATGCCCCAAATCGTTGGTCCAAGGCCAAGACAAAACTCATTTACCCGGATTCCATTGGCTTTCGCCAGCCAGAAATGTCCCAGCTCATGAAAAATAATGATAACACTAAAAATAATAAATGCAATTATAATACTTACTACGCTCAAATTACCACCTGCTACCTATAAATTCATAGGCTTCCTGCTCTGTCGCTAAAATTTCATCCACATTTGGATGATCAATAAATTTACAATGTTCCATAGATGCCTGAATAATATCTGTAATCTCAAGATAAGAAATCTTTCGATTCAGAAACAATGCTACTGCTTTTTCATTTGCTGCATTAAATGCCGTTGGTATATTTCCACCTTGTTTCATGGCTTCCATTGCAAGCCCAAGACCCTGAAACGTCTCCAGATCCGGCCGTTCAAACGTCAGATTCTGTAATTCAAACAAATCCAGACGCTTTCCGGACAAGGTTCTTCGTTTTGGATAATACAGGGCATATTGAATCGGAAGCCGCATATCCGGAGTTCCAAGCTGAGCAATCACGGCTCCATCTTCATACTCCACTGCAGAATGAATCACACTCTGCGGATGAACTACCACTTCAATCTGATCAAGTGTAACCCCAAAGAGCCACTTGGCTTCCATTACCTCCAGACCTTTATTTACCAGCGTGGATGAATCAATCGTAATCTTATGTCCCATCGACCAGTTCGGATGCTTTAATGCATCTTCCACCTGAATATGTTCCAATTGCTGTCTTGTACGTCCCCGGAAAGGTCCACCGGATGCCGTAAGCAGAATTTTATGAATCGCATTGCCCTCATTTCCCTGCAACGCCTGAAAAATGGCACTGTGCTCACTGTCCACAGGCAAAATATGCACATTTTTTTCTTTTGCAAGAGGAATGATCAGATGTCCGGCCGTAACCAATGTCTCTTTATTTGCAAGCGCAATATCTTTTCCAGCTTCAATTGCTGCAATTGTCGGACGTATTCCTAACATTCCAACAATTGCAGTCACAAGAATTTCTGCTTCTGGAATCGTTGCTACTGCAAGTAATCCTTCCATGCCCGTATAGACCGGTATGGATAAATCCCGCGTGCTATTCCGCAAAGTCACAGCATCTGTCTCATTCCATACAGCAACCAGCTTTGGTTGAAACTGGCGCATTTGTGACTCAAGCATCTGAATATTTCTTCCACACGCCAAAGCAACCACTTCGATATCTTTATGCTCTGCAACCACTTCTAATGTCTGTGTTCCGATGGAACCCGTTGAACCTAAAATAGCTATCTTTTTCATATTGTTCCTCTACCTGTTTGAACATCAGCCCATGCATAATTTGCTTTCAGCAAATGGGCTGACGCTACATGTCAAGTTTTCATAGAAAAAACTTGACACAACCTTTTGGGCATATTTAAATAAAATGATATGCCAGAAAATAAATAATTGGTGCTGTAATGATCATACTGTCAAAGCGATCCATAATACCACCATGTCCTGGAATCAAATGTCCATAATCTTTAATGTCAAAAAATCTCTTGATTGCGGATGCTGTCAGATCTCCCACCATAGAGATCAATCCTGCAATTGCTGCAATCACCGTAAGAATGCCAATCTCTGTTCCTGTCAGGTTCATCTGTGACCGGAAAATAAAACAGTATAAAGCAGTCAGAAGTGCAGATCCGACAACTCCGCCTATCGCACCTTCCACCGACTTTTTCGGACTTAATTTCGGTGACATTTTATGTTTACCAATCAGCATTCCAACGCAGTACGCACAGGTATCGCATCCCCATGAGCATAAAAACACCAGAAATGCAAGGTATAATCCTCTCTCCAACATACGGATCTGATATACATAAGACAACATAATTGCCACATAAAACAATCCAAAAAATACTGCCATGACATCATTTGCATGATATTTTGGATAGGCAAATACAAATACAAACATAAGCAGAATCATAAATGCCATAAATAAAATCATAATATCTGGTATAAAATTCCATTCCAGATTACAATAAAATACGATTGCTGCAATGTATCCGAGCGCTGCAAGCAAACTTTTTTCAATTTTAAACACACGATAAAGCTCATACATGCCAATGCACGAAATTGCCAATGTTGAAAAGAGAAGCACCTCTTTTCCAGTGATAATAAGCACCAGTGCCAAAATAACAAGTACAATACCGCTTAAAAGCCTCGTCTTAAACATACTGTATCTCTTTCCTTTCCTTACTCTTCTTTCAAGCCACCAAATCTACGATCACGACTATTATACGCTTCCACAGCTAATTCCAATTCTTTTTTATGAAAATCGGGCCATGGAACATCCGTGAAATAGAACTCACTGTACGCCAGCTGCCATAAAAGATAATTAGAAAGTCGTTGTTCCCCGCTAGTGCGAATCAGAAGATCCGGATCCGGTAAATCTCTTGTATCCAAATACGAACTAAATACTTTTTCATCAATTGCCTCTTCTTTGAGATTTCCAGCTTTCACATCACTTATCATATGGCGCATGGCACGAATCATTTCATCACGGCTACCATAATTGATGGCAATTGTCAAATTCAATCCAGTATTTGCAGCTGATGACTTTTCCAATTCTTTAATTCTTTGCTGAAAAACTTCCGACAAACGGCCAATTTCCCCAATTACCCGAACTCTCATGTTATTTTTATCTGCAGTCTTGATACAGGTCTTCAAATAACTTTCAAGTAATTTCATAAGTGCCTGTACTTCATTATCGGGACGATTCCAGTTCTCCGTTGAAAAAGCATATAATGTCAGATACTTTATACCGATTTCATCTGCCGCCTGACAAACAGTCTCTACATTTTTTGCACCAATTGTATGCCCATAATTACGTGGCATGCCTTTGCTTTTTGCCCATCTTCCATTTCCATCCAAAATAATCGCTACATGTTTTGGAATTTTCATAATCCACCTCAATTTCTGTATGTCTGTCTAACGTTCAGGAAATCATCCTATTATATCCGAACTTCCTATGACAGTAAAAGGGACATCTGCCAGTGGCAATGTCCCTTACAATCATTATACAGTAAGAATCTCCTGTGACTTAGCTTCTACAGCTTTATCAATCTTCGCTACATACGAATCTGTAAGTTTCTGAATCTTATCCTCAAGATCTTTGATTTCATCTTCGGAAATATCTTCTGCCTTACCGACTTTTTTAAAATGATCCATTGCATCCCTACGAATATTGCGGACTGCAACTTTGGCTCCTTCGCCCTTTTTCTTGATATCCTTTGCCAATTCCTTACGTCTTTCCTCTGTAAGTTCCGGAAAAACAAGACGAATCAACTTTCCATCATTCGTAGGATTAATACCTAAATCAGAACTAAGGATTGCCTTCTCGATTTCTTTCACCATAGATGCTTCCCATGGCTGAATCTGTATCATTCGTGGTTCCGGTACGCTGACATTGGCAACACTCTGAATTGGTGAAGGTGTACCATAATAGTCCACGCGAAGTTTATCAAGTACATGTGGATTAGCACGTCCTGCACGGATACCTGCAAACTCCTCTTCAAGATTGGCAAGAGACTTTCCCATCTTGTCCTCAAACATCACTAATTTGTCATCCATAAATTTAACCTCCTAGTCAACGGTGACTTTCGTTCCACGAAACGCACCATTTACTGCATTTACAATACTATTTTCTTCATTCAGACCAAACACATACATTGGAATTTTGTTTTCCATGCACATAACTGAAGCTGTCAAATCGACAACCGCAAGTTTCTTATCGATAACCTCCTCGATAGAAACTTCGTCATATTTCTTTGCATTTGGATTTGTCTTTGGATCGCTGTCATATACCCCATCGATAGCTTTTGCCAGATAGATACCCTCTGCCTCAATCTCCACAGCCCGTAATACAGTTGCTGTATCGGTAGAGAAATAAGGATGTCCTGTTCCCCCTGCAAAAAATACTACCATATCATGAGCAAAATACTTGCTGGCACGATCTTTGGAATATAATTTTGTTATAGATCCACACTCAAACGGAGTCAATACAGCTGTTTTCATTCCTACTGAGCGGAAAATTTCCGATACATAAATACAGTTCATAACTGTGGCAAGCATACCAATCTGGTCTGCTTTTGTCCGGTCAATTGTTTCACTGGTACGTCCTCTCCAGAAGTTTCCACCGCCAATAACAATTCCGACCTGTACGCCATCATCCACTAATTTTTTTACCTGCTTTGCAACAACTGTTACCGTTGGCTCATCAAATCCATGATGTTTCTCTCCAGCAAGTGCCTCTCCGCTAAGTTTTAATAAAATACGCTTCATATTATCTCCTCTTATTATCTGCCATCAAATAAGCCCTGAACATCAACGTCCGCATAGCACTGAGAACAGAATCCTTCAATTACGGCTCCATTGTTGATCTGTACGGAACGTGACTTAATATTTCCCATAATTACAGCAGAAGTATCAACAACAACCGGTCCCTGTACATCAATGTCACCCTTTACAGCACCTGCAATGACTGCGGATGATGCTGAAATATTTCCAATAATCACAGTTCCAGCTCCAATCTTAACAGTACCTGTGCTTGTTACCTCTCCCTCAATCTTAGCTACATCTGCAAAAATCTCAGAAGCCGCACTGTTACCATTTACAGTTCCGGTAATAACGAGCTTACCATTACATGAAATATTTCCATTGATTGTTCCTTGAATATCAAAAGATCCATCAGATGCAAGATCACCTGTCAAAACGGTTCCCGCAGTAATAACAGAAGTCTCATCTGCAACTGCTCCCGGGTTAACAGAATTAATTGGTGTGCTTGGTGTAATTGGTGTGCTTGGTGTAATTGTTGGTGCTACCTGTTGTGGTTCAGGCATTGAAATATTATTGTTTAATAAAGCTGCATTATTCATTAAAATTTTATCCTCTTCTGATTTTTCTGTCGGTCTGATTTCTGGTGCTGCCGATGATGCTGCCGGTTCTTCTTCCTTTGCATACATTACATTTGGAATTTCTGTCTCTAAAGTAGATTTAACAGCAGGCTCCTCATCCTTCTTTACCTGTTCAAGAAGACCATCCAATTTCGATAATTCCTTTTTAACATCAACATCTTCGCCCAAAGTATTTACAACAAGTTCTTCTGGCTTGCTGTCTTTTGCAGATGTCTCGTTTCCTGGCATCATCTCATTCACTGCCTGAGAAAAGTCCTCTTTAAAATCCTTAAATAATCCCATTTGTATTTCCTCCATCTCATATTTATTCAACGCTATCTGCCTTGATATATTGAATAACGTTTGTATTTTCATCAATCGGCAGAATCTTTGCCTTCATTTTCTGTAATGCCTTAATCAAAGGTCCAAGCGCCTCCACCGTTGTTGACTTATCATCTCCGTCATGCAACAGCACAACAGATGTCTTATATTTGGATACCCCCTCTGTTACATTTGTAACAATATCCTGCACGGAATAATCCGAAGCTGAATCACCAGCAGATACATTCCAATCAAAATATGTAATCTTTTTTTCATTCAAAACATGAATAAATTCCGACATATCTACATTGCTTATTTCATTATTACTGCCACCGGGAAAACGATAATATTGGCTTTTTTCCCCTGTCACTTTTTTTAAATAAGCATTGAGTTTTGTAACATCTTTTTCAAAAGAATCCGACGATGAATATATAGTACTGTAACTGTTGCTATACGAATGCATACCAAGCGTATGCCCTTCGTCCACGATTCGACGATAAACGGCTTTCATTTCATCAGATTCACTTCCTATAACAAAAAATGTTGCTTTCACATTGTATTTTGCCAACACGTCCAATATTTCATTTGTGTTTTCATCCGGTCCTCCGTCAAATGTGAGATAAACCTTATGTTCATCTCCTTTTTTAGCAAGATTATCTTCTGTATCCATATCTGCCGACACATTTTCCGACTCCGTCTGCAAATCCATATTTTCCGTATTATCCTGTTCAGTCATCTCCTCCTGTATAGGATTATCATTTCGAACTGTCAGTTTGTCTATCCGGTGATTTAAATAAATCACTTGTGCTGTAAGGATAATAATGGCAAGAAATGAAACAACCATCCATCCAGCCACAACCATAATCACCACATTTTTCATACGCGTAATCCGATTGCGCCTCTGCCGTTGTTGCTCTAACACCGCTTTCTCTTCTTCGTTCATTATTTTCCTCCACCGAGAAATATCCTTTTTTATTTTAACATAATTTTCGCACTTGTAAAGTCTATCTTATGCTTTTAAAAAAAGGACGGAGAAAAATCCGTCCTTTTTCCATATCAAATGATATAATTCAATATAATTAACCATTGATCTGTGCAGCAACTTCAGCAGCAAAATCTTCCTGTTTCTTTTCCATACCCTCACCAACTTCAAAACGAACCATTTTAGTAATTGTAAGATTCTTTGAAACAGACTCAAGATACTTAGCAACTGACTGCTTTCCATCTTCAGCCTTAACATATGTCTGATCAAGAAGACAGATTTCCTTTAACTGCTTAGATACACGACCCTCAACAAGACCGCCGAACATCTTTTCAGCAATGATAGCATCCTTATCGGCCATAGCCAGCTCACCAAGCTGAACCTTTGCAGCGTCAGAAAGGAAGTTCCATACATAGTTCATGTTGCTCTTGTGCTCATTGAACTGTGCAATATCATCATCGCTCCAAACCTTCTCATTGATAGCCTTGTCCAGTAACTTGTTTAAGATAGGCTTTGGAAGAGTTGTAGCATCATTTAATGCACTGTCAATTGTAATCTCTTTAATCTTTGCAAGTTCCTCAGTAGAAATATCACTTCTGCTGATATACTGCGGATTCATAGCTGCGACCTGCATAGCGATGTTGGTAAGAGCCTCTTTTGCTGCATCATCTGATGCACCTTTTCCTGCAATAATAACACCGATTCTTCCGCCACCATGAATATAAGAAGTAACAACATCGCCAGTCACCTTTGCGAATCTACGTACAGATAACTTTTCTCCGATTGTTGCAGTCTTCTCAACAAGCAGATCGTTAAGTCCGTTAATTCCAAGAAGTGCCTCAACGTCTTCACCATTTGCGCCACCATTCAAGTCAGAAGCAAGTGCTGTATCCGCTACAGTCTGAACGAACTCCTGGAATGTCTCATTTTTAGCAACGAAATCTGTCTCTGAGTTAACCTCAGCTACAACTGCAACATTTCCTTTTACTGCAACTCTCGCAATACCTTCAGCAGCGATTCTGCTCTGTTTTTTCTCCATCTTAGCGGCACCGCTTTTTCTTAATACTTCAACAGCAGCATCCATATCTCCGTTTGTCTCTGTCAAAGCTTTCTTACAGTCCATCATTCCTGCGCCTGTCATTTCACGCAGTTCTTTTACCATTCCTGCTGTAATAGCCATCTTAATTTTCCTCCAATTTTCGAATGATTATGCAAAAATTATTCTTCTACTGTCTCATCAGCAGTCTCTGCAGCAACTTCCTCAGTTCCCTGCTTTGCTTCGATAACAGCATCAGCCATCTTAGAAACGATTAACTTAACTGCTCTGATTGCATCATCATTACCTGGGATAACATAATCTAACTCATCTGGATCGCAGTTTGTATCAGCAATACCGATCAATGTAATTCCAAGAGACTGAGCTTCCTGAATACAAATTCTCTCCTTCTTAGGATCTACTACGAAGATTGCATCCGGAATTCTCTTCATATCCTTGATTCCACCAAGGTTTTTCTCTAACTTGTCCCACTCTTTCTTTAATGCGATAACTTCTTTCTTAGGAAGAACATCAAATGTTCCATCTTCTGACATTGTTTCAATTTCTTTCAGACGTGCGATACGGCTCTGGATTGTTCTGAAGTTTGTGAGCATTCCACCTAACCATCTCTCGTTTACATAGTACATTCCGCAACGCTCTGCCTCTGTCTTGATTGCATCCTGTGCCTGTTTCTTTGTTCCTACGAAAAGAATTGTTCCACCCTGAGCAGCGATATCAGAGATTGCATCATATGCCTCATCAACTTTTCCTACAGACTTCTGTAAATCGATGATATAGATACCATTACGCTCTGTGTAGATGTATGGAGCCATCTTAGGGTTCCATCTTCTTGTCTGATGTCCGAAGTGAACACCTGCTTCCAGTAACTGTTTCATTGAAATTACGCTCATTTTACTTACCTCCATTTGGTTGTTTTCTTCCATGTACTTCCAATCGGTCAACCACCGGAAAGCGTAAATCCGGCACCGGCAACCTCCATACATGTGATTAATTAAATTAAAAGCCTTTGGAATTATAACATACCAAAGGCTCTCTTTCAAGTATTTTTTTACTTTTTATTATTCTATTCTGATATCAACATCTTAAGAGGTAATTGTTTTTGCAATTTCCTCATAGGACATCCCCTTTTTCAATTCAAAAGTTCCAACATTGATCTGATGATCATATCCATTTTTTTGCATATATTTGCGAAAATCCTCTGCGTCTTCAACCATTCCAAGAGTAGCAAGATTCTCTGCTATTATTCGACAGACATCCCCTCTTTTAACTTCAAGTACAATTTTTTCATCTTTTTGGTCTTTTTTAGAATCAGAAGCTTTGTCTTTCTTATTGTTTTTTTTGTCTTTTGATTCCGTTTCTTTTTCTTTCTCTTCGGTATCAAAGTCCGGAACAACTTCTAACTCTTCTGTATTTTTTTCTCCGGTATCCGCCTTTGACTCAGTGTTTTGTGTTTTGACTGTTTCAGAACTCTTTTCCAAATCTTCTGTGTTTACCGTTTCTCCTGCCTGTGTATTTTCTGTCGCTGAAATCATTTCCTGTGTTGTAATCATTCCAAGTTCTGATGCTCGCTCCATCACCTGGGAATCTGTCATTTGATTTTTTCCTGAATGAAATGAAATCATCAGAATAATCGTTGTAAATAATATTCCAATTCCACATCCTCGTAAATAATATTTAAACTTCACTTGTCTGCTCCCCTTTGTATAAACCTATCACCAACCGAACTTCACCTAAACCCAGTCCTAATGTTCTTGCAATTTCCACATCACTCATTCCCTGTCTGCAAAGCATCAGAATTTTCTCATTATGATTAGCATCATCCATCTCTTCTTCCTCATGCAATTCCTGCTTTGGCACAGTCTGTTCTACTACTGCCTGTTCTGTTATATTTTCCTCAGTCTTTGGAATCACTGTTGCCTTCTGTTCCAATTCGCTTGCAACGGCTGACAAATTTTCCAAAGCTTCCGTCTCTGTATTTTTCACTTCATCCGAAAAATGCTGCAAATGAGAAGCGAGCTCTGTGAGTTCCGTATGTTTATCATTTAGCATACTGTATAAAAAAAGCACTTCATTATGCGTTTTGTTCATTGATTCGAGCACAGTATTGCTATACTCATCAATTGCCATAATTTTTTCATTAGTAACTTTTTCAAGACCTCTTTTTGCAATTTCCATAGAATCATCAAAAGTTTCTGTAATCGCATCCTCTATTTTGCCATTTGCATCTTTAAGTCCTTTTTCAACAATCACATTCAGTTCCTTTTCACTCATATCTGCAATTGTCTGTACATCTTTTCCCGTCAGCTTTTCCTGAACAAAAAAACTCACAATTATAAATATAACTCCCACAATAATCAAAATAATTTCTATCATGATTTTTCTTCCTCATTCTATATTTTCATATCAAACCCACTATGTTCCAATTTGCGTACGACCTTACCGTTCGTTTCTCTTTCCTGCTTTTTCTTTCTCTGCTGTGAAAAATAATGTCCTCGTCCCTCTTTTCTGGCATCTGCATCATTTTTCGTCTGTTTACTGTCCTGAGATGTCACAACCTGCTCACTCTGCATCTTTTCATGAGCAGCCACCTGCACCTGTATATTCTGCTGATCTACAAATGGTTTTGTTTCCTCCTGCATCTTATACATTTCAACATCATTTGTCCGTTGAATCATTGCGTAATCTATTGGTCCTATTGCCATATCATCACATCCTAATCTATCAGAATATCCATATATGTTCCCATTGTTTTTTTCATCTTCACAAGCGCTTTCGTATGTAACTGGGAAATTCTTGATTCTGAAACTTCAAGTATTTTACTTATTTCTTTTAAAGTCATCTCTTCATAATAATACAATTCAATAACTTTTCGTTCTTTTTCTGTCAACAAATCCAAAGATTCTACTAATGTCTTTTTCAATTCTTCCTCTGCAATAACATCTTCCGGCTGTGAGAAACGTGCATGTAGATGATCAATTGCCTGCTCCGACCCGCTTTCCTCAAATTCATTCAAAGAGACTAAATTTGTAGCTTTAAGCTGTGACTGCCAATTTTCAAGTTCGTCTTCTGTCAATCCCAATTCATTAGCAAGTTCCTCATCCGTCGCAGCCTTTCCCGTACGCAGCTCAATTTGCTTAATTGCGTCATCCATTTTTTTTTGGCGCTGACGAACGGTACGTGGTATCCAGTCCATTTTACGAATCTGATCCAAAATAGCCCCTCGGATGCGTAGACTTGCATAAGTCTCAAATTTCACATTCTTTGTTAGATCAAATTTATCAATAGCATCAATCAATCCAAAAATTCCATAACTTACCAGATCATCATATTCCACGTTGTGTCCCAAATACATACTAAGTCTTCCAGCAACAAGTTTTACGAGCTGTGAATATTCTATTATTAGCTGTTCCCGCAATGCCTGTGTTGGCTTTTTTCGATATTCATCCCATAATTTTTCTTTTTCCGTGCTTTTCATTCAGTCTGCTCCAAGCTATTCTTTTTCTTCTGCCTGTTTTTCCTGTTTTATGTCATCCTCCGTCGCTTTCTCCTCCTGCGACTCATCTGTTTGCTCTTTTTCTTCTGGCAGTTCTTCTTCCACAGTTTTCACATCTTCCATCTTATCAATATTACGATCAAGAATTATCTTAACTACACATCCGATTATGTAAAATATTAATAGAACAAGAAAAAGCTGTCTCGTAAAACTTCCCAGAGTCATATGCGTACGAATTGCAATTAAGCAATCAACAAATCCGGCCAAAAGCATAACCATCGCCGGTACCCCATTGGTTTTCATATTACGCACCTCTTCTATATAATTTTGTTTTGCTTTCCAACTGATTTTATCAGGAAATCTCCATTTTCACAATTAAGTTCTACAGTTCGTCCATAATTAAGTCCGATATCTTCTGCTTTCAAAGGTATATTCAATTCTTTCAACATCGCCTTCGCCGCTTCTGCATTTCGTTCTCCCACTCGTCCCATGGCAGACAACCCACTCATTTCGAACATGCATGCGCCACCTGCAATTTTCGCAACCAGTCTGCGCTGTGAAGCTCCCTCAGCCAACACAACACGAAGTAACTCCTTAATTCCCGTATCTCCAAATTTGGCTATATTTGTATTATTTTTTAATTTTGTACTGTCTGGCAGCATGAAATGAACAAGTCCTCCTACTTTTGCAACCGGATCATACAATGTAAGTCCTATACAAGATCCAAGTCCCAAAGTTGTCAATGAATCCGGAGCATGTGCCACTTTCAGATCTGCCATACCTACTTTAATCGTTTCTCCCATATCCATTACCCCTATAACTGGATGCCAAGAGATTCTAAGATTTTGGCATACGAATCTTCTTCCGGCATTAATATAAAATAACCACCAATCATATAATCGCTTCCAAATTCTGTCTCAATAAGCAACGCATTATTTCCATACTGTCCAAACTGAATTGCCGGAACGCTTAATATTGCAGCTGCCATATCGACTGCAATATACGGAACAGACGGTGCAATAGTAAGATTTGTCATTCCTGAAAGTGCAGATAAATAAGCTCCTGCAATTATGTTTCCAATCTCCTTCATTGCAGACAAATCCATTTCATCAAATGGGTCCATATTTTTTGGATCTCGTCCCATCAAACGATTCACAAGATAATGCGCCGATTCCATCCTCATCAAAAACATCATACTTCCTTTAATATCACGAGTCACTTCCAAAAATATTCCTACTATAATTTCATCTTCGGGACAAATAGCTGATCCAAGTTTTGACGCCTCAATCAATTCAACTTTCGGGACATTCATATTAATTTGTTCATTAATCATATTTGCTAATGAAGTGGTTGCATTTCCAGCACCAATGTTTCCAAGTTCCCGAAGTACATCCATATACATTTCATTTACATGATCCAGTGTAAAAGATTCCATATTTCCTCCAAAAATCATATATAGTGAGGCAAATGCCTCACTATATATGCCAAATAACTACGTGTTATCTTTTTCGTCAATGATTGCATTGATTTCAAGTAATGAAATTAGCTGATCCCCATTTTTTCCGACTCCACTAATAAAAGAATCCTTTGTGTGAGTTGCATTTACATTACTTTTTTCAATCTCGCTATCAGCAAGTGTTACGACTTCGCAGACTTCATCTACAATTACTCCCAAAGACCCTTTTTCCTCAATTTTAAGAATAATAATGCGGGACGCATTGGTAAAAACATCATCTTCGAGCCCCATCTTTGTACGAATACTCATTACAGGAACAATTTCACCACGAAGGTTAATAATTCCCTTAAAATAAACCTGTGCTTTTGGAACTCTTGTTATTTTCTGCATGCGTACAATGTTATCTACATAGCAGATATCAATGCCATACTTTTCGTTTCCAATCTGTACAACAATATACTGTTTACTATCTTTTTCTACTTCTTTTGTCTCTATTTTATTTGTTGCCATATGCTTATCCCCCTGTTACATCAATGTATTTGCGTCCAAAATCAATGCAACTTCACCATCACCAAGGATGGTTGCACCACTGATCAGCTTGTTACCATTAATATATTTGCCCAGGGACTTAATTACAATTTCCTGTTGTCCCATAAGATTATCAACCACAAGACCAACCTGACTGTCTCCCCGTTTTACAATGACAACTGTCAGATTTTCTTTATCTTCCTCTGCCGGTTCAATGTCAAGCACTTCATCAAGCCGAATAAGAGGAATTACATTTCCGCGCAAATGAATTACTTCTTTTGCCTGTACATACTTAATCTCTGAAACAGGAATATTTTCGATATTTGCAATAGATCCAAGTGCAATTGCATATTTTTCATCACGAATTTCAACCATGAGAGCCTGAATGATTGCAAGTGTTAATGGCAGTCGGACTGTAAAAGTTGTTCCCTCTCCCAGCTTTGTACTTACTTCTACATCACCACCAAGCTGCTCAATATTAGATTTTACTACATCAAGACCTACGCCACGTCCGGAAATATCCGTAATCTTCTTCGCCATAGAAAAGCTTGGTATAAATAAAAGATTAATAATTTCTTTCTGCGTCATAACTTCTGCCTGTTCCGGAGTAACAATACCCCGCTCAACTGCTTTTGCTTTAACTGCTTCTGTATCAATGCCATTACCGTCATCACCCACCTGGATAATAACATTGTTTCCTTCCTGATATGCATTCAAGAAAATACTTCCAACTTCCGGTTTTCCGCGCTGTAAACGTAATTCCGTATCCTCTAATCCATGATCTGCAGAATTTCGAAGCAAATGCTGTAAAGGATCTCCAATCTGATCCACTACCGTACGATCTAATTCTGTATCCTCACCAGTCATGATCAATTCCATCTTTTTATTCAAAGTACGGGACAAATCTCTAATCATACGAGGGAATTTGTTCACTACGCTCTCAATTGGGACCATACGTACTTTCATGACTGATTCATGCAAATTCGTGGTAATTCTCTCCAAATATTCTATCTGTTCATGAAATCCCTGATTATTAAAGCTTCCACCTTCTGTAGAGCTGATAGAAACAAGACTATTTTTTGCAATAATAAGCTCGGATACCTGATTCATAAGTGCATCCAGCTTTTCAATATCGACTCGCACCGTTCGATTTGTTGCCGGTTTTCCTGTTGTCTTCTTTGCCGGCGTTCCGGTTTTTTTGTGGTCTTCCTTTTTTGGAGCCGGCTTTGTTTCACTGCCTGCAACTGCCGGTTTGGTTTCCTCTTTCTTTTCCTCAGCCTGAGTAGAAAAATCTGTAATTTCCTCACCTACTGCATCTTCAATTTCTGACACATTTTTTGCAGCAGCAATTATCTTGTCTAACTCTTCATTTGAAGCAATATAAAAGCTAAAATCAAGATCGAACTTCTCATCTTCAATATCCTGTGAACTTGGACGATATACAAGAATTTCCCCATGTTCTTCCACTGCACGAAAAACCAAAAATGCACGTGCTGCTTTTAACAAGCATTCTTTCTGTACAATAATTGTCATTCCATAAATATGCATGCCCGCATCTTTTGCTGTGGTAACTGTTTCTCTCTCATGATCTGTAAGTTCAATCTCATGATATTTTGCCTTATCGCCATTACCAGAAGACGCAGTTTCCTTCGCCGGAGTACTTTCCTGCGCTGAAGCTTCTGCGGCTTCGCCATTTGCTTTTGCAATAAAATCATTCAGTTCTTTGATAATGACTTCATTGTCTTCCGTTCCTTCGTCAGAAGTTTCCTTAATATTTTCCAGATAGCCATCAATTGCATCCAGACATTTAAAAAGTAAATCAATCATAGGACTGTCTACTGCAATTTTATCGCTTCGTACTTCCTGAAATACATTTTCCATGTCATGGGTCAGATGCTGCATGCGTTTAAATCCCATGGTTCCTGCCATTCCTTTTAAGGAATGTGCCGCACGGAATACTTCATTGATTGTATCCTTGTTATCCGGTTCCTTTTCCAATGTCATAATACAATCGCTCAATGTCTGCAGATGTTCTGCACTCTCATCAATAAAAATCTCAAGATACTGACTTACATCCATACTACTTTTCCCCCACATTCTTTGTGATTGTTTTTGCAACCTGATTCAAAGAAACAACTTCGTCAACAACTCCAGCTTCTGCAATTGCTTTTGGCATTCCATATACAACGCAGCTCTGTGCATCCTGTGCAATTACATGAATTGGTTTTGATTTTTCCAATGAAAGAATTCCATTTGTTCCATCTGCTCCCATTCCAGTCAGGACAACACAGACAATTTCATCATAGCCACTGCCAGTCAGTGAATCATACATAATATTAGCACAGGGTTTCAGTCCGCCGATTGGAGGCATATCGTTAAGTTTAATAACATGAGAGCCATCCCCCATACGTCTCACTTCCAAATGGCGTCCTCCAGGAGCAATGTAAACATGTCCGTTTTCCAACCGGTCTCCTTCCTGTGCTTCCTTTACCGGTATCTCACTGATTTCATCCAACCGTTTTGCCATAGACTGTGTAAATCCTGCAGGCATATGCTGTACAATTACAACAGGTGCATCCAGTTTTTTAGGAAGATAAGGGACCACACTTTGCAATGCTTTTGGTCCACCTGTCGAACACGCAAGTGCGACTAGTTTCTTTCCCGGATTTACTGCTTTGATTCTGTTGTTTGATGCAGAGATTTTCTTTTTTGTCAAAGAAGAAATCGTATGTACACTATTCCATTGCTGGGTCTCGTACACAGCAGTCAGCACAGATAACAACTGGCGTTTAAAATCTTCTCCTTTTGCTTCTATGATGTTGTTTGGTTTAGTCACAAAATCAATTGCGCCACGTTCCATGGCAAGAATAGTTACATCCGCATCTTTTGTAGTCAGCGTACTGACCATGACAACTTTTGCTTTAATATGCTCCTTTTGTAACCGTTCAAGCAATTGCAAGCCACCCATCCGGGGCATGTTAACATCCAATACTACACCATCATAGCTCTTTGTCTTAAGTTTTTCATATGCTTCAAGACCATCTCTGCAATAATCTGTTGCTTGAAAATTTTGATCTGAATTAATTATATCACAAATAATTCTTCTCATGAGTGCAGAGTCATCAACCACCAAAAGGTTTTTTTTCATTTAGGATTCCCCCACTTCTTTCTTACGTATCCGACGTTCCTCCTCGAATACAAACCTCACAATTTTTTCCCTGTCACGCAAATTTTTAAAAATAAATTTCATTCTATGATCATACAAATTCTCTACTTTTAAATTCTTATAAGAGCTAACACACTGGCTCACCAAATAGAAACTTTCATCCATATTTTCACTAGAGAGTCGGAAATTTAACAAAATATAATTTCCCATCTGCAATTGTTCATCCGAAGAAAAAAGCATCCCCCCACCACTGATGTCTTTTACCATACCACGTTTCATCTGGTCAATATACTCTGGCTTTTCTATCTCAAGAAAAAGTTCCTCTGTTGTCGGTAATGCAGCAACTTCTTTTGGAACTATATAATATTGTACCTCCGTAAGCAGATTAACCCGAAAAAATTCCCTTCTTTGAAACCTTTTCGGTTCTGACATAATCTCCACAGAAAGAAGATACAAGTTATCTTTTTTATATCGTTTCTGTACTACCGCAATGCACTGATACATCCCCCTTTTGGAATAGATCACCATCTGACACTCGGCGCCTACCTGAAAAAGAACCATTCTTCCCTCTGCAGTAGGCATACTGACTTCCAAAAGATTGTCTGCCAGATAATCACAGATACTGCTTTTATATACCTGTGCCATTTCTCCGCCATTGTCTTCTATTTTCACCTGGTGCATCAGTCGAATATCAATTTTGTCACCTGGACTTGTAATTTCAGAAAGTATCATTTTTAATCTCCTACTTTGAAATTGGATAAAAAGTGAGAAAACATTTGTCCAATCCCCCAGCTCAATTCATTATGCGTTCCATTCATCAAATTATCTGCAAGAACTTCAAACGCTTTTGATGATTTTGCGTTCGGTTCCAGCTGTAAAACCGTTTTTTGCTGACGAATCGCACGTTCCAAAGCTGCATCCTGAGGAATCATTCCCAGATAATCCAAATCTCCATGTAAAAATTGTGATACAACAGAATTAAGTTTTTCATACATTGCTTTTCCTTCTTCTATTGAATTCACACGATTTAACACTACATGAATAGCCGTCGCATTGGGGTCAAATTCAGGATTACGATATAATACCTTAAGCAAAGAATATGAATCCGTAAGGGATGTTGGTTCCGGAGTTGCCACAAGAAGCACTTCCGGACTTGCTATCACAAACTCCAATACCTGTTCCGAGATTCCTGCACCCGTGTCAATAATAATATAATCTGCCAATTCATTCAGTTCATTAATTGATTGCACCAACCGCATTACCTGTTCATGAGTCAGATCATTCAAACCGATAATTCCCGAACCTCCTGAAATAAATCCAATATCCATTGGTCCCTCTGTAATTACTTCAGAAATACTTTTCCCACGATAAATAAAATCAAACAAAGTATATTTTGGAATTGCTCCAAACACCACTTCTACATTTGCCAGTCCAAAATCTGCATCAAAAATAACAACTCTCTTGCCTGCTTTTCTAAGACAAACCGCCAGATTTACTGCCAGATTTGATTTTCCAACGCCACCCTTTCCACTCGTGATGGTAATCACTTTGGCTGCATTTATATTATTCTGATTGCGCTGCTTAATTACATTACGCAACTGTTGTGCCTGATCCATCACGCATTGCCTCCTAACAATTGTTTGACAATCTTTTGCGTATCAAAAATTGCAATATCATCTGGTACATTTTGTCCAATGGTCATATAAGACAACTCTGCTCCTGCATATAATTTAATATTAAGCAAATTTCCATAAGTAGTTGTCTCATCAAGTTTTGTAAATATAAATTTGTAATCTGTTATCTCATGATAAATATCAACAATTTCCAACAAATCTTTGTATTTTGTTGTTGCGCTTAAGACAAGATATACTTCTTTACTATATTTTGTGTCAATCTCATCCAAAAGCTTCTTCATATCGTCCCGCTGTGGTGTGTTTTTGTGTGAAAAACCTGCCGTATCAACAAAAACCAAATCATAATCTGCATACTTTTCGATTGCAGAATTAATTTCATCCTTCGAATACACAATAGTCATCGGCGCATCCAGAATATTGGCATAGACCTGCAGCTGTTCTGTTGCTGCAATTCGATAGGTATCCAAGGTAATAAATGCAACTTTTTTGTTATAATCAACTTTATATTTCGATGCAATTTTAGCAATTGTAGTTGTTTTCCCGACACCAGTTGGACCGACAAAAGCCAAGACTTTGGGTTTTGCTCCAGAAAGTTCAATCGGCTTAGGTTGTCCAAATCTCAAAATCAATTTTTGATACACATTTGCTAAAATCATATCAACACTGTTTCCCGGCCGAATAAATTGTTCCACTTCATCCAATATCTGGTTCACATACTTTTCACTCACCTCATTTTTCAATAAGGTACTATATAAAATACGGATAAAATTAAGTTCTTCAGCAGATGGCTCTTTTACAATCTCAGATCCAGTCTGCGTATGTCCAAGACTTTCCTCTAAACGATTTGACAAATCATCTAATCGTTTTTCAATTTGGCGCTCTTCACTTTCCTTTTTTTGTTCCTGTTGAATCAATTGAGAAAAATCAGGCATATGTGCCTGTTTTACCTCTGTTTTCACTTCTGTTTCTTCTTTTGTTTCTGACTTTATCTCCGGTTTTGGAATCTGAATTTTCTCATCCGCTGCAAAATTAATGCTTTCATGCAACTTTTTCATATTCTGCATAGCAACTGTCTGATTTACATTTTGTTCTTTTTCTTCCATAGCAGCCGTCACCTCATACGTTGTGCTTTTGAATATGCGAAAAAATCCTTTAGGTTTTACTTCTTTCACATTCATTATTACCGCATTCTCACCGAATTCCGTCTTCGCCTTCTGAATTGCTTCTTCTTTTGTTTTTCCCTGAAATTTGTTAATTGTCACTTATGCTGTCACCATCCCTACTGATTGAAGTTCTACATTAGATTCCACTTCATTATAAGACACAACAATCAAGTCTTTATAATAGTCTTCCGTGAGCTTTTTAAAATACATACGCACAATCGGAGATGTAATAATGATTGGAGTTTTTCCAATACTTTCCAACTTTTGCGTTTCTGTTCCGACAGAATCCATAATCGCCTTCGTCTTTTCCGGATCAAGCGTTAAATAAGCACCCTGCTCGGTTTGTTTTACCGACGACATAATTTCCTGCTCAACCTTTGGATCTAACGTAATCACACTCGTTGTCTCGTTTGCCGGAAAATACTTGCTCGAAATTGCCCGCTTCAGGCTTTGTCTTACATATTCGGTAAGTACATCCGTGTCTCTCGTTGTCTGTGCATGGTCTGCAAGCGATTCAAAAATTGAAAGCAAATCGCGAATAGATATTCCTTCTTCCAACAAATTCTGCAGTACTTTTTGTATTTCGCCAAGTCCAAGAAGTTTCGGTGTAAGTTCGTCCACCAAAACAGGATTGGATTCCTTCAAATTGTTAACAAGATTCTGAACATCCTGTCTTGTGAGAAGCTCTGCGATATGACTTCGAATCACTTCTGTCAGATGCGTTGCTATAATTGATGGTGCATCAACTACCGTATAACCAAGGCTCTCCGCACGTTCCCGCTGCGCTTCTGTTATCCAAATCGCTGGTAAATGAAACGATGGTTCAAAAGTTGGAATACCGGTAATCTCTTCCTCTACATATCCTGGATTCATAGCCATATAATGATCAAACAGAATTTCACCTTCTGTTACCTGTACACCTTTAATTTTAATAATGTACTGATTCGGATTCAACTGTATATTATCTCTCAAGCGAATAATTGGCACAACTGTACCAAGTTCAAGAGCGATCTGCCTTCGAATCATAACCACACGATCTAACAGATCTCCTCCCTGATTCACATCTGCAAGCGGAATAATTCCATATCCAAATTCAAGCTCAATCGGATCTACCTGTAAAAGTGAAACGACATTCTCGGGCTTTCGTATTTCTTCTGCCTCCGTCTCGGCCTGTTGCACTTCTTCTTCAATGCTTTCCTCACCAATACCATTACTGATACTTCTTCCGACAAGAAGAAACACAGCACCCTCGCCAACAAACAAAACAATATTCAGTGGTGTTATAATTCCAAGAATGATTAACACAGTACCAACAATATACATAACCCTCGGTATGCCAAATAACTGTTTAACAAGAATACCGGAAAAATCGGCCTCATTGGATCCTTTTGTAACAAGAATACCTGTTGACAAAGAAATCAAAAGTGAAGGGATCTGTGAAACAAGTCCGTCACCAATTGTCAGCAATCCATATTGCTGAATGGCATCACCAAAAGCCAATCCCTGATTCATAACCCCCATAACAGTTCCACCAATCAGGTTAATAAATGTAATGATAAGGCCTGCCGTAGCATCTCCTTTTACGTACTTTGTAGCACCATCCATGGCGCCAAAGAAACTGGATTCGCGTTGAATCTTTTCACGACGCTCCTTTGCCTCTTTATCTGTGATTGCACCAGTATTCAAATCTGCATCAATAGCCATCTGCTTACCAGGCATAGCATCCAATGTAAATCTTGCTGTTACTTCAGAAACTCGCTCAGAACCTTTATTGATTACGATAAACTGAATTAACACCAACACAATAAATACAATGGTACCAACTACCATATTACCGCCGCCGACAAAGCTTCCGAATGTGCGAACGACATTACCCGGATCTCCAGTCAGAAGAATCAAACGAGTCGATGAAACGTTCAATGAAATACGAAAAATTGTTGTAAACAGCAATAATGTCGGGAAAAACGACATATCCAGTACTTCTTTTACAAACAATACGTTAAACAGAATAATCAAAGCAATTGCAATATTAAAAGCAAGCATTACATCCAATAATAATGATGGGATTGGCACAATAAAGAAAACAACTGCGCAAAGTAAATATACCCCAACGCCAATATCTGCTTTTTTCAACATCTGCAATTACCTCCTTTCTGCTTTTTATCCTTCTGGATTTTTAAGTCGATATACATAAGCCAGTACTTCCGCTACCGCCTGATACAGTTCCGGCGGAATTTCTGCTCCTAAATCCACATTGTGATAGATCATACGGGCAAGCGGTTTATTCTCTACAATTTCAATCTTATTATCTTTTGCAATTTCTTTTATTTTCTGTGCTACATAATCAGCACCCTTAGCAACTACAACCGGCGCTGTGCTTTCTTTTGTGTCATAACGAAGTGCTACCGCAAAATGCGTTGGGTTTGTAATGACTACATCAGCTTTTGGCACATCCTGCATCATTCGCTTTTGGGACACTTCCTGCATTTTTCGGCGCTGTCGTCCTTTAATCTGCGGGTCTCCCTCTGTATTTTTAAACTCATCTTTTACTTCCTGTTTTGTCATCTTCATGTCTTCATTAAATTTGTGTTTCTGATACACAAAGTCCGCAATACCTACAATAAGATATACCAGACTAATTTTAAATCCAACATCAATAACCAGTCCTCCAACCAAAGCAACAGCCTGTTTTAATTCCAGATCATACAAAATAAAAAGTTCATTCTGATGATCCCGAATGGATGCATATGCCATATAAGCAATTAATCCGATTTTAATGATTGATTTCACAAGTTCAAATACAGAATCCTTGGAAAACATTCTCTTAAATCCATTGATTGGATTAAATTTTGATAGTTCCGGTTTCATAGGTTTTGTCGAAACTTTCCATCCAACCTGAACAATACTCACCAACAATGCAATAATAAAACCAAACGCAAAAAACGGAAGCACAATAAGCATCCATTGCAAAATAACATTTGTAAAAATGGAAGCCACCGCCTGTGTACTTAAATCCTTTTCATTAATTGACACAAAGTCTGCCATCTGCCCATAAATTGTTGTAAAAATTGAAATTAATTTCTGTCCCACATAAGAGACAAAAATCTTAAGGCAAAGGAAAAGCACAATTAGGCCAAATGCGGAATTCAACTCCCGGCTTTTTGCCACCTTTCCTTCTTCACGGGCATCTTTTAACTTTTTTGCCGTTGCCGGCTCTGTCTTTTCTCCGCCCTCTCCATCTTTGGCAAACCACTGCAGATCATACTTCAATATTTGATTTTTTAACATGTCTTCATCAGTACATACCTTCTGCAATTAACTTCACCATCGTTTTGATTTCTGAAAAAATATAATCTGCAACACTTGGAAGCAAAAAGACTGTTAAAAACAATACAATAAATCCAACCAGGACTTTCAATTGCATACCAACAGAAAACATATTCATCTGTGGTGCAACTTTTGCCATAATACCAAGCACACAGTTCAATACCATAATGCATGCAAAAAATGGAAGAAATATACGAAATCCTATAACAAACAAATCTCCCATATATCGAATCATCGTATTCAGTAAATGATCCCATGCGAACTTCTGTCCGGCAATCGGAATAACGGTAAACGAATCTGCGATTGCCCGAATCAGATAAGTATGCAAATTTGAGCTTACCAAAAGAAGTAATACCAGATAATAATACAGGCTTCCCGTAAGTGTAGATTCTGTTCCCATATCTGGATTAAATTCCGTTGCCATAGACAAACCAATATCCATGTCGATAATGTTACCCGCAAATAAAACAATAGAATTACAGATATTTGCAGCAAAACCTATGAGCAACCCCGTAATTCCCTCTTTAAGCACAACAACCGCATATCCGACAACGCTTGCATAAGTCAGATCCGGTCGCGGTACAATACTATATAAAAGAAGCGAAATAAATACAGACAAGCCAATTTTAACCTGATTGGGAATTCCGCTCTGGCCAAAAAATGGAGCAATATATATAAAGCATGTAATTCTTACCAGAATCAAAAGCCAATATTCAAAATTGTCTAATGTAAAAGCAAAATTTACCATTGCACTATCCCAAGCTCAAATAATAACTAAAATTTGACCAAAGCCGATCAATCAGACTTGTCATATTATTCAACATCCAAGATCCACAAATTAACATTGTAACGAAAATACCAAGAATCTTCGGAACAAATGTAAGCGTCTGTTCCTGAATGGATGTTACTGTCTGAAAAATACTGATAATCAATCCAATTACCAGAGACACGATCAATAGAGGTGCTGACGTAATAATAATCGTATATATAGCATCTCTTGCAATATCAAGAATTGCACCTTCCGTAATCATTTAACCGCCTCCTAATAAAATGTATGTACAAGTGAACCTATCACCAGATTCCATCCATCTGCCAATATAAATAATAATATTTTAAACGGCAATGAAATCGTTGTCGGTGGAAGCATCATCATACCCATCGACATAAGAACAGATGATACTACCATATCAATTACAATAAATGGAATATAAATCAAAAATCCCATGATAAAAGCTTTACGAAGTTCACTTAGAATAAAAGCCGGAACCAATGTTGTAAACGAAACATCCGACAATTCATCGGTATCCTCATATGTCTGTCCTGAAATTTCAGCAAAAAGATTCACATCCCGAATCTGGATTTTTGCATCTTTAATCATAAACTCCCGGATTGGCTTTTCTGCTTCCTGCCAAAATTCAGACTGAGTAATTTCTCCTTTATCCAACGGTTGAATTGCATTGGTATTTATTTTCTGAAAGGTGGGCCACATAATGAAAAATGTAAGAAACAGCGCCAAACCAATCAAAATCTGATTTGGTGGAGCTGTCTGTGTACCAATGGCGGTACGAACAAAATGTAATACGATGATAATTCTTGTAAAAGAAGTCATCATAATCAATATAGATGGCGCCAGTGTCAACACCGTTAATATCAACAGCATCCGAACCGGCGTAGAAATTGATCCCGAATCATTATTATAAGTAATTGATAAACCATTTGTATTATCCCCTAACGCATCTGCAACATCCCGGTTATCTGACTGTGTACTTTTGCCAGACTTCGAAGATGCTGCGTAGGTTGTTACAGGATTTGCGAACGATAATGTAATTGTAAATACAATGACTATGCAAGCAAAAACAAAGCTTGCTCCACAATATATTTTTTTAAACTTATTCATTATAATTCCTATTTCTTTGGTAACCTATCTTTTAATTTACTTAAGATTTCAGAAAACGATTCTTGTGTTTCCACCGTTTTCTGCTGACTTTCAAAAGAGAAATCTTTTAATTGTTCTCTCGTCAACTGCGCAAGAAGATGCACCTCATCTTTTCCAACAGAAACTACAAGATACACCGTTCCAGCTTCTACAATGCTGATCATTTTGTTGTTACCAACGCCAATTGTCTCAATAATATGCAAATTTTTATTATTGTTTCTGCCTTTTTGGATTCCTCCCATCCACCGGGTAGTGAGGTAAGTAATTCCAATCACAAAAGCAAATATAATCAGAGCCCCTATCAGTTGAACAAAACTATCGAACGCACCCGACAATAAAATATTCATATTTTCACCTGCCGCCATAGATTACGTTGACTTACCCGCATTTACAATCTCCGTAATGCGAACGCCAAAGCTTTCTTCAATAACCACAACTTCACCCTTTGCAACATATTTGCCATTTACAAGAACATCAATTGGCTCTCCAGCTATTTTATTTAACTCAATAATCTTTCCCGGTCCAAAATCAAGAATATCAGATATGGACTTCTGCGTTCTTCCAAGTTCAACCGTAACTTCCAGCGGAACATCCATAATCAGACCAATATTTTCTGCCGGATACCCGCCCACAGTGCCACCGGAAAAAGCTGAAAACTGTGCTGGTTGTACATTTACCGGCTGTTCTGTCGGATACCCTCCCATCATCGGCTGACCACCCATAATCTGCTGACCATTCATCATCTGACCTCCCATCATCGACTGGCCATTCATCATCTGATTTCCCACCATTGGCTGACCATTCATCATCTGGCCTCCCATCATCGATTGTGTATTCATCTGCTGCGAATTTTTCGCCTGTGTTTGTGGGTTTTGTGAAGTCTGTTGCACTGATTTGACATTCTGACCAGATGTTGTTGACGAAGCAGCCTCTTCAGTAGCCGGCTGTTTTTTACTGCCATCCTGTCCAAGATTCATATTATGCATAACTCCTTCACACATCTCTTTTGCAAAAGAAATAGGGTACAGCTGCATAATTGTGCTGTCTACCAAATCCCCAATTTCCATATGAAAAGAAATCTTTACGAAGTTTCCTGTGAGAAACTGATCAATAGACCCTTCATCAATATCAGAAGTCATATCAATTACATCCGCTGTTGGCGGGCTAATATCAATTTTACGATCCAGCATGGACGATAATGAAGTCGATGCAGATCCCATCATCTGATTCATTGCTTCACAAATAGCACTAAGATGTAACTCTCCCAGTTCTCCATCTATATTAGTGCCATCTCCTCCCATCATAAGATCTGTAATAATTTTCACATCATTCTCTTTGAGGATCAGAATATTGTTTCCATCAAGACCTTCTGTGTATGCAATTCGAATAAATACACATGGTCTCTCGTATTCGCTCGATATATTTTTCCATGAAGAATATGAAACAACTGGAGTAGAAATTTCCACTTTGCGATTAACTAGAGAAAACAATGTTGTTGCTGCAGTTCCCATGCAGATATTGGCAATCTCTCCAATTTCATCTTTTTCTACATCCGTAAGTTCACTTTCTGAACTAGCGCTACTTGATCCCGGATCATTCAGCAGTGCATTAATTTCTTCCTGCGATAACACTCCATCCATATTTTTATTGCTCCTCTCTAATCACCGAAGTGACTCTAACTGCATAATTTTCCTTTGCCGTTCCCGGCAATGCAGTAAACTTGCGTATATTTCCAACATAAATATCCAGTTCTTCATCCACTTTACGATTCAGCCGGATAATGTCCCCCGGCTGAAGCATCGCAAAATCATTAACTGAAATTGTGCTGTTTCCTAACACAGCTTTCACTGGAATCTGTGCTCTTTGAATCAGTGATTCGATTGCCTGTGCATAATTAGTATCATCTTGCGCCTGCATGTTAGAATACCAATACTTTGTATTCAACTTATCAATAACATCTTCCAATGTCAGATACGGAAGACATATATTCATCAAACCTTCCACATTGCCAATCTTTAAGTTGATTGTAACAATCGCAATCATCTCGCTTGGCGAAATAATCTGTGCATATTGTGAATTTGTCTCAATACGTTCCAACTTTGGCTGTATATCAACAACATTCTCCCATGGCTCCCGTAACAGATTCACGCAAACAACTAAAATACGTTCAATAATCAAAAGTTCAATTTCGGAGAAATCACGAACCTTTTCAATTGTATCTCCCTTGCCTCCCAGCATTCGATCAACCATAGCATACCCAAGCGAAGAGGCCATCTCGATAATAATATTTCCCTTTAACGGAGCAAAGCTTACAATTCCAAGAAGCACCGGATTTGACAATGCATTCGAAAATTCCGAGTATGTAACCGCCTCCGAATTCATAACCTCGACCTGAACATTTTTTCTCAAATAAACAGGAAGATTCGTAGAAAGAAGTCTTCCATAATGTTCAAAAATAATTTCCAGTGTTCGCAAGTGTTCTTTCGAAAATTTGGAAGGACGAGCGAAGTCGTATTCCTTGACATGTTTTTCACTATTCTCTTTTATTTCATCTACATCTAATTCACCGGTGCTTAACGCTGCCAGTAAACTGTCTATCTCATTTTGAGATAATACATCACTCATCTGTTTCCACCGCCTATAACTGTCATAAGACTAACCAGGAGATTTCCGGTTAGTCTTCCATCACCTTATTCAGATGTCGATTCTGAGAAATTAACACCAATTACCAAGTCTGCTCCAAACAATTTTTGCATATCAGATAAAATCTCCGACTTCACCTGTTCCTTGTTTGCTTCAAACTCATCAAGTGTATATTGTCCAATTACCTGAATTACATCATTTTTAATGGTTTCATCTTGATTTGCCAGAAACTCCTGATTGTATGTTCCATAATTGTCGCTCTTTTTGTTTAAAACAAGCGAAACTTTCACAATCGCATAATGTGATTTTCCATCATTACCTTTTGCAAGGTTTGTGGTAATCTTCTCACCTTCATTTACTTTATAAGTATCCTGCTGATCAATTGGAATACTGGATGTTCCATTTGTTCCTCCGGAATTTAAATCCAAATCAATTGCTGAGCATACTTTTTCGATAAGTGTATTTGCCTTCTGCGTTTCCGGCAAAACCGTAAACATTAAAATTGCTGTCAAAACAAAATTTGCAAATACCAATGCCAATATAAGCACAGAAATCAAATTTTTTTTCATGTTGCCACCTCGTTTAATCTAAATCTGAATTATATGAATTGTAAACTTTTATCTCCACACGCCGGTTTCTCGCTCTGCCTTCCGCCGTACTATTATCCGCAACCGGCACATAATCTCCACGTCCAGCAAATTTGATATGAGAAGGTTTCAAAGATGTCTTTTCCCGGAGTCTCTCAGTAACAGCAAGCGCTCGATAAACGGAAAGCACTTCATTGCTTTCATAATGTGCTCGGGAACTAATTGGAACATTGTCGGTATGTCCCTCAATCTCGATAATATTCTTGCTATATTTTTCCAATATTTTTCCAATTTTATCAACAATCGGCTTTGCGCTTGCTGTCAAATCCGCTTTTCCGGATTCAAACAAAATCGCTCCACTCATGTTCAACTGCACATATTCTGCATTAAAATCCACATCCACCTGATCCGACAGGCTGGCCGCATCAATTGCCTTCTGAATCTGTTCCGCCATTTGTTCAGACTCTGACAATTCCTGTTGTTCATAAGCTTCCTGTACGGAATTTTTCCCATCTGTCTGCTCATCACTGTTTTCTGCGGCAGAATTTGCTATTTCATTATAGTAGGAATCCATAAACTCCAACTGGCGTACACCTGCAGAAATCATTTCCCCTTCTCCAATACTCGAACCTCCCGCCGGTAAAATGCTGATGCTACTTTGCAAGGAAGCGATTACCTGCTGAAATTTATCCGCATCAACCGTCGACATAGAGAAAAGCAAAACGAAAAAGCATAGAAGCAGATTCATAAGATCTGAGAATGTGGACATCCATGCAGGAGACCCTTTTGGAGCCTCCTCTTGTTTTCTCTTTGCCACTATTCCTCACCTCCGGCATCACCGCCACTTAAAAGTTCTCTGGAAGCTGGTGTCAGGAATGACTTCAATTTTTCTTCGATTACACGAGGATTTTCGCCTGCCTGAATTGATAAAAGACCTTCAATTGTGATTTGTCTTTTAATTACTTCCAAGTCATTGTTAACTTTAAGTTTTGCCGCCACAGGATTGCAAAGCCAGTTTGCGATCAAAGATCCATACAAAGTTGTAATAAGTGCGACGGCCATCTGAGGTCCAATGGACGACGGATCATCCAATTTATTAAGCATATTTACCAGTCCGATCAGCGTACCAATCATACCCCATGCAGGTCCCATTTCTGCCCATTTCTCCCAAAAGGAAATCACATTTTTGTGTCGATCTTCCAGGCACATCAAGTCTGTTTCAAGAATCGCCCGCACTAACTCCGGATCTGTTCCATCAACAACAAGGAGTACTCCCTTTTTCAGGAAATCATCCTCTATACCATTTGCCGCTTCTTCAAGAGCCAGCAATCCATCCTTTCGTCCAATATTCGACAAATCAATAATTGATTTGATAATTTCGGATGGATTTGTTGAAGTCTCTTTGAATGCCAATGAAATTGATTTAAATCCATTGATAAAGTCCGCAAGTTTAAAACTTCCAAGCGTACTACTCAAAGATCCTCCAAACGTAATAGCAACGGATGCTACATCGATAAATGTACCAAACGCACTCGCTCCACCACTGTCAATAATTCCATAGACGACCATGCCCATTCCAAGCAGCATGCCGACCAGCGATGCTATATCCATAGCCACACCTTCCACTTTCTTTTTTCTAGGAAATTTGTCACAATTCACCTTTTTTTGACAAAATAACCTTTTTATATGATTTTACCAAATTTTTGGTAGCTTGTCTACTTTCTTTTTATGAAAAAAAGTAAAACAGACGGAAATTGGCACAATGCCTTTCCCCGTCTGTTGTTTCTACTATTTTATGTACTTATCGTTTCAAATTAATTAATTCTTCCAATAAGGTATCTGAAGTAGTAATCACTCTTGAGTTTGCCTGAAATCCACGCTGTGTAACAATCATATCCGTGAACTGTCCGGAAAGATCAACATTTGACATTTCCAATTCTCCGGAATCAATTGCACTTCCATCCGCATTAACTTCGACACCAATTCCATCAAACTCCCCGGAGTTCAAAGTTGTCTGATAACAATTATTACCGACTTTTTCCAGACCCGATGCATTCGCAAACTGTGCTACCGCGATCTGACCAAGTAAAATTTTATTTCCATTATCATAATAACCATGAATACGTCCCTGCTGATCCACAGAAATTCCTGTCAGAGCTCCCAGTTTCTTTCCCGCTCCATCGCCAGTACTATCACCACCCTTAAGCATTTTAAAAGTAGAAGTTCCTCCATTGTCGTAATTCATAGATTTTGAAAAATCAATTTCAATATCCTTAAAATTACTCTTCTGTGTCTGACCATTTCCCAAATCAGTTGTATACCCTGTGTTTAAAGTAGACATTTTAAGTAACTGACTTACTGGTTTCTGATTACCATTTGCCCCTATAGAAACAAATGTACCTTTATTGGTATCATATTCAATCGTATATCCATCTGTGCCAAAAATGCTCTGAATCTGTGTTTTCTTTTTTGCCTCATTTGCATCAAGAATGGACTTACTTTCCGAATTAATTACATCTGTCAATGTAATCTGGTACTTGCCAGCTACCACAGTACCATTCTGTTTTATCGGCTTTACTGCAAATTTTGCAGTATAAGAATAACCCAGATCATCATAAAATCCCAAGTTCATAACATATCCATCATCAGCATTTACATTGCTGTCGTTTTTATCAAGCACGCCAGAGGCATATGCCTTTGTTGTAGCTTCCGGAGATGCTGTCTGATTTGCCGGAGACATTACCTGTAATGGAGAAACAACATCTTTGCGGATTTCTCCAGTTGTAGGATCTACCTGCCATCCCTGTAAAGTATATCCAGTAGAACTCATACAAAGATATCCATTACCATCTACATAAAAAGAACCTGCTCGTGTAAAATAGCGGTTTGTTCCATCACTTACAATAAAGAAATTCGTCGACTGACTATCCGTCAGTTTCAAATCAAACGGATTTCCTGTTGTCTCCGAGGCTCCGGCTCCTGTGATATTCACAGTTGTTGAACCTGTTGTAACACCGAGACCAATCTGTTTTGCATTCACACCGCCTGTACCTGTGGTTCCATTGCCGCCAGATGCCGAAGCTGTTGTCTGATACATAATTTCACTAAATCTTACATTTGAAGCCTTAAATGCTTCTGTGTTAACGTTGGCGATATTGTTACCAATAACGTCCATCCTTGTCTGATGTGTCTTAAGTCCTGACACAGCAGAGTACAATGATCTCATCATAATTCATTGACCTCCTTTAACGGCTGGTTCAGGTTCCTTCTGTCAGTCAGGAACCGTAGCTTCCATAAGGTCCAGCTACATAATGATTGCGCCGTCAATATTTGTAAATACATTTTGTTGTGTGTCTGTCTGATCCATTGCTGTAACAACCGTTTTATTCGGGATATTAACAATAAATGCGAGAGAATCAACCAGCACTAAAGATTCTTTAATTCCCTTTTCCTGCGCTTTTAAAACACCATCTTCCAATCTTGTGCTCTGTTCACTCGATAGCTGAATATTTCTTGTTTCGAGCCTTTGTGATGCATGTTTTGAAAAACGAACTCCTGAATTACTTTGTAATTCCGCTTTGCTTTGTTGTTTGCATAAGACGTCCTCAAAAGATATATCGGAAGATTTTTGCGATTGTTTTATATTTTGTCGATTAAGATACTGGTCGTTTACCTGCTCAATGGATGTAAACTGTCCTGCAATCGGATTCATAATCATTCCTCCGTTTTTGTTTCAGCATCGGTATCTGTCTTTGTATCCGTATTCGTTTTGTTATCTGTATCAGTATCCGTCTTTGTATTTTCCTGTAACTTTTTCAGCTCTGCAATACGCTCTTCATATTTCTGTAATGTCTGAAGATCATCTGACTTTACAAATTTCTGCTGATAGCTTGTCATTCCATCATACATTTCCCGAATCTGTGAAATTGCCTTATCATAATCCATAGTAATATTATCAATATCCGGAAGCTGTGCAACCATATTGGAAAATGTTTTTGAAATTGTTACAGCCTCATAGTAATCCGCATCTGTCACAGTATCCAGTGTATCTATGGAATAAAGTCCATTGTTCACACTGAGCAATGTCTTGCCATCTTCGTAAAGAACATAATCTACCTTTCCGTCTACATAATTGGTAGCACCGGTATTTTCATCTTCTACCTTTAAAATAACATGCTTACCAACAAGATCGTTTGCCATAGAATTTTCCTGTGACTGTTGCATGGAAAGTGTCGCCTCTAATTGTGAAAAAGTTGCAAGCTGCGCAACATACTCTGTATTACTTGTAGGTTCCAACGGGTCCTGATACTGCATTTCCGCACATAATAAAGTAAGGAACTGATCATATCCCAAGTTTGATCCGGTTGCCTGTGACTGCTTTTTTGAACTGTCGGTGTAACTATAATCCAACTTACCATCTTTTACCGCTGCAACATGTTCTGCCATATTCTCTCTCCTTTCCTATTCTTTTTCTTATGCTGTAAAATCAACAGAGTTTCCATTATCCCGCATAATCTGTGCTGCAAGAGTTTCTTCCTCTGTCATTAATCCAGACAGATCATCTAAAGAAGACATCGAAATATTTCTTCTACGTGAAGACGACTGTTCCTGTTGTCTCTCACCTTCCTGCTCTTCTCTTGTCTGTCCCTGTTCGAGATTTCGTTCAAACTCATGGGATGCAACTGTAACTTCAATCGAATCGACCTTAACTCCCGCTTGATTTAAACTTTCTCTCAAATCTGCAATCTGCATTTCCAGCGCAGTACGCACTGCTTCGCTAGATGCCGAAATTTCTGCATGAACACTTCCTTCTTTTGCAGAAACTTCTAAATATACTTTTCCAAGATTCTCTGGATTCAGTTGCATCTGCATTGATGTTGTTTCCTGTGAAATATTAACTTTCACATTTTCAGCAATCTGTTCAATTAAATCCATGGTATCAATGGAAAGGTACTTTGGATTAGCCTCTTGTATTGCCATCACATCTTGTTGCGGCACCTGCTCACTTACTGAAAAAGCAATTTTTCCAGTTGCCTCTGGTGTAGAACTTTCTCTCTGCACTGTTGGTCCATTTTGCTTCAGCTGTTCGCCACCACCTGCTTCTGTGTCTTCATTTGCCTCGTAGCTTTGTTCCTCTTGGGAAATATTCACTGTTTGTGGTGTATCTGTATTTTCTACAGTACTCTCCTTCCAGCTCAAATATTCGTCATCTGTATTTGACCCATCATCCATCGCAGGAAGAACTTCCTCCGTTTTTTCAGGCATCACAATTGTTTCCACTTGTGGTGTCTCTATAACAGTCTCGTTTTCCACAAGATCCATCTGAGAAATCAAATCTGCAAATTGATTTTCATTTATATCTAATGTATCCATAAAATCATTTGCAACATCTTGTATTTTCTGCATCAAATCAGTGAATTGCGGATTCAGCAACAGTTCCTGTGGAGTGTCCACATTTTGCATTTGCTGAACCAATTGAGCCAGATTCTGTGAATCCAAGAGGTCAAAGGCTGTCATACCAAGCTTTTGCATAGTATCAATAACTTTTTCATCATCAACATCCAATGTTTCTGCCACTGTATGAACCAAATCTTTTTGTACATCACTAATTTCTTCCGAATTACTATTAATTTTTTCAGCAATCGGATTAGAAGGATCAATTTGCTTATCGCAATATTGATACCGCTCATAGTTTGCACTCACAGCATCTGTATTTTTCGCATCTGAATTTGAATGCTGATCCATCACGTTAGTAACATTTGGATTTGTAGAGTAGTTTGCATTCATTATCGTCGAAAATACAGCCACTTTATCAGACTTGTCAGCCTTTGTTTTGCCAGCTGCAACGTTTGCACTTAACATCTGATTCTGTTTTGCAGATCCTACATTAAATACATTTGCACTTGCCAAGCACGTCCCTCCTTTCTTTTTCCAGATCACTACTTCTTTGATGGTTCCATGATTTCCGTCAGCTTCGCCGCAGTCTCCGCATTCATCTTGCCAAGAATATCCGCCCTCGCCTGTGCTCCCATACACATCAGTATATCGGAAACCAGTCCCAGGTTGTCTGTCATTGTATCAAAAATGGCAGCTGCTTCCTTTGGTTTCATTTGCGAATATGTCTTCGCGTAATCCTGAACCTCATCATCGTAGGTAATCTGTTCAACAACTTGTTTATATAAGACTTCCGCATTCTCTGGATCAATGCTTTCATAATAAGTCTTATATTCATTTATATCGGGTGCTTCATCAGAAAAAACAACCTCTTCATAAAATTTTTCTTTTTCCTTTTCAAAGGCTGCCTGATCTTTTTTATAGCTAGACAAATCTTTGATTTGTTTTTTCAAATCCTTAATTGTCTGTTTGTCTTTTTTCTTTTTATTCTGTGCTTCATCTAACTGCAATTCCAATTCTTTGATACGATTGACCGCATCATCTAAAGAGGAGTACTGGTACTGCGTATCTGCCGTTTCATAAGTACCTTGTGTGCTTTCCTGATTCGGGAGAATTTTGTTGATATACGGGACATCCTTTAATATAGGATAAAGCACCGTCGACCCAAAGCCCCCAACATCTGTTTTAATCAGAATAGCTATAATTCCAAGCCAGATAATGATGATAAGAACTGTAACAAGGGCTAACACACCTTTTCCGCCCTCTTTTTCTTCATCCAGTTCCTTATTTTCTTCTTTATCAATTTCTTTTTCTTTATCTCTGTCTTTTTTCGCCATTGGGATTTCTCCTTTATTTATTGTAAGTATAACTTACCAGTTCATCTATTTCTTTTGTTTCTGCTTCAGCAAGTTCATGCTTAAATTCCTCAAATGCCTTTTCTCTCAGTTTTTCCTGAACCTTTCTTTCCTGCACAACTTCATTCAGTTTATCACGAGCCTCTTCCATTGCCTTTTCCGCTTTATGAACTTCCATCATCTGTCTACGCACAATCGTTTTCATATTATTCAAGTCAGCTCGTGCACGAGATACTTCTGCCATATCCAACTTTCCTGTCATAGCACTTTTTAATTTTTTTTCATACCCCATTCGTCGAATAATATATTCCTGTAACACATTTTGTTCATCCAGATATTTTTGGTTTGCTGCACTATAAGCCATCTTTGCCTGTGTTTCCAGTTTCAGTTTAATATCTAGAATATTCTGCATCTGGTAGACAAATTTCGCCATACGCTACATCTCCTTCAAAACTGATTAATTTTCGAATACTTTTGCAAGTAATTCTATCTCTTCATCAAATGTAAATTTTTCGTCCGTTCCCTGACATAAAAAAGCATTAACATCTTTAATTTTTTTTATTGCATAATCAATATCCGGATTGGAACCATTCTTATATGCACCAATATTAATCAAGTCCTCCGCCTCATTATATGTTGCAAGAACATTTTTTAATTTTCCGGCTAAGGTTTTGTGCTCTTTTGTTACAATTGAATTCATGACACGGGAAATACTCTGCAAAATATCAATAGCCGGATAATGATTTTTATGTCCCAGTTTACGATCCAGCATAATATGGCCATCCAAAATTCCTCTAGCCGTGTCTGTAATCGGTTCATTAAAATCATCACCATCCACCAATACTGTATAAAGTCCTGTAATGGAACCTTTATCATTTGTTCCTGCCCGTTCCAGCAGTTTCGGCATCTCCGAATACACGCTCGGTGGATACCCTCTTGTAACCGGTGGTTCTCCAGATGCCAATCCAATTTCTCTTTGAGCCTGTGAAAATCGAGTCATAGAATCCATCATCAGCAAAACATCTTTTCCCTGATCACGGAAATATTCTGCAACCGCTGTCGCCGTTTTCGCACACTTATTTCGAATTAATGCCGGCTTATCTGAAGTTGCAACGACAACCACTGACCTGGCCATGCCTTCCGGTCCAAGATCTCGTTCAATAAACTCACGCACCTCTCGACCACGCTCACCAATCAGTGCAATCACATTAACATCAGCCTTCGTATTACGGGCAAACATACCAAGCAACGTACTCTTGCCCACTCCCGAGCCCGCAAAAACACCGATTCTTTGCCCTTTTCCAACTGTGATCAGGCCGTCTACCGCCTTTACCCCCAAAGGCAACACTTCACTGATAATTTCACGTTCCATTGGATCCGGTGGTGCCTGTTCCAGTGGATAATACTCTCCCTGAACTTCCTTATCGCAGTCGGTAAGACGTCCAATTCCATCCAGCGTATGTCCAAGTAACTCATCGCTCACTAAAACAGACAAAGGATGCCCGGTATTCTCTACTACGCATCCAACACCAACGCCTTCCACACTGTCTACCGGCATTAAAATCAATTTAGAATCATGAAATCCTACCACTTCAGCAATCACATGTTCCTTCTGATCTTCCCCGGGATATATTCTGCATAAATCTCCCAAACGTGCTTTCGGTCCAACTGATTCAATTGTAAGTCCAACTACCTTTGCAACTTTTCCATAACTATTATAAAATGTACGATCCATAAGCTGCAAATATTTTTTTGCATTCTCTATCACAAATATGCTCCAATATCTTTACACAAGTGACTTAATATCCTTCAAAAGATTATCAAGTTGTGTATCAATTCCACAATCAAACACACCAAAAGAAGTTTCTATCTTGCATTGATCATCTTTCAATTTTGCATCATGCACAAATTCTATTGCAACTTTCTGACCAACAATTTCGCGAATTTCATCCATGTGTGCTTCAATAATCTCGCGATTTTCCTCATTTACATGAATGCGAATTTCATCGCCAACTTCAATATCCAGTAACACATTTTTCACTAATGAATATAAAATTTCTCTTTTATTTTCAAACTGAATATGAAAAACCTTGTCAAAAACCTGAATTACAGCATCGACGATATCGCCTTCCATAGCATTGACGTTTTTTTCATACTGACTTTCCAGTTCTTGTTTTCTTGTTTCCAGTCCCTGTTCTTTTTCACAATACTCGGCTTCTAAAGCTGCTTCTTTTTCCTTGCCGCCCTCCATATAGCCTATTTTTTTCTGTTCTTCCATCAGCTGATTAGCTTTTTCTCCAGCTTCCTGCAGAACCTGCTGGGCTTTTATCTGTGCATTTTCAATAATACTTTGGGCTTCCCTCTTTGCAACTTCAAGTGTTACCTGACGGATTTTTTCCGCGTCCGCTTTAATTTTCTGTATTTCCTTTGCTGGATCTCCAGTCGGAACTGCTGAAATTCCATCTAATTTCGGCATAATCGGCAATTCTTTATGTATGTCGATATCGGTATTATGAGAATTTGATCTTGCAAGTCTTTGATCCGAATTAATAATTCGTTTTCCCCCATCCGAATTAACAACATAACATTGTTTTAACAGATTAGACAACGATATCATCACCTCCACCACGAGAAATTACAATTTCACCAGCATCTTCCAATTTACGAATAATATTAACAACCTTCTGCTGTGCTTCTTCTACGTCCTTCATACGTACCGGACCCATGAAATCCATATCTTCTTTAATCATAGCAGCCAAACGCTTCGATAGATTCTTGAATACAACATTCTGTACTTCTTCTGATGTATTCTTAAGTGCGAGTTCAAGGTCTGCATTCTCAACATCACGCAGCACTCTCTGTATTGCGCGGTCGTCCAATAACAAAATATCCTCGAACACGAACATCTTTTTTCGAATCTCGTCCGCAAGCTCCGGTTCTTCAATTTCGAGTGATTCCATAATATGTTTTTCAGTTCCTCTGTCAACGCTATTCAAAATGCTTACAATTGCATCAATACCACCCACAATTGTGTAATCCTGATTAACAAGAGATGCAAGTTTACGTTCCAACACGCTTTCTACTTCTTTGATTACATCTGGAGATGTACGATCCATAGTTGCAATTCTCTTTGCAACATCTGCCTGTTTTTCCGGTGGCAATGCACTCAGAACAAGTGATGCCTGTCCCGGTGCCAGATAAGACAAAATCATTGCAATCGTCTGCGGATGTTCATCTTGAATAAAGTTAAGTAACTGACTTGGATCAGTCTTCCGCACGAACTCGAATGGGCGTACCTGTAACGATGCCGTTAATTTTGCGATAACACCCTGTGCCTTATCACTTCCAAGCGCCTTTTCCAATAGCTCTTTTGCATAGTTAATGCCACCCTCAGCAATATATTGCTGTGCAAGACATACTTGATAATATTCATCTAAAATTTCTTCTTTTGTCTGTGGTGATACACTTCTTGTATTTGCAATTTCAAGGGTAAGTTCTTCAATCTCATCTTCTTTGAGATGTTTAAAAATAGTAGCTGCCTTTTCAGGTCCTAAAGTAATTAATAAGATGGCAGCTTTCTGTACTCCCGTATAAGACTCACTCATGCTTTACTCCCAATCCTCATTCAACCAATTACGCAACAGCAAAGCCGCCGCATCTGGATTTTCATCCACAAATTTTTCTATCAGCAACCGTGTCTCTGATTTTTCAGAATATCCGATATCTTCCATATCCTCAGATGCATCTGCAGTAGATTGTAAAAGCGCATCGACGGAAAGTTCCGGCTCCTCTTCCTCTTCGTTCTGCTTTCTGGTACTTCGGAACACTACGAAACCAAGCAAAGCAAAAATCAATACCGCAAGAGCAATCTGTAAAATATCCGTCAAACCAATGCCTTTGCTACTAGATTCTACGAATTGTGGTCTTTCATAACATACAAATGAAATCTGCTTTGTATCAAATCCTGTAGATTTTGCGATCAAATCAATATAATCCTGATTTGCATTTACCTGAACAGGATCACTATGTGCTGCTTTAAATTCATCAAATGTCATGTTATCAAGCTGTCCACTTGCTTTCAATTCATCTTCATCATATACAACCCAACGTGTTGCCGACACAGCCACAGAACATGTATCATAATTAATAACACCACCATTATTGGTTGTCTTAGTATCTTCTTCGTTTGGCGCATATACAGTATCTGTATCTGTAATGCTGGATTCCGTAATCTCTCCATCCTGTGTTACATAGGTTGGTGTATCATCATTAGAATCTGTTCCCGGAACAGCTGCCTGTCCGCCCGTAGCATCTGAAGTATATTCCGACTTACTGGTAATTTCTCCATTGTCCATTCCATCATTATGGGAATATACCTTTGTCTTCTTTTCCACTTTATCAAAAGACATATCAAGATTAATTCCCACTTGTACATCTGAAAAAATTCCCGATTGTACAAGGACATCCTTGATATTCTGTTTGACCATATTTTGTGTTTTTTCTTTTGCGCTCAGATTAGAAGACAAAACAGCTGACGCAGAGTCCTGATCCGCTCCTGAGTAAAGAAGTTTTGATGTTTTCTGATCAAGAATCGTAATTTTTTGCGTAGAATCATTTCCAAGCTGTGTTGCAACAAATCGTGCAATGGAATAAGCCTGATCTTCATCCATATCCCCATTCAATGCAAGTGAAACGCTAGCAGAACTCTCCTGCATCTGTGAAAGAAGTGTTCCATCATCCGTCGGTACATCCAATGCAACCGTAGCAGAATCAATCATATCATTGGCTGTAAGATCCTTTGCGAGCTTTTCTTCCATGTAATTTTTATATAATTTCTGTTTGTCTGCTTCTGTCGTAGACATACTTCCATTTACAACGCTTGAAAGATCCGGGCCTGAAAGCGAATACCCGGCTGTAGCAATATCATTGGATCCAAGCAGCATATTTGCTGCACTCTCATCCTTTACATTTACATCAAAATGTGTCGAATTCGATACTTTGTAATCAATTGTTCCATCAGAGTCAAGTAAATCCTTTACCTGACTGGCTTCTTTTGTATTTTCACAATCAATCAGTGTTGTATAAGAAGGCTTCGTTACAACAACATATAAAATAACAAGTGCAACAATCACTATTGCTGTCAGACTAAGCATCAATGCTCTTTGTTTGTTGTTAAATTTTTTCCACCATGTAACCACACGATCAATTATTTTCTGTAACTGTTCCGGCATGCTGTCCCCTCACTCGTCGCTTATACAGACATCTGCATAAGTTCTTTATATCCATCAACTAATTTATCTCTCACTGCAACGGTATACTGCAATGCTATATTAGCTTTTGTTTCTGCAATAAGTAAATCGTGTGTATTGTCTGATTCTCCAAGTGCAAATCGAATTTCTTCCGACTCTGCCTTATTCTGCAAATCATTAGTTTCATCAACAGATTGCATCATTGCAGACAAAATGGAGTCAAAACTGTTTGTTTTATTATCATCATCGTCAAATAATGTTTTTTGTGTATATGTATTTAAATACGCCGGTGATACACCACTCAATGTTGAAATATCCATCTCTTTTTCCTCTTATAAATTAAAATTCCAATTCATAATCATGAATTACTGACCAATAGACAATCCAGTCTGTGCCATGCTCTTACTGGCTTCAAAAGCCGTGGCATTTGCCTCATATGCACGCGTAGAATCAATCAGGTTTGTCATTTCTGTAACTGTATTAACATTCGGATAAGAAACATATCCGTTTTCATCAGCATCCGGATTTGCCGGATCATATTCTTTAACAAAATCTGTATCATAATCTTCGCGAACAGATGTAACTTTCACTCCGTTACCGATTGCTGCATTCTTTGAAGCAGAATAATATTGAGAAAATGGAGTCACATTGCGTTCTCCAAATGTAACAACTTTTCTGCGGTATGGTCCGCCACTCTCTGTTGAAGTTGTATTTACATTGGCTATGTTTTCTGCAATGATGTCGGTACGAAAGCGTTCTGCCGTCATTGCAGATGCACTGATATTAAATGACTGAAATAATGCCATATTTCATTCCTCCTTAACTGATTACTGATTTCATGCGACTAAACTCATTGTTGATTCCTGCCGTAATCCCCTCATACCGAAGCTGTTCAGAAGCATACTCAACTTCTTCAGAGTCAATATCCACATTGCTTCCATCCAAACGATACGAATAATTTGTCAGATCCGTATACACCGACGGATTCAAATGATTCAGATTTGCATGATCGATTTTATAATCTAATGACGTATGTTTGCAGCGTCCCAATTCTTCTTTCAGGGTGCTTTCAAAATCAAGGTCTTTTCTCTTATATCCAGGTGTATTTACATTAGCAATATTATTCGCCAGAACCGTCTCTCGTTTCCAGCTTGCATCTGCTGCTTTGTCTAAAACATTGACGTAATTAAATGCGTTTGTACTTAACATATTTCTCCCTTCATCTAGTACCCCTAATTATTCTATCATACTAATTATAGTATACTTCTATCAAAAAACAAGTGTTTTTTTTCCAAAATATTCAAATATGCGACAAAAAAGGACCTATATCCTGTATAAGTCCCTTTAAATATTCAATCTTCACTCCATTGATATATAAAATTATTTTTTGTTTTTCTTTTTTAACTGTTCCAGTTCATCAAACACAACATCGTTCACAACTTTAATGTAAGTTCCTTTCATTCCCGAAGAACGTGATTCAATGACACCGGCACTTTCAAACTTGCGTAGTGCATTTACAATAACGGATCTTGTGATGCCCACCCGATCTGCAATCCTGCTCGCCACAAGAATGCCCTCGTTTCCATCAAGTTCATCAAATATATGTGTAATTGCTTCCAATTCTGAAAATGACAATGTGCTGATTGCCGATTTAACAATTGCCACTTTGCGTTCTTCCTCTGCACTCTCTTCATTGACTGAGCGCATCATTTCAAGTCCGACAACCGTTGTTCCATACTCTGTGAGAATAATATCATCAATATCATACTCTCTCTCACTCCGGTATTCAAAAAGGGTTCCAAGTCTCTCGCCTGCAATATCAATCGGAGTAATAATTGCACGATACCTGCGGGATTCCTCACCAAAACCTAAAGTTTCAAGATTAACATTCTCTTTTGTAGAAAGAATTCCAAGCAATCGCTCATTCAAATCCGGATCAATGTATCCACCAACTTCGTCCACAATTAATTCCTGTAATTCATCCACACCCTTGCAAACACTCGAGCCAAGGACCTTGCCTTTTTTGCTGATCACAAGGATATCAGAATCCAGAATTCCTGTCAGTACATCACAAATATCATTAAAAACAACTTTTGATGAACTGTTATTGTGAAGTAATTTATTAATTTTTCTAGTCTTATCCAGAAGCTGAACACTCATATTATTTCTCCCATCTGTTTTCGAGAATTTCCATATATCATGAGTTTAGCACTATTTATCTGACAATTCAATATTTTTTATAAAATTGAATCATTTTTGAATCATTTTTCCTTTTCTTTTTGCTCAGTATAACCACAATGTTCATCTGCACAGGCAAGTTTATTTCCTTTTTCCACCATATAACCACCGCAACGCGGACATTTTTTGTCAACCGGACGTCCCCAACTCATAAAATCACATTCCGGATAGTCAATGCATCCATAGTAACGGCGACCTTTTTTCGTCATCTTAATCACAACATCTTTGCCACACTTCGGACATGCAACACCAATTTTTTCATAATATGGCTTGGTATTACGACACTCTGGAAATCCCGGACATGCAAGAAACTTTCCATATGGTCCATACTTAATTACCATATTGCGACCACATACTTCACAAATTTCATCAGTCACTTCATCTTCGATTGTGATCTTTTCCAATTCTTCTTCTGCTGCCTGTACTGCCTTTTCCAGATCCGGATAAAAATTTGCCACTACAGTCTTCCACGGAATTTTGCCTTCTGCAACACCATCCAAAAGAGACTCCATGTTTGCGGTAAAATGCTCATCCACAATAGTCGGAAAAGATTCTTTCATAATTGAATTTACTACTTCGCCAATTTCAGTTACATAGAGATTTTTATTTTCCTTCGTAATATAACGGCGCGCTATAATCGTTGTAATCGTTGGTGAGTACGTACTTGGACGTCCAATACCAAGCTCTTCCAATGTCTTTACCAGTGATGCCTCTGTGTAATGAGCTGGTGGCTGAGTAAAATGCTGCTTTGGATCATAATCCACAAGAGAAAGTTTTGTATCTTTGTCCAATGACTTTAAAAGAACCTGTTTTTCTGCTTTCTCATTGTCTGCTTCTGTATATACAGCCATAAAACCGTCAAAAGCGACCTTGGATGTCGATACACGGAAACGGTAATCGCCCACACCGATATTGACCGTTGTTGTCTCATAGACTGCATTCGCCATGCGGCTGGCAGCAAAGCGTTTCCAAATCAGCTGATACAAACGGAACTGGTCACGGCTTAACGACTCTTTGATTTCCGAAGGTATTCGATTAATATCAGTAGGACGGATTGCCTCGTGCGCATCCTGAATCTTGGCATTGGATTTCTTGCCTGTCTCTCCTGCAGAAACATAAGAATCTCCGTAAGTTTCCTCAACAAAAGTTCTCGCTGCCGCATCTGCTTCTTCGGAAATACGGACGGAGTCGGTACGCAGATATGTAATAATACCTACCGTACCCTGTCCTTTAATATCCACGCCTTCGTATAACTGCTGCGCGATCCGCATTGTTTTTGAAATTGGAAAATTCAAAGCTTTCGAAGCTTCCTGCTGCAATGTACTTGTTGTAAATGGAAGCGGTGCCTTCTTTGTACGCTCACCTTTTTTAATATCGGTAACGTTGAAGTCTTTGTCTTTGAGCTCTGCTAAAACTGCGTCCATCTGTTCCTTGGAAGTAATCTCAATCTTCTCGCCATTTTTATCCATCAGCTTTGCGACAATCGGTTTCTTTTCTCCTTCCGGAAGAAGGCTTGCCTCCAGTGACCAGTACTCCTCCGGAATAAATGCATTAATTTCCTCTTCGCGATCACATACGATACGAAGAGCCACAGACTGTACACGTCCGGCACTTAAGCCTCTTTTTACTTTTGCCCAGAGAAGTGGACTGATCCGGTAACCCACCATACGGTCAAGCATTCTTCTTGCCTGCTGTGCGTCCACCAGATCCATATCAATTTCTCTTGGTTTTTTCAATGATGTCTTGACCGCACTTTTTGTAATCTCATTAAAGCTGATACGGCTCACATCCTTATCATCGAGCTTCAAAGCCTTCGTAAGATGCCATGAAATTGCTTCTCCTTCACGGTCCGGGTCAGTTGCGAGATATATTTTATCTGCTTTTTTTACTTCTTTGCGCAATTTTGCAAGGATTTCGCCTTTTCCACGGATTGTAATATATTTTGGCTCAAAATCATTTTCCGGACTAAATCCAAGCTGACTTTTTGGCAAATCACGGACATGTCCATTCGACGCCATTACTTCATAATTTTTTCCAAGGAACTTTTTAATTGTTTTTACTTTTGCAGGTGACTCTACGATTACCAGATACTTTGCCATCAGAATATGCTCCTTTATGCTAGATCAAATATTTTTTATATAATAATTGGGGATATTTTCTTTGATAAATCCTTTATTTTCCAGTCTTTCAAGAATATCCAAAAGCTGACTTAATGTATAAGGACTCCGTTCAACCATTGTTCCAACTCCCAACGGATGAAAATCGAATAAACTATACACCAACGATTCGTCTTTTTCAAGCAGATTTTTTTTAAAGTCCATTTGCTCCATACAAAAAGCACTGTCTAATTCCATTGTTTTCAGGAAATCATCAATATTATGTAATACACCTGCTCCCTGCTGAATCAGGCTGTTGCAGCCCTGACTCAGTTCATCGGTAATTCTTCCCGGCAATGCATAAACTTCTCTCCCCTGTTCCATCGCATAATCTGCAGTAATCAAAGAACCGCTTTTTAATTTTGCCTCTATGACGACCGTATAATCTGCAAGTCCTGCAATGATACGGTTTCTCTGTGGAAAATAAGCAGGAAGTGGCGGTGTATGTAATGCATATTCTGAAATAATTCCTCCGCACTTTGTGATTTTTTCATACAAACGCTGATTAGACTTGGGGTAACACACGTCTGCTCCGCAGCCAAGCACCGCATAAGTATCGCCTTTTCCATCCAATGCCCCAAAGTGACTGTCCGTGTCGATACCAAGTGCCATTCCGCTGATCACATCCACGTTTGCCTCTGCCAGCCGCTTTGCAAGTTTTCCTGCAACCTGGCTTCCATATGCACTTCTTCCCCGCGCTCCGACAATGGCAACTCTCTTCCTGTTTTCATCCGGAAGTTTACCCACATAATACAGAGCATACGGCGGATGCACAATATTTTTAAGTTTTTCCGGATACGTATCATCTTCCCATGACACAAATCCTGCGCCGCTTTCCATCAGTTCCTGCCACTTCTGCTGTAAATTCCATTTTTTTCTGCTCAAAACAATCGATTGCGCATCTTTTTGTGACAAACCGGTCATTTTTTCTATCGCCCGATCACTGAGCATATACAATTCCTCTGCACAGCTGCAGTTTCTATATATAAATTCATATTTCGAAGGTGTCATTCCCGGAATATTAGCCAACCAGTATCGATACATCACACACCTCCCCAGAATTTTTCATCAATACTCCGGTAACAGACCGCTTCCTGAAGATCCATGATCCCGATAGTATCCGCCTCGCGCATATCTGCAATCGTCCGTGCTATTCGTAAAATTTTATGATAAGTCCGCGCTGTCAACGACATCTTTGCATATATTTTTTCCATATATGTTTTTTCTGTTTTTCCCAGCGAACAAAATTCTGAAAGCCGCGATGCAGGAATCCTGCTGTTATGATGAAACTTCTCCTGCGCAAACCGTTTCATCTGTATCTGGTGACAGGCGTTTACTCTTCCCTGTATCTGTGCAGAACTCTCATTTTTTCCCTTTTTCATCAATTCCGCAAAGCTGACCATTGGCGCCTCCACACACAGATCCATCCGGTCAATTAAAGGCTGGGAAATTTTATCAAAATGCCTTTTTAAAGAAGCCTGCGTACAGCGGCATTTCTGCATATTCGGATAGTATCCACAATTACAGGGATTCATCGATGCCAGCATCAGGAAATCCGCCGGGTAACAAATATTTCCACGTGCCCGCGTAAGCCGGATTTCCCTTTCTTCCAGTGGCTGGCGTAAAATTTCGATTGCTGTCTTATCAAACTCTGTCAGCTCATCCAGAAAAAGTACACCATTATGTGCCAGTGAAATTTCTCCCGGCTTCGGAAATATCCCGCCACCGGCAAGCCCCGCCTTTGTGATCGTATGATGTGGATTCCGAAACGGCCGCTTTTCAATGAGCGTCTGATGATTCGACAATAATCCACAGATACTGTAAATTTTAGAAACTTCCAACTGCTCGTCCTTTGCCAACGGTGGCAGAATCGTTGCCATTCGCTCCGAGATCATTGTTTTTCCGGAACCTGGCGGTCCAACCATCAGCATATTATGCATTCCACTTGCCGCAATCTCTGCTGCACGTTTTAAAAAAGCCTGTCCATTGACTTCCGCGAAGTCAACTTCTAATGTTGTTTTCTGCATATCTGCCATCAGGAATTCCGGATCTTCATATTCGGTTGTCTGTAAAAAATGAATGACATCCATAAGTTTGTCAAACCCAAGTACTTCTGCCTGTTCCACCAGCCTCCCTTCCGCAAGATTTGCAGCTGGGACAACAAAATGTCCATATCCCGCTTTCTTTCCGTCCGAAACGATCGGCAATACTCCACTTACGCCCAAAAGTTGTCCATTCAGATTCAGTTCTCCGGTAAACATCATATTCTGTGTATGCTTTACTGGTATTTCTTCCATCGCGATCAACAGGGCAATGGCAATCGGAAGGTCAAATCCGGTGCCGCTTTTTCTTATATTTGCCGGTGACAAGTTGATCGTAATTCTTTTTGCCGGCAGACAGAACCCGCAATTATGCAGAGCTGTCCGCACACGCTCTCTTGCTTCCTTCACTTCCGAAGAAAGATAACCGACCATATCAAAAGCCGGCATTCCTGTACTGATATCTACTTCCACCTTCACCGGAATCGCCTCTATTCCGCTGATCATGGATGTCATGACCGTACTATACATATACACCTCTATTCCAACATGGGGAAAGCGCATAGATTTATGCATGAAAAAAGATGAACTAATATTACCATACAATTCATCTTTTTTCACCTGTTATTTTCATTTATTCACTAATTATTTTTTTCAGCTTATACAATGCCTTCTTTTCAATGCGGGAAACATATGATCTGGATATCCCAAGTTCCTTTGCAATTTCCCGCTGTGTCATCTCTTTTGTTCCATCCATGCCATATCGTTTTTTAACAATATACAATTCCCGTTTTGTCAAAATCTGTTTCATATTTTGACTGATTTTTATTATTTGTTCCTTTTTTTCTACATCATCAACCACATTACGGTCATGAAATTCTAACACATCCAAAAGCTGAATCTGATTTCCCTCTTTATCCACACCAATTGGTTCAAACAAAGATACTTCCCCTCTGGTCTTTCGTTTATTGCGAAAATACATTAGCATTTCATTATCGATACATCGAATTGCATACGTTGCAAACCGACTCCCATAATCGTGTTTAAAGCTGTTTACTGCCTTTAATAAGCCAATAGTTCCAATAGATATCAGGTCCTCCATATCTTCCTCTGAATTCACGTATTTTTTTGCCACATGGGCGACAAGGCGCATATTGTGTAAAATTAGTTCTTCCTTCGCCATCCGATCCCCGTTTTTTAGTCGGTTCAGGCAGTCAGCTTCCTCCTCCGGTGACAGTGGAATCAAAAATGTTTTCACTTAGCACCTTTTTTCATCGCTTTCTATCATTGTATGTTGCAAATCACGATTACGTGCCTTTCCCATAAAAAAGAACCGCAACATCGCTACTGCAATGCCTCGGTTCTTTTTTCCAGTTCTTTTTTTTCATAGGGAACTTTTCCCTTTAATAACTCATATTTCACAAAAGAAAAGGTCGCTTTTTCACCTTTTATAGCCAACATTTTAAGCAGATAATATAAAAGTGCTTCTGTATCTTCATGAATCAGATAGTGTCCTCTTCCATGTTCAAAATATTCGATTGGACTTCGATCTGTATATTTCTCCTTCTGATAATTTTTTGACGCGCTGATACGGTCAATAAACATCTCTACCACATAACGGATAGGCATTTTCATTCCTGTCATGCCACCATGCTCTTTTCCCGGATCCTTCTCCACCGCATAATCGATCCAGTATTCCATATGATGCTTGTTTCTGCCCTTATGGTGCAGCCAGGCAGAAGAATAACCTTTATCCTCCCTCTCTGCGTTATTTGGGCTCATATATCCTTTATAATATTTACATCCAACCAGAAATTCCGTAGGGGAATACTTCGATAGATCATGCAACAGTCCCTGTCGATACAATCCTACTTTAAAGCATCCTACAAGCACCAGGTTTTTATGCTTTGTAATCGTACAAAAATGCTTCCATGCCTTTATCATTTTCCTTCTTTGACCTTCCTTTTGCCTTCTTTTTGTTCGCTTCTTCCTACAAGCACACAAATAGACTGTGCTTTTAAGACTATATTCCCCCTGTCCTGTAATACTGCCTTCTCCAAAAAAGGCATCTCGTCATCGCTGGTATCCATCACAAGATACCAGTGTTTGTCCTTATCTAATTTTGGCAATGCAAGTGTAGATGCTGCAGAATAAAAATTATATGCCACATATACATCTTCTTTGTAACGTTCATCTGTAGAATAAGCACCATTATACATCATTCCCAGCGCCATTCTTCCCTCTGACGGTTCTAAAATCCAGGCGCTTTCCCCATGAAAAGACAAATCCGGACTTCCATAAGAACGATAATCCGAGAACTGAAACGGCATCTCATTGGCAACAATCGGGTGTTCCCTGCGAAACTGCGCCAGCTGCTCAAGAAACCGGATCTCTTTGCGATGTGTTTTTTCATTTTTCCAGTTCACCCATCCAACTGGATTATCCTGACAGTACGCGTTGTTATTTCCCTGCTGGGAATTACTGATTTCATCACCTGACCAGACAAGAGGTACCCCCTGTGCCAGAAAAAGCATTGCCATACTGTTGCGCCATTTTAATTTGCGCAATTTGTTAATATAACGCTTTTTTGTCGGTCCTTCCACACCATAATTGTTGCTAAAATTCCATCCGTTTCCGTCTAAATTATCCTCGCCATTTGCTTCATTGTGACGATCATTATACATAAACAGATCTGCCAGTGTAAATCCGTTATTGCTGGTTATAAAATTGACAAATCCGTACTTATTTCCCTGCTTGCGCTGCTGATCAATAAACTCCCTCATATTGGCATTAAAATGGTTCAATACACGACGCGCCGGATACATATATTCTTCTTTATACACATACAGATTTTTGTATTTGCGCTGTATTGTGCAGATATTTGCATCAAACCCGGTGTAAAAAATCTTTGTTCGACTGAGCATATTATCCTGTACGATTGCCGTCATCGGCAAATTGCCTCCAAGTAAATGAAAGCCATCCACATGATACTCTCTCACCCAGTAATGAAGTGCCTCAAGAACAAGATTATGGTCAATGTCTTCCGGAAAAAACATCTCCATAATACATTCCATATAGTTAGCATGGAGTTTTTTAATCAAAGCTTTATATTCCGCTGAAGCATCCTTAGGTTTTGAGGCATAAGATGCCTTCACTGCAAAATAGTTTCCTTCCACATATCCCCAGTAATTTACCTTCGGATCTGCCTGCGGTTCATCTGATGGTAAAATCTGATCCTCCTCTTTCGGATTCCATTGGATATAATCCGGCAGCTTGGAAACCGGTGGAATCATCATCTCTTCAAATTCATAAACCGGCATCAGTTCAATCGTTGTAACACCAAGCTTTTTTAAATATGTAATTTTATTTTTCAATGCCAGGAATGTTCCCGGAAACCGTCTTCCATCCGCGTCCATGGTAAATCCACGCACATGAAGCTTGTACATGACCATCTCACCCTCCGGTATCTCCGGTGCAGTCTCGTTCCCCCAATCAAATGTATCCGTGACAAAAGCACCGCACACCTCATAATCATGCTCTTTGCGTGTCTTATCATTCCAGATATAACGTCCCATAATCGCATGGGCACACGGATCCATCACTTTCTGACCATTAATCTCAAAATAATATTCTTCATCCTCCAAGGAAAGGTCTGCAACCGCAATGGAACGCAATGAACCTACATAATACGCCTGTGGGACCTCAATACGATTGACTGTACCGGTGATCGTATTCGTAAGGACGACATAACACTGGTCCTCTTTTTCACCGCAAAAAGTAAAATTGGTCCATTCCTGCTCCTGACATACCCCTAATTTTGCATAATTTCCTTCTTTTATCTTTGTCTTCATTCTATACCGCCATCTTGTTCTTCTCTAACTGTCTTTGTAAATTATACCTTTTTTCCTTATCTTTGTATATCTTTTTTTCTATGGATTGAGAATTGACAAGCATTCACACACTCTATATAATGAAAAAAGCAGATTAACCAGGTAGAAAGAGGTACGATATGGCAACTTTTGAAAAAGTAACTCCTGTAACAGAAGACGAAGCCGATGATATCCGTGTAACATTAGAGTTGGATGAAGGCGAAGTGGAATGTGAAATTCTCACAATTTTTGAAGCAAACAATCGCGATTACATTGCTTTGATGCCCCTTGATAAAAAGGGAGAAGGCACCGGCGACGTATATCTTTATCGTTATGCAGAAGACGAAGAAGGACTTCCGCAGATCGACTTTATCGACAATGATGAAGAATACGAAATCGCTGCAGACCGTTTCGATGAAATGCTCGACGAAGATGAATTCGATTCCATGGAGGATTAAAAATAAAGTGTACGCTTGTCGGTACACTTTCGCTGTATAGAGAATTCAAAGGAATTTTCTATACAGTCAAAAAGCTTTCGTACATGCTGAACACACAGCTATATACGAAAGCTTTTTTCATATCTGCTCATTCTTTTGGCAAGGACTCTGCTCCTGCTTCCTTCAAGAAACGAGACAACTCCACCTTCTTATTGTGAAGCGTTTTTACTGAACACAAGGTAAGACTTCTCTTTGCTCGTGTCATGCCTACATAAAACAGACGACGTTCCTCCTCCATATCCAGCTGTAGCACTGCTTTCTTATAAGGAGTAATCCCCTCATTCACATCAATCAGAAACACCTTTTCAAATTCGAGTCCCTTCGAACTGTGCAATGTTGCAAGAACCACCGCATCTTCATTCGAATTTCCACGTTTTGCTAATTCTTCAAGTTCCTTCTTATAATTTTCGATATGGGTATACCATTCCTCAAGCGTCCGGTATCCCTTGGCATTACTTAAAATTTCATCTGCCACATCATACAAATCATCCTTATTGACATTGCGGTAATCCGCATAATCCGCAATATAATCATCGTACCCGATTCCTCTCCGGATAAAATTGATTGCAGCATAAGGGCTTAACGTATTCAACACACGCGTATCATGCCATAATTGTTCTATACGCTCTGCAATCCATGGCTGTTCATCATACATCCGTATCCACTCATCAAACGCCACATGCGGCTCACACAGACTGTCTCTGCCGATATACCTCTTCGGCTTATTCATAATGCTTAAAAAGTCCGCACGTTTGTCGCTTCCCTGTGCAATCCGGATATACGCAAAAAAATCTTTTGCGATCCAGTGTTCATACACATTCGGAATCCGGTCTTTGGTTCGGAATGCCATATTTCTCGAAAGCATTTGTTCCATCAAAAGCCGTGGCTGCACATTTGTCCGGAAGAGAACTGCAATTTGCGATAAAGGAATTCCTTCTGCCCGTGCCTTCTCAATTTCATCAATAAGAAATGTATTTTCCTGTCGTTCATCCTCAAACAGAAAAAACCTTACCGGATCCTGTTCCCTGCGATGTGCGGTGATTGTTTTCTTAAACCGTTCTTCATTGTGTGAAATCAATCGCCGTGATGCCTCCACAACGGCCGGTGTACACCGGTAATTGACATCCAGTGTGACTACCTTTGCCTTCGGGTACACTTTTGTGAATTGCAACATAATTTCCGGCTTAGAACCACGAAAACGGTAGATGGACTGATCATCATCTCCCACAATAAACAAATTATCGGCAGGCTTTGCCAGCATGCGCATAATGTCATACTGTATCTGATTGATATCCTGAAACTCATCAATTAATATGTACTGATACTTTTTCTGCCAGGCAGACAAAATGTCCGGTCTCTGCCGAAAAAGTTCATAGGTGTAGGTAAGCATATCATCAAAATCAATCAGTCGATTCTGCTGCAATCTCCGAACATAAGCAGTATAAATTTTTCGAAAGATTTCCTCACCACAATGACTGGAATAAAAATGATCCAGCGGAATCCTCTCATTCTTTACCTTACTGATCTCTCCAAGAATCTCTCCGATAAATTCATTCTCATCCTGATACTCCAGATGATGGTAGGAAATAATCTCCCGCATGAACTGATAACGCTGCTCTTCCGTCACAATGTTACTGCTTTCAAAATGATATGCATATTTAAGTACCATAAAGAAAACCGCATGAAACGTTCCAAATGTCACGTGGCTTTTTTCTTTTCCCGCCAGACGCAAAAAACGATGCTTCATCTCTTGCGCTGCTGCCCGTGTAAATGTAATCACAAGAATATTTGCAGGATTTACATGATGTTCTTCTATTAAATTTAATGTTCTCTGGGTAATTACCGCAGTCTTCCCAGAACCGGGACCTGCTAAAACAAGCATCGGACCATCCTTGTGAAGGATGGCCTCCTGCTGTGATTTGTTAAAATTCATGAATACCTCATTTTGCTTTATGCAGAAAGGAGTTCAATTCCCTTGCGAATACGTGCAAGGGACTCTTCCTTACCAAGCACTTCCATAAGTTCTGTTGCTCCACCCGGCGTCATCTGCTTGCCGGATACTGCTGTACGGATTGGCCACATAACATAACCATTTTTACAGCCCTTTTCCTCAACATACTTAAGAAGTGTAGCATATAAAGCATCATTGCTGTAATCTTCCTGTGCCTCAAGAATTGGAAGAACCTCCTGCAATACTTCGAGTGAAGTCTCTGCATTGGTCTTCATCTTCTTGTGTGTGTACATTGCAACATCATATTCCGGTAACTCTTCAAAGAAATCAATATGCTCCTTAATATCCGGGAAAATTTCAATACGTGTCTGTACCATCTTTGCAATTTTCTTCAGGTCATAATCCTTTGTGATAACTTCCTTGATGTAAGGCAGGGCTTTCTCATAAAAAGCGTCAAAGTCCATTTTCTTAATGTATTCGCCATTCATCCACTTTAATTTTGTATAATCAAATACAGCCGGCGATTTGTTCATATGATGATAATCAAACTTCTTCACCAGCTCGTCCAAAGACATAATCTCCTGATTGTCTGCCGGACTCCATCCGAGCAAAGCAACAAAGTTAACGATTGCTTCAGTCAAAAATCCCTGATCTACCAGATCTTCGAAAGAAGAATGTCCACAACGTTTGGAAAGCTTATGATGCTCCTCATCGGTAATCAGCGGACAATGCACATATACCGGCACTTCCCATCCAAAAGCCTCATAGAGACGGTTGTACTTTGGAGATGAAGATAAATACTCATTACCACGTACCACATGTGTAATTCCCATCAAATGATCATCTACTACATTTGCAAAATTATAAGTCGGATATCCGTCGGATTTAATGAGAATCATATCATCCAATTCCGCATTGTCAACTGTAATGTCTCCATAAATCTCATCTTCGAAAGTTGTCGTTCCCTCTGTCGGATTATTCTGACGAATAACATACGGAACACCTGCTGCAAGCTTTGCTTCTACTTCTTCTTTGGAAAGATGCAGACAATGCTTGTCATATACCGTAATCTCTTTGCCTGCTACTGTCTTGCGAAGACTGTCTAATCTCTCTTTGTCACAGAAACAGTAATAAGCCTCTCCCTTGTCGATCAGCTGCTTGGCATATTTTAAATAAATGCCCTGTGCCTGGCGCTCACTCTGCACATAAGGACCGCAACCGCCATCTTTATCCGGACCTTCATCATGGATCAGACCTGTCTCTTTCAACGTGCGGTAAATGATATCAACCGCTCCTTCTACATAACGTTCCTGATCGGTATCTTCTATTCTTAAAATAAAATCTCCACCCTCATGCTTTGTAATGAGGTATGCATATAATGCAGTACGAAGATTTCCTACATGCATTCTTCCTGTTGGACTTGGTGCAAATCTTGTTCTTACTTTACTCATTGCCTTTTTCTCCTCGCTTTTTTCGTAACGTTAATTATATACCAATCATCTCCATTACGCAAGATTCGGGGACAAATGTTTTTGCCCCCGAACATACGAAACGATATGATCCATTGCTATCTGGTAACTATTTATTTCTCTGCTGACAATCAAAATCCGGATTAAATGCGTAGAAATTCTTACTGTCAAGATCCTCTTGTACCATACGAAGTGCCTCACCAAAACGCTGGAAGTGTACAATCTCTCTGGCTCTCAAAAAGCGTATCGGATCTGCCACTTCCGGATCTTTTGCAAGTCGAAGAATATTGTCATACGTTTTTCTTGCTTTCTGTTCCGCCGCCATATCCTCCACAAGATCTGCGATGGCATCGCCCGTACACTGAAATTCTGTTGCACTGAATGGCACACCGCCGGCTGCCTGCGGCCATACTGCTGCTGTGTGGTCAATATAATAAGGTGCAAAACCTGCGGCCTCTAATTCCTTTGCAGATAAGCCCTTGGTCAGCTGACGCACGATGGCACCAATCATTTCAAGGTGCGCCAGTTCTTCCGTACCAATATCAGTAAGTAATCCTGCCACTCTTGGGTTATATGCGGAAAATCTCTGGGACAAATATCGCATGGAGGCTCCTAATTCACCATCAGGACCGCCATATACCAATAGCCTACAATATAAATAGGAAGGAACTGTTCCGTTTTGTTCCTTCCTATTCTACCGTAAAACCCATCATATTTCTACACAAAATTATAGCTTGTCCAAAAACTCTTTCTTCCACTTTTTATCGTCCACCCAATATGCCGGACATGGCTTTCCGGTCACATCAAAGTGTCGGATTACATGTGCCTTGTCGATGTTATATTTCTTCATCAGCTTGTGAGTAAGTGTAAGCGCATTCTGAATCGTCGCTGCTGACGCTCCAGCTTTTCCGTCTCTTACGGTATCACACAATTCGATGTTGATCGAGTTGGCATTGGTGCAAAGTCCATACTTTTTGCCTCCACCAGTCTTTCCACAGTTCGGATATTTCTTGCCACCAACGGACCAAGCAATGTTTTTAAGCGGCACCGACTTCGTGTAGGAATCATCATCGACGAAATAATGAGCCGATGCCTTAACCACGTTGTTGTGGAAATATTTGGCGTTCGACTCATCGTGATCTCCGTCGTTGGCGGTGTAATGGATAACGATGTACTTAATAGAGGAAAGACTACGCTTTCCACCATAGTTCTTAGGATTCGCGAATAAAGTCTTTGCGATCGCCTTAATCGCTTTCTTAATTGCCATATCTTATTCCTCCTCTACCTCTGGAATACCCGCTACAGATGTAAGTAAAGATACCACACCTGCTACGATTGCAGATGATACGACCAGCTTCCAATCCACGGATGATACCACAGCAGCGGTACCAATCACTGCAACGGCAGTCTGCGCCATTGTCTTAACTGCGCGGATGCCTGCCGCCTTCATCCACTTCTGTGTGTCTACGCTTGGTTTTAATACGCAGTTCTTCATCATAATAAATACCTCATCTCTTTCTTATTTAATATATTGAGCAACCATCATTATGAGTCCTGTTGCAATTGCTCCGGATATCGTGCTGATGATCGCAGTTACTGCGGTTGTTTTGTAATTCTTTGCGTCTTCCGCCGGTGCACGCTCCATTACGTCTACGCGAGCATCCATGCTGTCAATCTTCTTGTCGAGATTACATACATTATCATTGGTATGTTTTACCTCCTCAACGAGTTGCACCATCGTTTCACTCATTGTATGTATTTCCTCAACAATTGGTTCCAGCTTATCGATACGATGCGTATTCGATTTTGCGCGAGCTTCAACCCTTGTAAGCCGACGTTCATCATAAAGTTTTGACCACATAGTTTTCCTCCCTTACGAGGTTTTCTGATTATATTGTAACGGATACACGGATTGATTTTGTACCAATTTAGAAAGGGGGCATCCGCAGATACCCCTTCCGTTCTAATATTCCAATTCAATGTCTTCTCCATATCCATCAGATATGCAATACAGTTTTCTTTCTTTTCGATTGATTACCAGATAGATTGCACAATCATTAATCCAGTTTGCATACGACGGATGCCCAAATATAGCACGCGTACTGACCGCATATATATCATTTCCAAACTTGTTAACACCTGAAGAATGGATATGTCCATGTACATTTGCGATGATGGTATTACTCTTGTTGTCAGTAAAATCATAACTAACACTACTCTCAAAATCTTTGGTAGTACATTCACAGGTTCCTGCGGTACATTCCTTGAAAGCATTTAAAATTTCTACCATCGAATCTCCGCCATGTTCCGGAGTTACTCCGGCTCTCTGATTATTCGCAAATTCATATTCAAACAGATCATTGCTGATTGGGTGATGTGAAAATAAAATCACTTGCCAACCAGCTTCCTGAAACTTCAAATGATCCGCAACAAATTGTAATTGTGACTGGCTGAATCCTGTAATGTGTTGCCCTGCATAGTTTATACTATTATTATCTTCATCTAAAACTTGCGGAATATCTATCGTATTCAACATAAATACACGGATCTTTTTATTCGGTATATCATAATATCCATATGTTTTCTGAATATTATCTGCGTCCCTTTGAGTTTTATCCTGATCAATATCTGATAAGATTGCAAATCGCTCCTCATCGTTTACCACTCCATTTTTCACATCAAGATGCATCGTGTTATCATCGTGATTTCCTTTTATGACAAACCTTGGCGCATCCGCTCTTGTTCTTTTCATCAGTGCTCCCAGATACTTCAATGAAGCTGTAGCCGTCTCTTTATCCGTATCTTTGCTATTATCCAGATAATCCCCTCCAAAAACAAGCATATCAACCTTACATTCTTTACTCACAGAATTATATCTGCTCAAATATTTCTGGATTTTAGAACTGCTCTGTTGCAAATAGTCCTCGTCTTTTCCACATGTAATATGCAAATCAGTCTGAAATGCAATAAGTGCTGTATTTGAATCACTTGCATTTTTTATAGATGCAATAGTTGTTTTCAGTTCTGTATTTTCCTCTGTAGAAAGCTGCACATCCAACAAATTTGCATCCGCTTCATTTCCATATTTTGCAGCAATCTGATCCAGCAAATTCGTAATCTGATTATCACATAAAGCTATACTTACATCATTTGAAGATATGTTTTCCGGTTCGTATACAAGGCATCTGTAGTAAACGCCTTTCTCCGGTTTAAACGCAGCATCAGCCGTATACCAGCTACTTGCTTTCAACCAAGTATATTTTCCTGTCTCATCGTCATATGTATATGAATAATAACTATGTAATGCCGTAGATGGAATATTGGCAACAAATACCATTCCATCCTTTTGCACCTTTTTGTACTCCACACTTCTTGTAAAGATCAGACTTCCATCGTTTATATCCTCTCCATTTTCCCAAGATATCTCTCCATTTTCAAACTGTCCAAAAAATTCTGTGTCATAATTGAATAAAATATTTGTGTTAATTTCCATACTGCCAACAGTAGATATCAACCCTGATATTGAATTTTTGTTAGAGCGAATTTCCTTTTCCAATCGTGGAATATCATTTATATAATTTTCCAAATTAGATACTGACTTTAATAATCCAATAATTGGATTGGGATCTGCTTTCGCACATGACGAAAACACCGCAATTTTATCGTCATCCCATACGGTATAATTTTGCTCTCTGACTAATATACAAAATATTCTATCCCCTGCAATAGTGAATGTTGATGCTGTCATCCATCCATCTGGGTCCGATTCATCTGGTAAATAAGTTCCCTGCAAATCATACACGAATACTCTATGATAATACTTTGAAGTATTTTTAAAAGTGATTATGGTATTTACATTCGTAGAAATTTTTTGACACCGTATACGCATTGATTTATCATCACCGATCAATTCGCCATTCTTAGCATCGATTTGTCCAATTGTCCAAATCAAATCTGGCAAAGCACCTGCGCTTTCACCGTATACTTGTGTCCGTAAGTCTGTAACATCATAATATGCTGACACACCATTCTCATCAAAATAGTTCTTTATGGCATTGGTCACCTGTTCGTCTGTAGCGGGATGAGATATGGGTTGTGTAATATATCTTCCATCCCTTGTCTTTAAAGCAATGCTCATTTTATATTCCCCCTTATGGTGCAATCAATGTAACTGATTTTTGAGCAATTAAAATTGTCTCATCTGTAAATACCGCATAATTCTGTTCCTTCATCGTTATGGCAATCATATAATCATCCTCTAATATAACGCTTGATTCTGTATGCCATTTATTGTTTTCTGCTGTTATATCTTTTAAATAATTTCCTGAAAGATCATAATAAATCAATATCCAATTATATTTTGCAGCATTAGAAAATGCTATCTTTGTTCCCTTAGGTAGCTCTAGTGCCTCATTTGATGTAATTCTCATTTTTTGAGAATCATCTACCAGCACACCAGCTTCGTCTGTTCTAATACCAATCCGAAAAGAAAAACTCGGAAGAATATAACGAACATTACATTGCACTGTATGATTACCACACTTTGCATATATGATACAATCAGCTGTTTTTTTTGTTATTCTCTCCACAACACCATTTGAAACAATAGCTATTCTTTCGTTGCTACTGTACCATTTTACAGGTTCTGTACAATCAACAGGTTCAACACTTGGCACCAATATCAAATTATTTAAACTGAATGCGCTTATTTTTTCATCATTTTTATTTAAAGATAACTTCGTACACGGAATTGTATTAAGGACTAAGCCTTGCAACACAATACTTCCGATCAGATTATCACCATACATGAATTTTAAAGTCTGGTTCGAATCTGATGTTATAGTAATGTTCTGAACCAACAACTGCTCCATAAGACTATCCAGGAGCTTATCATCATCACCTTCAACCTCTTCATATACAACTACATTTTCCAAATCCTTATTTGCATCCTGAATCGATTTAATGTCTGATGCCAAGCTGCCTTTTATTAATGGGTTCTTTTCTGTCGCATCTAATGCATATGTACCTTTTTCACCTATAGCATTACTATTGGTCAGCTGTGTGGAACTGTGAATTGTTCCATCTGCATCAATAACCAAACTATCGCCATCAGGGCGCACTAGTCCCACCATATCGGTGGTTGCAATTTTAACATTTGATACACCTCTGGCTGTATCGGCATATGTTTTCGCTTTTGCTGCATACCCCTGTGCCAAGTCAGCACTCGATGCAGAATTGTCACTACTATCACTCGAAGCCTTTGCCGCCTTTTCTGCCTTTGCAGATTCCACCCTAATGTCCGCAAGGTAATCCGGTCTTAAATGCTTTTCTTCAATACTTCCCTCTTTTACGATTGCGGACACCTTACCGTCACTGCCAATATCAAAAGCGATGGTATCGCTATCTGTAAATTCGTATTGTGTAATCAGCGCGCTCAAATCAACATACTGTTTTGTACCATCGTCAAGTGCAATGATTAACTGCTGCGTCTGTGGGTCATAATCAAAATTCACAGCCAGCTTTTCAAGTTTGGTATCAATTACTGCTTTTGAACCATTCATCTTAACGACCGTCAATGTTCCTTGAGATTCATCCCAAAGGATTTCTTTCACAAGCTCATTGGCTTTTGTTAGATCGACTTTGGATGCATCCATAGCAACCACACGATCATCCAGTGCATCAATACCGGATTCGATATTGTTCAACCGTGTTCTGTTTACCGCTGTCTTCTCGCTCGGATAGTTCTCCCAGTATTCACGCGCATATATTTTCTGCATATTCTGCCTCCTATACGGAAAGTGATTCTACTGCATCCTCAAAGTCTGCTCGATCAGCTTTGAAAGTCTCTTTATTGTCCTTGTAAAGTTCCTCGTTTTGAATTGCGTAATTTACACTGCGCTTTCCGTCTGCCTGGATCTGCGCGTTAAAATAAACAAATGGAGTTGCCTTTCCTTCTACATCTACTGATGATACTCCACTCACATTAATTGTTTTCTGTACTGTTAACATAATTTTTCCTCCAATTCTTGTACTCTTTGATTCAATATTGTTATCTCGCCATGCAAAACGAAATTATCACATTTTATAAATTCCATATCAATCATTTGCTTTTGAATCATTGCCGTATTAAGAGCTATAAACTCCTGATAGCAAAGGACGTAAATATCCGATGCTCCATTGTTGCTAATTAAAAAGTTGTTCCATTCTTCATCCGAACCAAAGTCATATCTTGTGAAATAGGAATGTTCCAACGCAAAGAGCTCATCGTTTCCGATTCCCGATGCTATTAAAGCTTCTTCAACATCCTGTGCGACAAAGCCTATGTGTATTCCATTTGAATCATCAACAAATCGATATTCCATAGGCCTTAGCTGCTTGAAAAAATTTTCATATCGTGCATCGTTCAGCAACTCAGAGAAATCCTTTTTCTTCCTGCGGTCTGACGTAGTTTTCCATCCACCTTTAGAATATCCTCCCGCAAATGGATTAGGTGTAGTTCCGCACCATACTGAATTACTACTAGGAATAAAATTGTCATTTCCACTCATTGTCACATATGCACTTGATCCTCTAAGATATTCTGCATTTGTGGCAACAGTAGAATGGCTTGCTTCTCCTGCCTTAGCTGCATGCTCTGCCTCTTGTGCCGTTCTTGCTGCATTGGCAACTGCACTATCATATACCCAATCCCGTGTTGCGACCTCGTCTTGTCCGATTAAGATACCTCCTGTATCTGGTACAAAAATTATTCCATTGTCTATAACAAGATCACCATATTTTCCCGTCTGGAAAAACCTTTGTCCGTTTATGGTTCCACCCTTTAGCCGATCGCAACTAATTTCACCAGTTGTAATATTTGCACCATTAATTGTCGTGCTTCCGGCATTAGCTAAATCCCAAAAAGACACAAAACCTGTAACAGTTATATTTGCATTATCCGACGATGTATCTATCACATTTCCATTTTCATCGTATAATCGGATTGTAAGCCCTACACTTTGATCGCCACCGGACGCTGTCAGTCCGATGCTATGCGCCGATTGTGATATTCTGGTAGACATCTCTGCTTCCGAATTTAAACGTGCCATAACTTCTGCTTGAATCTGGCTCGCTGTCATTTCAAGCTGTGAAGATGTGTTTTCATCTAAATCATTAAACTGTGCCAAAAGATGATCCGCATTCCGCTCCAATGTACTTGTACGGCGCTGTACATTTGCCAAAGTTTCTCGCATAGAATTAGTATTTTTACTATGATTTTCTACACCCTGGGAAACTATAGAATCTCTCTTCGACTGTACACCGGTAAGAGTTCGCTGTAAGATGTATGTTTCTACAATCTCCCTGGAAGTGTTGAAACGAATCGGATCTCCCAACTCTAGGCACGGATTACCAACGCATGTACAACTTTTAATCGGTGTGTATTCTGCCTGTGCAATTACCGGCAGCAGATTATTCGCAATCTGCTTCATTTCAGCCCCAGTCTTGTCGCTTATAAGGAAGTTGCCGGAAATAACATAATTGTTTCCAGATGTTCCCACAATAGCCCCGGCAGTAGAATCATCTGCCCGGATCTCCAACTGTGTTATTGCTTGGCTTTGGAACGCTTCATAGTCAAATGTAATATAATGCCCAGTCATACTTTCGGTGTTTGCATCCGATGGAAAGAGATCTTCCCGTGGGTACAGATCTTCTGCCGGATACAGGGCGGATGTAATTGCCTTTAAAATCACATATTCAAATTTCCCATCTCTCCCAATGTTTCCAAATGCTCCGTTGATCTCACAAATCGCTTCGATGATTGTCTTGCCACTTATCGTAGCTTCTGCAGTCACGCTGGAATCATCGGACTGTGTAGTTACCAGCGTTTTGTTTACCGTCATGGAATCGTTGACAAGGCTTGTCTCTTTCTGTTCGATGCCGAGGTGTGCAAAAAAACTGTCGCGAAATGCTTTCAGGGTCATCGGAAAAGACAAACCATCATACCAGCTCTTTACATTAGAATTAATAATGTCATACATGGCATCATAGGCAACGATCTGTCTCTTGGTACGGTCTGCTGTTGGCGTGTCGGAATATATTTTGTACTCGCCATATGTAAATGGTTCATTCTCATTTCCTTCCAATATTTCCACTGGGCGCAGGTTCTTACCAATAAGCCCGGCCGGAATATCATGCGCCGTAAACGAAATCTGATTCGGCAAACATGAGCCGAATTTCAGCTCTGTGCCATCATTCAGTGTTTCGGTCAGCGTAAAGGTGTCCTGCTCTCGCATAGAATTGTCAATCACACATTTTGATCCAATTACTTCTATATTAAGTTGTTTATAAACAGAGCTTTCAAAATATATCTGCTTGTTCTTTCCTTCGATCATAATATTTCATCACCATATCCAATAAAAGCAATTCGCCAGCCATCATATTCAATCGTTTCTTCGTCTGCATACGCAATAATCGGTGTAACATCTGGCATATAGCAATACATTGTTACGTACTTCACAAGTTCTGGACACCATGCTGTTACCAGGCATTTCTTTTCCCGTCGTGGACTAACGTACTGTTTGTTTATGGATGTCATAAATTCGCTGAACTCTTTGTAGCTTTTTGCAGGCACCTGCCATTCTACCTTGAGAACCTGATTTTTTAGGGCATCTCTGTGCAACACTCCGTTATCATCGTTATACGAATCTTTATCCTGCCCCAGCAGAGGGGATTGAAATGTACTGGCCAATATATATGTAAACGGGACTTTGTAATCTCCGACTTTAATCAAATATCCACCGTATCCCATTTCATTCCACCCCCTTAAATTTCAAATGCTGGATTGCCGGTTGCCCGGAAGTATTCGTTTGCTTTCTGCTGTGTCACACGGAAGATTCCATTCGGATCTCCCTCTACTTTAAATGTAACATTAACATTGTTGCCTTTTGTACCAATTGCAGATCTTACCGCCCGGTACACACCATCCGATACGGATGCTACAATCTGGTTATTGTTCATTACCGCTGTATGTCCACCAAGCGTTCCTACAAGTTCCGGTCCCGCTTCACGCGCGATAAAAAGCTGTCCTGCTGGTGCATTCTCTGTACCGACCGCATACTTGGTAATGTTATGCCACATTCCACCGGTATAGATTCCACCATTGGCTTTCTTGCTAACCCCGACGCTTATCTTATCGCCAATAAAATCTTTAATACTTGTCCAGCCTTTTTTTAATAAGGAAACGCCAACTTCCACTTTTGTTCCAACAAAATTGTTGATACTCGTCCAGCCTTTTTTCGCCAACTTCACATCGACCTTATCCAGCTTTCCTACAAATTTTGTAAGTGTAGTCCACCCACTTTTCGCAAGTCCAAAAGCTTTTTTCCCGATATTACCTACGAAGCTTCGCACGGTTGTCCAACCGCTCTTTGCTAATGTAAAAGATTTCTTTCCGATTTCTCCAACAAATTTAGATACCGTAGTCCAGCCATTCTTTTCTAACCCGAATGCTTTCTTTCCGATTTCTCCAACAAATTTCTTTAATGTGGTCCAGCCTTTTTTTACTAACGAAATATCAACTTTTAACGTTGTTTTTGCCTTATTAAAACCGTTTTTGATTAGCTTCATAGCACTCTTGGCAAGATTTTTAAAATTAAAGCTCTTAATTTTTTCTTTCCAGCCTTCAATAATCCCCAGGAAAATATTTTTTCCAATAGGTTTCATTTTTTTTGCTGGAGAATGAATGCCAAATGCATCTTTGATTCCGTCAGATACCCAATTAAAGAAATCTACAAATGGTTCTACTAATCCGGTAAATGCGCCGGCAAAGCCATCCATAATACCCTCAAATATATAACTTCCCATGTCGAGGATATCTGCTCTTTTCCCATCAAATGCAGTCTGGAAGTTTTTCTTCATTTCATCGAAGAACCCTCCAGCCGCATCAAAGTTAAACACATTCTCGAGTACATCGCTCCATTTAATGTGTTTAATTTTAAAAGTAATGTTGTCAAATGCTGCAGACAGTGGAATAGATAGATGTAACGTCTTTCCGTCCCAGCCTTTGGTACCTTTTCCGAATGGAAGAGTTATCTTACTTGGTAATTTTTTAAGCCACTTAATAATTTTTGACGGGATATCGTTTTCATCCAAAAATTTCATAGCAGTCCATGTAATAAGCATGGTTCCGACTGCTAACAATAAGTCGCTTACAGATAAATTAAGTCCCTTACTTGCTAAAAAATCACCGGCTTTATCGGACAGTAATTTCCACAATGACTTACCAAACTTTTTCAATCCAACTGCTCCAAGTATTGTTGCAAGACTGCTTGCACTTAAATTACTAAAGAAAGTATTCAAGCCTTTTAGAATGTCTCCCCAGCTTAAATCAGAGAAAAAGCCTGTTGCTGTATTCCAGAATCCGTCTACCCAGCCATTAATAGCTTCAGCACATTGCTTCCACTTGAACTTGCGGAAGAATCTATTAAATCCATGTGCAAGATTTGTTCCAAGTGTTTTGAAATCAAACTTATCTGTAAATCCTTTGGATGCAAAGATCGCTGTATTAAGCGCTCCAGCAATAACATCCGCTGTTGCAGTAAATACACTATTTCCTTTTTTATCCTCGGAAAACAGGCCGTTCAAGAAACTCGCAAACCCAGTTCCGAATTTATCAGCCTTCTTGTAGATTTTTTCCCAAGGAATCTTTCCAATCGTATTAGTTATTTCAGATCTTATAGTTTCTCCAAGGCCTTCCCAATCACCTGATTTTATGGCTTTCTTGATTTCGTCTGCCAGATCTGCAATATTCTTGTCAATTGGCATCTCTTCATACAGATCACTAACTCCGCCACCGGAGCCACCAGAACCGCCCGAACCTCCAGATCCGGAATCTTTATTAGAATCTATTACATTTAGTTCGTTGAACGATTGTAACTGTCCTTTTAGTTTTTTTGCCGCCTTAGTAGCCTTATCTGCTTTCGAGGCGGCTTCATCAAGTCCGGCTGCATAATTCTTCGTTTGGGTAGTGGCTTTCGTCCAAGTCTTTTTCCCTGTTAGTGCCGATATAAACTGGTTTACCTTATTGATTGCAGCTGTAAGCATATTTATAAGATAGGTAAGCGTCGGCCCGACTGCACTGATAATCGGAGCTGCTAACGCCCCGAATGCATTTTTAAGAGTTGCTACTGCGCTCACAAGAGCCGACATTTTTGCATTCACATCACTGAAATATCTTGCCATATTCTGGGTACCGTCTTTTACGGCAGAAATCATGGCATTCTCATCATTGGAATATCTTGCCATATTCTGGATACCGTCTTCTACGGCAGAAATCATGGTATTCCATCCTTGCGTTATCCAGTTAAATACAAACAAGGAAAGCGCAATTCCTTTAATTCTGGACGTGAATGTACTTAACAAGTCACTTGCTCTTCTCGTTTTCCCGGAGAAATTATCAAGCCAACTTCCCGTGCTCTTTCCTGCACTCCTGGCACTTCTGGATACCTTATTCTCTTTTGACGCTAACTCTTCTTGTCTACGCGCAAGCGTTTTCATCTGGTCGTTTGTCTCGTGCAACTGATTTTCCATCTTCTTATAAGCATCAGTTGCCCGGATTGCGCCTTTGTCAAGATAAGCAGTACCCTCTTTGACCATTTGAGATTGATATTTTTCGGCAGCACGAATGTCTGCTCCTACAGCTTCGATTTTTCTATCAAGAGAATCCCATACAGCTCCAGAAGTTTTTCCACGGGCAACCATTTCCTCTTGCCTTTGCAGAAGTTTATCAAATTCAGCAGTAGATCTATGCAAGGCATCGGTAATGTCCTTGTAGTCCTCTGTCGGAATCTTTGCATTTTCCATCTTGCGCATCTTTTCTGTCAGATCACTTGCTTTTCTGGACGCTTTTGTGATCTGATTTTCAAGACGTAGCATCTGGCTTGAGACATTCTTCGTATCTATTTTCGTGTCAATCTTAATCGATCCATCATAATCAGACATATTGCTCACCTACTTCCTGCCGCGTATTTCAGCCATCATGCGGTCATAATCATCAATGGCGGTTTTCTCTTCCTCCGTGTACTCTTTTTCTTCTGGCTGATCCAGTGCATAGATCTGCTGTGTCTTACGCAATTCCTTGCGATATTCTGCCGACATATTGTTGTCCGGTTTCTCCTGTCGTTTCGATACCACTTGCAAAAAACTTGATAGCTTGTACGGCATATTCCAAAGCAGACCACAGAACATCCACCAGTGCATATAATCCACAGTAGCCAAATCAATTCCGTAGATTTGCCGGAAATCAGCATAAATGCGCCATTGGTCAACATCATAGTCAACCACGCGCGTCTTGTCCCCGTCCGGGTTCGGATTGTCATGGAACCATCCGGAAAGGAACCACTCTACACATTCGCCAAGCCCCTGCCCCTGCGGATGATCCCGAAGATACTCTTCCCTGTTCTCATCCGCATCTGCAAACATGAGCCACACGAACATATCGCTTTTCTCGTAATCCGTCAGAGCGCGATCATATTTCGCCTGCAACATCTGGATGCCAATCGTAAAATCTGTATTCACTTTGTACCCGTTCCACTCTTCCGGCAGATCATCGAGAAAAACATTATTCATTCTTCTTTGCGTCCTTATGTTCCTGGATTAACTGGTTTTTGCTCTTGTTGTGTCTTCTCCGTGCTTTACGGTTCGGAGAATACTTCCTGTGGATTGCTTCTGTTCTCGTCTTAAACAATTCGTTCATCACCGGCATTACGGTATTCACGAAATCTACCAAAGCATCTTCATCCGGCACGAAATTCTCATTCAATTCATAGCACTCATGGAAAACATTTTTAATGGTATCTTTTCCGAACAGTGCATCAATTTCCCGGATCATTCCCTCCAGAATACCAATGTGCATGTCTGAAGCATCCACGATAATATTCGTTTTCACATCGTCCGGAAGATCATCAAACTCTTTATGTTCGTATTCCTTGTACTTTTCTTTGTAGACTGCAATCTTATCCTCACCGGAATTAACTACATCTTCCAGATTATTTGCCAGCTCCACAAATCTCTTTACTGTGGTCGCATCCGCCGTATTGATTAAAAGTGTTGTGATATGGTTCCCATCCACGTCATTCACTTCGATTTTCTTGATTCCATTATCAAAAGAAATATTTTTAATATCTGCCATAATTACCATCCTCTCTTAATCCGGGGCGCGAAAGAGAGGTACGCGTCCCGGATATGCTAATTGTTGATTAACACCTATTCCTTTGATCCTGCACTCGCAGCATCTTCCTTTTTCTTCCAGGTAAATGTGCCGCCAGCACCGATTGTGATTGTTCCCTGTTCCACTTCTCCATTACCATTAATCTGAATAGATGATGTAAGGGTATCTCCACCTGATCCACCGGTACTTGATGGGCAAACTGTAACCGGAAGGCGAATGCAATCACCTGTGCCGGATTTAATGTCAGCCTTGTAAAATCTGTAATAATATGTATTACATTTATCCCCCGTCGGGAATGTCTTGAACATCGTGTCAATTGCGGTCTGCATATCATCAGACAGACATTCGCGGGATGGTGTCATAGAAAACGCATATCCCTTTACTGTATTGGACGCATTCTTCATGTTTACGTACTGCTTAGATTCGGTGTTTGGTCCCCAGTCTTCTGTCAGTTCAGTAAAACCGTCACCCATTTCCGCAAGTTTCTCCGTGGAACCGGTCAGTGATCCAATATCCAGCAAAGAAACCATGTTTGTGCGGTCTTTTGCAAAAAACTGTAAATTTGTTTTCATGGTATTTCCTCCTGTTATTTTTTGTAAAAATATATAAGTTGCATATTTACGCCGTAACCCATCTGTTTTTCATCCTGCATAATTGGCAGGACTACAGATGTACGTGCGATTTCCTGTAATGTCATGTGTGGATCAGCAAATTCAATGCCGGTATCTTCCAGCCATTTGCTCAAATTCTCCAGAACCATCTGTGCATCTATGGATGATTTGTTGTTTGTCGGAGAACTGCGGTATACAATTTGGAATGGCATCTGTGCTGTATAGCTGCCACTCACATATTTCTTTATGTATCTCGCACCAGATAATGGGAAAATCCCGATGGAAGTATCCGCATTAATGCCGTTCCACTTCACATTTCTGTTGCTGGCTTTAAAGTTCTTCGGAAAATCCGGATACTTCAAAATCAAATCCAGCACTGCGTTTTGCGCGCTCTCTGCGTCTTTTATGGTAAGTTTCTCTACCTCTTCCAATTACACACCTCCAACCTCAAAATGTGGCATGATGTCCTCATACCGGTCTACCGTCGTTACTTTGTATACAGAATCCAGATTGTCATGTGCCCATCCATAGGCTTCTGATTCTGGAATCTCCAAGTCGGTATGATCGCCTTTGATGAAAAAATCATCTGTCGGGTGGAACGTGATATAGTTTGGCTTTTCATCGTCCGGAAGAGCATCCCACGCTTTCGGCTCCATGTATGGTTTAGATATCTTCCCCAAGTCAACAAAAAGCTTTACTGCATCCGCGCTATCCATGCCACTCTTGGTCACATTTGCGCCCTTGGTTTCCACAAGGTTCACTCGCTCCAACAAAGTCGGATAATGCTTCTCTTCCTCGGTATCCGGATCACAAAAGTAGTTAAACAGCGTCACCGTGTCGTTGTAAAACAATCCAAGCCCCATCAGCGTCCACACTCCTTACCGCATTTCGTGCACTTCCAGATGTGCTTCCTGACATAATGGTTGCCGTGTGTGCGAACATCCATGTACATATAAGGCATCATTCTGTGCTTGCAAAATAATCTCTTTAAAAACATCACATCACCCCCGCATAAAGCAATCCGGTACCGGACAGGTATTCGCATACCGTGTCATAGCAAAGGCGGTTCTGTGCTGTCTTATCATTCAGCACCTTATCAACAAGTGTTTCGTTGCTCCCAAAGCTGATTGACTGACCGCCGGAGGACATCGACTTGACATTCCCCGCCTGCGCATCGTTCGCATGAGTGGTCTTGTAATCGATCTGATAGAGCAGATCAGCAAGCGCGCACGTTGCTTTCTGAATACGCTCGTCAAATTCTGTTCGGGTATCATCGTTGATATTTCCATAGGTCAGTTGATCCAGCTTCATGGATGCTTTGTCTTCCCACTTTGGGAAAAGGGATTCCTCAACAGAATCCCCATAATATGAATTTTTGTAAAACTCAAATGTGGTGTATCCCATTAGAAACCCCTTCCTACTACGCCTGCTGCGCAGTTAAAAACTCTTCAATGATCTCAGCCTTTGCAGACTTTGTGATCGTATAACCCTTGTAAGCTGCAAGTCCCTTAATCTGCTCAACAGTTAAGGCATTGAGTTCCGCCTCTGTGTAATCGTGATCCTCTGCGGTATCAGGATCCACAGTTCCAACGATCACACCATCCAACTTCTCTGCGAAGAGTTCCATTCCAGATACAACAGTATCCTTGCATGTAAGGTTGTCGTAATCAGCAACCTCATGGATTCCAATGTATCCGGTATCATCCGATGTGAAGTTGAAGGCTTCCCCGAGATCTGCCCCGTTGACCGCGATATAGTACAGAACCACATTTTCAGCAACAGTCGAGAATACATTCCCTTCTGGAACAGATGCGTTCATAAACAAAGTGCCGTATCCAAGGAAATTCTCGACATATGTCATGCCAAAAGCACTCTGCGTTGTAATTTCCTGGTCTCCAAGATAATCGTATACAGTTTCCGGATTGACAAAATGTACAGCCGAAACCTCGTCAGTATCAAACAGGACAAGAAGTTTACCCATATTCTTCGCAAGCACCTTCTTAAGGTTTGCACCCTTTGTCTTGCCGGTTCCTGTCGCAAGGAATTTAAAGAAATTTGAACGGATACCTCTCTGAACATCGTGGAGCATTTCCTCTGTGGTCATGTTGACCGCCTGGTTGAATCCATAGCTTGTAATGTTCTCCGCAGAAGTAGCCTTTCTCCACTTCTTAAGCGTAATCTCCTTGTAATCAGTTGCTACAACCTTATACTTGGACAGTGGGATGGTCTCGCCCTCAGCCACTGCACCATCTTCAAGCGTTCCGGTTGCCTTATAGGTCTTTAATACAGTTCCTGCTACCTTTGGAATTTTTCTTGTAATTCCAAGTGCCTCAATCAGCTTTGCAACTGAATAGTTGAAACGGGTAACGAAGTCAAGCTCTCTGATCTGTGCATCCGTCATATCAGTTGTCGTGATCAAATTATTTTCTGTAGGCATAATCATTCTCCTTTCTGAAACAGACCAATATTTTCTCTAATGGCTTTCTGGCGCTCTGCCGGATCTTTCATAGCCATGATCTGGTCTTTTGTTAATGTTTCCCCAGTATTATTTTTCTGCTGGGTTGTAAATTTTGCTTTGTTCTGCTCAAGGTGCTGCTGCTCTTCATTCACAAAAGCACTTGCATCTCTCTTTTTGGCATCTTCCAGCAAATCGTTGAATCCAATCAGCTTTCCATCTTTCACTGACACACTGGCCGCAATATCTGCCATGATGGCTTTCTTTGCAGATTCAGAAGAAAACTTGATACTCTCACAGGCTTCTTTTAACAGATCATTCTTCTCACGCTCTGCCAATTTCGCACTGTAATCCTTTTCCGCAAGTTCTGCTTTCTGCTTCCACTCATCACGTTCCTTTGTGATAGTTTCGAAATCCTTGCCGTCAAACCCTTTTAAGGTTTCTTCCGCAGTCTCCGCGCGTTCCTTATAGGTATCACGTTCGGTTTCTACTTTTCCGACCTTCTTATCAAGTTCCTGCTTTGAGTACAGTTCTTCGCCCATACTCTTCTTGATAGATTCTTTCTGCTCATCTGTCAGTTTCAGACCAATCTTTTCCAATTCACTGATTACTTTTATCATGTTTCCTACCTCTTTCTTTCCAAGTTGTTACTCCGGACAGTCCGGCGCGAATGAGTTGCTATTTACTCCATAGCTGGCAAAACGCAAATAAAAAGGCACGCCCAACAATAGGACGCGCCGCATGGTTCATCCTATAACTTTTGTAGGTCAGCGAACGGATTCCTACGTTCCGTCCGGTGCTTATTCATTTGTTATATTAATTTTATCATGGGATTATAAAAGATTTGTACCAATTTTAGACACGCAAAAAGCGCCTATATTTCAAGGCGCTTTCCCTGAGTAATGAAAGTAATTGGGAGAACTATAAGATAGTTAGTGGAATAAATCCGCTTGCAATATTATATTACATCAGATTGAACATGTTTTTGTACCAAATAAAAAGTAGGGACGCTATGCCCCTTCTTTATACATATATTCCTCTGGAATATCCAATGCTATCCCGTTCTCTAGCAATTCCTCATTGTTGTTCATCCACGAAGCAAATAATTTTATATCTCCAGATATTTTGTTCACTTCAATGCTTCTGCAACCATATATCTTTATATTTGGATTCCCGCCAAAGGCTACAATACAATCTCCAATATCATATACTGCATACAAACCACGCAAAGAACCTTTTTCAAAATATTCATATGCCTTTTTTATCAATTCATTGTTCTGCATCCTCTCACTCCATCCTTTGACACTTCTGCATCACTAATTTTCCAGAATAATATATTATTCATTTCCACTTTATATTCATCAGCATTATATCGATCACCGGTTTGTGGATCTACAACACTAATTGTTTTGCCATATTTTTCCAACACAACACAATGCGCTCCATATTTATGTTCAAATGCCAATTCATATCTGCAATTCCCATGCTCTGCTTTTATTAACTCAATTATATCATGTTTCGATAAACCTTCAATAGGTTCTACGTTTTCCCATGCTTTCCACGGTTCTTGCATCAATTCTAAAATTCCTTTATCTTTTGCGACAATATTCAATCCACGTTGTCTCATTTCATAAGCAACCACTCCGCTGGCACAATTTTCATTACTGAAATTAGGATTAATAACTTTTATGTTTGGATCAATTTTTTGACCTTTTGTTTTCATCCATGCATTTGGAACTCCGTTATATTTAGATGCATAATTGCTATATGCCGTCGCTCTACCATTTGCACTCTTTGCCTGCTCTTTCTTGAATCCAGCAACCTTGACACGATCATACTGCCTTTGTAGATTATTCTCTGCACAAAATTCTCCATATTTACGATTTTGCATCCGGAGCTTGTATGCCAGCTTATCATAGTCACTACGAATATTCTCGTCATCCGGATACGCTTTCAGCTCCTGTTCTTTCACAAGCAACTGCCGTTTTGTTTTTCGGATAGCACGCTCCATTGCTCTTTGCTGTTGCTGCAGATCATACAGTTGCTGGCTCTCATGCACATCAATTTTCGGGTTTCCATTCGCATCCACATACGGATTGCTTAAAGACTTATCCCAAGGCTTATGTGAATGCCGGCAATTATAACCGTGAAGTCCTAGAGGATTAACCACATGTCCCTCTCCGGTCTGTGGATTTATATCATATCCGGTAGCTTCCAGAAGATTCGGCGCATCCGGATCAGAACCACGAATCTTGTATACTTTCCCTTGCCACCAATCATGTGACTGCAATCCTGTAGGGTTGTTCTTGTCATGCCGAGCACCCATATGTGCGGAAACCAGAACATATTCTGCCCCAGCTTCCATAATATACTTATTCGTAACCTGTGCGGCTGTCTGATTCATGGATGTTACTATGCAGCATCTCACTGCTGCTTCCAATGATCTGCGTGATCCAGTCGGATAATTTACGTTCATTCCATTTTCTGCGTATCTATCCAGCACTTCACAAATTGCACTACTATATGATTGCAACCCACTTGCCACACGAAAATCTACTTCGTTTAGGAGATTCAGCAGATTTTTTTGCGATTGATCAATTGTCGTATTTGTAAGATTGCTCAACTCTCCAAATGTTTTCATAAGTTCTGCATTCATTACAGTGATCACCGCATTATTTTGCAAGGGTGGCTGCACACTTGCAAATCGTTCCAAAACGCTCTGATCATCCGAAAACGAAGTAAGCACGCTATCTCTTAAGAGACGGCGCACCTCATTTCTGCTTTTCTCTGTAAGCTGTGAGATGCGTTTAATAATCTCCTGCCGATGCAATCCCATCTGCTGAAGCTTCCACAACTCACGATCGGCAGTACCGGATAGCGATCCTGCTGCCACAAGACGCATAGCAATGTCTTGCAGAATCCAATCTTCGAGATCTTGGTACATCTCTATTAACTTGTCAGATTTTCCATAGAAGTAATCCGGTGTCAGCACTATTCTTTGCCCGCCTCTCTCTTAACTAAATCCACCCATTGTTTTCCATGCGTTTCCTTTGCTCTGTCAAACCAATGATCTGTAGTTTCCGGAGTATGTTGTACAAGTGGCATTCCTATAGGGTATTTTCTCTCGCCTTTGTTCGCAAAAGATCGACCGTCTTCTGTCAGATACAATTCCCCCATATACTGGTAATGTGCATATGGAGTATTCCATGCCACTTGTCCACCATATATGCCATCCGGATAATTTGCCGATCCTCGCAAGGCTCCCTGTGCCATTGGTATGTATTCGTCACAATCTGCAACCACCTGCATGTTAAGCAACTTCTGCGCGTTCCGTATATTATTGTCTATCCGCTTTGTATCTATATGGATATCAACGCATCCAACAGACTTGTTGTACTGCATATTATCACTTCCCTATCTGTTGATAATCGCCAACGCAACTATCGTTATACAAATAACCAAAATATTCATAGTTGATACTGCCATATTCTTTCTCCTATTCTTCTCCAAATAATCCACCTTGCTGTTTTTCTGCTTCTGCTGCTTCAATCTCTGCCTGCATTGCTTTCGCTTCATCCTCGGACATATTCTCAAACTTAACGAAATACATCCATGCCGGAACCTTGCCAGCCTGCACATATCCCCACCATGTTTTCTTGTCCTCTTCATAGTTGTAGCAGATATCACCAAAACCATATTCCACTTGATATACTCCAACCGGAGCAAGATCATATAGATCTGCATACTTATCAATGGCGTAAATCAAATCATCCATTGTCATTTCCAGTTTATCCCTAACATCCTTGATAAACTGGATAGTTCTCTGCTGTGATGCTTCCACCCCGGTTGCCGTCTGGATGCCGGTCATAGAATCAAAAGAGAAGTATCCGTTCGAATAGCCACATTTGTAGGCAAGGATAGACAAAATATTATTGATTCCCTTAATCCGAATGTCTGTGTTTAAATTCGGATTGATCTCCTGATAAAAGTTTTCCGCCCCTTCCGATAACACATTTTTGACATATCGCGGTTTTTTAAGGTATTTACGAATAACATTTCCATCTGAATCCTTTATAGATCCCTGAAACATCAAGCGGTCATCTGCCAGCACGATGCGCTCACTGTCAAAGATCTCCCCGATATTTCTACTGTATGCAGTGTCTAAATCCTTCAGTTCTTCCAGTGCTTCTGCAAAGATGCTCATGCCAAGCGGAGAATCCGGATCAATATTATTTGCCATTGGCGTTTTGAATACGGCAAACAATGGCTTATCCAGATTCTCAACGCCTGCATCTGGTATCAATCCTTTCCACGGTGTTTTCTCTATATCGATTGCCACCCCCAGCGAAGTAGAACTGTTTGATATAAAGCATCTGTTGCTGATTAGATATACATTATTTCTAAACCGATGGTATTCCAGACGTTTATAATATTTCTTGGACTGCTCATAAAAATCAAAGAAGATACCAGCTCGAATATTACTATTTCCGTCGACCTCGGTCGGAAGAAATCTCTGTGGATCAAAACAGTCAATGCCGTCTCCATTCGGTTTCAAGATGATTGTGCCATTTACGCATCCTCTTTCCACATACTCACGGATTTTACCAAACATATTGTCAATTACACTCTGTAGATACGTTGCTCTCGCTGATCCTGACACCTTAATCGACAAGTCCAAGCATGTGAGTCTTGCCGTCTCTGATGATACCGACTTTGCAAAATTAATAGTCTTTACATGATTGTCCTTGTCTACCCAGTTCGGATGCCCTGCGTAAATCTGATTCCATATTCTAATTGCCATGTCCATCGTATCTGACAACAGGATATCTACATCAAATATTCTCTTTGCATCTGACTTAAAAAACATTTTTTTCCACCATCCTTTTATTGCTGCTATAATTTCCATGCTTCACCGCCTTATATAAGTCCTCTGTTATATCTGCGTGCTACTGTATAAATAAAGTACCTGATAAGGTCCATGTGATGATCATATTCCTTAATCACACGATCCTCTCCCACTGCCTTTTCATCCCATGCATACGCACCAAACTCTTTCTGTGTCTCGGCACAGTTCTCATGTATCTGGAGCATGCCAAGATTCAAATACTTTGTTACCTCTTGGATTCCATTCAGCACATCATTGTTACCATCTGTGCATGTAAACTCTCCATACTTCCGGATTGTTGCTTTCATAGCTGCCGCTGACGGATCGATGACAATGGAAGTGATCGGGAACCCTTTCGCAACCTCTTGTATCATTTTGTAATAGGCTTCATTGTCTATGGTCACTCCTGTTTCTCTGCCAGAGTAATGTCCCTCTCGAAGCATCCGTACCCTTCCACTGTTCTGTAGTTCCATCAGACCTACTGCAAATGGATTCATAGTACCGTAATCGATAGCAATGTAATAAGACGCTTGTGAACTGTATGTATACTCTCCGTGAAAGATGTTCTTTTCCTTGTCGAACATTCCATAGACCAATCCCTCCGCAATCACCCACATACCGAGAATAAAGCGGTCATAGAACACCCCGCTGTACATTGCCCGGTATCGAGCCTTTACTTTTTCGGACAGGGACAGATTATCATCCATTGTGAAATGTAAGTAGATCAGATTCTTTTCTATCACTTTATCAATCCAATTTGTCTTGAACCAATGGCTAGGCGAATCCGGGTTACAGTTAAACCAGAACTTTGAACCATCCACAGAGCAACGACCAGTTGCCTGGTTCACAAACGATTCTGGCATCAGTGCAACTTCATCGAAGAACATTCCCGCAAGCGTAATACCTTGAATGAGATCCTGTGACCGCTCATCCTTACCGCCAAAGATATAAAAGAAGTTGACTGTATCGCCTTTGCTGATCTCCACCATGTTGTCAGATCTATGATCTGCCACCTTATAACCACGGCTCCGGAGCATTAGCTTTAACCAGAACAGCACATTGCGTCGGAATGATCCGATTGTCTTTCCTGCCATGCCAAGATTCTGCATATTGAATGTACTCATTGCCCAAAGGACATAACTTAAAGACATGCACAATGTCTTACCGCTTCGAATTGCTCCATCTGCTATGATTCCATCCTTATCCTTTACCGGAGATTCTTTGCACCACCAAGTAAGAACTTGCTTTTGTTTCTTCGAAAATGGCTTAAATGCAAATCCGTTCTGCTTATACTTCTGCTTCATCCGGATAGCATTCTTCATTACATTTTCTTTTAGTTTACGCACCCGCCGGTCAAAATCTGTCCAATCAATCATCTGACCACGCTTCCTTTGCTGATTCATTCAGCGCATCCAAGAAGTTGTCCTGCTCTGGTGTATCGTCTGCACTCTCTTTAGCTTGCAGCTCCAGCTTAAGCAGTTCCAGATCAAGCTTGTGCTTATCAAATTCTTTCCGGTGCTTATCCGTTGGATTCATCTCGAAGAACATCGTAAGCCAATCAATTGCCTTTTGTCTGTCTGCCAGCTTGATAGATACACCATCTTTTCCACGCTTAACCTCTTGGATAATCTGTGTATCTGTGTTCGTTGATTCTTTCAGATCAACAGTGCTAATCATATATTCAATACCGGTCTCTGGATCCTCAATCTCTTTCTGCCCGAATGACATATAGTTTCCAATATCTGCAAAAGCAATACGCATCTGTAGTTCCACAATATCGTCAGTTCCAGCAACTATCTGCTGACGCTTGATTTCTTTCAGACGTTCTATTTCTCGGTGAATACTATCTTTCACTACCAATAGAGGTCCTTTCGCATTCGCCACTTCATAGCTGCACCCATAGGCATTCAAATAGCTTTGGGTTGCATTAAATGTCCGGCTGTAATATATGCAAAACATCTGCTGTTCCGGTGTGAGTTCATTATTCTGTAATGTTTCTTTTGTACCATCATCTATAGGCGCTACCGCCTTGGGTGCACCCTTACCTTTTTGTGTGCACACCTTTTTACTTTTGGGTGCACCCTCTTCCCGATTCCACCCATACCGTTTCTTCCAGCTCTTAACAGTGTTGATAGTGGTTCCGTACTTCTCGGCAATATCTTTGTACTTCATACCGCTCATGTAGTCCTGTTCTGCTTTCTCGTAATTCTCCACTATCTCACTTCCTCTCTGCCAAATGGTATATTTCTAACCTCATACCATAATTATAAAGCAGGATTTCAGATGATTTGTACCAATTTAGGGCATGAAAAAAGAGAGGCTGTTTTTCCTCTCTTTTCAAGGCATTTTAATTTTTAATACCTTTTTTCAATTGATCCAAATATCTTCTTGTACTCCATACCGCAAATACGGAAGGTATAATAACCACAATTACAGTGGCTATCCAAAATGAAACCCTTGTTATGTCTCCAGCAAACACCATATATATTTGCAACAGGCTTCCAAAAACTATATACAAAATTCCGCATCGCGCATAGTGTCTTTGTGTAAGATTGGTTTTCCACCCATCTCCAATTCCTCCCAACGAACTAGATCTTGCAATATCTTTTAATGTCATTTTTAGTACACATAATACCGAAAATATTGTTCCCCACATTATTTCTATAATGGCAATTACTGACAACAACTTTGTATACATTCTTTACTCCTCGCTTTCTTTTACTAATTTATACCCAATTGGGCGAATTGTTCTTGGTTCCCCTTCTCGCAGAGTTATATAGCCTTTTCCATTAACTTTTTAAGCCTATAATGCACACATGACTTTGATTTTGTGTTTACTCCTTTACAGATTTCTTGAAAAGATGGAGAAATTAAATTTTCTTCCATGTGCTTCACAATATACTCATACATTTCTCTTTCTTTATCCGTAAGCTCGTTATTTGGCTTTTCTCCCATTTGCTACCGCCTTATATGCCTAATGGTAAAACATGTGTTCGACTATGTCAAATAGAAATTTTTACCACACCATCCTCAACTGCCCATTCTGCTCTTCAACAATCCGCCCCATCCTCTGCTTCATAATCCGCTGCACAATCCTCCGCTTCCTGTAAAAGCAATTCCTGCTAATCGGGAGAATACCGTGGTGTGCTTCCAGCATGTCGTAGCTTGTCCCGATCACGATGGATTCTGTCAGTTCCGCAGCGATGAAGCTGTCTACCTGGTTGCAGATCTCGAATACTTCCTTTTCATCCACATGCATTCCCCCCCTTTCAATTTTTGCGTAAAAAAAATACCAACCATCGTATTTGACGGTTGGTGTATATTTATTTATTTTTTATTATTTTTGCCCATTTCTTAAAATATTCTATTATCATGCAAATAACCTTTACAATATTGTCTCCACATTCAAGACCACAAAAGATTGAAGTGAAAGCCGTTACAACACCTATCTCCGTTATCCCCTTTTTACATACATATTTCCACATATAAAATTCAAGCATCCCATAAAAAAATGCCTTCATTAACGCAAACGTAAACTCCGATATTTTGCAATTAAGTGCATATGTAATAATGCAGGTTACTATCAGAGGAACAGCTACAACCCATCCAATTTTCATAAAATCTATTCCAATCATTATCTCGTCCATCGAAAACTTCCTCCTTTGTATTACTACCAAGAATCATACTACACTAGCCATCACTATTCAATTATCAATGTACTACAAATTCATTCTTTTGCCGCCGCATTACTGTTGGCGGTAACTATAGCTGATTGATCTCATGCAAACCGGAGCTGTCCGGTCTGCTCTGCCTTAATCATCATGTTTGGTGTACGCTCTGCCACACACAACTCTGATAGGTTTGCTTTTACCAATGCTGCAGGGATGGGCGGACATACTGCATTGCCACATCTCTTTACCTGTTCACTTCTTGGATATGTCTTGCCGGTGTAATCGTGATCGATTATGTAATCATCTGGGAATCCCTGGCATCCATACAGTTCCTTTGGCTCCAGCATACGAAGCCCGATATCCACAATCTGATAATCTACACCCTCAATCGTAACCAATCCAAATCTGTCCTTAGTGGTAACTGTATCAAGTGGCTTTTCGATGTCTTGCCCTGTGGCATCTCCGTAATATTTGATTAGAAACGCTCTAACCTCACCAAAGTGACCGGCAGATGTTGTGATCGTGTGTAACGGCTCTCTCTCGTCTTGACCTATTCCCGATTTATAGAACTTGCTCAAAAATGATGTGACCAATCCGTATCGGTTCGAACCATCCACAGTCATAATCGGATCTTTTATGGTCTGCCCCCGGACTTCTCCCTGTGCTGTCTCGGAATGGTACTGGATCAATGTTGGGCTGATAAGGCATTGTTGATTACCTGTGGTAATCGTATGTATCGGGTCTTTGCAGTTTCCACCCGGATGATTCGTTGTATTGGTTCCCATATACGGTGCAAGCTTTGGCTCTACAATTCCGTACCCATGTTTTCCGGTTATGGTTGGCATCGGCTCCCTGATATCGTTCGGTCTGCGCTCACCGCCGTGGTTGCACTGGATTATAAATGGTTCTGGATTATCCAAAACGAATTTTTTCAGTCCTCTTGCGATCCGATCCATCGTTTTGGGTGCAAGTGGTCGCACCGCACGGATTCCATATTTCTTTTTGATTTCCTCTGCCGTATCAAATATGCTCGGACATGGCCGGCTGAAATCAATCTGTGTGTACGCTCCAACATATGGCTTTAACAGTCCAGCTTTTACTGCTTCGCTGTCTGCCTGTCCGTGTGTTGGCTCTGGCCATACAATCGGCTTGCCATCGCACCGGGCGATCAAAAAGAATCGTTTACGCATGGTCGGTGCACCATAATCGGCGGCAATCAGCTCACGGAACTCCACTTTATAGCCAAGATCCCGAAGTTGCTGCACAAACCGCTCAAATGTCTTCCCTTGTTTACGCTTAATAGGATGATGCCGCCGGTTTAATGGTCCCCATGTTTTGAACTCTTCCACGTTCTCCAACATGATAACCCTCGGTCTGACAAGTCCTGCCCAGCGTAATGCTACCCAAGCAAGACCACGGATATTCTTATCCTTTGGTTTTCCGCCTTTCGCCTTGCTAAAGTGCTTGCAATCCGGTGAGAACCAGGCAAGTCCGACAGGATGCCCGTTGCACGCTTTGACCGGATCAACCGCCCACACGTTTTCGCAATAATGCTTTGTATTCGGGTGGTTCGCCTTATGCATCTTAATTGCTTCTGGATCATGATTGATTGCAATGTCTACGCTATATCCGGTTGCAAGTTCTATTCCGGTAGATGCACCACCACCGCCGGCGAAGTTGTCAACGATCAGTTCTCCGTTAATCATGGCAGCACCTCCGGGAAATCTCCGAAATTCATTTGTAAGTCTGCTTTGTAATTCATCCATACAGTTTCCGTTCGTGGCTTTCCATGCTCCGCACAACTGGCAAACTGTTTTTTCTCCCATCCGTTCAGATAGTCGTTATACATTTCTGACTCATAACCAGAAATCATAATCTTTGCTTTACTCTGTAGTAACGCTTTCAATAATTCCTCGTGATCCGCATCCGTCATCTCATGCTTATACTGTTTTCCTGCTCTGGCACCCAAAACATACGGAGGATCAATGTACATAAAAACATTGCTGTAATTAAATCTCTCAATCACTTCCACCGCCGGGCGGTTCTCAATCTGTACCATGCGCAACCGTTCCGCTATGTCAATGATCCATTCCGGCAGACGGTACCAGTTCCATAATGCATAAGCTCTTTCCCTGCCAACAACATCATTCTTCCATCCAACCTTATTTCCATTCGTGCGGAAACCGTGCCCTTGCCAACACTGGATTAAAAACCGCAAAGCCTTATGATATGGCTCATCCGGCATCATCAACTCCCACACATCCAGCTTATATGTATCTTCGTATTTTTCACGGCTAAATGGTGTAGTCATTACCATTCTTGCCAACCGGTCCGCATCCCTTTGTATGCACTGGAAAAGATTCACGACATCGTGATCCAGATCATTGATTGTTTCAATATCAGATACCGGCTTATTGAACAACACTGCGCCACTGCCGAAGAATGGTTCTACATAGCTGTGGTGTTCCGGTATCAGTTCCACCAGTCGGGGAGCAATGTTCCATTTACTTCCCGGATATTTCAATACTGTCCTCATATACTATCCCTCCAACATATCAAAGATATTCTGCTGCCCTGTCACACTATCCTCGGCGCGCATGGAAACCTCGCCGTAATTCTCTACAAGCATTTCTGCCTTTGCCCGCTCGTAGAAATTCCGGTCAATCTCAAATCCATAACTTGGTCTGCCAAGTTCCATTGCCGCCCGAAGTGTGCTGCCGCTACCACAACAAGGATCAATCACCACATCCCCTTCATCCGTAAAAATCTTAATCAGCTTTTTCAGCAGACATACCGGCTTTTGTGTAGGGTGGATGCTTGGATATTTCCCTTTCGGATCCTTTTCCCAAGGCATCCAATCAAAAATCATCTTTCCGTCATTGTTAAACTTTGGCAACTTGTCCCGATAAAATATAAGTCCGTGCTCGGTACCAAGCCATATTGCCTTGTCTGCTTCTGGCAACCCTTTATGCAACACAAGCGCGTGTTCTGTAGCACCTACCACTCTCATGTTTGCCTTTAAAACCTGTGCAGAGTAATTTTTGACAAACGTGAGATGTATACTATTCCTGAATCCGTGTTTTTCTGCTGCTTTGAGCATGGTCGGTATCTGTTGGAAACTGCAGAACACGATCATACATGGCGCTTTTCCTTTTTCCTTTGGCTCTTTCTTCAACATCTTGCTGCAGAAATGGAAATATTCATACAGATTAAAATTGTAATCCGAATTAAATGCTGCTTTTCCAGCAAGTTTGCTCTCGCCGTTTTTATTATCGCCCCCGACATACCACATAGGGTTACTGCCGTACATATTGTTTCCAAGGTTATATGGCACATCCGCAATTACAAGCTGTGCCCTTGGGATTCCATACTTTTTGTAGTTCTGCATAGAATCCCGATATATTTCACACTTTATTTTCATTTTTTTTAAAGGAACCCGATATATCGTTACCCCGGCCGGAGGTTCGGCTCCTTTCTGATATTCCGTGCACATATCTACAATAACGCACTTTAAATTTATTTATGTTATGTTTTATGCAACAAATTCATCAAATCATTGTTTTTAAACCATCTGATCTAATGGCAATGATATCTGCCCTTTGCAGTTATCTCCGATTGTTGATGGATCCCAGCCGACACCAATATAATCAAGCACTTTCGCCCATCCATAGTCGTTCCCATCTCTGTCTTTACACATATGGAACATCAGATAATCCCACTCTTTCGGATTGCTCTCATACAGTAAATCAAATCTATGCGGTCGTTTCTCCATGTGAATTCCAAAGCCACACATACTGCATCCGGTACGCTGTGCCTTTGTCGTATACAACGTTCCGTCCGGCTTTCTCTCGATTGTGCCGTAAATCTCTGGTATCAAAGACTCCGGCATCTGGAAGCCTTCTGTTATTCGTCCTGTTTCAAGTCCGGCATCACGATACTCTTCCTTTAATCCGTTCTTCCAGAGATCATCCATCTCCAAGGCAAGCGTAAGAATATCCTGCCGGTGGAATATTGCAAACGGTGCTGATCTGATTGTGGATGCCCCGAAGTAGTTACAACCATTCATCCGTAGGCTCTTGGCACGTCTGCCGCCCTCGGATGCCATCAATCCAAGATAAGGGACGCTATTATGTTCCTTGCCCCAGTCATCACAATTCTTTTCCTTAAGGTAATAGCAACATTTCGCTGATACCGAGAAATCCGGTTTCCCAAAGTCGCATCCTTCGGCTTCATTTTCGTACCCACCGAACAATTTTAACCACCGCTGATTAAGCTGCATCTTCGAATTCTTCTGCCAGCCACCATATTCCCCGGTCTCTCCCGTTATAATCGCGTGTCTGACTGTCTTATTCTTCTCGGTTGGATTCTGCAGCAACTCAATTTTTCCTGCAATTTCCTTAGATATGACTGGAAATCCAAATTCTCGTATAACCTTCGGTTTCGTCCATCTGGTGCCATCATCCCGCATGAGCGGTGGCACATTTATAATTCCTATTGCCTTATGTACTCTTTGAATGCTTGCATCCTCGAGTGTAGATGCTGATACACCTGGTACATCGATATGACACACTTCATGAAGGAACATATACAATATGATGCTGTCCAGACCACCTACAGACACATGGCAGTTAAGTCCTCTACGATCACATTCTGATCTGAACTCTTCCGCTCTGATCTGTGCATATTTTCTTTTAAAACTGTAATCCTGCTTTTCTTTTTGCATGAATGAAGCAATCTTCTCATAAGCTCCAAGTCGCTTCATCCTATCTTGTACTGATTCCATTTGTTTTTGGAGTAAAGAGCTCTTTTACGCTGGCCAGCAAACCTCTTACTCCTTTCGATTTATTTTAAAATTTTATCCAGGCATGCATTCCAGCCTGTATTCGTCAGTATCCTATTCTGCTCACTTTCTTTACCGATCGTGCGCCTATACTCTGGCAATTTCCGAAGCGGGCAAAAACTCGCTCTATCCTCGGAGCTGTCTGATCCATCATAATAATCATCCGCAATCATGCAATATAATCCACTTGGATCATCGTCGGCCAGCTGGCAATCTGCGCAACACTCCGGCATATCCATAATAAAAATCGCTTTAGCCATACCTCACACTCCTTCCGGTTTCTCGCACCGCTCAAACTCGATAACCCACACATAAGGGTTTGCATCCCATCCGTAGCGGTCAAGGTCGGATTTCTTGATGGTTGATTCCCACAGCCAAGCAAATTGCTCCTTTGCAATCCCGTACTCTGGGTCTACTTCTGTTCCATAATTTTTTTCACCGTATCCGATATCATCATAGAAAAGGTTTCCAACACCTTCGCTTTCTGCCCCCTTTGGTGTTATATCCTGTAACCGTTCCACTCTCACATCCGTAACCTTAAGCCAGATACGCGCTGCTTCTTTTGGCATGTGGATGGATGGTTTCCACGGCTCATCCGCATCTTCCGAGTTAGCAATACTTGCTTTGTATCCGTAAAATTCTGCCAGATGGCAGCTTTCGCCTTCGCCTACTCGCTTGATGTACTTATGCCATGTTTCGCGGACATAGAGAATATCGCCCGGCTGATATGGAGCTTTGTATGCAGTATTTATCAGTTCTATATCTGTCATATCGCAGTATGGTTTGAACATGAGTTTCTTTTCTTTCAAGAATTTTTCAGGTGCTCCATTTTTGCATTTATCTAGCAACATCCCTATGAACTGTTGCGGTTTCACAATTCTTCTGGTACAACTCTTTCTCCCATCCAGAATTGCCCGAACCATTTCCATGTTGAATAAAATTGGTAACACTCTACTCATCTTCTGTTCCCTCCTTGTAGCAACAATACACAATCGGATTGTCAGTATCACATTCACAGTTGTTCCAGTCGATATCTTCCAATGCTCTGTCTTTTGCAATCTGTTCTGCTTCTTCCTGTGTATCAGCTTCGATGTCATCATAATCAATCGAAAGTTGCAAACCCACGCTTGCATTCCACTTAGCCATTCACTCCACCGCCTTTCACAATCTCGATTGCTTTGTCCATTCCGTAAATTCTTCCTCTATCTATATCTGATTCTGAAATTTTAAATGTTTCCACAATGAGGCGCTTTCTATCTTCCAGCTTTTCCACAACCTTGTCCGGGTCATAGGCGGTCGGCTGCGCTTCTATCCTGTCTATCAGTGCTTGTCTTTCATGATACATATCCATAAACCCATTTTTTTCTGCATAATCTCTATCTCTTCTTGTTTCTTCTAACAATTTATCAGCATCAATCAGTCTCATCGTTCACCCTCCTGTTCCATGCTTTAGCCTCTATTCTCTCTGCGGCACTATAGGACCCCGCCCATGTACCACCGCTTCTTCCGTAACAACCATTGCAGATAACTTGCGCCCAAAACCCTTTATTTTCTCCAGGTATGCGTTCGTAATTCAAACTTGCTTGTCCGCCACAGAACGGGCATGGTTTAAGTTCTTCACTCATGCTATTCCTCACTTTCTGCCCGAAGCCACTTTAATAAGCACTCGTAGCAATTACAATTATCATTTTTGTCGCAGTCAATTTCTGCTAACCCATTTTCATTCGGACACATCATATTGACTGCCAGCTCCTCATCCGTCATGCTTCTAATCCGGTCTGCATTGGTCTGTGGCTTTTCCGAATCTGCACTGTACGGCTCTGGTAATGGCATCCAAGCTATCGGTTTCCAAGCATTACTTAATTTGCTCGAAGCCAATTCCTTGCAGTATTCCTTTTCGTTTGTATAAAATAATGGCTTGCCCTCTTTCATGTAATTCGTGAACGCTTTGCACACAAATCTTTGATTAAACTTATTTTCAACTGTAAGCAAAACGGGATATCCGCAGCATTCCGGCAATCTTTCACTTACCGGAATCCAAGGATTTTTCAGCTTTTCAAGGCTGTTCTTAATGTTTACAAACGTCTGTGGTTCTGTCTTAAGTTTGATGTTTTTGGACTTTTCCTCGCAAAAGGAAATCTGTTCATCTAATGTCATGTGTTCACACGCCGCATTTCTCATATACTCAAGCATCTATCACACCGCCTCTCCTGTAACAATGTCCCAATGTTCATCCTCGATAAATGTCTGCCGGATAATCGCATCGGACAGATAGTGTTCTTTGCTCTTCGGCTGTTTTCTCCAATAGGAATCAATGTAATAGGCAACCCACTTCATAAATTCCTCGATCTTGGCATTCGAGAACCGGTACGATTCTTTCAGTGTGGGAATTGTCAGGTACATTGTGGATGCCAGTGCGCTTTCGATATTGCGGTCTGCTCCAAGCACTGCTCGTCCTTTCTGGATATCTGCCATGTACAGCTTCTGTGACATCGGTATCGACTTCACCCAGCCGATCACATCAATTTTCCGTTTTAGGCAATACTCCATCATGCTTTCGCTCGTAACATCGTCGTTATCATCATCCTGCCAGGCAACGCGCTTATTTACTGTTTTGGTGTAATAGTTCGTGATCTGCTTAAATGTCAGCCCGAATTTGTCGTACAGTGCCAGTGCAAATATAAATCCCATGTGATTTGCTATATTATTTCCAAGCTTCGCCTTGTTAACTTCCTGCCGGTATACGCTTGTATGTATTACACACTCCCTCTGTGTTACTCTGTGCATTTGTTCTCCTCTCTGATCTGATGTCCCTTAACGCATGTGTACCAGAATCTGCAACTTGGATCACATATTTTCGTTTTCTCTCCATAGCTGCAAGTTCGCCCACTGCCATAATAGGTGCTGTTTGCCTTAAATCTGCTATAGGCCTTCGGATCTCTGTTTTCTGTCTTGGAATCGTCATACGCTCGAATCGATTCCGATATTTCTGCATTTATTCTCTCAAGACGCTTCTGCGTATTCGTTCTGTGTCTCAATTCATCGCCCCTTTGGGTAGACGGGGCATTTCTGCCCCTGTTTTGCAAGGTAAAAATCATGGCTTGTGATAACTATCTCGATTTTCGACTTGCTGTTTCTTTCGCCTTCCGGCTGGTGTTTCAACCGCCAAGTAACTTTCGCTCCAAGGCTTCAAAGTCCTGCTCTCTTGGAGTAAAGTTGAATTTATTCTGTGTGGATGCCTTATTGTCCTTAAGGGGGAATAAGCCTTTCCAACTGTTCATGATTGACTGCTCTAGAATCTTAACTGCCGTGTCTGAATTACCGCCGGACAGCTCCGTCAGTTTCTTGATAGCCATTCCAACAGCACGATCTGTCATCGGGGCTTTAATCTGCTTTCGCATATCGGTAAAATCAGCAAATGCCTGATTCAGTTTTTCATCCTCTGGGAAGAAATCTTTTTTGGTATTTTTTTCTTTATTTCCTTTCTTCCCTTCTTTCTTTTCTTCTATTGTTGTCGTTTGAATGTCGTTAGAATGTCGCTTGCTTGGCTCTTGACTGACGCTTTGCTTGTCGTTTGCTTGGTACAAATCGTACTTAACCACTGAAAATACTGTGAATTTGTTTGTCGTTTTGCTTGTCACTTCGCCTGTCATTTTCAAATGTGAAATTGCGGTGCGAATTTCCCTTTCTGTAAGTCCTGTTTCACTTGCAAGCTTTCCGATGGAAGAAACAAAAGAGCCTCTAGGAACAACCATTCCTTTAAAATTTCCATCCTTCCAATTAGCTTTTAACAACATGTGGATGAATGCCCGTGTTGTATTAATATCCGAATACCATTCCCAATCCAGAAGTCCGCGGCTCAATTTGATGTAACTTCCATCCAACTACTCCACCTCCCGGATCAATACCTCTATTCGGGGATTGGCAGCATCTACATAAAACTCATCAGAGAATCCGGTTATCTCTTTCCAACCGTCATTTTTCAGCACATGAGCATATACCAGAGAATCTTGTATTACCTTGCGCCCATAGGACGATATATTGTCTAAATCGCGCTTTTTGTTCTTCTCATACCACCGATACTCCATGTACACCGGCTTATCGATTTTCACACGCTTCAGGCATTGCCGGATGGCATTGATCACAACCGCTTCGCTCCTGGATTTCATCTGTGCGCCTTTGTAACGATTCGCACGTTCAGCCGATATGTAATCGTTCAGATTATCCAGTCTCCCGGGTATTATCAGTAAGTATTCCAACTTCTCGCCACCTTTCGAATGTCTGGCGCATTGCCAGCCGTTTTGCCTGTATTTTTCTTGCTCTGGATAACTCTTTTGCAAGATATTCTTTAAGCTCTGCTTCGTCTGTGAGATTGCCCGGAACTGGTCTATAATAGCCATTCCCCACATTGATAATGCAGTCGTTATTCCGATTTGCCTTTTCAATGTGCGCTCTCAACACTCTGTCCTCTATAGGGTTCGCCGGACGCTGTACCGCGTTCTCATGCCCGTAGGGGATATTTTCAATCTGTATCACTCGATCACCTCACAATACCGACTTTCCGAAGATTTTCCGAAAGTCCTCTCTAGTCCCATAATGTTCTTCGAAATATTTTTGCGCCATCTGCTTAAGCTTCAGATCTATTTCCGCAGCATTCTTTCCTGCCTGCGCTCCATTCGGATGTAGATCCGGCCGGAGCGGGATCACAAAACCATACTTCTCGCTATTCTTCCGGTTGGAACCGCACCAGATATGGTGCCTCTCCACCGGAGCTGTTCCAGTAAAATAGCAGTGGTCCATATCATCCGTAAATACGCTCCAGAGCCTTTTCATGCCGCACCCCATTCCTGCTTCATGCGTTCCAATTCATCCGGTGTAGCTGTCTCAATTCCAAGCTCCTGTGCCTCTTCAACGATGCGGTCAATAAAGCGGCTCATTTCTGCGGTGTTGTATTCGCTCGATCCCTTAATCATCAGATAGGATGCAAAATTGCCGTTATCTTTAATATGTTTCCAATGGCCAGACACCTTTGCCATGTCTACTGTCTTTTTAACTGTAATAGTGATATATCCGCCCTCGTCCTCATAAAAGGTTCCGTATTTCTGCAGCATCTGCTCATACACCTCTTCTTTGCTCGATGCGATATCCGGATGATTGGCAATCTTGGTCATAAGCACCCATGCATAAGCATTAGCATCAAGGCTCCGCTTCTGACGGTACTTAACCGCCTTTATCCGAAGCAGATCATCTTTTTTCATGCTTTCAATCTGTCCGGATGCTGAAGCATCAACCTCGAAAGTGAGGATGATGCTATTTCCGTCAAATGTCCGGCTGGCTCCGGTAAGCTTACCTGTAGTTTCCATTAGGCATCGGCTTCTTTCTTTTTCTGGTACCAAAACTCTACCTGCTGGATGAGCTTGTCTGCCAGCTCAGTAGAAATATCACTTGTACCGTTATATTGGTATTTTTTCTTTAACATATCGGTAACATCTGATTCTTTAGTGTTTTTGCACATTCCGGCGTATGCCATAATAAATTCATTCAGTTTTCTCAACTGTTCCGGTGTTGCCGGATTGAACTGTGGTTTCGCCGGGTCCTGCGTTTCTTCGTCCGGGTCCTTCATTTCTTCTGTTGGAATACAAAATACTTGAAAGCACGCATACTTAAATGCAATAGCCATTGCCTTATTGGTTGCCTTGTCTCCGGAATCCATTCCCTCGCCAACTGTCACCGCTTCGATGGAGGAGCCGTCCTCGGCATAAAAGGTGTACTTGATCCGACAGATTGAATAGATCAGCGTCGAACCTTTACTTGTAGTTCTCTCCTGTCTCTGCTGGTCCAACACTTCCGGCACAATAAACACATGGTTTTTAGTCAATGCAGGGTTAATTGCATTCATCACCGCATCAATCCCACGGTATTTAAAACCTTGCTGCTTATTAACTGCATCCTTTCCGACTGCTCCGATTTCTTCCATGCATCGGGAAATAGCTTCGTAAATATTCATTTTCTTTGCTATCTCTGCCATTCTTATACCCTCCGGAATTTAATGCCGTACTCGCGCATGGCAGATTCAAGCTGTGCAATCTGGAATAAATCAGCAATAACTTCATACCGTACTGTATTTCCAGCCGGTGCGGATGCTGCAGATTCTTCTTTTGGCTCTTTGGTCGGAACCGCAGGAATAACCGGGACAGTACTTCCGGAAGGTTCTTCTTTTTCTTCCGCCGCTTTGATTCTTTCCTCGCGCTCTTTTTCTCTGCGCAGAATCTCTTCTTTCTGTTTCTGGAACTGATTCATTGTTGCAATAGCAACAGACAGCTCTAACGTGGCTTTATATCGCTCAATACCCTTATCCTCATACTCGGATTCCATGCTACGGATAGTTGTAAGATCTGTCTCCACGCGGGTCATGCGCTCAGTAATTGTTTCTGTTATAGCTTTCTTGGTAGTGGTAGCATTTTCCCAATGTTTATCGTAAATCTTCTGTAATGGCAAATACTCGGCAGCTTCTGCATGTTCGGCAGCAATACCTGTATAAATTTCCTTGATCAGTGTTCTCTTTTCCTCAACACGTTTACACTCAAATTCTTCAATCTGTTCATTGATAAATTTGATAGGCTCATCCACCTGCTTTTTCAGCTCATTAACTTTCGCTTCGAAGGCATCACATGGTGCCATATATGCTTTCTTGACTTCCTTGCGCTTGTCATCCAACGCCTTATTAAATTTTCTAAGGTATGCAACTGTATCCTTAGCATCTTTCTTGGAATCTTCGGTAAAAACCATTTTCTTATATGTATCAAGTTCTGCTGCCAAAGCCGCCTTAATGCTGTCGAAATTGGCATCAATAGTTCCGTTCTGTAACTGTACTGATAAGTTAAGTTTCTGCATATTTAAAATCCTCTACTTTCATTGTTATCTGGCCAGATGCATCGCACGCAAACAGTGCCATGAATCTGCTTTCCTTTAATTTGCTTTCTTCCTGGCAATCACATGTTTCCCCAGGATCAAGATTCGCACCACAATGTGTACATGTTCTGTAATATCCCATTACTTGATCACCTTCCGGAAGCAAGACACCATGCAATCTTCACAGTAAATCTCACCGCCGATATCGTAATAAAAATCATCTTGTATTGGTTCTTCACAGCGCTCGCATAATGGCCGTTCTTCCAATTTACTCTCCATTTCTGTCTCATGCTGTTCAAGCAAATCATAATTATCCATTCATTTTGAAGTTTCATCTTGCAAACGCTTATAATATCCATTACACTAAAAAAGGAATATTTTAATGTAATTTATTTCTTTGATGGAATCACTCTCTTGGACGGTGGGTTGGTTCCATCTTTTTCATTTCAGCATCAAGCATCTCTTGGAAATCCCCTTCGATCTCTTTTCCCTTACGCGGGTACGTTGGATTCTGGTAATGCTTTCTATACTGGTCTTCCGGATATGGTATTGCGCCGCTGATGTTCACTCTTTCTCCTTTCATTGTCTTCTAAGTTTCTGAATCCGTCGGGCCGTTTTCCTACGTTCCTTTTCTAACTGCTCTGATGCATAGCCTGCAAATGCAAGCACTGTACCAAGTGCTACCATCACACATGCAATCATTCCTCCTGCACCGACTGAATCCATCGCCATTGCTCCAAATGTAAATATCACAATCCCTACAATAAATAACTTGTTTTTCATGTTTTCTCCTTGGCTTGTCCGCCAGCGCCACCGAAGTGGCTACTCTGTGCGCTTATAGCCTGCACCAAACGCAAACTTGTCGCACAGCTCATCAATTTTGTTCTGAGGTATGTCTTTGGGATCGATTCGTTTCCATTCACCGGTTTTCGAATCAATCACCCATGTCCGGTATGTAGCCTTTTTCGGGTATCTTGCCATAACCCCACCTCCTGTTAATAGGTTATTAACTGTGCCTGTACGCGGTTCTTAATTTTCTGAATTTTCCATTTGTGATATAATCTCCTCTCTTTACTATTTATGCCGATCCGCCTTATGTGAATTATATTCACATATCAAGGTAAAAAAATATCGTCTCTTTCTTTTCTGCTGAGACGAAGCACCTTAGTTAACGATACAATTTCTGATGCATAAAAGTTTCCGCTTTTCATTCTGTTATAAAGTGTTTCCCTTAAAATGCCAGATTTATCAGCAATAGCTGACACCGTCATCCCAGATTCACTTATTTTTTCTCTAAGTAGTTCAACATTTGCCACTGTTCTATCGCCTCCCTTCCGTGAACTAAATTCACTATATCATTGTTGTGAATTTGTGTCAACACTTTTTAATAATTTTGTTGAATTATTTTACACAACGTGCTATTATTTATTTACACAATATCACAAGGAGGCTTTGCTTATGCTTGACCTATATAAAAATATTAAAGAAAGACGTTTAGCTCTTAAAATGTCCCAAGATACATTAGCAGAGCTTACTGGATATAAGGACCGCTCATCTATTGCAAAAATTGAAAAGGGTGATGTTGATATATCAGAATCTAAGATAAGAGATTTTGCTAAAGCCTTAAAAACCACTCCACAAGAGCTTATGGGATGGGATGAGCCAGAAAAACCTACTACCATTGCTGCACATTTTGACGGCGATGAGTACACCCCAGAGGAACTTGATGAAATCAAAGCATTTGCAGAATTTGTTAAGTCCAAAAGGAAGTAGTCCTTTTTATAGGACAGAAAATAATTTAAGATGCGGCGGAGGTGATTATAATGAATAAATTCGAAGAATTATGTCAAACCGCTTCTGATACAAATGTAGATATCATTGATTATTCTTTTACCAGTAAGCGAATCAAAGGATTATATTGTGACGGTACTATTGCACTTAACCGTGATATGTACATAGAAACCGAAAAAGCTTGTGTGCTTGCCGAAGAGCTTGGACACTACTACACCACTGTCGGTGACATCATGGATCAGACGGACGTATCCAACCGGAAGCAGGAACGACGCGCCAGAATCTGGGCATACCACAAACTGCTCTCCCTTAACGATCTGATTGATTCGTACAAATGTGGATGTCGGAATCAGTTTGAGATTGCGGAACATCTGAACGTTACAGAAGAATTCCTTATAGATTGCCTAAACTATTACAAGGAAAAATATGGATTATGTACAAAACAAGATAACTATTTGATATATTTCGAGCCACTTGGTGTGCTTGAATTATATAAATAAAAAACAAAGGAGTGATTTTATGGTATGTAAAAACTGTGGAACCGAAGGGGGAAATTCTAAATTTTGTCCAAATTGCGGAGCACCATTGTTCCAGCCGAACGTAGGTATGCAAAATCAACAATTTCAGCAGCCTCAACCGGCTATGCAATTCCAACCTAACATTCCGCCTAAAAGGAAGAATACTATTGGTGTAATAGGCTTGGTTTTTTCAATTCTTGCAACGATCTTTGCAATCTTTGCTGGTGGACTAGGGTGCGTGCTTGGGATTGTTGGACTGGTTCTTTCCATCATCGGTGTGTGTAAAAAGTACACAAAAAAAGTTGCACCGATTGTCGGAATCGTTTTTTCTTGTATCGCTATTTTCTTAGGAATTATAATGTCGGGATCTGGAACAACTGTTTCCGAAGATATTACGCCGAAAAGCGATAGGGAGTACGTTGATAATATCAACACTGTAGTTTCAGACCCTGATTCTTATGCCGGTAAATATATTAAATTTTACGGAATTGTAAGCCAGACATGTGATGAAGGCGATGATTATTACATATATCAAGCTTATACAGATACGGACTACAATAACAGTATTTTGTTAAAAGTTTCAAAAGATGTATCTGCAAAAGAGTTTAAAGAGGATAGCTTTATATCCGTAGATGCCAAAATTACTGGATCCTATTCTGGCCAGACCGTAATGGGCGTTGATACCTCGTGGGCTTACATGATAGCAGCAGATGCGAAAGAAACCACTTATATCGATTCATTCGGAAAAGCTGACACTACATGGGAATTTGAAGACCAGTCAATTGAGCAGCACGGAATCACTGTTAAGGTTACGAAAGTGGAATTTGCCGAGAACGAAACAAGATTTTATGTTGATGTGACAAACAACTCCAATGATAATGTAAGTATTTACTCGTCATCTGCTAAAGTTGTGCAAAACAAAAAACAATATGAAGAATCATACTCCGCATATAGTGATGATTATCCGCAATTATCTGATGATCTCACGCCTGGAGCATCTTCGTCTGGAATTATCACTTTCGATAAAATAAAACCAACAAACCTTCAATTAATCCTTGAAGGATATAGTGATAACTATGATATAGATCTTTCAGATTTTAAATTCGATTTGGAACAATAAGAATATATAAAGAAAAACCGCCCTGATGCTGGAGCACCAAGGCGGCAAACACTGATCCGAAGATACAATGCCCTAGACAAGCATATTGTATCATTCTCGGAGCAGCTATGCAAGCGGAACACCCGTTCCACGCTGGCTGTTATTTTTGTACTCAAAAAACAATACAATATAGAGAAAGAGGTGTAATGTGCTATGAAAGAAAAAGTATCAGAACGCAAAACAGGGGCAATCTACATCCGTGTATCCACCGACAAGCAGGAAGAACTCTCTCCGGATGCGCAGCTTCGCTTACTTATGGATTATGCCAAGAAGAATTCCATTGATGTTCCCGAAGAATACATATATCAGGACAATGGTATCTCCGGCCGGAAAGCAAACAAGCGGCCAGCTTTCCAGAACATGATTGCACTGGCCAAGTCCAAGGAGCATCCGATTGATACAATCATCGTGTGGAAGTTCTCACGATTTGCCCGCAATCAGGAAGAATCCATTGTATATAAATCCCTGCTCAGTAAAAACAGTGTTGATGTGGTGAGTGTGTCAGAGCCACTCATAGACGGTCCGTTTGGCTCTCTAATTGAGCGTATTATCGAATGGATGGACGAATACTACTCTATCCGCTTATCCGGCGAGGTAATGCGGGGAATGACGCAGAATGCCATGCGTGGGCACTATCAGAGCGATGCTCCGATTGGATATAAGTCTCCAGGCGATAAGAAACCGCCGGTAATCAATCCGGACACCGTACAGATTCCGCTTATGATCAAAGATATGTTCCTGTCCGGGTCCACACAGCTTCAAATTGCGCGTAAACTAAATGACATGGGGTATCGCACCAAGCGAGGTAACCTGTGGGATGCCCGTGGCGTGCGCTACGTGCTCGAAAATCCGTTTTATATTGGCAAATCCAGATGGAATTACACCGAACGCGGTCGCAAGCTTAAACCGTCAGATGAAGTGATCTATGCGGATGGCAATTGGGAAGCTTTATGGGATGAAGATACATTTAAAGAAATCCAGAAACGACTGGCATTGAATATGCGCAAAGCAAAATCCCGTGACGTATCATCTGCCAAGCATTGGCTGAGTGGTCTGCTGATCTGTTCCTCTTGCGGTGGTACATTGGCATATGGCGGTGCTAACTCTGCACGCGGATTCCAATGCTGGAAATATAGCAAGGGATTCTGTTCGGAGTCTCATTATATCAGTACCGGATCAATTGAAAAAATGGTAATGGAGTATCTTGAATATGTATTGCACTCTCCTACACTTTCATACACCATTATATCTGCAGCGTCCTCAGATGCCGAATCCAAGCTATCCGACTGTGAACGACAGCTTCAGAAAATTGATGCCAAGGAAAAGCGTATCAAGGCTGCATACTTAAATGAAATTGATACTCTGGAAGAATATAAGGCGAATAAGACTGCACTTGAAGAGGAACGCCGAACAATTGAAAAAGAAATTGAAGAACTCACTCTTTCCAATGTCAAATATACCAAAGAAGATATGGATAAAAAAATGAAGCAGAATATTCAAAATCTGCTTCTGGTGTTAAAAGATGAATCTGCTGATTATGTCCAAAAAGGAAACATGATGCGGAATGTAGTAGATCACATCGTATTCGACAGGAAGAACACAAGTCTTGATGTGTTCTTAAAGCTTGTAATTTAGCGGTTTCTATCCGTTATAGGGTATTGCAGTACCGACCTCCATACTGGCTGATAATATAAGACGCCATCTTCGCATTCGGTGTCGTAATATGAATCGGATACTGTAATCGTTTTTCATAACTCCACATAAATTACATTCCCCCTTCCCATGGCATCGGTGCTGTATTCCAATCCCAGGAAGAACGTTCCTGCTCTGAGAATGCATTCAATTGACCAAACTGTTCCTGATAAGACTGTTTTGCTGCATTGTAAAGCGCAGTGCACTGATTAAAATAGTTCAACGCCTCTTCATCATCCGGGTGCGTATCCAGATAAAGCATCATGTCCACAGCACAAAATCCAAGCATCATGATCCACTCATACAGTTCCTTCTGGTTCATTCTCTTTTGCTGCATATCCTGATTTGGTCTGTTCATCTGCGTCTACCTCCATTGTTCCATGTACAATTTCCAGTAAACGGCTTATCAAGTTCCGGAAAAATAGTTCCGGCCCTCAGTGCCCGGTTCGGATCATAAGTTCTGGTAAACTGCTGCCACGGAACATATGCCATACCCGGTACCTGTTCCGTGTTTGTCTCTTTGCAGGATGCGATATTCAATTTTGTATCCATTGTCTGAAATCCTTTCCATTTTGCGTATGCTATATATTATGAATATATGCATAAAATGTGAAGGATTTAGTACTGATTCATCTGATCTATTTTCTGAATGATTTTCTGTAACTGCAAGCCATTGTCGTCCATATACTTCGCCTGTTTCATTGCATCCTTCTTCATAATTTCAATGCTTTGTAATGCGCTTTCAATCCGTCCGCGCAAATGCTGTCTGCGCTCAATAAGATTATGCTTTAATTCGACCAGTTCCCTGCTGTCTATGATTGCATCCGCATGCTGTATCCACACTTTTGCATCATACATTTTTTGCTTTGAGAGATAGTGAATCAGAGATTTCGAATAATATTCCAGTTCATCGTTGGTCTTGCGGAACTGCTCCTTTTCTTTTGCCTCACTCTGGTATTGCTCATACAGTGCCTGCAACTCATTCGCATTGTGCACATGATATTTTTCGCACGTATAATCCACCGCATTTTTCATATTCACGAACCGGATCTTCACATGATTTTCCAGAGAAATCGCATGATTTTTATTAATATCAGCCTTACGGATATTTTTTGTAGCTTCCTGATATCTTATAAAAACAAATACACCTATAATCGCCGCCACAAAACATCCGATCGTGATCGGCAGCTGTGCCTCTACGTGAAAATACCAGGATCCGACCAACGCCAGCACAAATGCAATCGTAAATATAGATAACAGTACACAGGATGCTTTCCGCATGATATTCTGTGTATGCAATGACTCTGTTCGAAGCATGGACCACTGCAGTTTTTCACCTTCCAGGTATGCAAGATCTTTTTTTATTTTATCAAGATAGTTTTCGTTTTCTTTCAGTCGTCGTATGACGCCCGGAAGTTTTGCCTCCTCCTGTTGCATCTGCCCATACTGCGTGTCCGAAAGTTTATGCTCAATCTTTAAAAATTCGCTTCTTTGTTTTTCCAACTGGGAGACATGCTGTGCACAAGCTTCAATTGGCGTTCGTTCTGCTTCCGTAAGTTCCTCAATGATCTGTATGTCTGTCAGATAAGAAGTAACCATCTGATATTCCTGCCGGATTCCTTCAATGTTTTTAGATACATCAATCATCTGCTCGCACAGATCCACCACATAACCTGCAGCATTCTCAGGTTCCGTAAGATGCAGGGTCCGCTCACTGTTCTCCGTCTCTAAAGTTGCATAACGCGCCTGCTCATACTTTGCAACATCCTCTTCCCATTTCTTTTTATTTTTTTTATGAAATAGCCTCGATAAAAACATAATACCTATACTTTACAACCTCTCCGATATTCTTCCTTCCAGTTAAAAATAATATCGTTTAACGCATCCTTTGCCTCGATTTTCTGTCCTTCTGTAAGCATGGACTGAATTTTTTCCAGTCGCTGATCAAACTCTTTGATGCGAGCATCTTCTTTCGCATCTTTTTGATCTTTTTTCAAATTTTCTATTGCATGTTCATCTATATAATACTGTGCACATTTCTGCTGCAGTTTCTCCTCATCATCCATATAGCAGTAGCACAATAAAGCTTCCCTCACCGACTCATATGTCTGATTCAATTCATAGGCATTCTCATAGCATGCAGCTGCCTCCCCAAAAAGAAAAAGCCTTGCATATGCAGTTCCCAAATTATGCCATACATTTCCTTTCAGCAATGCATCCGTCTCTTTTGCCTCTTCAGACTCAAGCAATTTCCGGTAAGCATAGATTGCTGCAAGATATTTTTCTTTTTCCATAAGCTGATCTGCGCGCATTTTACTGCATTCAAAGCCCGTTTTCTGTTCCAACTGCTCAAGCACAGATACAATATTGTCGATCTCCGCTTTGGAATAGTAACAGGTATCTTCCAAAATCAAATCCACAAATACAGATAAACGTCTGCCTGCGTGTATGACATTCCTTAAATTTTCAGCAAGTTTGTACGCTCCCATCTGCTTTTCTATCCAGGTACACAATTCTTCATTCATGAAAGAATCATCCAGCAGAAACACGTTTCCTGCGATAAAATAGCACAATTCCTCCATCGAATAAATATTAATTCCAAGTTCCTCGATATAATACGGCAGTGCTGCGATTGGTGCATGACAAAACAATAATTCACTCATACGTTTCCCCTACATGACCATGGTGTGTCTCCAGATTTTATCCGTTGCACGGAAAAACTCCCCAAAGCCAAGATCTTTAATCTCTATCTCTATCTTATCATCCGAAACCGATGTCGCGGTAATTCGTAGCCTTGTTGTACGATCCGGACGCTTCGGCAAATCCGTCAGTTCCAATGTTTCAATGATTGCCTCTCGACTGTTGGGTAACTGTTTCCAGAAATCAATCTCCGGCGCCCCAGACAAAATCACTTCACAGGCGCCTTTTGCCTCAAACCAGTTTTTCCCCGCCGAAATCAGATTGTAGAAAGCGACATTTCCTTTTTCTTTTACTTTGAGACTGAGATTGAATTTCATTTCATTCTCTCCCATGTAAATATAAGGCCAGAGATTCTGCCGGTCCCGAATGGCAGCCGCATAACACGCGCCTTTACAAAACAGATTTTTCCCAATAAAAGCCCTGCGTCCGCTACACATAATTTTGACCGAATTTTTCATCCAGTCTCCATCAAATCCATCTCCCACAAGATAGACACTTGAGACAATTCGATTCATAAATGCCTCTGTCATAATATTAGAAAAAGATGCATCACGGTTCTCGCCCAACTGTTGTGGAGCTGATTCCCGAATCGTAACGACCTGTGGAGTTGTCCTTACATCCCGTTTTAAATCATACGAAAATAACATGTCCCCTTCACAAGAGAATAAAAACACATCATGATTCCACAACTCTTTCTGCTGACTTAACACAAAATAATAAAAACTCTCTTTGTGGTCTATGACCATAAAATGTTCTTCGGTAAGCTCGAGTTTATTTGCGACTTTCCAGAAAACTTCCATGTTTTCTTTTGTCAGACGTTCCACCGTAATAGCAAGGCGCTCCACATGCATGGATGTTCCAAGTTTCTGTGGCAGCTCCATGACTTTCTTTAAAAATAATGCCAACAGTTCTACCGCATCGTAAGAAGTGTCACCCACAAGAACTTTTTCCTTGTTAATTGCTCGCTGCAACAGACAATCTACACAGAGAACCTCACTCGTTTTTGCCATCTTTCTGGCTTCATCACCATAATACCACATTCCCACATTTTTCCGACGTGCAAGTATGAGCGGTATACGATAATTTTCACTTCCGGCAATCGTACTGACGGTATCCGGTTCTTCCATATTCAATTGATAGAAACTTACCATGGCATAGGTATCACATAAATCAATGCCAAGATAATACGCATTATTCTTCTTATCCATGTCTTTTCCCTTTTATAAGAGTTTAAAAAGATTTTTGGTAGTCTCCTCATATTCTGCATATTGCTTCATCGATACAAACTCAGAATTATAATCCTGCAGTGTCGCAGAAATCAGCATCTGATTAATCAGATGAAAGCGGCTGGTATCATTTTTTGCCAATACATCATTGTTAGAAATACGATTACTTTCTGTTACGGCTACCTGACCATCTAATTCTTCTGCAATATAGTACTGTACAACATCTCCGAAAAACAATACAAATGTCTTAACAAAAATACCTGCGTATACATTTACCATATCTTCACGGATGAAATTTTCTCCATCTTCGTCCCTGCTGTAATTCAAAACCACATGGGTGCGCGGATCTGCACAATGTTCCAAAAACACTTTGTCATAAAGATGGTATTTATATACCAGATGCTTATCCAGTTTCTTGAAAAAAGCAAAATTCATGCCCCGTGAGGTATATTCCGAAAGCAGCGCATCTTCCATCTTATAAATGTTATCATCCACTTTTAATTCCGTAGACAACGCTTTCAAAAGTGCAAGCTTACAAGCATCGTTCAAATCCATATGATGCTGGTATCGCTCACGAATGATTCCCATGATATTTCCGGTGATTTTCTCATCTTTCACAAAGTACGCACGCGCGCGCAGTGTAATATAAGCCAGTACCACAAGTTCTCTTCCGCCGGTCTTGTAATAGTGCAAAAACAATTCATCTTCGGAGAACTCTTCTCCGGCATACATCATCTGTACCAGAATGCGTTCCTCAAGTTCAAAGGTCTGTATTCCAAATTCCTGAGCCGCACGCCAGAGACGCTGCATCTGTTCCGTCGGTCCATGATAAAACCGGCATAAATAAGTAAGCACCGCATCATTATACTTTTTATTTAGAAAAACATACGCAACAAAACGAAGTAATGGCTCATCAGCATCGTTATCTTCTTTGTGACGTTCAAGCATCACACTTACAAGTGTCAGTCCTGTTGCCGGTGTCATCTGATCCATGCCAAATGTCTGTACCAGATCATAAGCCAGATCAAAATACTGATAAACAACAAGTGATTCCATCATGTATTGACGAACTGGCTGCGACATTGTTTCATAATCTGCTTCCTGCAAATATCTGTGCAGATCATTTTTCGGATAATCCTTTACATTTTCTGCATAGTTCATAATTGCCTGTGCAATGCCTGCCTGGTATGATTTATCCAAATCATTTGAGAATAATAATACCGGGAAGAATTCCTCATCTTCTTTCGTAAAAGATAAGGATTTTTTCTTGTCCAGATATGCCAATATATATGGCAGTTCATTGACAGCAAGCTTTCTGCACCGTTCCAGATATTTATCCAGATTTATAAGATTTTCAATACGGTAAGCTATACTGCTGATGTACCTGTGTCCTTTTTCATCCTCAAACAGCATCACATAATCATTTGTATATAGCTGAAAATATGCTGTCTGATCTGTCACAGGTACAATCTGCGGCTCTTTTAACTGTTTCTGATATATGATTACCCGGACAATACGTGCATCAAACACATTCAGCTTATGCGTAAATAAAATACGCGACATGCAATGCGATAATTCTTCGTCGATGAGACCTAAATCCAGCATTTCCTCATAAAGCACGGCCAGATTATCATCCATATGTCCCAGTTCTGCCTGTTCCATGGCAAAGCGGCCCATCGTCTTTTGATATTTGCCATACATCTCCGGATCCGTTTTTTTGGAAGCAATAATATTATTGTATAAAATTGCCATCTTGCGGTAAGACAGATTGCTGTCATATTGAAAATACATCTGTATAATTTTTGGTACCGCCCTAATGGCCCGGTCATCCAGAGAAAGCAGATACGCTTCATATAATCCGGTAATGCGTAGTTTCTCTTCGATTCCCATTTCAAACCATGTATGATATCTAACATCAAATCTCTGGGCACGTATGAGATAACTGCAGATCAGGCCCAGATATTCCGGTTTCTTTTCCACTTCGTAGGCTGCGCACAAAAGCTGGTATTCTGCTTTATGAAATCCCTTGTTCAATTCTATGATATCAAAAATCTGCGTTGCAAGTTCCTTGCTTAGTACTTGATTACGAATTGCCCAGCGAAGAATCCGTATCTCAAATTTACCGAGTTTCGTCAAAAGATATGGCTCCTGGAGCATAAGATAGTATGCTTCCAGATACAAATACGGAGATGTACATCCATTCATAACCCAGTTTTCAATTGCCTTTAGCTTATGGAAACTATTATTATAATAATCTTCTTTCAAAAACAGTAAAATCCAGAAAAGAAGCGACGATTCCGGGTAATCCCGGAAAATCAGTTCAATTTCATTCGTCATCCGGTCCACATAGGACGGTTCCCGCTCCATAAGTGTCAAAAGATACAGATAATATCCAAAAACAGGGGATTTTTCATCCTTCCACGTACGTTTGAATGAATCAAGAATCCATTCGGCTTCCTGTCTTTGCCGGTTAATTATCAAAGCCTGTGCTTTCATCAGCATGTACATTGGTTCCTGCCCATCGATTGCATGCAAATGATTCAAAATATCAATTGTCTCATTGGCCCATACACCAGTAACTATGCGTTTCAGACGATAAGACTGATAAAGCTCCATAATACCGACTTTATATTCTTTGACCTGAGAACGAACTTCATTTTTACCTGTCCTGGTTCTCTTATGCGCTGTAATCTCAATAATTTTTGTCTCGTAGGCAGAAGCGAACTTAATACGGCCAAAATTATATCCCATATGCATCCGGTCATAATCGATCAGATACTTAAATGTGTAAGAACTTCCCAAAAAATCTTCTGTTGTAATTCGGTTATCCGACAAACGGATAAAAGCTCCATCCGTCTCAATATCAATGGAAATATAACCCCACTCACTCTTTTTAATCTCAACTTCCTGCTGTAAGGTCTCTGTCATCTCCAATGACACATCATCAGATGCAACGTTAAAACATACCCTGCTCTTTTTGTGAATGCCGATGAGGAATTCTTCCATGTTCTGTTGCGATGGTTTTGCAGCCATAATTCCACGATACATCATGGCTTCTTTTTGTTCTTTCTGACTGAATATATTAGAAAAATCATGATGATAGAATAACTGATACGCCTCATTCCAATTTGTCTGCGCCAGACTTGAAAAATCTGAAAGACTGCGAATAAATCCATTCGTTGCTTCGATATACAACCTGGAAACGGATACACGAAAAGAAAGGATGTACACTCTCTGTTCACATACAAGAACAAAGTCACCCTTTTCTACTTCACCTTCCACAAGGCCTTTGCTATGAAATTGATATCGAATACGGATCTCTTCGCCCTCAAATTGTGTTGTCAGACATTCCATCCGGGGATTTGTTGTATAAACAATTCCCCGAACTGGAATCCGATTTGTGCTGGCAACGGAAAAACTGCCTTCGTATGTCTGTCCTTCCAACACCTGAATTGACAGCTCCTCCTCCGGGAGCGAAATACATGGCTGATCGTATTCGAATTTATCCCTGGCTATCTGCCTGATTCGTTTACGCACACCTGCACCTGCTTTTGTAAAAATCTTATTCTGTAAATATATTAATTAATTATAGACGATTCTACAATGTCTTGCAACTGTCAACTCATGTCTATGCTTTTTTCGCTTTCTGCATCACTCTGCTTCCCCAGTCATGCATGCCTTCCACAATCAGACTGAGATAGCGCAAAGCCGGTTCTGTAATAATTGCGAACACAACCATAAGCATTGCACACTGTTTGGAAATACCGGTGATTGCAAAGAATTTACTTACAAATAACATACAGAACAGCCAGCCTGCAACCACACCGATCATCATAATGATATGGCCTATATTCATTGGCTTTGCAATGCGATACAAAATCATAAATCCAACGATTGCCACAAGAATCGTACAGGATGTAGAAAGACAGTCCAGATCCACAGAAAATTCCCTGCAGAATAATACCAGCCCGCTTACCACAAGGAAATCCGTAAGTCCAGCCGGAAGTGCTTTTATCAAAACATTGGTAAGGAATCTTCCCCGGATTGGATTCTTATTCGGCTCAAGTGCAAGAATGAACGAAGGTATTCCAATGGTAAACATACTGATTAGAGATACCTGTGATGGCTCGAGTGGATAATCCAGCATTAAGATCACGGAAAAAATAGCAAGAAGCATGGAAAATATATTTTTAACAATATAAAGCGATGCTGTGCGTTCAATGTTGTTTACCACACGTCGTCCCTCTGCCACAACGGATGGCATGCGTGCAAAATCCGAATCCAAAAGCACCAGTTGTGCCACATTCGAAGCTGCATCACTTCCGGATGCCATCGCAACACTGCAGTCCGCATCTTTCAATGCCAGCACGTCATTGACACCATCTCCAGTCATAGCGACTGTCTTCTTGTGTTCCTTTAAAGCCTGCACCAGCATCCGTTTCTGATTTGGTGTCACTCTGCCAAACACAGTATACTTTTCGACTGCCTCATCATAATCACTCTTTGTTTTCAAAATGGAAGCATCCACATAACGTTCCGCCCCTTCGATTCCAGCCTCCGCTGCAATCACAGACACGGTAAGCGGATTATCTCCGGAAATCACTTTAATCTCCACATCATTTTCTGCGAAGTAACGGAACGTATCTTTTGCTCCCTTTCGAATTGGATTTGCAAGCATAACAAGCCCCATCGGAAGGACCGGTTCTGTCAATGTACTTTTAGATAATGTTCCTTCGTATTCGCCAAAAACGAGAACTCGATAACCTTTACTGCTATACTCTGCAATCTGTTCCTGATATTCCTCAAACTGGCTGCGCAATACAAATTCCGGTGCTCCGATAACATAGGATTTACCATCATCCATGGTTGCTCCGGAAAACTTTGTTTCCGAAGAAAATGAAAAAACTTCTTTTGCCTTAAGTCCGCTTCCCTTCGTGAAATATTCCTGCAATGCCTCCATCGTCGCATTATCTTTTTCCTGTGCGGCAACCACATCGGCAATTGTTGCAGCAGTCTGTGTTTCATCTAATCCATCAAGAATTTTTGTCTCGTACACATGCATGCCAGGTTCCGTAATTGTCCCTGTTTTGTCTACACATAACACATTGACGCGTGCCAGTGTCTCAATGCATTTCATGTCATGAATTAATACCTTTTTCTGTGCCAGACGTACCGAAGACACCGCCATCGCAACACTCGAAAGCAGATACAGGCCCTCCGGAATCATACCAATGATTGCAGCTACCATTCCGGTAATACTCTCTTTTAATGTTCCCTCATTAAAAATATAGGATTGCACAAACAATGCGATACCAATCGGGATAATGATGATTCCCATTACCATAATCAAATAGTTCAGGGAACGGATCATCTCCGACTGTTCGCCTTTTTTACTCTGTGTTGCCTGCAAAGTCAATTTGGATATATAAGAATCCTTTCCGACTTTTTCCAGCCTTGCATGTGCTTTTCCGGATACCACAAAACTTCCGGACAAAAGTTCATCTCCGGCATGTTTGGAAATCTCATCCGATTCACCGGTAATCAGTGATTCGTTTACCTGAAGCTCCCCATCAAGCACAGTCGCATCTGCCGGAATCTGACTTCCCGCCTGCAAGATTACCACATCATCAAGTACCAGTTTGTGCGCCTCAACTTCATGTTCCTGACCATCCCGCACTACCGTACAATGTGGTGCATTTAAAATGGACAGCCGGTCGAGTACTTTCTTGGAATGAACCTCCTGTATGATACCGATACAGGTATTTGCAATAATAATCGGTAGAAACATCATATCAGACCATGCCGCTACAATGGAAAGCAACACAGCAATGATCGCAAAAATAAGATTAAAATACGTAAACACATTCGACTTCACAATGTCCGATACCGACATCGTGGACGATTCCACTTTATAATTGTCTGCATGAGCTGCAAAGCGTTCCTGCACCTGCGCCGCAGAAAGACCGATCCCCGAATCTGCCTGCACGCGTGTAAGCGGCATTCTTGGCTCCATTTCCTTCTCTGTACGATTTCCCATATCTCTTCACACTTCCTATGTATTTTCTGTTATTATACCCTCTTTTCAATCAAAATTTGCTCTTTTTACAAATTCTTTCCAAAACTTTTATATTTTCCACTTCCGTCAAATGCGTTATCTTCCACATACGCCATCATTGTATTATTTCTCCATGCATGTGCCAAAAGTAACAGTATGAAAGCAGTTCCAACGAACCATGCATTTTTCAGTATGATTCCGACAAGTAAAACGCCTACGATACCGATGCCGATCAGTATCATGATTGTGCGATGTTCTTTGAGCCATTTGTTTTTGTAGAAATCAGTTCTGTCTTTTAATGTGAAACTGCTTGTTTTAACCGTCTGCTTTAAGTTTTCTTCCGCCGCCTCTTTGTATTCCGCTTCCGAAAGCCGCTTTCCACTTAACAATTCATTGATGCTTACACCAAACAACTCACTCATCGCAAGAAGTGCCTCCGCCGGTGGCAGATAGGTGCCGGTCTCCCATCTGGATACGGTCTTGTTGGTCACTCCCAGCTTTTCGCCAAGCTGTTCCTGCGTAAGTTTTTGTTTTTTTCTGAGTTCCGCTATAAAATTTCCAATCTTAATCAAATCCATCTGTGTCACCTCCGGGATTATAATAGCAATTCGAAGCATTTTTGTCTTTCCCACAGACCGCGAATCGTTGGACATTCCTTATTTACTGCCGCGGACAACAATCAAAAGGAGTGCCAGAATAAAAAATAATCCCCCTATTCCAAGCATCACCCATCCGTCAATTCCATCCGTCGATACGGATATCCTTGAGAACAAAAATGAGAGCATCAATAAAAGAGCTGCCACGATCAACCATAGTTTCTTCTTTTGCTTCATTCGCATCACTCCCACTTTTTCCAGCTTGTCTTCATTCTACTTCATCCTATATTTGTTCATGATCTCATCCGGGATATGACAGTAACTGCAATCCTCCGGATGCCGTTTTAAATGATGCTGATATTCCTCTGCACTTCTGACATAATTGGACAACGGCAAAACTTCCACTACAATTTTGTCTTTGTCCTCCCGCCGCTCAATAAAATCTTTTGCCTCATCAAGATGCTTTTTTGCTGTACTATAAATGCCGGTTCGATACTTTTCTCCGACATCAACGCCTTGCTTATTGACGCTGTACTGATCAATAATTTCAATAGGACTTATATACGTATCGCCTGTTGTTCTCAAAGCACACTCTCCTTTAGTTGAGCGGGCTAAGCCACTTTCTTACTATCTCAGCGTCAAAGTCTATGCAATCTGCAATTTCCTCAACTGAACGTCCCTTTTTATTCATTCGAATTGCAGTGTCTTTTGCCTGCTGTTCTCTCCCCTCTGCTTGACCTTCTGCATAACTCTCATTTCTTAAATCTTCCATGACTTTGCACATTTCACTCACTCCCTTCGGATTTTCTTTCAAATATCGTGTCTTTTCTGCCAGCAACTCAAAATGCATCTCATCTGGAGAGGTACAATTAAAATCATGCATAAGTTTTCCGATATCTGTATCATCCCGATATTCACCATTTACATATAAAATATGTGTTCCATCATCAAATGGCTGATTCAATGTCAGATTCATATTCTGTATGATATAAATCGGTTTTTCTGCTTTATAATAATCATTTTCTGTAATAAATATTACATAAGTATCCGGTAAATCTTTGCAATCCTGTGTTTCATCCAGATTTTCAATATCCATCATACTTGAATGATATCTGGCGCGATGCGGATCTGCACCTTTATCTTCCCTTTGCACTTCTATATCATATTTTTTCCCAGTACTGTCTTCTGCATATGCATCCAGGCAAATGGATCTCGCCCCTGTTACGCGCTTCATATCCGCCTGTGTCTCACACTTCAATAATTTTAGATCTGACTTTCCTGTAATAATCTGAAGCACCAATTCTGCAAGTGGAATATTTTCTTTAAACAGTCCCCTCATAAACGTGTCATCAATTGGGCGAAACCCTCGTAAACGCTCAAGATCTTCCTGATGTCGCTTTGCTTTCTTGTCTTCGTTTTCACTCATACATTTCTGCTCCTCTACATTATAATTCGTGTGCTCATTCTTATCAACACCTTTTCCTTTATAGAACGTATGTTCTATGTGTAAAATATCATATATGTTACTACTATGCAAGGATTTTTTATAGAAAAAATGGACAAACAACATAACATTGTCTGTCCATCTTCTTAATTACAATTTCACTTTTGCCACTCAGCTGACTTTGCAGTGTCCTAATTAATCCAAATTAAATAACTGGACCGGCAAAACCGAAACCTTTGTGACACGTTTACTATATACTTTCTTTCCGCCTGCACGAGTTGTCCTGACCTGCATGCACAAGTAATAATCCAGTTGTTTCTTTTCCATAAGCTCTTTGTATCTTACTTTGAAATAATAATTGCCCTTGTCCGTATTGTCATTCGCAATCTCAACTGCATAAGCATCAAACGCTGTCGATTCCGAATATTTCGTCCACGACCAGTTTTTTGTAGCATCAGCAATCATTGATTCATTCGAATATGTAAAACCAGGCTGATCTATTCCCGGATACTGCTTTCCGTTACCCCCACCATCATAGCTGAACATTACGGTAGCATGCGATATGGCGTTTGGAATCTGATACCGGAACAGTCCATTCGACATTTTTTCCATTTTAACGCCTGGCCAATCCGCATTCTTTTTCCCATTACTGTCGGAATAAACATAGCAGGAAATATTATCATTCCAGCCGGAAGGTTTTCTTAAATATACATAATTTCCCCACTGTGCCGTAGCAAGTGACAAATTCATTTTTGTTCCATCCTTCTTATAAAGTGCCGGATGCTCTGACGCTGACAAAACAGTTGTTCCACTTTCATCCGAGACAAATTGTAGAGCATTGACTTTTGTCTCCTGTCTGGATTTTACCCATGAGGTATCCTCAATCTTAAATGTTACGTCTATTGTATCATCATTAGCATAGGTATAATTATCCGGATCAATTACCGCATATAAATAGGATTCTGTACTGCTCACTTCACGCTTGTCTGGATTGGTAACAACGATTCGTGGATCTCCTGTGGTTGAACGATACGCACTAATCATAATATTAACAAACAGTTTTACTTCACTGTCCGGAAGTGTTTCTTTATTACCGGAATGTCCCATACCAGTGTAGGTAATATTTCCAACGTTGTAAATATAATACTGGTTTCTGGCATCATTCTCTCTGGACGAATAAATGCCTGTCTCTGTTGCACTGTCATCAGAAAGATTGTACCATACGACAAAATCCGGATCATCCATATCCAGCTGATGCCACTGCTGATGTGTATTAGCAATATCCAGTTTCTTCAGATCATCCTCATCAAGAATATATGGATAACGTGTAATCTGTCCTTTATTATCCAGACTTACTTTCTTTGTCAATCCCAAGGAACCCTCAAATGAATTGTCTGTGCATACACGATCCGCTTTGGCTGATGTATTCTTATTTTGCTGTTCATCCTGATATTTTATATTTGGTCCAAATTTCAGATACAAATCTGCAGCATTGTCATCATAATCCGGAACATAAGATATATTTCCGTTATTATCTTTTCTCTGCTTGGTAATGGATGAATATTTCCAGATATCGACATTCTGATTTGCACCATCTTCTTTTCGAAGTTTGCCTTTACTGCCAAATTCGACTTTTCCATCAGTTCCGGAAGTCAAAGCAACGGAACGTCCCTGTAAATTCCAGGTGCTGCTGTCATATCTTCTCTGTGCCATCAGATCACGGATTCTGCTGTCAAATTACAAAAAGCATATTTTCTTCCGGGAACAAACAATCCAATATTCCAAAGCAACAAAATCTACATAAAACAAATCACGCGCGGCGAAGATTTACATATACTCGTAAACTAACACCGCGCGTCAATTATTTTCTAATTACTATGAGGCAAATTTTTGATGTGCATCAGATATGTTACTTCCAATACACAGATACCTGATTCAAATTTCTATCTGATCACGACAACCCCGAATTTATTTTGCTGAAAGATACTCATCAATACCCTTCGCAGCAGCCTTACCGGCACCCATTGCAAGGATAACTGTTGCAGCACCTGTTACTGCGTCTCCACCTGCGAATACTGCAGCCTTACTTGTTGCACCGTTCTCCTCAGAAGCAACGATACATTTACGCTTATTGATATCAAGGCCAGCAGTTGTGGAAGAAATCAATGGGTTTGGTGATGTACCAAGTGACATGATCACGGTATCACAATCCATATCATACTCAGAACCTGGAATCTCGATCGGGCTTCTTCTTCCGGAAGCATCCGGCTCACCAAGCTCCATCTTGATGATACGAACACCCTTTACCCATCCATTCTCATCTACAAGAATTTCTGTCGGGTTCTGAAGGAGATCAAAGATGATTCCCTCTTCTTTTGCATGATGTACTTCTTCTTTACGTGCCGGAAGTTCTTCCTCACCACGACGATATACAACATGTACCTCTGCGCCAAGACGAAGTGCTGTTCTGGCAGCGTCCATTGCTACGTTTCCACCGCCGACAACAACAACTTTCTTTCCGTGTGAGATTGGTGTCTCATAACCTTCTTTGAAAGCCTTCATTAAGTTGTTACGTGTAAGGAACTCGTTTGCGGAGAATACTCCGTTTGCCTGCTCGCCAGGAATTCCCATAAATCTAGGAAGACCTGCACCGGAACCGATAAATACAGCCTCAAAACCTTCCTGTGCCATCAATTCATCAATCTTAACAGATTTTCCGATGACAACGTTTGTCTCGATCTTAACGCCCAATGCCTTAACATTCTCTACTTCTGCAGCTACTACCTTGTCCTTTGGAAGACGGAACTCAGGAATACCGTAGCTTAATACACCACCGGCCTGATGTAATGCTTCGAAAATTGTTACATCATAGCCAAGCTTAGCCAGATCTCCGGCACAAGTAAGACCTGCAGGGCCGGAACCGATGACTGCAACTTTATGTCCGTTTAACTTTTCTGCTTTCTTTGGCTTGATGCCGTTCTCTCTAGCCCAGTCAGCAACGAAACGCTCAAGTTTACCGATAGCAACTGCCTCGCCCTTGATTCCGCGGATACATTTGCCTTCACACTGGCTCTCCTGTGGACATACACGGCCACATACAGCAGGAAGTGCAGATGACTCAGAAATAATATGGTAAGCTTCCTCGAAGTTACGTTCCTTCACCTGTGCGATAAATGCCGGAATATTGATAGAAACCGGACATCCCTTCATACACTGTGCATTTTTACAATTCAGACAACGGGAAGCCTCTGCGACTGCCTCTTCCTCGTTGTATCCATAACATACTTCTTCAAAATTCGTAGCACGAACCTTTGGCTCCTGCTCACGTACTGGTACTCTTACAAATGCATCCATTATTTGTCACCTCCGCAATGACCACAGCCACCGTGGTGGGTGTCGCCTTCTTCATATGCAAGCTTTGCACGTCCTTCTTCTGTCTTATACTGCTGCTGACGCTTCATTGCCTGATCAAAATCAACCAGATGTCCGTCGAACTCAGGTCCGTCTACACATGCGAACTTCACTTCGCCACCAACCATCAGACGACATGCGCCACACATTCCAGTACCGTCAACCATGATCGGGTTCATGGATACGATTGTAGGAATCTCTAACTTCTTTGTAAGGATTGTAACAAATTTCATCATGATCATTGGTCCGATTGCAACGCATACATCATAATGCTTGCCTTCATTTACCAGTGCCTCTAACTGCTGACATCCGTTTCCGTGGAATCCATATGTACCATCATCTGTTGTAACATATACATTTCCGGCAACTGCTTTCATCTCATCGATATAGAAAAGCAGATCCTTGGTTCTTGATCCCATGATGACATCTGCATCAATGCCATGCTCATGAAGCCACTTAACCTGCGGATATACCGGAGCGGTACCAAGTCCACCTGCGATAAATACGATATTTTTCTTCTTTGTCTCCTCGAGATTCTCCTCAAGACATAACTCGGATGCACATCCGAGAGGTCCTACGAAGTCCTCTAATGCATCACCTTCGTTAAGGCTCATCATACGCTCGGTTCCTGCACCGATTGTCTGAACAACGATGGTAACGGTCTCTTTTTCTCTGTCATAATCACAAATAGTGAGCGGGATACGCTCTCCTACTTCGTCAGTCTTAGCAATAATAAACTGTCCCGGCAGACACTCTGCAGCAACGCGAGGTGCTTTGATATCCATAAGGATAATATTGTCTGCCAATGTTTCTTTACGAACGATTGGATACATAATCTTCCTCCTAGTGTTAAATACTCTTTTTTAATCATACAGAAAAAGCGTGTATATGTCAAAACATATTCCTTTTTCTGCTATATCTTTCAGTTATGAGAAGTATACCAGCTCATCTTCCGGCTTCTGCGCTTTCTCAATAGAAATCGGGTACAACACCGGGCCTTTTCCTTTATACTCGCGGGCAAATTCCACACGAACTTCAGCGGTAATATCAATCCATGACTTGTGCGGAATCTCATCCTCTTTGTCATATTTACATTTGAATCCGATAAAAGTAACATCCTCAATACAGCAGGTCATCGCAAAACGGCCCGGCACGAAAACGCCCTTTTTCAGTTTATCCGGATTGTATACAAGCGCACGGAACTTCACTTTCTTGCGATCGTATTTCTTATAATTTTCCATTGCATCCATATACCAGATGGCATAATCCGCATCGGAAAGTTCAATCACATCCTGGTTGATATCAAATGGAAGTTCTTCCGGACGCTCATCGATCGTTCCATCCTTGCGCTCATAGACAATCTGTGCCTTACGGTTGATTGCTTTGATGGAACGACGCAGATGACCACGGTCGGTATCATCATCGGTACGGTTGAAAATGACCACATCGCTGGAGAAAACCTGTTCCTGCATCATCGCACGCATATTGTTCATATACATATCAAAAGTCGTAGAATCCACTGTTGCCAGAGACTGTACGATCACCCATCCCTCCGGCATCTGTGCCTCAAGGATCTTGTCCATGCCCCAGGTTCCATTGTACTCAATGAAAACCTGCTCCGGCTGGAACGTATCCTGAATCTCCTGCAGTTTCTGTGGTGTGAACTCTTCTTCGGACTCAATGCTTGTCAGTTTGAAATTGATGGTGGCAAGTTTTGCCTCGTCGTATTCTTTTTCACCATCTTCACACATAATGATAACACCTTTGGCTCCATCGCCAAATTCGTTTTCGAACAATGTCTCCTCCACTAAAGAAGTCTTGCCACTGTCCATAAATCCGGTAAATAAATATACTGGAATATCCTGTGCCATTACTGCTCCTTTCTTTATGCCAGACCGAACAGTTCCTCAAGCTCATGCTCATGGATTTCGGTACCAATTACTACAATACGTCCGGTATAATCCGGCTCGCCTTCACGAATCTCATACTCACCCGGAACCATATCGAAATAGATCCAGCTTCCGTCAACGCTCTCAACCATACCCTTGGAACGAAGGATATTGTCAGACTCTACGAAGCCTTTCAGGATTTCTTCAATCTTTGACTTCTCGAATTTGTGAGGTGTCTCCTTGCCCCAGCTTGTGAATACATCATCTGCATGATGGTGATGATGATGTTCATGGTCGTGATCGTGGCATCCGCATGTACAATTTTCATCATGCTCATGATGATGCTCATGTTCTTCATGATCGTGATGATGCTCGTGCTCCTCATGGTCGTGATCGTGATGATGCTCGTGCTCCTCGTGGTCGTGATCGTGATCATGATGGTGATGCTCATGCTCGTGTTCTTCCTCATCATGTGCATGACGTGCCTCAGCAAGAACTTTCATCTCAAGGTTGTCCTGTCCTTCCATAACTTTCAGAATCTGCTCACCTGGAATGGAAGCCCAGTCTGTCGTAATAATTGCTGCATTTGGATTCAGCTTCTGAATCTGATTTACGCAGAACTCTAACTGCTCAGGAGTAGCATTCTGGCTACGGCTTAAGATTACAGTTGTTGCATACTCAATCTGGTTGTTGAAGAACTCACCGAAAGCCTTCATCTGCTTGCTTGCCTTGAGTGCATTGACAACGGTAACTAATGCGTTTAATTTCACATCCTGCTCTTTTTCTATATCAATTACAGATTTCATAACATCCGATAATTTACCGACACCGGATGGCTCGATCAAAATACGGTCCGGATGATATTTTGTGATTACTTCATTTAAGTTCTTGCCAAAATCACCAACCAGTGAGCAGCAGATACATCCGCTGTTCATCTCTGTGATTTCAATACCGGAATCCTTTAAGAAACCACCATCGATACCAACTTCACCGAATTCATTCTCGATGAGAACAATCTGCTCACCCTTGAATGCTTCATCGATCATCTTCTTAATAAATGTTGTTTTACCAGCTCCTAAAAAGCCTGAAATAATGTCAATCTTTGTCATTTTATATATCCTCCTTTAAATATGTGAAAAGGTTCTAATCCAACTACTTATATTACCACAATTTGTACGAAAAATGCAAGGCAGCTGGATTTAGCGGTTTTTGTTCACTTTTCTGCCGATCAGATAACATATCGCTGCGACTGCCATACCATTGATAGAAGCAATACCATACGGTACGATATTTGCAACGACTGCACCGAGAATGACACCAACAACAGCAAACCAGTCCACAACTTTTTCTTCTGCCCCCTCTTTGTATGCTTCTTTATCCACGAAATAAGATAACACGAGGATAATACCTACCGGAGGAAGGGTACAGTTTAAAATGTTCAGCCAGTTACAGAAATTGTAGTACAGCCACACGGATAATAAGGTTCCGATGATTCCGGAAATCAATACCATCGGTTTTTTCTTCTGATGAAAAATATTTGCAAGTCCAAGTCCTGCAGAATACAATGCATTGTCATTGGTTGTCCAGATGTTCAATCCTAAAACAAGAATTGCCATATAAAACAGATTCAGGCGGATCATAACTTCGAAAATATCATTTCCACCTACGAAAATGTATGCGATTGCACCAAAGAAAAACATTAGGGAATTACCGATAAAAAATGCAACAACCGTAGCAATCGTTCCTGACTTTGCATCCTTTGCAAAACGGGTAAAGTTCGGGGTCGCTGTACCACCGGATACGAAGGAACCGATTACAAGTCCTGCTCCACCGACCACGCTTAAAGTACCGCTGGATACCGCAAACTGATCTACGATTGTTCCGTTTCCCTGATTTACTGCCATGACCATAGCAACCGTTCCAAGAATTGCAACCAATGGAACGGCAATATAACTGATAACAGTCAATGATTTGATTCCAAAATACGCAGAAGCTGTCATGCAGACACCCGCCACAATAACAAGGATCCATTTTGCCAGCGTACTGTCACCGAAAATTTCAGAAGAAACCGGGATAGCAAACATTGCAACGCCTACACCGAACCATCCGATCTGTGTGAAACTGATCATTGCCGAAGACAGATAGGAACCTTTTTGTCCAAATGCTTTCTTTGCGAGAAGATCCATGCTAAGTCCGGTCTTTGCTCCAACGTAACCAAGAAGGCCGGTATAAGCACCAAGAATCACCCCACCTAAAATAAGCGAACCAAGAAATCCTTTGAAATCAAGTCCGGCTGCAAGCTGCTGTCCTGCCCACATACTCGCCGAAAAAAAGGTAAATCCCAGCATAATCATAAACATGGTGAGGAATCCTTTTCTCCCATTCCTGGGCACAGCAGAATCTGCATAATCAACATCTACTTTTGTTTTTTCTTTGCTCATTTTCTTTTATCCTTTCTGCTACAGCATATATTTACGCAGTGCATCGGTAAACTCTTCAATTCTCTGCGTTGCAAGTTCTTTTAATGTAATATTCTTCATGCTCTCGATATATCCCTGTTCCTGACGATACAGCCACCGGGTATCTGCAGCCGGAATATTCTCATAATGATTGCACGTAATCCAGTCCTCATAACTGATTGGGAGCGGATAACCGAGTTTCTCTGCCAGCAGTTCTGCCATATCGATACGATCTGCACGCGCAAGCATACCTTTCCAGAAATCCAGCACTTCTTCTACATGCTCATGAATTTCATAACGTCTTGCTCCTCCATCGTAAATAATACATTTTTCAAAAAGCGGGCTGCACATCGACAATGTCTCTCTACGAAATTCCGGTGCAACAATTCCGTCTTTCCAGAAGAAATCAACATCCGGAAGATTGATACCGGAAACTCCCTTATCCTGATAGGTGCTGAAAATTCCTTCATAATAAATGGTAATAAATCCCTCAAAATCCGGCCAGAATTTACGAATGTCTTTCGTGAGTTCCTCGAGGATATCGATGCCCTTTGTTCCGCCGATTGTAAATACAATAATATTACGCAATCTTGCACCATTTTTGCGGTAAAAGTCGGTCACATAACGCAAACAATGAATCAAAGTCTCACCACTTGCAATGATGTCACCAATCATAAGCGTGCTGTCAGGAACCATCGTAAGCTTGCTGTATTTAATCTCAAGTCCCGCAATCTCCTCATCCGCAAACACACGCTCACTTGACAGAAAGCTGATGTCATGTACACGGATATGCTCACGGTAGCAGCTCTCCTCCAACGGATAGTTCAATGCCCCGCGCAGAATAGAAAGAATGTTTGCTGTCGTTACTTTCTTCTGTTCTTTCAGATAATAAAGCATCTGTGAGGTGGATGGAATCAGGCAGTTGTACACCTCATATCCTACAATTTCCGGTGTGTTCAAAAGCTTTCTCGACTCTGCTTCCGACACAATATAATACTCATTTAAATAATCTCCACCTTCCAGCCTGTAACAGGCAACCCCCTGCTCATCAAACTCCGGAACAATCGTTACATCTTTCCAATTATTCATTCTTCGTCCCTCTTCTTATAATAAATCTTTTAGTAAATAGAATCTATACATTAAGTTCAATCATATCAAACGAAAAGAACTTACGCAATACATACCTCACTGCAGCAACCATGCAATTTCTTCCTTATACGGAGGAATTGTTTTCTTTGTGGATCCTTCCTCGCAAAGCCACGGTGTCTCAAGAATTTTCGGCACATTCAGGAAACGCTCATCATGCACGAGCCGATGTAATGTCTCGTATCCGATCGTTCCCTTTCCGATATTTGCATGACGGTCCTTGTGTGCACCGAGCGGATTCATACTGTCATTTACATGAAAGACAGCAATCTGGTCCAGACCAATGATACGATCAAATTCTGCAAAGACCTCCTCATAATGATTGACCAGATCATACCCTGCATCATTGACATGGCAGGTATCAAAGCAAACTCGCAAACGCTCCCTTTTGTCCACGCCATCATAAATTGCTTTCAATTCCTCAAAACTGCGTCCGATCTCACTGCCTTTTCCCGCCATCGTTTCCAATGCGATGCAGACATCGTCCTCGTTCTGATTCAATACGGTGTTCAAGCCTTTGATTATCTGCGCCGTGCCTGCTTCGGAGCCCGCATTGACATGGCTGCCCGGATGCAATACCAATACTTTGCTTCCCATCGCAGCTGTACGCACAATTTCTTTCTCCAAAAACTCCACAGCCAGCTCATACGTCTCCGGCTTCACTGTATTTGCCAGATTAATAATATATGGTGCATGCACAACAATTTCATCAATTCCATGTGCATGTGCATACTCCCATCCTGCTTCTATATTTAATTCTGTCACATCTTTTCTCCGGGTATTCTGCGGAGCCCCTGTATAAAGCATAAAAACATTTGCCCCGTACGATGCCGCCTCTTTCGCGGAGGCAAGAAACATCTCTTTTCCCGCCATACCGACATGAGATCCTAATTTAATCTTACTCATTTACATTCCTCTTATCTGTACAATTTATTTCAAAACATAACTAATCAAAAGTTAACATAATATCCCCTATTTTGCAAACCATTTACAATTGTGTTCGAAAAAAAATAACACTTTTTGATTATTTGTGATAAAATATCCTTTGAGCCTGTCTTTTAGCTCTAATTTTTACAAATTTATGGAGAAAATGATGAATAATTATAAACGCGGACTGGCAGCCGGAATTCCGATTGCTTTGGGATATCTGTCAGTTTCCTTTACTTTTGGAATTATGGCCGTATCCTACGGTCTGTCCTGGTGGCAGGCACTGATCATATCAATGGCCACTGTCACTTCTGCCGGACAATTTGCCGGTATCGGCCTCATGATTCATCCAGGTCAGTATTTTCAGATGCTGATTTCCCAGATTACCATCAATATCCGGTACTCTTTTATGTCCATATCGATTGCACAAAAAGCGGACAACAAATTTAAAGGCATCTATCGCTGGATTTTAGGATTTATGATGACAGACGAAATTTTTGCCGTAGCAAGTCAGGAAGAATCAGTTACCCGCAGTTTTTTTGCAGGACTGGCAACGCTTCCTTATATCGGCTGGGCGGTCGGCACTCTGATTGGCTCCATCCTTGGAAGTATTCTTCCGAACCGTCTCATGAGTGCATTAAGCCTTGCTATCTATGGTATGTTCGTGGCAATTGTAGTCCCGGAAATGAAAAAATCACGACCGGTGATCTTTGTCGTGATTTTATCGTTGATTTTAAGTTGTGCCTTTTACTATATCCCGCTTCTTTCTAAAATATCAAGCGGTATTACCATCACTGTCGTTGCGGTCGTCTCTGCAGTCATTGGAGCAATCCTGTTCCCGGTTGCAGACGAAGAACCTGACGAACCTTAGGAGGTTTTCCATGAATAATTATGTATTCTTTCTTTATTTGCTGATTCTTGCCGGATCCACTTATCTGATTCGTGTGATACCATTCGTCGCGATCAAAAATAAAATCAATAACCGGTTTATCCGTTCCTTTCTGGCATATATTCCTTATGCAGTTCTGACAGCCATGACCATTCCGGCCGTCTTCTACGCTACCAACTGGTGGGCCGGTGCCGCTGCCGGACTGATCGTAGCCGTCATATTTGCTTTGAAAGAAAAAGGATTGACCGTCGTTGCAATCGCAGCCTGCGTTGCTGTATTTGCTGTGGAACTCTTCCACTAAGATACATAAAACCGAATCAGTTTCTTATATCCCTTTCCAGATTTTTTCATAATTGCAATTTCATTTGTTTTTCCAGTCTTTTCAAACTCTTTCTGTGAAAGGAAACATTCCACCACCATATACTTACCTTTTGTTGTGAGGATTGTAACATTCTTGTCAATCAGTTTCATTGTCTTTTTTGAAGACAGATTATAGCAATAGGTAGCCTGCTTATCATAGCAGTAATAATATACATTTTTCCCAATCACACCGGAAAAATTGCCATCCCCATTCGGAATGGAACATACCTGTTTCTTTTTCCTGGACTTCGTATCAAAATAATAGATACGACATCCCTGATCCATCTTTGCAATACCAACAGCCTCTGTGGAACTGCCATACACATCCGTTACAACTTTATTTTTGATATAATAAATCCTGTCTTTATAAATGGTTGGACTCTGTCCCCAGCCAAGTACCTCGTATCCACTTCCATCTGCTTTCATTCGGCAAATCTGATTCTTTTCCATTTCGGTTCCATAATACAAATCTTCAGTAAAGTATAAATAACCTTTGTAATAAGTCAGATCAAATAGCTCAAATGCATCTTTCAGTGCCTTAATCTTTGTATTCTTACCTGTCTGATTGTTTACCCGATAAATCGTGCCATATACCGCATAATAACTGTAATCTCCGTTTACAGGATTATTCCGGCTCCTCTACATTATAATTCGTGTGCTAGTCCTTATCAACACCTTTCTTCATGCAGAACGTATGTTCTATATATAAAATAACAGGCGGAACCCAAAGGATTCCGCCCCCATTTTAATCCAGTCTGAATAAAGCGCGTACCGACATATCAAGTGTCTGATATCTTGGCAATTTTGCCTTATTATTTTTAATGTAGAAGTTTATGGTTCTTCTTGCTGATTTTGTTGTGCTTCCATCTTTCCACTCATTTAAGTATTTCTTTGGATAATAGAAATAGTATTCATGCATATTCTGTAGACCTTCATAAACACACTTTCCATCCTTAAGTGTAGAATCAATTTCTTTATCCGTATCCGCATCATAAATACGCTGTACATAATGCGTTGCACCGTCTGCTTCATAGTAAATGGAACACGTAAGTGTTGTACTGATTGCATTCAACTCTACCGGACTAAAACGGACTTTAATGTAATCATTGTTGTCCGCGCCCTGACCTTCAAACTGTACTTTACCTGACGCTGATGAAGAACCTGATGTAGTAGCATCATCATCATTATATTCATCATTTGCAGTCATCTGGTAATTCATCGTATTAACATCCGTAATCTCTGCATCCGGATTCATGATCTCAATCATCGGTGGTTCATAGGACGCACGGTAAGCAGCAATCATCGTATTGATAAAAAGCTTAGCTTCCATTTCCTGTGTAATTTCTGAATGACCAACACCAGAATAGAATACATTTTCCCTACTGTAAATATAATAATTATTTGCAGCATCCTTTGGAGAAACGCCATAAGTTACGGCTGTACCGTCAATATTCTCACAAACTTTATGCTTTCCATCATCTGCAAGCGTATACCATACAGTAACTTCCGGGTCCTCCATGTCAAGCTGATAATACTGTCCATGTGTAGGCGATATCGTAAACGATTCATCTATCTTATAAGGATACTCTGTAATCTGTCCCTGATTTGATTGTTCTACCTTTGTCGTAAGATCATTGGTATTGATAAATCCGGTACGTGCAACAATCTCATCAATATCACATATTGGCTTACCTGTCTCACTGCTGGTTATCATATACTGGTATGGAACCGTTTGATCTTTATTATAATTTTGCTGATCGCTGGTCCATCCCAAACGTTTCAACGCATAATATGTAAATCCATGCTTTTGTTCTAACTCATTTCCATTGATATCTGTTACCGTATCATAAGAACGTTTGCTCTGATAATTAATCAGTTTTTGTTTGTCTGGAACATTTTTACTGATTGCCTTATAACGGTTCATACCCATAACATCACGAAGCAATGTATTTGCAGAATAACCATAGTCTCCTGCTTTTTGATTATGAAAAGAAGTTAAGTCATGTGTAAAAAGCACACTCTTTCCGGAAGCAATGTAAAACTTAAGGAAATCTACCATTCCATAGGTATTGTCCAGATCCTTACCGGCATACATATCGCCAAAACCTATAATATACATATGATACTTGTACAAATCCTGCTGATCCGAAGATAATTCTTTGCTGATATTATCATAATCCGCATCTGTAAGTGTTTTTGAATAATTGTACGAAGTAAATGGTTTATCTTTGAATTTTTTTTCAAAATCCTCTAATTTGATTGATGTAATACTAATACTATAATCCTCTAAATCACTATAATATTTTTTAAACATCTGATTGCTACTTAAATCAAGTTTACCAAAATAGTCCTCGTCACCCTTTGGCATGATCTGAAGAACATTAATTTCTTTCTTTCCATTTCCTGCCATATTCTTTGCAGCAGAACATCCAGTCTTTACAAAACGGGCAGAACGATCATCTGCATTCGCTTTCACTTCATATACTTCAATCTTCCATTGAATCAATCCGTAATACAGCTTGGATAACTTACAGGTTACCGTTTGTTCTCCATCATTTGCTTTAAAATTCTTACCGGTATAATACAACTCATCATCTGCAAATTTACCATCCTGGTTCTGATCCAGGTAAATACGGTAAGAATACGTTTTATTTGCTTTATCATCCACCTTAAATCCAAATGTCATCAATGAACGCTGACTGCTATCCCTTGACAAATAATTTGGATTTGTAACCTTTGTTCCGCTTCCGGTATCACCATTATATTTCTCCGGTAACTTTGTAAACTCAACTTTAGCGCGACTTTCCTTTACCACAGAATAAATACCACTGATATCAGATGTTTTTAACAGTGTCGTTTTCTTATCCGAAGAGCTTCGGTTGCTCTCAATAAAACTACAAATATTCGAATGCTGATCTATGCGAATACTGTCGGTATCATACAAATATGGAACCGCAACAATTGGATATCCGGCCTTCAGAAAATCTTCCAATTCTGCTTTCTTAATTGTGGTGATATCATTACCTGCAAATCGTAATTCCTGTCCAGAAACATTGGAATTACTTTTTTGTGAGTACAAAAATTCCACAGAACGGCTCGTCCCATACTCTGTATAGTTTGCCCCTGTCATTTTATCTCCGGTATGGAAATAAATTTTACCTTTCATCTCAGGATCATTCCAATAGGTTACATCTACATTTCCACCCTTACCATCATTTGCACTTGTGACCCATTCTCTCTTCGTGCTATATGCGCCGTAATCCAGTCCCATAAAAATCATATTGTAGGTACTGTTCAAATCTTCTGCCGATCCAATAAACTGTGCCGTAGTCATATGCGTAATCTCAATGTCGCCACGGAATTTCGGAATCATCAGACGAATATAAGTTTTTTGCAGTGAATAACCATTTTTGCTATCGTAACATGGCTCAATATCCAAAATTTTCAGAGTGCCCTTTAAGCTCTCATTGTCATCTTTGGACTTATCACCCAAAATGTATCGTATAGCATCTGACGTCGATGGTTTACGATCTTTATCCGGATATTCTTTATCCACATAATCCAGGAAATCCTTAAATTTTGAATCAAAATCAATTTTTCCAGGTTCAGCATAATCCTGCGTAATCGTATTATCGCCATTATATGTAAACATACGATTATTAATGTAAAAACGGTTGCCATTCGTAGTTACATTGCCGGCCATCTCATAATCTTTCCATTTATCAGGCGTATTCCAATAATTATACCAATCCCAGCTGACCTTCTCGCCTTTTTCATTTGTCGGACAGAATGTATATAATGTCCAATACGTCTGCGCATCCCCTTTTTGTGCCAGACACTTTCCATCTTCCACTCTCCATGGACTCGTTTTATCAAGATACAAATCTTCAAAAAGCTCATGCTTCATAGATAAAAGCATAACTGCAAGCTTATAAACATTGTTGTTAAATCCTGTATCTGTATAGGTTTCTCCTGAAGGTTTCATATTCCAGTCAAGAATATCAATGGTTACCTGTTTTCCTTTCGTCAGCTTTTCTACACTGTAACATTCCGTATCCATCATGATAGCTGCATAATTTACATCAGCATTTACCTTATGATACATAGAAAGAGCTACTTCCCAGCTAATATCCTTTGTATTATCTGAATCCGTATTTTCAAATCCTTTTAATCCATTCGGAACTTCTGATGTATCGCCCAGACGATTAAACTGCTTCCACAGATTAACAGTTTCCCCATAATGTGTCTTCGGAGAAAATTCATACAAATCTGCATATTTTGCCCAATCCGGATGCTCATTTAATTCTTTCGGCGTAATCGTCTTAATTACAATCGAATAATCCTTCGCCTGTTCATCCGTCAGTTTTAAAGTATCTTTCAAAAAATAATCATAACTTACATAGTTAAAATACCGTGGTACTTCAACGATACAATCTTTTTCCGAGTGCTCCCGTGTTGTATAAACACGCTCTCCAATTTCCTTATCTTTAAATAACTCTTTGCCCTCATTGGTAAAATCGACATTCTTATAATTATCTTTTTCAAAATTATTAATCGTATGCCAGATTAAATTGCCTTTTCCGGCACCTACATTTTCAAATGTTCCATCTTCCTTTTGTACAAACGTACCCTCTCCATCTTCTACCTTCTCATAGTATCCTTCAAACTTTTTTCCGTAATCTTTTGTATAATCATTAATCTTATCTTTGTAATGTTCAACATTTCCCGGCAGCTCATCACGGAAGAAAAAAGCCTGTACAGCACTTTTTCCAAATGAACCAACTTTCATGCTGGTAACGGCTGCCATATTCTCTGCTCCAAACCGCATTTCCTCAATATTAACCGGTTCACATCCACCGATCTGATATCCTAATTCTCCGTATGCTACATTTGGCACGACCTCTAAGATGACAAAAGGATTGGATTTAGACCCAAGTTTCATATCTTTATCTGTATAGTCAGCTGCAGTCTTACCTTCATCATACATCGTCTTCTTCGTCTGCGGAATCTGTCCCAGACTGTTGATTACTCCACGCGTAACAACCTGATCACCCTCCGCATGTATTCTATTCTGGTATCCAGCCACACCAAAACAAACTGCAGCAACACCCAAAACACATGCAGCAGATGCAAGACAACGTTTAAATTTTCTCGTAAATCTACTTCTTCTTTTTTCGTGATCTGTTCGATTCTTCAAAGTAATTGCTCCCTTCTTAAAATCATGCATTACTGCAATGCATTTCTCAACTTAAATTCATTGGTGATACTGTATTTCTGTTTTCCCTGTTTAAGTTCTAATGTTATGGTGACCTTTGCATCGGATGTCGATTTTGCAACCGTAAATCCCGTCACATATTCGCCGATACAATTATCTAATGTTGCATCGGAATCAGTCACATCCGTGGTATCATGATCCGGATCAGCAATACCATCAAATTTCTTCATATAAAGCATCGTCTTTCCATTGAGCTTGTTGGAAAGCCAGAAAACACGCTTGGACGCATCTGTCTTCAATGCCTCTGCCCCAGTCGGACGTTTCGTTGTAACCTTTCGCGGAATCTGATAAACCGTCAGTTTGTCACCGGCAGCATTCACTTCCACACGATTGCCTTCCATAATCCACGTTCCCATCTGTTCCATAAGAATCTGTGCTTCCGACTGCAGATCAATCGTAGCCGAAGCACTGCTGTAATTTTTCTGCGCAGTGCTCAAAAGGAATGTTGCCGCTCCAACGATAATAGTTGATATTGCAATGGCAATGATCAGCTCTATCAGCGTGATTCCTCTATTATCTTTTTGCACACGACCACTTCCTTCCTCTCTCATACCACTCCACTTTGTCCTGTTTTGTATCCTGTCATTTCTATTTTACAATAAAATGTTTTCCTGTCTCACCAATCAGTCGGACCGTATACGTTCCCACACCATCAATCACTATGTTTGTCACATTTGTCTTTCCTGTATCGGTATCAAAGGCCGCCGATTTCTTATAAACTACCTTAATAAAATTATTTCCGTCAACTTTTGTGCCTGATTTGCTTTCCATATAGATATCGACGCGATTGTTCGAAAGTTTGACACCTTTTTTATCAAACTTTGAGCTGTCAAAACTTGTGACATCATCATTCATAATCTTCATATAACAGCCATCGCTGAGGTGATAAATATACAAATATGGTGTATCCGCCTTACTCATCGTCTGCACCTGAAGCTTGTCCAGAGACGAATCCACTGCCTTTACTGCTTTCTCCGTATCGGCATACCGCAGATGCCCGATCAGCATCACCGATGTACTTGCCAGAATACCAATGATTGCAATGACAAGAATGATTTCTACCAATGTCACACCCTTTTGATTTAAACCTTTATGCATTCTCATTGGCTCACCTCTTAATTCTTCTTCCAATTCTCATAAGTCAGATAGGTATTAATATCCACATTTCCGGAAATATGGTCTGTCACAGAACCAACGGAACACTCCTTGAAAAACTGAGAAAATGCCGGAGAAGATGACTCCATATCCTTTTTAAACAAATCCGCAACAAGCATCTTATCGCTGGTTACTGTAACACCACTGCCGAAGGTGATTTTTCCACCGGAAATAATCAATCCCCGGAAATTTTTTGTAACATACACATCTCCTGTAGCAACAATTAATCCCTGTGAAATACCAATTGTATTCGTGTTCAATGATGAAGTATTTTTTGCAAGAACGACTCCCGTATTGTCTGTACTTCCGGAAATTGGTTCTTTGTAAGCAATATAATACTCATCCGTACCGGATTTATGATTATCTACTGCCGCAGACATTGCTGCACGATCAATCAATGTATCAATCAAAGGACTCTGGCTCTTGTCGATTTCTCCAGTACTTTTGGTAATCCGGACATTTGCAGCTGAAATACTCGGATCAGAATCTTTTAAAGAAAGCTGCAGTGCCTTGTATTTGATGGCCAGCTTTGCACTGTAATCCGCAAAAACACCATTGTTCGCACTGTTTGCTGCATCAATCTTCCAGTCATTAAAATCAATCCTCACATGTTTTTCGTCCAAATCTGCATCTACCGCATTTCGATATAAAATATCCCCACGCAGAGTAAAAATCTTATTACTATCTAATACAATTGCATCGTCGGTCAGATAATCTATCGCATAATTCTTTAAAGTAGCTGACTTTGAAGAATTACAATACGCCGTAAAATAATCATTTGCTTTCTGCTCTGTTGCAAAATTCAGATAATAATTATGAACAGTCGTATGTGTTGCCTTATCTACATAATAATAAGCAACCACCGGTTTACTACTGTCCAGATACGACGTAACATTGCTGACACCAGAAAATGTCTCAAATGCTGCCACTCCGTCTTTTCCACCATCAGCAACTGTCTTAAACTTTCCGGTAGACTCATTCACATAATCATTCGGCACATAATACGCCAGCTGATTCGTTCTTGCAGAAAGAGACTCACCTAATAATACATCATTATTTTTTGAATCATTTCCTCTTGCAACAAATGTCCGTCCAGAAAGCATCAGATAATTAATATTGCTCAGATCCAATTTACAATTCTTGGCATTCACCATCATTGCACTGTTAAACGCAGCATCTTTGGTTTCTACCTGAGAATCATAATTCTCCTGAAAATTGTATCCATAGTAATTTCCCTTGACTGTAATTGTACTGTTCACACCATTCAGAGTCAAATCATCTTCAATATAACTGTTTCCGTTGAGTTCAATGGAAGATGCTGCAGAACCGGATGGATTTCTCTTCGTCTCAACATTCGATGCCCAGATAGAAGAATTCCCATTCCCCATCACAAGAGAGGATCCACTGTCTGTAACAATATTCCCACGGGTAATTGTCACCTTACCATTGAATATTCCACTACCATTTTTGTCTGCCAGAATTCCATCATTGCCGGCATACACATTTCCGTCAACCGTCACGGGATTTGCATTGACATTTATCTGTTTATCCGCAATCAATGCATATTTCATGAATTCCTTGATTTCATCGCCACCATTGAAATTTAATTTTGGTGTTGTAAATACAAGGTCCGTTGTAATCGTTGTCTTATATTTTTGTGCGTCGGTGTAAGAAACTCCGACATTTTTCAAAGTAAAAGTACCCGCTTTATAATCAGCTTCGTACTTTGCCTTACCAGCGGCCGGCATCTCATAATATGATTGTTCCCCGGCATCACCAATACAGCTTTTCACAATATTGGTATCATAATCGGCAATACTGTAAATAACCGCTCCAGCCTCTTTCTCTTCGCTCTTTGGATTCGTGCCACCCGGATTAAATGTATCCTCTAACTTCTCAACATATTTCTTTGCGAATTCATCCTGCAGATTATTGCCACTGGCTGTACTTATCGCATAATTCTCCATTACATAGGTATAAGCATCCTTTAAGGCATCTGCCGATTTTTCACCGGCACCTGCATGAAGTGCATCCATTACCGACTCTGCGCTGTAAAAATTCTTCTTTGTTCCGCGCTCCACTTCTTTCATCTGAATGTTTGTAATCGTAACTTTTGTAATCACCACAGCAATTGCACTGACAACCACAAGCACAATCAGTACAGCAAGTAAAGAGGCACCACGGTTTTCATTTTTTAACGATAACTTTCTCATGGACTACTCTCCTTTCGCTGCATTGACGGTAATATAAGGCTCTGCTCCAGCAGTGCTTCCTTTACCCTTTTTATAGACACTGACCTGCAATGTAATCTTTCGGATCTGTGACTTGTTTTCTACCAGATCCTTGGTATTTGTCAAAGGGATTCCACTGCTGTTGTGTACCTTTCCATTTTTTCCATTTTTTCCAAGATTTGTTGCGACAGATGGAATATTGATTCCTGTCACCGTAATCGCATAAGCCGGATCCACGCTCGAAATATTCTGGCAGATAATTTCGATCTCCGGATTCAGTGAAGCATCTACTCCTGCGCCCTTTGTAATATCAACCGTATCCGTTAATTGATTAACATTATACAATAAATAGATATGTTTTACCTCTTTTAAACGTTCCTCCGCATAGGCAGCACTCTCATAGGTATCATTTGAACCACCCCCACGCAATCCTTCGCACTTATATGTACAACTGACTTTCACGTCGTAATAGGCACCGTCCTTTTGGATATCGATGCCTATTGTACGTTTCATTTTGTTCCGAATCTGATCGCTGGTCAGTCGCGCAGACACATTTGATTCGTAAGCAGAATTAATTGCAAGGAAATGTGTCAAAGCCTCCTGTAACTGTGCATTCTCTACTGCCAGCAGATCACTGGTATCATCAATTCCACTGACTTCCGGAATCTCTTTTGTATTTTCCGTCGGTGTAGTTTCTGCCTTAACAACGACATCATAATCTTTACCAATATTTCCTGCAGCACCGTAGAACACGCCCTCGCCACCGATGAACTTTCCTGCACTGTCAGTCTTGCCCATATCGTTTGACACCACAGTATATCCATGATCCAGCAGATACTTGATAGTCTCTCCGGTTCCTTCATCCGCCACCAGGACATCCTGATTCTTCAGGTCCTCAAGCACCTCCTGTGCCAGAGTCGTTGCATGCTGCTTGTCCGCCATCTTCGCATTATACTTCATGGATTCTGTAAAATAACTTAAAAGCGGAATGGAAATAATTGCAAGGATAGCCATAGAAAGGATGACCTCAATCAATGAAAAACCTGCATTATTCTGTTTTCTTCTCATAAGACACCCCTTTCTACTCTATCTGTCCGATCATTATCCTGCACTTTAATTGTTAGCAGATGCCCCTGCATTGCCTCCAAAAATATTCTGGACGCCCTTGAGCATAATGTCAAATTTTGGCTCTACGTAATCCTTACCGGTGTTGGTAATAACATACATGTTGAATGTCATATCACCTGTCAGTCTTCCAGTCTCACTATCCATGGAACTTGAAAAATCTGTTATGGTAATACGATCTGAATACTCATTTACATAAGCAAGCATATCTTTCAAGCCTTCATAAGTTGCATCATACTTCACACCAATCGATGCATAATAACCAGTCACAGCATTTACTGCTGCGGTTTCACCGTTGCCACTGTCACTGCCATCATCTGAAGATTGTGTATCCGCTTCTGAAGTATCAGTGCCAGAAGTATCTGTCGCAGTATCATCTGTGGCAGTATCTGTTGTATCCGATACATCAGGAGTAATCTGCAGCGGATTTCGCATTGCAAATGTAATGTCCGAAATATGATAATCGTTATGATCTTCAATATCCTGAAGAATCCAGATTACTTTCTCTGTTTTAATATCGGAAGGATATTTTGCAATGATATCTGCCTGTTTCTGTTTCAGATTTTTCATGTTCTCACGAACCTGTGGCAAAGCAGCTTCCATCTGTTCCATCTGCTGTACCTGTGCCTTATCCTTTGTATTGCCATCCTCTATATCAGAAGCCTTACTCATGCTCTTGGTAAAGAAAAAGAAATAAGAAACTACAACCATAAGGATAGCCAAAAAGATAATGAGCAAACGTTTGTCGGAATCCGATAATTTAATTTTATTCATTTGTCTCTGCCTCTCCTTCCGTTGTTTCTTCTGTTGTATCCTCTACACTTTCTGTCTCGTCACCCTCATAAGTAATTGGTGTATAAGTTGCATTCAGTGTATAAGTCCATGTAGTATTTCCAACATCGTCCACTGTCTCTGTCATCTGTGGAATATCCAGATTCTGCAGCAATGTCACTTCCTGGAAATTCAAAAGCATCTGTCCTACCGTTACTTTCTTATCTGCCACCATGTTCAGGACAACCATACTGTTGTCTGTCTGAATACTTTCCACATGAATGTCTCTTGGTAACTGTTCTTCCAGCTGATTGATCAATGGAAGCAGCTGCTCATTGTTGCAAAGCGTCGCGCGGTCAATATTCTCGTATGTTTTTTCTTCCTGCTGTACCTTTGCACTCTCATCATAGGTATCCTGCACATAAGATAATTCCTGAATGCGTTTCTGTAACTTATTATGCTGTGCTGTAGCAACCAAAAGCCGTACACTTGATCCCAAAATCAAAAGCACACTGATCAAAGCTGCTCCTGCAAGAATCACATAAGAATTACGCAGGCCATTCTTCTTTACATCCGCTTCACGCATTTCCTTCGGTTTTGCATCAATCGGATGAACCGCCGCACCGATAACGGAAAGAAATCCAACCGGAGTCGCTGCCTTCGGGCGTTCCTTCACCTGTCCCGGAGCTTCATAAGTTCCCTGGCTCTGTGTCTGCGCAACTGCTGCTTTCTGACTCTCGCTCTTCAAGTCAATGATCGACGCAAAATTGATATCCTGAATTGGCAGTGGCATCTCCTGTGCGAACAGTTTGTGCATACCTGCGAAGCGGGAACCATCACCGACAAGATATAAATTTCCAGTAAATTCTCTCTTTACCTGATTCTGATAATACTCAATTGCCGTATTCGCAATGCGAAGATGATAACGTAAAGACTCTGCCAGATCATCATAGGTCTCGTCTGCCATCGCCTGCTGATGCTTCATTTCCTCTTCGTCTTCCATCTTCTGTACAACCGGACGATTGTACAGTACATTATGGCTTAAAAGGAAATCAAATGCCTCATATTCATCCTTGATTCCAAGAACCGGATGATCAATGATTGCAGATAATGTTGCGCCATAACCATATGGGGTCACACGCTGGAATACGAGTTTCTTGTTCTCTAAGATACTGATAACAGTGGCCTGTTCCTCCAGCTGTACAACGACTGCATTCTGCAGGAAACTGTCACACATGAGCTGAACAGTACCATTACCAATGTAATCAAATGTTTCAACTTTCAGTCCTGCCAGATCTGCAAATGTACAGTAATTGTTCAACAGATTATCCGGAATCGCAACGAGAAGCAATTTAATCTGCTTCTTTCCGTCTACTTCCTCGACATCCATCTTGCTATAACTTACCGTATAACTGCTGACATCCATTGGGAAATAATCACGCATCTGTGCATCGATAATTCCACGGATCTTATTGTCTTTCACGAAAGGAATCAACACTTCACGTGTTACAACCTTTGAGGAAGAAAGGGTAAATACCACTTCTTTCTCACGGATATTATGTCTGCGCAACTCTTCCTTTAAGGCATTGGCAAAACTATCCTTGTCACGGATGTAACCATCCTCCACGGCATTCTCCGGAGTCCGGAAGGCAAATGCCTGATATACCGGTGGATTTTTCTTTCGGTACTCAACCAAAGAGACCTTTGTCCACCAGACGCCGGCCTCAATACTTATTACTTTTCTGACCATTTTCATTTTCTCCTTATGTTTTCCAAATGTTCTGCAGGAAAATATACAAAAATAATTATGCTTTGTTCAGGTTCTCTTCGCTAAGAGGCTGTAGGAATTTTGATGTAATTTTTCTAAGAGTGACGCAACCGGGCTCCATTCACCTTCCGGGCTCATCTCGCCCTTCTCCATACATCCCTGTATGGAGATTGCTGTGTACAGACAAAATTCTAACATCCTCTATGCTCGAGAAAAATCACAAATCCTAATTATTTTTCTATATTTTCCATCGTTACATTTTGTATAAAATAGAGGTGGCGAAAATTCAACTGTTCATAATTCGCCGCTCAATGATGAAATACTTCATTTAATTTCATAGACCCATCAGTCCCAAATACCAGCTCCAGAAGCAGTTGCCCCACAGTGCTGCGATATAGATTGATACCGACAGGTAAGGTCCCATCGCAAGTAAATTATTTTTCTTACTGACTTTCATACGGATTGTATGAATTATAGATCCTAAGATACATGCCAGGAAAAATGCAAAGACGATATTTTTCACACCGAGTACGAGTCCTGCCGTGGCCATGAGTTTGATATCTCCGCCACCGATTGCCTGTCCTGATGAAAAATAATAAAGTGCATATAAAAACAAGCTGACACATACCATTCCAATGAGATGGGATAAAATATGCTTATAATCATATACGGTCATAATGACACCGATCAATCCAATGAAAAGATTCATGGAGACCGGTATCTGATAAGTCCGCTCATCGATGACCGTAATTACTATGAGTGCAGATGTCATGAGACAATAGAGAACGCTGCTGAAAGTAAATCCGTTCGCCATGAAAACGATCACATACAGCACACCATTCAGAGCCTCGATCAATGGGTACTGTATGGATATCTTCGCCCCACATTGCCGGCATCTGCCTCGTAGAAATATGTAAGAAAATACAGGAACCATATCACGCCAGCCCAACTTGCGTCCGCACGTCATACAATGGGAATGACTTGCGATATTCTCTTTTCGAGGAATTCGTAAAATGCAGACATTAAGGAAACTGCCGATTACGATTCCATATAAAAATATAACGATGTAAAGAAAAATTGTAAGTTGGGTTTGCATATTATAATACTACTCCTATTGTTTAATAATTATAATGTTGCTTCTACATCCTTAATCGGATATTTTGGATCAACTGGCGTTACAGAAGTTGTAGCTTTATGAGTTGCTGAATCAAAAGTAACTGTTACTGTCGTAACATTCTTTCCTGCATCTGAACCGAGTGCGTTTTTAAATGCAGCTAAATCATCGTACCCAGAAGCAGTTTTAATATCAGTCTGAATTTTTGCTGCAGTTGGATCTGATGGTGCAGTGCCAAACACATCAATTGTCATATTGCTAGTTGCTCCGTTTTCGGAGTACGCTGCAACTGCTGCAGTTGAAATACTATTTAATACCTGCTGATCCTTTGCAACTTTAGACTTGCTGATATATGGAATAACCTGAGTACCAACAATACCAACAAGAATTGCCATAATGGCGATAACGATGATTAACTCAACAAGTGAGAAACCTTTGTTATCTTTCTTTCTGTTTGCTAACTTCTTCTGAAATTTGTTCATAATCTTCATACCTTTTTTCTCCTTTAGCATTAATTATTTATTTATCATCACATACCTCATGGCAGGTATATAATAACCATTATTTTATTTCCACTTCAAACGCGCTCGGGTTTTGTGGTCCATCCACGGTAAGCTTTGCGGTCAGATTTCCGTGTTTGCAGACAATGGTAATCTTCGTGATTTTCTTTCCCTCTTTAGATTGTAAGTTCGGTGCCTTCGTAGTAATCTCATTCATTTCTACAAATGCATTTCTTAGTACCGTACTGTTTGTTCCGGTATTATCCTTTGCATCTACTGTCCATCCAGAAGCACCTTTTGTCGCTGTAATCGTATAGATTTTTGTACTATCCAGCTGATCTGTGCAACCTACAAATGCCGTCGTGGCGTCTGTACAATACCCACTGACAATCTGAATATCTTTCGCTTCCTTCGCCTTGTCAATGTATGGAAGTACCTGTGTTCCTACAATTCCTACAAGGATTGCCATAATGGCAATTACAATAATCAATTCAACTAACGAAAATCCCTTATTATTTATTTTTTTCATAAATTATGCTCCAATACTGTCATATAAACTGTACATTGGCATCATAATTGCAAGTACTATTGGAACCACAATAACTGCCATAATAATGATAATCATAGGTTCCATAACAGCAAGTAAAGACTGTGTTGCCATCTCCACTTCTTCATCATAATACTGGGATACCTTATCTAACATATCTTCCATATTACCGGTTTCCTCACCGATCTCAATCATATGATAGACCATCGGAGGAAACACACCGCTCTCATCCAATGGTTTGGATAACGGAATGCCTCGGCTGACTTCCTCCTGCGCTTTCTTCAATGCATTCTTGACAATCTGATTTTTCATCATATCGGTAACAAGTGCTAATGCATCAACCAACTGAATGCCCGATCCCATAAGGGTTGACAACGTTCTCGTCATACTGGCAGAAGCCGTCTTAATATTCAGCTTTCCGACCATCGGAAATTTCAAAGCTAATCTTCCCATGATAATGGCACCATTTTCTGTCTTTTTAAACTCTTTAAAAAAGATTACCAGTCCAACAATGATTGCCAACATATAATACCAGCTGCCCACAAAGAAATCGCTAATCGCCATTACAGCACGTGTAACTGTCGGTAACGTACCACCTACTTCATCAAACTGTGCAGTAAATGTCGGTACAATTTTAATCATCATGATTGCTACTACTACGATAATTACAAGGATCAATATAATCGGATAAATCGCTGATTTCACGATCAAGCCCTTTAAATGGGCTTCCTTCTCAAACTGTCCACCCATTCGGCTGAATGCCTTATCAATTCCACCGGTGGTCTCTCCCGCTGCCACCATCTGTACCATCAATGGTGGGAAAATCTTCGGGAACTCTGCCATCGCGGCGGATAACGTATCACCTTTCTGTACGGCATCCCTGATATCTTCCAGGGCGGATTTGAACGTCTTGTTCTCGGTCTGTTCTGCTAACATATTCAGTGCTTCGATGACCGTTACACCTGCGTTCAATACACTTTCGAACTGCCGGCAGAAAACACTGAGTTCGCGGACACTGACCGCTTTTCCGATATGAATGTCTAAATCTTTGTTGAATGCATTGGCTTTCGATAATGATACGATGGTGTTGCCACCGGATTTCAATTCGGCAGTCGCAACTTCTAAGTTGCTTGCATCTATGGTTCCGGTCTGTGGTTTACCATCCGGTCCAATGACTTCATACTTATAACTTGGCATATGTAAAGTTTCCTTTCCTGTCCTTTGTTTAAATTAGAACAGTTTTTCCTGCATGGTTGCTGTATCCTGTGCAAATTCTACGGCATTGGCACCGTCAATCTTGTGTTTCAGATACAGGTCAAATAATGAATCATCCATGGTCTGCATTCCAAGCTTTTTGCTCGTCTGCATGATAGATGGAATCTGGTGTGCTTTGTCCTCACGAATCAGGTTCTTGATCGCCGGTGTACCGAGCATGACTTCGAAAGCTGCCACACGGGATTTTCCTCCGACGGTCGGCAGAAGCTGCTGGGAAATTACGGCTTCAAGTACCGATGCCAGCTGGCTTCGAATCTGGTTCTGCTGATGTGGTGGAAAGACATCGATAATACGCTCGATCGTCGGTGCTGCACCAATGGTATGTAAGGTTGAAAACACGAGATGTCCTGTCTCTGCTGCAGTGATGGCAGTGGAGATGGTATCGAAGTCTCGCATCTCTCCTACGAGTATGATATCCGGATCTTCACGGAGTGCTGCACGTAATGCGTTACCATAGGATTCGGTATCAATTCCGATCTCTCGCTGGTTGATAATTGCATGATTGTGTTTGTGCAGGTACTCGATTGGATCCTCGAGTGTAATAATATGTTCATTCCGGTTTTTGTTAATGACATCGATCAGAGATGCCAGTGTGGTTGATTTACCACTTCCGGTCGGTCCTGTTACAAGGACTAATCCCCTACGCTTCTTGGTCAGTTCAATGACTGCCGGCGGTACACCGAGACTTTCCGGTGTCGGAATCGTCGTTCCTACAATACGAAGAACAGCTGCGTATGAGCCTCTCTGGTGAAAGGCGTTGACACGGAATCGTCCGATGGCCGGATCCGCATATGCGAAATCGACTTCACCGAGGGTTTCCATGGTTTCTTTTTGTTTTGCATTGAACATGGATTCTACCAGTTCTTTTGTCTTGGCCGGAGTCAGGACATCAAACCCCTGCATCTCATATAATGTACCACTGATACGGCATTTTGGCCGGACACCAACGGTAATATGTAAATCGGATGCGTTATTTGCTTTTGCTGTCGCAAGAAGCGCGTACATTGTTGTTTCCATTACATAGTCCCTTCTTTATTTTTACTCATCTTCGTCCTCGAAGGCAACACGTCGAACTTCTTCTACGGTTGTAATTCCCTTCAGTGCATATTCAATTGCACTCATACGAAGTGTCTTCATTCCATGTCTTAAGGCGATGGCTTCTAATTCGTCTGCATTCTTTCCCTGGTTGATTGCCTGACGGAGATCGTTGGTAATTGGCATGATCTCATAGATACCAATTCGTCCAAAGTATCCGGTTCCTCCGCAACGGACACATTCTTTATGTCCCGGATAACGGAGCATAACCTTGCGATTCAGGTTCTGAAGTCCTAAGGTCTTCAGATCTGCCGGAGACGCTTCATGTACCACTCCACAGTTTGGGCACACACGGCGCACCAGTCGCTGGGCGATAACACCGACGACAGAATCAGCAATCAAATAATTTTCTACTTCCATGTCTGCCAAACGCGTGATTGTGCTGGCGGCACTGTTGGTATGCAGTGTGCTGACTACCAGGTGTCCCGTAATAGATGCTTTGACGGCAATCTCTGCGGTCTCCTGGTCTCGGATCTCACCGATCATGATGATATCCGGATCCTGTCGCAAGATGGATCGTAAGGCACTGCTGAACGTAAGTCCTGCTTTCTCGTTTACCTGTACCTGATTGATGCCGGCAACATTCGCCTCTACCGGATCCTCTACGGTAATTATGTTAACTCCCTCACCATTGAGTTCGTTTAATGCAGTATATAAGGTTGTTGATTTACCACTTCCGGTCGGTCCGGTTACAAGAATCATTCCGTTCGGGTGGCTTAATATCTTATCAAACTTTGCCAGTTCGTCGTCCGGGAATCCCAGTTCCTTTTTGTCCATGGTCAATGCCTTTTTCTTGGCAAGTCGCATTACGACCTTTTCTCCATAGACAGTTGGAAGGATGGATACTCGGATATCGTATTCCTGTCGGTCTACGATGCTGGTGGCTCGTCCGTCCTGCGGGCGGCGCTTCTCAGATATATCAAGACCACTGACAATCTTGATTCTTGCGATCAGCGCTGCGTGAAGACTGATATCGTGTCGCATCGCTTCGTGTAACACACCATCTACACGGAATCGGATACGTACCTGATTCTCCATTGGTTCAATATGAATATCACTGGTACGTTTATGTACTGCCTGTTCGATAATCTGTCCTAAGAGTTTAACGATAGGTGCCTGCTGTACATTGGATTCATCCTCGGCTTCGACGTTCTTATTTTTATTCTGTTCTTCTCGTTCACGGGTGTACTGTTCAGCTACCCTGAGGGCCTCTGCGTTTCCATAATAACGGTCAATTGCTGCCGCAATATCACCTGGTGTCGCAACATAACGTTCGATCTGCAATCCGGTAATAATGGAAATATCATCCATCGCACGGATATCAAGCGGATCGCTCATGGCCACTTTGATTACATTTGGATTCTTCTCATGAAATTGAAATGGAATCAGATTATGCTTACGGAGAACTGCTTCTTCGGTAAGCTTTGTGATTTCTTCCGGAATCCGGATATTAGAAAGATCCACCGGTTGAAGTTTCAGTTGGCTGCACAGAGCCTTCATGATCTGCTTCTCGTCTGTGAATCCTAAATCCATCAGGACATCACCAAGACGTTGTCCTTTTTTTTCAGTTTTCTGAACATTCAGTGCCTGCGTCAGCTGGTCCTGTGTAATCGTTCCTGCTTCTACAAGCAAATCACCCAATCGTTTTTTGCGTCCAAATCCAATTGGTTTATCCATCTTATTTTGTTACTCCATACTCCCTGGTAAATTGTACCTTTATTTATCATTTACTATACCATTAATTGACAATTTTTGCAACTTTTTTAAGCAATTAAGCTACTAATCTATAATATTTTCGTAAACAATCTGTAACTATTGCACTAAATTGTCACTTAACTTGTATTGTATTCAAACTCTTAATCGTTTTCGCATCTACGGATGAAGTTGTATATTTCATATCGGTCATATTTTTCGTCATGGGATGACGGATTAATTCTCTAATTCCAAATTCCACTATTCTTATACACCCTAATTTTGTTTTAATGTTCCAGCATCTCCTCCACAAAAATTCCATACCCTCTCGTCGGATCATTGACAAGCACATGCGTCACGCCTCCTACGATTTTTCCATTCTGTATGATTGGACTTCCGCTCAGCCCCTGCACAATTCCTCCTGTCAGTTCAAGCAGGTTTTTGTCATCCACATGGAAGCGCAGACCCTTATTGCGGTCCGCCGGCGAGTAATCCATTGAATCGATCACAATATGGTACACACAGGGTTGACCGGATGCATCTGATAAAATCACAGCATCTCCCGTCTGCACATCCTGTTTGTATCCCACCAGATATCTCTCATCTGTCTTACAATAATTTTCATACGCTGCGTCATACAAGGTACCGTATATGCCGATATCCGTATTGCAATCCACAGTTCCCAGCCGGTCAGACGTCCCATAATAGACCATCCCCTGCAGCTCTCCGGGTTCTCCTCGTTTTCCTTTTTTGATGCCAAAGATGTCTGCACGATAGAGATTTCCCTTGGAAATACGAAGCAGCTCCCCGGTCTCTCCGTCACCGATTCCATGTCCCAGTGCACCAAAATTTCCATCTTTATCGTAATAGGTCAGCGTGCCGATACCCGCCATATCATCTTTAACCCAGAGTCCCAACATATATGCTTCTTTTGTCTCAACAGGGGTCAGTGCCACATCCACAGATGTTCCATTTCTCCATACGGTTAGTGTCATTTTATTTGCACCGGTTTCATTGACCTGTTCTATAAGCTGTTCTTTCTCCGAGATGGTCTTTCCATTCACCGCTGTAATATAGTCTCCTGCAAATACAATATGTTCCGCCGGTTCCCTGTAACTTCCATCTACCGTCTCCACAGGGCTGCTTCCTAAGACAAGCACACCGTTCGTTGCCCCATAGATGCCGACCACACGTCCCGCCGCCTGTACCTGCCGGCTTTCAACCACGGACACTTCCACTTCTTTAATCGGGAAAACGCCAAAAAGATAGCAGACCACATCATGACTTCCTTTTGCCAACTGCTGCACCGCTGCATCAGGTTTCTGTGACTTTAACTCCCGGTACGTCTTCTCCCCGATATCCGACATCACGCTTCTGGTATCGTCCTGCACTGCGAGCGATACCGGAATCATCCGGTCCAAAGCAAGACTCTCCCCTTCTTCGAGATATACGTGTCCCGGAATTGCATTCATCATTGTAATATAGGCAAAGCACCCGAGCACACACAAATAGACTCCTATGAGATTTTTGAACAAACGCGCATAAAAAGACCGCATACCATGCTACCTCCTGTCGGTGATAGTTATAGTATGCGGTGTCATTTACTTTTTCATGTAAGCCATTTGTTTCATTTCGCGCGCATTTTCCAAAACGGTGTCCGTAATCTCCACGCCGCCGAGCATGCGTGCCAGTTCTTCGACACTCTCCTCATCGGTCAGCTTATGGATTTTTGATACAGTTGCCTGATTCTCCACAGACTTTTCAATGAGAAAATGAGAATCCGCCATCGCTGCGATCTGTGGCAGATGCGTGATACAGATAATCTGATGACTGCGTCCTAAGGCGTTCATCTTCTCGGAAACCATCTGTGCGGTGCGGCCACTGATTCCACTGTCGATCTCATCAAAAATGAGTGTACCAATCTTGTCCGATGCCATCACAGTCTTGATTGCCAGCATAATACGGGAAAGTTCTCCGCCGGACGCCACTTTTCCAAGCGGTTTGACCGGTTCACCCGGGTTCGTGGAAATCAAAAACTGCGCATCATCGATTCCGTTTGCCGTATAATCAGTCTCTGCAAATTCCATCATAAACTGCACATCCAGAAAATTCAGATCCAGCAATGCATTTTTAATGGATTCCGTGAGTTTTTTGCTCTCCTTTTTTCGAATGTCAGATACTTCCCGGCTCAATTGTTCAAGCTGTTTTTCTTTCTCCGAAACATTTTTCTGCAGTCCGGCAAGATAGGCATCGTAATCATTTAATACCGTGATCCGCTCCGCTTTCTCTTCGCCATATTTCAGAATGTCTGCAATCGTATTTCCGTATTTGGATTTCAGATGATTGATAAGATCCAGACGTTTCTCTGTCTCATAGAACGTCTCTTCATCAAACTCTTCGTCCGATAGATAAGAAGCAAGTTCATGATTGAAATCGCTCAGAAGATTATCAATCTCTGTCAGCTGCTCCTCCATCTCCTTCACGCGCTCATCGTAAGCAGACACGGACGATAGTTCACGAAGTGCGCGTCCTATACGCTCCGATGCACTCTCATCATCCTCGGAAGTCGCCGCATTGGCAGCACCTACGGCATCCATAATTTTCTTTCCATTGGAATACTTTCGGAAAACCGCCTCAAGTTCTTCATCCTCGCCGACCGTCAGCTGTGCATCTTCAATTTCTTTGACTTCATACTCTAAAAACGACAATTCTCTTGCACGCTCCTCGCCGTCGAGATTGGCATGTTCCAATTCGTCTTTTAATTTGCGGTATTCCTGATAGCATTGTGCAAGTTTTTCTTTTTTGTCACCCAGGGATTCTTTTGCAAAAGTATCAAGAATCTCTAAATGTTTTTTCTTCGAAAGCAGCGACTGATGCTCATGCTGCCCGTGAATATCAATCAGAAGAGATGCAACGGCTTTCATTTTCGAAGCCGATACGGCCTCTCCGTTGATTCTGCCGATTGCACGGCCTCCGGTAATTTTGCGACTTAAAATTACCGTATCGTCCTCCATCTCGATATCCAACGCACGGATGGCCTCGATGGTGTCTGCATCTTCCACAAAAAAGATCAGTTCCACCAAAGCGGATTCTCCGTTATCACGCAGCATTTCTTTCTGGACTTTTTCTCCCAAAGCAAGGTTGATTGACCCGATGATAATCGATTTTCCGGCTCCGGTCTCTCCGGATAAGATGTTAAGTCCCGGTCCGAACTCCACCTCGGTCTCATCAATCAATGCCAGGTTCTTCACATGTAGATTTTGTAACATACGCTCTCCTTCTACTCTCCCAAAGTCTTACTATGTTTACCTGCCTACAATTTTGCGAAGCTTTTTCATAATTTTGACTGCTTCCTCGTCATCACGGATAATACAAATGATGGTGTCATCCCCCGCAATGGAACCGACCATCTCCTGAAATTTCATTGCATCAATTGCCGCGCAGACAGCTCCCGCCATACCAGAGACCGTCTTGATCACTACAATATTCTTTGCCAGATCCATGGAAATGAATCCTTCGCGCAACACTCTGGCATATTTTTCCATCATGCCGGAATCCGCATCCGTGATCACTGCGTATTTCTGCTTTCCATTGTCCATGGCAATCTTTGTCAGTTTCAGTTCCCGGATATCACGGGATACCGTAGCCTGTGTCACCTGAAATCCCTCCCGCACCAGATATGCGGAAAGTTCTTCCTGTGTCTCCACATCATTTCGCTGAATTAATTCGAGTATCTTTGCCTGTCTTCTCGTCTTCATGTTCCCTCTCCTATCTTTGCATCTTCTTTCGAAGAATCTCAAGAAAACTCTGATCATTGAGTTTACATATGGATACTACACTGTTGCTGCTTGCAATCCTGATACGGTCTCCCACTTTCAGATGAACCGTAGTATCCCCATCAAAACTGACGCACGCCTTCTCATCCTTCTGAAAGCGGCGGCTTCCCATCTCGATTTCCACCACATCATCTGCACTAAGCACGATACTCTGTCCATTCAGATCATGTGCATTGATCGGGGTTAAAAGCATCATCCGCGCTTTCGGATCAATGATTGGTCCTCCGGCAGACATATTGTAGCCGGTCGATCCGGTCGGGGTCGCAACAATAATGCCGTCCGCATGGTACGTTGTCAGGAACTTTCCATTGACCGTCACATGCAGCTGCAGCATAGACATATCACCGCTCCAGTGAATGACCACATCATTCAATGCCAGCTGCGGTATCTCCCCTGTTTTACTGCCGCTTAACATCAGGCGTTCCTCAATCATATAATTGTCTGCCATCAGCCGGTCCACCGCCTCAAACACCGAAGTTTCTTCCAGTTCACACAGGTATCCCAGTGTGCCAAGATTCACACCAATGAGTGGAATATGTAACGACTCGACTTTCGTTGCCGCGCGGATCAGCGTTCCGTCGCCACCCAGTACAATGATACATTCTGTATCCTCCGGAATTTCCGACAGTTCAAAGTCTTTTTGCATGACACCTTCGATATTGCTGACACAGATTTCTGCCCGTCCGCCCCGATCCTGAATATATGATACAATCCGGTGGGAAAGGCGCAGCTCCCGGTCTTTATAAATATTTGTAATCAGTACAAAATTACGCATTATTTATCCAACTCTCCGTGGGCAGCTTCCACCACTGCGTGTACATCCACGGATTCCTCCTTTACCGCCTCGCTGGTCTTCTCAATGTATACCAGATATTCGATATTTCCTTCCGGTCCTTTGATTGGAGAATACTCCAGATTGTGGACGGAAAACCCGATCTCTAAAGCAAAGTCTATGACTTTATTAATGACCTCTTCATGGACTGCCTTGTCTCTCACCACGCCTTTTTTGCCGACCTTTTCTCTGCCCGCCTCAAACTGTGGCTTGATCAGGCATACCATCTGGCCATTGTCTTTTAACAATGCTCTGGCCGGTCCTAAGACTTTCGTCAGGGAAATAAAAGATACATCCACCGATGCGAAATCCAGTGCATCATCGATATCTTCCGGTGTCACATAACGGATATTCGTTTTCTCCATGCACACAACCCGCGGGTCCTGACGGAGCTTCCATGCGAACTGTCCATATCCAACATCCACGGAATAAACTTTGCTCGCACCGTTTTGCAGCATACAGTCAGTAAAGCCACCGGTCGATGCGCCGATATCCATACAGACTTTTCCGTCCAATGTAATTCCAAAATGTGTCATGGCTTTCTCTAACTTTAATCCGCCACGGCTGACATATTTTAATGTATTTCCATGAATCTCGATCTTGCAGTCATCCGGAAAAGTGCTGCCCGCTTTGTCCTCACGGTTATTATTGACAAATACATTGCCTTCCATAATCATTGTCTTGGCTTTTTCTCTCGAAGGCGCAAGCCCGCGACTTACCAATAAAACATCCAAACGTTCTTTCATAATCCCTCACATATTCTGTTCGTCACTGTATCCGCATCCATGCCAAGCACGCGATAGAGTGTGTCCACATCTCCGTGTTCCACAAACGTATCCGGCACAGCGATTCGAAGGAGTTTAATTCTGCTCTGTTCTTCCATCAGCAGTGCTGCCACATGCTCACCCATGCCTCCGCTTGCCACATTTTCTTCTAATGTTACCAAAAGCCGGTGCTTTTGTGCAAGACCACAAATGCATTCTTTATCCAAAGGCGCCGCAAAACGCGCATTGACTACCGTCGCTGATATGCCACGCTCCTGTAATTTCTCCATAACTTTCCAGGCCGTCTCTACCATCGACCCGATTGCAAAAAGTGCAACTTCCGTTCCCTCACAGAGAACTTCCGCCTTCCCGCTTTCGATTGGTGCCCGTTTCTCTTTCCACAGATCACAGGCATCACCACGCGGATAACGGATTGCCATCGGCGTATCCGCTGCAATGGCAAATTTAAGCATATCGGATAGTTCCCATTTATTCTTCGGTGCCATGATTGTCAGATTTGGGATCGTTGCAAGATACGATAAATCAAAGATTCCCTGATGCGTCGCACCGTCTTTTCCGACTAATCCCGCACGATCAATGGCAAATACAACCGGAAGCTTCTGCAGACATACATCATGCAAAATCTGATCATATGCTCTCTGCAGGAAAGACGAATACACTGCAAATACCGGTTTCAATCCGCTTTTTGCCATACCTGCTGCAAACGTCACTGCATGTTCCTCCGCGATTCCCACATCAAAGAAACGTTCCGGATACAAATTGCGAAACCGTTTCAGTCCTGTTCCATCTGTCATCGCAGCGGTGATTGCTACAAGCTTCGGTTCCCGCTCGCCCATCTTTTTCATAACGGTCGAGAACACATCCGTATAATGTGCCTTGCTCTGTTTGTGCAGCGGTACACCTGTTTCAATGTCAAACGGTGCTGTACCATGAAAACGTGCCGGATGCCGCTCCGCCGGGACATATCCATTGCCCTTTTTCGTAAGAACATGCACGAGTACCGGTCCTCTTACACGCTTCGCCTCCGCAAAGGCACGGCGCATCGCTTTAATGTTCGATCCGTCAACCGGTCCAAGATAAGTAATCCCCATCTCTTCAAAAAACATTCCCGGAACAAACAACTGCTTGATTCCGCTTTTGGCATTGCGGATTTTGCGCACAATGCGATCCCCGTAAACCGGAATCTTGCTTAAAGAATTGACCACGCCATCCTTCAAATCCATGTATGCGTCTGCTGTGCGAAAATCGTTCAGATATTTGCTGAGACCACCGACATTCTCCGAAATGGACATATTATTATCATTCAACACTATAATAAAATTCGTCTTCATCCGGGACGCATTGTTCAATGCTTCGAACGCCATCCCGCCAGTCAGAGCCCCGTCACCGATGACTGAAATGACAAAATAATCCTGTCCTGTGATTTCCCTGGCCTCCGCCAGTCCCAATCCAGCCGAGATAGAGGTGGAACTATGTCCTGTATTGAAACTGTCCGCCTCGCATTCCTCTGTCTTTGGGAATCCACTCATTCCACCATACTCGCGAAGATGTTCAAACCCATCCTTTCGTCCGGTAAGAATCTTGTGCGTATACGACTGATGTCCGACATCCCAGACAATCTTGTCTTTTGTCAGATCAAACGACAAATGAAGTGCCATCGTAAGTTCGATCACACCAAGATTCGATGCCAGGTGACCACCTGTTTTCGCAATCGATTCTACAAGAAAGGTACAAATTTCATCCTGCAGTGTATCGATTTCTTCTTCTGTTAGATTTTTGATATCATTTACATTCTGTATCTGATCTAAAACCATTATTACCTCGAAATAACTTATTTTTCCCTGTGTATAAGAAATAAAAACAGTTCCCGCAGGAATGCATGCTCTCCACTGCATTCTTCAAGTATCGCTACCGCTTCCTCTGAAAAAAGCGCCACATCCTGTTTTGCTTTGTCAATTCCTTCAAAAGACACATAAGTTGCCTTCTGATTTTTCTCGTCACTGCCGATTGGTTTGCCGAGTACTTCCACGGTACTTGTGACATCCAAAATATCGTCCTGAATCTGGAACGCCAGTCCAAGCTTCGTTCCGGCATCTTCCATTTTCTTTACCTGCGCATCGTCTGCTCCGGCAAGGATTGCACCTACCATCAGGGAAGCCTCAAGCAGTGCTCCGGTCTTTAGCCGGTATATGAAATCCAGACGTTCCCGCTCCACGGTCTCGTTCTTTTTCTCACTCTCCACATCGACGACCTGACCGCCGATCATACCATAGATGCCTGCTTTGCATGCTAAAACTTCAAATGCTTTGGCTGCTTTTGCATCTCCCGACTGTGCTACGAGTGCCTTCGCAACAATTTCAAACGCATAGTTTAAAAGTGCGTCGCCTGCGAGCACACCCATCGCCTGTCCGAACTTTTTATGTGTCGTCAGCTTACCTCTGCGGTATGCATCATCATCCATCTCCGGCAGATCATCATGTACCAGCGAATACGTGTGAATACATTCGATTGCCGCCATGAAAGGCTCTACAATCTTCGGATCCGTTCCACCGAACATCTCATAGGAAGCTTCCATAAGCATCGGTCGAAGCCGCTTGCCACCTGCAGTGACACTGTAATCCATCGCCTCAAAAATCGTATGCTGATATCCTTCTGCTTTCGGAAGATACATCTGAATTCTCTGTTCGATATCTGCGGCCCGCACCGCAATTTCCTTTGCAATGTCCATTAGAATTCCTCCAATTCCCCGTCTTCGTTTATCACCAGCATCGCTTTCTCGATACGGTCAAGATCTGCATTGGCCGCTTTGATCTGTTCGATTCCCTGCTTATATAAATCAAACGACTGGTCCAACGTCACGTCTTCATCTTCCATCTTTCCTAAAATATCCTCTATCATGGAAAAACGTTCTTCCAGTCCTGTCTTTTCATTTTTATTATCCGTGTTATTTGCCATCTTATTTACTTTCCTTCGGATTCTTTTTTAAAACTGTGGCTGAAATCTCACCATCCAGCAGATATACTGTGATTTCATCCTTTGGTTCTACCTGCTTAACACTGCGCAATGCATGCCCGTCTTTTGCCTGCACGAATGCATATCCCATGCTCAGCTTCTTCGCCGGGGAATAACTCTCAAGTGTTCCTGCCAAAAGGGACAGCTGATGTCTTCGTTCCTGAATCAATGCACTCATTGCCTGTGTAAGTTTCTCCTCATAGTCGAGTGTTCTTCTGCGGTTCTCATTCAGCCGGTTCTGTGGACTCAGATAACGCAACCGCATCTTTTGCTGCTCTAATTTTGTGCGGGACAACGTAAGCTTCCTGCGAAGTTCCCGGTCAAGCCGCTGGCGGATCTGTACAAATGCCGTTTTTGTCTGTGCATAATCATACACTGCAAGTTCTGCTGCCGCAGAAGGTGTAGGCGCCCGCAAATCTGCAACATAATCAGCGATCGTCCAGTCTGTCTGATGGCCAACCGCTGATATCACAGGCACAGAGCATTCAAAGATGGCTCTGGCCACAATTTCTTCATTAAAAGCCCACAGGTCCTCTATCGAACCACCGCCTCTGCCGACAATGATCACATCCACGCCAAGACGTTCTAACGCATGGATTCCATTGACGATAGATGGGGCTGCGCCTTCTCCCTGTACCAAAGCCGGATATAAAATCAACTGCACATATGGATTTCTGCGTCCCGCAATATTGCGGATATCCTGCACAGCTGCGCCGGTCGGTGCGGTCACCACACCGATGGTATGAGCATACTTTGGAATCGGCTGCTTATATTCTTCTGCAAACATTCCCATCTCCTCGAGCTCCTGCTTCAGCTGCTCAAATTTCAGATAGAGATTGCCTGCACCATCTAATTCAATCTTCCGGGCATAAATCTGATATACACCGTCACGTTCAAAGACTTCTACAGAACCTGTGACAACTACCTTGTCACCATCTTTCATCTGAAATCGAAGTCCCTTGCGGTTTCCGGCAAACATGATGGCTTTCAGTGCTCCACCGGCATCTTTTATTGTAAAGTAAATGTGTCCACTCGAATGATATTTACAGTTGGACACCTCCCCTTTGACGCTAATGGAATGCAACATAAAATCCTGAGCGAACATGTTCTTGATGTAAGTATTTACCTGCCCTACAGAGTATATATTCTTTGTCATGCGAATTTTGCAAGGATTCCGTTCACAAACGCCGGTGAATCATCCGTTCCATATTTCTTGGCAAGCTCAACTGCCTCGTTGATAGATACTTTGACCGGAATCTCTTCCTCGAAACGAATCTCGTATACAGCAAGACGAATCAATGTAAGATCTACTTTTCCCATACGGATTGTCTTCCATCCCTTGGATACTTCATTGATTGCAGCATCCAGTTCCTCGATGTGCGCATAAATATCCTTATACTTGTTGGTCATATAAATCTTCTCATCTTCGCTGATCGGTTCCAATTCATCCTCAAACAAAATCAGCTGCTCCGGCAACTCTTTGTCATCATGGAACTCCACACGGAAAAGCATCTTAAATACGTTCTCTCTTAACTGTCTTCTTGTCATTTTCTCTCCCCGTCTTAAAACATCAGCTTATAAAGGCCGACGCTACATGTCTTTATTGAATATCGTGCAACATAATAAAGGATGTCCATGAACAGACATCCTTTATTCTATCGTATGTTTTAATTGTCTCCTGCCATATCAACGCTTGCGATACGAACATTGACAACTGCTACATTCAGACCTGTCATGTTCTCAATTGCAGTCTTCACCTTGTCCTGCACCTTAGAAGACACTTCCGGAATACTGTAACCATAAGAAATATTGATTGCGACGTCAACTTTGACTTCGTTCTCCATCACTTCTACAAGAATTCCCTTGGAAAGATTCTTCATACCAAGCTTGCTCACAATCTCGTTGGTAATATTACCAGCCATAGAGCTTACACCTTCAACTTCCGTTGTGGCAAGACCAGCAATAATTGCAACGACTTCGTCTGCGACACGCACATCGCCAACCTGGTCTGATTTTATCTTAAATGTTTTTCTGTTATCAGCCATAAATACAATGCCTCCTCGGTAATTTTCTCTGTACATTATAACAGACTATGTATTATTTGGAAAGCTATAATTTGTTTTTATTAGCTAAACAACCTGTCCCTTTGCTACATATACCTGGAACGTATCGTTACCGGTAAGCGACTTGCCTTCGGAAATCGTAACGTTCTTGTCAGTGATAACATATTCTACACTTGCATTGTCCTCAATCACGGTATCCTGCATCAGCACGCAGTTCTTGACCTTTGCACCTTTTCCAATCTTGACGCCTCGGAACAGAACACTGTTCTCGACTTCACCTTCGATGACACAACCGTCAGCAACCATGACATTCTTTGCCTTTGCACCATTGATATAACGAGTCGGGTTATCATCACGAATCTTTGTATAGATCTGGTTTCCGGAGAAAAGTGCATTGATGTTTTCCTCTTTGAGAAGCCGCATATTCTCTTCGAAATAACTGTTCATGTCATGAATGTGTGCCACATATCCATCGTAGCAGAATCCTCTGACATCTAACTGGTCAATCTTCTTTTCGAGAATATCACGGACAAAATATACGTCTCCGTGCAAATAAGCTTCATCCACCATGCGTATCAGAAGTTCCCGGTCGATCACATAAATATTCAGGCTGAAATTCATCTCTCCGCTTTCTTTTGGATTGATGTAAATCTTGCTTACGCGATCTCCATTGATGCCAAGCGCATAGTACAGATCCATACCGGCAGTACTCTGACGGATGAGAGACTGCGGAATCTCCTGCTTGCGGTATACCATTGTGACATCCGCACCGCTCTTGATATGTGCATCTAACAATGCGTTAAAATCAAAGTTCACCGCAATGTTTGCATCGCTGAGAATCACATATTTTTCAGTCTGTTTTATCAGGTATCCGCGAATACTCTCTAACGCTTCGATTCTTCCGGAGAATACCTTGATCTGCTTCTGTGCAAATGGAGGAACAATGTTCAATCCACCATTTTTTCTTGCTAAATCCCACTCACGTCCATTGCCGAGATGGTCTAACAGTGAGTGATAATTCTTACGTACTAAAATAGAAATATTATCAATGCCACAGTGCACCATAGAGGAAATCATAAAATCACACATACGGTATCTGCTGGCAAATGGAATGGAGGCCATCAAACGCTCCGACACCAAATCCGGTACTAAGGAATCATAACTGTTTGGGAAAATGATTCCCAGTGCCTCTGCCTTTGAACTAATCATGCTGCTCGCCCTCCTTCACGTCTTCATATAACATTGCATTCGGTCCAATCTTGGCATTCTTTCCGATCGTTACATTTGAAGCTACAGTTGCAACTTCTCCAACACTGCCATCTGCCGGTTTCTGTCCGACCACTGCATTCTCTTCAACCATTACATTCTCTGCAAGAATACAATGTTTTACAACTGCGCCGGACTTAATGGTTGTCCGACCCATGACAACAGCATCTTCTACCACGGCCCCTTTTTCAACTGTTACACCGGAAAATAAAACAGAATGTTTTACCGTTCCCTGTATGTTGCAGCCATCGGTCACCATCGACTCTTCCACGATTGCATCTTCACCGATACGATGACCGGTCATTCCACTGTTTCTGCTGTAAATCTTCCAGTTCTCATCAAAAAGGTTGATTCCACTGTGTTCCGGATCGAGAACTTCCATATTTGCCTCCCAGAGAGACGGAATGGTTCCTACATCTTTCCAGTATCCATTAAAGTGGTAAGCATACATCTTGCGGTTATCGCGAAGAAGGTTTGGAATAATATTATTACCAAAATCATTTTCTGAATTCGGATCTTCTTCGTCTTCAATCAGATATTTTTTCAAAATATCCCAGTTAAATATGTAAATCCCCATAGATGCAAGATTCGACTTTGGATTCCTCGGTTTCTCCTGGAACTCTGTAATGCGGTCATTCTCATCTGCAACCATCAATCCAAAACGGGATGCCTCATCCCACGGAACTTCCATTACCGCTACAGAGAACTCCGCTCCTTTTTCCTTATGGAACTCAAGGAAATCGCTGTAATCCTGCTTACAAATCTGATCTCCTGACAAAATGATGACATACTGCGGATCATAACGCTCGATAAATGCGATATTCTGATAAATTGCGTTCGCAGTTCCCTTGTACCAGTCAGATCCTGATGCCTTCTGATAAGGTGGAAGTACGTGTACACCACCGTAGAGACGGTCAAGATCCCATGGCTGACCATTACCGATATACTCATTCAAAACAAACGGCTGATACTGGGTTAAAATTCCCACGGTATCAATGCCTGAATTTACACAATTAGAAAGTGGAAAATCAATAATTCTGTACTTTCCACCAAACGGTACTGCTGGTTTTGCAAGTTTCTGTGTCAATGCATAGAGTCTGGAACCCTGGCCTCCGGCAAGTAACATTGCAACTAGTTCTTTTGCCATAAAAGTATCCCCCTTCATATTACATTTTTGTTATAAAACTATCCTATCATATGTAGGATAAAATTCCTAGTTACTTCGCAAATTTTCGTATAATTATTATTTTAACGCATTTTTAACCTTTTTCTCGCTGTCGCCCTCTAACATCTTCAGGTAATCCCCCTTATTAATATGAATCATAGAAATGCGGTTCTTAAGTCTGCGGAATGCATAGACACAATCCACATTCTGGATCAGTGACTGCAGACGCTCATCCGGCACGCAGACCACAAGCTGCAGACCAAGCTGTCTTGCATAATGCAGACAGACTTCGCTTCGTTCCTTGTCCATCTTGGAAAAAGCCTCATCCAAAAGTACAAGGCGGATTTTTGACTCGCGGTTGCTCTGCTGCATATAAAGCATGGCAAAACCTGCAAACAATGCAACGTATTTCGGGTTCTGTCCCTCACCACCGGAATCTCTTCCTGCCATATCATCGACATAATTTTTCTTGATGTTACCGTCTGCGTCTTCCGACTGTTCGTACATGCTGAATTTCAGATAGGTACGGTAATCAGCGTATTTTTCCATCTCTTTGCGATGTTTGTCACGGTTTGATGCATCCTCATCCACCGGTGGCATGAACTTGTCCGTCAGACGGCGGATCTGTGTCTCGTATTTCCGGTAGAACGCGTCCTCCCCAAAACTTATCTGTCCATCCAGATCACGATCCATCACTTTCATATCCAGTTCTTCTGCGGTAAGCATGTCATAGAACTGGCGGTTCTCATCATCCGTCGGCAAAATATCGATCTGATAAATACTGTCGGAGAATGAGATTTTTGCAAGGAGTGCATTGATCTCCCTGCGGTGTCTTTTGGCACCTTTGATTTCACTGTGAATCGTTGCAATGACATTTTCACGCAACATTTTATATACGAGCTGATACTGGTCATCAAACTGTTTTTTGTACTCCGGCTCAAAATTGTTTCTTGACTGTTCAAGCAGTTCGTCATAGACACGATTGTCTTTTTCCATTCCTCCGAAATTGAAGGATGGATAGGTCTTATTGAAGTTTGTACGTGCTCTTCCTCTCGCCTCTTCTTCTGTTTCCTGCGTTTTTTCCAACTGTGCTTTCTTTGCCAGCGATTCTTTTCTCAGCACATATGTGCGGCCGTTTTCAATCTCTTCAAGCACCTTGGCCTGCAGTTCTTCATTCGGGACAAAGCCTTCCTGCAACAGTTCTAACTCTTCTGTGCGGTCCTGAATATCCCTCTCCTTGCCACCGAGCTTTCGCTCCTTCTCGTTGCGTTTATCCTGAACCTCTCCGCTTTGGGTTTCCAGTTCCCGGATTGCTTCTTTTAGGCTACGCTCCTGCTCCTGCAACTGCCTGATATAGATGCCTTCCTTCATATCCGCAATTTCATGTTTTAACTGTTCTGCCTGCGTCTGATATTCACTCAGTCGTTTCTGTGCTCCTGCCATCTGCGCAATACGCTCAAACGTCAGATTCTGCAAACGTTCCAATTCATTGACAGGCTGTAAAGTTGCAACTTCCTGCTGCAAAGCAATCAGCTGTTCCTCCAACTCCGCCGTCTCTTCCTCGAGCTTACGGATCTGTGTCATGGATACCTTACGACCGATTGTCTGGTAACGGTAATCTTTCTGGCGCAGATGCCGGTACATATAATTACTGTAAGAATAGCAGTCTGCTGTGACACCGTCTTTCACATCGTGAAGTTCTTCCACAGAATCACATTTTACAATGTGACCGAGATAACGCTTCAGACACAAATCCACATAATCCAGATCGGTCTCCACACAATCGTATAATGTGCCTTCCTGCGCCTTTGGCTGATCCCGCTCAATCGCCGCTGTATCCAGCAAATCGACAACTTCATACTCTGCTTTTTTCATATTGCGGAAAATCTTTGCCGCTGCAAGTGCATACTGCGGTTCCACGACAAGACTGTACTTGCTGCGACCCATACGGCCTTCGATTGCATTTCTCCACTCATCATCCGTAATATCAAACAGATCTGCCAGCACATGTACATGCACCGTCTGCTGATAGCGGGTCGACAGTTCTTCCTGCAAACGTCTGCGCACTTCCTTTAATGCACTCTTGTAATGCTTCTTATCGCTCTTTAAATCTTCTAAGTATTCTTTCTTTTCTCTGTGTTCCTGCTCAATTTTCCGGCACTGTGACTTCTGGTCTTCCAGTTCCTCGTTGATCATCTCATGGATATCTTTTAATCCATTGCGCAGTTTTTCGATCATCTCCTGCGAGACTTCCTCTTTTCCGAAATCCTCGATGAGATGATAGATGGAATTGCTCACGTAATCTGTGATGCCATCTGTGTCGATCCATTTCTGCAACCGGAGTGTCAGACTCTGCCAGTCATCTACCTCACTCTCACACAATCGAATCGTATCTTCGATCTGTTTTAACTGTTGTTCCTTTTTCTTAAAATCGGTGGCAATCAGTTCTGCCTGAACCCTGGAAAGTTCTTCTCTCTTTCCGGTAAGCTGAAACTGGATTTTCTTCGCCTGTGTGCGAAGTTCTTCAATCGCTTTCTGTATCTCTGCCAGTTCTTCGTGACGGACTTTTAACTGTACTTTTTTATCTTCGATATCCACGATGCGAAGCGTCGCTTCCACCCGGACGAGGTCTGCCCCCGCCATTGTCAGCGCACGATCATGCTGCTGGATTTCGTCCAGCAACGTGATCTGATTCTCCAGAGTCTCCACGCGCTCCTTAATCTCACGGTATGCCGCCAACTGATCGCTGATGGCAGAAATCGTGTTTTCCTCGCTCTTTGGAAACATATAATCTTTAATGAACTGTCCCGTACCGTTTGCCATACGAAGAGCAATCGCGCTTTTTTCCATGGTCTTGAAACGGCTCGCATTCACTGAACCGAAAATCACTTCGTTGACGGTGCTGATGTATGCTTCTTTCGTCGGATAAATACGATTGATGTTCATGCGTCCGGCTTTTTCCCCGGAACCTGCACGGGACTGTACAAGCTGACGGATCTGTGCTGTCGAATACGGCAGTCCGTCCGCTCCTAAATAATCGTCCTCCGGAAATTTTCCGGCATGGCTGAAGAAATAATATTTGCGCAGATCCTGATCGGCATGTCCCACTTCGAATGTGACACCGATACAGCTGTGCGTCTGCGTTCCGGTGTCTTCCAGCTCCAGTACGATCTGCGCATAAAAATCCTGATCTTCACGGTTGGCAGAACCATCTTTCTGCTCACCGCGCAGATAGCTTAAAACACTTCGCTTATTTTTTGTATCATCTGCCGCTTTATTTAAAAAGTCACTTGCAATGCTTCCATAGAGTACCACCTGCATGGCATCCATCGCGGTCGATTTTCCGGAACCGCTTTTTCCACTGAAAAGGTTGACGAATTCATGGAAATAAATGACTTCATGATTCATTCCACCCCAGTTATTGAGCACCATCCGGGTGAATATCTTCTTCGATTGTTTCATCTGCCGCAAGCTCCTCTCTGTATGCATCTAGTAATTCGTTCATCATCGCTGAACTACAGTACAAATTAATCGTACTGTAAATATAAATCGGTGTCCGATTCTCTAAATCCCGCAACGCACCCGGATAATCAATGATCTGGTGCTTTTTCATCACGGAAAGTGCCTCATTCCACTCTGCCTCCGTCAGTCTCTGATTCAGCAGATTTGCATTCTTTCCATATTCGCGAAGTTCTTCGAGACTCGTGACAGTCGCTGCCAGCCCGTGTCCCATGATTTTGTCACGGTAGATCATCTTTGTCAGAAGCACGATGATCGTAGTTGTCTTCGAGAGTGTTTCCACATCCACACCTTCTCCGACCAAACGGAAAATGTGTTCCTCACTGTCATGCACCAGCTCGCATCCCATAATAGAAAGATATTCCTCGATGAATACGCGGTGGCGCGCACAGATTTCATATTGTTCATTATCCCGCGGTACCAGTGTGACCGGATCATATTTTTCCTGTAAAATACAGGTCTGCCGGAACAATGCCGCAATGGTTTTCTTTAATTTATCCGCTTCCGTAATGGAAAGCGTTTCCAAATAGTTTTCCATAAGTTCCCCTTGTTAATTGAACGCTACTTTTTTGATATCGTAAATCCCGAATACCGGAATCCTTCTTCTGTAGTAAATTCCTCGTCGATGGCAATCTCGGTCTTCGGATCGTATTTTTCCGTTTCTTCCTGCCATACGAACAGAAGCTTCTCTAAATCTTCCACCGAGTGTACCGTATCTTCCGTCACATGGAACACACCGTCCTTCTCGTTCTGCTCCCGGAATGCACGGATTTCGCCCTTCGTGTAAAGTGGTTTTACAACAAAGTCGTCCAGCTGTCCATTTTCTTCTAATTCTTCCGGCGGAAGCTGCGGCATAAATTCACGTCTTCCGCTGTTTCGTGGCCGCATGAAGCTGCGGTCCTTGATGACACGCGGACTTGAGGAAAACCGCATTCCCTCGCCAAGCTTTTCGATGATCTCATCCTTGTGCGAAGAAACATTAAGTAACTTCACCAGCACCTTGGCGCGATCTTCCTCGATGTCTCCTTCCACAAGGATATACCGTATACGCGCTGCTGCACGTTTTGCAAAAATCTTCTTCTGTTCAATCAGACGATTGTATCTGCGCTCAATTCCGTCAAACTCGCGGTTGATCAGATACAATAAATCCAGCGCATCCACACAGCTTTGGATTAGACGCTCATTGCGGTGCCAGAAGATGGTATCCTTTTGGATTTCCATGCGTTTTGCCTCATACATCTGTTGCCGCTCCTGCGTCTCTGTAAGATTGGCATCCAGTAACTCTTTGACTTCTTCCTTGTAGCGGTAAAAGCTGTCTGTGGTTGTAAGAATCGCATATTTTTTGCTGTCTGTATTGTTAATTTCCTCCACAAGTACTTCCTGGATTCCAAGGAATGTTTTCTTTTTGGAAAGTTCCTCAAAATACCCACGAATCCCCTCCTGCATGTTGGAAAGCATCTGCAGAAGGGCTTTGGAAGTCTGTAATGCGCTTTTTAAAATATCATTGTCCTTCTCTCTGGCGGAACGGTACGTAAAGAGATAACTGTACACCGACAGCAGGCTTTCGCGTTCCTGGCTTTCCGCCTCGCTGTACAGACGCTGGAACAAATCCACATACATCTGACTGTAATCCGGAAATGACACCACATAACTGTTCAGCTGCTCATCATAATCTCTTCGCAGCCATCCCCAGTCCTCCAGATTGCCGAGCATGATAGATGCCATATTGGACTTAGTGATCAGTTTTCCTTCGTCCTCGTACTGTTCCTCGCTCCAGTCTAACGTATTATCCGCGACCATCTCATTGATGATTGCCTGACACTCTTCCTCGGTCAGTCCCAACAGGGAGTACGCCTGACTGGATTCCTCATAAAGCATTACCAGCGACTTCTGGTAATACTCCATATATTTACTGTTAAATAATTTATAAAAATCCTTTGGTATACCATTGCTGATACTCATTAAAACTGTTTTCCTCTTTCTGCTTTTTGTCAGCATAAGCCAATTTATTATACCACAAAACCATTTCAAAACCTATGCTTTCTTTTTTCTTTTCAAAACCGTTCTCTCATGGTAAAATACTGCTGTTTGCATGCTTTGCAGACTTTTACACAAATCCAGAATGAATGAGGTAATTATGAGTATATTAAACGTAGAACATTTAAATCACGGTTTCGGTGACCGTGCCATTTTAAAGGATGTCACTTTCCGCCTGTTAAAAGGCGAACATGTCGGATTCGTCGGTGCCAATGGCGAGGGAAAATCCACTTTTATGAACATCATTACCGGGAATCTTCAACCGGATGAGGGCAAAATCGAATGGGCCAAAAACATCCATGTCGGCTATCTTGACCAGCATGCCGTCCTCGAAAAAGGCCAGACCATCTATGATGTGTTAAAAAGTGCTTTTTCCAGTCTCTTTTTACTCGAAGAAAAAATGAATCTCATCTGCGACAATATGGGTGATGCCACGCCGGAAGAGCTTGATGCCATGATGACAGAACTTGGTGAAATCCAGGATACCTTAGACTCCCATGATTTTTATATTATCGATACAAAAATCGAGGAAGTGGCGCGCGCACTCGGTCTGACAGATATCGGTCTGGAACGTGATGTCACGGAACTCTCCGGTGGACAGCGAACTAAGGTCCTGCTCGGCAAACTGCTTCTGGAAAAACCAGATATTCTATTGCTCGACGAGCCGACCAACTACCTGGACGAATCCCATATCGAATGGCTGAAACGCTACTTAAATGATTATGAAAATGCTTTTATCTTGATCTCACATGATATTCCGTTCCTCAACAGTGTTATCAACCTGATCTACCACATCGACAACGGTGAACTGACCCGCTATGTCGGCAACTATGACGATTTCATGCGTGTTTATGAGGTGAAAAAAGCGCAGCTTGAAGCAGCATACAAAAAGCAGCAGCAGGAAATCAGCGAACTGAAGGATTTCGTTGCCCGAAACAAGGCAAGAGTTGCGACAAGAAATATGGCGATGTCCCGCCAGAAAAAACTAGACAAGATGGATGTCATCGAACTGGCGCAGGAAAAACCAAAGCCGGAGTTCCGGTTCTTAGAAGCCCGCACTCCGGGGAAATTTATTTTTGAAACTACGGACCTTGTCATCGGCTACGATGAACCACTCTCCCGCCCATTAAATCTCGTGATGGAACGCGGACAGAAAATCGCTTTGGTCGGTGCGAACGGAATCGGTAAAACCACACTGCTAAAAAGCATTATGGGGTACATCAAGCCATACTCTGGCAAATCGCATCTGGGCGATTACCTGTACCCGGGCTATTTTGAGCAGGAGAAAAAATACGAAACAAATATCACCTGTATCGAAGAAATCTGGGAAGAATTTCCATCCATGAGCCAGTATGAAGTACGTTCCGCTTTAGCAAAATGCGGACTGATGACCAAACATATTGAAAGTCTGATGAAAGTATTAAGTGGTGGGGAACAGGCAAAAGTACGTCTGTGCAAGCTCATCAACCATGAAACAAACCTGCTTCTTTTAGATGAGCCGACAAACCATCTTGACGTCGATGCCAAAGACGAATTAAAACGTGCACTCATGGCCTACAAGGGAAGTATCCTTCTTGTCTGCCATGAGCCTGAGTTCTATGAAGACATCGTAACGGATGTCTGGAATTGTGAGGAATGGACAACCAAAACTTTGTAATTGCTATGCAATTACTGCTTTTTGCCCTCTCCCGCAAAGTATTCTTTAACAAGTTTTACAACAACACCGGATAACAGGAATACTGCGATCAGGTTCGGGATAACCATAAGACCGTTGAACGTTTCTGCGATGCTCCACATGAGTCCTAAATTCATGGTTGCGCCGACAATGGCTACCAGCGCATATACAAGCATAAACAACTTGTTAGCGCGGGAGCCAAAAAGAAACTCAATACAACGGGTACCGTAAAGTCCCCAGCCAATAATCGTAGAAAATGCGAAACAGCACATCGCAATTGCTGTAAAAACAGATACCCATCCACCATATGCCGATGTAAATCCGCTGATGGTAAGCTCCGCTCCTGCTGCATCTCCATATCCGATAGAAACACCGCTGCACAAAATAACAAGCGCGGTCAATGTACAGATCACGATTGTATCCACAAAGACTTCAGCGTAATGCATAAATTGTATCACAAAATCGGTAAAATAGTATTATATTTGTAAGTTTTTGGCGTACTTAAACGAAATCACCTCTCTTAGTGTAGTTTTCTGATATGCCTGTTCTTTGTGCATAAATGAAACAATTTCATTTTTTGTCAACTTTCCAAGCTTTTCAATTACGATATCTAAAATCTTCTTATCATCATCTGATAATGTTAAAAATTTTTGTTTTCCCTTTAAAGAAAAATGATATGCGTTTGTCTCCCCCATATCAACTTCTTTGCAAGGTATATCTTTTAAATCTATAATCGAGTTATGCCCTACTGGAACAGCTCCCATCGGTAATGCCTGATACACCAATCCTGTAATTGCATACCCTCGTTTTTTGTAAGATAAAGCATCTGCATACCACATAAGTTTCACCAATTTAACCTTATAAAGATTTGTAACATTTTTTGATGCTGCAAAATATCGGATTACATCCACAACTTTGTCAAGTGCTAATGGTGTATTTCCATGATAAAGTTCATTATCCTGAAACTTTGCATAACTGGCCTGAATCGCTTTTCTCAAATAAGCATCCTGATCTTCTTCATACAAGTTGATTGCAGCTGAATGATACTTCTGATAAAATTCCATAGGCAAATTGTTTTTTGCATCACTTAATAAAGCTAAAAACCACTCCGGATCCTGATCAATTTTTTTCAAAATTGTATCATGTGCTTTATCTTGTACCTGATGACTCTCATATCTGGTAATTGTCTTTCCTCCCCAGCCAAGCAATATACACAAGTCCCTTTGACTTATATTATATTTTTCTCTTATTCCGATAATTTGTGTTGACGTTAAAAGACCTTCTTCTCTTCTGTATGCATCTTTAAGTTTTATATCATTTTCCTGCATCTGTTGCTCATCCATATACAGTTCATCTACTATATCACAATATAAATAGGACGCATCATACATAACTTTCACATTTTTAAAAGTCGTATACTCCCTGACAAGAACTGTTTTCACTTCATGTTCTTCCATGCAACACGTGCATAAACGCTTTTCACTTTTTATAGTCTTCATGTCCATGAAAGCACCTCCTATTTCTTTCTATACGGAAACATTTCTGGCATGAATGCCCGTTCAGCATAATGAAAAGACATTACAAATGTAGTAGTATTTCCATATATTCCTAAAAGTTCAACTCTTATTTTTATATATACATCATCCGTACCATTATAAACCTTCCCAAACTCTCGCATTTCACTTCTTTTTGGAAAGCGCATATCTTTTACCGTCTGCATATAATCTTCTACAGAAAGAGTTAATAACTCCCGCTTTATTGCATCTACAGGATTTTCATTTGGAAATAATGTATTTATTGTATACTGATTTGTATATTTTTCTTCTCTATTTTCATCTACACGTCTCTTAGCCTGAAAATTAATTTGTGCCCCATTATTAAGAGCAAATTTTAAATCTTGTATATAGGTTTTAACTTCTAATTCGCTTTCAATGCGTGCATTTGTTTTGTTTGCCAAATGAATGCCCTCCGATATAGGTATCAATTGATACCTATATCATATATTTCCATTGTGGCTTTGTCAATAGACATATCATACGATTTTAACAACCCATACATTGCTGCGCACCATGCAGTATCCGATCACAACTTTGATCAGCTCCGTCGCCTGCACCAAAAAGTAAACGCTTACAATTCCAAGCCCCGTATAATGTGCCAGCAAAAATGCTATCGGCACCACAATAATCCATGTAAACACGGAATCAAACAGAAACGTCACCAGCGTTTTTCCGCCCGAACGCAATGTAAAATACGAAGCATGGCTGAACGAACAGAACGGCATAATGATTGCCGACACTGCAATAAAGCTTGTCGCCAGCGTCTTGATTTCCTCCGAAGTATTGTAAATAGATGGGAAAAAGCCTCCCACAAGAAGCATGATCAACGCCATGATCACACAACAGAATACACTGAACACAATCATTTTGTTGTCCGCATCTTTTGCCTCTTCCAACTGTCCTGCCCCCAGGTACTGTCCAACCACAATACTGATGCACGCACCAAGCTGTATGTAAACAATATTGAACAGATTCGTAATGGTCGTGGCAATATTCAGGCCCGCCACAACATCAAGTCCGCGCACCGAATAGCACTGCGTAACCGTTGTCATTCCTGCCGCCCACAGCACTTCATTCAGCATCAGCGGAAGTCCCTTGATGATAATTGTTTTCAACTCCTGCAAGGGAATACCAAATCCTGCATAAGCACCTTCCAGATATCTGTTCTGTTCCCGCTTCACATGTGCCCAGATGATAACGATTGCAGCCTCAATATAACGCGCCATCACGGTAGCGATTGCCGCTCCTTCCACACCAAGTTTCGGAATCGGACCCACACCAAAGATCAACAGATAATCCAACAGCGCATTGCTTCCTACCGCAACAAAACTCGCGATCATCGGAACAAACGTCTGACCGGTCTCTTTGATATTCGTTGCGTACGCCTGATTGACCGCAAACGGAATCAGACCGATCATCATAATCGCCAGATACTTCTGTCCGTACTGCAAAGCAAGCTCCGTCGCACCGTTTCCAGCAGTATCCGTCAAATACAGTGAAATCAGATCCGCGCCCTTTGTCACAAACAATGCAATGGCCAGAATGGTCACCAAAAGTGCCGCATACAGCTTAAAGCGAAATGAATGCATATGTCCCTTGTGATTTCCCTGTCCGAAATACTGTGCACCAAAAATGCTTGCTGCAGACACTGCGCCAAAAATCGCAAGATTGTACACAAAAATCAACTGATTGACAATGGCAACTCCCGACATCTGCTCTGTTCCCAACTGTCCGACCATAATATTATCCAGAAAACTCACAAGATTTGTGATTGCATTCTGTAAGATCATCGGAACTGCAAGCAGCAGATATCTGCGATAAAAGCTGCGATCGCCGATGTATTTCTTTTTCCATTTTTCTTTTAATTTCATATGCTCCCCCTAATCAACTCATCTCATAATAGTGTGCATAAATTCCACCCTGCTTTAAAAGTTCCTTATGCGTTCCCCGCTCGGCGATTCCATTCTCCGCCACAACCAATATCTCGTCCGCATTCCGGATCGTAGAAAGTCTGTGCGCAATGGTAATCGTCGTCCGGTCTTTTGCCAGCTCCTCAAGGCTCTTCTGAATATAGCGCTCGCTTTCGTTATCAAGTGCACTGGTTGCCTCGTCCAATATAAGAACCGGAGGATTCTTCAGGAACACCCGCGCAATTGAAATACGCTGCTTCTGTCCACCGGACAGGCGTGTGCCACGCTCTCCCACGAAGGTATCATATCCATCCGGCAGCTCCATAATGAAATCATGAATGTTCGCTTTGCGTGCGGCATCAACGATTTCCTCCATCGTCGCATCCGGTCTGCCGTATGCAATATTGTCCTTGATGCTGCCACAGAACAGATACACATCCTGCTGTACAAGACCAATCTGATTTCTCAGACTCTCAAGTGTCAGTTTTCTGACATCAATTCCGTCAATCGTAACCCGTCCACCTGTCACATCATAAAAGCGTGGCAACAGCGAACAGATCGTCGTCTTTCCACTTCCCGACGGACCGACTAATGCAATCGATTTTCCTGCCGGTATCTCAAAAGAAACATGTTCCAAAACCGGCGTATCATCATCGCTGTAATGGAAAGAAACATTCTCATAGCAGACATTGCCTTTTACATTAGACAAGATTCGCGCATCTGCTGCATCCACAATTTCCGGCTCCGTCTCGACCACGTCCAGGAAACGTCGAAAACCCGACAGGCCTTTCTGCATCATCTCCGTAAGCTCTACTAAAATCTGGATCGGGCTGATGAAAATGCCGATATACAGTGCATACATCGCCAGATCACCGACGGCCATCTTTCCATGTGCGATCAGCCATCCACCAAACACCAGTGTCGTGAGATACATCATTCCCTGGAAGAACAGATTTCCACTCATAAAGCTTCCCATGCAACGATAGTTCGCGTCTTTGGAAACAAGAAATCCCTCATTGCTTTTATTAAATTTTTCCTGTTCAATACGTTCATTTGCAAACGACTGCACCACACGAATACCGGACAATGTATCCTGCAGACTGGAATTGATATCTCCTATCTTTCTGCGGTTGTCCATGAACGTCTCCTGCATTTTGCGGTTCTGCCCATAAGAAAAAATCAGCATAACAACTACGAGCACCAGCATCGGAATCGCCAGTCTCCAGTTGATCACAAACAAAAACAGGAACGATCCGACAATCTTAATCAGAGAAATAAAAAGATTTTCCGGGCCATGATGCGCCAGCTCGGAAATATCGAACAGATCCGATACCAGCTTGCTCATCATCTGTCCGGAATTGTGCTGATCGTAATAAGAAAACGAAAGCTTTTCGTAATGGTCGAACAGTTCCTTGCGCATATCGCGCTCCATGCGTGCACCCATCATATGTCCCGCATATGTCACGTAATACTTGCAAAGTGTCTGTAGAACATATGCCGCAAAAAGCAACGCAGCAATCGGTCCTAACGCAGACAGAATCTGCTTCGCCTCTCCTACGAACAGCGTTTTCGTCAGTGAACGCAATATCTGTGGATATGCCAGATCCACAAGACTGATGATTGTTGCACATAATAAGTCTATAAAAAAGACTGCTTTGTACGGCCCGTAATATTTGATAAATTTCTTTAATGTATGCATTCTACACTCCTTTGTTGATTTGCCTATCTACTCCTCTTCGTCGTTTTGTGACGAGTCCTCAAATCCCTGTATCATAAATTGGTTCCACTTCGCATTCGTATTCTCAAGCTCATGCTTTTGCATGATCCGGTTCCGGTCGCTGAGAATCGCAAGCATCTCATCGGCGATTTCCTCCATCGGAAGCTTCCGGTAATGGGAAAGATAGCCGAGCATGCGCTGCGCGGTCCAGTCCGTGTTCAGGTTCAGGGAAACCTGCTCACAAAATTCCCTTGGGTAACCACGGTCGAGTAGTTTGTTGTATAATTCTATGCTTTTGGGTGTTCTGGGTTTCATATGTTCTCCTATTCTAAAAAATCATGTTCTTCTATTGGAATCAAACACTACAGTAATTCCACCAGAAACATCTCATACAGATCATCTTCCCCCTGCAACAGTGGAGAATTCTCCCCTCCACCATTCGTGGAACGCCGCATCGCCGCATAAGAATCCTCCCCTGCAGATATAAGGTCCATTGCCGAAAATGTACATCCGTTTTCCTGCGCAATGCGACAGAACGCAGTAACCGGATTGGAAACTGTTCTCGTGTCAAGTAAAGCCTGTGCCAATGCCGGATTTAAACGGGCCTGCGCTTTTAAATTTTCCAGTTCATCGTATATATTCATAGGAGTCTCCTTTTTGCAATCCTACTTCCGTGTAAATTCTTCAAATTGATCCATAATATTCATAAAATTGCTTGCACTCACGCAATAATTCTTTTTTAATAACTTGTCAGCATTCACATTGGTGATAAGCTTCTTTTCCTTAAATGTCGCCGCTTCTGTACGTTTTAGACTTTTCTCTACTTGTTTTCCTATATATACCTGCTCAATATCTCTGCAAAACCAGACAAATTCATATCCATTTTCTTCACAATATTGTTTTGCATTTTTCAGGAAATTCTCATCCTCTGCATTCGTGTCAAAATTGTCACAGTCAAAACAATATATTACCTTGGACTGGTTCTTCTTAGAAGCCGCCTTATATTGTGAAATCAAGCTTTGAATATCTTTTTCCTTTTTCTTATAATTCCCCCGTCCATCCATATATACAGTACTTAATTTCACCTGTGTTCCATCAAATGTATAAAAATGCTCAATTGTATCTTTAATATACATCCAGTCAGACTGACATTTCTTATTTGTCTCAACAACAAAAATAAACTGGCTCCCCACTATTCATCCTCCTCGCCTGTACCAAAAACTCCAATAAAGTCAATTGCATCCACATTAAATGGAGAGCCTTCTATCATACCGTTTCTGTATAATTTTGAAGGCGAATAGTTGCCATTTGTCTTCCATGGATAAATCTGATGATCTTCTGATAAAAAGTCAATTGACTTTTTATGCTGCTTCAAAACATCCATCGGTCCAACATTGTGTGTTGTAAAACAGAGCTGCCCTTCTCCATATTCCATCAGATATTCCAACAATGCACACAAATAAACATCATGAAGGTTCGAATCAAATTCATCAATAAATACAATTCCACCGCGAACCATTTCTCTTATATACACAAATAATTTAATCAGCTTCTTAATTCCGGTGCTTTCAAATTCTGCATGAATTTTGTAGGAATCATACACCATAACCAAATCACACATCCAAAAATCACCATTTTCTTTTTTATCAATTTCTATGCCCATCAGATCTGATTTAAAAATATGGAGAAATTCATATAATTTATTGATTGTATCTACAAATTTTTCAAATTTTAGCTTTGTGATCATATTTCGGCTACTGAATATTACACTTATGTTTTCATTCTGTAACTCAAAAATATTACCTATCAATGAATACAGTTTTGCATTCTGTGAATCAGCATCATCACAAGAAAGAATAGTATTTTGGATCATATACGGTTTATGATCGTCAGATTCATCTAAGTACACATGTAACTTATGCCCTAAGGCAAATAGCATACCAACAGCATTCATTATTACTTGCGCCACTTTGTCTTTCCTGTCAAGGAAATAATTATCACTCCCTGCACATAACAATTTATCATAAATTAATGCAGACACAGATCCTGTGGACAACAAATTCATTGTCTTATTTCTAATTTCAGCCACAAATCCATTCTCTTCTTCCGATCCATAAATAAAGATGATTTCTCCATCACAAACTTCATATATTTTTTCCAAAGAACTGCTCTTTAATGTTGCTTTTTTCCCTTTCAGACATTCCTGTGCTATCGTAAATTTACCTGTTTTATTTTTTGACAAAGTGACTTCATACTGATAAAGAAGCAACTCTCCACCACTCTTTGCCATAAACTCTGCTTCCAGCGAAAGTTTCCCGACTTTCTTGTTGACAATTGCGTCTAAATGGTTCTGTGTAATTGGATTATTCAAATACCCTGTATCAATAATAAGATTACGCAAAATCTCCACGGAAGTCACAATTCCAGACTTACCAGATCCATTCATACCATAAATTCCCTTAATGTTATATTCCTGTGTGTCCGGCTCCTTATTGATTGTCTTCTTATAAAAAGACAACGAAACCGTTTTATCCAAAGTCTTAATCCCCTTAACGGAATAATTTGTTAAATAAATATCCTTCATTCTGGCAGCCCTCCATCTTTGTTTCCAATATAGCACAAAAGGATAGAAAAATAAATACAAAATGTATTTTTCTATCCTTTATAATCATAATTCTTTAAACTTCGCCTGCATCGTTGGATTATTTTTGGTAAGCTTCTTTACACTGACTTCATCCACCTTATTATTTGCAATTCTAAGCTGATTATCAGATCCCAGAAGTTCCTTCTTGACCTTCTGCAAATGGTCAATGGTCTTATCGATTTCATCAATGGCTTTGTCAAAATGAGTATGCGCAATATTATAGTTTCTGCTAAAATCATTTTTAAACTGCAGTAAGCTGTCTTCAAAATTAGAGATATCAATATCCTGATTTCGGATCACTTCCAGCTCCTGCTTATAGACCAGCGCGTTCATGGCAGCATTCCGAAGCAACGTAATCATCGGAATAAAACATTGTGGACGCACAACATACATTTTATCATATTTATAAGAAACATCTACGATTCCGCCGTTGTATAGCTCACTGTCTGCTTCGAGCAGCGATACCAGGACTGCATACTCGCACTTTTTCTCTCTCCGGTCTTTGTCCAGTTCCTTGAAAAAATCCTCATTTTTATGCTTCGTCGCAGTCTCATCCATCTCATTTTTCATTTCAAACATGATGGAAATAATTTCTACGCCATTTTCATCACATTCGCGGTAGATATAATCGCCCTTGCTGCCGCTTCTTGCGTCGTTATCCTTCTCAAAATAAGCGTTTCTGAATGCAGTGGCTCTCAGCTGATTAAACTGGATCTCGCAATGCTGCTCTAGCGTTTCCCCAACCATCTTGGTTGACATACGTGTCTTCAGATCCTTATAATATGCAATTTCATCATCCTTTTGCGTCAGAAGAAACTGTGCCCGATCCTTCTCCTGCGTGAGCTTTCCCTCAAGATCGCGCTTTTCATCTTCCACCTTTTTTACAGCTTCCATTACCGCAATCTTCTTTTTATCTTCACTGCTGTTTAGATCATTTTGTAAAGAAGTAACTTTCGCTTCCTCTTTTTTCAATTGCTCCTGCAATTTCTTAATCTCTTTTTCGTATGCCTCGCGATCCTTCGTCTTAATCTCATTTTCTTTTGCTTCAAGCTCAAGTTCATGTTTTTCACGCATGTGTTCTTCCATTTCGGACACTCGCGACTTCAAATCCTTCTGAAATTCTTTATCTCTGATCTGCTGAATGATAGAACTAACCTCTGTATCATCCACAGTAAATGCCTGTCCACAATGCGGACATTTTAATTCTGCCATATACTGTCCTCCCATTGAACATCAGCCCATGCAAAATTTGCTTTCAGCAAATGGGCTGATGATTGTAATGCATCAAAGATGCATTGCCCCTACATATCAAGTTTTCACAGAAAACTTGATACAATTTTAAAGTGATCTTTGCCTACCGGCCCGCAACAATCCGGAACACCTGTTCCGCTGTAAAACGCATGTTTTCATATGCGGTCTCTTCACGCATGGCATCTTCCAGCGAAAGCACGCCCGGAAGAATGGAAAATACACCATCCACCAGCGGCTTGTCCTTCTGTAAAGTATGTGCACCTTCCGGTTCAACGCTGCCTGCCAGCACGAATACCTTGCAGCCATGTGCTTTTGCGCGGCGTGCGATACCGACAGGAGCTTTTCCCATCGCAGTCTGTCCGTCAAAACGCCCCTCTCCGGTTACAACGATATCAGCATCCTGCAACTGTTCCTCCGGCAAAACCGCATCCAATACTATATCCACGCCCGGCCGCAAACAGCCATGCAGATACGCTGCAAACGCAAATCCAAGTCCTCCTGCCGCCCCGGCACCCGCCTGGTCGCGAAAATCTTTGCCAAGTGCCTTCGCGGAAATATCTGCCAGATGCCAAAGTGCGGCATCCAGCTTTAAAACCATATCGGGATCCGCACCTTTTTGCGGAGCAAAAATAAAACTTGCCCCCTGTGGACCACACAGCGGGTTGGTCACGTCGCAGGCAATTGCAAAGTAGCTTTCGGCAAGACGCGGATCAAGTTCCGAACAGTCAATCGATGCAAGTTCCGGCAGTTCACAGGCTCCCGGCGCGATATCTGTTCCGTCTGCTTTGCGGAAATGACAGCCAAGTGCATGCAGCATACCGGTACCTCCATCGTTTGTCGCACTGCCGCCGATTCCAATGATAAAATTCCGGCACCCCTGATCCAGCGCATGGCGGATAAGTTCCCCCACACCGTAGGTTGTCGTTTTCATCGGATTGCGCGCCTCTGGCGGAACAAGAGGAAGCCCGGCAGCCTCCGCCATCTCGATCACAGCTGTCTGATCCGGCAGAATTCCATAGGTTGCCTCCACCGGCTGACCAAGCGGACCGGTAACCGGAATCGTCACATATTTTCCCTTAAGACCGGATACCAGAGCAGCCACAGTTCCTTCTCCGCCGTCTGCCACTGGCCTGACGGATACAGTTGCGTCCGGCAGCGCACGGAGAATTCCCTGTTCTGCGGCTGTGCCTGCCTGAAGGGAGGTAAGGCTGCCTTTAAAAGAATCAATTGCTACAATAATATTCATAAGGACCCCTTTTATCATTATAATTTCTTTATCTCATATTTCATATTATTAAAACCAAATTACCACTCAATCTCTTCCGGATACTTCAGCTTCGGATCATGTAGCTCATGGAAACTGCATCCATACTGCTTCGCAGAATACTCCAAATCTCTCTTCATATTTTTATATGCATCCGGCTGTTGCACAAACCTCTTTGCAATATTTCTAAGCTTGTCCTTCCTCTTTTCCGGTGCTGTCTTTAAGTATTCAATATTACATTTATCCACATATTGTGTCGCATAATTAAGAAAGAGGTCTTCGTACCTATGACCTCTAATCTTAAACAACTTCTCAATCTCATCATCGCCAATAACCTCAGCAAGGGTACCTAGTATTACTGCTGAAAGAGTATCAATTATCGCTTTATCTCTTATATAGCTTGAATACTTATGAGTAGGAAAAGCAGCATTCTCTTCTTGCCTTTTAGTTCTCTTTCGATAATACTGACATGACCAAACATATAATTCTGGTGCCGACAAAGCAACAAAAACTGCTTCAGGAAACATAACATTTACGCTAAAGTGAACCTCTTGTTTTGGGAGTATCATAGAATGCCACTTCATCATTTCATCATGAACACCGTTATCTACCAGCTTTATGTCTCTATCTCCCATGAAAGCATGCCTCATATCATAACAGATTCCAAGTAAACGATTCTTTATACTCCAACAGCAATCATCATAGTTTTCTTCGAACCCAGTCATTCTATGAATGCTTTCCACGATTTCATAGAAATCCTCATAATCTCCCTCAATTATAATGCCAACAAGATTCTCTGTAGGTTTTGCCGAAATCATAGTCTTTCCCCCTTAATCCATCTTATTCTTTTCAATCTCTTTTATCTGTTTAATATATGATTTAATGCTTCAATATGTTTTTCGCTGAAACACTCTATTCCTACCTTACACTATGATTTCTAACCTGATCAAGAAGTAAGGATTTTGTATCTTTCTGAATTAGCAAAGCTCTCAAACCAGTCGCTGATGCTCACATCGTGTGTCCGGGTTTTGTATCTTTCTAAATTAGCAAAGCTCTCAAACTCTTATACATGAAAAACTCTGAACCAACTTGTTTTGTATCTTTCTAAATTAGCAAAGCTCTCAAACTTTTGCAATTCAATAATTTCGAGGTTACTCGTTTTGTATCTTTCTGAATTAGCAAAGCTCTCAAACGGAGGTTCCGAAGAACCAACAAAATGCTATGTTTTGTATCTTTCTGAATTAGCAAAGCTCTCAAACATAAGAACAATGCCTCCGCAATAGAATCTGGTTTTGTATCTTTCTGAATTAGCAAAGCTCTCAAACCCAAGAACTCAACAAGCTTAGCATCTACAGTTTTGTATCTTTCTGAATTAGCAAAGCTCTCAAACTGTGCGCTTGTCTGTTGGCCAGAATGAGGTGTTTTGTATCTTTCTGAATTAGCAAAGCTCTCAAACAATCTCCACAATATACTGGATGCTTATATGTTTTGTATCTTTCTGAATTAGCAAAGCTCTCAAACTCCTTTCAGTTGTACATTTCGAAGTACATTGTTTTGTATCTTTCTGAATTAGCAAAGCTCTCAAACGATATTACATGTACATTGTATGGTCAGAAAGTTTTGTATCTTTCTGAATTAGCAAAGCTCTCAAACACGTGCGATTTTAAGCAGTGCTGTCTCGTAGTTTTGTATCTTTCTGAATTAGCAAAGCTCTCAAACGAGTGAGCATTAATGATTATTTGTCTGACAGTTTTGTATCTTTCTGAATTAGCAAAGCTCTCAAACACAGCGTGAGACTTCTAATGGAAGTGTAGGTTTTGTATCTTTCTGAATTAGCAAAGCTCTCAAACTTCAAGCACCCATCCATTTCCGCGCATATAGTTTTGTATCTTTCTGAATTAGCAAAGCTCTCAAACATAAGGCAACATACGGATATTTTAACGATTGTTTTGTATCTTTCTGAATTAGCAAAGCTCTCAAACATACGATGTAAAAAGAGTAACCAGAACGAGTTTTGTATCTTTCTGAATTAGCAAAGCTCTCAAACTTTCTTTCAGCCGTTTTCTCTGGATTAGTTGTTTTGTATCTTTCTGAATTAGCAAAGCTCTCAAACTTCAAGCACCCATCCATTTCCGCGCATATAGTTTTGTATCTTTCTGAATTAGCAAAGCTCTCAAACATACGATGTAAAAAGAGTAACCAGAACGAGTTTTGTATCTTTCTGAATTAGCAAAGCTCTCAAACTAACATGCTTGGATGGAAAGACATGGAGAAGTTTTGTATCTTTCTGAATTAGCAAAGCTCTCAAACAACACGTCCAAGGCGATGTATTTGAAATCTGTTTTGTATCTTTCTGAATTAGCAAAGCTCTCAAACCATTAACCGACGAAAACGGGGTATCTGTAGTTTTGTATCTTTCTGAATTAGCAAAGCTCTCAAACCTATCCAGGAGCGGTCTTTCCAGGAACCGGTGTTTTGTATCTTTCTGAATTAGCAAAGCTCTCAAACCTCAAATTACTTTGAGGTTATCTCCGAGCTCATTCTATATTGCGAATATAGTGCCAATTCTTATAGTTCAATTATACATAAATCCTCATCAATTATCCAGCATTTTTCCCCTTCAATATGTGGTGTCTGTATTGCTTCTATAACAATAAGATATATTTTATTGTATATTGTGAATTCATAAAGCTGTATAATTTCCTCTGTTGAAAAATAGGCTTTTAAATTTGGAATAACAAATATATTAACTCCGCAAATTTGATTCATGAGATTTATATATTGCATCATTTTTTCAAGTAATGAGTCCGAGTCATCATCAATTTCTACTGATAGGGATTTCATTAAACTAGATAAATCGGTATCAAAATTATATTTTAAATTATATGGAACAGTAGAAATAACCTTATCAAAATACGATATCAGTTCCTGTTTAAACAAGACGCTCTCTTCTTGCAGTAACGTATCATTTTGAAATGTAAGTTCCTGATACAATTTTGTTATGATTTTTCTATCATTAGTATTAATGCTAAAGATATTATAAATACAATCCATTTTCTGTGATAGCTTCAGTTCCTTGCTTTCATCGGATAAAATGAAATCTCCATTTTCTCCCTTATACTGTTTCCATAATGTCTCTAATATGTTGGAATAGACTAGATGATTTTCTATTGATAAAACGAGTATTTGATTTTCTATTAAATCAAACTCTAAATCATACAAAGTATTAACCAGTTTCATAATATCACCAGCCTTTCATCGGTATCCAATACACAGGACTTATTCTCTCCAACAACATATTCCATTTTTGCATATTGCTTTTCAGTGACTCTTAATATTTGTACAAGCCCCTCTCCCGGTTTATTTTTCCTGATACTTTCTTGAATAACATCCGCAACACCTGAATTTTGTACTAACTTGCAATATACCGATTCCTGCAACATGAAAAAACCTGATTTTATAAGGTATTTTCTAAACTCGCGATAATCTCTGCGCTGCTTTTCCGTCAACACCGGGAGATCAAACAAAACCATCATTCTCATATATCTATAACTCATCCTTATAGAACTTTATCAATGAAATATCGTCATCATTAAGTGCATCAAAAATACTCCGACAATATATTTTCATTGCATTGTTCACGCACTCCTTTCTCCCTGCTATAATCACTTCTTTTTGCAACAACCTTAATACTTCTATTTTTTCATCATGTTCAAACTTTTCCGGCATCATGTTCTTTACCAGATTATCTACAATCGGCCGGAACGGCTCCATCAAATCAGATGCAAGATTGAACTGATTAAAAATATTATCATGAAATAATCCAATTTGTGTTATATATCCATTGAGTGCTGTTTCTCTTGCACAAGTAGAAAGCAACAGACTATATCCATAATTCAAGGCTGCATTAATACTATTTTCGGCTGTTCTCGTAAAATCCAGACCAAATAATGCATTAAAATAAACTTTGGCTGCATGCCCCTCCCTGTTAGTTGCATCTCCAAATTCAATTTGTGTAATATATTCATAAAGCATCTGAGCTTCCGGCTTATCCCATCTCTCAAGATTTTCTGCCTGCTTCCGAATTTTTTCGGTAACAATTTCAGTCCATACAGATGTCTTTATATCTTCTGACCACGCAATCTGTTTTCGTACTTTCATACTTGTGTCATGGCTTCCATAATACGGAACAAGTTCTGATGACGGATTTCTTTTTTCATCGCAGAATATTACCTTTATCTTCTTTTTTGTCAACTCGCAGAGTAATACCGCGGTAAGAGAAACAGATGTTGTTTCAATCATCAATATTGAAATTTCACTAATATGAATTTTTACAACATCCTGATTTCTCACTATCAAATACCCCATTTGATAATCCAGTTTTGCACTATTTGAGATGACAACTGTCCGCCAACTCATACTGTTCGGAGATTGATTTTCTTTTCATACAATCCTGTTACAGACTGATTGATCAGATATATATCTTCATCTCCGATTTTTTTACTTATCAATATTTTTCCGCAATGTGCAGATTCACCTAATAATGTCATATCACATTCACTTCCTAAAACTGAAGATAACTGTAAAATTTGGCATAATACTATGCATTGTTTTTCTATGTCTAAATTTATGAATTTTTCTTTCGCCTTATCCAACTTGTCTCCAACCGGATTTGGTCTATTTGAAAAAATACTGTTCTTAAATTTCTCAATCAGCTCCGAATATAATAATTCATTTTTTTCCTTTGTAATTATCCCTTCTACAATATTTTTGTCTACCGCTTTTTCCAATTTAGATATATATTTTACCCACTCCCTTTTCAAGTACATATTTACTGCATTTCTTACTATTAATTGTTTACCGGTTTTTCCTGTAATATAAAAGAAATAGCCTTTACGTTTTATCAATGATCCTATTTTAATTTTTCTAACCCTTATATCAAAATCAATAAGGCCTAATACCTGTTCACAATATTTTTCCAGCTCATGTGGATTCTGTTCTATTTTTTGAGCCAGATATAATGGTACTGACTCAATCATCCGGCTTCGTTTTTTCTTTTCCGTGTGTTCTACCAAGAAGAAATATGCGCCTGTTACACTCGTAAATCCTCCATATTTTGTAACATCCTTCATTTTTTCATCTGATGATTTAAAAGGTATGTATCCTTCTTCTTTAGCTTTCTTAGCACCATAAAGTGTTTCGTTTGTCAAACCTCCCTTTCCTTCAAAACTATATCGTGTCATCAACGGAGTGTTTCTTCCCAACACTTTCTTTACTGTAGCTATTGTTCCTGCCTCACCATCCTTTTTCTGTGCGATCCATGCAACTTCACCATTACGTTCAACATCCCAGTCAAACATTTTTGATAAATTGTAATTATTTTTGGTTTTATCACGGTCATAATCATTTTTTATAAAGTTAAGAGGATTCTGTGTGAATTTTACATAATACACATTTCCTACCACGATATTAAGGTAAGCATCATGTGCATGATGAAATTCATTAATCAGACGGCTCTTAGGAATGTCTCTCGTATTTCTAAACTCGGACACATTTGACGCTTTTGCATAGACTATCTTACTTTCTGGTAAAAGCTGCTGTAGTATATTTGCAACTCCTTTTGTTCCCTGACTTGTTTCAACAAGCTGTCTTGCAATAAATCCAGCTTTTTGCTCATCAGTGAACGGATTTCTTCCTATAAGGCGATTATACTTTTCTTCTGTAATAAATCCTGACCTTCTAAGCTCTGACCACATATTTTTCTGTGACGCAAGAATTTCATCCTCTAATGGATAAATATCGCTCTTATGTGCATTCTTTTCTTTACATACCAAAACCAGATTATTGTCAATATTATCATCCTTAACAAAATGTCTTGGATATACATGATCTATATCATATAGATTATTATTGAAAAGATCACTTAATTCTATATGCTTTCCTGTGTACATGCATCTGCCTTTTTGTGTAAGATAAAGGTACATTTTCTTGCTTCTAATGCTTCCTGTTTCATCTGCATGCGCAATTACTTTCATCCAATCAACATCTTCATCTTTTACTTTCTTGTATAGTTCTTCGAATTTTTTACGTCTGCTCTCAGTACGCATTTTGCGTTCATCCGGTCTTCGTGTCATTTCAACAAATATACGATCCGGTTCACATCCCAAAACTTTTACCAGCTCCTTAATAATAAGGATTGTCTGCCATATCATCCGCTTTACCGGAGCAGAAAAATAATATTCATCCAGATCTTCTGCCTCTATATCTGATAATGTTTTCATCATCGTATTTTGATACTCAGCCAAACGTTCTTTGTAATTATATAATCTACTGTTTATAAGTTCCATCAAATTAAGATTATTGTTCCATAACGCTCTGATGATACTTACAGACTCCCCTGTTGAAACATCCGCTCCACTAAGCTCTAAGAAATTTTTTGATAGATTGCCCCAATCTTTGAACTTAAAACCTACTATTCTCTTAATCTGTTCTTTTGTGAGCTTCTCGCCATACTTTTCTTCTATTCTATCCTTTAAAAATTTTTTGGAATCCCCATAAACTGTGCACCAGAATACAATATCCTCTACCATTTTCTGAACGCTATCTTTAGAGATATCATCCCCCAATATCGCTTTAAATTTGCCATATGTCGTTAATGCATTGTTTATAGTAACATCTATTCCTGTAACCTGTTCTTCTGCTTCAATAATTCCTCTTGTATGCAAATATTTACATAACTGCTTTTTCGTTACTCTCTTTCCTTTTTGAAATACCTCTTTATATATATCCTGTTTTAATTCAACAGAAATTCTCTCTCCGTCAATCTTAATATTATTAATTTCATTGAGAACACAAAAACTTTGATATTCAAGTGATGATTTTGGCAATACCGGTTCACCGCTAATATATGTACAACGTCGTACCATGCGTGATATAAATGCCTCTGATGTCGCTTTCATATCTATTTTTTCATCAATATTCCATGGTAAAACCTGTCCTTCTTCCTTTCTTACTACCCAGCCATTTCCTCCATCTTTACTGCTTTTTTCCGTCGTTGGTCCAACATAATATGGTATTTGAAAACTAAACAGTTTCATTATTTTTTCAGATACCGATAAACCTGTTTCATCTTTTTCTCTTAAAAACGGAAGATATCTTTCCGCATTTGAAAGTATTTTTTTTATTTCTTTTGCATGAACTTGATTCGGTATAACACCATTAGATGCAGTTAACTGTTTAGGCAAAAATGTCTCGTTTTCTATTGACATCAATATGCGCTGTACATCTGCATCTTCCGCAGGTACATTCTTTAAAAGCTTTTTGATTGCTTTATATAATTCTTCGGATGATCTTTTATTTCCTACTCTTCTTTGCTTTGTTTTTGAATTATAGGAACCTACATATGATGCATATGAGCCATCTGCCTCACTATTAAAGAAGTTATCGTAATCTTCTTTGCTACAATATTTTCTGATTACATTTTTTAGAAGTCTTAAATCTTCTTTATGCTTTTCGTATGACGTAACTCTTGCCTGTGACAGATAATTATGACCTTTCATAATACCAGCCAATGAACCAATATCATATATGTCCTTCATGGCCATGATTATTTCAAAATAATCTTCACCAAGTATATTAGCTATTTCATCTGATTTTTCATCAAAAGATGCTTCTGACAAGCAGATATCTAATTTTGGCACTTCGTCACTCTGTATCTCCGGGAAAATTGCACATGCATTAAATTTTAAGCCACACAAACCTCTTATCAACTCTTTATATGGCTTATTTTTATAATCCACGCCAAGTATCTCTGCAAGTCCTTCTGCTTTTCTGGTTCTGCTCATATCTCTGCGCGACAGAAGATCTTCTATTTTTTTACCATCGATTGTCTCATTCAAATTATATTGTGTGAATTCAGAAAGTAAATTTGTCAATTCTAAATAAGCATTGTTTATATTATTTTCTCCGCTATTTTCACCTAATCCTGAATTCAAAAAGTGTCCACGATGTTTAAACATATTAAGCAATGCCAAGAACACAAGCCTTACGTCATGCTTATCGGTACTTTCTATTAATTCTTTTCGTAAATGATATATTGTTGGATATTGGTCAAAATAATCCTTATCTGTGTAATCATCATCATTAAAAACATTATTTTTATATCTTACCTCTGTATCTTTGTCCTCCAAGTGATATTTACTGTTTGCCAGTCTTTGAAAAAAATCTGGATCAACTTCACCTATAGCATCATGAAAATAATCCTTTAGTAAACCAATCCTAACCTGCTCTCTTTGTCTTCTCCTTCTGCTTATTCTATGCGTACGTCTTTCCACAGCAGTAGATGCCTCATTAAATTCACGTATTCCCCATAAGTCTTTTCCTTTTGCCTTAAGCAAATTGTAGTTTGGATCAGTAACCGCCCAGCCTACAGAATTAGTTCCCATATCGAGTCCCAAATAATACTTGAATGCTGCCATAAAATTTCCTCCCTAATTTTTATTATTTTATTGTTGACTATATAAATTTACATGCTATAATAAAGGTGAATTAGCAAAGCGAGTGCAAATAAGGTTATCCGGCATCGTCTTTTGACTCTGCATGGTGCAGATTAAATTAAGGCCTATGGCCTTTTTTTATTACTCTACACCGCACCATTTTAATTTAAAAGTTTTCATTCTACTTTTTCAATTAACTATAAGATTTTTATTTTCGAATAATACTGTTCCAAATCCTCTTCCATCTGCACCTTCACTCTTTCAAAATCTTGCTTACTCATTTTAATAAAAAGCGCGTGATTCATAGAAATCACATTCAAATCCTTTGAATAATACAGGAACCGTTTACGCTCAAATTTTTCAAAAGGATTTGTCAGCATATTGCTTTTAATATATTTCCGATCTTTCAATCGTTCTGCATTATATGGACAACTTGACCGATCTACCGGAAGTCCTTTATCAACCCTGTCCTGATAAAAAGCAATATAATCCGTAAGCACAGCATCAATTTCTGCGTCTCCAATTTCATTCATATTTTTTAAGAATGAAAGAAGAAACGGCATCTTATAGGAAAGACTATAATCACGTTCTTCCAGGAAATCAAAAAAGTCCGTTTTGATAGTTTCCTCAGTATGTTCTGCAATATGATTTTCCTCACGGATCTGTTTCACATGTTCTGGTGCAAAAAGATAAATTTTTCTACTTCCAAAAGCAATCATTTCATCCGGAGAAATTTTTCCTTTGGTAACCCAGCTGGTAATAGTTCCAGTGCTTAAATAAAATTCTCTCGCCAGCTGCTCCTGATTTAAGTAATCGCCGTATTTTTCTTCGAAGGTTTCAATATCCACTTGCACAATACGTTCTACCGTTTCGTGCAGTCCATCTACCTCTATTATGTCTCCCAAGGAATAATCTCTTTTTAAAATACTTCCGAATGCTATATAAAATGGATTTGCAAAAATCGAATGCATGGAACACGGCTTTGCCATGGCACCATATTCATCTACTACGTCAATGACAAACACGTTCATTTTTGTATTTGTCCGACGAAGTCCTCTGCCAATTTGCTGCATATAAAGAACCTTCGAAAGCGTTGGCCGTGCCATTACCAGAATTCCAAGTTCCGGATAATCCCATCCCTCCGAAATCATTTCACAAGCACACAGAAAACGTATCTTTTTCTCACGGAACTGTTGCATAATTTCATCTGTATTTTTTGCTTTTCTTGTATATGCCTTTGCCAAAAGACCTTTTGCATTTAATACACGCTCCATCTCCTGTGCATGATTCGTATTCGCACAGAATACTACGCCCTGCAACTGCCCGGCTTTTCCTTTTGAAAAATAGTGTTGCAAAACATCTGCAATCAATTCATTTCTGGATTTTACACGAATGCTCTTTTCCAAATCGGCATTAACATAATCTTTGCCATTAAACCGAATATGACTCAGATTCAAATTGGTTTCAATGCGATATACATTTGCCTCTGCAACAATTTTCTTTTGCATTGCGTCAACCAGAGATAATCCCGTCTTGTAATTACCAAATACTGTCTCCAGCTTCTTTTTATCCGGTCGTTGATCTGTAGCTGTAAGACCAATCAAAAAATCCGGAGTAAAATACTGAATTACGCGTTTTAAAACCGGCGAAACAGCATGGTGTGCTTCATCTACTACAATATAATTGTATTTCTCCTGTGCACATTCCTGATAGTGCCGCATCATATAAGCAAATGAACAAATTTCTATTTGCTCCTGCAAATCTGGAAGGGATTTCTCTACACGATGTTTCCAGTCATCAATAATATTTGTATTTGGTGCCATAATAAGCGCACGAAATTCTGAATTTTGTCTGGAAAAAATGCGAAGATCTTCTTCAACAATCTTGGATTTTCCACTTGCTGTCGGAAACACAACTAAAAATGTGTTTATGCCAGCAGCACGTTGCTTTTGAATTTCTTCGAGTGTATTTTCCTGATGCTCATATAATTTTACCGATCGATCCGCAAGGATTCCATTTGCCTCAAAATCATTTGTATTTTCTCCAAAGAATAATTTAATGTCATCTTGCATCCGGTTTTTAAACGCACAATCTTCTTTTGAAAATCGAAATAACTTTATTCCCCATGCGGTACATGTATTCTGCTTTTTTAATTGTTTACGATATTTATCAAGCCCAATCGCCTGCGGATGATGATACTCCCGGCCATTTTCTTCCACAGCTTTGTTTCCATGTTTGGTGTGTAGAAAATAATCCAGGAAATAATTGTTGCCCTGATTATCTATAATTCCATACTCACGGGATAAGTATTTCAAACCATCCATACCATATACTTCCGCAAAATTATCTTCAAAATCAATCTCTAATGGTGAGGCATCTGCTGAATCCGAACGATCAACAACATATTTTTGCGGTGTCCCTGTTCGCTGTTCGGAATCTCTAAGTACGGTATCAATGTTATCCATATCTTCTTTTAAAAAGCGATACAATTTTGCATAGCGATTCATATAGGAATTTTGCTTATCCGTAATTAAAGTGTAAGGAAACGCCTTTTTTCCTTCCTCCAATTTGCATATTCCATCATCGATAATTATGACTTCCTGGTCTTTGACATAAAAATAACTTGCACCACCATTTGGATATGTTACCGTTTCTACCAGATCATATTGTCCATTTTCCAGCTTTAATACTTTATCCATTCGTCACACTTTCCTCAGTATAAGATTCAGCCATTGTTCCGATTCACGTCCCGGTCTTACATCTCCTGTCAGCCATTGTTCTTCTATTTTCACATGACTTATACCTCTTAAAAATCTATCAAATGTTTCTTCCGTAAAATCAGTAAAATATCTTCCATTTCGTTCGCCCTCAAATGTCCCATACTTAAAAGATGTATAAGTCACTCCGTTATCTTTCAATGCGTGCAACATTCGTTGCATAACATTTTTAAGTTCATCTTTTGACAAATGTAAAATAGAGGAACAAGCCCAGATGCCATCATATTTCCTCTGCTCGTCCAGCTCCTGAAATAACATATGTTTAATTGGAACTCCTGCATATGTACTTGCTAATTTACACAATTCTTCTGAACCATCTGTAGCTTCCACCTTATATCCGTGATTCATAAAATACTTTGTATCACGACCTGATCCACAACCAAAATCTAAAATAAGTGCATTAGGCTGTAACAATGCAAGGAACTTGTCCTGTGTTGTTGAGAAGTCTACAGATTGTGTCATTTTAGAAAAGCTATTTGCATTTTGATTATAGTAATCTATAGTTTTATTCTCATTCATATAGATCTTCTCCATTTATTTTTTTTAATACAATATCTGGATTAAATCCAGGAGGTGTAGGTTTAAATTTTTTATCATAAGCCTGCAAAGTATAACCTTTAAGTTGGAATTGACGCATTTTAGCAATGTCAATCTCATCCACTAAAATTGTGCTATTTATTCCACCTTTTGTCCTTACAATATCTTTTTCCTCTGTTTTTGATGGTTTCGTTATTCTACTATCTCCATAATCTGAAGAATTAACCTGAACACAATAGCAATGGATATCACGACTTAAAGACTCAAGTATATTACTATAATAATTCACATCTTTATTCCATTCTATTGCAACCAAAAAATCTGCATATGATTGAAACAATGCACGTTCTGTAATAGAGGTTAATTCAAAACAACAATATACAGGAAAATAGCAGTCATGCCATCGGTAAAGTTCATAGTTATTACCCTCTACAGCAGCTAAACGATATCCGTTTATCTCTTGTTGTTCAAACGGTGCATAATGATTTTTTAGGTGAAAAGATATAATTGCACTTCTATTAGCCAAGTCTTCATATGGTAAAATAACAGCTGTCAAATTGAAAATGTTATTTCCCATTTTTATATGCTCTATCCCTGTTACAATAGCAATATTATTGCGTGCACATGTCCTTGCAACTGTTGACAACCATTCAAACGGTACATAAGCCTCCGGCATTATTAACAAATCTGCTTTTTCATCTATTGCCTCATTAATTATTTTGGATAAATCTCTATACCTTTGATAACTTCGATTCGGTTTATTTATAATTAATTTTTCAAAATTATTATGATTTAAACATACATTTGCAATAGCAATTCTTAATTTACTCTTAGCAGAATTATGTACTTCAATTAAAAATGCAGATTTCTCTACTATATTTTCTTTTCCAAACTTTCTCACATTGAAAAACTGTTCAATTTTACTAATATCATCTTGTACATGATAATTGCTTGAAGTGTAATTGTTTATTTGGCTATCATACATCTCCTTTAAATCAACAAATGGTTTTTTTACATTCTTTAGTTGCTCTATGCAAGAAATAATTGAAAAATCATACATTGTAATAAGATATGGATAATATACATAATCACATTCCCATTTTTCCTTACAAAATAATATAACATCATTATAATTGCTTAAATTAACTTTATCCTTAGAACCATATATTTCTTCCATATGAAGCATATCCACAAAAATTGGCATTACAGATTTGTCCATCATTTTTGTGTTGCAATAAGCTTTTCTATGACTTTCATTCACAATATGCTGAGATATAAAATCTCTGTTCACATATGTTCTATTCAAATCGGCAATAAACTCTTCTGCCTTCATACCCCAAACTAATGATAATGCCCTACTTAATACGGAATATAAATATTTATTCAAAGTTTCTTTAACTACTTTACATATATTTGCATTCTCATAAGTTAATGTATCTATCGCATCTACAAAACTATCTACAATTTTATGTAATGTACTCCATGATTCATTAATCACTAGTATTTCAATAATTTTTTCCCAAACACCATAGTTTTCAATAATTACTCTCGGATTCAATATTCTGCAAATCTGTACTTCAAATCCATTTTCTTTCTCATCATTAATCAGTCCCCCTATACGCAGATATTTACCTAGCATTTTTGACAATTCAAATTTGTCAATTGAAATTCCTGTAATTCCTCGAAATTTATTTATAGTTTCATCATTTTGCAAATCATAAATTTGACTGTAATCGTCTTTCTGAAAAATAGTTTCATCTTCCGGCATATGACGAAATTCGCTCTTATTTTTTGAAATATTTTCTTTAAAACACGTGATCAAAGCATCTGATTCTCCACTTTTGAAATAAAATATTTTCACCTTATCATTTTTTATTACAATTCGAGAGTTATCATTCTTTATTGGATTATATAATTTGTTTAATATATATGTGTAACTTTCCTTCCCCTGTTCAACAGACTCTCTAAATAAAAGAGAGTACTTACTATTATTTTTACATCCTGTCTTTCCTAGTCCTTTCCAATTTGAACATTGTTCCATAAAAAATTTAATTATATCTTTCGACTCTAATTCGTCGGAAATAGATTTTTTATACAACTCACTATTCGCTTCTACTTTATCGACAATAATTACATCGTCAACATATCTTCCAAAATAAATAGGATTCCATCCATCTAAGATTGCCTTATCAAAATTTTTCAATGCATAATTTGCCAAAACATTAGAAGGTAAAAATCCAATAGGTAAAATTCTTAATCCATTAAACTCATCAAACAATGCAGCATATGCCACGATAACATCATAAATAAAATTATTTAACTCTCTTATTTCCTGACTATCTTCCCCTAATAAAACAATTTCATTTTCATAAATTTCATCCATTAACTCTTGTGAAATATCGACTGAATAATAAAATCTTTTAAAATCTAAAGTCAACACAACCACATCTTGTCCTTGATGCAAATGATTCATTGCTTCATCCATAGCCTTATCTCTCCAACTTTCATATTGTTGAAAATAAGGTTCAAATAAATAAGGCGAATATGTAGGTTCCTCACTAAATTCGCTATATAGCTTTTTTCGTATTCTATTGCCATATGAATGTGCATACATCTTCTCATCTATACGATAACCTATAATTAATAGCCAGAGTACCCCTAAAATATGCCCTCTTATGTCCATATCAATAAAATACTGATTGTCTGTTATTTTAATGCTTTTGTTAACATAATTTCTTATCAAATTTCCAGTCTCAGGTGCTAAATTTTTAGGAAACGCATGATAAGAAATATTTGATAAAATATCATCTAACAAATCTTTTCTTGTTTCCTGACATAAAAAATTTTTTGCAAATTCATCTAAGTATTTTCCAATATCACCACAAGCTGTTTCAAAATCAACCAGCTTATCTCTTAATATACTTTGCGTTTTATCATAATACAAACTTGATTTCAATTTTTTATATGCTATTTTTATAAGTCTTTCATCAATTACCAATTATGTTACTCCCCCCTCGATTTATATTTTACTCAACTAGCTCTTTTTCCCACATTCGTCTTTTATATCAAGTTTTCATAGAAAAATTGACAACTATCTTTTCTAATATGTCTATATTATACTCCCCTTCCCCTTTCATTTCTACAATACACATTATTTTTAGACCTTTTTCGACTTTTTATCTTTCTCTGACTTAAACGCATCTTTACCAATCCTCCCCAGTCTCGTCCATCGCATCATCCACTCCATCCGCATAATCACTATCGCTGTCATATCGGTCATAATCGTAATCGCCGTCCATGTAGATATCGTCATATCCATCATCATAAGAATCATAAGTGCTTTTTTCGGAGCTGTTCTTCTTTGTGTCGCTACTATAACTACGATTCGTACTTTCCTGATCACCCGCAGAAGAACTGTCGGAATACTTGCTATCATAGGTAGAACTTCCGTATGAAGAGTATCTGCTGCTAGACGATTCATGAAGATAACAATAGTTGCTGTCACTTGCCCTTTTGTTATTGCATCCTGCCTTTATGCACTTTGGTTCGCCTGCTTCCCCGATAGTGCCGATCACATAAAGGATACCGATGATTACCAAAAATATTGCAACGCTCTGTCCAAATGAATTTTTACTCATATAACTCCGCCTCCTTGTTCGTGCCGCAATTTTCTATCCCACTTGCAGCTGCAAATTTGCAAACAGGTCTCCGATCGTGCAGCTTAAGTGTTCCTCTGTCTCCGGCATCGCATAGCTGAGTAACTGAAAATCCGGACATTTTTCTAACTTTTCTATCAGATATCCGGTATTGATAGCATCGTCCAATCCGTCATGAAATTTTCCTTCCGGCTCGATATCCGAATTACACAATGCTTCTTCAAGGCTATACAGGCGATTCAACTGAAACCGTTTCTTAAATACCGCCTGATAGTCAATCCAGCGCTCTTCTTCCATAAAGGTTTCGAGCTTTTTGCTTTCGATATTTTTTGCTTTGATTTCATGAAGGATCTGATTTCTATCGGATTCGCTCCATGCATAAACTTGATACTCCCGTGCTCCGATCCAGTCGATCAGATGCTCCAATGCTTCTTTTATCCCCGGCGCGTTCTTGATATTCCGGTTATGGATGCCTGTCATCTTTTCAATGAAATGATCTATCACGCCATATTCCGGATGCATGTACTGGCAAAGTGTTGCGATTCTTTTGAATTCGTCATCCAGCAGAACTGCTCCGATCTGAATCGTTTCATTTGCGTATTTATATTTACTGCGATAGAGCTTTGGCACTCTGCACATTTCCAAATCGATCACTAAATAATTCATAGGTACCTCCTATCTTCCGCTTTCGGAACCGAACAACATCATAAATAAATAGAGCCACCCCAAAAGCTTTTTGCTTTCTCAGGATGACTCCATTATGCCAAATTGCAAGTCCATAAATCTCCACTTGTAATTCGAATCTTTGTTCTATTTTTCTCGATACTGCTCTGCCAATCGTTTGATTTCTTCGTTTACCTCATGCACCAGATTTTCCGGTCCGATGATTTTTGCTCCGCTTCCTAATGCCATGACCCAATGCACAAAATGTTTGCTTGCAGCGACTTTTACCGCCACTTTAAAATGCTCGTCATCAACTCTGCTCATCCGCACTTCCTTGCCGAACCGATCGATCATCACTCCCGCCAGGCTGTTTTCACACAATATTTCTACGGTCTGTTCTTCTCCGTCAAACATGTTGAACATCTTTTTCGCGTAGGCTGCCATATCCACTTCTTTGAATTTCTGCCTGCCCTCGCGTCTGGTGGATTCCACTTTGATCTTAAGCATTTTGTCCACGCGGTAATGTTTGATTCTATCTGCTTTTGCATCATAGCCGACCAGATAGTAATTCTCATCATCCCACGATAAGCCCCACGGGCTGATTACATAGCGTTCGCCATTTCTTCGTAGTTCCGGTTCTTTTTGCACATTCCACTGAAAATACTGGAAGGAAATCTGAAGATTCTTGGAAATCGCGTTATGGATTGCATCGACATTTTCCATGATGTCATTGTTCATTGCTTTGACGCGCCCTGCGACATATACCTGACGCTGCAACATGGAAGCCTGCGGTTTACTTGCCAGACGCTCGATTTTCTGAATAAGTTCATTGGATTTTTGCTCAGTGATAAACTTTGCCGACGCAACCGAATCCACAAGAAGTTTTAACTCCGCCAGTTCAAAATCGCGATTGATCACCTGATAGTGAGAAGTTCTTCCATACTGCGTTTTCTTAATTTTGATGCCGAAATCATTCAGCTGCGCAATATCATCATATAGGCTTTTCCGTTCTGCCGTCACATTGTAAGCTGCCAGTTTGTCTATGATGTCCTGCAAGGTAATGTCATTTTTTGCATCCGTGTACTCAAGCAATATTTTTGCAAGATATAAGATCTTTAATTTCTGATTGCTTCTCGGTCCCCGTCTTTGCTTTTCTTCCGGAGCGGATAATTCATCGGACATAGTTATACCTCCACAAGCATTGTACTTACCGCTTCGTTGTATTCTTCTTCTGAATATATTGTTAAAATTTTTTCTTTGGTCAATCCAAGTGAAATCATATTTTGAATTGCCGCAATTCGTTCGGCCTTTCGACCCTCAGCACGGCCTTTTGCCTCTCCTAATTCGCGTAATCGTTCTGATTCAAGTTGCAAAATTTTTCCACCCATAAGATCACCTAACCTTTCTCTTACTTTTTCATTTTCCTTTGGAATGATATGATCTGCAATCTTTTCGATAAGTGTGATTAAATCGATATAAAGAGAGGATTTCTTATCATCCATACATTGTTCTAACGCATCACTGATTTTTTGATAGTCGGCTAATAATTGCTCCAGCTTTTTCGTGTTATTACCTGAATTTTTCAGGAAACTTTCGTAGCGCAATATATGATATGGAAGCAGTATTAACAGTCGTTTTTCGATTATTGAATCCACAGTATAGTTTTGTGCCCGCAAGATTGGAACTCGATAGAGAATCTGTTGACCGTCTGCAAACTTCACGATTGCCTCTTGATGTTCCGGCAGACTGTGTTCTCGGTGGTTCCGAATATACAGCACGCATGATTGTGGAAACTCAATTTCAAATATTCCATTATTTTTCTCCGCAAGTTCGAGTGCAATCGAAAAATCGTATTCAAACATTCGGATTACCATTCGTCCGTCAAGTGAAGACTGACATTCGAGATGATAGGTGCGGCCTTCAATCTGCAGAATAGAATCAGTGATGATCTTCCCGAGTTTTTCATAGTGTTCATTCCGCAGCTGCTGAAAATGAATATCTTCCGGATAATTCGTCTGGAACACTTCGTTGATCAACGGAATCAGAAGAGCTGGCATCTTCTGAGCGATAGTTCGAAACACATCGTCAAAAATAGTGCCATGGACCTCTTTCTTTGGTTCCGTAGTTACATCTTTGGTTTTTCCCATGTAATATGTTACCTTTCCTTAAGTATATAGCAAAAAGAACTGATTTAACAGTCTTTTGTGAGCTAAAAATAGTTTGCCTAAAATAGTTTGTACATTATTAAATTTTAAAACTAATTGGTAATGCGGGCGATACGCCCGAACATATGAAATTTCTTGGGGATATGGTAAGGCTATATGAATAAACGCCTTGTGCGCATTATAGCATTTATGCTGCATTATGTCGAGATATTTTTAAGTGATCATTTACTTATCGGGTTTCGGTTGTTGATTACTATCAGCAATTTCCTGTTGAATCCATGTCATGATTACATCCACCAGATAGTCCTGCTGCACCTGACTTAATTCCCTTCCCGGCTGCATTTTATGCCATTTCCGTATGCATTCTCTGCAACATGTCGCGGTTGCATGCTGTGCAATAAACACAGGATGCCCCTTCATTGGTGTCTGTTTTCCATCATTCGGGATAACTGCCGGTGCTTCGCGTTTCGCAATAAAATCTCTGGCATGCTGCCGGATCGTATCTATTCCTTTTTCATTAATATAATCGATGTCTTTCTTTTTGATCTTCTAGGACAACATCTTCTGTTTCTGAATTGTAGTATCTTTCCTCTGTATAATAACTTTCATCATTTGTTCCAGATTCTTTCTTAGCGCATGACATAATTCCAAACACTAAAATAAAAACTACAATTAGATAAACACTTATTGAATTGTCAAAAAATTCTGTACCTCTTTTTCTTTGCATATTGTGTTTTCTTAATTACTTTGTGAGATTCCATCTTTTACTTCGACATACTCTGCTTCGATATCATAGAAAATTTTATTTTCTTCTTCACTCGATTCATGGTTTGGATTACTCAGCATTGTATCTTGTAATACATCTTTCAATCGATAACAACATGGTTTAAATGACGCATAAGTAATACCACCACCTACAACGCCTCCAACTACCGGAATTGCTTTCTTAAAAAATCCTGCAAAAATCTCCTTTGTCATTCTTACTCCAAACCATTTTCCAACGGCCCTCACAATTGGATAAATTGCACCTTTGGTAAGCGCCTTCTTCATCAATTGCTTCTCTACTCCTCCTGCAAGAGCTTTTGCCATCGCTTTTATCGCATTATTTGCATTCGCCACGCCATACATCACGCCTAAACAGACTGTTAAGGAATTGATAGTTTCTGTATCTAATGCAATTGCTTCATCCGAAGTATCCAATTCTGGAAAACCATATAAATACAACAATTTTTGTGCTGCTCGTATCATATATCCATAATACTGTGCAATATCTGCCGGAATTGTGGCAGCCATTGCTACGCCTCCTGGCATTCCCAATGCCACCGATATTCCCGAAACAGCGTTTCTTTCAAATTTAATCACTTCATCTGCAATCTTATCCACTTCTTCTGATGCAATTCCAGCCTGCGCGGGTGTTGTTTCAATTGCTCTATCAATTACATCTTGTGGATGATTCTTGAATAATTCTTTTTGCAGAAATTTGGCTCTATCAATTTTTACCCCAGGAACTTTAAGTGCAAGTAAAATAATATCAACACTGTCAATCTGTCCATTACCATCCTGATCTAAAGCCTTAACAATAGCATCTTTTGAATTCGTTGCAATTCCTTTTATTTTTTCTGTATTAATCCCCATCTTTAGTAACTCCCAAATATAATTTCTATATTAAAATTCTTGTGTTTTATACCATTCATCACGATTCAGTTCGTCATAAGTTTATTATACGCCCCTTTTTTCTTTATTTCTACAATTTATATATTATTTTGATAGACATTTTTTCAATTTCTCCATCCACTCTCGAATTCTTTTCCTAAATAAATGCTTCCCGGGGTATATACACCAAAATCTTCCTCCAGTACCCCATTTTCGTACAAAAAGCACCTTAAAACATCCCTTTTGGGGTCTATCCGAAAAAATCATTTCAAAATACCCCACATTTTACAGAAAGCGGGGTCCCAGCTTAAAATTTTTCTACATGTACCCCTGAGAGAAATATCGATAAGCTTTCGGGGGCAGGAATGGGGTCCTGGAGGAAGATTTTTTTCTATGTACCCCGCAGCACAGCCCCACCAATATTACTCCCCTGTTATGCCCCATCAGATCTACTATCTGCTGTCCCCAACTGATGCTACTATCCTGCTACACACAACTGATGCTACTATCCTGCTACACACAACTGACGCTGCTATCCTGCTATACACAACGGATGCCACTATCTACAGTCGCCCCGCTCTCCTCACAAAAATAGAACAGGGCACTTACATCACATTCGATGCAAGCGCCCCAGTCCTTATATGTCTTAATACATCCTGTCTTAATACATCTCTGGTCTTCTGTCCCGGAAAAGGCCCCAGCTTCTTCTCTCACGTTCCATCTCATCGAGATCAAACTTATGCATTATGAATCCTTCCGACTCTCTATCCATTTCCTCTACCACTTCTCCTGTGGCATCGGTAATAAACGACGAACCATAAAATGTGAGTGCCGACTTCTGGTTTCCATTCTCTATGCATGGCTCAACCGTCTCTGTTCCGACTCTGTTCGCCGCAACGACAGGCATAAGATTACATGCAGCATGTCCCGTCATGCAACGTCTCCAGTGTGGCATACTGTCACACTCCAGAATCGGTTCACTTCCAATAGCGGTCGGGTAAAACAGTATTTCTGCCCCTGCAAGTGCCATTCCTCTTGCGGTTTCAGGAAACCACTGATCCCAGCATATTCCGACTCCGATTGTTCCATATCTCGTCTTAAATGCCCGAAATCCTGTATCTCCGGGTGTGAAGTAGAATTTTTCCTGATAATAATGATCATCCGGAATATGTGTCTTTCTGTATATTCCAAGTACGCTGCCGTCTGCGTCGATAACGGCTACGGTATTAAAAAGCTGACGGTTGTCTCCCGCTTCATAAAAGCTGACGGGGATAACGACACCGAGCTTCTTCGCAAGCTTTTTCATGCTTTGTACAGCATCATTTTCTTCAAGTGGCTTTGCGTATTCATAATATTCATATCTTCTCTCCTGACAAAAATACTGCCGTTCGAAAAGTTCGGATGGAAGTATGATTTGTGCACCATTTTCAGCTGCTTTCGTAATCAGATCTGATTCTTTTTCGATATTCTCTTTTACGTTTCTGCTGCAACGCATCTGTATTGCAGCGACTGTAACCTCTCTCATGATTCGCTCCTTTCTGTTTGTAGTTTATACGAAATAGGCACCTGCTGCGTGATGCAGTGAATATTTCCACCACCTACAATAATGTCACGTGCAAATATCGGATACACCTTTCTGCCCGGGAAAAGTCCTCCGATGATCTCAAGTGCTTGTTGATCCATCGCATCCCCAAACTGTGGAATCAATACGCCACCGTTTGTGATGTAAAAATTGACATAACTTGCTGCAAGCCGCTCTCCGGCTTCACGCTCGTCTTCACCGTCTTCAAATGAAAAGCCTGCTAATTCATATTCTGTAATACAGACCGGTTCTTTTGGAATCGGCACTTTGTGAACTATGATTTTTCTGCCTCTTGCATCTGTCTCCTTTTCCAAAACTGCAAAATCTGCATGGGACATACGATACTGTGGATCATTTTCATCATCCGTCCACGCAAGTACAACATGTCCGGGTGCGGTAAAAGCACATACGTTGTCGACGTGTTCATTTGTCTCATCATTATATATACCAGATGGAATCCAGATGATTTTTTTTGCCCCAAGATAATCTTCCAGTTTACGCTCTATCTCTTCTTTGGATAAGGATGGATTACGGCCTTTACTTAAAAGGCAGCTCTCTGTGACGATCACAGTACCTTCCCCATCTGTATGAATTGCCCCACCCTCTAACACGAAGGGATGTGCATCATATACATCATACCCTGTCTGCCGGCAAAACAATGTGGCTACTTTATCATCTTTTTCCCAGTCTGCATACAGGCCGTCAAACTCGCCGCCCCATGCATTAAAGCACCAGTCAATTCCTCTTACATCACCTGTTCCGTTGATCACAAATGTCGGTCCGACATCCCTTGCCCATGCATCATCGGATTCCATCTGCATATAATGAACCGGAAAATCACAGGTATAGCCTTTCTCTTTTCTGACTGCTTCAACCGTTTCCCTTGCATGATCTATGAGATTGGCTTCTGCAAGAAGATAAACCTGCTCCGATTCTGCAATCGCACATATGACATTTGCAAATGCTTCCCTTGCTTTCTTTGCTCCATAGATCCATGAGCCCGGTCTCTTTGGCCATATCAGAATGGTTCCTTTATGCATCTCATACTCTGCCGGCATATAAAATCCGTCTGCACTAGGACAGCCTGCATTTAAAATCTTCATATCCAAATCTCCTGATTACCCTGCACTCCCCATCTGCATCCATCACTGCAATATCCGGGAGTGGCATTCCGTTAAATGTATTATTTTTCACCATGGAATAGATTGCCATATCACAAAACGTAAGCCTGTCACCGATCTGAATCTCCCTGTCAAAAGAATAATCACCGATGACATCCCCTGCAAGACATGTACACGATGACAACCGGTAGGTATATTTCTTCTCTCCTGCCTCCCCGCTGTTCTTTAGTGGCGGACGATATGGCATCTCTAGCACATCCGGCATATGGCATGCAGCTGATGTGTCTAATATAAGTATTTTGACATCCCCATTTTGAACAATGTCAAGTACCGTTGTCTCAAGATATCCTGCATTCAGCGCAACCGCCTCACCCGGTTCAAGATAGATTTCAAGGTCGTATTTTTCCTGCATATGTGTGATGCATTCTTCCAGCTTGGCTATATCATAATCCGCTCTTGTAATATGATGTCCACCACCCATGTTAAGCCATTTGAGATTGTATAATAAATCGCCGAACTTTGCCTCAACTGCATCCAGCGTCTTTTCCAGATCATCGGAATTCTGTTCACATAAAGTGTGAAAATGAAAGCCATCTATCTGTGACAAATCCAGACCGTTTGCAATCGCCCGGTCAAGTTCTGCCCTTGTGATGCCAAGTCTGGAACCTGCTCCGCACGGGTCATAGATTTCATGCCCTTCCTGCGTGGAACACTCCGGGTTAATTCGAAGCCCTGCACTTATCGGCATCTTCTTTTTGGACTTTGCCGCCTGAATTTTTGGCAGATGACACAGATACTGCGATACAGAATTAAACACGATATGGTCACAGATTTCTACAAGTTCATCCATCTCTTCCGGCAAAAAAGCAGGACAGAATACATGGTTTTCTTTCCCCATCTCTTCATGCGCAAGGCGGGCCTCATATAGCCCGCTTGCCGTTGTCCCACTCAAATATCTGCCTATAAGATGATATTCACAAAATGCGCTAAATGCCTTCTGGGCAAGAAGAATCTTTGCACCGGTCCTTTGCATTACGCCATTCAAAATTTTAAGATTGTCCGTCAACCTGCCTTCATCTATCACATAGCAGGGAGTTGCAAGCTCGTTTATCCTCATACATTTCTCCAAATTTTATGCTCTGCATATTTTCGATTATAATTTGTCCTAATCCATGTGTACCGACGCATCTGCTGTCTTATAGCAGTCTACAGGCACTGGATTCTCTACAACTTTCCATGGAAGTCCAAACTTATTAAGTGCCTCCATATATGGATCCGGGTCCATCTCCTCTAAGTTAAACACTCCCGGCTTTTTCCAGAGTCCTGTCACAACCATCATGGAACCGATCATTGCCGGAACACCCGTTGTATATGATATTGCCTGTGATTCGACCTCTTTGTAACACTCCTGATGATCGCAGACATTATAAATATAGATTGACTTTTCTTTTCCGTCCTTGATTCCTGTGAAAATGCATCCGATGTTTGTCTTGCCCACAGTACGCGGTCCAAGTGATGCCGGATCCGGAAGGAGTTCTTTCAGAACCTGGATTGGAACAATCTCTTTTCCGTCCACCATGATCGGGTCCGTTCTAAGCATTCCAACATTTTCAAGGCATTTCATGTGCGTCAGGTAACTCTGTCCAAAAGTCATAAAGAACCGGATTCTTTTGATTCCCGGGATGTTCTTGGCAAGAGATTCTATCTCCTCATGATGAAGAAGATACATATCTTTTTCACCAACCTGGTCGAAATTATACTGCGCGCGCCACTCCATTGGCTCAGTCTCGACCCAGTGACCATCTGTCCAGTAGGAACCATTTGCAGATACCTCGCGAAGATTGATCTCCGGATTAAAGTTTGTGGCAAATGGATATCCGTGGTCACCGCCATTGCAGTCAAGGATATCAATTGTGTGAATCTCATCAAAATAGTGTTTTAATGCATATGCGGAAAAAACGGAAGTCACTCCCGGATCAAATCCACTTCCCAGAATAGCGGTAAGTCCTGCTTCTTTGAACTTTTCCTGATATGCCCACTGCCATGAATAATCAAAGTATGCTGTAAATCCTAAATCCCTGCAGCGCTTCTCATAGATAGCTCTCCACTTTGGATCCTCGGTATCCTCGCATTCATAATTAGCCGTATCAATATAATCGACACCACACGCGAGACATGCATCCATAATCGTAAGATCCTGATACGGAAGTGCAACATTAAGTACCGCATCCGGTTTGTATGACTGAATCAATTCCTTCAGTTCTTCTACGTTGTCAGCATCCACTTTTGCGGTCTCAATTTTGGTCGTGGTGGTCCCTTCGATTTTCGCCTTCAGATCGTCGCATTTGGACTTGGTCCGGCTAGCGATCATAATCTCTGTAAAAACCTCACTGTTCTGACAACACTTTCTAATTGCTACGGATGCGACTCCTCCACATCCAATGATAAGTAATCTGCTCATTTTTCTTCCTCCTGTCAAATACTTTTAATTGCTTTCCTCTTCTTCGAGTAATTCTTCCACATATCGCGGCAACATAAAGGCCCCTCTGTGAAGATTGGTTGTGTAGTACCATGTCTTAAGTCCAAGTGCTTCCCATTTCTCAGTATTTAAATCATTGAGGGGATGATATTTCTTGGACGCAAATCCAAACAGCCAGTAACCGGATGGACATGTTGGAATGTGTGCCTGATATACCCTGCTTATCGGAAATGACTTATAAACTTTCCTGTGCATCTTTCTGCATTCGACCTCATCCTCATCATAAAACGGACTTCCATGCTGGTATACCATAACGCCATCCTCTTTGAGTGCTTTGTAACAGCTTCCATAGAATTCTTTTGTAAACAGTCCCTCGGTATGTCCGAGCGGATCTGTGGAATCATTGATGATCAAATCATATTCATCGCTTTTTCGTCTGAGAAACCGCAGTCCGTCGTCATAATACATCGAGATTCTTGGATCATCCAGTCCGCATGCCACTTCCGGGAAAAATTTCCGGCAGACATCTACAAACATCCTGTCCGTCTCAACCACATCAATATGTTCGATCGACGGATAATTGATAAGCTCTTTGGCAACGCCTCCGTCGCCCCCACCAATAATGAGTACATTCTTCACATTCGGATGCACCGCCATTGGCACATGCGTAACCATCTCGTCATATATAAATTCATCTGTATCAGAAAAAACGATTTCTCCATCGAGAGCCACCATTTTTCCAAACTCATAAGATTTAAACACATCTATTTTCTGATAATCACTTTGCCCTGAAAACAGCTGCTCCTCTATTCGAACATCCAGTCTCACATTGGATGTGTGATATTCGGAAAACCACATATGCATTTTTTCTGCCTCCCCCTATTTTATAAATCTGTCCCTGCAAGTACCTGCAAATATTCAACAGCCGGGTCTTCCGTTCCCTGCATGGAGCATCCTTTTTCTTTTGCATATAAAACGTACTCTGCAATCTCTTTTGTAATAAGCTCTCCTGGTGCAAGAATCGGAATTCCGGGCGGATAACACATAACAAATTCACCGCTTATGTATCCTACGGATTGCTTTATTTCCACGGATTTTTTTTCAGAATAAAAGGCCTTCTGCGGCGATACCACAACCTGGGGATTTATGTATTCTCCAGACAATAAACCGGTCTTATCTTTGCTGTATAGCCTCTTGATATCTTCCAAAGCCCCAACAAGTCTTTCAATATCCTGTATTCTGTCACCAATTGAGATATATGCAAGTATATTGCATATATCACCAAATTCTATCTGTATATCGTATTCATCACGAAGCAGATCATATACTTCTATTCCTGCAAGACCTACATCAAGAGTATAAATTGATAATTTCGTCACATCATAATCGTATATACTCGTTCCATTCACCAGATCTCTTCCATATGCATAATAGCCGCCGATGGAATTTATCTCCTGTCTTGCATATTCTGACATCTGTGCCACTTTCGCAAATGATTCTTCCCCTCTGAGTGCAAGATTTCTTCTTGAAATATCAAGACTTGACAAAAGAAGATACGATGCGCTGGTAGTCTGCGTAAGATTGATGATCTGCCTTACATAGTCTGCATTGACATTCTCTCCGGTAAGAAGAATCGAACTTTGCGTCAGACTTCCTCCTGATTTGTGCATCGAAATTGCCGACATATCAGCACCAGCTGCCATCCCCGATATCGGAAGATTTCTACCAAAATACAGATGGGTACCATGTGCTTCATCTGTAAGAACCTTCATTCCCTTTGCATGCGCAGCTTTGACAATCGACCGCAAATCGGAACATATTCCATAATAAGTAGGATTATTCACAAGTACCGCTTTCGCATCCGGATGTTCATCCATCGCCTGCTGCACCTGATCTATTTCCATTCCAAGAGAAATTCCGAGTTTGGCATTCATCTGTGGGTTTACATAGACCGGAATCGCACCGCATAGCACCAGCGCATTGAGCGCACTCTTGTGTACGTTTCTTGGCAGTATGATCTTATCCCCCGCCTTACAGGTGGAAAGGATCATCGCCTGTACCGCTGATGTCGTACCTCCCACCATCAAAAAAGCATTCTTTGCACCAAATGCATCTGCTGTAAGTTCCTCTGCTTCTCTTATTACCGAAATCGGATGGCATAAATTATCCAGCGGCTTCATCGAGTTAACATCAAGTTCTACGCATTTTTCACCCAACAGTTGAACGAGTTCCGGATTGCCCCTGCCTCTTTTGTGTCCGGGTACATCAAATGGAACGACTCTCTTTTTCTTAAATACCTCAAGAGCTTCATAAATGGGTGCCCTTTGCTGTCTTTTCATATCCATTATCTGCTGTTCTCCTCAATATAAAATAAAAAAAGATGATGCTTACGCATCATCTTTGAAAAATATTCTTTACATGTCTCAAGCTTAAAAGTTGCCTTTTCGTTTTATTGACCGTTTCACAAGATGATGTGCAATTAGCATTTATTATTAAGTAATCAACTTATAAAATTTGAGCTTCTAACCCAATCAATAATGTGGTCTCCCAATGCAAGATTTTATTTATTGTGAAGTATAACTTTTTCTATATATGATTACAGTTCCACCTTCGGCAATGTTGCAAAGCTCTTCTCCAGCTCTTCGTCGGTTGGAACGTAATCGGACATCTTGCCGTCGTTATACTTCTGGTATGCAACCATATCGAAATATCCGGTACCGGTCAGACCGAATACGATGTTCTTCTCTTCGCCGGTCTCCTTGCATTTGAGTGCCTCGTCGATTGCCACTTTGATTGCATGACTGCTCTCTGGTGCAGGAAGGATTCCTTCGACTCTTGCAAATGTCTCTGCTGCCTTGAAAACTTCGGTCTGCTCCACGCTTCTTGCTTTTACATAACCGTCATCATACAGTTGGGATACGATAGAACTCATGCCGTGATAGCGAAGTCCGCCGGCATGGTTTGCGGATGGAATAAATCCGCTTCCTAAGGTATACATCTTTGCGAGCGGGCAGATCTTTCCGGTATCGCAGAAGTCGTATGCATAGCGACCTCTGGTCAGACTCGGGCAGGATGCCGGCTCAACTGCGATGATCTCATAATCAGCTTCTCCACGGAGCATTTCTCCTGCGAACGGAGAAATCAATCCTCCGAGGTTCGAACCGCCGCCTGCGCACCCGATGATAGTGTCCGCTTTGATGCCGTATTTGTCAAGTGCTGCTTTTGTCTCCAATCCGATCACAGTCTGGTGAATCAGCACCTGAGACAATACGGAACCGAGTACATAGCGGTAACCTTCCTGTGTGGTAGCTGCCTCTACTGCCTCAGAAATGGCACAGCCAAGGCTTCCGGTCGTTCCCGGAAATTCTGCGTTGATTTTTCTTCCTACTTCCGTGTTCATCGATGGGGATGGTGTCACTTTTGCACCGTATGTACGCATCACTTCGCGACGGAATGGCTTCTGCTCATAAGATACTTTTACCATATATACCTGGCAGTCCAGATCAAAATAGGAGCATGCCATAGAAAGTGCCGTACCCCACTGTCCGGCACCGGTCTCTGTTGTCACACCTTTTAAGCCCTGCTTTTTGGCATAATATGCCTGTGCGATGGCAGAATTTAATTTATGGCTTCCGGATGTATTGTTTCCCTCAAATTTGTAGTAAATATGTGCCGGTGTGCCAAGCTTTTTCTCAAGGCAGTACGCACGTACCAATGGTGACGGACGATACATTCTGTAAAAATCCCGGATTTCCTGTGGAATATCAAAATAAGACGTTGTGTCGTCCAGTTCCTGCTTTGCAAGTTCGGTACAAAAAATCGGAGCAAGCTCCTCCACGGTAACTGGCTTCATAGTGGCTGGGTTTAAAATCGGTGCCGGCTTGTTCTTCATATCTGCGCGGACATTGTACCATTGCTTCGGCATCTCGCTCTCTTCAAGATAAATCTTATAAGGTATTTCTTTACTCATTATATATTTTTCCTTTCTCTTGTTATATTAACTACGTTAACATACCCTCATGGTAAATGCAAATGGTTCCCTCATTTTCCACATCATAGCACAATTCCCTTGCCGACAACAGAAAAACGTGTCTTTTTATATTTATTGTACCAGATCCGCTGGATCCTATAGAGTCCCTGTCCACGATAGCAAGCGATACATTTTTTATTTTTTTGCGGATTTCCCCCAGCTCATTAAAATAATCACGGTTCAAAAAAGTGTCAATCTCACTTCCTTGATAAAAGGAACTGTAGTCATTCATCCTATGCGCTTCTTCCAAAATTTCTTTTCTCAAAAGCAGTGTATATCCATCCTCATAATTGTTTGTTATAACCAGAAACGGCACATATTTTCCGTTTTCCCTGACATATACACAATTTGCCCTCTCCGAATCAAGGTTTTCCAGATTTCCAACAGTAACAGACTGCGCAGATTCCTTTTTGTCTAATCTGTATTTACATACAATAAGTATGGCTGCTATAACTGCCAGTAAAAGAATTATCAAAGCACCTACATTTTTCTTATTCTTCATTTTCACCTGTTTTCTCTCCATTTCCCGGTTCCATCTTCCGGAACCGTTCCTCCATCCGCCGCTGTGTTTCCCGGATAGCATCCTCATGCCCCGTAAGAGCCGCAAAAGGCGAAAACTGCGCCGCCCTGTCCTCAATCGGCATCTGCGGATGATTTGCGGATGTCGGATGCTGTAAATGGATAATATCTTCATATTTGTTTGTTGTTTTGATATTATAGATGTCACTCATATTACTTATGCCTTGTGTCCACCGATCTGGCGGTTACGCTCCATGGTGGTTGCCCCATCGAGCAAATTCATGCCTTTTAACATGGCATTCTTTCCATAACGTTTTTTTACACTGAGCATCGCTTCCTGCAGCTTTCGCTCCTTTTCAAGCTTCGCATTTTCCTCTTCACGTTCTTTGATCAAGGCATCGTAATCTGTGAACAGGTCCAGCTGTTCGAAGGATGCCGCTTCTTTTGCTTTCGTTTCTTCCTCAAGGTGGTTCGCTGTAATATTGATCCTGCGGACGAGAAGCTTCGGATTAACGATCTCATCATAAAGTTTCATGACTGCGTCTGTGATCCGCTTCGTGGAGGACGTCGGCTCCATGAGATTTGTGGTGCCATGCGCATGCTTCGGCACATTTCTTCCGTAACGGTCCGCTTTGATTTCGCCCCGATAACTGATCCCGGCATCGGAAAGATTTTCAATATCATACCCTACCGTGAGCACCATCTGATCGGTGACAAGTTTCTTATCCACCAGACCCAAAACGAGAAGATCCGTCATCTCGCGCACGATGAGCTTTGCCTTTTCGAAATCATACGGACACTGCAGAACCTGTCCACTGCCCAGACTGTTCGACTGCGGCTTATAGGCTTTGATCAGCTCCATGGTCACCGGCTCATACCCCCAGGCATGATCAATCAGAAGCTCCGCATTCACACCGAACATACGGTACAGCAGCTCCTCATTGTGAAACTCACCCGGCTTTCCGATTGAGCAGCGCGCAATATCGCCCATTGTATAAAGGCCCGCTTCCTGAAGCTTTTTTGCATATCCATGTCCTACCCGCCAGAAGTCAGTCAAAGGCCGGTGGTCCCACAAATATTTGCGGTATGTCATCTCATCGAGAAAAGCAATGCGAACATCGTTCTCATCCGGATAGGCATGCTTTGCCATAATATCCATCGCCACTTTGCACAGATACAGATTTGTACCGATACCGCCCGTCGCAGTAATTCCAGTGTCGCGATAGATTTCCATAATGATCTTTGATGCTAGCTGCTTTGCTGTCATCTGATAGGTTTTCAGATAATGTGTCACATCCATGAACACTTCATCGATGGAGTACACATGAATGTCCTCCGGTGCCACATAGCGCAGATAAACATCATAAATTCTTGTGCTGTAATCCATATAAAAAGCCATGCGCGGCGGCGCTACGATATAATCGACACCAAGTTCCGGATGCTGATTCAGTTCTTCTATAAAATGGGATGTTCCTGTAAACTTCTGCCCCGGTGCTTTGCGTACACGCTCCCTGTTCACCTGCCGGATGCGCTGCACCACTTCGAACAATCTCGCCCGTCCCGGTATCCCGTATGCTTTCAGCGATGGGGATACTGCAAGGCAGATGGTCTTCTCCGTGCGGCTTGCATCCGCCACGACAAGGTGGGTCGTCAGGGGATCAAGTTTGCGCTCGACGCATTCTACCGAAGCATAAAATGATTTCAAATCGATTGCAATATAGATGTGCTGTTCTTCCATCTTATACCTCCCAATAAATGTGGATGTGGCAGGAATTACATGCCGCATCCACATTTATTATATCAGAAAGTACGTTCGATTTCCAACTTTTTATACAGCGAGTGCATCGTCCAACTGCGCCGTATACAACCTGTAATAATACCCTTTCTTCTGCATCAGTTCCTCATGCGTTCCGGCCTCCATAATGCCTCCATCATCGATATACATAATCTTATCGCAGTTGCGGATTGTAGACAGCCGGTGCGCAATAATAAAGGAAGTTCGTCCCTCGAGCATTGCATTCAGTCCGGTCTGCAGATCTTTTTCTGTCTGCACATCGATACTGGAAGTTGCCTCATCAAGGATCAGGATGGCCGGATCCGACAGAAGTGTTCGTGCAAAAGAGATCAGCTGCTTCTGGCCCTGGCTGAGCATGGAACCGCGCTCACGTACTTCGGTCGCATAGCTGTCCGGCATACGGCTGATGAAATCATCTGCGCAGACAATCCGGCTGGCCTTTTGTATCTCTTCCTTTGTGGCATCGAGTTTTCCGTAACGGATATTGTCCTCGATGGTTCCGGAAAAAATAAAGCTGTCCTGCATCATAATTCCCATCTGCCGGCGCAGGGAATGAATGGTCACTTCGGCGATGTCCTGGTCATCGATCAGTACTCTTCCGCCGTTTACGTTGTAGAAACGCGAAATCAGGTTGACGATGGTGCTTTTTCCGGCTCCCGTCGGTCCTACCAGTGCCACGCTCTCACCCGGCTGTACGGTAAAGGACACATCCTTTAAAATGGTCTTTGTCTCATCATAGGCAAACTTTACATGATCGAATGTCACTTTACCCTGGATCTTTGGCATTTCTTTTGCGTTCTCTGCGTCTTTTACGGTAACCGGTTCATCGATGGTCTCGAAAATACGCTCCAGATAAGCAATGTTATTGATAAAGTTGTTGAAGATATTTCCAAGGTTCATGATCGGCTGCCAGAAATAGGAAGCATAGCTTGAGATTGCCACGATCGTTCCGAGCGATTTGTTTCCCTGTCCGAATATGACAAGTCCAAAGAGGAAAATCGCCGCCCGCACAAATACGGAAATGGAATCGATGCCTGGCCACACGAGATTCGAGTAACGCACTGCCGTATTCCATGTACGTCTGCAGTCTTTCGATAAATCGTTAAAAATCTCTGCGTTTTCATCTTCTCTTGCAAAAATCTGTGTGATTCTCGCACCCACAATATTCTCCTGCAAATACGCATTCAAATTCGAATTCTTATTCGATACGGCCTGCCATGCTTTGCGCTGTTTATTTTTGATCCAGAACATGAACACTGCGAGCACAGGCACACCGCACAGTACCACGAGCGCCATCTGCACATCGACAAGAAACATGAAAATGACGATAAAAAGCAGATTGAAACATTCCAGCACAATATTGATCAGACCATTCGATAACATATCGGAAACGGAATTCACATAGTTTACGACACGTATCAAGATCTTGCCATGCGGACGGTCATCGTAATACTGGAACGGAAGTTTCTGCAAATGTTCAAAGAGATCCTTGCGAATGTCATAGATAATCTCCTGGCTGACATCCACCATAATTTTGCTCCGGATTGTTATAAAAAGCACACTCACTGCATAGATGCCGACCAATGCCCCCACAAGTGCGAACAAAAGCTGCATATTTTTATCCGGTACTGCGATATCCAATGCTTTCTGAGTGATCATTGGTGCCACATATCCGAATGCGCCTCCGATTCCACTCAGCACGATTGCAAGCAGCATTGGTTTGATATATTTTTTGATATAGGAAGAAGCCCGAAGCAGATGACGAATGTCAAATGGTTCCTCTAATACTTCATCCTGTTTATATGTATTCTTTGCCATATGCTCACCCCCTATTCCTCATTTGCGCTGTTTTCCACGACCGCATCATCGATTCCGGTCTGCAGACGCACCAGCTCATAATAGTAGCCCTTCTTTGCAAGAAGTTCCTCGTGACTTCCCGCCTCGGTAATGTGTCCATCCTGCAACACCAGGATTTTGTCTGCTTCCTTTGTTGTGGAAATACGCTGTGCGATGATAACTTTGGTACAAGGAAAATCCAGATGTTTTAAGGATTCCTGAATCTGTTTTTCGGTCTCCATATCGACCGCGGAAGTCGTATCGTCCAATACCAGGATCGACGGTTTAACCGCCAAAGCGCGCGCTAACGAAATACGCTGTTTCTGTCCACCGGAAAGTCCCACGCCGCGCTCTCCGACAACGGTGTCATATCCCTCCGGCATCTTGGAAATAAAATCCGAAGCGGCCGAATATTTTGCAAATTTTTCTACTTCCTTCTGATCGATACTGCTATCTCCATACGCAATATTTCCCTCGATCGTATCGGAATATAACAGAACATCCTGTGTTGCCAGACCAATCTGTTTTCTTAAGTCCGCAAGTTTTAATGTCTCGATCGGGATATCGTCAATGAGTACTTCCCCTTTCGTCGGCTCATAAAAACGCGGAATCAGATTGATCAGAGATGTCTTTCCGCATCCGGTCTCTCCCATGATCGCAATCGTCTCATTCGGCTGCACGGTAAAGGAAATATCATGCAATACCGGCAGATCACCGTCCTCATATTGGAACGATACATCACGGAACTCGATTTTTCCATCAAAGCGCTCCGGATGTGCAACCGCATCTTCTGCGTCCTTAATCTTCGCCTGCGAATAATAAATCTCCATGACTTTCTGCGATGCCGCGGAAAAGCGCTGGAACTCGTTCATGATGTTACCCATCTGGCGCATCGGGTTGGCGATTGCCCAGATCAGACCGGAGAATGCCACATAATCGCCCATGCTCATCTCGCCGCGGATCAAAAAGACACCGCCCACTGCAAGCATTACTACCGGCAGCAGATCTGCGATTCCTTCCACATACGGGAAAAATTTCAGCCAGACCATACCGGTCGCCTTGTTCGTATCTGCGTAATCACGGTTTGCCTGATCGAATTTTTTAATTTCGTAATCCTCTCTGGCAAAAGCCTTCACCACACGGTTTCCGGAAATATTTTCCTGCGCATATGTGTTCATCTGTGCCAGCTTTTCACGCAGTTTTGCATGCATTGGCGCTACCTTGTTTTTGAACAGGTAGATAATAAAAAATACAAGCGGTGAAATGATCAGAAGGCAAAGTGCCATCTTCCAGTTCATATAGAAAAAGTAGATAGCGACCGCACCAAAAAGCGAGAACGATTCAATCACCATACGGATGACCCACGCCACCATATGCCGGACAGCATCCAGATCACCCGTGACGCGCGTCATGAGATCGCCGGTCCGGTATGTACTGTAAAACGTCATATCCTGCCTTTGAATCTTGTCATAGAGAAAATTCCGCACACGGTAAAGCACAGTCTGTGACACATGCTCATAGACCATGCAGTCCACATAGACGATGACACCGCGCAACACCGTAAATCCCACCATACAGATCAGCAGATGATAGAACAGATTGCTGTTCGTGCGCAGATTTTCTCTGGCATCTGCGCCACTCAAAAATAAATCTACAATTTTGCCGGAATAATACGGAACAGTCAGCTGCAGCACGTTGTAAACGATCGTGCCAAGCATTCCCGCAATATAGATTCCCCGGCTTCCTTTCATGTTTTCCCAAAGCCACTGTAGTTTTGTCTTCGGGAAGTTACCTATGTTTGTGTAATTCAATTTAAAAAACTCCCCTTTCTGTTTTTTATTGCATTTCCGACATTGTATCAAGTCTGTTTTACACATGATAGAATTTATCGGTTCAAAAATAGAACATTTCTATCCTATTGCAATAAAAAAGGGGAGTTTTTCGATATTTTAATTTTCTCTTTTTATTTTCTGCGACGCAGTCTTTGGAAATTCTTCCTTCCGCACTTTCAGGCGGTACACACGCTTGTATGCCGGAACATCTTTATTGTAACTGTCGATGATTTCCTGCAGCTTTGCCGGCACATCTTCTACGCCTGCTTTCGTGGCATATTCCTGATTCGGGAATATCTCTGCCTCGATGACGCCCTCTGCCTCTCGCACAAGAACCTCTGCCACGAGCCGCTTTGTACTCAGTTTATTTTCAATTTCTTCCGGCGAGACATTTTCTCCGTTTTTGGTAATGATCAGATTCTTCTTTCGGCCGGTCAGATAGACAAAGCCCTCATCATCCACATAACCCAGATCACCGGTTTTCAGCCAGCCGTCTTCCAATGCTGCCGCTGTCTCCTCCGGCATTTTATAATAACCGGACATCACACTGCTGCCCCGCACCCAAAGCTCACCGTCCACCGACTTTGCCTCGCAGTTTGGAAGCAGCTGTCCGACGGAATCTTTCTTCTGGTTCCATGCGACCGTCGTTGCAATGACCGGCGCACACTCCGTCATTCCATAGCCCTGAAGGACCGAAATTCCATAACGTGCAAACAGGTCAATGTAATCCGGATTCAGATACGCACCTCCGCTGAAAATCGTATGAAACTGTGCGCCGAACACTTTCTCTTTTACAACTTCTGCCGGAAGACCTTCTGCGGCCTCTAACTTCTTTGCAAGGCTTTCGATCATCAGCGGAACCATCAGCATGATCTGTGGTCGGAACAATTGTATATTTCTCGCCACGCGCATGAGCGAATCGTTGATACAGATTGTACTTCCCACCGAAAATCCTTTTAAGATATCCATGCTCAGACAGTATGCATGATGAATTGGAAGCACGGATAAGATCACTGCATTTTCTTCGATCTTCATATCCAGACAGGTCGCATTTTCTGCAAGATTCCGCTGAGTCAGCATCACACCTTTGCTTTTTCCTGTCGTTCCGGAAGTAAACAGGATCGTACAAAGCGCATCCGGATTGATCTCTTTTTCCGTATCGGTGCCTTTTGCATTTTCTGCACGGGTGCTTTCTGTATTTTCCACACGAATATCTTCTGCGTTCTGTGCAAGCAATTCTTTCATTGACAGACAGCCCTCTGCAGGTTCCTTTCCCATAGATACAATATATTGTAAAGACGGACAAGTATTTTTTGCAGCTACGACTACATCTTTTCGGATGTCATCCACCACAAGCATCGTGACATCCGCCCGGCGCATCAGCTCGCACAGTTCTTCTGCCGGAAGTGCCACATCCAACGGAACCGCCACACTGCCGCCGTTTACAATTCCAAAATACGAAACAAGCCACGGATACGAGGTCACACCGATCAATGCAATGTGCGCCCCCTGCTGTCCGAGTTTTTCGATCGCATCGGAAAAATGCCGGCTATCCTTTCCAATCTGCCGATATGTTTTCGCCTCGATCGTGTCTTTGCCGGTTTTGTATCGCACCGCATCGCAGGAGCCGTAGGCATCTTCTGCATGCTTTACGATTTCTTTGATTGTATGATAGATACGATATTCCATAATCTTCTCCTTCCGATTGGACTTACAATGTTTCCAGATAATCGACCGCTTCCTGCACCGTGCGGATACCAGCTGCTTTTTCCTGTTCGAGTTCGACGTCGAACGTTTCCTCTATCTCACCTAACATGCTCATAAAATCAAAGGAGGTAAATCCCAGATCCTCCATAAAACGGGATTCCGGATACACATTTTCCGGCTCTACCTCGACATAATTGCATATAATATCTACTAACTGTTCAAACATAACTCTCTCCTTTTTCTACACTAACTGAATGATCTCACCGATGGTAAGCTGCGGATTTTCTGCGCCTTTGAACATGATTTTGCAAAGGTAATAATACAGGTATTCCAAATCTTTTCTGCTTACCGCTTTTACCTGATGTTCAAAATTGAAATCCAGTCCGTTGTCCTCCGGCCGGTGCATCACCGTCAGGTACATTGCCTGTGTGGTCATACCGTTCGGATACCACTTGGTCTTATATGGAATATTGCCCATGTCGTCGAGTCCTTTTTCCCGCAAAGTCATCGGCTGATAAGTCAGAGACATTGGCTCATAAGTCAGTCCTGCTTTCGGCTGTTTGTACACTTTGGAGCGATATGCAAAATACTCGGTCGGATTGTAATTTGCATGGCGGAACAGCTCGTTTTGTTTGTCCCTTATGGCATAGATCGCATCGATAAATTTCATATCCTTTGAAAAAACCGTGCGAAACGGGAACGAATGGATTCTTGTTCCACCGCTCTTCTTTTCTTTTAATGTTGCACGTCTGGCGATGGCGTTGTTGATTGACACATCGTCCTGTCCATTTTCTTTCTGGAAATAAGTACGCAGTCCCATGAGCAGCAGACACGCCAGCGAGATATGATTTTCTTTGCAGAAATCCATCAGTCTTCTGGTCGGTTCCTCTTCGAGATGAAAGATATCCAAAGCCGATTTCACATCATCGGTCGCATTGAATGCCGTGCGAAGCTTCGGTGCATGGAACATCTTTCTTGCTGCCTCAAGCTTTCCGGTGCCTTTGATTCCGTTATATACCGGCTCCGACTGTCGTATGACATTTTCAAAAAATTCGCGGTCCTTCTGCTGTGCTTTGCTTCCGGCTTCGTACAGGAGATCTTTTTTCAGCTGTTCAATATAGGAACACATTTCTTTCGGATAAGGCACACCCTCGTACTTTGCATTGCAGTATATCTCAATGATATCTTTCAAAAAAGCAATGAGCGACTGCGCATCCACAACCATATGATGCCCCAGGAAATACACACCATTGAATCCGTCCGGTGTGTGAATCATGACAATTTTATTCATCGGTGAGTCTTCAAATTCGAACGGAACCGTGGTCCATTTCTGCATGATCTGTGCAGCTTCTTCCATTGTTTTGTCGGAAAAATCCACAAAGTCAATCGTCCGTTCCTTTTTATCGGTCTCGCTGTCTACCACATATTGATAGCAAGTACCATCTTCATCTTTCGTAAAACGGATACGCATTCCCTCATTGCGCTCGTAGGCCTTATAAATGGCCTCGCGAAGTACATCAAAATCCACTTCTGTTCCGATTGTCAGGCTTGTTCCAATATTGAGCACTGCCGCATTCGGACAGTATGGCAGATAAAATAAGTGAAATTTCTGTGCTACGGTAAGCGGATATACCTGAAATCCATTTCTTGTTTTCATCAATTGATAGCTCCTTTCCGGTATAATTCATCCAATGCTTTTTCATACTGCTCTGTTTCTTTGTAATAGCTCTCACAATGTCCTGCGCCTTTTACGATAAGTTTCATTTTCTGTGAGGCGCAGTTTTCGTATAGTTCTTCACACATGTGGCAAGGTACAAAACTGTCGCTGTCGCCATGGATAAATAAAATCGGTACCTTCGCCTTTCGCACTTCCCGCGCGGCATTGCAGTCATCGAGTCCATATCCTGCTTTTTTCCGGTTGACTGCATCCGCAATCGGAATCATTGGAAATGCCGGCATATGATACATAGTATGCAGTACATGCGTAAACACTGCCTTTGGCGAAGTAAATGCGCAGTCAGAGACGATTGCCTTTACTTCTTTTGGCAGATCCAGTCCGCTGGCCATCAGGACTGTGGCTCCTCCCATTGAATCACCGTGCAGCACAATCTCTGCATCTTCCCCGACTTTTTGAATCATCCACAAGATCCAGCCCAACGCATCGTAGCGGTCTTTGTTTCCAAAGCCTATGTATTTTCCTTCGCTTTGTCCGTGGGCTCTGGCATCCACAAGCAGCATACGAAACCCCCGTTTCAGATAGTAATTGGACAGACTTCCATAATCCGATAATCCGTCACTTGTGTATCCGTGAAAGCAAATGACTGCCTTTTTCCCTTCTGCCCCCTTAAAATATGTGGCATGAAGCCGCAGACCGTCATCAGAACGGATCCATACGTCCTCATGTGGCTGCTGCATCATCCACTCCCGCTTCGGTGCGATCTGTTCATAGTACTGTTTCCAGTTGACACCGGACATCTTCATTGTACGTTCCCGCTTTGCGTTATAGCGCATCATGGTTCTTCGGTAAAAATATGTACAGCCCCCGGCCTCTGCCAACGCAAATCCGGCCAGGCCTGCCGCTGCCGCAATCTTCCACATCATTCTTCACCTATGCTTTCTTACTGTCGATGATTTCCTTCAGGCGAAGTGCCTTGTCAATATTTCCTTCCACTTTTAATTTTCCTGTGGTAAATGCCAGAATCGGATCGGTCTTTCCCTCTGCCAGTTTAAACAATGTCTCTGCCGAACAGGTAAAGATTGCATCCCGATCAAAATATTCATAAGGTTCCACATAGAGCTTTCCTTCTTTTACTTCCACGTAAAAGATGCCTTCGGCCTCCCCTGTAATGTTGAACTGATAAGCCAGATGCTCTGTGATATCACTGACATCTGCCTGTATGAACATGCCTTTTACCCTGGCAAACATATCTGCATATTTCATAATTTTTCTCCTTCTTCGCATATATTTTCGACCGTTGGTCGGTATACTATATATTTAACTTAGCACTTTTTCGACCATTGGTCAATTATTCATCCTGTAAGAATAAAAGGGGGTATTTCCTGATTTTTTGTATAATATTACGTCGCGTTTTTTTGTGGGATGTGTTATGATACAGAGGAATACTCATATATGACAGGTGATAAAAAATATGCCAAAACAGATGAAATACGATAAAATTTTAGATGCATTGCAGTCCCTTCTCGTAACGAAGGAACTTTCTACCATATCCGTCAGCGAGATTGCACAGACCGCGGGAATCGGCAAAGGAAGCATTTACTACTACTTTCCTTCCAAGGAAGCAATCCTCGAAGCATTGGTCAAACGAAGCTATGAGACACCTTTGGATACGGCCAAGCACCTCGCGGAGCAGACGGACATCTCGCCATTTACCCGCATGGCCATGATTTTTCAGGCCTGCCGGAATTCCTCTTCTGCCTTTCTTAAAACAGAGGTTGGAACCGGAGCCGCTGCCCAGGAGAAAGCTTTTCTCCATCAGAAATATATGCATCATCTGATCAGCGAATTAAAGCCAGTCCTTGCGGAAATCATCCGACAGGGTACACAGACAAATGTCATACACTGCGAACATCCCGAAGCACTGGCTGAGATTGTATTAATTATATTGACGGTAAAACTGGATAATACGCTGGTTCCTTCCAGCAAAGAAGAGATTGAAGATACCATCTGTGGACTGATTTCACTTCTGGAAAAAGGAACAGAGAACCCAAAGGGTTCCCTGAATTTTCTGATGGCAGAGTTGTAATAAAATAAGCACCGGCAGAAAGTTTCTTTGAGGGATCACCTCATCTTTCTGTTGGTGCTTATTTTCTGTGTATTTTTTCTTTTGTTAGTCTATAAAATGATTAAAGGGGCAAAATACCTTTTGACCCTCATATCATTTAATTATTTTCCAATAATCTCCGCTGCATCAACAAATTCATACGGCGTTTGCTGATAGACATAATAATTGATCCAGTTTGCGTACATAATATTTCCGTGCGATCTCCACTGCAGCATCGGCCGCTGTGTTGGATCATCATCCGGATAATAGTTACATGGCAATGTGATCGGCAGTCCTTTTGCGGTATCTCTCTTGTACTCACTGTCTAATGTCATGCGATCGTACTCTGGATGTCCCATCACAAAAATCTGGCTTCCATCCTGATTGATCACAAGAAATACCCCTGCTTCCTCAGACTTTGCAAGGATGGTGAGCTCATCATGTTTTAAGATGTCCTCTTCCCGAATCTCTGTATGACGGGAATGCGGTGCATAGAAATAATCATCAAATCCGCGGACAAGCGGAATCTTACGATTCATCACTCTGTGACGGAAGACACCAAATTTCTTCTGGCTCAGGTCATATTTCGGAATTCCATAATGATAATAAAGACCTGCCTGAGCACCCCAGCAAAGGTGTAAGGTCGAAGTCACATGTTTTTTTGACCACTCCATAATTTTGCAGACTTCTTCCCAGTAGTCCACTTCCTCATATTCCATCTGCTCAACCGGAGCTCCCGTAATGATCAGTCCATCAAAATATTTCTGTCTGATCTCATCAAACGTCTGATAGAACTGGTTCAGATGACTCTTTGATGTATGTGTAGACGCATGAGAAGCCGGAGCCATAAACGACACATCTACCTGTAATGGTGTATTCGACAATGAGCGCAAAATCTGTAGCTCCGTATCTTCTTTCAAAGGCATCAGATTCAAAATCACGATGTTGATCGGACGGATATCCTGATGTATCGCACGATTTTCATCCATTACAAATATATTTTCCCGTTCAAGGATCTCCTTTGCCGGGAGATCACTCTGTGTTCTGATTGGCATAATTTCCTCACTTTCTGTAGCACTCTGTTAATCTAATCCCTCAAATCGTCCGTCATTACCGAACAAACTGTGCTACAAATTCATCTTCCGAAATAATCGGGATTCCAAGATCCTTCGCTTTACGGTTTTTGGACGAGTTGGATTCCACATCGTTATTTACAAGATAACTGGTCTTTCCAGATACGCTTCCTGCAACTTTGCCACCCTGGCTCTCTACATATGCTTTGAATTCATCACGATTCTTATAATGATGAACATCGCCGGTTATAACAAATGTCATACCGACGCAGGTACCCTCCGAAGTATCTTTCGGTTCTATATGCTCAATGGAAAGTTCCTCTAACAAATGTGCAAGCGACATTCGATTGCTCTCTTTTGCATACCAGGCCAGAATCGAATTGGAACGCTCTGCTCCTATTCCATCAATATCTTCGAATCCTTCCTGATTCTCCATCCGCTTCAAAAAAGCCTCAAATCCGATGGAACCGACGATCTTTTTTCCCGCATCCGTTCCGATCAGCGGAATGCACAGTGCGAAAATAAAATTGACCGGATGTACATTTCGGCTTTTTTCAATGGATTTATCCATATTGTTTACGGACTTTTCTCCAAAGCCCTCCATCTGGCTGATCACATCAAAATGATCCTTTAAATGGTAAATATCTGCGAACTCATGGATATATCCCTCGTTGATAAATTTCAACATCGTCTGAATGGAAAGTCCATCAATATCCATGCCCCATTTGCTGACAAAACGGGTGAATTTCTTTACATTTTTTGCCGTACAGTCCGGATTGGTACAATGCAGTGTCTTGGTGCCGCTGTTCTTGCTGATGCGGATTTCTGTCGGTGCATGGCATACCGGGCATTCTTTTGGAATCTCAACCTCTCCGACGGCATCCTTGACCGCAATACACTTTGGAATGATTTTGTTCGCCTTAATGACTTCCAAAGTACATTCTTTTCCAATTCCCAGACGTTCTATCTCGCTGAGGTTGCAAAGCGATGCGCGCGAAACCGTGGTTCCTTCGATCTGCACCGGCTCAAATACTGCTACCGGCGAAATGGTAGATACCGCGCACGACCACTCGATATAATCCAGCTTTGTCTCCACCGATTCATCCTGCCATTTAAAAGCAAAGCCCGCTCTCGTCGCATGATGTCCGGTCACACTGCCGGATGCCGCATAGTCCGTATCATCATAGCAGATGACCAGTCCGTCTACCGGCACATCCATCTGTCCGCTTTCTACTTTCTTCGTCCACCGCTCAATCGCCTCCGGAAGTCTGCCGGCATCCGTTGCTTCCCTGTCCACAACATTAAATCCCTGTTCTTCCAAAAACTGCATACGCGCTCCCCAGGAACGCATCTCTTCATCCAGATGTACCAGTGTAAATGCATGAAACTTAACATGACGGTTCTTTACTTCTTCTGGATCATCCAGATTCAGTGTTCCGGATGCAAGGTTTCTTGGATTGGCATATTTTTCGTCATCATCCTCGATCATATCATTGATCAAGGCAAAATCCGTATAAGAGATTGCAGCCTCTCCGCGAACGACCAGATGTCCCTTATATTTTATCTTCTGCGGAAATCCGCTGATCGCGCCTTTCAAAAAGGTGATGTTAGTTCCAATCGTACCATTTCCACGGGTCAGAATCTTTGTAAGTTTTCCCCCGTCATAGGTCAGCACAAGTGTCAGGCCATCCAGCTTCCAGGAAAGCCAGATTGGACGTTTTCCTGCCCAGTCCTGTAATTCTGAAATCTGCTTGGTCTTTGCAAGCGAAAGTGCCGGATACTCATGTGCTTCCTTTTCACCACTTCCATCTTCTTCAAAACCTGCATTCTGTGTCGGGCTCTCTGCCATAATATATCCGGTTTCCTTCTCTAAGGTAACCAGTTCGTCAAACATCGCATCCCACTCATAGTTGGACATAATCTCATCCTGTCCGTTATAATATGCAGCTGATGCCTTATTTAATTGTTCAACCAATTGTTCAATCCGTTGCTTTTTTGCTTCCATGTGTTCTCTCTCGATCTATATTTTTGTTCACGACTGTGAATGTACCATGAAGACGATTCTGTGAACGTTTCGTCGTATTTGCATTCTTCCGGTTTGTTTCCTTTCTCGGATCTGAATTTGTGCACATTCGCTCATTCTGCGGTTGCTTCTTTCCCGGACGGACAGGCGCATTGCTCGAAGGTGCAATGAGCTCCAGAAGACGCTTGTACTCCTGTGATGTCACATCCCGATATTTGCCCGGTTCCAGATCTCCCAGTTCAATATTCATAATGCGCACACGTACCAGTTTTTGCACACGATAACCAAAATATTCACACATACGACGTATCTGCCGATTCAGTCCCTGTGTTAAAACAATGCTAAACTGCTTTTTACCAGTGCGTTCCACCCTGCATTTGCGTGTTGTGGTATTCAGTTCTACGAGCGGTACCCCATTGGCCATTCCGTGCAAAAAGGAATCCGTAACCAGTCGGTTCACGGTCACAATATACTCTTTTTCATGCATATTTCCGGAACGCATCATTTTGTTGACAATGTCCCCATTGTTTGTCAAAAGCAATAATCCCTCGGAATCCTTATCCAGTCTTCCTACCGGATAAATGCGTTTGGGATAATTAAGATAATCAATGACGTTATTCTTCTCTCTCTTTTCTGCTGTACAGACGATTCCTACCGGTTTGTTCAGTGCAATCAGAATCATTTCCTCCTCTTTTTTTACCGGAACTCCCTGAAAGCACACCTGCTGTCCCTCTGACACGCGATCTCCCATCTGCGCAATTTTCCCATCAATTGTAACATTTCCTGCTTCGATCTGACGGTCTGCTTCTCTTCTGGAGCATACCCCCGCCTCACTCAGGAATTTATTTATTCTGACTTCCACTTATTTTCCCTCACGTGTAAAAAACGCGGAGACTTCCCAGCCTCCGCTCATTTTTCTTTTCAGCTTTATTTCACCTTTTTCAGCAGATTACTCTTGATATATCCTGTCTTACCCTGGAATTTTACTTTTGTCCAATCTCCACTGGTTCCTAGTTTTTTCAGTTTCACACCAATATCTACTTTTCCAAGAAGTTCTGCATCTGCGCTTGCTTTGGCACGTACATTACAGATATCTTTTGTCTTGACCATCCCGGTGTCAGAGCTGTCACTTGATTTTGATGAAACCTTCTTTAAGAACTCTGTCTTAATGTATCCGGTCTGTCCCTGGAACTTAACCTTTGTCCAGTCACCTTCCGTACCAATCTTCTTTAATTTCACGCCCTTATTAACAGTTCCGATCATCTCAGAATCTGTGCTTGCCTTAGCGCGTACACGACAGATATCTTTTGTCTTAACCGTACCGGACTCCTTCTTGGTGTCTTTCTTACTGTCATCTGACTTATTGTCGTCAGCCTTTGTATCATCTTTCTTTGTATCATCCTTGGATTCCGTATTATCTTTTGAATCCTTTTTTGAATCATCCTTAGACTCTGTGGTCTCTGTCTTCTGAGTTTCTTCCGTTGTTGCCGGAGTCACATCCGTTGCGTCCTCTGTATCCTGTGTTGCTGCAACAGAATCTCTCCATTTTGTCATGGCACTGCGCAATGTGCCACCTACCATATTAGCAAGTTTTTCATCGCTGGCAACTGCCTCATCGTATTTTGCCTGTACCTGCTGCTGTAAAGCAACTACATCATCACTCTTTTCATAATTTAAAATCAAAGAATAAAGATTTGCATCAAGATCCTCATCAAGGAAATTGAAGTTATAGGAAGAATATACATTATTGATATATAAGTTTCCTTTTCCGTCTCTCTCTACATAGAAGAAATCCATTCCCGGAGCTGCAGTATCAATCTCGTAGAATTTCAAATCATAGCATGCTGAAACCAGATAAGAATCATCGGTCACTCCCGGCATAGAATAGCATACGATATTATCAAAACTCTCATAGTAATCCGAAAATGTTCCGATATAACTCTTTTCATTATCGCTCAATGGCTGTGCCAATGGCTCAAGAGATTCAATATCTCCAGCTGCATAAGCAGTATAATAATTCTTAATAAGTTCAACCAGTTCCGGATCTACATTCTTCTGCAGCTTGCCCTCCAACTGATACTCTGTTGCCTGTGTTCCGCTTATTTCTGTTCCTGCCTGCGTATCAGAATTTCCATTCTTTTGTCCGGTACAGTTTACTAATATTAAAACAAGTACAACAAAAATTACTGCTGCACCAATATATCGCTTATATTTTACAATAAAATCTTTTAATTGCTGCATGATATCCTCCCGCTCAATTTTCTATATAAAATTTGTTTTCTTACTTATTCTCAATCACTTAGATAGTCTAACACTATTTGATTTTCTAATCAACCTTTTTTTGTCGGACAACCGCTGGCTTCTTTTATTGACGAATCTGTTAAGATATGATATATTTATAAACGCACGTGATTGCGTAAGGCTTCACTGTGTGGGCAGCCGTAGTATAATGGATAGAACGTAGGACTCCGACTCCTGAGATGCGGGTTCGATTCCCGCCGGGTGCATTATGAATAAAATCCAGTGTCTAAATGATTTTCATTTCATTCAGACACTGGATTTTTTGTGCTATTGTAAAAGCAGTTATCGACTGATGCTTTCATGAAGGATTTCAAGAACATTCTCCAAATCAGTCATCGGCAACTGTCCCGGAGCGCTCGCCTGCTCGCCTGCGCCAAATGTCACGCAGGAACCAAAGAACTCTCCTGCCACACGGGAAATTGCACCTTTTGCCCCCATCGACATGGTAATGAGTGCACGATCCGGATGATTTTCGTGAAATGCATTGGTTTCAGAAAGTAAATGCAGCACATCCTTTGTATTCTGTGGCATGACTGCAAGCTTTACGACATCTGCTCCGCTTTCATAGATCTGCTCCAGCAACATCCGCATCACGCCTCTCTCCGGTGTCTGTGCGAAATCATGATGTGAAGCAATCACATGGACGCCACGGCTTTGTAATTCTTTGATTTCTTTTGCCGCTTTCTTTGCCTCAAAAAACTCCAGATCTACAAAATCTACTACCCCTGACTCCGTGGCAAGCTGATGAATGTCATAGATTTCATCTGCATCCAATGCCAGTAATCCACCCTGATTTTTTGAACGAAATGTATAAACAAGAATTGTCTTTTCCACAATCGGTCGTAATGCTTCCAAAACAATTCGAATCTCGTTTGGACTTTGTACCCCTTCGAACGCATCCAGTCTCCACTCAATCATATCTACCTGATGCTCCACAAGGCGCTTTGCTTCTTTTATAATAGATTCTTTTGTCTTTTCCATAATCGGAACACAAACAAGGGGCTTTCCCTTACCAATAATGCGTTCCTTGACACACAGTAAATTTTCCATCACTGTTACCTCCCTGCAACAAATGTGCTTATTATTATAACAATTTTTTGTATAAAAATAAAGAAATTCCTTCTACAAAATTGACATTTTCCGACTTTTCTATTAAGATAACCCATGTATGTCTATACAAAATCACTTATTAAGGAGTAGACTATGAGTTTTACATTTTTAAATCAGTTACCAACTCCAGAAGAAATCAAGCGCGATTATCCGCTTACTCCGGAGCTTGCAGAATTAAAGAAGCAGCGTGATGCTATGATTTCCGATGTCATCACCGGAAAGGATTCCCGTTTTCTTGTTATCATCGGACCATGTTCCGCGGACAATGAAGATTCTGTTTGCGACTATGTCAGCCGCCTCACAAAAATCCAGGAAGATGTCAAAGATCAGTTGATCATCATTCCTCGTGTTTACACAAACAAACCTCGTACAACAGGCGAAGGTTACAAAGGTATCGCATCCCAGCCAGACCCGGAAAAAGCACCGAATATGGTAGAAGGTCTCATTGCTATGCGTAAAATGCACATCCGTGCGATCGCTGAAAGTGGTCTTACCTGTGCAGACGAAATGCTTTACCCTGAGAACTGGGGATATGTAGAAGATCTCCTCTCTTACGTTGCCATCGGTGCACGTTCGGTTGAGGATCAGCAGCACCGTCTGACTGTCAGCGGTTTTGACGTTGCATCCGGTATGAAGAACCCGACCAGTGGTGATTTCTCCGTTATGCTGAATTCTGTATATGCAGCCCAGCATCCACATCACTTTGTATACCGTGGAAGCGAAGTTCAGACAACCGGAAATCCACTGACACACGTTGTACTTCGTGGTGCTGTCAGCAAACATGGTAATACAACTCAGAATTACCATTACGAAGATCTGATTCGTCTTCATGATATGTATGCAAAGATGGATGTTGTAAATCCTGCAGCGATCATTGATACAAACCATTCCAACTCCGGTAAGAAATTCAAGGAGCAGATTCGTATCGCCCGCGAGGTAATGCACAACCGTCAGCTTTCTTCTGATATTCGCGGACTTGTTAAAGGTCTCATGATTGAAAGTTATATTGAGGAAGGAAATCAGTCCATCGGCAATCACATTTATGGTAAGTCGATTACAGATCCTTGCCTTGGTTGGGAAGATTCCAAGCGCCTCATTTACGACATTGCGGAACTCAACGCAAAATAAAGAATCCTCTAAAAGGACTGCCTTTATGGTAGTCCTTTTTTGATGCTTCCGTTCAACTTTCGCATAGAGGACAGGCTGGTACTACACGGGCGCGTACACTTGATTTTTCCTACACTAGCTATCCAGAATTGCGAATTTGTAGCAACCCTCCCCCTGCCTCCTTGATGATTCCTGTCCGTTCAAGTTTCGACACCGGGGGCACGTTTGTCCGTCTATCACAGATGACGTCCGAAGTATTTTGTGCAGGCATTAGTGGTGTGGGTGAAGAATACCGTGCCCGCGGGTCGCATTTGCGCCCTCGTTTTATTAGCAAATAAATGTAGTACTACGATGGGCGACACAATGGAGAGCGGGCACATTAAAATTTATGAACCCCACCACTTAGGCCTGCTAAAAATGCTGAGCGCATCTGTGATAGACGGACAAACGTGCCCCCGGTGTCGAAACACGAGCCGGACACGAAAATAGAGGCAGGGGAAGGCTTTCACAACTTCTGCAATTCTGTCTAAAATCGTGTAGGAAAAACCAAGTGTACGCGCCCGTGTAGTACCAGCCTGACTCCCATGCATAGTATACGGAGACATCAAAAAAGACGTAAGCCCCCTCCAGAGCATAACGTCTTTCATTTCTTTAGGTGCATATGAGTCGGATCACTTTCTGCAACAACGGTACAGAAATCATCACTTCAGAAATACATCCAAGCAAAAATACAATTCCAACCACTCCATAATAAATCACTCTCTTCACTACCGGATTCTTCCGATTGTAAAAACTGTGTGTATCCACTCCGAAAATAAGAAGCAACACCATCAAATAAAACAAACAATGAGGGAAAAGCGACATTGTGAAAAATACAATGCCACGAATCCCCATATTCAGCATACTTGCTGCAAGAAACACCCCTGCTGTGAAACAGATTCCGCATCGCAGAACAAGTGGGGCAACCTTTTTCAAAGGTGTATACGCCACAAGGCAGATGAGCAGAAATAATTTTCCACGCTCCCATATAATGTTTGCGAGTAATGCCGAAACTTCTAATTTTGTTTCCGCAAATGCCTGCATATGATACGTATTCAAAAAACCATACGTTGTAAAATACGTATATCCAAAAAAGCATACCGTAAGTATTCCTGCTATACAAAAGCATATTCCTATTGCCAGTTCTTTTCGCATATTCCATCCATCAACAATACTATTATCTTCTTTTTAGAATATGTCCTAGCCTTTTATTTTATTACTGTATGCCATAATCGCTGCAACAGTTTTTGAATCCTGCACTTCACCTTCGTAAATCATCTGGCAAAGTTCATCCAGTGTATAAATTTCTACATCAATACTCTCTGCGTTATCCAAATGGCGCTTTCCCTGCTCCAGATCTGTCGCTACATACACATCAATAAACTCATCGCAAAATGCGACGGTTGTGCGAAGAGACAGGAGATATTCTACATGTTTACTCTTGTATCCGGTCTCTTCCTCCATCTCTCTTGCTGCACATACACTGGTATCTTCTGTCTTGCTGTCTCTGCAACCTGCTGGAATCTCCAGTGTCTCTCGCTCCAAAGCGTTACGATACTGGCGCACCATTACGATTCTTCCATCCGGAAGTACCGGAAGAATTGCAGCCGCCCCCATTCGATGAGAAACAAAATCCCACTCTTCATGCGTTCCGTTCGGGAACTCCATCGTATCTTTGTAAACATCCAAAATAGATCCCTGATACATTAATTTTCTATCCAATCGTTTCATACGTTCAATCATCGTATTCACCTCCTTTTACATCCACATCTTTATAAAATCAAGTTGAATCTCTTATTTTATAACTATTTAGAACTCTTTTATTCTACTTTATCTCCGGTGCTGTTTCCATTAAAAAAGGCCATCACCCGAACGGTTATCAACCGTTCAGGCGACAGCCCTCTCGCTCATTAAAAATCATTTCGCATAATCTACAACGCGTGACTCACGAATGACATTGACTTTAATCTGTCCCGGATATTCTAACTCAGATTCAATTCTCTTTGAAATATCACGAGCTAATAAAACCATGTCGGCGTCACTGATCTGCTCAGGAACAACCAAGATTCGAATCTCTCTACCTGCCTGAATAGCAAAAGATTTCTCTACTCCCTTATAACCATTTGTAATATCCTCTAATTGCTGTAAACGATTAGAGTATGTTTCCAATGTTTCTCTTCTCGCACCAGGTCTCGCAGCGCTGATCGTATCAGCAGCCTGTACCAGACATGCAATCAGACTCTCTGGCTCAACATCTCCATGATGTGATTCAACGGCATTGATTACAAGTGCTGATTCTTTGTATTTTCTACACAAATCTACACCAAGCTGAATATGGGAACCTTCCATATCATGATCAACTGCCTTACCAATATCATGTAATAAACCTGCACGTTTTGCCATACGAACATCCTCGCCAATCTCAGCAGCAAGAAGTCCTGTCAACTGTGCAACCTCAATCGAATGCTTCAATGCATTCTGTCCATAACTGGTACGGAATTTCATCTTGCCCAATAAGCGAACCAATTCCGGATGAATTCCGTGAATGCCGACTTCAAGTACAGCAGATTCACCTTCCTCACGAATCATGGTCTCAACTTCTTTTTGAGCTTTCTCTACCATCTCTTCAATACGAGCCGGATGAATTCGTCCGTCTACGATTAATTTTTCAAGTGCAATTCTTGCAACTTCTCTTCGAATTGGATCAAAGCTTGACAAGATAACTGCTTCCGGTGTATCGTCAATAATCAGATCCACACCTGTCATTGTCTCTAAGGTACGAATATTACGTCCCTCACGTCCAATGATACGTCCCTTCATCTCATCATTTGGAAGCTGAACAACTGAAATTGTAGTTTCTGCAACGTGATCCGCAGCACATTTTTGAATAGCAGTCACTACATAATCCTTTGCTTTCTTTGCAACTTCCTCCTTTGCCTGATTTTCCATTTCCTTGATCATCTTTGCAGTGTCAAGTTTTACATCTTCTTCGACGGTCTTTAAGAGGTATTCTTTTGCTTGTTCAGAGGTTAATCCGGAGATTCTCTCCAGTTCCTGTACACGCTGCTCATTTAATTTTGCTATCTCAGCCTTCTGCTTCTTTAACTCTTCTTCTTTGGCATTAAAGCTTGCTTCACGCTTCTCCATCGCTTCCATCTTCTTGTCCAGATTTTCTTCTTTCTGCACAACACGACGCTCGTTACGCTGGATTTCATTTCTACGCTCCTTGATTTCTTTGTCAAGTTCATTCTTGGAACGAATGGTCTCTTCCTTGATCTCAAGCATAGATTCGCGCTTCTTGTTCTCAGCAGTCTTTACGGCCTCATCGATAATGCCTCTGGCTTTCTCTTCTGCGTTACCAATTTTTGTATTGGCTACCCTCTTGTGATATTCGGCAGAAATAAACCATATAGCAACAGCAGTAATTACGAATGTGATGATAGCAGTAATTACATACGGCACCACTACAGGAGCACCTCCTTTATTAAGTTTTCATTGTACATATAACAAAAAGAAAACTCTTTTCATGTCATAACTTTACAACGTATTAATTTTATCCTTTTTGCTTAATAATGTCAAGCAATACGCCCTTGATTTGTCTAAAATTCCGGTTTTGCTTTCATGACTTTTAAAATATCGCTACTTCGAAACCCTCTGCGCAATAAATATTGGTAAGTCCGCTGAAATTCACGTTCGTCCGCTTCCTCTGCCACAAACTTTCGCTTTTCTAAAAGGCGTGCGATCTGCGCAGACTCTTCTCCGGAATATTCCTCCTCCAAAGCCTTTTCGATCACATCTCTTGGAACTCCTTTCTGAGTCAGTTTCATCTTTAGCTGAAGCCGACTCATCTTTTCCTGAGAATACCGGATAAATGTGCAGGCATACCGGTAATCATCAATATAATGATATTTCCTGACATACGCGATTGCTTCATCAATACAAACCTGCGGATATTTCCCATCTTCCAATTTATCTCTCAGTTGTTTCTCTGTACGGTCCATACGCTCCAGCAAATGCATAGCGCGTTTCTTTGCACGTTTTCCAACCACTTCGGTAAGCAGCTTCTGATAATCTTCTTCGGATATTTCTGCTTCTTCGCGAAGCTTCCATTGTTTTGCTTCTCCACGGTATAAAATAAGCTCCGCCTCGTTATCAAAACGCACGCGGAGCTTACCTTTCCCCAGAGATTCATACTCTGTTACGGTAATCATTCACTCTATTCCTTATCAGCCTCTGCTGCTTTCTCCTCTGCTTCCGGCTCTTCCTCTGTTTCCTGTGCAAAATAATGTTCTCTTACCTGCTCCTCAATCATTTTGCAGAAATCCGGATTCTGACGCAGATAATTCTTTGCGTTCTCACGTCCCTGACCAATCTTGTCACCTTCATAGGCATACCATGCGCCGGACTTGCTGATGATTCCGACGTTGGCTGCTAGATCAAGAATATCGCCTTCCTTGGAAATTCCCTGACCGAACATAATATCAAATTCTGCTTCTTTAAATGGCGGAGCGACCTTGTTCTTTACAACTTTCACTCTTGTACGGTTACCAACGACTTCTCCAGCCTGCTTTAATGCTTCAATTCTTCTTACATCCAGACGAACAGACGAATAGAATTTCAACGCACGTCCACCAGTTGTTGTCTCCGGATTACCAAACATAACACCAACTTTTTCACGCAGCTGGTTGATAAAGATAACAACACAGTTTGATTTGCTGATAACACCAGTCAGCTTACGAAGTGCCTGACTCATCAGACGTGCCTGCAAACCTACATGAGAATCTCCCATATCTCCATCAATCTCTGCCTTCGGAACAAGTGCTGCAACAGAATCCACGATTACAATATCTACCGCTCCGGAACGCACCATGGTTTCAGTGATTTCTAACGCCTGCTCACCACAGTCCGGCTGGGAAATATACAGATTGTCAATATCTACTCCAATATTCTTGGCATATACCGGATCCAATGCATGCTCTGCATCAATAAATCCCGCGATACCACCCTGCTTCTGCACTTCTGCAACACAGTGCAGGGCAACGGTTGTCTTACCACTGGATTCCGGTCCATAGATCTCTATAATACGTCCCTTTGGGAGTCCGCCAAGTCCCAAAGCAATATCCAGACTGAGGGATCCTGTCGGAACAACCTCAACGTTCATATTTGCAGAGTTATCTCCAAGCTTCATGACAGATCCTTTACCGTACTGTCTCTCAATCTGTGCAATTGCAGCGTCCAATGCTTTCAATTTATCTTCTTTTGCCATAATGATCTCCTTAGCTCGAACCTATGTTCGTTTTCATGTTCTAATAATATTATATTTTTACCTTCGTGTCAATCATAAACTTAATTTTAAATACATTGGGAATAAAAAAGACAGCTGCACACGCAACTGCCCTTATTATATCGATTCTTCTATTCTGCGTCAAGCAATGTTTGCAGATAATCGGTTATTGTCTGCTTGTCCTGCAATCCGATCATTCTCTGCTGAAACAACCCGTATTTCATAAATACAAGTGTTGGAATACTTGCAATCTGATAGTTCAATGCAAGGGATGGCTGCTCGTCCACATTCACTTTACAGACTTTGATTTTATCGCCAAGCTCCTCTGCCACCTGGTCAAGGATCGGTGACTGCATCTGGCATGGTCCGCACCACACTGCCCAGAAATCGATTACGACCGGAACCTTTGCCCCGAGTACTTCCTGCTCAAAATTGTCTTTTGTTACTTCTACAATCTGCATATGTTTCTTCTCCTTTTTCCTCATTATTTTCGATTAATTAATTCTTGCTGAATTCCGCCAGTACAAGTCCTTCGTTTCGGTCAAGGGTCATACCCACACTCCACTCATTGACGAACAGAAGAAGCGGATTTCCCTTCATATCGATGACTTTCTTCATATCTGAAGTTCCGGTAAGGTTGTCCACATCCACTTCGTCTTTGTTTTCGATCCAGCGGATATGCTCATACGGAAGATTCTCAAGACGAATATCCACATTGTACTCATTTTCCAGTCGGAATTTCAACACATCGAACTGCAGTACACCAACAACACCAACAATGATTTCTTCCATGCCACCCTTGTACTCCTGGAAAATCTGAATGGCACCTTCCTGTGCGATCTGTGTAACACCTTTTACGAACTGTTTACGCTTCATGGAATCGATCAGACGCACACGCGCAAAATGCTCCGGTGCAAACGTCGGGATTCCCTCAAACCTGAATTTTTCTTTTGCCGTGGTAAGGGTATCACCAATGGAAAAAATGCCCGGATCAAAAATACCGATAATATCTCCGGCATACGCCTCTTCCACGATTTTGCGCTCGTCCGCCATCATCTGCTGCGGCTGCGCAAGTTTGATCTGCTTGCCACCCTGGACATGATAAACTTCCATTCCGGCGGTAAATTTACCGGAACAAATACGCATGAATGCGATTCTGTCACGGTGATTCTTGTTCATGTTCGCCTGAATTTTAAATACAAATGCAGAAAATTCATCCTGGAACGGATCAACCATACCAATGTCTGCTTTACGCGCTAACGGTGCATACGTCATCTGCAGGAAATGCTGCAGGAATGTCTCCACACCAAAGTTTGTAAGGGCAGATCCGAAAAATACCGGTGAAAGTTCACCCTTTGTTACCAGTTCCATATCAAATTCCGCACTTGCGCCGTCAAGAAGTTCAATTTCATCATCCAGCTGTGCCTTTTTGTCTGCTCCGATTTCATCCACAAGAGACGGATCATCAATATCGATAATTTTTTCAGAACCTTCTTTGGTTCCCTTTAAAGTATCTGCAAATGTCATGACTTTACGCGTTCTTCTGTCATAAACACCCTTAAATTCTTTTCCGGAACCAATCGGCCAGTTGATTGGACAGGTCGCAATACCAAGCTCGTTTTCGATATCATCGAGCAATTCAAATGTATCGTTGGCATCGCGGTCCATTTTATTGATAAATGTGAAAATCGGGATATGGCGCATCACGCATACTTTAAAAAGCTTACGTGTCTGCGCCTCAACACCTTTGCTGGCATCAATGACCATCACCGCAGAGTCCGCCGCCATCAAAGTACGGTACGTATCCTCCGAGAAGTCCTGATGTCCCGGTGTATCCAGAATATTAATACAATATCCATCATAATTAAACTGCAACACGGAAGAAGTTACTGAGATACCTCTCTGCTTCTCTATTTCCATCCAGTCGGATACCGCGTGCTTTGCCGTTGCTTTTCCCTTAACGGAACCAGCCTGATTGATCGCACCTCCATAGAGAAGGAACTTCTCGGTCAGAGTTGTCTTACCTGCATCCGGGTGGGAAATAATTGCAAAGGTACGTCTTTTTTCTATTTCTTTTCTTAAGTCGCTCACAGTATATCCTCCAAATCAAATTACATAACGCATATACTTCATTATTCTACCCTAAAAAGTATGTATTTTCAACTCTTTATTCAATCGGTGTGATCACAATATTTTCTGCTGCCACCCCTGTTTTGCGTTTCACAATGTCTTCCACCTGTGCGCGCTTTGCGTCTGTCACATCTCCCATGTTCAGTACCACATCACAGGCATCTTCGCTGATACTTACCACAACATCGGTAAATCCCTTTGCCTCAAGCATCATCTCTGCATTGGATTCCTTTTCCGCGATATCGGTCAAAGTGATCATCTCATCCACAGCAGCTTTCTTCTGGGCATCATCGAGTGTTTCGTTATCAATGATTGCCTGTAAGCTCTCCTTGTTTTTGGAACGCACCTGCTCACGGTTCAGTTTTACCTTTGCTACATAGTCCGCATCCTGTACCAGCGCACTGGTAAGCACCGTCTCCCCCGGATTGTTCACCTCCTGCGTAGATGCAGTGGCCACCGTTTCTCCATCCGAAATATCCGATGCGATATCAGTTGTAAAATCTGATTCTTTATCCGAGGCGGCATCGTTTGCATTGACGGAAGTCACAACCTGTTCCTCCTTTGGATCTGCATTTTTTTTGTCGTAAGTTACATACCCTGCGATTGCGATCAGTACGGCAAGTGTCGTGATCACAATCTGATTTTTATGTACGATTTTTTTCACAGCTATTCCTCCTGCGCTGACATTTTTACTACTTTTATTTTATGCGCTTCAATATCAAATAATGACATCATTGCATCGGTTATTTCAGTCACTACAGCGGGAGAATTTCCCCCCTGTACCACAATAACCATGCCCTCTACATGCGGGCGTTCTTTTCTTATAACATAAGGCTTTTGTTCCTCCCCAGTGTCATAAATCACGGTGGTTTCCTCCTTCGCTTTTTCGTCTGTTTTGCAGTTTTTGTCCAGATAAGTCTGTCCGTCGTCCGAAAGTGTTATCATGACATTTGCTTTACCACATCCATCCATCTGCTCGATCAGAATGCGGATCTGTTCTTCTAACTGTTCGACATATTCACTGTCCGAGATTCCGTCTGCCTGTCCATATTCCTGCGTATTTTTCTCATTGCTTTTGTTTCCGGTAAGCTTGCTTTTTCCGGATGTTTCTTTCGTTCCTGTGGGGATCATGACGATCAGCACCAGAACACCGATGAGTATCATAATAAGAAAATCAGTTTTCGTCCGGTTCTTTATTTTCTGTTTCAGCCAGTCCCTCATCTGAAAGAAATTGTTCAAAAATATTCTCCCCCTTCTGATAATATTGTGTATCCCCTATCTTCTCTTCGATTTCCTCCAAACGTGCTTTTGTCTGTTCAGCCACCTCTTTCTCCGATATCTGAAGCAACGGAAAAAGCAATGCCGCCACCATCATGACACTGATAAAAAAGTTAAAATAACGCCTGTAATTTTCCTTTGGCACAAGATAGGAAAACACAAACAAAAGCAACATAAATATAAAATATTGTTTTACAAAATTTAAAATGATATGCATCGATGATATGTCCTTCCCTCATTTAATTGATAAATCCTGTGGAGGCCGCGATCATGGAAATTGTAAGAAAAAATAAAAGCAGTGCATTCCACATAATTTTCAGATAAATGCCACATCCTTTTCCCATGCCCGCAATACTCTCTGCCAGACGTTTATCACAGAAAGGCTGAAGCACGGCACTCGCCAGCCGGTACATCACATGAAAACAAAGGACTTTGAGTACTGGTTCGAGACCAAGAATAACGAGCACAAGCAAAGCTGCGGCACCCATGCTGTTTTTGATCATAATTGTGCATCCCACAAGTAATTCTCCGGCTGCTCCAAACGAATTTCCAACCCCTGGCACTGCTTTAAACCCCTGATACAGACTGCTTACCGACAGACGGTCTTTTGCAGGTGCAATCAGTGACTGCACCACTCCCATTCCCATAACAACTGCAAGACCGACTTTTAAAGCCAGATAAATCCCACTCTCAAACAGTTCGGCAAATTTGGAAAGTTTAGATTCCTCAAACAAGTGATCCAGCAATACCAGCAGTACATAAATATGTACCCCCGGAATAAACAGAAATTTCATTGCGAGTTCTAAAACATAAACGATACCAAATGCCAGTCCGTAAAACGAACCTGCCGACGCCGTATTTCCCGACAAAAGCAGCGTTGTGGCATAGGTCGGAATAAATGCAGTCATAAAAGAAGTTGTTTTTCCGATGCCACTTTCCACAACTTCGCTGATCAGCTGAAACGACTGCAACAGCAACAACATGATTCCTGTGTACACTACAAAAAAGCTCATCTCCGATACATACTGTGACTTTGTGACAAGCAGTTTTCCAAAAAAGGCAAACAGTATCGACATGCTGATAATCTGGATAAACAATGGCTTTACTGCTGCAATCTCATAGAAAAACAGGTCAAATACATAATCGCATATATTATCCCGGCTGATTCCATCTGTTCCTTCCGCCACAAAACTCTGCACCATATCCGAAAAGGTATACTTGTCCGGAAGCTGTGTGACATTTTTCTCCACGGCATCATCTACCTCATCCAGCTTTAGTTCCTGCATCATCTCATCCATGTAATCCTCTGCGGCATATACCGTCTGTGGCATCAGAAATATTCCAAGAAACAGAATCATTGCCACGCTTTTTTTCACCCAAACCATTACAGATATTTCTCCAATACATCCATCAAATACATCAGTTCCGGAATACTTAATGCCACGATTGAAAGTTTCGCAAAAAGCTCCATCTGCCCGGCAATCGCACTGTATCCGGCTTCCTTGCAGATTGAAGAAGAAAACTCTGCAATATAGGCAATTCCAAGCATCTTAAGAAGCGGGAGCAGATATGTCTTGTCCACCGGCAGATAGTCAAGCATATCCGATAAAAACGAAACAATCGTCTGCATGCGCAATAATATATAGGTAAACAGAAGCATTCCCGCTGCAAGTACAAGAAGCATTGCAAATTCTGCCTTTTCTTTTTGCAGGATCAGCGCAAGAAACACTGCTGTGATCCCCAATAGTCCGACTTTTACGATCATCACATGGAAAAAAGCGTTTCCATCGTCTGAAACAATTCACTGATAGACGGCACGATCCAGAATAATACGATGATCAATCCCGCCAGACTTAACAGAAACGCCTGCTCCTCTCTGCCACTGTGCTTTAGCACCTGACTTAATACCGTAACAACAATTCCAACTGCCGCAATTTTAAAAATAATCGTTACACTCATAGCATCCCTTTCTTTTTCTTATACGAGAAGAATCACCAGCATCAGCCCCGTGAGCATTCCCACCGGCATATACACACTGCGCTGACGTACAAATTCCTCCCGCTCTTTTTCTACGCATTTTTCCATGCGCTGTCTGCATCCCTGCATGCACCGCAGATTTTCCTGACTGTTCTCTCCGAAAAAAGCATCGCCCGCTGCTCTAAGTGTATGCCCGGCCTCTTCTTTCAATGCGAATTTCTTTTCCCACTCTTTGAAAACCATGCCCCACACCATCTGCCCGCTCGGATATTCATTTTTTTCCAGTAATTGCAGCACTCTTTCAAAAAAGCGCTCCACCTCCGGCAGCCGGCCATCATATCGCAGGAAAAAGCGTTGTATGGGAACATGTTCTTTCTCCAATGCATATTCAAAAGCGGCAAAGATCCTTATCCATTCTTCCATAAGCAAAGCCCTGCATCGCTGCACCTTCATCCATTGGTACAAAAGTCCTGCACAACCGCACAAAATCATTAAAATTCCTATCAGTTTTCCCATAACACCCTCCCCGTTCCATCATACACAGTCACTTTTCTGCTTTTATTTCCTGCCATATTGGGTGTTTTTCTTTTTAACCCTACAAACCGCATTTTTCCTTCTTCACCCCATTTACGGCATGCCTCCTCTCTTAAGAAAATTTCCTCCACACTTCCGGCATGCATTGTTCCAAGCACAGTGACACCGGATTTCATTGCCTGTGCCACAGCCGCAAAGTCTTCTTTTCCCCCCAGCTCATCTACAGCGATGATATCCGGAGACATCGAGCGAAGTACCATCTGCATACCGATTGCCTTCGGGCAATTATCTAGTACATCCGTGCGGGGTCCAAGATCATTTTGTGGAATTCCCTGATAGCAGGCGGCAATCTCGGAGCGCTCATCGACCACAGCTACTTTTCTTCCCAATTTCTTCTGACGCGTTTCTCCCTCTCCGTTTGAAAGAAGCCGGATACAATCCCGCAGATATGTTGTTTTTCCTACCCCCGGCGGTGCAAACAAAATCGTGTGATATAACATTTCTCCATCTCTGATCCATGGAATGATTTCTATGGCACAATCCTTTACTTCGTGGGCGATACGCATGTTGATTGCATTGATGTCATACAGCCTGTCTGCCTGCATATTGCTTTTTTCCATCGAATAACTGGTGTGTCCGCTGATGCCAATGCGATGTCCTCCGGTGATTGTAAAAAAGCCCTGCCGCATTTCCTCCTCGCGTGCATACGGTGCATACCCTGTCAGATAATTCAGCATTTCCCGTATCTGTTTTGCCGTCACATCGCCAATGCGTTTGATTTTTCCTCCCGCATACACAAGCTCCATTGCCTGTCCGGCTCTTAAACGGATTTCCTCTGCATCTTCTAATTCTCTCTCTGTAACCTTTGTCCGAAATGCTATCGGAAGATATGTAATCAGAATGTTCCTTCCCCCTTTTGTCAAGGATATAACGCAAAAAAAGCCATAAGGAATTAATTTCAATTCCCTATGGCTTATTTATATGCTTTCTATTTCAATTCAGAACTATTATTTTACATACGGTCCGGTGCAGAGAATCCGAGTACATCGATGCATGCCTCAAGCACACTCTTTGTCAGCATCAAAAGTCCGATATAAGACTGCTGGATCTGCTCGTCTTCCTGCGCAAGGATCTTGTTTTCATGATAAAATCCGTTGAACGCATTGGCAAGTTCGTACACATATGCACAGATCTTATGCGGTGCAAGTTCTTCAAATGCATTTTCCATCATTCCATTGAATCTGGAAAGTACAAGCATCAGATTCTTCTCACTGGCGGAATGTGCTGCGAGCAGTGCGGTATCCGGCAATGTCTTTCCAGCTGCCTGATACTTGGACAGAATGGATTTGATACGGACGATCGTATACAGAATGTAAGGTCCTGTATTTCCTTCGAACGAAGTAAAACGCTCAATATCAAAGACATAATCTTTGCTTGCCTGGTTGGAAAGATCTCCGTATTTTACAGCGGCTAAGGCAACCATTTTGGCTGTCTTCTTTGCTTCTTCGTCACTGATATCAAGGTTTTCTTTTTCCTTCTGGTTCTCGGTGATCTTCTTTAACATCTCTTCATTAATCTCATCGAGGAGATATTCCAGACGCATAACACCGCCATCTCTGGTCTTGAATGGCTTACCATCCTTACCGTTCATGGTACCGAAACCAATGTGCTTTAACTCTACGCTGTCATCCACAATGCCCGTCTTTCTTGCACAACGGAACACCTGAATAAAATGCATGCTCTGTCTCTGGTCTGCCAGATAAATAATGCTGTCCGGATGATAGTCCTGCATACGCATCACGATTGTTGCAAGATCGGTCGTACTGTAAAGGGATGCTCCGTCCGATTTTAAGATAATGCATGGAGGAATCTCCTTTGTATCGGTCTCCTCGGCAACATCTACAACGAGTGCTCCATCGCTCATGTATGCATAGCCTTTGTCTTTCATCATCTGTACCATATCAGGAATATATGGCTGGGCATCGGACTCACCTTTCCAGAGTTCAAATGATACATTGAGATTATCATAATTCTTCTTCAGGTCTGTAACGGATACATTTAAAATATGCTCTAACAGTGCACGATATCCTCTTCTGCCTGCCTGAAGCTGGCTGGTTGCCTCCATCGCAGCTTCACGGAAAGCTTCATCCTCCTTGCTCTTCTTGCTGGCAGTCGGATAAATATCTTCCAGCTCGGAAATTGTAAACGGTGCCTCTGTCGGATACTCTCCGGTATAACTTTCATCATAATATACAAGATCCGGCTTGCGCTCCTTTAATTCCACAATGATCAGTCCCATCTGCAGACCCCAGTCTCCCAGATGCACATCACCGATCACATTGTGTCCCATGAATTTACCGATGCGCTTTACACTCTCTCCGATGATTGCAGAACGCAAGTGTCCTACATGAAGAGGCTTGGCCACATTGGCTCCGCCGTAATCCACGATAATGGTCTTTGGATTTTTTGCTGCCTCACACCCAAAGCGTCCCTCATCCTGTTTCATTTCCGTAACTACGCCTGCAAGGTACTCCTTGCTCAGCTTTAAGTTGATGAATCCCGGCTTCACGGATTCAACACTCTCAAACATTGCATTTCCTGTCAAAGCTTCTGCAATCTTATCTGAAATCATAAATGGCGCACATTTGTATTCTTTTGCTGCTGCCATCGCACCATTACACTGGTACTCGCACAAATCCGGGCGGTTGGACAAAGTTACTTTTCCGTACTTTGCATCGTATCCATTGTCTACGAATGCTTTTGTCACTTCCTCCGTTATGCTGTCGATCAAAATTTTCATCGTATGGTCTCCTTTTCTCAGTCCAATCTACGCTACGCATTATTCTATACATAAGAAAGGAAATTGTCAAACTTATTTACCCTGCTTCTTGACATCCGCTTTCTTAATCAGTTCAAAAATATCAGCAAGTTCTTCCTGTGACATTTTTGTATATTCACCCACTTCCTGCATGGAAGGTTCACTTCCCTTCTCTTTTGCAAGATAATTCTTTGCCTCATTGACCAGTGATACTTTTCCAAGAATAGCATTTTCACTGTCATCCTCGCCTGCCATCTCACGGATACTTGCTTTCATGGCTTCCTCAATTGCCTGCTCAAGTTCCGCCTCTACATCACATTTTTCTTTGGAACCGCACAGATCCGACAATTTCAGAAACAATGCCATATTGCCTTCCTGCACTACATCCTCGAATCCTTCCGAAGAAAGCGCCAGATTCTTTGCCATGGTAAGAACATTTTTCATCCAGCTGTCCGATATTTTGCGTACCATGGATTCATCCCCTGCAAGAAGCGCCTGATACATTGCAATCTGCTCTTTTTCGCTGTATTCCGGCAGATCTTTCAGTTCTTCCAGATACATCTGAAACATTGGGGAATCCGGCAAAATATCCTCTGGTTCATCATTCTTTCCGGTCTGCGCATCTTCCGCTTCCGCTTCCTCTTCTTCCTTTTCTGCTGCCTCATCCACCTTGGATTCTTCTGTTTCTTCCTCTTCTGGTTCCTCGTGTGGTGTCAGCAGAAATTCCAACACCATATTTTCCTGTTCTGTATTCAGTTCCATATCTTTAAAATAACCCAGAATCTCTTCCCGGGACATCGGTTCTGCGCTCGTCCTGATAATTTCTGCGACTTCACGTATGGTCTCTGTAAATGTATTCTGATCTACCATGTCTGTTACTCCTGTTTCTAACTTCTATAATTCATTCGCCCTGCATTTTCTGCACGATATATATACTGTAACATGCCTTCGAAATACAGGCAAGAATTCTCTTTTATTTTGCGCAGGTAAAGTTGAATCCTTTCCACAAACATGTTAGAATAAACGCACATTATAAATTACAACAGGAGGATAACACAATGAGTAACGTTACTATTTCCGATTCTATCAAATACATCGGTGTGGATGATACAACACTCGACTTATTCGAGAGCCAATATATCGTACCAAACGGTGTGTCTTACAATTCTTACGTCATTCTTGATGAGAAAGTTGCCGTTATGGATACGGTCGATGCAAGAAAAACTGACGAATGGTTTTCCAATTTAACCAACACATTAAATGGAAGAACCGTAGATTACATCGTCATTTCCCACTTAGAGCCTGACCACGCTGCCAATATCCAGATGCTGGCTGAGAAGTACCCACAGGCCAAATTAGTACTGAGCGCCAAAGCCAAAGCGATGCTTCCACAGTTTTTCGATATCGCCGATCTTGACAGCCGCTGCATGGCCGTTGCCGAAGGCGAAGAATTATCTTTAGGATCACATACTTTAAAATTCTTCATGGCTCCAATGGTTCACTGGCCGGAAGTTATGGTGGAATACGAGACAACTGAGAAAGTACTTTTCTCTGCCGATGGCTTCGGTAAATTCGGTGCACTCTCCGCTGACGAGGACTGGGCATGCGAGGCAAGAAGATACTATTTCAATATTGTAGGTAAATACGGCGCTCCTGTACAGGCACTGTTAAAGAAAGCTGCTACCCTTGATATTCAGACAATCTGCCCATTGCACGGACCGATTTTAAAAGAGAACTTAGGTTACTACATTGGAAAATATATGACCTGGAGCAGCTATGAACCGGAAGACGAAGGTGTTCTTGTTGCCTGTGCTTCCATCCATGGAAACACAAAGAAAGCTGCAGAAAAAATGGTAGAGATCTTAAAAGGAAAAGGCGTAAAAGTCGCTTTTACTGATCTGACCAGAGATGATATGGCAGAGGCCATCGAAGATGCTTTCCGTTACAGCAAACTTGTCATTGCTGCTGCAAGCTACGACGGCGGTGTATTCCCTCCGATGGAAGATTTCTTAAACCGTCTCGGACATAAAGCATACCAGAAACGTAAAGTCGGAATCATTGAGAATGGTTCCTGGGCGCCGGTTGCTGCAAAGAGCATGAAAGCCATCCTCGATACCATGAAAGATCTCACCATATGTGACACCGTTGTCTCCATCAAATCTACCATGAAAGATGCTGATGTTGCTGCAATGAATGCTTTGGCTGATGAGTTGTTAAAATAATAATCTTTACATTTACAAAAAAACGTGGAAATCACAATTGCGATTTCCACGTTTTTCTTTTTCTGACACAATTATTACTTATACGGCTCTACTTTTGCTTCGATTGCAGCAAACATTTCTGCTCTTAAGTTCTTCACAAACTCGAGTGCTTCCGTAACCGGAACCATTTCCTTTACGGACTTGTCTCTTGTTGTGATTTCCACTGCAGACTCTTTTAAGTTACGTGGACTGACAACCACACGGATTGGTGCACCGATCAGATCTGCATCTGAGAACATGGCACCCGGACGCTCATGACGATCATCATAGAGTACATCCACATCTGCATTTAACAGGTCTTTGTAGAGATTATCCGCAACGGCCTTAGTCTCTTCATCATCCACACGCAGACAGCAGATTTCCACTTCCCATGGTGCAATAGAGATTGGCCAGATCGGACCATACTCATCATGGTGCGCCTCACAGATTGATGCGGCCATACGTCCCACACCGATACCATAGCATCCCATAATTGGTGTCTGTAATTCACCATTCTCATCGGTGTACTGCATATGCATGGACTTGGTATACTTGGTTCCAAGCTGGAAGATATTACCCACCTCGATACCTCTCTTGATCGTAATGGTTGGCTTGCCACAGCAAGGACATGTGCTTCCTTCCTGTACCTTGGAAATATCATAGTATGCAACTTCTCCCAGATCTCTTTCCAGATTCAGTCCTGTATAATGGTATCCTTCTTTGTTTGCACCTGCTACCATGCTGTCAATTCCCTTGAGGGAAATATCGCAGTATACAGTAACCTGATCAGAAATACCATAAGGTCCGATATAACCGGCTACCAATGGATCATCTGCTGTAATCTCAGCCGGATGAATATCCTCGCCGACAAGGTTACGCAGCTTTGTCTCATTTACTTCGTAGTCTCCACGTACAAATGCAACTACAAAACTGTCATCCGCATTTTTCTGGTATACAACCGCCTTGCATGAAGATTTCACACCGGATTTTAAGAATGCACAGACCTCATCGATTGTCTTACAGTTTGGTGTCTCCACGCACTGTAACTCTTCTAAGTTTCCTTTGCTTTCGTTTGTCACTTTATTCTCTGCTGCTTCCATATTTGCACGGTAATCGCAGGAAGTACAAAGCACAATAGAATCCTCTCCTACCGGAGTTAAAAGCATGTATTCATGTGATACATTTCCACCCATCATACCGGAATCAGATGCAACTGTTACGACCTCCGGAATACCACACTTCTCAAAAATACGATTGTATGCATGGTAACATACATCATAATATTTCTCCAGGTCTTCCTGCGATGTGTGGAAAGAATAAGCATCCTTCATGGTAAACTCACGCACACGGATCAGACCGGCTCTCGGTCTTGCCTCATCACGGAATTTTCTCTGAAACTGATAGATCATAAATGGATATTTGTTGTAGGACTGTCCATACTCACGAACAAGCTGTACAGCAGCTTCCTCATGTGTCATTCCAAGAACCAGCTTGGAATCGTTACGGTCTCTCAAACGTACGAGCTCACTTCCGACGCTCTCATAACGACCGGACTCTTCCCACAGATCTGCCGGCATAACAACCGGGAATAATACTTCCTGTCCATCAATTGCATTCATTTCTTTACGGATGATTGCTTCGATCTTGGATGTAATTTTCTTTAATGTCGGGAATTCAGAATAGATACCATTTCCCACATATTTTATATATCCGCCTCTGACCATCAGTGCATGACTGTCAATGACACAGTCGGCTGGCTTTTCCTTGAATCGTAATCCTACTAATTTTGATACTTTCATGTGAACCTCCATCTTTTATTATTTTACTTATAAAATTGGTTTAAAAAAGCCCCAAACAATACAATCTCTGTATTGTTTAGGGCGAATATAAATCCGTGTTACCACCTAAAATTCAGGCCTTGCCTGCACTCATCCGTAAGCAGCCACTTACGCTGTCTCTGATAACGGTGACCTCCGGCAGAATTTCTCCAGATTCCAAAACAAACACTCTGTCTTCATCCTGCAGCTCCCAGACTGGTTCCAGATTCTCGTACAAAAGCCTCGCACCTGCCGGCTTCTCTCTGCATGTCTTAAATCTGTACTATCTCTGTTCTTTGCTTTAAACCTTAAAAATCGTACCACATCCCCATGGGAAAGTCAACCATTATCCAAAGCCTTATGCTCTGCGGTAACGGTTAAAACATGCATAGATTTCCTGCACGCGCGGAATCGCATATCCACATGGAATATATCCTCCGTCAGCAAAGAAAGACCTTTTGTTTCCAATTGTTTCTGCAAATACGAAACAATTTCCGGGATTGTCTTCTTTCCGTCGATCATTTTTTCCACGGCATATTTTAATAACATGCCCAAAGCTGCCGTCTGCTCGCTGTCCACCAGCTGCTCCACATAGCGCAGATCGACATTCTGCCGGCCAAGTGCAAATCCATCTTTTCCCAGAAGCTTTACTTTCAGACGCTCCGGTGTACCTTTGACCGCACCTGTGCGGTAATCCCGCTTTGGCTTTGCTCCGTTTGGATCCTTTGTCATAATGCGTACACTCTCCGGGCGGACATACGGTTTTGCTTTTTCTGCTTCTACCGGGAATTTGGCACATAATGTTTTTGCCTTGTCCGTAATATCCAAAGGCACATAATTGTCCATCTGTATCACGGTATCCGCAATATGAAAAAAAGCACCGGAACTTCCCGCTACAAGAATGGTTGAGATACCTTCCTTCTCATACAGTTCTCCTGCCCGCGATAAAAACGGCGTGATCGGTTCTTTGTCCGGGCTGACCACCTGCTGCATCAGAGCATCCCGCAGCATAAAATTGGTGGCTGAGGTATCTTCATCCAGCAAAAATACATGACTTCCCGCTTCCATCGCCTCGACAATCCCAGCCGCCTGTGAAGTGCTTCCACTAGCATCTTCCGTCGAAAAACGATGGGTATCTTTTTTGTTTGGCAGATCATTGATAAACATGGAAATGTCTGCATCTTTGATGAAACGACCGTCCTCTGCACGAAGTTTTACTGCGGTATCATCGGTGATGACATACTCTCTTCCATCCCCTGCAATATGATTGTACACCCCAAGTTCCAACGCCTGTAAAAGTGTGGACTTTCCGTGATATCCACCACCCACGATCAATGTGATCCCTTCCGGAATTCCCATTCCCGTGATGGTTCCCTTATGCGGAAGTTCCATGGATACCCGCAGACTGTCCGGCGATGAAAATGCGACCGAATCTCTCATTGGTCTGGAAGAAATTCCGCTCTCACGCGGCAGAATAGATCCATCTGCAACAAATGCTACCAGATGTTTTTCTTTCAATTGGCTGCGGATTGCCTCCTGATCTTCTGCGAGCGCAATCACTTTATGCAAGCGTTCTTCACTTAAATTTTTAAAATAGAACGACTGCTGCACACAGGCCGGAAGATAATCAAACAGGATCTTTTCCAGCTCCCGGGCGTTGATGGTTCTTCCATTTGCCGGAAATCCGACCGAAAAACGTGCGATCAGATGTTTTTCTCCAATCTCACATGCAGTCCGTTTTAACACTTCCTGTCCGCATCGTGTAACCGAAAGTAATCCGCTTTTTCCGGAACCCTTCGCTTTAAATGTATAGTGTGCGACCTGACGCTCAAACTGTCTGGTCAGTTCATCTGCCAGAGCCGTCTTTGTCAGGTTATCTTTTGTGCTCCATTCCGGAAACTTCGCATCCCGCAGCGGAACCTCTATACGCACATGTGAGGGAGCCGCAAACGGATCTCCCTGCACATGATCGATATGAAGTTCATAGCCTTCGAACTGATAGCTGCCCCGCAGTCCTTTATAAGCCGGGTAGCTTTTGTGATCGATATTTCTTAACTGGTTCTGTAAATCTCTTGCTGTCTGCATTTTGTTCACTCCTACTGATGCCGCTGTTCTTTTTTCTTAAGCAGTGCCGAAGTATCCAACTGTTGTTCTTTGGTTTTCTTTTTCTTCTCCTTCGGCGCTTTCTTTAACTTTTCCTTTTTCTGTTGCGGTATCTCTTCTTCGGATGGCTGTTCGGTTTTTGGCACATCCTTTGTCTTCGTAGAAAGTATAGCCCTGTTCTTTTTCTGCGTCCAGTGCTTTTTTATAAACGCATACAACTTCGTATCTGTCGGTACGAACGAGAAACGGCGGAATGCCACATCCAGTACAAACCACAAAATGGCAAGGATCAAAAGCCACCGGGTCAGATCATATTTCGCCTTTGCGGAAGCTTTCAGTTTCTTCCACAGCGAATCATTTGCTGTAATGGTTTTTCCATATTGCTTTACAAATGCTTTAAATTTTTCATTGGTCAGTGCAAACTTATATTCATCGGAATATTGCACGACCGCCGCCGCTGTCAATGCGTTTTCAACCGTATCTTTGTTCATACGACGCACACTCAGGTTGTAAATTCCTGTCATGTCCGTATCGATTTTTGCCTCGTACACGCCCGGTGCACTGCCCTGCAGCTTTGCAGTCTGCGTCTTGCCATCCGGATCGGTATATACCGCCTCCACTTTGGTTTTCTCGTTATATTCACTGGCGTGATAGGTCACGGTTGTTGTGCCGTTTGCAGTCGATACATCTATGGTATCTCCCTCTGATGTATTTCCCACACTGTAATCCACAATGCGCTTCCACAGCTGCACATAATCCTCAGCCCCCGCATATGCTTTCGTCCATTTGTTTGTGACATCGGTATTCCATGCAACCGTATGGCCCAGACCATACTGCATAACAGAAAGAACCGGATCATCTTTATCGGAAGCAAGCAGGACATTCGCATTGCTCTTTGGTGTAGCGCTGACATATCCGCTGATCTGTGGCCATCCATCTGCAAAAAGACCTCTTGTGACAGCATTGCTGCTGTTTACGGAAAGTGTAAATGTGCCATTCTGCAGATACGTCTCTCCGCTTAAGAATACTTCTCTTGCAAAAATTTTTGGAATGTCGGTGGAAATATCCGAATAATAATATCTTCCGCCACAACCCTCTGCGAGTTTTTCCAATAAAGAAGTGTCCGAGTCTGCGCCCACAGCTACCGTAGATAACGTAATTCCCGACTGCTTGCATGGTCCCATGACATCCATAAAATTTGTAGTTTCTCCCTGACCATCCGTCAGAAGAACAACATGCTTGATTTCTGCATCACAATCTTTCACTGCTTCCACTGCTGCTTTGACCGCCGGTTTGATTGTTGTTCCGCCACCTTCCGGAATCGTTTCAATCTTTTCTTTAATTCCGTCTTTGTCTTCTGCTTTGGTAATCGGAACAACCCATGAATAAGTGTCATCAAACGCTACCACGCCCACATAGTCCTTATTCCGAAGTTCTGTTACCGCGTTTTCAGCTGCCGCTACCGCAAGATCCAGATTCGTCTCCCCGTCATCCACGATCTCGGACATACTTCCGGAATGATCGATGACCATGACCATTGCCATGCTCGGAGATTCATTGGTGCCCCGCGGTTCCATATCTACCGGAAGGAGTGTTTCCAGTTCCGTATCCCGGTAACCGCCCAACGCAAAACTTTCTTCTCCGCCACAACAGATCAGACCACAACCATAATCTTTTACATACGTGTCCAGATTATCCAAAAACTTCTGCGGAAGATCCGTGCGGAATACATTGTCCAATACAATGCTTTTGTACGCAAGCATATCGTTTAACGATTCCGGTGCATTGATTGCAGATACTGTCTGGAAATTACATCCTGCCGCACGCAACAGTTTCTCATAATTGCTACTGTCCTCATCCATACCGGATACGACCAGTATCTTTGGCACGCTGTGAATTGCCGCATAAGCATAATAGTCATTGTTCTCTTTGCAGGTATCGCCTTTTGCCACAACCCGCACCGTAAAACTTTCCGCGCTCTCGCCGGAGACTTTCTGTTTTAACACAAACGAATTGGCTCCCTTGTTGAGATGAACTTTCGTTTCCGATTCCATCATGGAACCGCGGAGCACCTGAAGTCTGGCATCTATATCATAATTGCTTTGCACATTGACCGTCATGGAATAAGAATCCCCGGCATACAGATATCCCGGCATCTGCACATTTTCAATATACGTATCTTTCCCCACGGAAACATCATACAATATGGACAAAAGCTCCACCTTTTTGGATACCAGCGCAGAAGCTGTGCTTTCGATATTTCCTTTTGTTTCCTTTCCGTCGGTAAGGATTACCAGGCGGCCGGCTGCATTCTCCGGTATCATCGAAAGACCTCTGGAAACTGCGTCCTCGAGATTGGTTGCCGTCTCATCCACCGCAGACATCATGCCGGAAAAATTCTTCTCCTCGGAAACGAACTGTTCCACCAGCGAATTTTTACCGAATGCCACAATTCCATACTGATTGTCTTTTGGCATCTTTGCGATCATTTTCTTTAAATCGGCATCCATCGCCTCTGCATTCTGTGCATTACTTTTTGACAGATCTACCAGAAAAATGGTCGTATTCTCCGCATTTCGTTTATTTACGGAAAATCCAAACAGTGCCAATACCACAAACAACGCCGTCATAATACGCACAATCAGATAAAATTTTCCACGATAGCGCATCTGGCGTACATAGACAATCCACTCAAGAACGAGAAGAATTATGATCAACACCAGAATGACATTGCGCAATTGTTTTTTTACAATTACTTTCTGTGACGCGCTTTTTACCCCGGCATCCTCTGCTGTTATTCTTCCGTCAGACTGTGTATCCGTCGCAAAATGCACTACATAAGATTCTTCTTTTTTGTCTGCTTTTACCGTATACAGGCCGGCATACGTGGTGTCTGTCGCAAGTGTGCTTACATCAAAATCTGCCTGCGGATGAAACTGAACTTTTTCTCCCGCTTCATACTGACTTTGCGCCAGAAGCGAACTGTCCGAAAGATAACTCAATGTGTTTGACATAAACACCGGAAATTCTGCTGCTAAAGCAAAATCCGATTCACGGATATCAAATCCAACAACGACAACACGGACACCGTCCTTTTGTCCATAGTAACCGGCACAGGCATCACCTGCCCATAAAAATCCGGTTCCCCAGGATGGAACATCATAGGTATAAGTTTCATTGACTCCAATCGCAAATTCACTGATTCCGCAAGTCAGCTCCGTATCACTTACCGTAAGACTAACTTTCTTTTTGGTACCGGTTGCCTGTCCATCCGCAAATACCAGCCGGTTGACTGCCGGATTCTGCTTGGCGGAAGTATCTGCATCATAAATGCAGACGGTATCTTTTTTGACATCCAGATCACTTTCCTTTTCTGATTTCGGAAGTGTCTGTGAAGTCACTGCCTGGTATGCTTTCTCAATGTACGTATTTCCCTTGCCCACAAGTACTGCGGAGACAGCATTGGCAGATTCCGCAATGGCATAACACTCGTTGTCCGCTTTGAGGGAGTCTTTTGCATTGCTTCCCTCAAAAGCAATATTGGCAGCTTCTGTATGCAGTGGTTTTCCATTCCAGTCCACATCCTCAAACAGACAGGTATAGGACTCTCCCGCATCAATGGAGATCTGCCGGACAGAAATCACATTCTTTTTTTCGTACAGGCTTACTTCAAGCGTAGCTTTGCTGTCACTGTAGTTCGTAAAACCGGCTGCAATATCGTACCCTTTCTCACTTTTTGCATAAGACAGAAAATCATTCGAAACATTCGAAGTCACCTCTCCCATCACACGGATCTGTGCGGAAAACAGAGAGGTTAATTCTTTTGTATCTGCTGCGCCGACCCCATCCGTCATAACGATGACATCATTTTTCTTTTTTCCCTCGGCATCCGTCACAAGCGTCTGTACTGCTGATACTGCATCCTTCAAATCACCTGCGGTATCTGTGGCTTTCGTCTGGTCGAGTAACCGATACAGGCTTTTCTTATCCGATGAGGCAACCGCAAGAAGATTACTTCCGGTTCCATCATTTGTGATGATAGAAAATTTACCATTATCGGATGAGGCAATGTCACTTTTGATTTCTGCAACTGCCTGTGCAAGTCTGGTCTCTCCGTCTGCGTTCTCATGCTGCATGCTGCCGCTGGTATCCAACACATAGACAACATTTCCGCTTCCGGTTCCACCCTTTCGGATGTATGGTGACATCAGTGCCAGCACCAGAAGCAATATAATCACGATCTGCAGGTACATCAGCAGATTATGAATAAATTTTTCCAAAAATGTTTTTGACTGCTGGTTCTGGTATAGTTTCTTCCACAAGAGATTCGAAGAAATCTTATACTCTTTTCCCTTAGGAACCAGCAGATATAAAACAATGATGATCGGTACCGCAAGCACGAATGCAAGCGGCCATAAACTTTCAAATATCATATAACACCCTTAAATCCTCAAATACAAGCTGGTTTCGATCCCGCGTCGTATCACAGAGGACATAAGTTCCTCCGTTTCGCACGCCCTTTTTCATGCGGGACACCAAAGCCTGCAGCTGGTTTTCGTATGCTTTGATCGAACGTGCATCCATCGTGATACGCAGCTTGCTTTCATTTTCCATATCAATCAGATTCAATGTTCCTTCCATACTGACATGAAGTTCTTCTCCGCAGAGTGTCTGCAAAATTACCGGACGCTGTCTGCAATACAGAAGATACTGCATCATTTTTTCATATTGTTCGTTCTCTTCCTCCAGCAATTCTTCCTGCAAAAAATCACTGATAAGCACAGTGATCCCCGGTCCCTTTCTCTGCATCTGTTTTAAAGCAGCAAACATATCCACACTTCCGGAATACTCCAGACTTTCCAGCCACCTGAGTACTTTGGGAAAAGCATTTTTTCCACCGGAAACATTGTAAGGACGCTGCATATTTTTCATATCATAGATCATGACACGATCCATGTTATTCAATGCAAGATATGCCATCACCGCTCCAAGAAGACTTGCCAGCTCCCACTTTGGTTTCTGTCCGTAATTCATGGATTCACTGGTATCCAGAAGAATCGATACCACCGATTCTTTTTCTTCCATATATTCCCGGATATACATCTTGTCCAGTCTGGCATACACATTCCAGTCTAACCGACGCAGATCATCTCCCGGCATATATTCCCGAAAATCTGAAAATTCCGCGGAAATTCCCTTCTGTACAGACTTGCGGTTTCCCGACATATTCAGAGAACTTTTGTGATTCACCGCCAGACAAAAGCGGGACAGCATATCATAAAATTCCGAATTAAACATATAAGCTCTTTTCCTTTGCCTCGATGATCTGTGCAATCACGGTATCCGCAGATACCCCCTCTGCAATTGCATCAAAACTTAACAATATTCTGTGCCGCAATACCGGATAAGCTACGCTTTTGACATCCTCAAACGATACATTAAATCTGCCTTCCATAAACGCACGTGCCCTGGCACTCCGGATCAGTGCCTGTGCCGCACGTGGACTTGCACCTTCTTTGATATAAGCACTTTCTTCATGGGTAGCCATCACCAAATCTAATATATAATCCATGACCGCATCTGCGATCGGAATCTGTGCAACAAATGCTCTGGCCTGTTGCAGCCCTGTGGCATCCATCACTTTTTCAATCTGTGGTTTCTCTGTATTTTCTGTCAGATTTACAATGCCGCGAAGTTCCTCTCTTGTCGGAAATTCTACCATGACTTTAAATAGAAAACGATCCAGCTGTGCCTCCGGCAACGGATAAGTTCCCTCATTTTCGATTGGGTTCTGCGTTGCCAAAACAAGAAACGGCTCTTCTAATTTGTGGCTGTCGTTTCCAACGGTAACCGTATGCTCCTGCATGGCTTCTAACAGTGCCGACTGTGTCTTTGGTGTGGCACGGTTAATCTCATCTGCAAGTACAAGATTTGCAAAAAGCGGGCCTTTTTCAAAGCGGAAGCTGCTCCCCTTCTCGTCCCTTACCATAATATTGGTACCAGTCACATCACTTGGCATAAGATCCGGTGTAAACTGGATACGCTTAAAAGATAACTGGAATACTTCGCTGATCGTACGCACGAGCATGGTCTTTCCAAGTCCCGGCATACCTTCTAACAATACATTTCCTCCCGCAAGTAATGCCAGCATTACCTGTCGGATAATTTCTTTTTGTCCAATAATGCCCTTGCCGATTTCTTCCTCACAGGCTTTTACATTCTGCTGACATAATTCTAACTCTGTCATAACTCCTCCTTATTCGTTCAGGTTCTTGAAATAATCTTTGATCACATTTTCCATTCCACTCGGATAACGCCCCGATGAAATTCCTTCATATGCATTCTTTGTATAATCCGCAATCACGGAATCAAGGCTCACATGATCTCCTTCCCAGGTAAGACCATTCTGCGCCCGGTAGTAATCAGAATTGTTCTTTCCGGTTTTGTCTCCATGCAGGGAGCTGTCATCACCGACTTTATTGGGAACGGTAACATAATCATGCGCTGTAGAGCTCGAACCGGTTCCTCTTCCGCTTCCCTTTCCGCTGCCGCTTCCGTTACCGTTTCCATTGCCATTCCCGTTTCCCTGGCCATTGCCATTTCCGCTGCCACTTCCATTACCGTCGCCATTTCCCTGGCCATTGCCGTTGCCGTTGCCGTCGCCGTCGCCGTCTCCATTTCCATTTTCCGTCGAGTTTCCATCCCCGGAAGTGTTATTTCCATTATTGCCGTCACCGGAAGATGACTGGGAATCTCCATTATTGTTGCTGCCATCTGCAAGCTGACCATTTGCACCGGCAGTATCATTTCCATTCGAAGAACCACCTGTCTGACCACTTGCCGCCTGTGCAATCTGCTGTGCTTCCTTCACACCAATCTTCGATGGATCGATACCAGTCAGGCTCTGTGCCGTCTCCTGATATTTGAATTGCAGCCGCTCATTTGCCGATGCCAGTTCCTGTGCACTTTCTACCTGATCCAGTTCCTTTTTTGACATCTCCAGGGACTTCATCAATTCCTGCAATTTTTTCTTTTCCTCAGCCGAAAGTGATTTCGTATCAATGCCCTCCAACGCATCCATAACCGAGGACAATTCTTTTTTCTTTTCCTTGATTTCCTGTTTGAGCGCATGCAGCTCCTTCGCCTGCTCTTTCGCAACCGACGGAACCATTGCCAGAGTGCATACACATACAAGAGAAAAAAAGAAAGCCAGCAGATGTCTTGTATTTGGCCGGATAGGAATACAGATATTGTTCTCGTTTTCTTTTAACATCTGTATCGCATCGTTTCTCTGTAATTTTGTGAATGCATCTTCTTTATCCAGATTTTCGTAAGCGGTCAATGTGCGCTCCTGCAAGCCGAAGCTATCCAGTTTTCTTGCAGCCGCTTTTTCATCGGCCCATGTCATTAGCGCGCGAACAATTCCAACCAGACATCCGATTCCTATACAGCCTGCTGCAAAATAGTTCGCATAGTAAAACGGGACAAACAAAGAAATGCCTTCCACCAATACTGCAGCCAATGCTCCAAAAGAAATATAGTATACACAATTCTCCAGGATTTTTGCCAGATTTAATTTGTGCCTGCAGTCTTTAATTTTTTGTTTCAGGTACGTTGTTTCTTCCATCTACAAGCTCCTTTGCTTTTCTGTGTGAAATCGGCGTAATACGTTTTGCTGCAATCCATAAAAACAGCAGCGAAATCAATATATAAACAATTGTAGATACTATCATCCAGTGATTTCCGGTACCAAGCCAGTGCATAAAGCCCTTCTTTGTGCCGGATGCATAAAGCCATCCGCTCTCTTCTATAAAAGAGGAACCTGTCATCGTAAGTTCAACAAATTCTGCCAGATAAATAAATGGATTTGCAAGCATCAGCAGACTCCAGAGACTTGCGGTTGTCTGATAACCGCTGACAACCTCCCATACCAAATACGGAACGACTGTAAGTACAAAAAAGCATGCATAAATGCCGTATGAAAAAATCACACCACTGATGGTCTTCTTACACAAGGACGAACAAAGGATTCCGATACTTGCTGCAAAAAACGATACAAGAAGTGCCAGTGCAAAAAACCAGAACAGATAACTCCAGGACATACCACCGATAACAAAAGTAAGTGCCATAACCGGCAGACTTGCCACAATAAAGAACAGCCCCTGCACTACGGCAATCCCTACTTTTCCCATAATGATTGAAAATGGTGTCATACTTGTTGTCATCATAATATCAAATGTCTGGCGTTCCTTTTCTCCTGAAATCGCAGATGATGTCTGCACCGGAATCACAATTGCAATGATCATAATCTGCGTGATTGCCAGCACCGGATACAGCGACACGATTTTGCTGTATACATTAGAATCATCGTAAATACTTTGATTGCTGATAAATAACAGCGCAATAAAAAATACACCCGCAAGGATTGCTTCATATGCAAAAATCCCCCATGCCATCTTCATACTGCGAGCCTGTACTTTGATATCTTTTTTAACAATTGGATTCAATCGCATTCTCTGCACCTCCTGTCAGCTCCATAAACAATGCCTCTAAGTTTCCTTCCTGCGTATGGAATCCTGTCACAAGAATTCCTCTGCCGATCAGTTCCGCAATCAGCTGTGCGATTTCCATCTGCGTCAGACTGTGGAAAATGCGGATTTCCTTTTCACCCACAGATTCTACTTTGACATTTACATGTTCTTTTAGCATACGCACTGCCGGTTCCATATCGCCTTCTATAGTGATGATAATCTGATTTTTTCCGAACACCTGACTCATGACATCATCAATCTTTCCGGCTATCACCAGATGACCGCGGTTCATGATACCGATACTGTTACACATCTCAGAAAGTTCGGAAAGAATGTGGGAACTGATCACAATCGTCTTTCCCATACTCTTTAAATTCAAAAGAAGCTCTTTCATCTCCACTCTGGCTCTTGGATCCAGACCGGAATTCGGTTCATCTAACACAAGCAATGCCGGATTATGAATCAGCGCACGTGCCACACAAAGTCTCTGCTTCATACCACGGGACAACGTATCCACATATACTTCCTTTTTGTCGGACAAGTTTACAAGTTCCAGCAGATCATCTGAGATTTTTGCAATATCACGGGAACTCATACCATACATGGAACCATAAAAATCCATATACTCTGTCACTTTTAAATTGTCATACACACCAAAGAAATCCGGCACATATCCTATCTGTTTTTTTATGTCCTTTGGATTTGAAAGCGCATCAATGCCATTGATCTGAATGCTTCCGGATGTCGGTGACATCAGCCCGCAGACCATACGGATGGTTGTTGTTTTTCCAGCACCATTCGGTCCGACAAAGCCAAACAGATCGCCTTTTTCAATATGAAGATTCAGATCATTGACTGCCTGAAATTTTCCATAATTCTTATATAAATGATTAATTTGCAGCATTTTCGTCCTCCTTTACAAGCGAATACAGACATCCATAGGAGGTCTCAAGACAATCGCTCTCCACTGTCTTATCATAATTTCTTACTGCACCTGCAACAATAGTCTCTTTATCTGCTGCCTCGTTCCTTGCATCCACTAATCCAATATACAAAGTAGCCAGATAATCATAGTCATCATCTTCTCCTGTGGAACTTCCATAATAATCCACCAGGTTATAATACATATCGTCCATATAATCGACTGTAAACTGATTTACCACACGCTTTTCCTGCAAAGCCTGCTTCAGATTCAGAGTCTCTCCTGCTTTTACATTGCTTATAACATACATATAATTTCTGGAAAGTACCGCCATATATGGAAAATCATAGGAAGTATTATTGTAAATGGTTCCTTCCTGTACTTTATCCGAAAAATTCAGATCTTTCACTTCAATTTTTCCAACAGCTTTTCCACTTCCTGCTGCAAACAGATAGCCTGTATCAAAACTCTCCTTCGGACGTATGCCTAAATGCAGTCCGTCCGCTTCATAACAGACAGATGTTTTGTATTTTTTCTGGTCGTTCACTGCATTACCTGATCCGGTCATTTTGGAACCTGCATAAGTATAATTATCTTTCAGGCGGAAACTCCATTCCTTTTTGCTGGAATGATAAGCAGAATAGTAGGTATGCACTTCTGCCTTTTTATCTCCTGTCTGCTGTACGTTTACCGCATATACTTTCGGTTCTGTTACATTCAGCGAATGACCGATAATATAAACAAATGCAACAAATAAGATTCCAAGTGCCGGTGCTGCGATCCAGTACCACTCACTGTGCTTTGTTTTGCGCAGAATAAGATACAAAACAGGTCCTACTGCAAACACATAAATAATGATCAGGATTTTCAGCCAGTTAAAATCAATATCCGTATTCGTCTGATCAATAACATTCATTGCTGACTGTCCGTTATAAATACATGTTTCATTCTGATAATTGTACGAACTTTCTGCTATTGACTGACTTTCATTATAAATGGAGCTTACTACATTGGCATCAGCCTTCTGCATCTCATCCTCGCACAACGACATATATAATACCATCACAGAACCATATCCATAGTTTTCCAGGAATGCTGGATTATCGGCACTTTCATACCCTGAAGCAGAATTTAAAATCAATTCTGTCATTTCCATATTGGAAAAATCAATTCCCGCATCTTTATAAGAATAATAACAATCCTGCTGCACACTAGATAAGACACGTGTAGCCTCCCCTTCCCTGCTTGTTTTCTGTGCTGTTATATCAATAAAACCAGGATCAAATGCTTCTGCTGTTTCTTTGACATAAGAACCGGTTCCAATGATGAGCCAGCCTCCATCATCCACCCAGTCCTCAATTGCTTTTCGCTGCTCTTTGCTCAGACTGCTGACATCATACTGATCAATAACAAGATAGTACAATCCATCCAGAGAGTCCTCCAATGTATCTGCCTTCAATTCCTGCAATACAACCGGCTGTTCTTGTTCATAAATAGCGTAATCTTCTCCACCCATATCCAGATATCTCAGCTTATCATAATGATCCGAAAGTATACCTACACGAAAACCTTTTTTCTCCTGATTTCCCAGTAGATCCTTCAATGCGATAGATGCGACTTCTTTCTCATCTTTATCTAACAAAATGAGATAGCCTTTCCCTCTGCAATCCTGCACATTCAACTCCGGGACCGTCAGCGTATACTGCTTTTTGCCATTTGCCGGCAAAATAATTGGCATATCAAATGCACAATGTGTATCCTCTGCATCCGCTTTAAATATCACACGGGAAGTTCCTTCGAAATCAACTCCATGATTCTCTAAGCTCACCTGATAGACATACGCATGATTTTCCTCTTTTAAAAGTGTTACCTCTCCGGAAAAAACACCCGTATCCTTTGTTTCTGCTGCGATATGCTGCGGACATGTCACAAGTCCAATACACAACAGACATACAAGAATAACTCCTGTTAGAATTTTTTTCATAACGTCCTCCTTTTTAAGTTCCGTATTCAATTGTAATCATAGCATACCTGCATCGTAAAATGTTTGAAATTCAGCTGTCATTTTCTTTAAGATTTTATGAAGTTTAAAAAAGAGACCGTCTTACGACAGTCTCCAAACCTTCACTTTATTCATTTTTTGCTAATCTTCTATTCGTTCCCGCGAAAAATTACATTGCGATATTTATTCAGTACTTTCAGTAACAGACTTCCCAGAATACATACAGAAATAATCTCACCGATTCCTACCGTAACCACGTTAAAAGGAATCGACCAGTCAACACCATTGTAAACCGTCTTAAATCCGTATCCATAACGCAGAACCCACGGAACAATAACCATGTTTGCGATAACCGGTGGAAGCGTACATGCAAATTTGTGCTTACGCAACAGATACGTACCTACCGCTCCGATCAATGTTGCAATACTTCCAAATACAATATCCCAGATGATAGCTCCTGTCATCAGGTTCGCTGTCAGACATCCGATCCAGAGTCCCGGTATCGCTGCCGGTGTAAAAAACGGAAGGATACACAATGCTTCTGAAAATCGTACCTGAATACTGTAGGAAGATAATCCAAGCGCATTGGCAAGTAATGTCAATACCACATACAATGCAGCGATCACAGCCGCCTGTACTACATACGTTACACTTTTGTTTCTCATATAAAATTCTCCTTTAGTTTTGTTTTCTGTCAGGAAGGTTTCGAACTGACGCGCTGTTTGCAGCAAGGATTACTTTAATCTTAATTTCGCATTCTGTCAAGTATTGCCGGGAATAATTGCCGGGAATAATTTCCGATAAAATTTCAAACATAATTACTGGCGGATATAAATTCCCTGGGATTCGATAAAATCATCCATTTCTTCCAATGCTTCGGTTGCCCATTCTTCACTCTGTGGCCCCTGATCCACTGTGTTCTTTTTTACGTCTTCACTTACATTCTTCTTGTCTTCCATACCGATGCCTCCTTGTCTTGACACTATCCACTATCTCTTTCTGATTTTGTAAAAGTATAGCATTAACTGCATAAAAAAGCAAAAGAAAGAGCATCCTTTATGATAAATTGATTTGTAAAACGGAGGCATCTCATGGCAGCATACAAAGTTGAAATCTGTGGTGTGAACACTTCTAAGTTACCAATACTCAAAGAAGAAGAAAAAAAAGCACTTTTTGATAAAATCAAACAGGGGGACTCCAATGCCCGGGACTGCTATATCAAAGGGAATCTCCGCCTTGTTCTGTCGGTCATCAAACGGTTCCATAATCACAATGAAAACGTGGACGATCTGTTCCAGATTGGCTGTATTGGACTTATGAAAGCCATTGACAACTTTGATACCAGTGTAGGTGTCAAGTTTTCCACATATGCTGTACCGATGATCATTGGGGAGATCCGGCGTTACCTGCGGGACAACAGCAGTTACCGTATTCCGCGCTCTCTGCGGGACATTGCTTACAAAGCAATGCAGGCCAAGGAGCAGCTTTCCCGCGCCTCTCAAAAAGAACCTACTCTGGATGAAATTTCAAACGCATGCGACATTCCAAAAGAAGACATTGTCTATGCATTAGATGCCATCCAGACGCCGTTAAGCCTCTTCGACCCGGTATACACAGACGGCGGCGATACCCTTTATGTCATGGACCAGATTTCCGACAAAAAAAACAAGGAAGAGAACTGGATTGAAGATCTGTCTTTAAACGATGCGATGTCCCGCCTCAATGAACGGGATGAAAAAATCATAAAACTCCGGTTTTTTGAGGGAAAAACCCAGATTGAAGTAGCCGACGAAATCCATATTTCCCAGGCACAGGTATCCCGCCTGGAAAAAAATGCATTAAAAAGCATGTATCAATATTTAAAAACAGAGGGCGATCATTAACCGCCCTCTAATTTTTATTTTCTTCTTTACTTTTACACGCTCTAGCGATCCCACTTGTCGCACAATGCATTGATCTGGTCTGCAAATTTTGCAAGATCTTTGTTTGCCATACCCTGACACTTGCGGATTACTGCAACCAGGCGTTCTCCTGCAATCACCAGTCGATCGAATACACTTGAACTTGCACGATATACTTTCTTCTTCTCCACAAGTTCACGGCTTCCCTGTGCAACCTGCTGGCCTGTGATCAGATCAAATGCATCTCCACTGTACGGAGCTGTCGCATCAAATCCAACATCATTTTTGACATGCTCCGCAAATTCAACAGCGGTGCTTTCCTCGCCATGTACAATAAATACTTTCTTTGGCGGATTCTCAGAAAAAGCAGAAATCCATTTGGTAAGATGATCTCGGTCTGCGTGGCCACTGATTCCCGGCAAATTTACTATGTTTGCTTTTACTTCGATTTCTTCACCAAACAGTTTTACCTTTTTGACTCCGTTCAGTAACGAATGGCCCAATGTTCCCGGCACCTGATAACCAACAAAAAGTATCGTAGAATCTGAACGCCATAAATTATGCTTTAAATGATGGCGGATACGACCTGCTTCACACATTCCCGATGCGGAAATAATAACTTTTGACTTTGCATTGACATTGATCATCTTGGATTCATCACTTGTTATCGCAACTTTTAATCCGTCAAACTGAATTGGATTGACACCTGACTCAATCAATGCAAGCGCATCCTCATCGAAACATTCAGCCACGTTTTTGTGGAAGATATTTGTTGCTTCCACCGCGAGCGGGCTATCAATATATACCTCAAAATTCTGATATTCCGGCAACAGATTTTCTGTTTTGATCCGACGCATGTAATAAAGCATTTCCTGCGTACGACCAACGGAAAATGCTGGAATAACCAGATTACCGCCCTTCGTAAATGTCGCGTTGATTACTTTTGCAAGTTCAACCGCATAATCCGGTGGTGTATCATGATTCCGATTGCCATAGGTTGATTCCATGATGACATAATCTGCGTCATGGATGTATTCTGGATCTTTGATCAATGGCCGGTTTCCATTTCCGATATCACCGGAAAAGACCAGCTTTCTGCTCTCTCCCTCTTCGGTCACCCACATCTCAATGGAAGAAGAACCAAGCAGGTGTCCGGCATCAATAAAGCGAACCGTGAGTCCCTCACAGATTTCAACCTTCTCATTGTAGGAACATTCCACGAAATGTTCCAGAACACCCTGTGCATCCTCCATATTGTACATCGGTGTCACTTCCGGCTTACCTGCACGGCGTGCCTTACGGTTTCTCCACTCTGCCTCAAATTCCTGAATGTGAGCGGAATCTTTCAACATAATATTACAGAGCTCACAAGTTGCTTTCGTTGCAAAAACCGTTCCTCGAAACCCATGATTGTATAAAAGCGGTAATAAACCGGAATGATCAATATGCGCATGTGTAACAAACACATAATCAATCGTCGCTGCATTCACCGGAATCTCCTGATTCACATATAAATCCGGTCCCTGCTCCATACCACAATCTACAAGAAAATGCTTATCCCCAAACTTTACATAGTGGCAGCTGCCGGTCACTTCACGATCAGCCCCCAAAAATTGCAATACCATAAAAGCCACCCCTTTCTGTCATGGCATTATTATATCATACATTTTCCACAAAGCCCAACTGTTTTCTGAAAACATTCTAATTTTTCTGAATTTCTTTTTTTAACCGTATCATAATCTTTTTTTCCAGACGAGATATGTACGATTGCGAGATACCAAGCAAGTCAGCTACTTCTTTCTGTGTCATCTCTTTTCCATCCTTTCGGTTGATTCCATACCGCAGACAAATAATTTCTTTTTCTCTTGGGTCAAGCTTTTCCACAGCATCCCGCAATAGTCTTATCTCTGCTTCGTTTTCCATGTCCCTGTAAATAATATCTTCTTCCGTACCTAGAATATCTGACAACAAAAGCTCATTTCCATCCCAATCCACATTCAGCGGTTCATCAATGGAAACTTCCATTTTTATTTTGTTATTTCTGCGTAAGTACATAAGAATTTCATTTTCTATGCATCGTGATGCGTAGGTTGCCAGTTTAATTTTCTTTTCTGGATTAAAGGTATTGATTCCTTTAATCAGTCCAATTGTTCCAATCGAAATCAGATCTTCCACACAGATTCCTGTATTTTCAAACTTCTTGGCCAGATAAACAACCAGACGCAAATTATGCTCTATCAGCATTTTTCTTGCATCTTCCTTCGAATAGTCTTTCTTTTTTGTTGTCAGGTCCGAAAGAGCTACCAGACACTTCTGTTCCTGTTCCTTTTCGAGAGGAGGTGGCAAAACATCCGAGCCTCCAATATAAAAAATCTCTTCTTCTGCAAATAACATTCGAATTTTTCCAATTGTAGTCTTCAGTAATTGTTTTACATCCATTCTTTTTTCCTCCATTCAATTTGTAACAATCCAGAAATACACTACTTTTGTATAGAAGAATGCAGGATCATCTTGTATGACTTTCCCTGCAACAATGTCACATCTGCACATCCCAACCACACATTTCTGTATATATGATCTGTCTTACGATGCAGCAATTCCATTGAATCAATTTCTGTAACCGGAACACGCCCTTCGTTTGTTCCCAGTGCCTGAAATGGAATCTCCCTTATCTTGCTCTCTTTTTTTTTCAATCGTTCAAAAATATCCATACTCACAATATGTACCGGCTCTCCTGAATCCGGCATCTGTAATCGATTTCCAGAATCGTACAGTCCAACACAACAGACTTCTTTCCCATCATTTTTCAACCTCACTTCATAAAGATTTTTCTGCTGCCGCATGTTACACAGCCAGACTTTCACGAAAGTATGCCCGATTACAATAGTCACCACTGCCACGTACCATGTCATCCCGCGTATTCCTGTGAGATTCGAAAAAGCAGTCACAATTCCATTCAATAAAAGAATTCCAAACCAGCTAATTAAAATCCGTTGAACAAACTGCTTTTTACCACATTTTCCAAATGTAAGAAACAGCATCAATGGCACTACAATGACGGCTGTCAAAAATACACTCAGCCAATATACCCTTATTAACAATAACACTGCCGTAAGAAGTGCTCCAATCCCGGAGGAAACCACTATTCTGAGATATTTGTGTCCGGCTGCACTTTTGCTTAATTCGCAGGTCATCAACAAAACAAGCAGATTCATCAGAAAATTCTGTTCTATAAACACGTCTATATAGAATGCATATATAAAAAACACCTCCTGTCTCTGCTATTATAGAAAAATTTTTCTCTATAATTTGGCAAAAACAGGAGGTTTTAATTTAATAATTATTTACCTTCTTCGACAAATTAATTATCTTTTTGAATTTTTCAGGAAATCCGGAATATTGATCTCTACCGGCTTAACACTGCTTTCCGGCTGCTTTGGTCTCTGGATACCGGAATAAGTAGGTGTTGCCTGTCTCGGTGCCGTAGTTGCAGGTCTAGGTGTTACAGGGATTGAATTTCTCTGCACAGAAGCATTATTTGTTACTCCTGTTCCTACATAACTGTTTGTAGAAGCTACACGATTCACAATTCCGGAAGCAGCCGGCTGACGGTTTACTGTCTGGTTCGGATATACCATACGGGAACTAACACCGCCTGGAGCTGCTACAGACTTCATAGGACTCTCTAATCCGGTTGCGATAACTGTGATTGTTGCTTCATCTGTCATAGTCTCATCAAACTTCGCACCGAAGATGATATTTGCGTCCTCTCCCGCAAGATCCTGCACATAGCTTGCAGCATCATTAGCATCCATAAGAGAAATGTCTCCGGAAATATTGATAATGACATGTGTTGCACCATTGATGGTTGTCTCAAGAAGTGGCGATGCAACGGCAAGCTTAACAGCCTCGATTGCCTTCTCATCACCCTTTGCACTACCAATTCCAATATGTGCCAGTCCCTTATCTTTCATAACTGTCTGAACGTCTGCGAAATCAAGGTTAATCAATGCCGGCAGATTAATCAAGTCTGTAATTCCCTGTACTGCCTGCTGTAATACCTCATCTGCCTTCTTTAATGCATCCGGCATAGAAGTACGTCTGTCTACGATTTCAAGAAGTTTATCGTTTGGAATAACGATGAGCGTGTCAACACTTTCTTTTAATTTTTCAATACCGGATACAGCATTGATCATACGCTTCTTTGCTTCAAATTTGAATGGCTTTGTCACAACTCCTACCGTCAGGATTCCCTGCTCCTTGGCAATTTTTGCAACAACCGGGGCTGCACCTGTACCCGTACCGCCTCCCATACCACAGGTAACAAATACCATATCTGCACCTTTGACAGCTGCGGATAATTCTTCTGCACTTTCTTCAGCAGCTTTCTCGCCGATCTCCGGCTGAGCTCCTGCACCAAGTCCCTTGGTAAGTTTCTCACCGATTTGAATTAATGTTGGAGCTTTGCACAACTGTAATGCCTGCTTATCTGTGTTTACACCGATAAACTCTACTCCACCTATATTTTCGTCAATCATGCGGTTAACAGCATTATTTCCGGCACCACCTACACCAATTACAATTATTTTGGCACTAGCATCTGCCTCTGTTGTCCGAATCTCCAGCATGGTTCTTCCTCCTCTTTCTTTAACCTATAAATTTTAATCTATTGCCAGCCTGTCCGCTGACGAACGATAGTCTTACGGATTACCGATGTACTATCTGCGAAACTATCTTCTATAAAACCGGCTGCCGTGAAACATTTCAATGTTTCATGCACACCCATATAGACTATAATATATTTTTTCAACAAAATAATCAACAAAAATTTGTGATTTTTTACATTTATTCTTTGTTTGAATTCTTTGAAGCTTTTTTTGCTTCCGTTTTCTGGTCAAACACTATATTTGTTGTCTCTTCCGTCCAATTTTCTAAATGTAGTGTTCCTTTCATTCCCTGCAGTTTCGGTTTAATCTTTGCCAGACGCTCCACTTTCTGTGTGAGCAGATTCAAATTCCCCATCTGGACTTTGATGTCCCCATATGCAAGTTCCGGCTCATTTACCCCACCATAAGTAATGGAATCCGGAATCAGGGAATTACGCTTCAGTGACTGGGTCAATGTCAGAATCTCCCGCAATTTTGCTGATTCAATTGGTAATTTTTCGTACAAAACCACCTTGTCACAGTCAATTCCGAGAATCTGTGGCGTTCCATCAATCACTTTCGAAGACGTCTCCACTACAAATCCATCCTTATCAAAATACGCATTCTCGTTAATGGATGGAATGTACAGATATCCCATGATACCTTTCTCATACACTTTAATATGTAATGTCTGTGGATTTTTCAACGAAATCTCCATGGTATCAATAAACGGGATCTTTTTCGTTGCTACAAATTTATACTTTACAAATACATAAAGGGAATTCCAGGAATAATCGTCATTCAACACAGCTTTCTCAATCACTTTGGAATCATATAACTGATTACCTTCCACCTCGACCTTCTTAACTTTAAATACACTGACCACAATGACTGCCGCCAATGCCAGTATAATGAGAACGCCCAGTATAATCGATAATATATTTTTCTTTTTTCGCTTTTTTCTTCGTTCTTCTCTAATCATACATCATCATTTTCCTACTCTATGGATTCCAGCCGGATTCCTTTCGAAACGCTCAGCGCCAGCCCCATCTCCATCATCAGGAACACAAGCGAAGTTCCTCCGTAACTGATAAATGGCAGAATGACACCAGTATTCGGTATTGTATTCGTAACAACAGCAATGTTCAAAATTACCTGAATAGCAATGTGCGACATAATGCCAGTCACAAGAAGCGCTCCATATAGATCCTTTGCATTATTGGCGATAACCATCATTCTCCATAATAAAAGCACATATAAAAGAATGACACAGATGGCTCCGAACAATCCCAGTTCCTCACAGATAATTGTAAAAATCATATCATTCTGGGACTCCGGCACATTTCCCATCTTCTGCAGACTTTCGCCCAATCCTTTGCCAAACAATTTGCCGGAACCGATTGCATACAATCCCTGCAATGTCTGATATCCGTCATCTCCCGCAGTCTCCGGATGCAGCCACGCCTGTACACGGCCGCTTCGGTAAGATGCAAGCATAATAAATGCCACAACAAAGGAAACACCTCCTACACCTACAATAACGAACTGTTTATACTTTGGGCTTGCCACAAAAAGCATACATACCGCAATGCCAAAGACAATGACCGCCGTACTTAAGTTACTGTATGCAATGACTGCAAACAGTGGAAACATGATTACCATTACCTTGATGATACTGGAGAAATTTCCAAGTTTTTTTGGAATACGCTCAATCAGCATGGCTAGGAATATGATTACCGCAAGCTTTGCAAGCTCCGAAGGCTGAAAACTAAAAGGTCCAAGATTCAGCCATCTCGACTGTCCGTGTGAAGATCTTGTCAGTCCCGGAATCGGAAACATTACGAGTACACACAGTGCAAATGAGCAAAAATATGCAAAAAAACCAAACTTTTTCCAAAAATGATAATCAACCCTTGCAAAAAAGTACATCGGGATCACACCAACCAGTATGTTACGAAACTGCAGCTTGAGATAGTGTGCACTGTCATCATACAGGTTTGCCGATGTATAGGAACTGGAACTATAGAGCATTACCAGTCCAAAGCACAGCAGAAATATCAGAATAAACAGCAGGTTGTAATCAAAATATGCAGTTGCTTTCTTTCCATCCTTCCGTCGTCTTGCCACGAATCTCTACTCCTCTAAATTACGAACATATTCTTTGAAAATTCTTCCACGTTCCTCATAGTTTGGGAACATTCCCCAACTTGCACAGGCCGGTGACAATAATACGGCATCGCCGGACTTTGCATTGTCATAGCAATACTGAATTGCTTCCTCAAAAGTATCTTTTCGCACAGTGTCCATAAATCCATGTCTGTGTGCACAGTTTTCAATTTTTTCTGCAGTCTGACCGATCAGTACGAGTTTTTTCACTTTACCGTCAAAAGCCTCGATCCACTCATCATACTCGGACTGTTTATCATATCCACCACCGATCAGAAATGTCGGACGGTTCATTGCACGAATTCCCTGAATAGCTGCATCCGGGTTCGTTCCCTTGGAATCATTATAGAACTTTACGCCACGTTTCTCGGTCACATACTCGATACGATGCTCTACTGCCTGGAATATCTTGAGAACTTCTACGATTTTATCCATAGGGACACCGAAATTCACACTCATTGCACATGCCGCCATAACATTTTCATAGTTGTGTCTTCCAAGAAGATTCAATTCATTAACATTAATGACATGGGTACTCTGTCCGTCTACAGCATAGTAAATATCTTCGCCCTCAAGATAGAATCCATTGTCCAATTTTCTGTGACTGCTGAAATATACAACCTTTGCCGGTACGCTCTCGCCAAAGCTACGAAGTACTTCATCTTCATAATTTAATACACACACCTGATCCTTTGTCTGATTTCTGGTAATGTCTTCTTTTGTCTTAATATAACATTCCATCGTATGATGACGGTTCAGATGATCCTCTGTAATATTTAAAATTGCAGAGACATCCGGACAAAAATCATGAATGGTCTCTAACTGGAAGCTGCTGATTTCCGCAACTGTAACCGTATCGTCGGTCATTGTCGCAGCTTCAGAAGTATAAGGAATACCGATATTTCCAACAATGCGGACATCCTTATAGTAATTTTTCATGATTGCACCTGTCAAAGCCGTCGTTGTTGTCTTCCCATTTGTTCCAGTAATGGCAATCAAACGTCCTTTGCCAAAATAATATGCAAGTTCAATTTCTCCCCAAATCGCTACATTCTGTGCGCGCAAGCGCTCTACCATTGGCAAATCAGTAGGAACTCCCGGACTTAATACAGCCACACCAAACTCGTGCATCTGCTCCTCGGTCAACTCTCCGAGAATGATTGGCATATCCTTTAACTCTGGTGCTTTCTTATAGAGTTTGTTCAAGTCAAGTTCCTTGTTTCCATCAAACAAAACGGTATCTACATTTTTACTCTGTAAAAGTTCTGCTGCTGCAATTCCGCTGATTCCGGTTCCCACAACGAGAACTTTCTGTTCTTCTATCTTCATGATTCTTAACCTCCATCTGAATGTCTTCGTCAAAAAACAAACTGCATTAAGTATACGTTATTCTCTATTGTAATTCAAGGTAAGGCAGGATGTTTTCAAATATTTCCTTCGCCACGGGTGCTGCAATCGTTCCTCCATAATACACACCGGACGGATTTCTAATGATTACCAGTACTAAAACCTGCGGATCATCTGCTGGTGCAAATCCGAGAAAGGAAGAAATATATTTGTTTGCCGATCGCGGCAGTGTCTGTGAGGTTGCCGTCTTCCCTCCAATCGAATATCCCTCGATATATGCCTTGTTTCCTCCGCCTTCTGACACAACTTTTTCCAGTAAAAAGCACATTTTTTCGGATGTATCCGGGCTGCAGATTCCTGTCTGTGGCACATATTCCATCTTTCTGACACATGTGCTGTCTTCTTTTTCCACCTGCATGCCAAAATGTGGCGTTACACGGTTCCCACCATTGATAATGGACGAGACCGTGGTTGCAAGCTGAATCGGTGTAATCTGAAACGACTGTCCGAAAGACACCGTTGCCAGTTCCACCAGACCAATGTCCTCTCTCTTATGCATAATGGTCGCCGCCTCACCCGGCAGATCAATATTTGTTTTCTGTAATAATCCAAACTGTTCAAAATAGTCATAAAAACGATCTGCTCCAATCCGCAGCCCGACATTGATAAACACCGGATTGCAGGAATTTTCGATTCCTTCCACAAAGCTTTCTGCCCCGTGCCCGGTGGTCTTGTGGCAACGGATTCTGCGATCCTCCACCACAATATATCCCGGACAGTGAAACCGGTCTTCCAATGACACAACATGTTCCTCTAACGCAGCCGAAGCCGTAATGATTTTAAACGTTGATCCCGGCTCGTAAGTGTCATTGATACAATGATTTCTCCACATCTGGTTTAAGGCATCCTGTTCGTCATCCCCTTTATCTGCGTATGTTTCTGTCAAAGTAAAAGGCTCATTTAAATTAAACTCCGGGTAATCCACCATAGCAAGCATCTCACCATTCTGTGGATTCATGACAAGTATACTCACCGAATCGGCTTCTTTCTGGATAAAAGTTTTCTGCGCCGCCTGTTCGGCAAATTTCTGGATATTGGCATCCAGCGTCAGCCGAAGATTATTTCCGGCTATCGGTTCCACGCGCTCCTCTCCAATGTTGTCGACTTCCACCCCCCGGGCATCGGTTGTCGTAAGTATTGTTCCATCAGTTCCCTGAAGTTCCTCATCATACACGGTTTCCAGCCCGATAATTCCCTGATTGTCTCCGCCGGTAAATCCAAGCACCTTTGATCCCAGTTCATCAAAGGGATATTCTCTTTTATAATCTTCATCTACTTTTACCCCGGCAAATCCGTAGGCGAGTATCCGGTTTCCTGTTTCTTTGTCCACGTTACTTTTGATTCGTTCAATCGACGAGCGCTTTTCTACGCGTTTTCTTACTTTTTCTTCGGATATTCCCAATTCTTTACAAAGCATCTGTATGACTTTTTCAGGTTCTTCAATCTGATTATGAATTACTGATATGGTACATACTGATTTATTTCCTGCCAGTACAACACCATTTCTGTCGAGTATTTTTCCTCTCGCGGCTTTGATCTGCCGCTCCCTCTGTTGCAGATCTGTTGCAAGTTTTGAGTAATAATCTCCGCGAAATATCATAAGATATACCAATCGGCCAAGCAGAATCACTGCACAGGCAAGAACACAAAAGAAAAACACACAAATTTTCTTGCGGTGATAGGTTTTATTCCACTGCATCGAAAAATCCGCCATTTTCGCTCTTTCATAAAGTATATGAATCGGCGGATGCTGCTAGAACATCCGCCTGAAACCTGCCTATCTTTAGTTGTCATCCTCTTTTTTGCCTGGATGATGATTTGTATACTGTGTTTTTGCACCAGTGATGCCAAAGCCTTTGTTCTTTCCGGTCTTCTTTTCATCCGGATAAATATTCATATACGGAAGTACCTCTTCCAAAATTTCACGACAGATATCTTGCGCGAAATAACTGTGTGCCTGATCTGCCACATTTGGTTCATCCACAATACAGTAAATCAAAAGCTGCGGATTCTCTACCGGGGCAAATCCCATAAAAGATACCAGATACTTTCTGTCTTTACGCGGAAGTTTCTGAGCGGTACCTGTTTTTCCACCCATAGAGTATCCATCCACTTTCGCAATTCCGGCAGTTCCTTTTGAAACAACATCGTACAGATAGTCTTTAATCTGATCACTTGTGCTCTGGGAAATAGTCCGTTTTACCGCTTTCGGTTCAATCGTAGAAATTGTATTTCCTGAACTGTCTGTAATTTTTGTCACCACATGTGGCTGATAATATGTTCCACCATTGATCAGTGAGCTAAAACCACTGGCCATCTGTATCATTGTGCAGTTATAATTCTGTCCAAATACGTTTGTTGCAAGATCAATCGGTTTTATATTATCCAGATTAAATATTAAGGAAGATGTATTTGCCTCACCTGGCAAATCAATTCCCGTCTTCTGTCCAAAGCCAAAAATGGACTGATACTCGAGGAAATTTTTCTTTCCAATCTTATACGACATCTGCATCAACGCATCATTGCAGGAATCCATCAATGCCTTACGCACCGTCTCAATACCATGTCCATTACGGTTCACACAGCTGACCCACCGGTCAAACTGTTCTCCGCCATCACACAAAAATGTCATATTATCATTGATTGTCCCTGTCTCTAATCCGGTAGCAACCGTAAATGGTTTCTGTACAGATCCCGGCTCATAAGTAGCTGTCACACAATAATTCTGCCACAGACCATTGAGTATATCGAGCTGATCGTCATCTGCCATTTTGCTCAGTTCTTTCTTTGTATACAGCTCACTTAAATCTCTCGGCTTGTTCAGATTAAATGTCGGATAATCCGCCATTGCAAGAATTTCTCCATTTTGCGGATTCATAACAACAACTGCGGTCGTCTTACTTCCATCCCCCACTTTGTAATTATCTGTATAAGCCTCATTAAACTTTTTGATTTTGTTCTCTACAATCGACTGTATATTGGAATCGATGGATGTAACCAGTGTACTTCCATCCTGTGCCGGAATCACTGTTTTTTCAAAATTACTGTCGGAGTTCAGATAACCATACTCTCTTCCATTCACGCCATTTAATACATCATCATAGTAGTTTTCAATTCCAGTCGTACCTACATTGCCGGAAGAAGTAAATCCGATTACAGACGCTGCAAGACTGTCATATGGATAGGTTCTTTGATATTCCTTTTCAAACCAGACACCTTTGATGTTTGGATTAATTTTCTTTTTCTTGTCATCCACAGCATCCTGCATCTCAACAAATTTCTGAATTTCTTCATACGGAAGTTTCTTGGCCAGTACAATATATTTATTATCCTTTTTATCTTTTGCATAGGCTTCAAGGTCTTCCCGTTTTAATTCCGGGAAACATTCCACAAGTGCATCAATGGTAGGTTTAATATATTCCTCCTTGTATGTCATCTGTGAGCAATCCAGAATAACATTATAAACAGCCACACTGGTAGCAAGTACCGTACCGGTGCTATCCACAATATCACCTCTCTGGTACGGAATTGTTTTGCTATCGTATGACTGCATTGATAAAACTTTTTTTTCATATTTATCGCCACTGGTGTATTCAATGTACATCAATCTTCCGATCATGCCACATAGTCCTGCCATGATCACCGTAAAAAGTACCAGAAGCTTTGTTCTCATTTTCCGGTTAAATTTTTGAACCGGTCTCCTTCTTCTTTTCGCCACAATGTTCTCCTACTGTTTTGGAATGTCACTGTACTGATCCATATAATTATTATTTTCAATGGAATAATATACAACCTGCTTTTCTTTTGGATAAGACATTCCCAATTCTTTGATGGCCTTTTTCTTCACTTCGTTCAGATCAACCGAAGTAGTGATGCTCTTGTATCTGGCATCGTTATCCGCACGAAGATCATTTACTTCACTCTGTAAAGATGCAATATTGTTCATGCGGTATGTTACCTGTGACTGTAATTTTACAAATGCAACTGCAGATATCGCAATGATTGCAACACATACGGATAAGAAAGCCACGTATCCACGGCTCATTTCCATAGCGCGCTGTCTGTTTCTTCTGGCAGCATTTCTACGATTTTTACGTCTTTTTGCCTGCTCGATCTCCTCGCGCGTCCGACGGTTCTGACGTGCCGGTGCCTCTAATTCACGTACCGTATTTCCATGTATGTAATAATTTTTCGTCATATTGCTTCCCTGCTCTTTCTTTTACTGTTCGATACGCTCAAACACACGTAACTTTGCGCTTTTTGAACGACTATTTTCCTCTAACTCCTGTTCCGAAGGTAAGATTGGTTTTCTTGTTACCACTTTACCTTTTGACTTTTTCCCGCATACGCATACCGGGAAATTGCTCGGGCATGTACAAGGGTTTTCGTTCTTTTTAAAGTTTGACTTAACAATTCGATCTTCCAGCGAATGGAATGTGATAATACAAAGTCTTCCTTCATCATTTAATACATCGATCATCGAATCCAGATTGTCCCGCAACACATCCAGCTCATGATTTAATTCAATGCGGATTGCCTGATAGGTACGTTTGGAGGGATGCCCTCCCGTCACCTGCACCTTCATAGGTATCGCCGCTTTAATGATTGCGTTGAGTTCCCCTGTTGTCTCGATCGGTTTCTCTTTTCTTGCATTTACAATATGCTTGGCTATGTTCTTTGCGAACCGGTCCTCTCCATAATCATGAATAATACGGAAAAGTTCCATTTCGCTGTACTCATTGACAATATCTCTTGCGGTAAGTTTCTGTCGCTTATCCATGCGCATATCAAGCGGGGCATCTTCACTTCGGTAGGTAAATCCGCGCTCCGGTGTATCCAGCTGAAATGAGGATACACCAAGGTCTAATACGATTCCATCCACTTTCTCAATACCCAGATCCTGCAATACGCTTGTCATCTGTGCATAATTGCTTCGAACAATGGTGACTTTGTCCTGATATTCCTTCAGCCGTTCGGACGCCGCTTCAATGGCATCTGCATCCTGATCAATTCCGATCAGACGACCTGTCGTAAGTCTCTTGCAGATTTCAAGGGAATGTCCTCCACCACCGAGAGTTCCGTCTACATAGATTCCATCCGGTTTGATATGCAATTGTTCAATTGTTTCATTCAGTAAAACCGAATAATGTTTGAATTCCATGTCGCCTCCCTAGATTCCAATTCCTAATTCTGCCATATGTTCTGCAATTTCATCCATATCATCAAAGTCGCTGTTCTCCAGATATCTGTCTTTGCTCCAGATCTCCACACGGCTGAATACGCCGACGGATACGACTTCTTTATCAATTCCTGCGTACTCTCTCAGATTTGCCGGAAGAAGAATTCTTCCCTGCTTGTCCAGTTCACAGTTTGCTGCACCTGCAAAAAAGAATCTCATGAACTTTCTTGCATCCTTGGAGGTAAGTGGTTTCTCTCTCAGGCTGTCTTCAATGCGCTGCCATTCTTCATGGGAATATGCGAATAAACATCCGTCCAGTCCCTTGGTCACTACAAATTCATTTCCAAGTTGTTCTCTGAACTTTGACGGAACGATCATTCTGCCCTTTGCATCAACGGAATGATTATATTCACCCATGAACATGACACACTCACCTGCCCTTCTGCTTCATTTCTACCAGAAACCAGTCGTTTCTGTATGGTGCAGATGTCATATCATTTTCACGTATTCTCTACCACTTTGCACCACTCTATTGTTTATCCTCTCCACTTTCCACCACTATGTAACCATAATACTCCAAAAATAGGTGCGAATCAAGGTTTTTTCAAGGGTTTTTCAAACTTTCAGAGCAATTGTTCCGAAATCCGCCACACAAATGCAAAAAATAAAAAGCACCTGCAACACCCACCTTCCTTTCATTTTCTAAAAAAAGGGATGTTACAGATACTTTTCCATATCTGCTATGCAGTTTTATTCAATTTTATGCACAAAAGAGACTACTTTTCCCCACTCTGCTCCACCTGTGCCTGTTTTCGTCCATGCTTCACATGCCAGATAATAATCCATGCAATGGAAATCACCACAAGTATGGCTGCAAGTGCCATTGACACCGGATATCCAATGCCAGGAAGCAGCAACTGATCGGTTCGAAGAGATTCTATCCAGAAACGCCCAATACCATATCCTGCCAGGTACAGTAAAAACACTTCGCCATCAAACTTTTTGTGTTTCGTAAACAGAATCAGGCAGATCAGCAATACAAGATTCCACAGCGATTCAAATAAAAAGGTTGGGTATACCTGAATATAGGAAATTCCATCCACTTTTACCACATGGTCCAGGAGTTCCTGAGTCACATCCGAATTACGCACCGCTGACAACGGCAGCTGCATGGCAAAAAGCCCGTCCGTATATCCGCCAAACGCTTCTCTGTTAAAGAAATTGCCCCAGCGTCCAATAATCTGTCCAAGCACCAATCCCAATCCTGCAGTGTCAAAAAGCAGGCCCAGCGAAAGCTTTTTGACACGTGCAAAAACAAACGTGGTAATAATGGCTGCAATAACGCCACCATAAATTGCCAGACCACCCTGACGCAGGTTAAAAATACTGAGCAGGTTGTCCTTATACAAATCCCACCGGAACACCACATAATAAATGCGGGCTCCAATCACAGAGCATACGATAGCCACCAGTGCCAGATCAAAGTATGTATCGGAACTTTGTCCGGTACGCTTTGCCATCCAGCATGCAATGCCAAGTCCTGCCAGCATTCCAATGGCAATCACAATTCCATAATATGCAATGGAAAAATTTCCAATCATAATGTTCTTTCCCACATGATCCAGATAAATGTGCAAATGTGGAAAATTAATGTTGTAATCCATAATTCAAATTCTTCTCCTCATTTTTATATCAACCGTTCGATTTTTCATCCGGTTCTTATTAGTATAGCATAAAAAAAGGGACAATTTCAAATTTCTTTGAAACTGTCTCTTTTTTATCCATTATTCAGTTAACACTGACAAACAAAGCTTCCGCACTCCGTCTCACGGCAGGAATCAGCATGGCCTCCGGCAATGCCGATATGATTTGCGGAACACTGCTTCTGACTGTTGAACTTACATTCCGTTGCTTCGCATGCAACCGCTGTCTCCTTTTTTGCGCCATCCTTATGACAATTGCTTCCGCAACCGCATCCCTTTGGTGCAAAACTTCCGCAGCAAGTCTCAGAAGATGTTTTTGCCTGTGTTCCTTCTACAAGGATATCCTGTCTGCTACAACAATTATCATCATTGTATGAACAGCTTACCACATTACAATCCAATTTTGTCATTTGACATACCTCCTTTAAAAATCCGTAAAGAACTTTTCAAGTTCCCGAATAGTATGTTCGGATTTTTTTCTTCTATTCACAGATATGCCAATGTCATTTTTAGGAAAGAAGTTCCTTATCGCTTGTAAATTCTTCACCACTTACACGCTCGAACTGCTGTAAAAGATCCGCAACGGTAAGTTTCTTCTTTTCCTCTCCTGCAATGTTAAGAATCACTTTTCCTTCATGCATCATAATCAGACGATTTCCATGCGCAATCGCATCACGCATGTTATGTGTAACCATCATTGCTGTCAGATTATTTTCTTTAATAATCTTGTCAGTAAGTGTCAGTACTTTTGCTGCCGTCTTTGGATCAAGTGCTGCCGTGTGCTCATCCAGAAGTAAAAGCTTTGGTTTCTGCAAAGAAGCCATAAGAAGTGTCACAGCCTGACGCTGTCCTCCGGAAAGCAATCCTACTTTTGATGTCATACGATCTTCCAGTCCAAGGTCCAGTTCTTTTAAAAGTTCATGATAGCGTTCTTTTTCTTTTTTTGTAATTCCCCAGCTTAAACCACGTCTCTGACCTCTGCGCGCAGCAAGCGCCAGATTTTCATCGATCTGCATGGTTGCTGTGGTTCCTGTCATCGGATCCTGGAACACACGGCCAAGAAAAGCCGCACGCTTGAACTCCGGAAGTCCGGTCACATCCACACCATCAATGAGGATGGATCCCTCATCAACCGGCCATGTACCTGCAACAGCGTTTAATACCGTCGACTTTCCGGCACCGTTTCCACCGATCACGGTTACGAAATCGCCAGCATCCAGTTTTAAATTCACACCATTTAAAGCATGTTTCTCATTAATGGTTCCAAGGTTGAAGGTCTTGTGTACGTTACGAATCTCTAACATTTATTTGCCCTCCTTTGTTGCAGTATTGTTAATAGCCGCAGCTGAACGTTTTCCTGCTTTTGCAAAGGAACTCTTGCTCTTTCCCTTGAGATATGGAACGGCAAGGAAAATTGCAACGATGATTGCTGTAAAAAGCTTAAGATCATCACTTGGCATCTTCAACCAGAGAACAATTCCTATTACGATGTAGTAAATAATACCACCAATAATAACAAAAATCAGACGACCTTTGAAATCCATATGTTTTCCAAGGATAGCATCTCCCAGAACCTCTCCGATAATAACTGCAGCAAGACCAATGACGATGCCACCACGGCCCATGTTTACATCTGCAAAACCAGAATACTGTGACAAAAGTCCTCCAGCCAGTGCGACAATCGCATTGGAAAGAGACAGACCGATCAGTTTCATATTGTCGATGTTAATTCCCTGTGCTTTACTCATGGCTGGGTTACATCCGGTCGCACGGATTGCAGACCCCTGCTCTGTTCCAAAATACCAGTAAAGAATCACAATCAATACAGCCGCAAACACAATACCAATAATAATGGCTGATGTCAGATTACGTGATGAAATGATCAGATTGTACTTATCAACGCTAAGTGCCTGATTTGCATGGCGCTGCATGATATTCAGATTAATGGAATACAGTGCAATCTGTGTCAGAATTCCTGCTAAAATAGGAGGAATCCCGAGTTTGGTATGTAACAGACCTGTACAAAGTCCTGCCAGAAGTCCTGCGATGCAGGCACAAAGCAATGATATCCATATATTGCAACCATTCACCGTCAGCATGACAGTAACTGCTCCACCAGTTGCGAACGAACCATCCACAGTCAGATCCGCGAAGTCCAAAAGACGGAAGGTGATATAAACCCCCAGCGCCATAATTCCCCAAATTAATCCCTGTGCTATATTTCCCGGGAGTGCATTCGTGAATGCAGCCAGGCTGAGGGAAGAAAAATAAGCCAACATTTGTTTACCTCCGTAGTGTTATACAATTCCTCTCTTATTCAGCTGAAATTGCCTTATAATCTTCAGGAACTGTAACGTTAAGTGCGTCTGCACGATCTTTGATATACTCTTTTGTGAATTTTGGAGCTGTCTTTACCTGCATTGTAGTGATGTCTGCACCGTTCTCGAGAATATCATATGCCATCTCACCAGTTGTGTATCCAAGATCATAGTAGCTGATAGAAAGTGTTGCAACACCACATCCCTTTGCAAGACCTTCCTCACCTGCAAAAATAGGAGTACCTGCCGGAGAAGCTACGTTATTGATTGCCTCTGTACAGGAAGCTGCTGTGTTATCTGTTGGAATATAAATAACATCAGAAGCATCACATGCACTCTGTGTTACTGCAGATACGTCATTAGAGTCAGAGAATGTATATTCTTTTACCGTGTATCCCTTATCCTCTAAATATCCCTTGATTGTTGTTGACTGATAAACACTGTTTGGCTCAGAAGAACAGTAAATAATACCAACGTTCTTTGCGTCCGGGAATAATTCTGCGATACAATTTGCCTGCTCATCCAATGGTGCAAGATCTGTTGTACCACTGATATTCTTTCCGGTTGTTCCGGTCCAGTCGGACATGTCCAATGCAGTTGCATAATCTGTAACAGATGTTCCGAGAATCGGAATTGTATCAGTTGCAGCTGATGCAGCCTGAAGTGCTGCAGTTGCATTTCCAAGAATCAGATCATAGTTGTTTGTTGCAAATGTTGTACAGATCGTAGAACATGTGGACGCATCTCCTGCTGCATTCTGCTCATCAAATTTCACTCTGTCGCCAAGCTTGTCTGTAAGGGCGTCTTTAAATCCCTTCGTTGCCGCGTCAAGAGCCTCATGCTGTACCAGCTGGCAGATACCAACAGTGTAAGTTTTTCCGTCACCTGATGAACCTTTGCCTGCCTGTGTGGATCCATTGTCTGAACCACATGCGCCAAGAGACATTACCATTGTAGCTGCCATAGCAGCAGCTACTACTTTACTAAATTTTTTCATAATATTTTCTCTCTTTCTTTTTTATTTATACGTACTAGTTGTTATTATATAAATTTGTGTATAAAATGTCAATTTTATTAGGTATTTTTACACAGACAAAGGCCCCACTTTCTCTGTAAAAAAGTGACGCCTTTGTCAATTTTATTTTCTTATTTACCTACATTTCCTACAGGAAAATATATTTGCAAACAAATAATACTGCAAGAATATACATAAGCGGTGTGATTTTCTTTGCTTTTCCGCAGATCAGGTTGATAATCACATAGGAAATAACACCAATTGCAATACCTTCTGCAATGCTGTACATCAGTGGCATGGCAATCAAACAAAGATATGCCGGAATTGCTTCTGTAAGATCCTCAAAATCGATTTTTACGATTGCAGATATCATAAGGAAACCAACGAAAATAAGCGCTGGTGCCGTTGCAAATCCCGGAATTGCCTTAAAAATCGGTGCAAAGAAAATAGAAATCAGAAATAAAAATCCGGTTACCACAGAAGAAAGTCCGGTTCTTGCTCCTGCTCCTACACCAGCGGAACTCTCAACAAATGTAGTCGTTGTAGATGTTCCAAGGACAGCTCCTGCAGAAGTCGCAATTGCATCTGCAAACAACGCCTGTTTTACTCTCGGTAACTTTCCATCTTTGTCAAGCATTCCCGCTTTATCAGATACACCGATCAATGTTCCAATCGTATCAAACATATCTACGAACAGGAATGAAAATAATACAACAATAAAATTGAAGATTCCGACATTGTGGAAATCCGCTTTAAAGCACTGACCAAATGTCTTTGTAATTGCAGAGAAATCTGTCATTTCCAACGTTGGATATAATGAATAATAACCAGCTTCTACATCAACATGATAGATACCTGTCACCTGGCAGAGCATGCCAAGAATCCACGTCACGAGAATACCAATAAGAATGGACGCTTTCACTTTTTTGATATACAAAATCGCAGTAACCATCAATCCAATCAATGCAAGCAGAGCACAGATTCCTTCGGTATGCCAGTTTTCTGCAAATTTCACACCAGATAACAATGTAGATTCATTTGATACTACAATATGTGCACCCTGTAATCCGATAAATGCGATAAACAGACCAATTCCTGCACTGACACCTTTTTTGAGTGTCGTAGGAATCGCATTGAAGATAGCTTCACGCACATTTGTAAGTGAAAGTACAATAAAGATAATTCCCTCGATAAACACTGCCATAAGTGCCACTTGCCAGGAATATCCCATAGTGTCACATACAGTATATGCAAAATACGCATTCAATCCCATACCAGGAGCCAACGCAAATGGATAATTTGCAAAGAGTGCCATCGCCAGCGTTCCAACAAACGCCGCAAGACAGGTTGCGATCAGAACAGCTGTCTTATCCATTCCTGCATCTGCGAGCATTGTCGGGTTAACCGCCAGAATATAGGCCATCGTCATAAACGTGGTAATACCCGCTAACACTTCCGTTTTCACATCTGTGTGATTTTCTTTTAACTTAAAAAATTTTTCTAACATGTTCCCTCCTGTCAATCATCGATGATCCACATGTATTTTATTTTGTCTCTTCTTCCACTTTTACTTCCTTACGGATTGCTTTTGTACGGATTTCTTCACGAATCTTGTATCCGATCTTCTCTGCACGGTTATCAACCGTCACATCTACGCCGTTTTCACGAAGAACTTCACGCAATGCTTCCTGTGTACGGTTCCAGTAATCATCATCTCCAAGATACTTTTCTTTATTCTTTGGATCCCATTTGGAAAGTCGATAAGTCACACCTTCTTCAAGGCCCAGTGTATCCAGCACATAATAGAACAGATCAAAACATCTCTTTAACTCTTCCTCCGCCTGATCCGGACGAATGACCAGATGTGCCTCTGAAATCGTGAACTGACGTACGCGGGTAAGTCCGTGCATTTCTCCGGAATCCTCGCAACGAAACAAAAAGCCCCGGCATCAGTTTTTCTCTGATACCGGGGGATGATTACTGTTCCACCCAGTCACACTGTCATTTGTTTTCAGACAATATTAACGACCGCAACACTTCTTGTATTTCTTACCACTTCCGCAAGGACATGGATCATTACGTCCAATTTTCTTGCCGACAATAACGGTACCTGACTTCTTCTGTTCCAGATAAAGCTTATGCTTTGTCTCTGCATCAAAGATCTCATCCCACATTGGGAGATTGTAGAGCCAGTCCGCACGTGCATCCACCATGTTCTTATAAAGTTTCTCTTTATCAAAAGCAAGACTTACCTTTGTATCCTCTTCCATGGTCTCGATTGGATTTGGCTCAACAAGACTCTCATTAATTCCGTCTAAGAATCCGGCCATCTCTAAAATTGACAGACCATACTTGTCTGCAAGTTCCTTAACTGTACCTTCTACCACTTCATCCGGATTTGTAAGAAGCTTCTCATATACCCCCTTCTCCAAGAGAAAATATCTCTGCCAGAACTTCTGAAGTTCAGCCTGGTTTGCTTTCTCATTGTAAGCAATCTTCTGCCACTCTTGCAATATAGCCATTTTTATACCACCTTTATCAAATATGAATTCATGGATAACTCACATGTACTCCTATTATACCAAAAGAGCATGCATTTTCCAAGTAATTTTTAATTTCCATAAAAAGGTCCGGCAAAAGCCCATTAAAGAATATCGATATATTCTCCTGCCAATGCCTTATTCATGCTGCGGACTGCACAGAATTTACCACACATGCTACAGGTATCACTGTGATCATCCTCCGGGCTGCGACTGTCACGGATTGCTTTTGCTGTCTCCGGATCAATTGCACATGCATACTGCGCATCCCAGTCAAGCACTCTGCGGGCATCCGCCATTTTATCGTCGATATCTCTTGCTCCCGGAATACCTTTGGCAATATCCGCTGCATGTGCTGCGATTTTTGAGGCAATGATTCCCTGCTTCACATCCTCCACATTAGGCAAAGCCAGATGTTCCGCCGGTGTAACATAGCACAGAAACGCTGCACCGTTCATAGCTGCCACTGCGCCTCCGATTGCACTTGTAATATGGTCATATCCAGGTGCAATATCTGTCACAAGTGGTCCCAACACATAAAATGGTGCACCCATGCAGATGCTCTGCTGCACTTTCATATTGGCAGCGACCTGATCGAGTGGCACATGTCCCGGTCCCTCTACCATCACCTGCACATTGTGATCCCACGCACGTTTTGTAAGTTCTCCCAGACGCACCAGCTCCTCAATCTGACACACATCAGTGGCATCCGCAAGACATCCCGGACGACATGCATCCCCCAGAGAAATTGTCACATCATGTTCCTCACAGATTTCAAGAATTTCATCATAATATTCATAGAACGGATTTTCCTCTCCAGTCATCGTCATCCATGCAAATACCAGGCTGCCGCCACGGCTTACGATATTCATCTTTCTTTTGTGTTTTTTGATCTGGTCAATTGTTTTTCTTGTAATTCCACAATGCAGTGTCACAAAATCCACACCATCTTCTGCATGCATGCGCACAACATCAATAAAATCCTGTGCTGTCAGTGTTGCCAGATCTCTCTGATAATGAATCACACTGTCATAAACCGGAACTGTACCGATCATTGCCGGGCATTCGCTGGTAAGCTTACGGCGAAACGGCTGCGTATCTCCATGGCTGGACAGATCCATAATCGCCTCTGCTCCCATATTTACCGCACTCATTACTTTTTGCATTTCGATATCATAATCTTTGCAGTCTCTCGACACACCAAGATTGACATTTATTTTCGTGCGAAGCATACTTCCCACGCCTTCCGGATTCAATGATTTATGATGCTTATTTGCACAGATTGCTACTTTTCCTTCCGCCACCAGCTGCATGAGTTTTTCAACCGGCATATGCTCCTTTTCTGCTACTGTTTTGATTTGTGGTGTGACAATTCCTTTTCTTGCCGCATCCATCTGTGTTGTGTAAGTGTTCATCTTTTCTCTCCTGTTATTTTTGTTTTTTAATATAAATTTAATTTTCAACCAATTTTATGTTTTGCCAATAGTAGAAGGTATGTATCTTTGCAAATTCGCGTACTTTTACTGCATAAAAATTTCCTACACAATAAAAAGAAGAGATGCCGGAACATCTCTTCTTACAAATTTGCATACAGATATTGTTCCCTACGTTGGCATTATCCAAATCAGGTTATAGGTCGAAACCACACAGTTTCCTCTCAGCCGGCTTTTACCAGCTCCCCGTTCATAAGTTCAATTCATTATACACATACATCCACCTGGATGCAATACATTTTTTCTTTATTTTGTGGAAAGATTTGCTTTTTCTTTCAATGACTCTTTATTTTTCTTTGCGACTTCTTCTGCATCTTTCGATGACTTCTTTATCAGTCTATAGATAAAACCATATGCCCAGATCAGCACCGGAATAATAAATGATGCTACAATGGACGCCTGGAACATCCGCATCGTATTCGAGTTATCTACAATCGCGCAAACCAAAGTAATTACATATAAGGATAACAGTACGACGATACCCAGTATCGCGAGAATCTGTTTTACTTTCTTCATGATAAACCTCCTGTCACTCATTCACATTTTGTGAACCTTTCAATGTTCTTTTATCATATCGAAATAATATTCTTCCGTCAACCGGTGTTTCGCCCTGTTATCTAATTTTGGTTGTAATTATTCAGACACACTCCACATCTTTTTATTCGGTTGCTTCTTCCGTTTCGGTATCTTCCTCTTTCACAAGACTATCCGCTGTCTTGGAAAATGTATCTTTCAAAGTGGAGTCTACGAGATAAACAGCGTCATCTCCTTCCATCTTCAGATAATACTCACTGACCATATCGTTATAGTCTCCAATATAAAATGTCGTTGTTTTATCTCCCACTGTAACAGTTATGGTATTCTGGGGTTTATCAAGTCCGTAATCCGAAAGGGAGTCGTAGGAATCCAACGTTTCCAATGCTATAACACCATTTAATTTTTCAAGCATTGTATTGATACTACTGCTATCCAGTTTCAAAGAATTGTCATCATCATATTTCCAGTCGTTCCCATCCTTTGTATATGAACAGGTTTTTCCATCTACTTCATAGGAAAAAGCATCTACTTTATCTGCATCAATTTTGGCAATCGTTATCTGTCCTTCTGTCTCGCTGTCTTTTTCCTTCTGTTCCTCCTGTTTTGCCATATGGGACACAAGAAAATATGCCCCAATACACAAAACAAGAACAACAAGAATCAAAATCATCTGAATCTTCTGTTTTTTCATTATTTCTTTCTCCTTACCATAAAGATTACAATTCCGAGGATAAGAAGAATAATCGGTACAACAATTGTAAAGGATAAACCTAACAGAATTGCATACATTGCTGAAACGGTCAGATTGCTGAGCGTATACTCTTTCTCCGGAATTACACTTCCTGCATCATCGCTTTCTCCTACAAGTCCCTTCACAGCATCCGAGAATAAAGTTACATTATTTGCAGTTACATCCGTTGCCTGATCACTAAAGATATAGGAACTTCCAAATACAAGTAACTGCGTTGTTGTATCATCATCCACCTTATCTTCTACTGCCAGGCCGATGGAAAATGGACCCTTTTCATCCCCATCTTCATATCCATAATCTTTCATATTGTTTGGATCATTTTTACATACGGCACTGTCGCTCGTATTCATCAGCGAAGTGTAAGTCATTGTATCCGTGCTGTCCGGATAAGTAATTCCACAGGTAATCGGCAGATAAATATAGTTGCCACCGATATTGCTGGTATAACTGCTGCTGTTTACTTCCGGAAGAATATACAGCGGACCTCCCGTCTGATAGTAATGCTGTGCATCATTTTCTGAAATCACGCCATCCGTAATACTTACTTTATACGTATCAAGAATTTTATCAAAATTAGGAAGTTTATTCTCGGTATAAGAACCGACAATAATTGCTTTTCCTCCATCTTTCAGGTAATCAATCACTTTCTGTGCATCTTTTTCATTGAAATCTTTCTGCGGTGCATTGATAATAATGGCCGATGCATCCTCCGGAACACTTTCTTCATTTAACAGTTCGATACTTGAAAGTGTCATGTTTGCTTTCTTAATCGCGTCCTCAAATGCACTGCCAACAGTGGTTTCATCATGTCCGGTAATCTGATATACTATCGGAAGTTTATCTGAATCCATAGTTACATACTCGATGGCAGATGTCAGCTGTCCCTCTGCGTCAAAACCTACCAGATCATTTGTGTACGAGTACGTGGACGAATCCATATTGGTTTCATAATGATAAATATCATAATAATCAATTACTTTTGAACGCTGATCACTTACCACAATCAGACTGTTTGTATTTGGTGCAGTGTCCGTATAGTCTTTATAAAAATAAGGTTTTTTCGAAGGATTCACATATTTAACCTTGATATGATTTGATAAATCCTCATAGCGTTTCAGCACTTCATCAATCTGTGCATCCTTTTTGCTTTCCGATACAAGAGCATAAATAGTAACATCCGCATCCAGTTTTTTAACTGCCTTCTTTGTAGCCTTCGTAATGGAATACAACTTGGAATAAGAACAGTCAATAGAAGTCTTATCTGTCGGGATTGTATTGACCACCAGGTTGACAACAACGGTAAGTGCCATTGCTACCGCAATAAATGACACAGAAAACACACCGGTAGAAAATGTCTTTTTACTGATACTCCAGCGCCGTTTCTGAATCGACTGTACGGTAAGGAAATTCAGCAAAGCAATCACTGTCAGGTAATAAACAACCGCTGTAATGTCCAGACATCCACCTGCGAACTTCTCAAATGGTGAATAAATATCAAAGCAATTCATAATCTTCGTAAGAACATTTCCATCCGAAGAAATGATTCCTGTGATTCCTTTCATCATATAGCTGACAAAAAGCACTACAAAGGAAAGAACTGCCGCAATGACCTGGCTCTCCGTCAAAGCTGAAATAAACATACCAACTGCAATACTGGCGCATCCATAAAGCCAGAATGCAAAAATAGATATATAACTTTCTCCCATTGGTACCGTTCCAAATATGGACAGGATTAACGGTGTAATAGCAATAATTGCAATGTCGATTGTAAACACCGCTACCATTGCAAGATATTTTCCAAAAACAAGTTTTCCCAACGATACCGGAGCTGTCAGCATTAGCTGATCGGTTTTGTTCTTTCTATCTTCCGCAAAACTACGCATAGTAAGAATCGGCACTGCGATCAAAAATATAATCGTGATTGCACTTAATGTATAGTATATGTAAGGATATCCCTGCATCAGATTATATACATAAAAATACAGACCATACAGTGCTAGCAAAGCGGCTACAAACAACCATCCAATTACGCATTGAAAATAAGATTTGAACTCTCTTTTAAATACTGCAAACATTACTTTTCTTCTCCCTCCTGCGTAATCTCAAGGAATACATCCTCAAGTGACTTTTCTATCGTGTGCATTTCAAGCACCGCAAAATGCTTTTCTGCAAGGATACGGAACACATCTTCCCGTACATCTGCGCCTTTCTTTGCATAGACAACCAACTCTCCTGCATCTTCATTTTTCACTTCCACTTTGCTAATTTCAGAAATGGCAGCAAGTTCTTTCTGTGCATTTGCTACATCCGTCCGTACTGTCACTTCAATTTCCTGAGCTCCTGACATCAGACTCACGAGATTTTCTGTTGCATCGCTGGCAACCAGTTTTCCTTTTGAAATGATAAATACATGGTCACAGACTGCACTGATTTCTGTCAAAATGTGTGAACTAAGTATTACCGTATGTTTCTCTCCGAGTTTCTTAATTAATTCCCGGATTTCTATGATCTGCTTCGGATCCAGGCCAACCGTTGGCTCGTCAAGAATAATAATGTCCGGATATCCAAGAATTGCCTGTGCAAACCCAACTCTCTGCCGGTATCCTTTTGACAGATTTCGAATCATACGATTTCCCACATCCGTAATTCCAGTGGTGTCCATTGCTTCTTCTACATATCGCTTGCGAAGACTTTTTTCCAGTTTTTTCAATTCTGCCACAAAATCCAAATATTCCCTCACTGTCATATCCACATACAAAGGTGGAATTTCCGGCAAATAACCAATACATTTTTTTGCCTCTTCGGGTTCTTTAAAAATATCATGTCCATTAATCTTTACTTCTCCGCTGGTTGCACCAAGATAGCCGGTAATAATATTCATTGTCGTTGATTTTCCTGCACCATTCGGTCCCAGAAATCCATAAATTTTTCCCGGTTCCACCGTCAATGACAAATCGTCCACAGCCACATGATCCCCATATTTTTTCACAAGGTTGTTTATTTCAATCACTGAGAAAGCCTCCTTTTTCTTTTCTGTTAACTGCATTCGTTAACCCTTATTTATATTCTATGGGGATATCATGTGTAAATCATGGATAAATTGTGTTTATTCTGTGAAAAAATCCCCATTGAGATAAACTCTCAACGGGGATTTAAATCTTGTAAATATTATATCATTACTTATTATATGATTATTTTGATAATGTAGACTCACGGTAAATAATATCATCACGTCCAGGACCATTAGATACCATAGTAATTGGATATCCGATCTCATTCTCTACAAACTCAACATACTTGCGGCAGTTTTCTGGAAGATCTTCGTATTTCTTAATTCCACGAATGTCACATTTCCATCCTGGAATTTTCTTCAGAACCGGTTTTGCCTTCTCAAGCTTATGTGTAACAGGGAAGTCTGTTGTAACCTCTCCATCAATCTCATATCCTACACATACTGGAATCTCATCCAGATATCCAAGTACATCAAGCACTGTAAATGCAACATCTGTTGTTCCCTGCATACGGCAGCCATACTTACTTGCCACACAGTCGAACCATCCCATTCTTCTTGGACGTCCGGTTGTTGCACCAAATTCTCCGCCATCGCCACCACGACGACGAAGCTCGTCTGCTTCATCTCCGAAAATCTCGCTGACAAATGCACCAGCTCCTACTGCTGAAGAATATGCCTTACATACAGTAACTACCTGCTTGATTTCGTATGGTGGGATTCCTGCTCCAATTGCACCATAAGCTGCAAGTGTAGATGAAGATGTAACCATTGGATAAATACCATGATCCGGATCCTTTAAGGTACCTAACTGGCCCTCTAAGAGAACTGTCTTGCCCTCTTTTAAAGCCTTATCCAGATACAGGGATACATCGCATACATATGGAGCTACCATATCACGATACTCATGAAGTGTGTTCAAAAGTTCTTCTGTATCAATCAATGGCTTATGATATAAATGCTCTAACAGAACATTCTTCTGTTCTGCCACGCGTGCAATCTTTTCTTTCAAAAGTTCGTCATCAAAAAGTTCATTGACCTGGAAACCAATTTTTGCATATTTATCTGAATAAAAAGGAGCAATTCCAGACTTGGTAGAACCGAATGACTTGCCTCCAAGACGTTCTTCCTCATACTGGTCAAATAAAATATGATATGGCATTACAATCTGCGCACGATCGGATACCAGAATCTTTGGCATCGGCACATCTCTGTCCGTGATGGACTTGATCTCATTAAATAAAACCGGAATGTTCAGTGCCACACCATTTCCGATAATACTTGTTGTATGACTGTAAAATACTCCGGATGGAAGTGTGTGTAATGCAAACTTACCGTAATCATTTACGATTGTATGACCTGCATTCGCACCTCCCTGAAAACGTACAATGATGTCGGCCTGCTTTGCCAGCATATCCGTAATTTTGCCTTTGCCTTCGTCGCCCCAGTTAGCGCCAACAACTGCTTTAACCATCTTTTCAATTCCTCCTGTTGTGTACATAGACTTATGCGTGATTACGCATAGAAAAACGGACAGGTGTAAAAACCTCTCCGTCTTTACTTCATGATTATAATTGATTCTGACCGAGATGTAAACTCTTTATTAGTAATATCTATTATAAATATTAGTAATAAGCATTACTCAATCACTTTTGAGCATGCAATTGCCAAAGCTCCTGGCCCAATATGGCAGGATACCGACAAGGATAGTGGATTTAAAACAATCTCATTATTTGGAAATGCAGCCTGTACTTCCTCTTTGAAAGCTTCTGCTGCTTCCAGATCATGTGTATATGCCATCTCCAGATGCATTTTCTTTCCATCCGGGCTCTGGAAACGCTTCTCAAAATCGTTCTTCATGGACTCGATCATAATTGATTTTGCCTGCTTTACGGTACGTGCTTTTGCAAACGCATCAAGTTTTTCTCCCTGAATCTGGAGAACCGGTTTCAACTTCAAAAGTGTACCGAGCGCTGCGGCCGCCGGTGTAATTCTACCACCTTTTTTCAGATACTCTAATGTATCTACCATAATATAAATCGAAGACTCAAATTTGTTCTTTTCTAAAATTTCTTTGATTTCCGCTGCTGACTTTCCCTGTTCTACAAGCATCTTTGCATCTAATACAGACTGTCTTTGTGTTACAGAAATTCTCTGATTATTGACAACTTCTACCTTTCCCTCATAGTCCTGTGCAAGCATCAGGGCGGTCTCGCAGGAACTGCTCAGTCCTGATGACATGGGGATATATACAATCTCATCATATTCTTTCAACAATTCGTCCCACTTGTCCGTGACATCCCCTACAAGAGGCATAGACGTCTTGATCTCTCCACCCTGTGTGAGCTTCTCGTAAAACTGCTCCTGTGTAAGATCAATATCTTCATAATACATCTTATCATCAATATAAAAAGGCATTGGAAGTACTACAACCCCAAGTTCTTTTGACTGGCTCTGTGTAATTCCACTATTGCTGTCTGTTACAACGATTACTTTACTCATGCTTTCCCTCTTCCTGGTTCTATCTTTGGTGTTTTTCTCACCACTAATGCATAGTATACCATAGGTAAAAAAAAATGAAAAGCCTTGAAAATAAGGCTTTTCATATCTATTTTACATGGTTTTAAATACCATGTACATTGTCATACGCCAGTCCCTACTGGACTGGCATATGACATTTTACATCATTCCGCCCATTCCGGCGCCGGCACCGGCCGGCATTGCCGGAGTGTCTTCCTTAATATTTGCTACGGCTGACTCGGTTGTCAGGAGTGTAGAAGCTACAGATGTTGCATTCTGTAATGCACTTCTTGTAACTTTAACCGGATCAAGGATTCCGGACTCTACCATATCAACATACTCTTCAGTTGCTGCGTTAAATCCGATACCCGGCTTTGACTCTTTTACCTTATTGATAATAACAGCGCCCTCTAATCCGGCATTAGCTGCGATGAAGAACAATGGAGCTTCAAGTGCTTTCAGGATTACCTTAGCACCGGTCTTCTCATCGCCCTCTAATGTATTTGCAAGCTCTGCGACCTTCTTAGATGCATGAATGTATGCAGAACCACCACCTGCGATAATTCCTTCTTCTACTGCTGCACGTGTTGCGTTTAAAGCATCTTCCATACGAAGTTTTGCTTCCTTCATCTCTGTCTCTGTTGCTGCACCAACACGGATAACAGCGACACCACCTGCCATCTTTGCAAGTCTTTCCTGAAGTTTCTCTTTATCGAACTCAGATGTTGTCTCATCAATCTGTCCACGAATCTGATTGATTCTTCCCTGAATTGCATCCTTATCTCCTGCACCGTCAACGATAACCGTGTTCTCTTTCTGTACCTTAACGGATTTTGCACGTCCAAGCATATCCATTGTAGTATCTTTCAGATCCAGACCAAGATCAGAGCTGATTACCTGACCGCCTGTAAGGATTGCGATATCTTCAAGCATTGCTTTTCTTCTATCACCATATCCAGGAGCCTTGACAGCAACAACATTGAATGTTCCACGCAACTTGTTTACGATAAGTGTTGTAAGAGCTTCTCCCTCGATATCCTCAGCGATGATCAGAAGTCTTGCACCAGACTGTACGATTTGCTCCAGTAATGGAAGGATCTCCTGAATATTTGAAATCTTCTTGTCTGTAATCAGGATGTATGGATCATCAAGGACAGCTTCCATCTTATCCATATCTGTGCACATATATGCAGATAAATAACCTCTGTCGAACTGCATACCTTCTACAAGGTCAAGTTCTGTCTCCATGGTCTTAGACTCTTCAATTGTGATAACACCGTCGTTTGTAACTTTCTCCATAGCATCTGCTACAAGGTTGCCAACTGCTTCATCTCCTGCGGAGATTGCTGCAACCTTTGCGATCTGCTCCTTGCCTTTTACCTTCTGGCTCATTTCCTTTAATGCAGCTACTGCAGCATCTGTTGCTTTCTTCATACCACGTCTTAAAACGATTGGATTTGCACCAGCCTCAAGGTTCTTCATACCTTCCTGAACCATAGCCTGTGTTAAAACAGTAGCGGTTGTAGTACCATCACCGGCAACATCATTTGTCTTTGTTGCAACTTCTTTTACAAGCTGAGCGCCCATGTTCTCAAATGCATCCTCAAGCTCGATCTCTTTTGCGATTGTTACACCATCATTGGTAATGAGTGGAGCACCAAAAGATTTATCCAAAACTACGTTACGTCCCTTAGGTCCGATTGTTACACGTACTGTATTTGCTAATTTATCAACACCAGCACCAAGTGCTGCTCTGGCTTCTGAACCATATTTAATCTCTTTTGCCATGATCAATAACCTCTCTTCATTTTTATTTAATATGTTTGCTGTTTTACTTTATTCTACAACTGCAAGAATATCATTCTGTCTTACAATAATGTATTCCTCACCCTCGAGTTTTACCTCTGTTCCGGCATATTTGGAATAAATTACTTTCTGGCCTTCCTTCACCTGCATAACAACTTCTTTACCGTCAACCATTCCTCCAGGACCAACGGCAATAACCTCAGCTTCCTGCGGCTTCTCCTGTGCGGTACCTGTCAGGATAATTCCAGACTTGGTAGTCTCTTCTGCTTCTAACTGTTTTAATACAACTCTGTCTGTTAATGGCATTAATTTCATTGTGAATAGCCTCCTTTTTTCATTTACTAGCACTCATCTCTTTCGAGTGCTAATTCGTTCTGTAAATAAAATATCACTGTTGTTTTTCAATGTCAACAGTGATATCCAAACTTTATATATTTTTTATATTCTCTTTCTTATTTCGTCATATTGTGTGTACATTTTCTGCACTTCATTTTCCAGTGTATAATAATGAAAGATATACGGCACCAGCAAAACCAGGAATAAAAGAGACAACGCCAGCAGCAATGGCATACATATCGTGACAGAGGCAATCATGGAAATCAGCGTCATCAGCGCAAAAGTAACCGTAACGATCAGATGAATCAGACGCTCATGTTGAAAAAAGCCAATCTGTGTCAGATGTTCTTCCAGTATCTTGCTCCATTCCTCGGGGCTTCTCTTCCTTTTATCCATGAGAAGGCTGTCCACATACATTCGATATCCTACTATTCTTTTCTTCATACATTATACATCTCCCTCTGCTTTTGTTCATTTCACTCTAAGAACTCATTTCTTATATTTTTATTATATCACTATTTCCAATTTTATCCACAAATTCCATTCCTGCATATATGAACCATAACCACTTGGCACTCCTCCACCTTTAATGGCATTTAAAATATCCGTACCATAGCAGCTGTCCGTTACAGACATATAGGAAGTATATTCTTTCATCTTGTTGATGTTGTCCGATGTACGCTGATTAACCTCATGCTGATCAATTACACCAACAAGGATTTCTCCGTAGTTATACATGCTCCTGTCAATGACTGTATTCCAGAAATTACAGCCTTTCGAATGAAGTCCAATATGTTTTGCAGCATCCCGGCGAATACCATCAACACCATCGTTCTTCAGCTGCTGCACATAATTTAGATGCAATTTTATATTAGTCCATAATGTTCCATGGCATGCATGATTCCATCCTCATGAATATCCGTCGTAACATACTCAGCTGCATCTTTTGCCGGCTGCGATGCATTGCCCATCGCAATTCCATGTCCCACAAAGGTAAGCATGTCCAAATCATTGACACTGTCTCCGATGGCATACGTATCCGCACAATCCACACCAAGATAATCACAAAGCCACGCGATTCCGGTTGCCTTGGAAGTTCCCTTTGGAACAAACTCCACTACTTTTTCCACATGCTCGACAAACTCGAATTCATCCTGCAACTGTTCTTTGATTTTCTCATAATCCGTATCATCCAGAATATCTGCCGAAAACTTATTGATCCGGATATCGCTCGTATATCCTTTCAGTGTCTGTGCACTTTTGCCAAGCTCCTGAAACAGATAAACAACATACGGATCATCTTCAAAGCCTTTTTCATCGATCCACATATAATCCGGTCCCTCTAAGACCACCGGCATCCGACATTCCCGCAAAATGTCAATGACCTTCTCTGTCAGTTCCGGCGATAAAATGTTTTCATGCACGATCTCATTGTTTAACTCAATATGATTTCCACACGCGGCAAGAATTCCGTCAAAGCCCACATCCATCAACTCTTTTGCCTGAATGCTGGCACGGGAGCGTCCGCTGCACAGAAAAATTTTATGTCCGTTTGCCTGAAGCTTTTTCAGTGTTGGAATCGTACTCTCCGGAATCTGCATGTGTCCATCCCAAAGGGTTCCGTCAATATCAAAAAATATTAAAGCCATTGTCTTTCTCCTGTTATGAAGTGGTTTTTGTCAAGAGTTAATTTCAAGAAATTTTTCTCAACTCCAGTCACATTTGTTTTCCTGACAGCATTGGAAAAGAGCCCTAGTATACAGGTAAATCCACGTTGCTACAAATGTGAGGTCACTTCCTATTATCTATTATAATGGGATTTTAATAATATTAAAATCTCATTATAACATAATTCTTTCAAAAGCAAATATAGTTTTAAACTATGGCGAACTTGTTCTTTTAGGTATTATGCAATAACAACTGAACGGGATATAATACATTTCGGTACAATAATTTTAGATAATATGAAGTGACCTCACATTTGTAGCAACGTGGATTTACCTGTATACTAGAGTTTGACAAGAACAAAGGTAACAGGGATTACCGCATACAAAAGGAGATCACTCATATGAAAAGAATACTAAAAATCGGCATGGATGTCCATACCACAAATTACACATTATGCGCAATGGAACCAATCATCGGTGAGGATGACCGTGTATTTGCAACAATCAAGGTAACACCGGATTATAAAAATATTTTGATGTTTATTGAAAATCTGAAATTGAAACTTGGATTGAANAGGCATAAAATGTGTGATACTTGCACCAACAACAATGCTTACACCACAAGGCGTGAGAATTAAGACGGATATGCGGGACGCATATATGATTGCCCAATGCTTGTCATATGGTGGTTACCATGCTGTTTATATTCCAACAGAGGATGACGATTCTGTAAAAGAATATCTCCGCATGAGGAATGATCATAAGCTTGCTTTAAAGAAAATCAAACAGCAGATCAACGCCTTCTGCATCAGACATGGATTTTGCTACGATGGGACAAAATGGACTCTGTCACATCTGAAATGGCTGAAGAAACTCGAAATCACAAATGGATTGTATCGAGAGACGCTTGACGAATACATGGCATCATACGAAGAACAGGAAGCCAAGATTGAGAGATACGATAAACGGATTGGGGAAATCGCTGAACAGACAAGATATCATGACAAAGTCAAAAAACTTGGATGCTTCCTTGGAATAAAAACACATACGGCATTGTCATTGATTGTTGAAACTGGAGATTTCGAAAGATTTGCAAAAGGAAACCAGTATGCATCATACCTTGGACTCGCTCCAGGAGAAAACTCAAGTTCAGACAATATACACCGACTTGGAATAACCAAAGCAGGAAACAGTCATTTGAGACAGCTGCTGATAGAGGCATCTGGTGGAATCTGTAAGGGTGCTGTGGGGCATAAGTCAAAAGAATTAAGAGCAAGACAGAATGGTAATACGGCTGAGGTAATAGCATATGCAGACAAAGCGAATACGAGATTACGGAGCCGATACTATAAATTTATAAGACATGGCAAGAAAAGAAATGTGGCAGTAGCCGCAATAGCAAGAGANCAGCTGCCGATGATAAAATGGTAGTCAAGCAGAAAAAGCAGCAATGTGCAGCTGTTTCTGCCACAATGTAACAAGTAAACAATCTGACAGTATTAGAAAAGAGCTGTGGTCACTGTAAGGTCTGGGTTATCTACGTCCTTTCTATGTGCGCATATGAAACACTGTGATCCACGCTTTTAGATCGTAGAACCCAATGGCGGACCATTAGCCTGTAGGTAAGCAATCCACGTATAACAGAGTGGCCAACTGCCGGGGACTGTTAAACTAGGGCTCTTTTCCAATGCTGTCAGGAAAACAAATGTGACTGGGGTTAAGAAAAATTTCTTGAAATTAACTCTTGACAAAAGTCACTTCATAACAGAAATGAATAAATGGGATACCAGTAATGACCTGTAGCTTCCATGCCAAATACACAAGGGGAATTACCGATGTTTTTAAAGATAAAGCTCATAAGAGAATCTGCACCTTTGTGTGTAGTTGCAAAGCGAAGAGAACGGCCGATTTGTTTGCCTTCAGGTGAAACAATGGATGCTTCATGATGATTTTTGCCAATATCAATGCCTACGATGTACATAATTGAAATCCTTTCTAATGTGAATTGTAAGTAGATAGAATCCTCACTTCAATGCGGGTTACAATCTGGTTAGATATACGAAGTACAGCACATATGCTGCCAACATCCAGCTAATACGCAAAATCCTGCAAAGCAGAGGGAGCAGTCTCAATGAACGAAGTCACAAGTGCTTCAA
>CABJAV010000001.1 GCA_902363675.1 Lachnospiraceae bacterium | reverse complement strand
TTTTATTGTAAATGTACTGCTTGTATTCCACCATCGTCATATCTTTAGCAGACACAGAACCTATTTTTGAATTGCCCACTATACTTCCACTAGCTTCGCTCTTTTCTCTTACACTATCCGCAAACCTTGTATCTTCCTTCTCCTGATCTTTAGCCGCATTTTTCTGTTGGTACTGATTGTAAGCCCGTGTCATATAGTTCACATTAATTGCATTACTCATAGTAACCTCCTTTGCTTTCTTTATCGGATAAAATAACCTGTTCTCCTAGTCCCATATCATCAAACGACCATATTACGCACACAAAGACCATCTCTTTACAAGATGACCACTGCCTTAAATTCATTTTCATCGCAGGAAAGCACCATATCACCGCCATATTTATCCACAACTGCTTTTACATTTAACAATCCAATACCGTGATGATCCCCTCTTTTGCTCTTTATCGTATCATTTTCAATTTCCACCTTTTCTGTCACCGGATTTCTTACCGCAAATATCAGTTTATGTTCTTCGCACTCTAATTTCAGATGAATGACCGCTTTTCCGGTATTTTTCAGTACCTTTTCACTCTCCCGGATTGCATTATCCAATAAATTGGAAAGCAGAATCACAATCTCTTCCTCTTCCAGACAAATCTCCTGCAGATCCCCTACTTTTAGGATCACTGCTATGTGCTTCTCCTGCATGCTGCGGTATTTCTGGTTTAAAACAGCATTGACCACCGGATGATTTGTGTTGATTGCCGACATCTCGACAGCTATGCTCTCTGTCAGCTTCTGCGTAAAGGAAAGTGCCTCATCTGTGTGTCCATTCTTAATCAACGTCTGGATTGTGGAAAGCTGATTTTTATAATCGTGCATTTTTCTTCGCTGACGCTCATAGATTTCTTCCCGGTCCTGATAATCTGCAATACGATTTTTCTGATTTTGTTCCGTAAGTACCGCAATTTTTATTCTCTCTTCTTTTTCAATGGTATTCTGCATGAACTCCATAAGGATAAGGTTAATCGCAACCAGTCCCACCGAAAGAAATAAAAATACATTCTGCATGTCATCGTTTTCTGAATAAAACATAAGAATGAAACCGACCACCGTAAATACAGGAACACAGAAAAACTGAAACCACTCTTTTCCTGTAATCAGACCGCAGCTTTTTCTTGTCTTGCTAAATCTTCTGATAAACAACATCAGAATGATAAAAACCGTCTTTGATATCAGTGCCTGTAAAAACCATTTTTCTTGGATTGAACCTCCTCTTCCCAGCAAAACAGTCACATAATCAATCAATACAAGCATTGTATAGTTGATGATTGAAAACAAAAAACTCTGCCGGAAGGAAACTTCATAATAAGCCAGATTCAGGAAAGACATAACCAGTATAATCGGGATACATTTTAACATTCCGATCCATGCCCCTGTGACTGCTACCAGATAAAGCACTCCGCAATAAACAAAAAATCTATATCTGTTCCTATATCCGCCATCTCTTTTTTCCATAAAAGTATCAAAAAAGTATAGCGTTCCTTTTACTTCCAGCATTTCCGCAATAAATGTCAATACCCAGAATGTCATGTTATTCTTCTCCCTTATACAGCATATATTCCCTCTTTACCTGTGCATATCGTGCCTTGGGAACCGGAATCTTTTTTCCCGTGGTAAGTGTCATCACATAACCGCTGATTTTTGTGATGTACCTCATATTTACAAGAAAACTTAGATGTGCCCGCACGAATCCCATATCCTTGAATTCATTTTCCAGTTCATCCAGTTTTTTATAAATCTGAAATGTCCCTTTTTCTGTATAAAATACATTTTTGTGAAGCTCTGTTTCTATATAAATGATGTCATCTGCATAAAGTTTTATCGTTCCTTCCACAAAACGAAATTCGAGAATCCTACGGTTTTTATTAATTTCTGCTATCAAATCATCCATACATTCTTCTATAGTATCTGCAAGGTTATCTTTCAGCAGAAAACGGCTTGCTTTCACCTTATATCCATCCAGTGCGTAATTCATGTATGCCGTCACCAGCACAACTGGAAGTTTTGGATATTTTTCTTTGATCCTCATAGCTGTTTTCAGCCCATCCATCCCCTGCATATTGATATCCAGAAATAATAGCTGACACGCTTCCAAAGCTGATTGTTCTTCGCATAACTGTTCTCCGGATTCATATTCTGTAATAGCAAACTCATAATTCTTTTTTTCACCATAGTCTGACAGCAAATCTGACAGATTTTTTCTGTCATCTATCCTGTCATCACAAATAATAATGTTCATATTTTTCATTCCTGTCTTTGATTTCTCTCATGCCTGTAAACCATACAAGTCTCACCTAGCACTCTTTATTATATCAAACAAATCTTTCACTCGATCATTCTCCGCATCAAATGACTATTTTTCGCATAGAACGACTATCTCCTATAGAAACGCAGAAGCACTGTATCTCAAACTCTTTGAAATACAATGCTTCCCTGCATTTTCTATATCGTCATGTTGATACCACTACTTTATGAATCCCCCACATAATCCATCTGATAATACTTCAATTCTTAGTTTTTTCCAAAAAAATATATTGATGTTTCATATTGCCAACTGTATTTTCTTTTCTCTGTTCTTCCCCTTAAAGTGAAAAGTTCCCTGCACAGGCCACAGTGAACCATACCATAGTTCACCTGACCGGCGCAGTAATCCCTTTGTGCCTATTTTATGATTTCATAGAGCAGGCTGCTCTTTCCTCCGTTCTCACGCCATCTCTGCTTTTTTTGTATAAATCCTGCACACTCCAGATCGTGGATTGCACGCTTGACCGTACTTACAGACAGGTGCAGCTCTCTGGCAATGGTACCGATTGCCGGATAGCATGTCCTCTCCCTGTCCGCACGAGTCTCCAGATACAGATAGACCGCCACCGCCCTGTGTGGCAGCTCCGTTTCATAGATTTCTTTCCTAGTCACCCTGCCTCCTAATCTTCCGTCCGTAAGGTCTGCCGCATCTTTTTCATGGTGTCCGTCAGCGGTGTCTGCTGCATGCCTCCTGTCCTTGCCGTTTCTGCAGGTGTCTCGTCTGGTTCTTCCATACAGCACATATATCTCCGTATGATCTCCTCTTCAATTTCCTGCTTGTCTGCGTATGCTACCTTTCTTGCAGATTTTTCTTCAATCTCATAGGGTTCTTCAAATGTGATGCCCCATTTTAAGAACAGTTTCAGTTTTGTCCGCATAGGGTGAGTCCCAGTCTTTGATACGATAAAGTTTCCTTTGGGCAGTGACTTCAATTCATCCGCTGTCATGAGCGGTCTTTGGATCATCTGGAGGGACTGGCTCGGATCATTCTTTCCCCGGCTGATGGAACCGGACATGACGGTTTTGCTGCCCAGGCTCTTGGAGAGCACTTCCGCTGATTCCGAGTTCGGTGCGAACCCTCCGAAGATGGTATCCTGACAGTTATCAATAATGATTTCTGCGCCCTCTTTCCCATAATTCTTATTAAGCTGGGCAAAGGACTGAATCATGGGTACGATACTCACCCTTCTGGATCGGGACGCTGAGAACATCATCTCTGCACTTTCAATCTTCGGAATCGTTCCGACCTCATCCCAATAGAAAACTACACGGTTGTCCAGTTTTCCTCCGTTCTCGTCTGCCACCACGAGGATTTCCCGGTAGAGCTGCTGTAAGATCAGAGAAATAATAAAATACTTGGTATTGTCCTCCTCCGGCATGACCAGAAACACCGCCGTCTTTTGTTTGCAGAAAAGCTCTGCATCGATGGCGGTATCAAAACAGAGTATCTGCTCCAGCTCGGAATCCAGAAAAGCATTCAGTCTGGATAATGCCGTGGAGAGAACCGACTGCATGGACTGCTCTGCCGTATTTAAGGCTGCCCCTGCAAACCATTTCGCCTTGTGGGTATCCGGGAGTTTTGCCAGAAGTAGCTGGAACTGGTTTTTCCCTTTCACTTTAGATGGTGCAAGTAAATCCTGTATCAGCTTGAACACGCTGATGATGTGTCTTTTTCCATCCGGGCAGAATTCCGCAATGAGCAGGATGGCTGCCGTCAGCACGCCTTCTGCCGCATCATAGAAAAACGCATTCTGTCCATAGCTGGAACTGTCCGTACCACCGGAGGAGATAATGGTCTTTGCCGTAATCTTCGCATATTTTTCCGCTTTTGCCTTGGCACTCAGGTTCGTATGGTCTGCAAGATACTCATCCATGTATTTGTTGACCAGATGGAGCATATTGTCACCATCGCTTCTGGTCGGATTACGGAGATCGATGACTGCCGTATGGTAGCCATAGTATTTTTTTGCAATGCCTGCATAGTTGCGGTATAAATCTCCCTTTGTGTCCGTGGTCAGGAAACTCATTCCACAGGCACAGGCATATTCAATGTTGGGATACAGAAAATGTGCGGTCTTTCCGACTCCTGCCGCACCGATCATCAGGCAATGCACATCCCCGGTATCCACCAGTGCGTATAGTTTTCCTGCCCGCTCCATGCTGCCGAGTACCAGTCCCTGTGCAGCCGGCAGGTTCTCACCCCTGCGCCACAGCTCCGGTTCATAGGGCACCTGCACATAGGTTTCTGCGATTTCCTTTTTCGTGGCAAATCTCGCCGTTCCATGCTGACCGTCCCCGACAGTCCTGCTCTTGATTCCGTTTAATGTATAATAGTGTGACAGAAGTGACACGCCTCCAATCACGGAAAACATTGCCACCCCTGCGATCACCAGCATCACGACTGGCTGCATAGCATCATTCCTCCCTCCTGATGTTCCATTTTCTGTTCCTTCACAGTCTGTTTTGCCGGCTTCATCTGCTCTTCCCCGCAGTCGATGGCAACAAAAATATGAGCCCGGATGCATTCCATCGCAAGGCTCATACATTTTCTGGCAAGCAGTTCCTGATCTTCTTTTTGTTCTAAGTCTTTTGTATCGAACACCTCCAGTGTTTCTTCAAAGGCTGCCTGCATCTGCCGGATGCGGGTGTTGAAGTTTCCCTTGTCTTTATGCGGCTGATAACGCTTTGACAGATTTTCCAGTATCTGGTCTGCACTAGTTTCCCTGCCAAGTGCGATTCCCTCTTTTTCCATGCACCGCACAAGCACTCCGGTCAAAAGCATCCCCGGTCCGTCAAAGGCATCCATAAGCTGTTCCCTGCCCCTGCCCTTTTTCAGTTCATTATAAATATCCTGATAATAACGGCAGATATAACTTCTGTTGGCATACTTGATGTTGATGGATTCCGTCACTTCTTTCAGCACCTCTGTCCATGCCCTGCATTCCATGACTCTCGGATGCTCCTGTGCCGGAATTGTTTCCTCACCATATCTGCCTTTTAAATCCTCATTCCAGTCTTTGCAGGCTGACTGTAACCTCTTTACCGCACCATATCCATTGCGTACCAGAATCTCTGCCAGTCTGCCGCACGCCTCTATGCCTGCCGGATCATGGTCAAGGCACAGCACAACCGTATCCAGTCTGGGATTGTCTTTCAATGCCTGCAGCATGGCATGCTCTGCCACACCGTTTAAGGTGATATAACTGTTCCCCTGCCAGTTCTCTGGATACAGGGACAGAAATGATAACAGGTCAATGGGTGCCTCAAACACATACAGTCTGTTCCCGTTTCCCCTGTATCCAAATCCGTAGGCAGCTTCCGAGCCTTCCTGATTCAGCCGGAAGCTCCTGCCGTCAGAATAGCTCCCCTTCACATGGATATGCCGGATTTTCCCCTCGCTGTCCAGTCCGGCAAACACAATGTTGTGATGCTCCGCAGATTCATATATGGTTCCTTCCTTTGCAAAGTACGAGAGGATTTCCCTGTCAATATGACGTTTCTGCAGAAGATATGCATAGACTCTCTTCATGGTCGGATTTTTCTCCGGCGGTTTCAGTTCCTTTGGCTCTTTTGGTTCTTTTCTTTCCTCTGTCTGTTCTTTGTCTACAGCCTGCCGTCCCTTCCCGGCTCTTGCCGGTTTTCTTTTTGTCTCCTGCCTTTTTCCCCGTTCAATAATCTGTCCCTGTTCTCCGTCCAGCAGATAGCTCACCGCCTCCGGGTAGGACATCCCGAAGAACTCCTGCATAAAATCAATGGCATGACTTCCGACCTGTCTGCTGTGGCGGTACCAACTGCTCCCCCGGAAAGTCACACTCCTGTGCCGTTTCCAACGCCATTCATTTCCGGAACGCTCCACTTCCTCATGCTCCCGGCGAAGGATGTCCGCAATATGTACCGCATTGGCTCGCTCCTTCTGTTCCTCTGTAAAATAAATAAAATCTCCCAATCGTACCTCCTCTCATCATTTCTACCACTCCTCCTGTGATCACTGTGTTTGTACCATGTCCTCATGGTCATCCACGGCATGTCCCTGTGCAATCTTCTTCTGACGGATTTTTCGTGCGAGTTTTCTGTCAATCCCCTGCCTGCGTCCTCCACTCTTTCTTCCAGCCACATTCTCTTCGATGATATGTTCCAGATGCCGCATGAGCCTTGTTGCCATTAAGAACAGATCGGGGTGTGGCATATCATTCCAGTGTTCTAAAAAATACGCTGCATAAATATTTCCCTGCTCTGCGGATTTTAAAAAATAATCGTATGCCAGTTCCTTGTCCTGCTGGACATCCTTTCCGATCAGATACACTTTCCCAAGGGCATATTGTGCATACTGGTTTCCGGTGTCTGCCGCCATCTTCAGATAATGCAGTGCCAGCTCTGTGTTCTTTGGCAGTTCTTCTCCGGCAAGATAAAGTTTTCCTAACCTGTATGCTGCAAATTCATTTCTCTGTTTCGCAGCCAGTGTCAGATACTGTATGGCTGCCGGAATGTTTCTGGTGTCCTCTTCCAGATATATTTTTCCAAGCTGATACTGTGCATAGCTGTTTCCGGCATCCGCGGCACGTTTCAGATGGAACACTGCCTTTTCCATGTCCGCTACCACCAGTGTGCCTTCCCTGTACAGGCGTCCCAGTGCATAATCCGCAAACGGATTTTCCTGTGCGGCTGATTCTTCCAGCCACTTTACCGCTTTTGCAATCTTTTTAACATCCAGCTCTGTCCCCGGCTCTGCACTTAGCTTTTTTCTTTCCTGTCTGATGTAGAGTCTGGCAAGCTGATAGGAGGCATGGGCATTGCCATAATCAGACGCCTTTGTCAGATAATATTCTGCTTTCGTTTCGTCTGCCTCTGTCCCGATCCCATGCAGATACATGCAGCCGATACGATACCAGAGCGTATCATCCTTTGATTTTTTCTCCAGATTCAGAAAACCTAAAAAAGCAGCACGATAACAATTTTCCGACTTTTCCTGATTTTTCTCTGTTCCGCATCCTGCCTCATAGAGTTTTCCAAGTTCATACGCCGCATAGGGATTTCCCTTGCTGTAAGACCGGAACAGCAGACTATATGCGGTTTCCTCATTCTGCTCTACTCCTTTCCCCTGCAGATAGAGCATGCCAAGGGAATAGAGCGCATACTTATGTTCTTTTTCTGCCGCCTTGGAAAACCACTCCGCTGCCTGTTCCAGATTCTCGTCTGTGCCAAGTCCGTACTGGTACATTTTTCCGATACGGTACTCCAGATAGGTATTCTTTTTCTTCTGCTCTACATAATGCATTGCCGCTAATGCTTTTTGGTACCACACATCTGCCTTTTCTTTGTCTGCCTCACATCCAATGCCCTGCGCATAAATCTTTCCCATGTCGTGCATGGCATACGCATTCCCATGCTCTGCCTCTTCCATCATGATCTCATGGGCTGCCTCCTCATCCGGTTCTTTTTCCATTGTGCCGTAGAGATATTCCCTCGCTTCTTTATACCGGTCCGTCCATCTGGCAAAATAAGAAGCGGATTCCCCATGCTCTTCTTCCTGCCTGTCTGGTTCCTGCTCCTCCATCTGTCCAGGCAGGATATCCGGCATGTCCTCCCCCTGCAATGTGGCAAGGCTTTCTGTCTGCTGTTCAGATATCTCTTCCAGCCGTTCCATTCCCGTTTCCGCTTCTTCCAGATACAGATACCCTTCTCCAAAACGGACTGCCTCACGGATGACCATATTTTTAACGCTCTTTAGCTCCTTCTGCTGTGACAGCGGTATCATCTCTATTTCCGAATCTTTATAGTAATGCTGTATCTCCTCCCTGCTTTTTTGCCATGCCTGATAGCATTCTGCCACACGCTCTTCCTTTGCCAGTTCATCTACAATGTCATTTACGATGGCTTTGACATCTGCTTTCAAGTATCCATATACTTTTTTTCCTCCGGTATTTTTTAGCCGTCTGGATAAAAGCTGCATCTGTTCTGCAATTTGGGGATGATGGCAGACTCCCTCCTGCATTTGCTGCAACAAAAAAAGCAGACTTTTTTCTGCCTGCTCTTTTAACTGGTTTCTCTGTTCGGTTGCTTTCTCATAGATGCTTAGAAACTCCTGCCGGAAGATATCATGTGCGTATGCAGAACGCATGGCATCAATTCCCTTTGCCGTCAAGTATCCCTCGGACGGATCAGAAGAATAGACCACCAGATGCACATGGGGATGATGGGATTCATTGTGGAATGCTGCATACCATTTCAGGTTCCGGCTGTCTATCTTATAATTCTCGCACAGCAACTGCACCCTGCTTCTCAACAGTGCCTGCCACTGTGCGGCACTGTCATAGCCTAGCCGCTCGGCATCCTCCCTCCGCAGGCTGATGACATTCGTCCAGATCACACCGGGATGATTTGCCACCTCTTCTGCCACACAGGACAGCACCACCGGTTCTCCCTCATTTGAAAACAGACCGTGAGTACCTATGATTTCTACTCCCGGTCTGTTTGCCAGATAATCCATGTAATTTTTCTTTTTCGCTATGATGTCAAGGTTATTCTCCAGCGCCTGCGTGATAAACTCAGATGCATTTTCTCTGGTTGGTCTTTGGATATAATCGTGATACTCATGCATCCGGTTCGCATCGGGAATCTTCGACAGAATATCTGTAATCAGACTTTTCTGCCGGTCGGTGGCTGGCAGCGAAGATGTCGTGCTGCTTACCTTCTCCACGCCCTCACGGGTGCCGATGTAATTGATGTAATTGGCAAGGTGCGCGGGCGGGGAGTTCTTGAGGTAGTTGCAGCGTAGGATAAGTTTGGGCATGGTGTCCTCCTTTACAAGTTAATAATCCTCTGTTTCTCTAAAATATTTTGCGGCACCTTCTTTAACCAAATAATTCAACAGGAAAAATGCCGTTTCTTCATAAAAGACAAACAACCAAACACCTATTCCCTGTATGTCATGAAATTCTCCATAGATTGACAATCCCGCCGCTTCAATGCATAAAAAAATTATCTCAAATAAGTCCGTTTTTTTCTCTATACTAAACCAAAATTTATAAGCAAGCACTGCTAGAACACATGTAAGAACAGCTCCAAAAAGAGTTCCCCATATTGTCTGAAATGATAGCATGGTAACAAAAACACTTTTTATAATTAGTAGCAAACTTTCTGTTTTACCACCTGTATCTTCACAGCTTTCTGCCAGTCCATAAAAAATGTAGACAAACGTTAATATAATAAGCATTACTGCTGCATTATCATCTAGCCCTGCTGAATTCATGCTACTCCACAATATAGTCAACCCAAAAACAATCCCTATATCTTTAAGAATTGCTTTAATGCGCATTTTTGAGTCCCATATTTTATATTTTAATAATCCAAACCGAAACAGAAATCCTATTCCAGCAGGTAGCCAATACCACCATACACTAAAAAGCCAATCTAGTCCTTGTGCAGTTTTTTGATATATAATTTCTTCAATTACTTGCATCTTGTATCCTTCTCATTTTTTCCATTGTAGCCTGTTATCAACACCAAAAAGATATTAACAAATTCTGGATAATTGTAATAATCTGGTATTGAAAATAAACGCTCAAATATTCTTGCTACATCTAATATATTTTTTGCGATATCAAATTTATCCATTGACCGGTCAAGAAGTTCTATTTTATCTACAAGCTGTTCATATATTACTTCATCAAGATTTTCATTGTCCTTTTCACGTTTTAAATACTGTATGGCATTCTCTTTTTCCCCATTTTTAAGGTATGCCATTGCTAACTTATCTATTAGCATTATATTGCCTTGATCCTTTTGTGAAACTCTTTCTAAAATATATATTCTCTTACATGGTGGTAAGCTACTTAACATTGTCAGAACTGGTAGTTCCGTTCCAACTGGATGATTATAAAAATACTCTATTACAACTTCTTCAACAATTTTAGTCGCAATCTCTATTCCTTCATTAATATCCTCTGTCGATACCATTTCCTCTGGATTATAATGAGAACCGCCATTTCCAATTATTCTCAATCTACAGAATTCTTGCTCAATTCTTTTACTGTAATACTTTCCAATTGCTTGAATTCTATTATTTAGATTATAACTACTCCATTTTTCTTCTGGTAAACCTGCTGCCAATACCTTATCCTTAATTAATAAATCTATGGCTCCTTCTAAATATCTCCTCAAACAATTTGCTCTCACAACATTTCGCATTTCGTCATTGATAAAATCTCCATATTCATCAACTAACTTGTATGGAATTAGTTGCGGAATACTTTGATTCAAAACTTTTTCTACATACCTGTCCTTATCCATTTTCTCTCTCCTTATATCCCAACCCTTGATTTTTCACTCCTTAAAAAACTGTTCTTTCTCCACATTGATCACCTCATTTTTCTTTTAGAAATACGCTTATTATTGTTTTTCATCCAAATAACCAGTATATCCTATATATTATCACACTCGCTTTCTATCTCCAATAATTTGTGAAACTTTACTCTTTCTGATATTGATATGCATCCTCAAATTTCACTGCCCCATTGATCCGCTTCACTTCTTCTGCACACTTCGCCTGCAGCTTTCTGAGTGCCTGCTCGTCCACACCATGGCTGTATGCGATCACATGGGACAGCTTGGAAGTTTCCACTGCAAGTTTATACATTGCACGAGCCATGCGGTTCTCGCTGTCCTTTACCGTTGCATGCATGACAGAGGAGATGGTTGTCAGCATATAGTTCTCTATTTTTTCCGAAGTGAGATATCCGATATAAAACCGCAGTGCCTGATTGACAAATTCATTTCGTGAGCGCACATCTGCCTGTGGTAACAGGGCATCTACCTGCCCCAGCAGTTCTTCTTCAATGTAAAATGCTTTTCTGACTTTTTCCATTCTCCTCCATCTCCTTACATCTGCTGGCTCATTCCCGTACTCTGCTCCTCAGTTTGTTTCTGCACAGCCTTTAATATCATGCTCCTGTATGCTTCTTCATTTTCTGCACTGATTGGCATTTCAATTCCATCCATCATATTTTGGACTCTCAGATTATCTGCGGCATAATAAAATGTTTCACCGCTATACTCTCCCGTTTCTCCATGCCTTGGAAACCCTATGTCACAAAATTCCTGCAGTTCTTCCTCTCCCTCTCGGAAATGGAATGATACCGTATCCTGTTCCATATCGATTTCAATTCCAAATGATGCCTGCTCTTTCACTGCAAGTTGAAACATCTGCTCTTTTTTAACCGCAGTAAATAATTCCTTTCCTTCTATCTCTTCCGGGAACAAATAATTGCCTTTCATCTGTTCCAGCATTGGTGCTGCACATAGTCCTTTTTGTGGTGACATCGGATCATTCAGCACACCCTTTAAGCTATGCAGAAAATCTGCTACTGCAAAAGGGTAACTGAACCCTCCTGCATGTTCCGAAAAAAAATAGTGTTCCTTCCCGTTTTCATGAACGGTATAAATTGCTTTTGTATTCATCTCATCCCTTCTCACGAATATCTACGATATGCTCACACAGTTTCTGCGGTATCACACTGCGCTCCCTCGAACCTTTCAGTCCCTGCGTTCCTGTCTTGCTTCCCCTCGGTGCCGGCACATGGCATGGATCACCGTTATGACACATCGGCAGGAATTTCGGGTTCGGATGATTCGTCCAGATATCAGTCGGCTTCATTCTGTTATCTCCATACTGGCAATAGGTCACTGTATATCTTGGCAGGTTCTTCATCCATTCCATCTTGCGCATGCCGCCTCTCGGATTCTCTATAAAATAATACTTTGGCTGTAGCTGCCCAATGAGTTCCAGCACATGCTTATCTACCCTGTCACAGAATTTTGCATATGCACTGACCGGTTCAAGACTTCCTGTCTCTGGATTCTTTTTTCTGTGATGACTGATCGCTGCAATACTAAAAGTAGTGCAGTCGGGACTCGCCCAGATGACATCCGGTTTCCCAAAAAGTTTTAAGATATCCTCTGCCGTCACCTTGCTGATGTCCTCATACAGATCAATGTTTTCAAAATCTTTCGACCATTCCACACTGAATACTTCATGTCCCCGTTGTTCAAAAGCTTTCCCAATGCTCCTTGTTCCTGCAAATAGTTCCAATACTTTCATCGTCCCATTCTGGTAGTGGTGCGCACCTCCCCCCATGGGACTACTCATTTCCTCCTTCTTTTTCCTCTGTCTATAGACTTTTTCCCTGTTTCCGCAAAAGGCATAACTTCTGCCGGCCTCTACTGCCTGATTGCGCTGTAACAAAAATAAAAATGGCATAACCTTTCCGAATCTTCCAAAAAAAGTTATGCCATGCTTAGAACTGCCCAACGGCTCTGCCGGTGGGTGTCTGACGGGTTAAGCCGCTCTTTTGCGGCATAACCCCTTTAACCTGCACTATTTTCGACCCTAGTTTTACAGCCCTAAATTCCCCGGTTTTGAGGTTCCAAAATGCTCATTAAAGCTGCCATTCCCGGCGGTTTCCGTTATTTTTCTCCAAATTGGCTCACACAGGGCAGAACAAGTGCTGGTCGGTCACTTTATCCACTTTTGTAAAACAAGGGCACAAATCGGCTCACGGACGGTCACAGGGGGGATTTGCTTTTCCTTCTCCCTTCTTTCCAACCGCCACTCTTCTGCCATTACTCATTCTGCGCAGACATTCCGGCAGATGCTCCAGTGCCTCTCGCAGTATTTTTATTGCTTTTCTTGATGGCTGCCGGAACATCTCCCCTGCTGTCGATGTATTCTCTCACGGCCTGGGGAACATATTTTTCATACATTTTTCCAAGCACTTCGTTCAATTCAGACTCAAAGTCTGCATCCTTTTTTCCCATGTACTGCTTGATCGCATTCAGCTTTTCCTCTTCATACTTGATGGTTACCACTGCCTGTTTCATGTTCATCTACCTCCGTATTTCCAAATAATTTTTATATCTTTTTCTGCAACACACAGCTTGGAAAGACCTCCTGCTGTATCACATTTCCTGTATCATCCCATTGGTTTCGTTCTGACTCTGGGACTCCAGATAATTCATCCACGAATCTTTTTCCACGCCAAACAGACCATCATGGGAAAGGATTTCATCTTTTGTTTCCAACGTAGCTTCGGCTCCGTCATCATACAATTTATGTAATACCAGCTCTGTATCCAGCAGTTCTAATGCCCTTTCCTTCGTAAGCGGAAGCATGCCATCCCATGTATATCCATAGGCATGCATCTCTTCCATACTTACCTTGTCAGGCATCAAAAATTCTTCCTGTGATGCCACCACACGGGATAAGGTCTGCGTATCCCTGCTGTACTGATATACTTCGTCCGATAAAATTTCAGTCGGGAGCAGTTGTGTACGGTTCACCTCTTTTACCATTTCACGCAGCGTATCAAAGTCTGTATCTTTCCCCTTCCTTAACAAAATACTTTCATGGATAGAGGATGGTAAAACAACCATGTCCCCGCCAATCTCTTCTGCTATCCTGCTCATGACTTCCTTGTCGAACATATAAGCAGCGCCATAGTGTTTATCCTTATTAGTGAGGACATACATCTCAATAAGTTCTGCACCTTCCGGTATTTCATTATAGCCAAGGGAACGTAATATATTGCTCATGGAAGTAAACTCCGGCGGAAAATAGTTATGCATATTGTCCCACGCTACTTCCTTTAATGTTTTTTCATCGATTCCCCACATTTCCAAATGGTTATTATGGACTAATACACTTCCCTTTTCGCCATTGGGAAGCTCCATATTGACTCTGTAAAGAAGTGCCAGATCTTCTCTCAGTTCATGCGGTACCTTCTCCAGTAATTCCTGATTCATCCCGGCATTCTGTACCACAACAAAAATGCTGTTCTTTACCTTACCATACTGAAAACTTTCGACAGGAAATTCGCTTACCTGCTCCATACTTTTCATGTACATGTCTGCTATTTTCTGTAAAATGTCATCCATCCTGACTCCATCTGTATAGGCCTGATAGTATGGCTCCAGATAAATGACAGGTACAATATTGCTGTCTCCCTTGATGGAAAGTGCATCCAAAACCACATCATTGTTCTTTCTCTGCTTCGTAATACCAATCTCATGCACACTATAATCCTGTGGCAAAAACTCTTTGATATGGTCTGCCACATACTGTTTAAAGCCTTCATAATTCATAAGTTTCTTACCTCCTGTTCTCTACATGCTCATGGACATACCGCCAGTCTGCTCCTGTTCCGGTTCCTGCTCTTCTGTCTCCGAATCCTGTTCTGCTCCGTTATTTTCCTGCTCTAAAACAGTCTCTCTTGCGGTCTGCTGTCTGGTACTGCGTCTTCCCTGTCCTCTCCCCTGTCTTGCGTTTCCGGCTTCATTCTGGGCAGGCTCTTCCGTCTGGGGAATCATCTTGCTTTCCACAAATTTTCTGACCTGCTGGGGCACACTTTTCTCATAGGTCTTATCCAGATGCTCCCTTAACACCTTCTCCACAGTGGTATCATTTTCCTTTAAGAAAAACTCCAGTGCCTCCATTTTTACTTCGGGAAACCCGATCTTGATTTCTCTCTCTGCCATTTCTCTTTCCTCCTACATCTTCATCTGCATGACATCCGTCTGCGTTTCCTGCATGTCCTGATACTGTCTGATGATTTCCTGTGCGAACGGCACAAAAGCGGAATATCTTGCATAAGCCGAACCCTCACTTTCCACCAGCACACCCTCATCCATGCCCTCTCCGGCTACCAGAATACAGTGCCATACACCATCCTTTTCATACATCAAATCCACGTTCTCTTTGATAAAATCATGCTCCTTCATGAGATGCTGTGTGAAGTATGCGTACTGTTCGGACGGCAAGGTAATGACCTTTTCCACCTGAAATTCTTTAGTATCTATCTCCGGCTCCTTTCTCATAAAAACTGCTCTCACGTTCCCTCCTTTCCGCAGGAGAAGTTTTCTCCTGCAAAGCAAAACAGATGCCTTTGGCATCACAAAAACTACTGTGGTCTGCCATACAACACCTGTTTATCACTGTCAAATAAATTCCGATGTACTACTTTTCCTTTGGAATAGGATGCATCCACTACCATTCCATTTCCTACATAAACACCCACATGGGTGATGTTCATAAATCTCCCGTTTGGCTTATGGCTCCAGAACACAAGGTCCCCCGGCTGCAAATCCTCCTTTGCAATCGTAAGGTCATGTTCCACCATGTACCTTCCCTGCTCTGCCGCAGTTCCGGGTATGGTGATGCCTGCATGTCTGTAACACCACATGGTCAGATAGCTGCAATCCGTATAATTGCCCTTTCCGCGATAGGTCTGTGAATAGGGATGTCCCAGCCTTGACATGGCAAGCTCTACTACCTTTCCTCCAACCTCGCTTGCAGGCAGGTCATAATAAGTGACTTCCCCGGACACACTCCAGCCCGACCAGTCCTCAAAAGCATCTCCTTCCTGTGGTGCGGTGGTATTGTATTTTGCCAGATACCACACATTCACAGCATTAGACTGCTGCTCATACGTGAGGGACGTTCCATAGTCAGTGCTGATCTTTTCAAACAGCTCCACCTTATCCGTGACCGCCACTGCCACCACATAGGTTTCTTCACTCTCACTGCCATCCGGGTTTTCTATTGTTTTGGTGCGTTCCTCATAATTCACAAAGCACTCCGCAAACCGCTGGTAATCAGAAGCTTCCAGCCGGACCCTGTCGGCGCCGAAATACAGAGAATAGAACACGGCTTTGACCAGATAGCGGTCTGTAAGCTCTCCTTCTGTCATATTGTCGATTTCGCCAAGAACCGTATCCAGTTCCCCGAAGCTTTCCTGCATCTGTCCGATGTATTCCCGGTAATCAGCAGGCATGCCGGAAGGGATGGTTCCTCCTTCAAATGCCAGACGAACCGCAGACCGGTTATGATCTGCCCCGCCGGATGCAATGCTCAAGATGCACACAATAATCAGGATAAACGGCAGACACAACGCGGCAATCACGGAAGCGATTCCTGTCCAGACCTTCTTATTGGTACCCACTGCGATGGCAGCTTTGGCAATCATTGCAGCAGTTGCTGGTTCCATGGGTTCTCCTCCATTCCCTCACAAACAGGTTCTCTTTCTGCCAGTTCCTTACAATGGGATACACTCTCCAGCAGACGGTTGACATCAAAGCCTGCCTCCAGATATCCGGTTGTGATGGTTTCCAGATAATGTACCGATGGGATTCCGATTTCATGTCCTTCATTCATGGTATAAGCCATGATGGATTCTGAGCCATTTTCCATCTGCACTTCCAGATTCACCTTGCCATAAAGCCTCGGATGCCCTTCGTAAATATCCAGATTTCTTTCATCCTCCGGTCCAATCTCCCAGATAAGAACAGGAACGCTGGCTCCCTTCTTTGGTTCCACCGTTGCCACTGCCGACTCCCGATATCCCCGGAACAGTAACTCATGATCCCTGATTTCTCCCGCTCCGATTACCTTTGCCGTGGGACATCTTCTTGCCATCTGCTCCAGATTCAGATTGGAGCCGTAAGCGATATATTTCTTTCTCTTTTCCATTTCTCTCTGCCTTTCTTAAAATCTCTAATTGTTTACATGGTCATATGCATTCCCTGTGACTCTTCTTCCGCACCTTCTTCTAACTGAAGGTTCTCTGCCTCCGCTGTCTGATTTGCTTCTTCTTTTTCCTTTTTTGCTCTAAGTCTCTCCTTTTGTCTCTCTGCCTGTTCCGGGTCCTTCCATGCAATCCCGCCTTCAAGGTTCTCCAAAAGAAACTTACGGGCGGTCTTAAACTCATCCCCGATCATTCCCAGACGGAGAAGCCATGTGCGGAAGGTATATTTCTCGTTGGTGCTGGTTGTCTTGATACGGCTGGCACTGCTCTGGTTTAACGCCTGTGCAGAGATGGCAAGGCAGAGCTGTATATAGGTCTTGATTTTTCCTGCGTGGGTAGTGGAATTAAAGAGCCTAAACTCAATGGTTCCCTTCTGGAACACACTGTGCAGGTTCAGACAGTGGTATCTGCTCTCATGGTAATGCCTGTTTCTGCCATCCCTTCCCTGGTACCAGATGTTGCTGACTTCATCTATGGACTTTGGTTTTTTCTGGTTCAGTTCCTGCAAAAAACTTTCCTCCACTTTTTTGCAGTATCTGTGTTCCCTCTCCACATCTACCTGCAATGCTTTATAAATCAGATCCTCCTTGCAGTACATGATGTTTGTAATGTTGCGGAGTGTTCTTGCCGTATAGGGTGCTGCATTCACATGAACATGGATACCGGCATTTTCCCCGGCTATGGCTCCTGCGTGTCTTAACTGCCGTACCAGTTCCTGAATCGTTGGGATATCTGCATACTCACAGATGGGGGATACAAATTCCACCTTGTACTCATCCCCGGCAGAACCGCCTCCCTTTTTCACTGCAACAATACTGGAGTCATACATGACTTTCCACTTTCTTCCCTGTCCGTCCCTGACACTGTATTCCTCATAATAGCCGCCATCGTAATGGGGTTCCTGCCCCAGATACTTTCCAATTACCTCTGCCGCCCTTTTTCTGGTAAGACCGGTCAGTTCTATTTCAATCCCGAATTTCTGCTCCCGTAAATCCATCGGCATTCCCGCTTAGCGGCCTCCTGCATTACCAAACAGCTTCTCCTTATATTCCGGTGCATGAACCATCAGGTTATACCTTTCGTTGCCGCACTTATAGAGACACACACCTCTCTGGGGATAACGGATCAGGTTGTACTCACTCTTCTCAAGCTGCAAAGTATCGATGTAAAATCTGGCATCGATATTTCCGGCATTGAATAAAAAGGCATGTGTCGGAATGGAAAACAGCGGTTTTGTATATTCTCTGATACCGTCAATATTAAAGTCCTCCAGATTCTGGCTGGCGAGAATGACTGCACTTTCCTTTTTACGGACACGTTTCATGAAGTTGCGGATATATTCCACCGCTGTCAGGTTGGTCAAGAACAGATAAAACTCATCGATGCTGGCGGCAGTATGTCCATTGGTAAGCAGTTCATTGGACATGTAGGAAAGAATGTTAAACAACATGGCATCCTTCACATTTCTGCTTGCCTGCAGCAGTCCTTTGACACCGAATGTCAGGAAGCTGCTGTCCGTGATGTTGGTATGTCCGTTAAAAAATTTGGACTCCGCTCCTTTACACATGGAGTGAAGTCCTAAACAGATTTCCTGCAATAATTCTGCGGTATACAGTTCTTTCTTTTTGGCATCGTAGTGCCTGTATTCCTCTTCCATCAGATCATAAAGATCTGAAAGGATGGGGTAATCTTCCGGTGTCAGCTTACTAAAGTCCGTATCATCCCGGATATTCCACTTCTCATACAGCTTTCCTAACATGATTTCAATGGTATCAATCTGGCTGTCCGTGAAATTCTTGTAGGTACCAAAAAAGTCCTTTAAGAAAGAGATGTGCTGGCTTAATCTGGAGGAACAGCGGAACGTATATGGTGCATCCGTGTCCTCCGGGCTTCCGTTCTCATCCCAAGTCTTTGGCTCCAGCACGTTGATGATATATTCTCCGCTCATCAGATCCACAAAGCATCCGCCCAGATTATTGGTAAGGTCGATGTATTCATGCTCCGGATCAAGGCAGATGACCTTCATACCGGATTCCCTTAAAATGGTCAGTATCAGCTTTAACAGATAGGACTTTCCCTGTCCGGAGTTTCCAAGGATCAGGATATTGGCATTGGTCTTGTCATCGGCTCTCTGGTTAAAGTCCACAATGACATTGCTTCCAAACTTATCCCTGCCGATATAAAAGCCATTCTTATCTGTCTTGCCGGAATAGTTAAAAGGGAACAGATTTGCTACACTGGAGGCAGGGAGTGCCCGTTCAAACTGCTCACGGAACACATTTCTTCCTGCCGGGTGGACACACAGAAAGCCCTGCTTCTGGCGCAGCAGGAGCTTGTCCACATTTAACTTGGAGCGGATTAATTCTGTCAACACCTCCGTCTGCAGCAGTTTCAGCTTTTCCATATCCGGTGCAGACAGTTCAAGAAACACAGCGGTGTGTAAAAGCGGCTCCCGATTCCTGTGCATGGTGGAAATGATGGCCGTCACATCCTGTAAGTTGCTTGCTGCGGTAACCGTTTCCTGTAAGTTCTCTGTGTTCCCCTGTTTCATGCGGTTCTTGTTGGCCGCATTGCTGATGATCTTTTTCTCCTCTGCCGGTGTCACCTGTCTGGTGTAGATTCTTAAGGTAACACCATCCTTTTCCCCAAGGTGTCTTAAAATCGCCTGTTCATCCGTGGCTGTCGGGTATTCACGGAGTGCCCAGACACTCCGGTAGGTATTTCCACAGATATAGTGATCCGTATAAAACTGGATGACTGACGGGGCAATCATATCCAGAAACCCTTTCAGCTTTGCCTCTGCTGTGGATTCTGTTTCCCTGTTTTTCTTTCTGTTTTTATTCATTTAAAATAATCCACCTTTCTCCGTCAAATTCCTCGAATTTTTCGGTTGTCACATTCTGCTCAAAATACACTGCAAGGATTCTTTTGATATCCTCTTCCTCTGCCCTCTTGGATGTAAATCCCTGCTCTGCCAGCATCTTTTCAATGCGGTTTAAGTAGGAAAAAATTTCATTTTCCTTCTTTTCACGAAGCCTGATGATCAGCAGAAACTCCCTTGCTGTTGCCATCTGTACCTGCATGCGGTCTAAGTAATTTGCATCCTTTTCCAGCAGTTTTCTTACCACAGGATTGGTTTCTTCCTCCATCCGCTTCTTCAGATATCTTTTGTTGTCCTCAAAATTCTCTCTGGAATTTAAGCACATCATTTCGATTTCCGTGATGCCCTTAAGCACCGTCATCAGTCCATAAATTCTGGCTGACAGACTCTCCTCCGACAGCACGGAAATGTTGCTGGGCTGGATTAAAAAGTAAACCAGCTCCTCATTCCTGTATGTTCGGATACTGTAATCCGTCACTTCTCTGGTTCCCATCAGTTCTCTGGTGGATTCCATGTTCTTTTTACTCATCCGGTGTGTACCTCCATTCATATTGCTGCTGATCCATGAAAAAATAAGCACAGGCATACCGGATAAAATCCATAATGGTCGTATCCTCCACCTGTATGGTCAGAAAGGCATAGGCTCCTGCGATGACTAACGGGAACCACACCCCTGCATAGGCGAACGCAAACACAGAGAATAAAATAATGATTCCGACAATGGCTAAGTCCTTTAATCCCCACAGCCACATGGTTGCCTTTGCCTTCAAGTTATCGGGATAGATATACATCCTCTTCCTCCTCTCCCATTTTTGATAAGTACATGGCGATGCCGCATAGAATAAAATCTACGCATGGCACCGCCACACTGTTCCCCAGCGCTCTGTATCTTGCACTGTCACTTGCCCTTGGTATGTCCGTCCAGTAATCCGGGAACCCCATCAGGCGTTCACATTCCAACGGAATCAGCCTGCGCACAAGTCTGGTCGCATCCACAATGCACTTGCCCTGCTCCACATACTGATTGCCGATCATCTTTTCATCCCCGGCACACAGGCTTCCGATTACCTTCTGGTAAGGTTCTTCTTGTTCGTGGGGAATGTAGATACAATGCCTGTCCTCTGTGGTCAGGGTATAACTGATGCCCTGCTGGTAACCGCAGCCGTTTCCGCCATTTTTTTCTTTCCTGTTTACAATGTTTCCGGCAATACAGAAAGGCTCTTTATTTACGGCAAGCGGTGTATTATTTCCCCCTGTGCCAAGTGCCGAAGTGATGGTCTGGGCCACCTCCACAGGACCGGTATAGCGCGTATCCGGTCCATGATTGTCAAACAGGATCGGCTGGTTATTTCCTGCCATTCCTGCCGCTGCTGTAATGGTGGGGCAATAGCCGACTCCTATCTCTGCATTTCCCTGACTGGTAGCCATAATAATAGGCGGATTGGAACGTCCGTGTGCAAGCAGCGTTCCGCTGATATTTTCACACACATCCATCCGCTCTCCGCCCTGATCCAAAAGACAGATTACATAGTCTTTCTGGGGTTCTGTATGTTTTGGCCTGCCTGCATCAGCAGAGCCTGCTTTAAGATAGCAGGTAATTCCTTTCCCCTCTTTTCGCTTCTTCTGATAATTCCTCCACACGCTGTCGGACTCAAATAATATTTCTCCGGCACTGTATCCTCCAAAATCTGCGACAAGGAAGATGCGATTTCTTCTTTGGGGGACACCCCAAAATTGAGCGTCCAATATCCTCCAAGCGACAGAGAATCCTTCTCCCATAATAATCCCGGCAGGAGTCCATGCCCCTCCCGGCGGTCCAGGTAGAGATATGCCTGCCTCCTTGATGGAGCAGACTTCTTCAAGGACCTTGTGGAAATCTGCTCCGTAGGATTCTCCGCTTGAGAAGGCTCCCGGCACATTTTCCCAGAGCATATACCGAGGTCGAATAAACTCATCTGTCCGTCTTCTATGGTTCCTCATCCTCCTTCCATCCTGTTTTCTCATTTCCTTTACGATTCTGACCTGCTCCATGAATAAGCCGGAACGATCCCCGGACAGTCCTTCCCTCTTCCCGGCCACGGACAAATCCTGACACGGGGAACCTCCTGCAATAATATCCACCACGGGCAGGCTTTCTCCATGCAGTTTTGTGATATCTCCCATGTGCTTCATCTCCGGGAACCGGTATGCCGTTACCGCCATCGGAAAGGGTTCTATCTCGCTTGCCCATACCGGTCTGATACCGTTCATGGTGGCGGCAAGAGGGAAACCGCCGATTCCATCAAACAGGCTTCCTAATTTCATTTCGATAGTATCACCATCCTTATGCGGCCACTGCTTTCACAACAGTTCTGGTCATGTTGATGGCGGTCTGGGCTGCATATACACTGCTCATGATATTGGTCTTGGTGCTGGTATCCAAACCAAACTGTCCTGCAATCCGGGGCACTTCCGTACTGGACAGCATGAGTCCAAGCCCTAACAGCGGATGGTCTTTAAACACCATCAGTCCTGCGGTTAAGATGGTGGACTGCAAAAAGGCAGTCATGCAGATTCCGATGACCTGCTTGCACCACTGGATAAATCCATCTATGTATCCTCTGGGAACAGAGAACATATAAAGGCTTCCAACCGCTATCTGGATTAAGAGGATTCCACCTCTTTTTAAGTTGGCAAAGAACACTTTGATTACTGCATAACCCATCATGACTGCACAAAAAGTCATCAGAATGGGATTTCCGATTCCCGGAAAAGATGCAGACATTAACACCTGCTGTGCTGTCAGACCAATGCTTTCTGCATTGGTAATGCCCGTAATCGCCGAACCGAACGTTCCTTGCAGGGATACACACAGCGAGTACAGGTTGACCGGTACTACCGTGAACAGACTTACCGCCATAAAACCTTTGATATAATTCATGGCAGTGTCTTTTATGCTTCCCCTGCCTCCCTGATACTCAATGGCACACTCAAAGGCTCCTACCACAAGTCCGACACCAAACAGTGCCCAGCCAAGGTAACTAAAAAAAGTGGTAACTGCGTTTACCCAAGGCAACTCAAACAGTTCCACTCCCATGTTATTCATCATCACAAAGAAATCATTTAGAAACCCTATGATTTTCCCATATATCCAGTCAAGTATCTGGTCCAGGATAGTCTCGGCCACAAAATCAAATATAAACATAGCTTGCCTCCTTCCTGTTTATTGCTCCCTATGTACCCATCTGTATGGTACAGTCCTGTTCTGCCTGCGCCATTACCATATCCTGAAATACAGACATATAATTTTCTAAAGTGTCTGCAACCTTCTGGTACTCTGCCGCACCCGGACGGAACACATACCAATCGCTTTTTCCACTATCTGTCCAGATATGGGGATTGACTCCCTCCTTAAAATTAGGATTGCTTACCTTCTGTTTTCCCCAGATATCCGAAAATTGAAGAAGAATACTATCTACCACTCCTTCTTTTCTGTTGATAACAGATGCCTTTATGCCTGCATAATGGTCACTGACTCCAAGGGTTACAAACTCCACTCTGGCTCTTAAATCTCCGCCAATGGTTCCATAGCACATACGACCTACATATTTCTGGTCTTTTAAAATGGCACTGTCTCCCATAATCTTTTTCAGTTCCGATTCAAAAAAATTCATTTCCGCTTACCTCATTTTGGACATAAAAAAACTATCCTGCCTGATAAAGCGGATAGTTTTTAATAATGTATTTTATTTTGTTTTATAGCATCAGGAAAGGTTCATTGTCTGGCTTTCATTGCATTCCTGCTCCAAAGCCTGATGCTCTGTAATAATCTGACAGCAGTAATCGTTTAAGTCCGGGATATCATTTAACAAGGTTTCCCATAGCGTTTCCTTATCAATTTTACCATAGTTATGAGCCACCACATTTCTTAATGCTTTTATCTGATTCCAAGGTACTTTGTTATATGCACTCTTAAATTCATCCGTAAAATGTGTTGTCAGTTCTCCTATCTGCAATACACAAAGCGCTACCGCATTCTGGTAAATAGAGTTGGAAACGAAGATATCATAATCCCTTCCAAACGTATCCATTGTATAATTGATTTCTGCGCAATAATCTCTGATATGCATTAAGATATCTATATTTCTACTGCCCTGCATATAGCATCACCTCATCCTTCTTTATACTCTCAAGAAATTCATCTGACAGACTTCCTGTAGTCAGTACATCTACTTTTCGTCCTAATGCATCCGACACTTCCGTATAAAAACCGCATAAGGCAAACATTCCTTTCAGGTTCCCTTTTTCAATACGGATGTCTATGTCACTCTGTTCATCAAAATCTCCTCTGGCAAAGGAACCGAACAGATATACCTGTGCAATCTGATATTTCTCCGCAATAGGTGTTACGATATTTTTTATTTCATCAATCGTATATGTTTTTACTTCCATTCTGCATTCCTCCTCTCACTATAATTATACCCGTCTTCTTGATAAATGTCTATGGATAGCCCTCTTTTTTGGGCAGTTTTCCCTTTCCTACATTCCAAGAATTGTCCAGATATAGGCAGGTGCGGTCAGGGTAAAGACCAGACAGGCAAACAGAATTGCCGGAGCTGCCCATTCAAACTGTCCGTGCTTTCGGTAATCAAAATATGCGGTTCCCAGCTTTGCAAAAAAGAATACTGCAAGGATCAAATCAATCGCAGGGAATACAACCTTGTTTACCACCGTCTTAATCTGCGCGGAGGCATCCTTCCATGTCCCCTCAATAGCTCCTGCCACATCTCCTGTTCCGGCTGCACATACCGTAGTGCCAAACATAAGGGAACACACAAGTACCAGCATTACCATCACTAACCATTTCTTTTTCTTCATTTCTCTTCCTTTCTCCTTTCGGTACAGAAAAAGACTGCCCGTAAGCAGTCCTTTTCCACTTGTTTTTAGTTACATTGTTATCTGAGGTGTCTGCGTCTGCTCCTGAAAAAGCTCTGCTACCTCATAGATATTGGGGTTCTCATAGAACCTTAAATCTCCTCTGAATCCTATCTTCAGATGGCTGAATTCTTCTCCAAGTTTCCGAATTTCCTCCGGCGCTCCGCCAGGGAACTCCTGATTCCATATCACCCAATCCCCATTCTGGTATCTTGGGGATAACTCCAACACCACATATTCTTCCGGTACAAACTTTGGATATCTCCTTGGAAGTCCGTTTGCATCATAGTAAAGTTTTCCTTCTTCCATGACCGTTAACTCCATTAGTCTTAAGGCATCCTCCAAGGAAGTGCAGAACCAGCATTCTCTATCCTTAAATTTTCTTATCCTCCCATCCTGTAAAATAGGCTCTACGTTCTCCCTTTTTGTGTAGTGATAGAGCAGTCCTTTTGGTCCATCGATTCTTTCATACGCCATACCGTTACCTTGCCCTTTGTGGTGCTATGTGCCAGTCATCCCATAAATCTCCCGATATCTGTACGGAGTCTGTCAGATTCACACTGAGCATTCCATCCGGTGTCCAGCAGTCCAGTAAGTATGTGTAGACCGTATAGGTACCATTCGGCATCCACACAGGAGTGAAATGTGTTCTTCGGTTATAGGTGGAATAATGGTTATTCCGAAACTCAAACCCTGCATGGTACCCGCTTCTTGTTCTGTCTAGCAATCTCCAATAGGTCTTATAATAAAACTCCGGGAAATAACTGACTGCTGTCTGCGGTGGTGTGGTTGCCGAGGACTGGCCTGTGGATACACTGGCATTTACACTGATGTTCACACCATAGCCACTCTTGATAGTGGTAGCTGTTGCAGTAGGGGATTTGGCATCCGTAGTAAGATCCATTGTTGCTGATAGGGATGCCGAATATCTGTCCAAGCTAAACTCCCACCAGCCTTCGTCCACGTACTCTCCCTCATCTTCCCAATATCCATGACTGCTTTCACAGTCTTCCTTACACTCTTCCGTATGGGAACCTGTTTTCCATTTCCAATCACTATGCCATACCCATTTTTCTTTCCACCAAGGCCTCCATACACTCCATGACGCACTTGTCTTCTGCGGATTTGCAGGAATAATGGCATTGCCTGCATTGTAGGAATCATTTCTGTCATCCGCTACCGGATTGGGCGGTGGAATCCTATCAAGGTCTACGATGTTGGCAGTAATCGTTCCCTTACTTGCACTGCCTCCTCCGCTGACACTCACGTTTATGGTGATATACTGTTCCGTAGACGGTGTATGCCATTTCACCCACACAAGCTGCTGTCCGTCCTCCGGATAATACACATTGTTTACCGTGTAGTTCCTTCCAAGGATACTAAACGTTACACTTACCGGATGGTCGGGATCGCTCTGCCCTCCACTTATGGTGACGATTGTTACCACATCCGTGTCTACCCGGTACTCATAATCTGCCGCAATCACTTCCGGTGTTACCACCTCATTAAACCTTACAATACCAAGTCCTAATGAACCGATAATCTCATCATCTGAGACCTTCTGGTTCTTACCGCCACCCCAAGCCGGATATCCCAGGTCTGAGGTTTCCAAAAACATGGCGAGGGGCAGATTTTTATGCGTCAGAGACGTCAGCTTCTTTCTTAACATACCACCTCTGACCTGGTTATACATTGCTGCTTCTGTAGCGGTGAATGCAGTTCGTACTCCTTCAAACGTCACATACGCAATAGGTTCCAATAACAACTTATAGTCCCCACCTATCAACGTATCATAGTTCATCCCCACATATCCTGCGATACTTCGTATGACCTGCTCATCTGTAAAATAACTTTTGATAGCGGCTAGACTTGCACTGCCGGAGGATGTGGTAATAATTTTGGGCAGAGACTGGGTAGGATTGATATAACTGTAACTTCCTGTATCCGGTGTTAATACTGTTCCACTCCGGTACTGACTTTTACAGACCTTTCCAAACTGTACTCTAATATCGTTCGGTTGTTTGTTTGTCAGGTCTATGGACGCACTTACTGCACTTCCGTCACTGGCACTAACCACTGTGACTCTGACTCCTTCATCTCCGGTATTCCAGAAGTTTGTGTCCGTACCTTCTCCTAATCCTCCACCGCCATTGTTAATGTTTCCATTGCCTTCGGCATGCACTGTCATGGGTGAGAGTGTAGATAGGATTAACAAAAAGGTCAAGACTAATAACTTAAATCTTTTCATGTTGCCTCCCTTCTAAATGCAGAAAATCACCTGCTGTTGCAAAAAAATTTCTGCATGAAAAAAGCACAGCGTTTTTTGCTGTGCCTCTTTCTTGGTATCCCTAATCCATGATACCTACCTTATTTCCATTCTCATACATATCGTCTGCCACGGTACCGCTTCCACCGCCACCGTTATCTACAACCCATCCAAATCCTTCAATGTAAATCATACCATCTTTGGTATCTCCGGTTTTCGGAGTATCATCCACAAGCGGTTTCGTCCCTTCCGGCTCCTCATACTCTGGTGGTGTATCCGGCTTTGTAGTATCCGCATCCTCTGTTAAGGCAGGCGTCTCCTCCGGCTTTTCATCTTCCGTTTTTTCAGGCGTTTGCTGGATTTCCTGCTTTCCGCTCTCCACGCCATTCTCTGTTTCTGTTTCGATGATTAACTCCTTTGTTTCCTCTGTGCTTTCCGTTTCTTTCTGCACCTGCCCGGTTTCTTCCGTATCCACCATAAGCTCAACCTCTTCTGTAGGTTTACTCTCTTTAGGTAACTCCTGCACCGGTTCCTTGTAAAGCACCCTGCTGATTCCGAAAATCAATAATACGCTCACTGCTACGAGTCCTGCGATGATAAGTCTTTTCTTTGTACTATCTTTCATAGCAATCCCTCCTGTATGTAGTTTTTAAATTTCTTTTTGTCAATCCCCAACCTACCATACAACTTTGCAGAAGTCTATCAAAATGTAATAGGTTGCACGATATCTGTAACATCTTACTAAAATTTCTCTGTATAGGCTGCCCGAACCTTTAGATTTATTGACATATTGGTGATGATCTTTCCGGCAAATCTTACCGGCACCTCCAGTCTGATGGAGGCATCTGCATAATAGGGGCCGCCTCCTGCACCGAGAGCATTATTGTGTATATACACACAAAGATTGCTCAAACAGTACTCCATCTCTCCTCCGTTATTGATTCGAACATATCCCGCCCCGTCCTCTTCCAGTCCGAGTAAAAAACACATTCTGCTGTAAATATCCCCATAATCCACCGAGGGAGAAAACGATTCCCCATCCGGCTCATAGCCTGCGGCATATCCTTCCCTGACACTATGGTAAACCTCGTTATAATTGTCATTAACTGTGGATATGACGGCAGACTCCATTGCATCCTTGATACCTGCAGCGGTAATCACAAGGCGCATGTATTCTGCAACTCCAAGGATAATAATCAGCATGCAGATGGTTACGGCCACCACAAGTGGCATCATATTTCCTTTCCGGTCTTTTAATAGGGCGGCAGTCTTTTTTCTTAACTTCCTCATTTCCAGTACACCTCACTCTTTCCGGAGGCTCTTGCCCGGATGGTTATCGGAAACGAACCAAAGTTTCCAAACAACCCTAGGTCCTTTTGCATGGTAACGGTAACCGTTACCTCTTCATTTAATTGCAGATTCCCGGTTCTTGACCACTGCACAGTCGGGTGGATTCCTGTTCTTTCCTCCAAGACTCTCTGCCTGTTCGAAGTCTCGCTTCCTACCCTTCCGCTGATCTCAGCCTCTCTTGCCAGTTCATCTGCAAAATTGTCTACCTGCATTTTGGTGATAAAGATGGGGAATAACCTTACGCCAAGTGCAATCACTAACATGACACACAGCACCATGACTGCCACATCAATGTACCCCTCTCCCCTCTTATCACGCAATATTTTTCTTATCTGTCTCATTTATACCTCCTGCTAGAACAAGGTTCCCATAGACCTGATGATTTCATAGATGATGATGGCGAAGTAGGTTGCCAGAAAACACATCAGCATGGCAAAAGAATACACTCTTATTTTGGGTGGTATCTTGGCTGCCTTCGCTTTCAGTCTCTGAAGCTCCGTCTGCTTAAAATCATGGGTTAACATCTGGAAGTACACGGCTCCGTCATCTCCTCTTAACACACCGATGAGACCTCTGACCACATCCGATAACTGTGTGGAATTGAGCCTTGCCTCAAAACGGGTTAAAGCTGCCTCATAACTGCTGGAGCGCATATCCGCACACACAATATCCAGTTCTTTTCTGAAGGCTGCCCCGGCATTTTCCTTGTAATGCTCCAGCATGGAAAGCACATCCCTGCTGTTTTTCAGTTCCTGCGTGATAGTAGATACAAAGCGGTATAACTCTTCCTCTATCTGCTCCCTTTTTTCTTTCAGCATTTCATCTGCCTTCTGGATTTCCTTGTAATAAATCATGATTCCCAAGAGAATTACAAATAAAGCAGCCAGCGGAAACACATACAGTGCCGGAATAATCAGCAAAAAGACACTTCCGGCTTTTAAATATGCGTATGCAGTATAGACTTCCGGTGTCATGCCAAGCCCGGAGGCTCGAAGCACATTTGCCATCCGGTTTTTCTTGTAATCATTCATACGGATGTACTTCGCAATCTTCACGGCTCCATCCATATAAAAGGCATCCAAGGTCTTGGATAACTGTTTTCCTTCCTTACCTGTATCCATCATTACCCTGCTGGTCTTTAAGGTCGGCAGACGTAATAGTCCTGCAAGCAGCAGAAAGAGACCTATAGAAAAGGTCAAAAACACACAAAATAATATCAGATTCATACTGTCTCCTTTCTACGACCTATATTCTATCGGTTTTGTCAGTCTGATTACATGGGCTGTGGATACAAAAATAATAATGCCTGCAATGCTGAGCATTATCTGCCCCACTACCGTGTGCATCAACGTATGGTGCCAATCCTTATTTAAGAAATATAAAAGTGGAATGTTACCTACAACCAGCACTACCATTGTGATAAACTCTTTCCTCGGCTCCATAACCATATATTCCAGTTCTGCATTCACAATACGCATGTCGGACAGTTTGGCCACAATCGGTGTCAGTGTTGTTTTTAGCGATCTGTCATACAGGCAGGCTTTTAAGGCATCCACCCATTCCTTAAACACATCATCCGCTATCCTTGCACGCAGTTCATCCAAGGCCGCCTCCAAGTCAGGATTAATCAGACGGATTCTTGACACAAAATCCTGAAAGATGTTCTTTACCGGCGGATTTAAATATTCCAGATTCTCTTCCACAGAAGTCAGGATATCCTCACTTCTTAGATATGCGGTGGTAATGATGGACAGTGCTGTTTCCAGTTCTGCCGACACATCCTTTTTGAAATGGGACGCAGTCAGCTTAATGTACCAGAAGGGAAGGAACATAAACCCTACCGCTGCGACGGGTACCAGAAAGAAATTCCCAAGCATGGCTGCCCCGGCGGCACCTGCGGCAAACAGTACCAATGATACCGTACATAAAAACGGGAAGGTATTTTCCCTGTCGGTAGCCTTTAGGATACTCTGTATCTCTTCCACTTCTCTTCGTAAGAAGGACTTTTTCTTTCTCTGCGTCTGCTCTAAAATCTCCTCTCGGATACCTTTGGGTCCGTCCAACAGCCTCTTAAAAATATTACCGGTAAAATCCGTAAGATTAATGCCCAGCAATAAAAATAAGCCTATGATGATACCCATACAGGCCATTACCTGCATTGTCAGCATACGCTTGCACCTCCTCCCGTAATTTTATTTAGCACTTCCCTAGGCATTCCGTTTTCAAGGAACCTTTTTTTCAGGCTCTCTGAAATACCGCACACCTTTTTATGGGTTCCATTGATGATGAATTTATCTCCTTCCACCCGGTTTTCCGTAATCTCATAACGGAACAGGGAATTAAAATGTCTCTTTCCATCGGGTGTGATTTCACACTCCATGATTTCCATGAGCCTTCTTTTCTTGTTCTCAAGCTGCTTGGTAAATACCACGATGGGGAATGCCTCGGTTACCAAATCCATCAACACCTCATCATCCATATCGTATTTTCTCTTACATAAGGTTCTCATTCGGCTATAAGTGGATTCACAACTATTACTGTGAATGGTGGTAAGCACGGTATGCCCGGTTCTTGCAGACTCCTGCGCTGTATATGCTTCCGAGCTTCTCATCTCTCCCACACAGATAATCTCTGGGTTAAAACGTAAGGCCATATCAAGAAGCATATCCTGATCGATGTTCTGCTTTTCATTTTCGCTGTATCTGGTCAGGGTATGGATGACGCTGTTGGTTACCTTTCCATCCTTCTCCCTCACAAGTGCTAACTCCCTGCTTCCGTTTTCAATGGTAAAAATACGCTTGTTGTCCGGAATGGTGGTAAGGAGCCACCCTGCCAGAGTAGTCTTGCCGGAACTTGTCGCACCTGCCACACAGATACTGATTCCATAACGCAGACATTCTGCCAGAAAGTCTAACATTTCATCGGTAGCGGTTCCTCCATCCACAAAGTCACTCTTTTTGAGGCTCTGGGGATTTACGATTCGGATGGAAGCTGCAATACCCACATCCTCATCCACAAGAGGAGTCTTTAACACCGCAATACGGATATTTTTACTTAAATGCCCAAGGACTGCCGGGGATGCATTGTCAAGCACCATGCCGGACACATGGAGCATTCTTCGAATCACGTTGATGGCATGCTCCGGTGATTCAAAGTGTTCCTCCATTTTCTCACATCTGCCATCACTGTACTGCACCTCAATATCCTTCCATGAGTTGATGTCGATTTCCTCAATGCCTGTTCCGAAGATGTACTTGGTTAAAAAGGAAAACTCCGCCATCTCCGTATAAAGGTCATTAATCAGTTCTTCCCTTGTCTTTCCCTTTACGGTGATGCGGTAGTCTGCAATGTACTTTGAGATGTATCTCTTGACCTGCTGTTTTACCTCCTCATTTCCGCCTTCCACCATGAGGGTGGAATATTTACTGGAGATATACTCCTGCACTTCCTTTAACACATCGGAGAATTCCCTGCCCTTTTCCTCCGGGGAAAAAAACAAATTCTGATTATTTCCCATCATACACCGAACACCTCCTTACTGATTTTCTCAATCTCTTTTCTGAATGCCCTGCTCTCTTTTAGTCCAAGCTCTGCCAGCATATCTCCCTCCAGATACCGTGTTTCTACTTCCCTGCTGTGGGGAATCTGAAAGGAAACAGAGCCAAGCACCTGTTCCATATGGCTGCTTGCCTCCTGCTGTTTCACATTGGATGCCACCTTAAGCTGCTTGTCCGCATCCCATTTGTTGTCACGAAGCAGCGGCAACTGTGAAGACAGATAACTGATGGATTTTAAGTCGCAGTTTACAAGCCGAAGCACTGTATCCGCCTCCATCAGTGCCACCGCCGACAACACATCCGAAGCAATGGTGCTGCCACAGTCGATAATGACAAAGGGAGCCACCTCCCTTGCCTGTTCAATCAGTTCCACTGCCTGTGTCTGGTCATAAGGCGGATAAGTGAACACGTTCTCTCCTTTTAACATCCCCACCATGCTTAAGTAATCATTTTTTCTGTAGAACATACAGTTTTTCTTAATCAGATTTTCCGTTACATGGGTGGCAGCAAGAATGCTCCCTAGTGACTTTTCTCCTTCCAAATCTCCGGCGGCACAGATGCAGGGCAGAGGCGGTGTTGTCATGTCTGCAAAAATCAACAGCACATTTTTCTTTTTTCTGGCAAGGTAATCTGCCAGCTTCACGGAAACAGTGGTTTTGCCGGAAGAGGGACTCCCCCATACGGCAAGCACACCGCCCTTCATCACTTCCTGTTCTTCCTCTAATTCTGTATTTCTCTTAAACAGAGAGTTCTGTTTAAAGTTCACGTTCTATTCCTCCCCATCCGTACTTGTTTCTTCTTCCTCTGTGGTTTCCTGACCGTCTGCATTCATAACAGGCTGACCATCTTCCTCAGTTGCATCCTCTTCCTGTAATGCTTCCTCTTCTGCCGCTTTGATTTCATCCAGTACCTGATCCTGTGCCTTGATAAATTCTGAAGCTTTATCTGCATCTCCACGGAACACTAAGGATAAATGGATTTCTCCCTCGGCTTCCAGTCTGGCAAGGAGTTTACTCTGCTCCGGCCTTACCAGAATGGTTACGGTAGACGGCAGTTCCTTTTCGTCTTCCTCTGACATCTGTTCTCCGGTGTTGGCATCATAGCCGGACTTTGCTGTCACAGCGATAACCTCCACATATTTGAGTTCCACAGGGATTATGGTTTCTCCACTGCCAAGGTAATCCGGTGCAATGATGGACACAATATCCCCACTTTTTAACTTTCCGGACAATCCTTCTGCAAAGGTATTGATGGTAATGGACATGGCCTGTTTTTCCCCGTTTAAACTGTAAAGGTATTTATTCTCAGCGACAGGTTCATCGGAAATCTTATCTGTAAGAATATAATCCCCGGCATACACAGTAGTGGTCAGATATTTTCCTTCCACATCTGCAACATTTCTTATCACGTTCTCCGGCAGGTTATGGTTTCCTACCTCAACCACATCCAACATATTCCTTGTAATCTCTTCGCCCTCATTTACCTGTTTATTGAATCGTACAATGGTGACTTTTTTGGATAAACCAGCATTGACAAGAGGTGTAATGGCAAAGCAGATAATCAGGGACACTGCAATACAAAAAATCCCCAGCACGGTTCTGTTCTTAAATAATTTCATTCTGCACTTCCTCCTAATAATTTTTTCTTACTTTTGTATATTTCTTACGGCTCTTAAACGCTGCCACCACTCCTGCAATGGTTGCCAGCATGCCAACTACTACTAATTTCTTTTTCACATTTAACCTCCAATCCGGACGCTCATTAACATTCCAAGCAGTAAGAAAGGAACAAGCGGATATGCCTGTTCCTTCCCTACTCCACAATTTATTTTTTTACATTTCCTTATGCACTGTCCTGCCCAATGAAACAGAAGCAGAAACATAAGTGCCATAAGTAAACCTGAAAGGGTTCTTTCAAACCCAAGCACCAATCCGCAAGCACCTGTCAGCTTGATATCTCCGCCTCCGATACCTCCTACAGTGATTCCTGCAATGAGCAGCGGTAATGCCACAAATAGTCCTGTCAGATAAACAGGCTCCGATGGAATCAGACTTACCCCGGCAATTAAAAACGGCATCCAATCCGGAATGATTCGCTTTCGGATGTCAGAGACCGCCGCCAAAGACAGAACGAGAAAAAATAGGGTAAGCCTTATCATCCCTTCCACTTACTGCATTCCCATGCTCATGCCGGTGTCTTCTTCCTGCTCCATGCCTTCTTCCAGCTCATCCTGTTCCATTGTCTGTGTCTGAACACTCTCCTGATAAGCTGTTTCTACTGCCATGTCAAACTGCTGCTTCATGGACTTGTCAGCAAAATACACGGAGTCCTTATACTGCTCTGTGTGAGGCATCTTGGTTCGGGGCATGGTCACGGTAAGACCATAGTCATCCTGCTTAATCTTCACGTTACGGATCGTCATAATGCCTGCCACATTTACATCTGCATTGGCAAGCACACCTCTCTCCGGGTTATGCTCTGTGATGGTCACCTTAAAAGGTACCTGCTGTTCCATGTTCTCTGTGTTATTATTCTGTGTAGCTGCATTTCTGGGCATACTCTCTTCCTCCTTCTTTCTCTGGTATTAACCGGCATAATTGAACATTTCCTGAATTCTTCTGGTAAGGGTAGGCATTACTACATCTCCGAAGAGGGCATACAAACCGGCAAGCAAAAGGGCACCAATTACCACCGCAATCAAAATCTTAACTGCGGTATCCACATAGTTTTCTCCCTTCTTATCCTTCAACAGCATTGCCGCCTTTGCCACGGTTACCTTCATGTTTCCTACTACCTTGTTCATCATCTTTCTCATTGATTTTTCCTCCATGTAATTTCATTTTATTTTTGTTATTTGGGTTTCTTACATACCGGTCATGTCCATTGCCTGACCTTCCGGTGCCTGCTGCATTTCATGATGCTTTGCCATACTGCTCTGGCTCTGTGTGAGTGCCTGTTCATAAGCACCGATAACCGCATCATTCAACCGCTTTCTGCATTCCTGCGTGATAGGGAAACAGATATCCTTGTACTCGTTCCCTACCTTGTAGCTGGGCATGGATACAAATAATCCATTGCTGCCCTCAATAATCTTGACTCCCCTAATGGCAAAGGCACCGTTAATGTTTACACTTGCGGTACCCTTTATGGACTCATTTGGTTTGATGGAGTGGATGCGTACATCAAAATCAAGCGGCTTCGTCTGCACTGCCTGTTCAGTCTGTGCATCGCCCTGGGTATTCTGCTGATTGTTTTTTGTTCCTTTTCCTGCCATGTTCTTCCTTTCCGCCTTACGGCTATTCCAATTTAAATGTTATTTCCGCAAAGCCTTTCGGCTCCACATAAAAATAGCGGCTTACCTCTTCCTCTGAAAATTCCACTACATCGGATATGGATAATGCATGTCCTTCAAAATCCCTTGGCACCCTTCTGCCAAACTTCTCCCAGACATCTTCCAGACTGAAGGTATCCACCTCTCCCTCATAAACGAGCGCATACTCCTTTTGCTGTGGTTTTTCAAAGCCTCTCTTTTCCCTTTCTGCCAGACTGATAAACCGCATCATAAACGGACTGTCCTGTTTAATCTGATAGATTCTTATCCTCCTTCCTTTGGATGCTTCCACTGTCATTTCCATCCCACCACCCTCTGACAGACGGTCATAGACTCCTGACCTTATTTCCACTGCCAGCTTTTCTTTCTCAGACAGGAAAGCTATGATTTCTTCTTTATCAAAAATGGAATCCAGCACTACTTTCCCCTCTGACAGATAACCTGCCGGATTTCCATAGTAGATAAGGATTCCATCACGAAAAAATATGTTTTTCATACTGCTTCTCCATTCACATCCCTCGAAGATACGGTATCAACTGATTGTTCAAAAACTCATTGTCTTCACAATACAGGAATAATTTTGACATTCCGATTAAAAATGGCTCACCATCTAACGTGTGGATGGTGATAATACTCCCTTCCTTGCAGTTTTTAATAAAATCTGCAATGGCTATCCGGTTTCCTTCCACCACCGTTTCACTGACCAAGGCATCCTGTATTTCAAAGGCTTTGTATTTACTTTTTAGCAATCCGCTCCTCCCTCCTGCTGTGCAAGTTTCAAAATCCTTGCGGCAAGAGCCACCTGCTTTTCATGGCTCATGGTCTTTACGGCTGCGTGGACATAAGCCTCCACAGCTTCTGCATCCTGCTTTCCTACCTCTAAAATGTCTACCTTGGATATAACAATCTTCCCAGTGTTTATGGAAACCTTTAAGATATCCCCTTTCTCTATCTCCGCTTTCTGTCGCATTTCAAGAGGTATCAGTACCCTGCCCTTTTCATCCAGCAATTTATACACCGGCTTTTTCATTTCGATAACTTCGCTCCTTCCTTTGCATCGGAAAGAATTTATTTCTTTCCGTTTTCCTCCTCGGTCATTCGCAAAACAATGTTTACTTTTTCTCTGGGGATGCCAAGATCTGCACAGATATCCAGAAGTTCTTTGGGTACATCCTCTGACTCTACATCCTCCGTAGGCAGAATCACAATCTTTCTATCCAAGCAGACAATATCCAAGTCTGCATCCAAGGGAATGTGTGCATCTGCAAGCAACTGTGGCGGCAGTTTCAACTCCGTTTCCCCACTCTGCAGCTCCTCCAACGGATCTTCCTCTGCTCTCTTTAACATAAATTCCCTTGATTCATTCCGGTAATCCTTCTCGCCTGCGGCAAGATAAATCAGATTTACCTCTTCCCCGGTACGGATACCTGTCTGTGCAAGCAGTACAATGGGAATTTCAATACAGCCTTTTTCATTCAGTACTCCCGTTATCTCCACTAACTGAACCATCTTCGTCCTCCTTCCTGCTACTGCCATGCCACACAGAATCCTTCTGCTCGTCAAACATTTCAAACAGATTCATCTGCATCGGCAGGCTCTTTCTTTTTTCTTCCATGTCATAGTTGGCAATCAGCACCTCCGGAAACTCACTTCCGTTGTCATAGCGCTGTGCCAGATTGTTGATTCGTGTCACCGCTTCAATCTGAAAGTCCTGATACAATTCCCTGATGTACTCGCAGTCATTGTAGGAAACCATGAATTTCCCCTCGATGCCTGCCAGTGTATCCCTAAGCCTTACATGATCTTCTTTGCGGAACACCACTTCATAATGCCCTTCGGTTTCAAAATACGGCGGATCGCAATAAAAAAAGGCATTCGGTCTGTCATACTGACGGATGAGTGCCTCAAAATCTTTATTTTCAATCACAGTATCTTTTAACCTCCGGTTTGCCTCCCAGAGAATAGTAAAGGTCTTCCTTATGTCAAATGGCTGGCACCCGTATGAAGTACAGCCACTTCCATAACTGTAGCGGATAATCTTATAAAAGGCCGCCGCCCTTTTCACATCCCCGACCACTGCTCGTTCCTTTAGAATGTCACAAATTTCCGCAGCCTCTGGCTCTTTTAGAAAATGCGTTGCTATCTCCAGTTCCTCTGCCAGATGCTCACTTTTGAATTCTTCCATCGTAAGGAATTTTCGAAGTGTCACAAACTCATCCCTGGAATTCAGTGGCAGGAAAGACAGTTCCCGAAGCAGAGCCATCGGTCTTTCCTTGACACAATAAAAGAGGTTTGCAAGATTCGAATTGAAATCATTGTAAACCTCCATACATTTATCCGGTGGCTTTCCAAACAGAACCCATCCGCCTCCGCCAAATACTTCTATGTAGCGGTCATAGTGCTTGGGCATGCGTAAGTAAATCAAGTCACGGAGTGCCTTCTTACCACCTACCCAACTAATAATGCTATTCAATTATGTTCTCCTCTCCTTTATTTTGGTCCCTCCATCTGCTGTACTTCCCCTGCAACCAGCGACTCATCCACCAGCCTTCTGATATTGGCAACTGTCTCTGGCATATCTGTAAAGTTCACATGATGGTCACGTTCCACAAGGGGTGTGTACCAATAATCGTAGGGAATATAGTATTCTCTGATGGCACGCTTCTGCTCCTCTGTAAGCTCGGCATGCCCCTGCACCAATGGTCCTCCCGGTGTAAGGAATGTAGTCCCCCAATGTTCTCCGGAAGATTCCAAGTCCAGCGTTACCAAGGCAAGTGCTTTTATGCCGGACTCCGTTCCTTTTACCACCGCAGGCATCATGACCATTCCGTATTTTTCATCCACATACCCTTCTCCATACACTTCCTCGAATGCCTGATGCATGGCAAGGAGTGTCTCGGCAGCATAGGATGTGTTCTCCGTATTGCAGGACATATTTAAGAGCAGGAAGTCTGTCTTGTCCAAGATTTCATTTACCTTGTCAATAAACTCCTGCTCTTTCTTTTCTGAAATATCGTCCTGCTGTGTAATGATATCAAAACGGTCAACCTCAATATTTAATGCAAGACAGCTTCCATTCTCCCATTTCACATGGATTTGCCCGATGTCATCCACATGGTCAACAACTCCTCTGCTTCCCGGCGGTACTGACTGTTCCCCTTCCATGCTGTACAGACGAATGGGTGTACCTTTCGGATACATTTCTTTAATCCGTGCTATCTCTTCTCTTTTTAACATGATTCTCCTTCCTCAATCTCTTTGATTCTTTTCTTCAGCCGGATACCATCTTTGACACCCTGCAAGTATAACTGCTCCTGCTTGATACAGCTAATGTCAAGAATGCAGCCTGTCAGTTCACTAATCAGCTTATACTCTTCTGAACCCAGTCCGCCAAATCTTTCCCTTATCTGATTCCACAGTCCAATTTCTTTCTGGGCAAGTTCCTTGACATCTTCCCTCTGTAAAATATCATGCCGGTAACTCTCAATCAGTTCCTGAAAAAACTAATAAAAAATATCTTCTCTCATATCCATAGGTCTGCTCCCTTCTTTTTGTTAGGACACACAATACTACAGACTCTGAAATATATCCAGCACAATATTATTTAGCAGGACATGTCCATTCCCTGCACCTGACTTCCCATCAGTTCTTCCTCCGTCATGACACTCCGGAAGTTTCCGTTGTTCCAGAAGCTGACATAGATTTCTCCGTCCTCCACATCAATGGGACGCTGTTCAAAGCCTTCGCCCCAGCCATCGCTCATCTGCCCGGTCCAGTATTCCTTTAACACTTCGATGTCATTCTCGGTCAGCGGTTCACTGATTTTACACTCCAGCACACCATATAACTCCCCGTCCACAATTTCGACCTTCGGCTGAGCCGACATTACCTTTGCGGCTACCGCCGGACTCCGGTCAAAGTAATGCATGAGTCCTCTTGGTTCTTCCCCTACACAGTATTCCTTTTCAATGGTTTCCGCGATTTCCTTTGCATATGGTGTCAGGTCACTGCGGTATAACTTCCCCTGTTCGAATCCTTCCTCATATAAACCTGCTGTCAGCGGACTGTAAAGCTGGAAAGTTTCATAGCAGCTCTCATCAATCTCCAGCGGATCAGCAAACTCTCCATTGTACTGCTGGTACTCTGACAGTTCTCTAGTGGCTCCCACAAAACCATCCTCCACATAACCGCTTGTTACAAGTGTCCCCTGTCTCTTGTCCGCTGCAAAGGAAGCATAATTGATGTGAGGGAGCAACAACTCATCCACATCAAATAACCCGGACTCCTCCACCATGTACTTTCCATACTCTTCATCGTTGTGTACGAAAGGATTTACTTCAAATTCCCCAAGCAGTTTTGCAAGGCTTGTCACCTCAGTAGGACTGCTAAACCCGGTAAATTCCACCACCATGGCAAGCTGCTTCATCTGCACTTCATCAAAATGCCTTACCGCCTGACACGTTTCATTAAATAATGTCAGTGCCTCCACACAATCAATGTTCTCCGGCATTGGCACCAGAATATCCGGCAGGCGCAGGTTATGTATATCTGTAACCTCCAGCTCCCAGAAATCCATGATCTGCAATCGTTCCTTTACCTTGTTCATGGAACAGATATCGGTAGGCAGATACAGATATTCGGTGTCCCCTGCCTGATTCTGTACCTCGATTGCTGCCACGATTTCATCGGATGCAAAGTATTCCGGGAATGTTTTTCCGTTATATACCTCCTGCATTTCAAAGCCATGCTCCACGAAAACTCCATAGGGCAGGACTTCCACCCTGCTTTCCTTGAACGTCTTTTCCGCAAACTTTATAAAGTTTGTCTGCTGCTTTTCCTCTTCTGGTATGGCTATGAATTCATCCAGATAGAGACGCTTTCCTACCTGCTCTGCATCAGAAAAATCTGTAATCAGCGAAAGTCCCTTCATGCTGAAGGTCAGATTGATCAAATCCTGCATCGTTCCCACACCGTAGTCAGTGACATAGGAATACAATACCTTGCGCTCATACTCCGTGAGACAATCCAAACGTTTGGCGAAAAAATTGACCTCATCCATTTTCACGGTCTGCCCCTCGAATTTACAAAGAGGATTATCCTTCTCTGATGCTTCCACCAGCCTGCACACAGGTACGATTTCTTCAATACCGATTCTTTTCATCTGGAAATTTAATTCCGCATCTGACAATGGCAGTTCTATACTTTTTCGGCCACCACTCAGCACCTTAATCCGCATTCCACACCTCCTGCTTTACAATTTCCACTCCGCACTTCTCGATCACAAAAGCATTTACGATAAGCCTGAGTATCTCATCGGGTATCAGTTCCCGATCTGTCAGTTCCGATAATCGGATATGCTTTGTTCCGCTATAAACATCCTTTGCCGCATGAAACAGAATATACTGCTCCAGTGTCACGCCTCCAAGCCTTACCCTGTCAAAGTAAATCCCGGTATCCAGAACATTTTTGCGGACCTTCTCCCATAAAATCTCATCGGCAGACAGTAAAAATACGGCGGCAGCATATCCCGGTGCATACTGCAATGTCTTTGCCTTCTTTCCCATCAGCAGGGAATAGAAATCATTTCTGTGCTTTGGATTACGGAATATCAGTTCCTTATCCACTTCACAAAAAATTTCATCCACCCTTTTCTTCAGATGCTCCATCTGCATTCTGCTGATCACGCAGTCCACGATTTCAGAATAATTTCCCCTGCTCCTCCAGTCCACATCCATCACACAGATACCATATCCTCTTGGTCTGTAACCCGGTGGCTGCTGCATCTGCCTTTCCAGCACCCGAAGTCCCGGACTCACACAAAATAATTTTGACATTTCCACCTCCAAAAAAATAAGGCGGCACCTATTTCATTTCTAAAATAAGTACCGCCTTGCGTTCATCCCTGCCCATATTCATTTTTAGTCTCTCTTACCACTCCCTCCTTTTCATTTTTCTTCAAATCACTCCCAAAACCACTTTTTCAGCCCTATGCATCTATAAAATTGTGCAAATAAATCGGGCAAAAACTAGCCAATTTTCGGTCTAATTTTTGCCCTCAAACCACAACATCTTGTGGTCAAACCCTACTATTTCTTCTCTTTTCCACAATACTGCATCATTATCACGCACTCAACATGCACCGTATTCGGAAACATATCCACGCACTGCACCTTATCCACGACATACCCCCGAGCCAGCAACACTTCCAGATCCCTCGCCAGGCTGGTCGGCTTACAAGAAATGTAGATCATATGGTCCACGCCATAATTAATGATTTTTTCCAAAGCCTTCGGATGAATGCCATCTCTTGGTGGATCAAGCACAATATAATCCGGCCGCTCCTCAATCGTATCGAGCACTTTTAAGACATCGCCTGCCAGAAATTCACAGTTATCCAGGTGATTGAGCGCCGCATTTTCTTTTGCCGCCTCTACAGCTTCCTCGATAATCTCCACACCCACAACTTTTTTGCAGACCGGAGCAAGCATCTGCGCGATCGTACCGGTACCGCTGTAAAGGTCATAAACCGTCTTATCTGTCAGCATATCCGGATTATCCCCAAGGATAAATTCGCGTGCTGTAGAATAAAGTACCTCTGCGCCAAGTGAATTTGTCTGGAAGAAGGAAAATGGTGAAATCTTAAAACGTAGTCCCAACAGTTCCTCATAGAAATAGTCCTGTCCAGAAAGTACTTCTGTTCCTTCGTTTTTTACGACATCCGCCACACTGTCATTTTTTGTGTGAAGTACGCCTTTTAAGGTTCCTTCCAGTGAGAGTGCAAGAAGTGCATCTTTCCATCCATCCAAGAGCGACTTTTCTTTTTCCTCATTTATCGTTCCGGCATGCGGACATTTGCCCTGTTTTTCTAACAATGCAGCCTCTATCTTTGCACGCTCATCCGTCTCCTGTACCGGCGCATTACTCCATTCCTGTGTTGTGGTGATCAAATCCACGAGTATCTCTCCGGTCTTTACCGCTTTTCGCACAAGAAGGTGGCGAAGATATCCGGTATGGCGCAGACGGTGATAAAAGGAAATGCCCTGTTCTCCGAAATAAGAAAGCGTTGCCATAAGGATTGTGCGAAAATCACCGTCCACAATCCGGCAGTCCTCCACCGTTACAATATCATAGAAACTGCCTCGCTTATGCATACCGAGTGCCAGCGGTCCATCTTTATATGCATCCCCGAAAGAAAATTCCATCTTATTGCGGTAGGCGAGCACACGCGGGCTGTGCTTAATTGGCAGGAACTCATACGCACACGCATCTCCGATGGCATTTTCCATCATGCCACGCACCTGTTCCTCTTTGATTTTTAATTGATCTTCATATGGCAGGCTCTGATATGTACATCCGCCACACGCTCCGAAATGTGTACAGGTGTCTGCCGTCTCAAGTGGTGACTTTTTTATCGTTTCAAGCAGTCGCGCCTCTGCCTTTCCTTTGCGAACCTTATTGACCGCAAAGGAAACTCTCTGTCCCGGAATCGTATTTTTTACAATGATGCGTTCGCCCTCATCCGTATAAACAATTCCTTTGTTCGGAAACTCCACCTTATTTACTGTTCCTTCTGCAATCTGACCTTTTTTCATCTATCTTTACTCCTGCTTCTTCTCTCTTTTATATGCGTGAAAAAAGGGACTACCTCCAAGCAGCAGTCCCTATAAAATATACAGTAATATTATCTACAACGATATATTTCAAAAATTATTCTGCGTCCTCTGCAGTATCATTCTTTGTAGCTGCAGCTGGCTCATCATCTTCATCTTCGAAGAAATCATTATCAAATTCATCTTCAAAATCGTCCTCGAAATCATCCAGATAATCCGGTGTAAAGAAACGATAAATTCCATAGATAGCTGCTGCAACTGCAACAACGATACCGATGATTGCAAACACAATTACAAACTTGGAAGGTTTCTTTTCTTCCTCATCCTTTTTGATTAAATTATTAAGCTTTGCAGCACTCAATACATCACTTACTTTTGCAGAACCTAAAATATCTTCCATCTTACTCATAGTAGGCACCTCTCCTTCTTAAGTTTTAAATTACCATTATTATAGCATATGTTTTCCAGTTTTCCTATAAAAAATTATGATTTTAGAGAAAAATAACTTTTAAATTTTTCTCAATTTTGCAAATGCAGCAAACATTTTCTTCGTGCCGACTTTATCAAAATCTACCGTTACTTCGTAATCTCTTCCTCCGGCAACGATTGATGTCACTTCACCTTCGCCGAATTTCATATGCCGCACACGATCACCCACTTCGTAGGAAAGCCCGTTTTTTCCCGATGCACCACTTCCAAAGTCACGCTGATTGCTTACTTTGGTATACACTGGCGCAGCCGGCTTTTTGCTTTTGAATGTCGAACCATAGCCTTCCCCCACTTCACTGCTATACGTCGGCGTGCTGCGAAAAGCTTTACGTGCTTTCTGGAATGAACTTTCTTCGACCGGTTCCTCATAGCTTTTCGGTTCATAAATCTCTCCCGAAAGAAGCTGTGGCGGAATTTCCTTTACAAAACGGGATACTTTGCCATACTGTGTCTGTCCCCGAACCATACGCATTCTTGCAGAAGTGATCGTGAGATTTTTCATGGCACGCGTAATTCCTACATATGCGAGGCGACGCTCCTCCTCAATTTCAGCATCTGCATTGTCACTTACAATTGACATGTAACTTGGAAACAGTCCATCCTCCATACCTGCCAGATAAACATTCGGAAATTCCAGTCCCTTAGCACTGTGCAGCGTCATGAGAACCACATAATCGCTGTCTGCATCCAGACTGTCAATATCTGCCACAAGCGCGACTTCCTCGAGAAATCCATCCAGTGTCGGATGCTCCTGTGCCTCTTCATAATCAACTGCCTTGCTGATCAATTCGTCAATATTCTCAATACGTGCCTCTGCCTCATCCGTTCCTTCGGCCTCCAGTTCCCGCACATATCCTGTCGTTTCGATGATTTCCTGCAACAGTTCAGACACCGGTTTCAACTGGGATTTTGCTTTCATAGACTGCACAAAAAGCACGAAAGGTTCAATTTTTGCAGCTGCCTTTCCCAATCCCGGAATCTCCGCCGCTTCACACAGTGCAGAATAAAAATTCATCTCATGCTCCGCAGCATAGATTGCAACTTTTGTAATACTCGTCGCTCCGATTCCGCGCTTTGGCACATTGATGATACGGCGTACCGCAAGGTCATCCTGTCCGTTCGCTATCGTTTTCAAATAAGAAAGCATATCTTTTACTTCTTTGCGGGAGTAGAAATTTACACCACCTACGATCTTATAAGGGATGTTAGATGCAATAAACCGCTCCTCAAAAAGACGCGACTGCGCATTGGTGCGATATAATACTGCACAATCCTTATATTGATACTCACCTTTTCTGACACGACGCATAATATCTCTCGTGACATAATCCGCTTCTTCATTTGCCGTATCCAGTTGCTCGAACTGAATTTTATCCCCTGTTGTGTTGTCTGTCCAAAGACTCTTTTCTTTTCGTCCTACATTATTCGCGATCACCCCATTTGCAGCATCGAGAATATTCTGCGTACTGCGATAATTCTGTTCCAATTTTATGACAGTTGCATCCGGAAAATGCTTCTCAAAGTTCAGAATATTGTAAATATTTGCTCCACGGAACTTATAAATTGACTGATCATCATCACCGACCACGCAGAGGTTCTTATATTTGTTCGCCAGCAGACGAATCAGCTCGAACTGTGCCGTATTGGTATCCTGATACTCGTCCACCATGATATAGCGCAGACGTTCCTGATACGCATTCAAGACTTCGCCATCAAGCTTAAAAAGCTCCACTGTTTTCATGATCAGATCATCAAAATCCAACGCATTGTTCTGCCTGAGCACCTGCTGATATTCACGATAAACCTGTGCCTGAATACGCTTCGCATAATCTCCTGCTGCGCGTGTTTCAAACTCGATTGGATCGATCAGTTCATCCTTTGCCGAAGAAATAACTGAAAGAAACATTTTTTCCTTATGTATCTTGGTATCAATATTCAGACGCTTGCAGATATCCTTCATCAGTGTTTTCTGATCATCAGCATCGTAAATCGTAAAATTTGTGCTGTATCCCAGCCGGTCAATATAGCGGCGCAAAATGCGGACACAGGTGGAATGAAACGTGGAAACCCAGATACTTTCCGAACCGTATCCTACCATCTTATCAATACGCTCCCGCATCTCCCCCGCAGCTTTATTTGTAAATGTAATGGCCATAATATTATATGGATTTACTCCAAGTTCATCGATCAGATAGGCTGTGCGGTGGGTGAGAACCCTTGTCTTTCCCGAACCGGCTCCCGCCAGGATCAAAAGCGGTCCTTCCGTTGTCATGACCGCCTGCTTCTGTTGTTCATTCAGTGTATCAAGTAAACTCATTTGCCTCTCCGTTCTGTTCCTGTTTTATTCATTGCAGTACATATGTGGGTATTATAACATACAATATATAAAAACAGAACATACATTCTTGCTCTTTTTATAAAAATTTATTTGGAAAAAACTTGTCATCTAGTTTTTGATACTATATAATGTGTTTTGAGGTGATTTTTGTGGGAAATGATTTAAAAGACTTTCTTGCACAGTTGCAGGAAAAGCTCAAATCGATTGATTATGTCAAAACCGAAGACATTCCAAATATCGGATTATATATGGATCAGGTCACAACTTTTATGGACGAACAGTTAGAAGCATGCAAACGCTATGACGATGACAAGATTCTGACCAAGACCATGATCAATAATTATGCCAAGAATAATCTGTTACCTGCTCCGGAAAAGAAAAAGTACTCCAAGGAGCATGTACTGACTTTGCTTTTCATCTACTATTTTAAGAATCTTCTCAGCATCAGTGACATTCAGGCTTTACTGAATCCAATCACAGACAGCTATTTTGGAAACAAAGATGATTTTAATATGGAAGATGTATATAATGAAGTATTTCATCTGGAAAAAGAAGAATCCGGGAAGTTATTGAAAGATCTGGGGAAGAAATATTTTATTGCCCAGCATACCTTTGAACAGTTTCCGGAAGAGGACCGCAGTTTTCTTCAGAAATTCAGTTTCATCTGTCTTCTCAGTTATGATGTCTATATCAAGAAAATGGTAATTGAAAGTATGATTGATGAACTGCATCAAACAGAGACTTCCAAAAAGGAAACTTCATCCAAATCCGAAAAAAAGAAAGATTCATCCAAATAGAAAATAATAAAAGACAGCCTGATTTTTCATCGTCAGACTGTCTTTTTCCTGCACTACACTTCTTTTTTCTCTTCTTTTAAACGGTTAAATACCATATCGTAACCATCGTTTCCGTAGTTCAGAGAACGGTTCACACGACTGATCGTCGCAGTCGAAGCGCCCGTCTTCTCAGCAATATCCAGATACGTTCTCTGATCTCTCAGCATCCCTGCAACTTCAAAACGCTGGGACAAAGACAACAATTCATTCACAGTGCATACATCTTCGAAAAAGGTATAGCACTCTTCTTTATTTTTAAGACATAATATTGCATCAAACAAGTGATCAACAGCTTCTGTTCTAAGTTTCTTGCTCATTGCATTTCCTCTCTTCTTCGTTTTCTTTTAACTATTCAGCCACACATATTTTAACATATTAAAGTTTTAAAGTAAACAGATTTCTTGCACAATTATCCCATTATGTTATAATGAAATTTGATAACACATTTTATCGTAATAAAGTAGATTGGAGATACAAAATGCGTAAAGTAGGTTACTTTTTTTCCGGTTTTTTACCGATTCTTGTCGCAACTGCCATACAGTTGCTCGCCACATTCTTTCTGATGGGAATCGCTATGATTTCTCTTCTTATTACCAAGGGTTCATTTTCCGTGGATGTCCTGCTTAATATGTTTGCCGACAGCTACTTCAGTACAGGTATCATGGTCATCTACTCCATCACCTGTATTGTACTGTTTGGATTATATTACTATCACGCCTGTGGGGGTGAATACCTGCCAAAACCGTCAAAGACATTTGATATTTTACAGATTCTAGGAATTGTTGTACTGATTCCCGGCGCACAGTTTGCATGCAGCTATCTCATAGGAATCGTTTCCATGGTCTTTCCTCAATGGTTAAAACAATACCAGGACCTGATCGACTCTGCCGGACTTACTTCAGACATTACAATTGCAATGTTATGTTATTCCATCATTCTGGCACCAATCGGAGAAGAATTGATTTTCCGCGGTGTTACCATGCGGCTTGCCCGCAGAGCATTGCCTTTCTGGCTTGCCAACATTTTTCAGGCAGTGATGTTTGGTATCTTCCATATGAACTGGATTCAGGGCATCTATGCATTTGCACTCGGCCTTCTTCTTGGCTATGTGTGTGAAAAAGGCGGAAGTATCTACTACTCTCTCCTCATGCACATCCTGTTCAATTTCTGGGGAACCGTTCTTGAACAGCTTCTCGGCAACTTTGGTTCGACGTTATTTACCGCATTGCTTATGCTGCTGATCATGATTGTGTCACTCACCCTGGGACTTGTGCTCTTCTCCATCGGTGGAAAAAACAAAGCTGCCAGAATCAAAGCAAAACAGTTTGCTAACATTCCGACAGCCCAATAATATCGAACTTTTTAATTCTTACCATCCCGGTTCTTTCGGATGGTAAGAATTATTTTATATTCATAATAAATCGTCACGAGCAAAAGCAGTCCTATGATAATAAGGCTGTATACATCCTGCATCTGTCTGCCAATCACATCTGCGACACACGGAATCATCAGCCCCACTACAAAAATCAATTTGATCAGACGAAGCATGCGAAGCGAATAGATCCGGATTTTTCCCACACACATCTGTGCCGGAATACGGTTGATTCTCTCCGGATGATTACTCAAAATCGTCAGTCCTGCATATACCAGTACAAGTCCTACAATGTTACAAATATATTTATATGGTGCCACATGATAGTTAATTCCATAGAATATCTGCAATCCAATATACAAAATACAAAGCAAAATGCCCACAGCCTCTGCCAATATTGCCGGCACAGTCAAATCTTCTTTTTTCATTATATATTTCCATCGCCTTTCTATATACTTCTACAGTATTTTCTAATATAAAGAATTCAAAATCTCATGCAATTTATCCTAACACATTTTCAAAAGAAACGCACCTGTTTTGACAATTTTTCTGTTCGGAATTATTGAAATCTAATATGTGTGTGTTATAATGAAATGCGGATTAGAATACGAACCAAAATAAAAGGAGATAACATGAAAGAACTGATTTTACCAAAAGATTATAAATCCGAATTAAATCTTCACGATACACAGCTCGCAATCAAGACTGTCAAAGATTTCTTTCAGGCCCTGCTTGCGCAGAGACTGAATCTTACCCGCGTATCTGCACCACTTTTCGTAGATCCGGCAACTGGTCTTAATGATAACTTAAATGGTTACGAACGCCCTGTTACTTTCGGAATCAAGGAGCAGGATGACAAATCCGCAGAAGTTGTTCATTCTCTCGCAAAATGGAAACGTTATGCATTAAAGAAATACGGTTTTGGCTTAGATGAAGGCATTTACACTGATATGAATGCAATCCGTCGCGATGAAGATACCGACAATATCCATTCCATCTTCGTAGATCAATGGGATTGGGAAAAGATCATCCGCAAAGAAGACCGAAACATCGACTACTTAAAAGAAACAGTACGTACCGTATACAAATGTCTCCGCAAAACAGAACAGTATATGGCAATCCAGTACGATTATATTGATTTGACTCTTCCAAAGGACATTTTCTTTATTACATCTCAGGAATTGGAAGACATGTTCCCTGACAATACGCCAAAGGAACGTGAATACTATATCACAAAAGCCAAAGGTGCTGTCTGTATTATGCAGATCGGAGATACATTAGCTTCCGGAGAGCCACACGATGGACGTGCTCCAGACTACGATGACTGGGGATTAAATGCCGACATTTTAGTATATTACCCGGTACTTGATATTGCATTAGAGCTTTCTTCGATGGGTATCCGCGTGGATAAGAAAGCACTTCTCTCCCAGTTAGACAAAGCCGGCTGCCCGGAACGCAAAGATCTTCCTTTCCAGAAAGCCATTATTGACGGGAAATTGCCTTATACTATCGGTGGCGGAATCGGTCAGTCCCGTATCTGTATGTTCTTCCTGCGTAAAGCGCATATCGGTGAAGTCCAGAGTTCTCTTTGGCCGGAAGAAACTATTTCAGCATGCGAAAAACATGGTATTCAGTTACTGTAATTACATAAACTTACCAATAAAAAACTGGTACGCAGATTCATTTCTGTGTACCAGTTTTTTCGTTTATTCTAACGTCTCCAATTCACTCTTCCAAAGTGTTGCGCACGCATCACTTGGCATACGAAGATCTCCCCTCGGCGATACTGCAACCGAACCTACTTTCGGACCATCCGGCAGACAGGATCTCTTAAACTGCTGCGCAAAGAAACGGTGATAAAATGTTTTCAGCCATTTCAGGATGAAATCATCCTCATACGTTCCTGCAAACGCAATACGCGCAAGACGGTAAATCTTTGCCGGGCTAAACCCAAGGCGCAGCATATGGTACAGGAAAAAGTCATGTAATTCATAAGGTCCCACCAGATCTTCTGTCTTCTGCGAAATTTTTCCGTCCTCCGGCGGAAGAAGTTCCGGCGATACCGGTGTATCCAACACATCCAGCAATGTCTTTTCCAGCTCCCTATCCTGACAGGTGTCCGCATAGTACCGTACAAGATGTCGCACAAGTGTCTTCGGGACAGAAGCATTCACCGCATACATGGACATGTGATCTCCGTTGTAGGTTGCCCATCCCAGTGCAAGTTCCGACAAATCTCCGGTTCCAATTACCAATGCATTGTTCTTATTTGCAATATCCATCAGAATCTGTGTGCGCTCTCTTGCCTGTGAATTTTCATATGTCACATCATGCACGGCAGGATCTTGTCCAATATCGGAAAAATGAATATTTACAGCATTTTTAATGTCCACTTCAACAAACGTTGCTCCAAGACATTCAATCAGTTTTACAGCATTGTCATACGTCCGGTCCGTCGTTCCAAATCCCGGCATGGTAACTGCAATGATTCCCTTGCGGTCTTTGCCTGATAAATCAAAAGCACGCGCTGTCACAAGAAGTGCCAGAGTGGAATCGAGTCCGCCCGAAATTCCAACCACCGCATTAGCATTCGTATGTTCCAAACGCTTTTTTAATCCCATCGCCTGAATCATAAGAATCTCATCACATCGTTTCTCTCTTGTATTCTTATCGCCCGGAACAAATGGTGCCGGATCTACAAAGCGTGTCAGCTTTGTTTCTTCCGTTTTCAGTGAAAATGCAATGTCTGTGTGAGTGTCCTCGATTTCAAACGTTGTCATTCTCCGACGCTCCTCGGTAAGTTTCTCCACATCAATCTCCGAATAGACTACACCATAGGTAAAGCGCTTGGATTCAGCAAGAATATGACCATTTTCCGCAATAATATTGTGTCCGGAAAAAACGAGATCCTGCGTGGATTCTCCCTCTCCTGCGGAAGCATAGATATAGGCCGACAACAGACGGGCCGATTGACCAGCCACGAGTTCTCTGCGGTAACTGTCCTTACCGGTAATTTCATTTGATGCTGACAGATTGACGATGACCGTTGCCCCTGCCAAAGCATGTCCGATGCTCGGCGGGTTTGGCGTCCATAAATCTTCACAAAGCTCCACACCAATGCGGAGTCTGCGCATACTGTCACAGGTAAACAACAGATCTCTATCTACCGGAACAACACTGCCATCCGAAAGTGTCACTTCGGTACAAAGTTCCGCACCCGGGGTAAAATGCCGACGCTCATAAAACTCGTTATAATTTGGAAGAAAGCTCTTTGGCACCATGCCAAGTACTTCTCCTCCCGAAATCACAGCTGCCATATTGTAAAGCTTTCCATTGACTTCATAAGGAAGTCCGACGAAAAAGATTCCGTCCATTGATGCGCTGCATTCTGCAATCTGTAGTAATTCTTCTTCTGCTCCCTGTAACAGTTTATCCTGTAAAAACAAATCCTGGCAGGTATAACCGGTAATGCAAAGTTCCGGAAATACTACGATTTTTGCGCCTTCCTTTGCACACTCTTCCATATAACTGCAAATCAGCTTTCCGTTATATGCCGTATCTGCCACCTTAATTTTCGGGGTAACTGCTGCAACTTTTACAAATCCCTGTTTCATGCTCTCAGCTCCTTTAACTCATCAATATCAAAATTGTATGCCTTATTGCAAAACTGGCATTTTACTTCAATACTCTCTCCATCATTGATAATAGAATCCATATCTTTTTTACTGATGGTAGACAACGCTCTTGCCACGCGTTCCTTGGAACAGTCGCATACAAATGCTGCCGGAATCTCATCCGTAATTGTAAGATCAAAATCACCAAGAATTTCTTTTAAAATATCTTCCGGTGTCATGCCACGCTCCAACATCATGGTGACAGAATCGATTTCTGCGATACGCTTCTCCAACTTATCAATAATCTCATCACTTGTAAAAGGCATCAGCTGGATAATAAATCCTCCCGCCTGTTTTACGGTATTGTCTTTATTCATCAATACGCCAAGTCCCACAGCCGACGGAATCTGCTCAGAAGTAGCAAAGTAATAGGTCAGATCCTCTGCAATCTCTCCCGTCTGTAACTGACACTGTCCCACATAAGGCTCCTTCAGTCCCATATCCTTTATGACACTTAAAATACCAAGATCAAGCGCTCCACCGACGTTCAGATGTCCCTCTGCATTTGGCGGAAGTTCTACCACCGGATTGCTTGCGAATCCCTTTACATTTCCATGGGAGTCAGCGGTAACGGTAAGTCCCTTCGCCGGTCCGCTGCACTGAATCTGTAGTGTAAGCAGATCCTTCTCCCCCTTGAGCATCACGCCCATCATCGCTGCTCCGGAAAGCAGTCGGCCGAGTGCTGCCGTCATAATCGGTGATGTGTTGTGATCCTTTCGTGCGGTCTCTACGAGTTCTCTTGAAGTGATAGCAAACGCACGGATGCTTGCATCCGCTGCTGTTGCACGTACGATATAATCTGACATTGTCTATCTCCTTTTCTTTTACTTATTCTTTTCTTCCAATAAAAACAGCTCTCTCACTTTCGGCATGTACCGTCTCTTCGCTGTAATCATCATATATGGCTTCGCAGACAAAGCCCGCTTTTTCTAGCATGATCTTTATCTGCTGCAAATCATAGTCTCTCTGGTAATGTGTCTCAGAAAACCTCCGGTACAATCCATCCTGTTCCGGTATAAAAAGCGTAAGATCATACTCGTTGATACGCTCCTCTTCGTCATAATAATTCTCCCAGATAAAGCTTCCATCCTCACGGCTTTCTGCAAAAGTATTCTCTCCAAGCAGCTGCGTGTATTTATAGTCTGTGTTCATATCAAAAAGAAATACCCCACCGGTCTCAAGATGTTCATATACGCGGGCAAATGCTTCCTGCAGTTCCTCTTCGTCCAGAACATAATTGATGCAGTCACAGGCACTGTATACCGCCCGGACACATCCATCCAGATCCAGTTCCTGCATCTCCTGCAGCAAATACAGGATTTCTTCTTCTCCGGTCTGTGACAATGCGATCTGAAGCATCTCCGCCGAACTATCCACACCGGTCATATCGTATCCGGCTTTTGCCATAAGGCGCGTCAGTTTTCCAGTTCCGCATCCCAGATCGAGTACTGGTCCGTCCTCAATTCCGTATTTTTTCAATATTCTGCATAGAAATGCACTCCACTGTTCATATGGGACATTGTCCATGAACAGATCGTACACCTGCGCAAAACTTGTATAAGCATCCATATGCTACCTCCGCCGCGTTCATTTTCATGCTTACCTAATACTATCAATTTATCCGCATAAAAGCAAGGTTGATTATTCATCCGGAAACCTTTATACTCTAGGTATGTAATATCCAAAGGAGTTTTATTGATGACCGACAATTACGAACATTATATCACACGAAATATCAAAGCCTTTTATAAAAGACGGCTTTTTTCTCCCATTATATATCTGCTTTTGCTTGCGATCTTATGGCTGGTGTTCCCGCTCGGGGACATGCTCCGTCCACACATGTTGAAAGCAGATGAAACACTGCAGAATTCGTATCAGGATAAGAACCGCTATGTACGCACAACCTTTTATGATCTGCGCTTTACCGGCTACACCAGCGAATCACACGGACAGACACGCGGTTACTTTTATTATACCATCCGGGACAAGCAGTGCGAAATTGTTTTGCTCAGTCCAAATACCTGTGAGGAAGGACTTCCAACGATTGATTCTCTCCGTGTCACCGGACGTATCGTACAGGGACAGGAAACTTATCAGACGCTTCTGTCCAATCTCTCCGATGATTTAGACTGGACATCCGACGGTATCAACAGCCAGCTAAATGCTTACTATTTCAGTGAGCCGGCTTATCATCGCTATGTCACGACATTTTTGTTCATTGTCTATTTTGGAACAATGATCTATTCTGCTCTGTATCTGCTGACCTGCCTGTTATTCATCCGGTTCCCGGTGCTGTCACCGCCATGCCAGAACCTGATTATTTTCGGGCATCCGTCCCAGATGCTTGCAGAGGCCGAAGAAGAACTTGCCACTCTGCCACAGCTTGCAACGGAGGACATGTTTATCACAGAGCATTATTTTATTATGACATCGCCTTACGGCAATGCCATCATTCCGATTCATGAAATTTTGTGGATTTACAAATACTCCACGCTCCACAAATTTCTGTGGTATCATTTTAATATTTCTTATACGATGCACATTATCGGAAACAAGCATCTGTATGTCCATTGTCCCAAAAATACCAAATCCGATATCGATGGAATCATGGATTACCTGGCCGAAGCCAATCATAATATTCTCGTGGGATTCAGCGAAGAAAATCGCTTAAAAGTTGAGGCGGTACAGGGCAAACCTCTTCATATTGAAAAGTTCTATGCCCTGCTCCGCCGAAAAGTCTGACTGTTAAATCATTACCAGATATACAGCAGCCAGTGAAATGACAATCTGAATAATTGCAAAGCGGAATACAACCTGTGCGTTGGACCAGCCGCTTTTCTTACGAACGTGATCATGAATTGGAGTGGTCACGTTTCTTAATATGTGGATTTTTAAGAAACGAAGCAGCGAAACCTTGATCAGGCCAAGTCCGCCATCTACGATCAGGACTGCTGCAACAAGTAAGTACATAAGTGGACTGTGCATCTTTAAAACTGCGATTGCAATAAAAATTCCCATCGCACGCGAACCTGCATCTCCCATAAGAAGCTTGCTTGGTGTAGCATTGTACCACAGATATCCTAACAGACATACACAGAATAACAAAATGCAGTAATTGAAACCATCTTCAATTCCAAGTATATTGTCCAAAATGAAAATGGTCATAAGTGTAATGATCGTCAACGTACCTGAAAGTCCGTCAACACCATCGGAACAGTTCGTAACATTGATGGATGCCCACACAAGAATAACTGTAAGAATTCCAAATAAAACAGGTGAAATTGCTACTGTTTTTCCAAAAATAGCAAGTGTGATCGTGCTTGAATTGTAGTGTAAAAATACAAGTGCTACAACGACTGCCACTGCAAAATCCAAAAATCCCTTTAAGTACTCTCCCCATGGTTTATCTGCTGCATCATCAAAAAATCCTGTAAACATTTCAATAACGATCAGCACCAGATAAATGGCTATCTCTATATTGATCTGTGCAAAAACTACTGCTGCAACCACAAACGTAAGAACAAAAATAATTCCTGCGCCTCTTGGTTTACCAGCCGAAAGCTTTCCATCATGGGCGAACTGACGTCCCATATCCTTTGGCAGGTATTGATTCAGTTTTGCAATAGCAATGCAGGTGGCTGCAAATGCAAATATAATTCCAATAAATGCAATCACAGCATACTCATAGTTTCCTAATAAGTGTATCATGTTTTCCTCCTAGTTTATTGTATTGTGAAAAAAGCAGAACACGCTTCTGCTTTTGACCCGTGTATCATTATATTCGTCCCTTATAAAAAAGTAAAGAATGTACTTGCAATTTTATTTGAATGTGTTATTATATACTCACACGCGTTAAGGCGTTAAAGTGTTAAATAATTATTTTACCTAAGGAGGAAAACAAAAATGGCTCAAAAGGGAGACTTAATGACAGCACGTTCCGATATTCGAGTATTGGACGCAACCATTCGTGACGGAGGACTTGTAAACAACTTTATGTTCTCCGACGATTTTATCAATGCACTGTACCGTACCAACGTAAAGGCAGGCGTTGATTATATGGAATTTGGATATAAGGCTTCCAAGGAGTTATTTGATGTAAATAAATTCGGCAAGTGGAAATTCTGTGATGAAGAAAATATCCGTGCGATCGTAGGTGACAACAACTCAGATATGAAGATTTCCGTCATGGCAGACGTTGGCCGCTGCGATTACAAAAAGGACATCATTGACAGAAAAGACAGTGTTATCGATATGGTTCGCGTAGCTACTTACGTACATCAGATGCCTGCTGCAATTGAAATGATCGAGGATGCAAAAGCAAAGGGATACGAAGTAACCTGTAACATCATGGCAATCTCCAACGCAAAAGAAACGGATATTGACCAGGCGCTCGAAATGGTAGGAAAAAGCAGTGCCGACGGCATCTACATCGTAGACAGTTACGGTTCCCTCTACCCTGAACAGATTCGCTCGATTGCTGACAAATACACCGAACTTGGGGAGAAATACGGAAAATACATTGGTATGCATGCGCACAATAATCAGCAGCTTGCTTTCGCCAATACGATCGAAGCGGCATCCCGTGGTGTCAGCCTGTTAGATGCAACCATGATGTCCATGGGACGTGGTGCCGGTAACTGTGCAATGGAACTGTTGCTTAGCTTCTTAAAAAATCCAAAATACAATATCTTCCCGGTTCTTAAATTCTTAGAGGATTACATGCTTCCTTTGAAAGAAAGCGGAGCTGTATGGGGTTACGATATTCCGTACCTTCTGACCGGACGTTTAAATCAGCATCCATCGGCTGCAATTGATTTCAGCAAAGAAAAACGAAGTGATTACGCAGATTTCTATACTGATCTCTTAGACAAATAAAAGAAAATAAAAGAAAGCAAAACAAAACCGCTGTATGATTTGAAACTTTAAATCATACAGCGGCTTTTCTTATATTTGTCTGCAAAGTGCATCCACTCTTGCGATTTCTTCCATCATACACATTTCTTTGAGTTCTTCTGCATTCCCCTCGGAATGTTCTACTTCCTTTGAGAAAATACGTGCCACATCAATGCGGTCAAACATCGTAAATCTGCCACCATTGCGCTGGTATCGCGCAGCATCCATATCCCGCACAACCAGTGTTGCCACCACAATCATTTTTGCATAGGACAAAATATCAAAATCATACACTGCGTTCATCAGATAGCGGTATACAAAATAGACGAGCAAATGCTCATATCCTAATTCTGAATAGTCGGAAGAATTCAGATACTCCAATAGAACCTTTTCATAGGTATCTTCCTGATACAGCTTTTCAAACTCTGCTTTTGTATTGATCCATTCCTCATCAAGTTCTTCCATATCGAGAAATATTTCAAAACGATCGCAGAAATCCTCATAAGAAAGCTTCCGCTCGGGTTGCTTTTTGCCTTCTACGTTCTTTTGTTCCCACTCATGAATTTCACGGTCCGCGTCCTCATTTCTCCAACGCGCAAGAATAGTCGTATCGTCCTTTGCCTGTGAATAATTAACAATCGTCTGTACTCTGTCGCACCAGGCAAGAAACTCACGCATCCGCTGGGTAACCGGAATCTCACGATTCTGCAGGATTGCCACTGCTTCCTGCTGCACCCACTCAAAAAATGCCACATAAGCCGGATCATCCTCACCGTCGTCGCAGTCTCCCGGAAGTTCAATATCAATCAGCTTTTCCGGATTGGTGCGTTCAAACAGAATTCGGCCGACTTCCTCACAGGAAAGGCTTAGTGCCTTCTGTTCCACATTTCCATAAATAATAGAAAAACGAGGATACTCTGTGCATACTTCACACAGTGCCTCCTCTCCCAATGCCGTATACAGGTCACAGAGATTGTTATCATTTAACATCGCACAACGCTTGTTGCCTTTTAATTTGAAACGATAACCACATCCATCCTCATCATCGGCCTCGTAGATACTTTCTTTCAGCCGCTTGCTGAATGGACCTTCCACACTGTTGTAATATGCGTAAGAATCCTCATCAATATCAATCTCCCATCCCGCACAGCAGCTGTCCTTGCAGCGGCTGGCGATACAGGAAAATTCGTCGTAATATTCAGGTACACGTAAAATCACGATGCCTGCCTCTCTTTCTCATCCTCATCCCGTCTTTTCATTCGCCTGGCTTCGATTGCCTCCCAATCCGGATCTTCTGTTCCTTTGAAATGATTATAAACAATGTATCCAATACACCAGATCAGTCCGCTCATTGTTGTAGAAAACAAAATTTTAATTGCACATGCAATCACAAGTGTTGCACTAAGTTCCCCGTTGACAGCGGCTACATAAAGCATCCGCAGAGGAATCAGAAGCATTTTCCACAGACCAAAATAGACAGAACAAACCACGCCAATGATATAGCAGACAAAACCAATCATTTTGTTTACTTGCTTTTTCATTTGATTCACGCCTCTTTCCCGATCATTTCTAAAATTGCATAACTATTTTGCCATGTTCTCTCGTTTTTTTCAAGTCCAAAAGGCGCTGATTTGATGAACCGCGGAATTTGAGTGTAATATCTTTCAATTCTTCCACGAATGGTCCATCCACCAAAACGTCGATCATATCCAGAAGCGGATCTGTATCTTTTGTGTATTTTCTTCCACCTGGAATCAGATCCTTATCATATATATATCCGGTAAAAGCCCACACATTCTTATTCGGATATTTTTCTTTTACTTTTTTCATAAATGGAAGCAATGCTGCCTGATTCTCCGGCTCGAACGGTTCCCCGCCAAGAAGCGTGATTCCGGTAATATATTCCGGTTCTAACGAATCGATCACTTCCTGCTGCACAGCCTCATCAAAAGGCTTTCCATAACAGAAATCCCATGTCTGTGGCTGAAAACAACCTTTGCATGCATTACGACAGCCGGACACAAATAATACGGTCCGGCAGCCACTTCCATTTGCAATATCACAATACTTTATTCCTGCATAATTCATTGCAATGTTCCTTTATTCCTTTATGACACAATCTTTATAAATGTAACACGCGCTCCTTGATTTCCTGTGTACGTCCCTGATTCCAGAACTGTGTTCCGATATATCCACACGTACGACGCGCTACGCTCATTTTATCCTGGTTACGGTTTCCGCAGTTCGGGCATTCCCAAACAAGCTTGCCGCTTCCTTCTTCCTCGACGATCTTGATCTCGCCATCATAACCACATTCCATGCAGTAATCACTCTTGGTGTTCAGCTCTGCATACATAATGTTGTCGTAGATGTACTGAATAACAGAAAGAACTGCTTCGATATTGTTCTGCATATTTGGCACTTCCACATAACTGATTGCACCACCCTGGGACAATGCCTGGAACTGTGACTCAAATTTCAGCTTATCAAAAGCATTGATGTCTTCCGTAACATGTACGTGATAACTGTTTGTAATGTAGTTGCGATCCGTGACCCCCTTGATGATTCCGAAACGCTTCTGTAAGCATTTGGCAAACTTATAAGTCGTAGACTCAAGCGGTGTACCGTACAGACTGAAATCAATATTTTCTTTTGCTTTCCATTCTGCACAGGCATCATTCAGATGCTGCATTACTTTGAGTGCGAACGGTGTACCAAGTTCCGGCTCCGTATGTGAAACACCTGTCATATAACGGGTACACTCGCAAAGTCCGGCATATCCGAGAGAAATTGTGGAATATCCGCCAAAAAGCAGCTTGTCGATCGGCTCGCCTTTTTTCAGTCTGGCAAGTGCGCCATTCTGCCATAAAATCGGAGCTACATCGGACGGTGTTCCCAAAAGTCTCTTATGTCTGCACATCAGCGCACGGTAACATAAGTCCAGACGTTCATCAAGGATCTTCCAGAACTTATCCATATCTCCACCTGAAGAGCATGCAGCGTCTACCAGATTAATGGTGACAACACCCTGGTTGAAACGTCCATAATATTTCGGTTTGTTTGTTTCCGGATCCACATAAGGAGTCAGAAAGCTGCGGCATCCCATACAGGTATAGCAATGTCCTTCTCCATTCTTGTCCACCTTCAGTTCCTTCATCTTCTTCTCTGAAATGTAATCCGGAACCATACGCTTTGCAGTACACTGCGCTGCAAGCTGGGTCAGATACCAATATGGAGAATCTTCATGAATGTTATCCTCTTCCAGCACATAGATCAGCTTTGGAAAAGCCGGTGTGATAAATACACCTTTTTCATTCTTGACACCTTTGATTCTCTGGTGAAGCATTTCCTCAATGATTGCTGCAAGATCGGTTCTCGTCTGTCCTTCCGGTACCTCGTCCAGATACATAAATACAGTAATAAATGGAGCCTGTCCATTCGTTGTCATCAGTGTGATGACCTGATACTGGATCATCTGCACACCACGGTTGATTTCTTCTTTTACACGCAGCTCTGCTACTTTGTTGATTTTTTCTTCGTCAAGATCCAATCCGATTGCCTCGAATTCCCTGCGCACCTGTATACGGAATTTTTCACGGCTGACCTGTACAAATGGTGCAAGATGTGACAGGGAAATACTCTGTCCACCATACTGGGAACTTGCAATCTGTGCAATTGCCTGCGTTGCAATATTACATGCGGTGGAGAAACTCTTCGGTCGGTCAATTCTTGTCTCACTGATGACCGTTCCGTTCTCAAGCATATCCCCAAGATTTACAAGACAGCAATTGTGCATATGCTGCGCAAAATAGTCTGCATCGTGGAAATGGATCAGTCCTTTTTCATGAGCCTCCACAATGTCTTCCGGCAACAGAAAACGCTTGGTGATATCCTTGCTGACCTCACCTGCCATATAATCACGCTGCACACTGTTTACCGTAGGATTCTTGTTGGAATTCTCCTGCTTTACTTCCTCATTATTGCACTCTAAGAGGCTTAAAATCTGCTCATCCGTGGAATTTGATTTACGCACCAGTGCTCTCTTATAACGATAAGTAATATAATTACGCGCAACGGTAAATGCATGCTTGTTCATCAGCTGGTTCTCTACCATATCCTGGATCTCTTCCACGCTTGGTGAACGCTTCATGTTCTCACACGCAACTTCTACGTTGTTCGCAATCTCCTCAATCTGCTCATTGCTCAATTTTTCATAATCAATAACCGATGCATTGGCTTTCTGCACTGCAGCGACAATCTTATTTGCATCAAATATATCCTCAACGCCACTTCGTTTGATGATCTTCATTATCTTCCCTCTCTCCTAATTTTCTGTATGGACCAAACTCTATCGTGCCCATTTTGTAGTAATATGATGAAGCAACGGACTCTGTTGCTTTTTGTTTTTCACATACAGGCATCATTTTTCCTGCATGTACAAGATTACACTATATCTTGTGTTCTTGTCAATAAGTCACGCCAATATTATGTGGTTATTTTTGCACAAAATTATCCTTGCAATTCCTGCAAATCTTCCAAATTGTGTATCACTTTATCCAACAATTGCCTTAGATTTGCAATTTCATCGGCATTCATTCCTTTTGTTAAAGTTTTTTCCATATACAAGATATTGGTGTATGCCTCCTCATGAACCTGTGCCCCCGCATCGAGCAACACAATTTTTTTGAGACGCCCATCTTCCTTCATCGGAATCCGTTCGATCAGTTTTTCCCGCTCCAGTACTTTTAATATATTTGTAGCCGTCGCCCCGGATATGGAAAATTCCGCCTCAAAATCTTTCTGGAAGATGTCTTCCTCCCGATGATCATAGAAATAATGAATGGCTCCGCACTGCGCCCTCGTAAGGTTGCATGCTCTGCCGGCCTCTCTGTTCTTCTGAAAATACTTGTCGATCATATTGTGGATGACCCGAAAACGGTGACCTAGATGATCCGGTTTTCCATTTTTGCAAGACATATCTGCTCTCCTCTACTTAATTATTTTTTCTGTATTGACAATATAAAAGTCATGGTCTAACATATATTTAGCACACTAACTTTCAAAAAGCAACCCGCTTTTCATAAGTTTGTGAATATTTCAGAAAGAGGGGACATTATGTTAAAAACACTACTTGCACAGGTCAAAGAGTTTACGAAGTCATCCATTCTGACTCCGGTCTTTGCCTTCTGCGAAGTCATCATGGAAATGATCATTCCGCTTCTGATGGCTTCCATCATTAATGAGGGTGTGAACAAAGGCGACACCCATCATATTTACGTAACCGGTGGCATTATGATCATCACTGCCATCTTCTCCCTGACCTTCGGCTTACTGGCCGCCAAATACGGAGCCATGGCTTCTATGGGTCTTGGACGCAACCTGCGCAAAGCAATGTTTGAAAAAATTCAGACATATTCCTTTGCCAATATTGACAAATTCAATACTTCGAGTCTTGTCACACGACTGACCACCGACGTCACAAACATACAGAACTCTTACCAGATGATTCTGCGTATGTGTGTACGTGCATTATCTACGCTGATCGTAGCAATGTTCATGTCATTTTTCATCAGTCCGAAACTTGCCTGTATCTATCTGGTTGCGGTCATCCTTCTCGGTGGATGTCTTGCCTTTATTGTGCGCCGCGCCATGAACTACTTTCAGGAAGCGTTCAAAAAATACGATGATCTGAATGAAAGTGTACAGGAAAATGTATCCGCAATCCGCGTCGTAAAAGCCTATGTACGTGGCGATTACGAAAAAAAGCGTTTCAAAAAAGCAAGCCAGAACATCTACAACATGCTTTTCCGGGCAGAGTCCGTTGTCGTATGGAACTCGCCACTGATGCAGTTTACTGTATACTTCTGCATTCTTCTGATCAGCTGGTTCGGTGCACATATGGTTATTGGATCGACTTTGGATACCGGTGATCTTATGGCAATGCTTACCTACTGTATGAACATTCTGATGAGCCTGATGATGCTCTCCATGGTATTCGTTATGATTTCCATGAGTATCGCAAGTGCACGACGTATCGCAGAAGTCATCAATGAAGAAAGCACACTGCATAACCCGGAAGATCCATGTTATGAAATCAAAGACGGAAGCATTCGCTTTGAGCATGTTACTTTCCGCTACTCTGCTTCTGCCGAGGTTCCGGTACTGGATGATATCAATCTATCCATCGCCTCCGGAGAGACCATCGGTATCGTCGGTGGAACCGGAAGTTCAAAATCATCTCTGGTCAACCTGATCAGCCGCCTTTACGATGTCAACGAAGGCGCAGTCTATGTCGGAGGCAAAGATGTCCGCAGCTACGATCTGGATACGCTGCGAAATGAAGTGTCCGTTGTTCTGCAACAGAATGTGCTTTTTTCAGGCAGCATTCTTGACAACCTGCGCTGGGGTGATCCGAACGCAACCGAAGAGCAATGCATCGAAGCCTGCAAACAGGCGTGTGCAGATGAATTCATCCAGACATTTCCGGACAAATACAATACCCACATCGAACAGGGCGGAACCAATGTATCCGGTGGTCAGAAACAGCGTCTGTGTATCGCACGCGCCCTGTTGAAAAAGCCAAAAGTGCTGATTCTCGATGACAGTACCAGCGCCGTGGATACAGCAACGGATGCCCGCATCCGTAAAGCATTCCGCGAAGCAATCCCGGGCACAACAAAAATTATTATTGCACAACGTATCTCTTCGGTTATGGATGCCGATCATATTATCGTCTTAGATGACGGTCATCTGGACGGTTTCGGTACTCACGAAGAACTTTTACAGACCAACGCTATCTACCGTGATGTGTATGAATCGCAGACACAGGGTGGCGGAGATTTTGACGAAGGAGGTGCCGCATAATGCCAGGACCAGGACGCGGACCAAAAGGTCCGAAACCAAAAATCAAAAATCCGGGAAAACTGTTTGCAAGACTGATGGGTTATGTTTTCAAACGCTACGGCGTATTATATATTCTTGTTATCATCGGCATTTTATTAAGCGTCCTCTGCAACACACAGGGAACGATGTTTATGCAGACACTGATTGATGACTATATCACTCCAATGGTTCAGAATCACAGCAACGATTACAGTGCTCTGCTTGGTGCCATCGGTCGCGTGGCCGGCTTTTATGCCCTTGGTGTCATCGCTACATTTGCCTACAATAAGCTTTTGATCTATATTTCACAGGGAAGTATCAAACATCTGCGTGATGATCTGTTTACCCATATGCAGGATCTTCCGATCCGGTATTTTGATACGCACTCTCACGGTGACATCATGTCCGTCTACACGAACGACATCGATACTTTGCGTCAGGTCATCAGCCAGAGTATTCCACAGCTTTTAAACAGTGTGGTAACAATTGTAAACGTATTTATCTATATGATCATTTTAAATATTCCGCTTACGGTCATCACACTGATCATGGTTGCAATCACCGTGTTCATAACTGGAAAATTTGCCTCTTTTTCCAGCCGCTACTTCCTTGCACAGCAGGAAGATCTCGGTAAAGTGAACGGTTTTATCGAAGAAATGCTAAACGGCCAGAAAGTTGTAAAAGTATTTACACACGAGCAGCAAAATATTGAAGATTTCAACAAATTAAACGATCAACTGTTTGACAGTGCTTACAATGCCAACCGTTACTCCAACTATCTTGGACCTGTCAATGCACAGATTGGAAATCTAAGTTATGTGCTCTGTGCCATGATCGGTGGTGTCATGGCTTTGAGTGGTTTCGGAGGGCTCACCCTTGGAAAACTTGCAAGTTTTCTTACATTCAACAAGAGTTTCAACATGCCAATCTCTCAGGTGAGTATGCAGCTCAACAGTGTGGTTATGGCATTGGCCGGAAGCGAGCGAATCTTCAAACTTCTTGACGAGAAGCCGGAAACCGACGATGGATATGTTACACTGGTCAATGCCAGAGAAGAGAACGGTGTTCTGACTGAGACCACCGAAAACACCGGCATCTGGGCCTGGAAACATGTACATCAGGCAGATGGTTCCGTAGATTACATCCATCTGACCGGAGATGTCGTATTTGATGATGTGGACTTTGGATATGTTCCGGAAAAAATCGTTCTGCACAACGTAGATCTCTACGCTACCCCGGGACAGAAAATTGCTTTTGTCGGCTCCACCGGTGCCGGTAAAACAACCATCACAAACCTGATTAATCGTTTCTACGATATTCAGGACGGAAAAATCCGTTACGATGGTATCAACATCAACAAGATCAAAAAAGCTGACCTGCGCCATTCCCTTGGCATTGTATTGCAGGATACGCACCTGTTTACCGCAACCGTTATGGAAAATATCCGTTATGGTAAGCTCGATGCAACCGATGAAGAAGTATATGCGGCTGCACGCCTTGCCAATGCTGACACCTTTATCCGTCAGCTGCCAGACGGCTACCAGACGGTTCTCACCGGAGACGGAGCCAACTTAAGCCAGGGACAGCGCCAGATGATTGCGATTGCCCGCGCAGCAATCGCAAATCCACCGGTTCTGATTCTCGATGAAGCAACCAGTTCCATCGATACCCGTACCGAGCGTATCGTACAGGATGGTATGGATAAACTGATGGCCGGAAGAACGACCTTTGTCATTGCACACCGCCTGTCCACCGTCCGAAACAGTGATTGTATCATCGTACTCGAACAGGGCCGTGTCATCGAACGTGGAAATCACGACCAGCTCATTGCAGCCAAAGGAAAATATTATCAGCTTTATACCGGAAAAAGTGTATAGTAAACTAGCAAAAATGCTGTATGTTTTCAAACCTACAGCATTTTTGTCTTACTCTTTTTCATTTTCCATTCAACATTGCTATTTTACACTTCCCCGCCAATTGTACTTCGGTCCTATATTACATCCAACCTATGGTATCTGCGTTTTCCCACAACCAGCAGACAAACGGCAACCGTTCCACTGCAGAATAACACGGCAAATTCATTTCCTGCAAACGACAGGCACAGATCATTTTCCATAAACCAGCCTCCGCTGGTTGCATACAGTACTGTGGGATTAAATAATTCCCGGATAAGATCCCACACATTTCCCATCTGCACATAGGCAAGCAGATATGCCCCCATAAAAAGAAGCCCCAATCCCGCAAACGAAAAATAACTGTTCTGTAAAAACAACTGCACTGCGGCAGTAACAGCCGCAACGATCCCAAGAAGTCCCACAAGTACCAACAGCGCAAGCAAAAGATATTGCCACTGTTCCAGCCGCCAGAACGTGACAAATGGATACATCATCTGCAGCCGCGGCTCCGCAACCATACATGCCGCCACCGGAACATGCCACAGGTTCTGAAACGGAACCTCTGCGAAAAATACCAAGAGGGTAAACACTGTAAGCAGTCCGGCATAAAACAGCCCGCACACCGCTCCCGCAAGCATTTTCTTTTCCATAATTTTCTTTCCAGCGGCAGTCGCTAAAACCAGATCCTGCGTTTTATATATCCTCTCATAATCCATCAGATACAGCATCGAAAGAATCATCAGAACCGCGGTCTGCAAAATCAGATTCTTCCACAGTTTTCCATACAAAGTGGAGTGCAGTTTATACCAACTTCCCGGATAAAAGTCATAAGTGCCTTCCCCTGTTTTTCTGATCTGTTCCACCCTCTTCTGCAATCGGTCATAATTGCGTACAATCCACGATCCCCAGACTCCCTGCGGTTCATATCCACTCTTTTTTTCTTTCTGTTCCAGAATCTTACGCATATCCAGTGTATCATACATTCCACCATAGGTCTTTTTATAGTCCGCATAGGCACTTTCATACTCCGGGCTTGCCGTCTCCTCATCCGTCACAGCCACATGCATCTGCCGCAGTTCCTTTCTCATGCCGGCATTTCCCACATAGGTATAGATACTCAAAAACTGAAACAATCCAAATGCGATACAGACAATCCACAGAAACGGATGCCGCAGACATTTTCCACACTCTTTTTGCAAAAGGCGCATTCTTTCTCTCCTTTACACTCATCTATCGTCAGAGATCTCTGTAATGATCTCTGTGCATTTTCCGCCACAGCACGCACGCGCATGCCAAAATCCACCCCAGAATCCAAAGCACTTCTGAATAAGGCAGGCTATTTTCATCCATCGGCTTCTGAAACAGATGTACAAAAATGTGTGTCAGCAAAAAGCCAATTCCTGCGCATGCCGGAATGGCAAATGCAATTCCCGCAATGTAATTGCCTGCCGTTCTTCCGATCAGGTAAATCAAAACAACCGCAGCCAGCACAAACACAAAAACCAGCAGCATGTGAAGCAGCATATAGAAACCAAACGGCAGATTTTTACACCACAACTGCAGTCTCGTATCGTTGATACAATCGCCTTTCCAGAATACCGCCAGTCCTTTTATGACGTAAACCAGTACATAAATACCAAATTGTACGATTCCCACAAAACCGCAGCAGGCCACAAGTGCCTGAAACTGTCTGTCAAAAATTTTCCGCCCGGTAGCGGTCGTCGCATACAACGGCAGCACATGACATAACCGTTCCCGTACCAGATACGGCAGTGCAAGGATTGCAAAACAAATCAGAAGCAGAATTCCCATCATTCTCATATCTTTTTCTACAATATAAAAAATTCCACTCGGCATTAGAGAGAGGCTGTCTTCATTCTGTAAATTTTTGTATTCATCCAGCCGATCGAGCACCTGAAGTTCAAAAAACAGTTTTGACCCTTTTGAATCCTCAAAAACCAGACGCGACAGTTCCTGATCGATTTTCTTTTCCTCATCGGTTAAAGTATCCTTATCAAAAAATGTTTCCTGTGTCTTCGAAAATTCCTGATAATTCGTAATTTTTGCATCTGCAAGAACCGGATCCGCCGCAATGATCCGGGTGTATGCCTCTTCCAGTTCTTTTCTTTTTTCATCCAGCTTCGACCAGTCCTCACGCGGCAGCGAAGTTCCCCAGCTTTCGATCAGTTCGGCGTAAAACGGCATATCATACGGGGAATCTGTTGTCTGCCCTCCCGCCGGATAAATCGTCACTTCTAAAAACAACTGGTAAAACAGCACCGTAAATACTGCTATAACAAGCAATACCCGGATATCCATGATTTTTTTACATTCTTTTATCAATATTTTCATGCCGGTTCCTCCTGATAAGTAACCAGAAATACATCTTCCAGATTCGGCGTACAATTCATGCTGCCTTCCTCCGGCTTGCTGCTGTAATAACGCACCTGCATGTGTTCCTGCTCCTGCCGCACAGAAAGAATCAAATGCGTGTCTTGAAATGCATCAAACGCACGGTCTTCCATCACACACTCATACACCTTTCCATCAAGCGTTTTACAAATATTGGAAACCGTGTCCATCCGGTATAGTTTACGTTCTTTTAACAGAATCACCTGATTGGCATTCGACTCAATATCCGACACAATATGCGTGGAAAGAATGACGATCCGGTCCTTTGACAACGTTGACAGGATATTGCGGAAGCGCGCCCGCTCTTTTGGATCAAGTCCCGCAGTCGGTTCATCCAGTATCAGAATTTTCGGATCATTTAACATTGCCTGTGCAATTCCCACTCGCTGGATCATTCCTCCGGAAAATTTTTTCATTTTTTTATCTGCCACATCAGAAAGTCCGACCAGTTCAAGCAGTTGTTCTATCTTTTCTTTTGCGGTCTGCTTTGGCATATTTTTAAGTGCTGCCAGATAATCCAGATACTGCACGGGTGTGTTGTTTTTGTAATATCCAAACTGCTGCGGCAGATACCCCAACAGATCCCGGTATTTTTCCCCGAGTTTTGCAACAGGAATCCCATCCCATAAAATTTCTCCCTGTGTAGGAACCAGCAGGGTTGCAATCATTTTTATGAGAGTTGTCTTTCCCGCACCGTTTGGGGCAAGCATTCCGTAAAGCCCATGCTCCATCTCAAGACTGATGTCTTCCACCGCCGGAAATTTTCCGTAACTTTTGCTAACATGCGAAAGAGTAAGCATCTTTTTTCTCCACCTTTCCTATTGATACGAACAAAAGACAAAAGCTTGCGGCAGTGACCGCGCCGTGCACCGCCAGCGGAACCGATGTAAAAAGAAACATCTGCACGCCAGTTCCCGCAAGCCTTGCAATCACGCACACACACGCCCAGACTGCGATCAGACCTGCATAAAACAGACCACCCGCGCCTTTGTGGCAGGCATATACACAGACCGAAGCAAACAAAAACACACTGCTGCTTCCCACCAGAACCATACTCACAAATGTTTTTCCCGAAACATCCGTAAATAAAGCTGCTCCGGTCACATTGACCAGTATCATGATCACGCCTGCATACAGCATGCGAAGTCCCGACAGATAGCTCTGGGAATAATGAAGCGAGCCGATCAGCTCCTGCATGTGGTTCTGCGCATCCAGCCACCATGCCAGCACCGCAAACACCAGAAAACAGACAGGAAATCCTAAAAACACGATTATCATCTGCGTTTCGGGCTGCTTTGCATATGACTGTCCAAGCCATCCGATTCCCAGATACAGACAGGCAACTATAAGCCAGATACTTCCGCTCTGATAAAATATGGCACGAATGCCCGGTTCCCAGTAAATTTCTTTGATTCTTTCCCATAGACTCTGCCGCTTTGGTATTGCTTTTTCCACAATCGCACGACATTCCTTCTGCATAACGCTATCCTCCGGGAATTCTACTGGAAGCAGTGGTATCTTCTGTTCTTTCTTCCATTCCTTTTCCTTCATCTTTGCACCTCCTGCCGAATCCTTTTTAACATCTGGTAAAACCGGGTCTTTACGGTACTCTCCGCAAGATCCATCTCCTCTGCAATCTGCGCAAATGTCTTCTCCTCAAAGCATTTTTTCTAAAAAATGCGAATCCATTCGCGCTCATAGGAAACGACAATATCCATAATCCGGCGAATCTCTTCTTTTTGAACCATATGCTCCGCCAGATCACGCACAGTTTTTTCCTCCTCTGTTTCCCATTGCAGAGGCTGTTGCAGTTTTTCCTTTTGATAATTTTTACTGCGATAATAATCTGTGATCCTGTTGGCTGCCACACGGTATGCCCAGGTGCGGAAGCCCGCCTTTTTCTCATCAAACGCATAAATTCCCTGCAAAACAGTGATAAAAATTTCCTGTGTCAGATCAAGCGCAAGTTCCCTCTCTCCGGTCTGCCGGTAGGTAAACGCATAGATTTCCCGGTAGTATCGCCGGATCAGTTCATCCGCCGCTTTTTTATCCTGTTTTTTCTTAATTCTGCGGATTAACTGGTTGTCTGTCTGCATGCATGTTCACCGCCTTTATCTCCGTTCACTTAGATATACGAAATATGATACAAAATAGTTGGGATTCTGAAAAGATTTTTTAAATAGAAAAAGCACATGCTCACGCATATGCTTTCGCTTCTCTTCCACTCTTATCCCAACGAGGAATCGCTTCGAAGTACATCGATAAATTTTCCTACTTCTGCCCACGCTTTCTTTGACTCTGGTATATTCAGGTATGCCATCTGAAATACATGGAACATTCCTTCATAAATACTTAAACGTACGCGAATGCCCTGCTGCCGTGCCTTCGCTGCAACGGACACGGAATCACTCAGAAGCATTTCCAGTGATCCTACCTGGATCAGCATCGGTGGAAATCCCCGGAAATCTCCAAATAACGGAGAAATATAGTAATCCATCTTGTCATGATCTCCGGCGTAATCGTTGACATAGATCAGGCTTTCTTTGGTATTGCCAAACAAAGGGTCCTTTTCGTAGTTGGTCGTATAAGACTCTCCGCTGGCCGTCAGATCTGTCCACGGAGACATGGCGATAACTCCGCCGGGCATCGGCATGTGATGATCCTTAAGATACATGCACAACGCCATGGCGAGTCCACCACCTGCCGAATCCCCGGCAACGATGATCTGCTCCCCATAATAGCCTTTGTCCAAAAGCCACTGATAGGATGCGAGCGCATCCTCCAATGCCGCCGGATATGGATGTTCCGGTGCGACGCGGTAATCCGGTGTCAGTACATTGCAACCTTTGCTCACTTCATTGTACAGGCCGGCAAACACATAATATGCATTGCGCACCGCCCCCATATAACCGCCACCATGCAACTGTAAGATCACATAATCCTGCCCCGGATTCTCCTTTAGGGACAACAGCTTCATGGAGAAGTTTTCCATGTCAATATTTGTCATATTAAAGCATTCCGGCACGTGCCACGCCGGCTCTTTTAACCGCTTTCTAAGTTCTCCGCTTTTGATTTTCTTTCCAATCTGCAGATCATTGGTAAGATGGGAAAGAAGTTCTGCTATTACACGTCCCTTAACACTTGCTTCATTCTCTATCATACGTGAAATCTCCGTTTTAACTCTGTTCGTGCTCTCTGGTCACCTAAGATCAAAGTTCCTAGGAATAAAAATAATGAGGTTCCAAAAGCAATCCATACGAGATATTTGAAGTGGATCATTCCCATCAACCGCAAAATAACCGGAATCAGACTGAGCAATATGGTCAGTATCTCTGTCATCATGTAACTCTGCCAGTTTCTGCGGTTAATCAAAATCAACAGAAAAATAACCAGATCCACCACAAGAATCGCAGACGGAACTACAAAATCCAATGACCATCCGCGATATCCCGTCACATAATCAATGCCAAGCATCATGGCAACCGCCAGAATAATCAGACTGATTGTCTTAAACATATATCCCGATTTACCCACAATCGCAAGTCGGAATACAATATTCGCATAGATGAATACCAGTCCGGCTACAATGCTCCACGGAACCTGTGGGTCGGCATTGTAGTTGATGGAAACCAGAAGGCACTCAATCAAAATAGACAAAAATAAAAATAAATTTTCCAGAAATCGAAATCTCTTTGTGACAGCAATGGCATTCGGGTACATATCCTCCGTTGAAGTTCCATCCTCTTCAAGAACATGCTTGCACAATGGACAACGATCCGTATGATCTAAAATGATCACATTGCATTTCTGACATCTACTCATAATACACCCCGTTTGTTTCTATACTTACTTCTACGCCATCCTCTGCAATCTTTCGGAAAAAGGCTTTCTGCACTGTTGCCTCCGCAAAAATGGAACTGAACGTAAATACCAGTGTATCCTGATAAGAACAGATTGTTCCTTTCAGATACTGCCCTTTCGACATGGCAATAAACGAATGAAACATCTCAATATACGGCTGGTATAATTCGTCAATTTTGATGTTTCCGATATTGGTAATCGTTGTCGTATTGGCCACAGCCGACTTTGAATACACAATCCGCATCGCTATATTCTTCAGAAAAAGCGGTACCGGACGCATGAGTTTATTCATCTGGTTAGATACGCTGTAAGAAAATAAATCCTCGAGATGTTCCTTATTGATTTGCTTGTGCAGGCTCTCTTGTATGATGGCCAGCACTTCCTCAAACGTATATGTGTTCTTCTGTGGACGAAACTCTGCAGAGACCATGACAAAGAAATTCTTTGTCGTATCGGAATCAAAATACGGACGCAGATTCACTGGTACTGCCACACGAATCGGCCGCCCACCCGGCATTCCATGCAAAAGCTGTGTGTATACGCTCCACACAAATACCGTCACAAGGTATTCATTCAAAGAAGCATGGTACCGATGTGCGACCTCTTTGAGCTGCTGTACCGGCATCCTTCCATGCATCAGGCCAAACTCGCCTGCCGGCAGCCTGTCCTCATGAATCAGATATGCTTTTTCCTTATTAAATCCACTCGGTCTGCCTTTTTTATAATTTCTGACAAAGCTATCCTCACGACTTAACGATGTATCTACACTCAGTCCATCCTGCCCGCCGAGCTCCGGGTGCACAAGTCGCAGATACTGATAAGTCAGTTCCCGGAGAAAATTGATCCCCCCCATCCCATCCGTAAGCACATGAAATACTTCCAGATTGATGCGTTTCTTATAATATGTGACCCGAAACAGGTAATTATGATTTCGATTTGGTTGTATAAAACGACACGGGAACATCGTTTCCTCTGTCACGCGCGGCGCTTTCTTTCCATTTTCCTCAAAATAATACCAAAACACACCGGTCCGCAGCCGGACATTAAATCCGTCAAACTTCGGCAACACCATATCGAGCGCCTGCTGCAGATATTCTTTTTGAATGTCTTCCTTGAGCGTCACACTGATCCGGTATACATTTGTCATATTCTCTCCCGCAATGGAAGGAAATAAATGTGCCGTATTGTCTAATTTATCCCAACGGATCTGTCTGGGCATAGAGCGTGTTTTCTTTTGCTTTTCTTTCATAATATTGTTACATTTCCTTTGACTAGAAGATACTAACTCCTACGAGACTCAGTACCATCATAATTATCCCTGCAAGCAGTACGCCAAGCATGACTGCTGCAATGGTAGATTTAAAATCCATGTCCAGGATGCTTGCTGCTAATGTTCCCGTCCATGCACCGGTTCCAGGAATCGGAATTCCGACAAACAGTAATAATGCTACAAAAAGACCTCTTCCGGCCTTCGCCTGCAGCTTTTTGCCGCCTTTTTCTCCCTTTTCAAGACACCAGGTAAAGAACCGGCCAACGACCGGCTTATCCGCGCCCCACACAAGCACTTTGCGCGCGAACAGATAAATGATCGGTACCGGCAACATGTTTCCAATAATCGCTATAATATATGATGGTATCATCGGAAGATGAAATATCTGCGAATAGGGAATTGCTCCACGAAGTTCTAGCAGCGGTACCATGGAAACAAAAAAAACAATCAGATAATGCTTAAACAATATTTTGTCCTCATTTCTTAGATTTACTTATTCTTTTACTGATTTATATATGCCTTCAGGAAATCAATAAACTCCTGCATCTGCTCATCCGTACCAATGGAAATACGCAGATATTCATTGATTCTGGCCGGATTGCTAAAATGCCGTACATAGATATCTTTTTCTTTCAAAGCTTCAAACAAAGCTTCCCCGGATACCTGCGGATGTCTGGCAAATATGAAGTTGCTCCTGGAATCACCAAACACAAAGCCGAGTTTCTTCAATTCCTGCTTCGTCCATTCTCTTGTCTTTATAATCTTATCACGTGTCATCTCAAAGTATGCACGGTCTTTGATTGCTGCAGTACCTGCTGCAATTGTAATCGTGTCCATCGTATAGGAATTAAAGGAATACTTCACGTCATTTAAATACTTAATGAGTACCGGATTACTGATTGCAAATCCAATACGTGATCCTGCCATGGAACGGGATTTTGAAAATGTCTGTACAACAATCAGATTGTCATACTTATCAATCAGAGGCAATGCACTCTCGCCGCCAAAGTCAATATATGCTTCATCCACCACAACAATGACATCCGGATTGGCCTGAATGATCTGCTCGATCTGCTCTAATGTCATCAATTCACCGGTTGGTGCATTCGGATTCGGGAAGATCACACCACCATTTGCCTTTTTATAGTCCTCTGTGCGGATTTTAAACTCATCATCCAACGGAATACGCTCGTACGGAATTCGAAACATTTCTGCCCACACATCATAAAAAGAATATGTGATATCCGGAAACAGAATCGGCTCCTTGGCATTAAAAAATGTCATAAAGATCATAGCCAGCACATCATCGGAACCCACTCCGACAAAGACCTGATTGTTCTCTACCTTATAAAAGTCAGCGATGCCCTGTACCAGATCTGCCACGACCGGATCCGGATACAGACGCAGACGGTCAATGTCCACGTCTGCCACTGCTTTTGCGACACCAGGTGCCGGTGGATACGGATTCTCGTTTGTATTTAATTTAATCATATGCTCCTTCTTTGGCTGCTCGCCAGGAACGTATGGAACGACTTTTCGAATATTGTTTTCCCAGTTTTTCATGTTGCCTCCTCTATTTGCTGAACATCCCCGCCCATGGAAAGCTGATTTTGGCATGGGCTGATTTTTGGACTATCAATACTGTACCGCATCCTTATAAAATTGTAAAGAATTCCCCCTCTTAAAAAAAATAAAATTTGGCTTTTTACCCTCTTGAAGTTTTGAAAAATCATGATAAGATAGATACACATTGCGAAAGGATAAGGAGGCAAATTATGGGAAAAGGTACAACAAAAGAGATGACAAGCGGTTCTACGATGAAACTCATTCTCGGCTTTGCAGTTCCGCTTCTTATGGGAATGCTCTTTCAACAGGTATATGGACTGGTGGACACGATTATCGTTGGCCGCTTTCTTGGTGTATCCGCGCTCGCCGCTGTGGGTGCTACCGGAAGTATCAACTTTCTGATCATCGGATTCTGTCAGGGAATCTGCAATGGATTCGCGCTTCCGATCGCGCAGCGTTTCGGTGCAAGAGATTATGACGGACTCCGCAAATATGTAGGAAACTCTGCGGTATTATCCATTCTTTTCGGAGGTACACTCACAGTGCTTACTGTGGTATTCTGCCGTGATATTCTTCTTTTGATGCGCACACCATCAGATATTATTGACTTATCTTATCAATATATCGTTGTCATTTTTGCCGGCATACCTGCCATCATCCTTTACAATATATTATCTGCATACCTGCGTTCGCTTGGAGATTCCATCACGCCGGTCGTATTCCTGATTCTGGCTGCTGTACTCAATGTCGGACTGGATTTGCTGTTTATCGTAGTCTTTCACTGGGGAGTATTTGGTGCAGCTTTTGCTACCGTGCTGGCACAGGCGGTATCCGGCATCCTCTGTCTGATACTGATCATCTGGAAATTTGAAATTCTTCACCTGAAGCGTGAGGATTGGAATCTGGACTCTTTCTATGTAAAATATCTTTTGATCATGGGACTTCCTATGGGATTACAATATTCGATCACCGCTATCGGAAGTGTCATTTTGCAAACTGCGGTCAACTCCCTCGGTTCCGCTGCTGTCGCAGCCATGACAGCCGGAAGCAGAATTTCCATGTTTGTGGTATGTCCTTTCGACGCACTTGGTTCTACCATGGCCACTTTTGGCGGACAAAATGTAGGTGCCGGAAAGCTTGACCGGCTTGGACAGGGACTCCGCTCCGCTGTGATTCTTGGAGCTGTCTACTCTGCTATCATTCTTCTTGTGCTGATCGTCTTTGGTCAGAATCTTGTTTACCTGTTCGTCGACCCGAAAGAAACCGTTGTCGTTGCACAGGCAAGACAATTTCTTATTACCAACGCAGTCTTTTATGTCCCGCTGGCTTTGGTCAATATCGTTCGTTTTCTTATTCAGGGAATGGGATTTTCCGGCTTTGCAGTATTTGCCGGTGTGTTTGAAATGATTGCCCGTGCGCTCGTGGGACTGGCATTTGTGCCACTGTTTGGATATTCCGCGGCATGTTTTGCCAGCCCACTGGCTTGGATTTTTGCAGATTGCTTTTTGATTCCTGCCTTCTTCCACTGTCGGAAAAAATTAATGCAGGCAGGTTCTGATCAAATGTAATCGGATATGTAAGGAATCTTGTGGAACAGCACATCATCGAGACGGTCCACAGCTTCCTTCTTTCCTTCAATACGTTCTAACGCATACAGACGCTCGGCTGTCTTATAGCCCAGTAAAAGCGTTGTCAATGTCCCAATCTCCATCTTGAGCCGGTACTCTGCCGGCTCATGTGTCAATGTACATTTTCCATCCGAAAAACATAAACGGAAAATACGGTCATTCCAAGGCAGAAGGTTATCGGTGATATCCAGTTCAATATAAAGTGTTCCACCATCCGGATCACATGGATAATCTTTTATAAATTCTTCGATATCAATAATTCTTCCCATTGCATACGGACGAATGGATTCTTTAATGTCTCCATCATCCATCTCGAAAGCGATCGGTTCGCTGAAATACGTATTTCCATGCACTTCATCAATCATGGAATCATGAGCATGTATATACTCCCACAGTCCCTTCTTTGCCTCGCGGTTCAGATAGATCATCTCTTTGATATGCATAATATCGTTTTTGATGAGGTATACCATGAATCCGCATGGCTTGTCCTTTGTATTGTAATAGACCGCAACATTTGTATCGTCCTCATCCCAACGCCAGTACTCTTCCCATGCCAGAGCATTGCGGAACAGGCAGCCGTGCGTGATCGATGCAAAATGTGAATGCAGCTCATGGAAATCAGAACTGTCCCACGCCACACGCCGTACATAGCCGGGTGCTTTGACCTTTGTCGGAATCTGCCGGTCCTTGATGTTAAAAGATATCTTGTTGGAAATAATTTCCCATCCCAGATGATGATACAAAGGAATCGAATATGGATACAGCAGAGCAAACGACTTTTCCTGCTGTTTCATATGGGTAAGGCTTTGTATCATGAGCTTTTTCATGATTCCCTGTCCGGTGTACTCCGGATAAGTACAGACACTTGTGACAAATCCTACCTGAAAAACTTCTCCATAGATATTCATTTTCAGTGGATAAACTGCAAACTGGGAAATCAGTGTATCCCCATCAAAACATCCCAATACATCCGCACGTTCCAATACCGGGAACTTTGACTGCTTGATTTCCTCATCCTTCCAGCCTGTTGCAATAAGTTCCTCTTCCGTTACCTGAAATGTATAACGAAGTAACGCATTATACTGATCCAAATCTTTTGGTTCCAAATAACGCAAGCCATAATTTTCCACTGAATTCATTTCTAATCTCCTTATTCTAATGCTTTTTCCAGCTCATGAATTACAATTTTCAGAGCTTTAATTCTTGCATACTTCTTATCTACCGACTCAAGAATATGCCACGGCGCATAGGTCGTGCTCGTCTTTGCGATCATCTCATTGACAGCCGTCTCGTATTCATCCCACTTCTCACGATTGCGCCAGTCTTCATCGGTGATCTTCCACTGTTTCTCCGGTGTATTCTGCCGATCCGTAAAACGGGCAAGCTGGGTATCTTTGTCAATCTGTACCCAGAATTTGATAATGACAGCGCCCCAGTCATGAAGTTCCTTCTCGAACTCGTTGATTTCATTGTAGGCACGCATCCAGTCATTCTCACTGCAGAAGCCCTCCAGGCGCTCGACCATAACTCTTCCATACCATGTACGGTCAAAAATCGCTATATGTCCGGTCTTTGGCAGTCTCGTCCAGAAACGCCACAGATAATGTCTTGCCTTCTCATGCGGCTCCGGACTTGCGATTGGATGCACCTCGTATCCACGCGGATCAAGTGCTCCGGTAATCCGTTTGATATTTCCGCCTTTTCCAGCGGCATCCCAGCCTTCGTAGGCAATGATTACCGGCACTTTCTTGCGGTACAGACGATTGTGCAGTTCGCCAAGGCGCTGCTGCAGCTGCTTTAATTCTTTTTTGTATTCCTCTTCCCCGATCTGCTTGTCCAAAGGGATTTCCGCCAGCAGCGGCATACGCTTTAGCGGAAATACATTCTGCAACAGAGGAACCGCCATCTGATGATTACTTAAAGCAATCTCGATTCCACGCGTCAGAGTTTCTAATATCTGAACTTCTGTCCATTTCTTTGATTTTGCATCCACGATATACCACGGTGCAGAAGGCATATTCGTATTTTTCAGATAAGAAGAAAATGCATCCAGGCATTTGTCATAATGCTTATTCTGCCATAAATCTTTCTTGCCGACCCGCCACGTTGTATCCTTTTCATCTTCAAGATTCCGAATCCGCTTTTCCTGTTCCTTTTTGGAAATGTGTAAAAAGAACTTCATGACAAGATATCCGTTGTCTGTCAGCTGTCGCTCAAAACGTCTGACACTCTCGATACGGTTCGTATATGCCATCTCCGACAATTCTTTATGCAGACTTGCATCGGTAATCTCATCCATCCATGCGGTATCTAAAAATACAAACTTTCCAGCCTCCGGAATCTTTGCAAAATACCGATACAAAAATGGTTTTCTCTCATCTTCTTCTGTCTTTTTCTGCATTGACTCAACCTTAAAAAAGCGCGGGTCAATGTTCTGGATAATCTGTCCAATACTGTATCCTTTGCCGGAAGTTCCCCATCCCTCCATCACGACCAGTACCGGTATCTTCTGTTCCTTGATCAAAAGCTGCTGTCTTGCCAGTTTCTCTTTTGCAGCATCCAGACGCAGCTTTAATTCTTCCTCTCCCGGTTTATCCAATTCTTTCCATTCTTTTAACATAAGCCTTCCCCTTTCCTATCCTATATATTTTATATGAATACCATCCACAGTGTTCCCCCTATGATCAGCACCAATCCAAACAATGCCTTGCGGCTGAGCTTTTCATGGAACACGATATAGGAAAATACGATGGTCACTACAATACTCAATTTATCAATCGGTACGACCACACTGGCAAGCCCGTCCTGCAATGCTTTATAGTAACAAAGCCAGGAACCTCCTGTTGCCAGCCCCGATAAACAGATAAATCCAAGTTCTTTCTTATCAATCTCTTTTATTGTATTCTGTTTTCCCGTAACAAATACAACAATCCACGCCATAATCAGAACAACAATCGTACGAACTGCCGTGCCAAGATTGGAATTTACCCCCTCAATTCCAACTTTTCCGAGAATCGATGTCAGACTGGCAAACACTGCAGATAATACCGCATAAAAAAGCCAGCTTTTTCCACTCTTCTTCTCTCCGCCTGTTTCTTTTTTGGTGATCATCAGATAAGTACCAATACCAATCAGTACCACACAGATGAGTTTTGGAATACTGATTTCCTCTTTTAAAAACAAAAATGCCAATACGATCGTCAGAATCGTGCTTGACTTATCAATCGGAACAACTTTATTCACATCCCCGATCTGCAATGCCTTAAAATAACAAAGCCAGGATGCACCTGTTGCTGCACCGGACAGAAAAAGAAAAATCCATGTGGTCATGGAAACATCTCTTATTCCACTCTGCGCCCCGACCACAAACACCATGATCCAGGAAAAAATCAGTACAATCACGGTACGAATAGCCGTTGCTACGTTTGAATCTGTTTTTCGAATCCCGCATTTTGCAAGTATAGACGTAAGTCCTGCAAACATGGCAGAGCCAAATGCATACAAAATCCACATACCTTGTTCCTTCTTTCTCTGTTGTGAACTTTTATTTGACTACTCTTATTGTACCATTTTTGTTCAAAAAAAAAAGAGCCACATGCATATTGCATGTGACCCTTCCCATTCTTTTTATTTTTCAGTAGATTTTTCAATTGTATGTGTTGCACAATCATACACAAATTCTGTAGATTTACCTTCCTCTGTTGTTTCAACAAAATGAATCGTATTTTCCGTAATCGTCTGTACTAATACATAACTGTTTTTATCATCTAATTTTCTTGTAAAAATGCATTTTTTATTTGTGCCATCTTTCTTGCATTTATATACTTTGACCGTATACATTTCTGATCCTTCAGTATTTTCAGACTGTGGATAAGATGTATAATATATATTATTATTTATAAACATTGCACATGTTGTATTTTTTGCAAGTCTGGTAACTTTCTTTACACCATTTGAAGTAATTTCATATACATAGGATGCATATGGTGTAATATCTGTCGGCATATAGTAGGAAGCTGTCACATATTTTCCATAAGTACTTTGAATAATAAAGTTCTTTTTCAGGCACTTATAGGTCTTTGTCTTCATGTTGTAAGTATAAGTATCTCCATCCCCTGCTCCGCGAATACTGCTAAGATATATATTATTTCCATATACATATGAAATCATATAGCTCTGATCACTGTCTGCTTCTATTTTCAGTTTTTTCAATAACTGTGTCTTTCCAGTTTTAAGATTCTTACAATAAAGCTTATTGCCCTTTTTGTTCAAATAAATCTTTTTTGTTCCATTCGACCAGTTGATACGGTAATCCTTTGTAATTGTACTGGTATAAGCCGCCGTCTTTGCCTCCGTCACTGTTCCACTTGTGCAAAAAATAAAGCTAAATGCCAAAACTGCACACATCATTGTTAGAAATTTTTTCATTTTAAATTTCTCCTTTTGGAATTATTTTTTCTAGCTAAGTTCTATCACAAAATAATTCAGGAAACAACATGTTTAAGGAATTCCTAAGAATCTTCTTTGTTTCGTAACATTTTTTTACATGCATGTAACATTTTTATTACGCTTTATTTTCTGGATGTTTTTATTGCTTTATGTATCGAGAATAAAATAAACCGCGGCAATAGCAAAAATCATTCTGCCTTTGCCGCGATCATACTCATTACACTCACGATTGCATTTTTCGTTTCTTTTTCCCCTATTTTATACGTAAATTTACAAATTTTCTCCAATTCGCAGGAGCTGATTATATTTTGCTGTGCGCTCTCCACGGCAAGGAGCTCCTGTTTTGATCCATCCGGCATTGACTGCCACTGCCAGATCCGCGATAAAAGTATCTTCTGTCTCACCGGAACGATGTGAAATAATGGCTTTGTAACCACTTTTCTGTGCAAGTTCAATTGCGTCCATCGCCTCCGTTAATGTTCCAATCTGATTTACTTTGATCAATACCGCGTTTGCCACCGCAAGATCAATCCCGCAGTGAATGCGCTTGACATTTGTAACAAACAGATCATCCCCTACAAGCATCGCATCCTTTCCCAGTCGCGTGGTCATTTTCTGCCATCCTTCCCAGTCATCCTCATCAAGTCCATCCTCAATCGAGATAAGTGGATAATTCTGAATCAGATCCTCATACAGAGAAATCAATTCCTCTGCGCTGCGGATGCCATCCTGAAAATGGTACATACCGTCTTCCTCATGATACAATTCCGAAGTTGCTGCATCCATCGCAAACGCCACATCGGCACCCACCTGATAGCCGGCTTTTTCCACTGCGCGGGATAAATATGCAAAGACTTCTTTTGCATCCGCAAAATCCGGCGCAAATCCGCCTTCGTCTCCCACAGCCGTAAGCAGACCATCCTCGTGAAGAATCTGTCTTAAGAAATGATAGACTTCTGCTCCCATCCGGAGTGCCTGTGCAAAATCATCGGCACCCACCGGAACAATCATAAACTCCTGAAAATCCAGTGAATTTTTTGCATGTGCACCACCGTTGATCACGTTCATCATCGGCATTGGCCATCTCTTTGCATTCGTGCCACCAAGATAACGGTACAGCGGTATATCCAGAGCTGTAGCCGCACATCTGGCGCAGGCAAGCGAAACTGCCAGCAGCGCATTTGCTCCCAGATTTCCCTTATTGTCCGTTCCATCCAGTTCTACAAGTTTGCGATCGATGGCGATCTGATCGAGCACATTCATGCCCATCAGTTCCTGCCGAATACGCTCATTGATATGCGATACAACCTTCTCAACCCCCAGACCAAAATATGCTTCAACACCATCTCTTAACTCGATAGCCTCAAATTGTCCGGTACTCGCTCCTGACGGAACAGATTCCCTGCCTACACTCTTTCTTCCTGTCGTCTCTGTCTGTGCAGTGACTTCCGCTTCGACCGTAGGATTTCCTCTGGAATCTAAAATTTGTCTTGCGTGTATGTCAATAATTTTAATTGTAAGTGCCATAAGAACCGCCTTTCTTTTTTGTTTATTATGGATAGAAAGCGCGTATCTTATGCAAAAGTTTTTCGATGCGCCATTTTTTTACATTTTCAAAGCCCCGGCCCATACCACATTTCCCTGCTACTAGTTAGCCACAATTGCGAAGTTGTAGCAACCCTTTCCCTGTCTCTTTGATGATTCCTGTCCGTTCAAGTTTCGACACCGGCCCGTGTATGTCCGTCTCTCACAGATGACGTCCGAAGTATTTTGTGTTCGTCTTAGAGGCGGTATGAACAATACGGTGCTCGCGGGTCGCATTTGCGCCCTCGTTCTACTTATTAATAATGTAGTACTACGATGGGCGACACAATGGAGAGCGAGCACATTAAAATTTGCGAATACCACCTCTTAGACGAACTAAAAATGCTGAGCGTATCTGTGAGAGACGGACATACACGGGCCGGTGTCGAAACGCGAGCCGGACACGAAATTTGAGACAGGGAAAAGCATTCACAACTTCTGCAATTTTGTCTAAAACCGTAGCAGAGAAATGTGGTATGGGCCGGGGTAAGTGAAATATACAAAAAAACTGCGTATCGCCAACTTTTACATCAGCACATACGCAGCTTTGTCACTTTACATATTAAACATTAATCTCCGCTTTTACGCCAAGCTCAGACTTATTTGCATCCAGCACCGGATTAACCACATCCCGCAGGAATACTTCCACCTGACGAGGTGCGCGTCCCACATAAAGCTCAGGCTTTAAGTTTGCTTCAATCTGCTCTTTGGTAAGTCCAAATGCAGGATCTGCAGCAATAAGGTCAACCAGATTGTTCTCTTTGCCTTCTTCCTTTACCGTCTTGCCTGCTTCCATAGAAAGCTGACGAATCTTCTCATGAAGTTCCTGACGGTTTCCACCTTCTTTTACGGCATCCATCATGATATTCTCCGTTGCCATAAATGGAATCTCTGCCATAAAATGCTTGTAGATTACTTTCGGATATACAACCAGTCCATCTACAACATTTAAGCACAGATCCAAAATTCCATCGATTGCAAGAAATCCTTCCGGAACGGAAAGACGCTTGTTCGCAGAATCATCAAGTGTACGCTCGAACCACTGGGTTGCAGAAGTAATTGCCGGATTCAGTGCATCGACCATAACATAACGGGATAATGATGCGATACGTTCACTTCTCATAGGATTACGCTTATATGCCATTGCGGAAGATCCGATCTGATTCTTTTCGAATGGCTCCTCGACTTCTTTCAGGTGCTGCAGGAGACGAATATCATTTGACATCTTGTGTGCACTTGCGGCAATACCTGCAAGAATATTCAAAACTCTGGTGTCCACTTTTCTGGAATAGGTCTGTCCGGATACCGGATAGCATGCCTTAAATCCCATCTTCTCTGCGATCATTGGATCAATCTTGTCGATTGTCTCCTGATCCCCGTTAAAAAGTTCTAAGAAACTTGCCTGTGTACCAGTTGTTCCTTTAGATCCAAGAAGCTTTAATGTACTCTGTACATACTCAAGATCCTCAAGATCCATCATGAACTCCTGTAACCACAGTGTTGCACGCTTACCAACCGTTGTTGGCTGTGCCGGCTGGAAGTGGGTAAATGCCAGTGTCGGCTGATCTTTGTACTTGTTTGCAAAATTTGCAAGCTCTGCGATCACACTTACCAGCTTTTTGTGAACGAGTTTCAATGCCTCATTCATAATAATAATATCTGTATTATCTCCGACATAACAGGAAGTTGCTCCAAGATGAATGATTCCTGCTGCTTTCGGACACTGCTGACCATATGCATACACATGGCTCATAACATCATGACGAACTAGTTTTTCTCTCTCCACTGCCACATCATAATTGATGTCACTGACATGTGCCTTTAATTCATCAATCTGCTCCTGGGTGATAACCGGCTTTCCATTCTCGGAAAGACCAAGTTCCATCTCTGTCTCAGCCAATGCAATCCATAATTTTCTCCATGTTGTAAACTTCATGTCCTGAGAAAAAATGTACTGCATCTCCTTGCTGGCATAACGCTCAGAAAGCGGACTTGTATATCTATCTGTACTCACTATTATTATCCTCCTTCAGGGAGATATTATCTTCCCATTTTTCTTTCAAGGTCAATTTCTTTGTCATAATATTCTCCACGAATATCTTCCTTTGGTGGCTCCATTGGATATTCACCGGTAAAACATCCGCGACAGATTGACAGACCACCCACCATCTCATCGAGACGGTCAATACCAAGATATCCGAGCGAATCAGCACCGATCACTTGACGAATCTCTTCAATTGTACGATTATATGCAATCAGTTGCTCGCGGGCCGGAATATCGGTTCCAAAATAACATGGCCATAAGAATGGCGGAGAACTGATTCTTACATGTACTTCCGTAGCACCTGCATCGCGAAGCATACGGACAATCCGGTCAGAAGTTGTACCGCGAACGATGGAATCATCAATCATGACCACACGTTTTCCTGCGACAGCTTCTCTGAGCACGTTCAGTTTTACCTGTACACTGGATTCACGGCTGCTCTGCTTTGGCTTAATAAAAGTACGTCCTACATAACTGTTCTTGACAAATGCAGTACCATATGGAATGCCGGACTCTAAAGAATATCCGAGTGCGGCAGCATTTCCGGATTCCGGTACACCGGTAACAATATCTGCCTCTACCGGTGAATCCTGTGCAAGAAAACGTCCTGCAAGAATACGGCTGGCATAAACACTCACGCCATCAATATGGCTGTCCGGACGTGCGAAATAGATATACTCAAAAATACATCTCGCTTCTTTTCCTTTTGGAAGTGCCATCGTCATATCGGATTCGATACCTTTTTCCGGTGTGATTGTAACGACCTCACCCGGTAAAACATCACGCACATACTCTGCACCAATGGTATCAAGTGCACAAGTCTCCGATGTGATAATATAAGCATTGTCACGCTTTCCGATGCAAAGCGGCTTGAATCCATATGGATCTCTTGCGCCGATCAGCTTTCTCGGGCTGGATACCACAAGGGCATACGCACCTTTAAGCTTCTGGCATGCTCTGCGAACAGCTTCTTCTGCAGAAGAAGAATTCAGTCGCTCTCTTGCGATATGGTAAGCAATTACCTCAGAATCGATCGTTGTCTGAAAAATTGCACCTGTATACTCCAAGTCATGGCGCAGCTCCTTTGCATTGATCAGATTACCATTGTGTGCAAGTGCCAATGTACCCTTGACATAATTTAATACCAACGGCTGTGCGTTCTCTCTTGTCGATGCACCGGCAGTTGAATAACGGACATGACCGACACCGATATCACCTTTCATACGTTCTAATTCTTCTGGTGTGAACACCTCGTTTACAAGGCCCATTCCCTTGTAGGACTGTATCTGTCCCTTGGGTCCGCTCGTATCACTAACCGCAATACCGCAACTTTCCTGTCCTCTGTGCTGTAATGCAAATAATCCATAGTAGATCGTAGATGCTACATCTGTACCATCAAAATCATACATGCCGAAGACTCCACACTCCTCATGCAGCGCATCCTCATCATATGCCATATTATTTACCGCACATCCTCTGTTTTTATCAAAACGAATATCTTGATCCATTCTTATCTCCAAATTCCAGTCTGTGTTTTCTTATCTTGTAAAAGGTGTTCCTGTCAAAAGCTCATAAGCCTCTTTGTACTTGTCAACTGTCTTGACAACCACTTCATCCGGAAGAAGGAAATCGTTATCCGGATTTGCTTTCAGCCAGTCTCTTACATACTGCTTATCAAAAGATGGCTGTCCCTGACCTGCTTTGTATCCCTCTAATGGCCAGAATCTTGAGCTGTCCGGAGTCAGCATCTCATCTCCCAGAACTACGTTTCCATTCTCATCAAGACCAAACTCAAACTTTGTGTCTGCAATGATGATGCCTTTGCTCAATGCATACTCTGCACATTTCTTATATAATGCAATTGTGCAATCCTTAATCTGTGTTGCATAATCACGTCCCTTGCCAGGATAAATTTTTTCAAGTACTTCTACGGACTGCTCAAATGAGATATTCTCATCATGATCGCCTAATTCTGCTTTGGTACTAGGTGTATAAATCGGCTCAGGCAGCTTGTCAGACTCAACCAGCCCTTCCGGAAGCTTAATTCCACAAACAGTTCCATTCTCCTTATAACTTGCCCAGCCACTTCCTGTGATGTAACCACGTACGATGCATTCAATCGGAAGCATTTCTAACTTCTTGCACATCATGCTGTTTCCATCAAACTTCTCCTGCTGGAAAAATTCCGGCATATCTTTTACATCAACCGAAAGCATATGGTTTGGAACCACATCCCTGGTAAAATCAAACCAAAACTTGGACATCTGCGTAAGAATTGCGCCCTTGTCTGTGATCTTGTTCTTCAAGATATTATCAAATGCTGAAATACGATCGGTTGCAACAATAATCAGGCTGTCTCCGTTATCGTATACTTCTCTTACTTTTCCTTCTTTAAACGGTTTAAATTCCTGCATGTTCTCTTGTCCTCCATCTTATGCTTTCGAATTTTATTTTTCAGTAGAGTCAAAAAGCAATTACTTTTCTGACCAACTAAGAAAATTATAATACAGCGCCTTTTAGAAAGTCAATGCAATGCCTGACAATTTATAAGTTTTTACATTTCTTATTCGTTTCTGATAAGTCTTGCTAATATATCAGCATCTATGCACTTATATTGCAAAAAAGGCACCAGCATACACTGATACCTTTTTCACACTTCTCATAAGAATCCCTTATCGGATTTTATTTTTCAACTAATAATGACTTTCCTGTCATCTCAGCCGGCTGCTCTAATCCCATGATCTGCAGCAATGTTGGAGCGATATCTGCAAGACATCCACCCTCACGAAGTGTATACTTCGGATCTGCATTCACAAGAATAAATGGAACCGGGTTTGTTGTATGAGCGGTATGTGGCTTTCCTGTCTCATAATCGATCATCTTCTCTGCATTTCCGTGATCTGCACAGATAAACAGAACACCGTCAACATCTTTGATTGCCTGTACAGCATCGCCAACAAGACTGTCTACACGCTCAACAGCTTTCACTGCTGCCGGGATTACACCGGTATGTCCTACCATATCCGGGTTCGCAAAGTTGATAATGATAACATCATACTTGTCAGACTTAATCGCCTCTACAAGATCCATTCCAACTTCCGGAGCGCTCATTTCTGGCTTTAAGTCATATGTTGCTACATCCTTCGGGGAATTTACAAGCAGACGGGCCTCATCTACGTTTGGCTCCTCTACACCACCGTTGAAGAAGAATGTTACATGAGCATACTTCTCTGTCTCTGCAAGACGGAGCTGCTTCTTACCACATTTTGCAAGATACTCACCAAATGTATTGGTAATGTGCTCTTTTTCGAATGCGATGAGCTTGTTTGGAATTGTCTCATCGTAATCCTTGAAGCATACAAATGTTGTCTTAATGAATGGTCTGTCGAATCCCGTGAATTTATCATCACAGAATGCACGTGTCATTTCACGGGCACGGTCTGGACGGAAGTTAAAGAAGATGACAGAGTCATTTTCTTTTACAACAGACAATGGCTTTCCATTCTCTGTGATAACGGTCGGGAGAACAAACTCATCGGTTACTTCCTTTGCATAGGAGTCTTCCATAGCCTGTACAGCATTTTCAGCCTGTACACCCTCGCCCTTTGTCAGAGAATCATATGCCTTCTGCACACGATCCCAGTTGTTATCACGATCCATTGCGTAATAACGACCGGATAATGATGCGATCTTACCTACACCAATTTCATCCATCTTATCCTGAAGCTGCTGGATGTAATCTTTTCCGGATGCTGGCGGTGTATCACGGCCATCTAAGAATGCGTGTACATAAACTTTTGTTAATCCCTGCTTCTTTGCCATCTCTAATAAACCGTAAAGATGCTCGATGTGACTGTGTACACCACCATCGGAAAGAAGTCCCCAGAGATGTAAATCGGAATCATTCTTCTTGCAGTTATCCATAGCTGCAAGTAATGCTTTATTTTTAAAGAAATCACCATCAGCAATCGCTTTTGTGATTCTTGTAAGGTCCTGGTAAATAATACGGCCTGCGCCGATGTTCATATGTCCGACTTCGGAGTTGCCCATCTGTCCGTCCGGAAGGCCAACGGCCAGTCCGGAAGCCTGTCCCTTTACAAAAGGACACTCTTTCATTAATTTATCCATTACCGGAGTGTTTGCCATAGCGATGGCATTACCCTCCGTACGTTCGTTGAGGCCGTAACCATCAAGAACCATTAATACAACTGGTCTTTTACTCATAATATTTCCTCTCTAAAAAACCAGCAAGAATTTCTTGCTGGTTTCCTTTTACTTATTAATAGTTTACAATCTTACCAAAATCAGCCTTTAAGCTGGCTCCACCAACTAAACCACCATCAATATCAGGTTTTGCAAATAACTCTGCTGCATTACCAGCGTTTACAGATCCGCCGTACTGAATACGAACAGAATCTGCTGTAGCCTGATCATAGATCTCAGCTACACATGCACGAATTGCGCCACAAACTTCCTGAGCCTGGTCAGATGTAGCAGTCTTTCCTGTTCCGATTGCCCAGATTGGCTCATAAGCGATAACCATGTTTGCAACATCTGCTGCTGCAACTCCGGCAAGATCAGATTTAATCTGAAGTCTGATCCAGTCAAGTGTTACACCCATCTCTCTCTGCTCAAGAGTCTCACCACAGCAAAGAATTGGAGTAAGTCCAGCTTCAATGGCTTTCTTTACTTTCTTGTTCAGAAGGACATCATCCTCTTTGAAGTAATCACGTCTCTCGGAATGTCCGATAACAACATACTTAACACCAGCATCTACAAGCATCTCAGCTGAAATTTCTCCAGTGTAAGCACCTTTCTCTTCAAAGTACATGTTCTCAGCACCAACCTGTACGTTGGTTCCCTTAACAGCTTCAACAACTGGTACGATGTCGATTGCTGGTACACAGTAAACAACATCAACGCTGTCAGATACTACTAAAGGCTTTAACTCTTCTACTAACTTTACAGCCTGGCTTGGAGTCATGTTCATTTTCCAATTGCCGGCTACAATTTTCTTTCTTGCCATGATTTTTCTCCTATATCATTTCTAAATTTAGCAATTATGTTAACTCTTATTACTTATCGTCTGCTGCGACAACACCTGGTAACTCCTTACCCTCTAAGAACTCAAGGGAAGCTCCACCACCTGTAGAGATGTGGCTCATCTTGTCTGCATAACCCATCTGGTTAACAGCTGCAGCGGAATCTCCACCACCGATGATTGTTGTTGCATCTGTCTCTGCAAGAGCCTTAGCTACTGCAAGTGTACCAGCTGCAAGTGTTGGATTCTCGAATACACCCATTGGTCCGTTCCAAACAACTGTCTTGGCTGTCTTAACAGCGTCAGCGAACATCTCAGCTGTCTTAGGTCCGATATCGCATCCCTCGCGGTCTGCCGGCATAGCTGTGATATCACATACTTCTGTCTCAACTGGTCCGTCGATTGGGTTAGGAAAATCTTTGATTGTAACAGCATCAACCGGAAGAAGAATCTTCTTGCCCATCTTCTCAGCCTTAGCCATCATTTCTTTACAGTAATCCAACTTCTCATCGTCGCAAAGAGAAAGTCCGATTTCATATCCCTGTGCTTTGATGAATGTGTAAGCCATACCACCACCGATGATAAGGGTATCACACTTCTCAAGAAGGTTGTTAATAACATTAAGCTTATCAGCTACCTTAGCTCCACCGAGGATTGCTACGAATGGACGTACCGGATTCTCAACTGCATTTCCTAAGAAAGCGATTTCTTTCTCCATCAGGTAACCAACAACGTTCTGTCCACCCTTTGCAGAAATGAACTTTGTAACACCTGCAACAGATGCATGTGCTCTATGAGAAGATCCAAAAGCATCACATACATAGATGTCTGCAAGATCAGCAAGTTCCTTAGAGAACTCTTCGCCGTTCTTTGTCTCTTCTGCTCCACGGAAACGTGTATTCTGAAGTAATACAACTTCTCCCTCTTTCATTTCGTTAACAGCCTTTGTAGCAGCTTCGCCTGTTACATTGTAATCTGAAACGAAGTTAACTTTCTGTCCAAGAAGCTCCTCAAGTCTCTTTGCAACTGGTGCAAGTGACTCACCTTCGTTTGGTCCATTCTTAACTTTTCCAAGATGAGAACAAAGGATTACCTTTCCGCCATCATTTAATAACTTCTTGATTGTAGGAAGAGCAGCTTTGATACGTGTATCATCTGTGATCTCACCATTCTTAAGTGGTACGTTAAAATCACATCTTACAAGGACTCTTTTTCCCTTTGCGTTGATATCATCAACTGATTTCTTATTTAATGCCATGTTTATATTCTCCGTTCTGCCTATATACGGCAATTTTAAAATCAGAAGAAAAGGATTTTCTCTTCACTGATCATTTCATACCCCGCAGCCGTATGAAACAACCGGGGCTTTCCTTTTCTTCTTTGGTTTTCCATTGAAAAAAAGGCCCGGCCCTACAGGCCGGACCCTTTCACATAAACTTAGTTATCTAAGCATATAGGGTGTGCAGTAAGTGATAACTGCACGTAATCATTCGAAAATGATTATGCTAACTCAGAGAAGTACTTGATTGTACGAACCATCTGAGATGTGTAGCTGTTCTCGTTATCATACCAAGAAACAACCTGAACCTCATACAGGTCATCACCGATTGGGCTAACCATTGTCTGAGTTGCATCGAATAATGAACCAAATCTCATACCAACGATATCAGAAGATACGATTAAGTCCTCATTGTATCCGAATGACTCGTTTGCTGCTGCCTTCATAGCTGCGTTGATACCCTCAACAGTTACGTCAGACTTCTTAACAACTGCTGTAAGGATTGTTGTAGAACCAGTTGGAACTGGAACACGCTGAGCAGATCCGATTAACTTTCCGTTTAACTCTGGGATTACAAGACCGATAGCCTTAGCTGCTCCAGTAGAGTTAGGAACGATGTTAACTGCTGCTGCACGAGATCTTCTTAAGTCACCCTTTCTCTGTGGTCCGTCAAGAGTCATCTGATCTCCTGTGTAAGCATGGATTGTTACCATGATACCAGACTGGATTGGAGCAAACTTGTTTAATGCGTCAGCCATTGGAGCTAAGCAGTTTGTTGTACAAGAAGCTGCTGAAATGATTGTATCAGAAGCCTTTAATGTCTCATGGTTTGTATTGTAAACGATTGTAGGAAGGTCGTTTCCTGCTGGTGCAGAAATAACTACCTTACGAGCTCCAGCATTGATATGAGCCTGAGCCTTCTCTTTGCTTGTATAGAATCCAGAGCACTCTAATACAACGTCAACTTTTAACTCTCCCCATGGGCAATTGTTTGCATCTGGGAAAGCATAGATCTTGATTTCCTTACCACATACTGTGATAGAATCCTCGCTTGCAGAAACCTCATCTGCATGCTCATACTTACCCTGTGAGCTATCATACTTTAATAAGTGTGCTAACATCTTTGGGCTTGTTAAGTCGTTGATTGCTACTACTTCGTATCCCTCTGCTCCGAACATCTGTCTGAAAGCAAGACGACCGATACGGCCGAATCCGTTGATTGCTACTCTTACTGCCATTCTTAATTCCTCCTAGAATTGTAAATAAATAGTCTCATGGAACGCTTGTCCCAAGCTTCCTTTATTTTACCCAATTATTTCCGAAAGTTCAAGTCCTTTTCTCGACTTTGTTAATTTTTTCACTAAATGCTTTCTTTTTTGACAAAATATCGTTATAGTAGATAAAAAAGAACGAAAGGAGAATCTATTATGTTAAACGACACGCATATGCATTGCTGTTTCTCCGGAGACAGCGAAGCCGACCCGGAAGATATGATTTTGGCTGCGATTCAAAAAGGACTCGATGGACTGTGTTTTACGGATCACTTTGACTATGATTACCAGAATGATCCGGAACTATTCCTGTTAGATTTCTCTTCTTATAAAGAAAAGATCTTCTCATTAAAGGAGAAATATAAAGACAAATGCAATATCCGCTGGGGCATTGAAATCGGTCTGCAGCCTCACATCGTCCAGGTAAACAATGATGTGACCGCCAAATACCCTTTCGACTTTGTCATCGGATCTTCCCATGTCGTACATGGAATCGATCCCTATTATCCGCATTATTATGACGGACGAAGTGAGGATGAAGCCTACTTGGAGTATTTTGAGTCTATTCTGGAGAATCTGCACACAAATGTGGATTTTGATGTTTATGGTCATATTGATTATGTTGTGCGCTATGGTCCGAACACAAATAAATTCTATTCTTATAAGAAGTTTTCGGATGTCATTGACGAAATACTACGCACTTTGATTTCCATGGGAAAAGGGATTGAAATCAATACCGGTGGATTCAAATATGGGCTCGGACATCCGAATCCTACCGAAGAAATCATCGCGCGTTACCACGAGTTCGGTGGCGAAATCATTACAATGGGAGCCGATGCCCATGCCCCGGAACATGTTGCCTATGCATTTGACAAAGTCCCTGGAATACTGAAGGATGCAGGTTTTCGGTATTATACAGTATTCGAAAATCGTAAGCCTGTATTTTTACCGCTCCCTTAAGAAAACCTTCAAATACACTTAAGCAATTTCAAAAAAATTTAAGAATTTACAAAATAAGTATTGCAAATTCGCAATTTCATTGTATAATATAGATATTGAATAGTGTTATTAGTTTAGCATGTAACGTACACGAATGAGTATGTAGTTCAATTTTATTAAACAATTATCTAATTAACTACTCAGTTACTCAACTACTTTTCAGTAACTAAGAAGGAGCAGGTTTCCTCGCCTGCTCCTTTCTTTGTTCCCTAATATCTTTTTATATCTTCTGATCCATTTTTCCAATCACATCCGCCAGTTTCTCCGAAAGTTGTTCCGCGGTCTTCGGATCGTCTTTGGCCAGAGCCTGATAAATGCGTCCTTCAAGTTCTTTTTTCTTTTTTTCCAATTCCAGATAGTCTTTATCAAAATGATTTGCATAGATCATTTTGCGGAATTTGCGTGCACTCACTTTGCGCACCGTCTTATCTTCGACATACAATACATAATCCACACAATTTGCAATGGTATAGAAATCGTGCGATACCATAAGTACTGCTCCATTATAAGCTGCCACTGCTTCCTCGAGAGCTTCCTGTGCGTACAGATCCAGATGACTGGTCGGCTCATCCATGAGCAAAAGCGATGCATTTCCGAGCGAGAGGATTGCAAGTTGTAAGAGATTTTTTTCTCCACCGGAAAGTGCATGGATTTTCTGTTCCAATATTTCCTTTGGAAGTCCGTAGGTCAGAAGATAAGCTGCCGCTTCATCCTCTTTTTCCATACCTACCTGTTCCATGGCTTCCCACACAGACTGCTGCTCGTCCATCGTTTCTCCCTGCATCTGGGATAAATAAGCCACATCCGTATCCGCTGCAACCGCGATTGCCGGATTCTGGCGCCGATAAATTTCCCGGAGAAGTGTTGTCTTACCTGTACCATTTCCACCTACAATAGCAACCTTATCCGTTGCTGCAAGTTCAAATGATACATGTTCCAAAAGCAGTTCATCAAACCGAACCTCATAGTCCTCCACCTTCAGCACCGGCTGTTCCACTTCATCTACTGCTGCATCGGTATGAAGAACAATCTGCGGATGTGGAATCTCGATAAACGGTGATCTGGTTTTCCGGTTTTCCAGACGTTCTAACAATGATACACGTGCATGCAGCGCTTTTCCCAGAGAAGCATTATCAAATCGTGTTGCGTTCCTTCGAAGTTTCTCAACAAGTTTGCGGTTGCGTTCGATTTCTTCCATATCAGCAGCCGCAAGCTGGGTCTGCTCGATTTTTGTCTGCAGCATAAGATAGTGATATGCAGTATAATTGCCATCAAACTCCTGCAATTCCTTATTTTCCAAATGCAACACTTTGTCAAAACAGTAGTTCAGGAGATATCGATTGTGCGTAATGACCAGAAGTGTTCCCTTATGTGCATTGATCAAATCCCGCAGTGCATTCACATTTTCAAAATCCAGAAACGCATCCGGCTCGTCCATAATCAAAAGCGAAGGTTTTACAAGCATCTGCCGGATAATCTCAATCAGTTTGCACTCTCCGCCGCTGAGTTCTGTCATTTTAAGGTTTTCCAGTTTTTCAAGACCCGCCAGTTTCAACTGCTTTTTGATATTGACCTCGCAGTTATCCCCATCCATCGCTGTAAACAAATCCCAAGCTTCCTGATACTGTTCCATCAATGCCTCTATATTTTCTCCAGCTTCCATCTCTTTGCAGATATCATCAATTTTTTTCTGCTGGATGTCAAACGGTTCTTTTATATAGGAAAAAACCGAGCAGTCTTCATCATCCGCAAGATTCAGGAATTGGTTCACAAAACCAATGCGCTGATTGGCTTCCATCTCTATTTTTCCGTCGTACAAATATTCATCCGGATGTGCAAGAATCCGGATCAGTGTACTTTTTCCAGTTCCGTTCGTTCCAATCAAAACACAATGCTGTCCGTCCTCAATGGAAAATGATATTTTATGATACAAATCCTTCTGTGGAAATTCGTAGGATAAATCTGTTACTTTTAACATAAGTACCTCTCTTTATCTGCCCTGGGCATGTAGTAATCTGATTAATCATAAATGTTTGGCAATAACCATCATATCATAACATAAAGAAAGAAGAAACAGCAACCGCCGATTCTTCTCTCCCGCATAAAGCATATTCTTTATATAATGATACAAACCATACCGCCATTGCTGTCATTGACAATTTTTTGCATGGTATCCTGTAATTTCAGCTGACATTCATCATCCATCTGCATAATTTTGCCGCGGATGCCATCCTCCATCAGTTCACCAACTGATTTTCCGAAAATATTGGTAGTCCAGATGCCTTCTCCACTTTCCTCTCCTGCTTTTATGTATGTAATCAGATCTTGTGCCTGCTCCTGGCTTCCGACAATCGGAGCTATTTCGGTTTCAATATTTGCCTTGATCATATGAATGGATGGCGAAAGTGCACGCATTTTCACACCATATTTTCCTCCATGCTGGATCAGCACCGGATTTTCCATTCGAATATCCGACAGCCCCGGCATGACAACACCATACCCTTTCTGTTCAACAGATTCCATGGCATCTTTGACCTTCTCATACTCCCGTTTCATCTGTGCAAGTCCCCGCAACATGGAAATCATCTGATATTCCCCATCAATCTGCACACCGGTCATCTCACTGATGTAAGCAAAGTAGTATTTATCATCGATTTCCATCCGAATGACCACAGTTCCATTTGAGACATCCATGTTCTGCACCAGTATCGATTTGAAAAAAGCCTCCTTCACCTGCTCATTTGCTGCCAAGGCAAGATTCTTTTCTTCCGTTGTTGCTGCAATATCACGCATTTTATCCATCTGCTTCAAAAAGCCCGTGGCAGATTGAATCATCGCTGCCTTTACCGGATGCTCGAGCGGTAGCATTTCGGTCCATTTCGGAATCATAAAGTCAATGCGTGTCACCGGGAATTCCATAAGAACAGCATTCATAACATTGACAATGTCTTCCCGATGCATTTGTTGACAGTTGACAGGAACAACTTTGGTTCCATATGTATGTTCCATCTCCCTTTGAAGTGCAACTGTCTCCTCACTGTATGGGTGCATGGAATTCAGCACAATGACAAATGGTTTTCCAATTTCTCGAAGTTCCCCGATCGTCATTTGCTCCGCATCTATGTAATTTTCCCTCGAAAGTTCCCCAATGGAACCATCCGTCGTAACCACGATCCCGATGGTGGCGTGATCCCGAATGACTTTCTGCGTACCAATCCGCGCAGCATCAACAAACGGTATTTCATCCGGGAACCATGGTGTTTTGACCATACGATTATTGTCGCCTTCCATATGACCGCTAGCCCCGTCCACCATAAAGCCAACACAGTCAATTAGACGGACCCTGATATCACTTTGATCGGCTAACGTAATATTTGCCGCTTCCTGCGGAATAAATTTCGGTTCCGTTGTCATAATTGTTTTTCCTGCAGCTGACTGGGGAAGCTCATCTTCCGCACGTTTTTTTGTATTTTCATCAGTGATATAAGGAAGCACAAACAAATCCATGAACCGTTTGATAAACGTTGATTTTCCGGTGCGCACCGGCCCAACCACACCGATATAAATTTCTCCCCCGGTTCGTCCCTGGATATCTTTATATAAATCAAAGTCTTTATTTTCTCTGCTTTCCATAAAAATTCCCCCTTCTCATATATATCTATATATATGGAAGAGGGATTTGATTTATGCTTCTTTTTTATTTTTCTACTTCAGATTTTATTTCTGTCTTTTCTGTTTTTTTTGCTGCCTCTGCTTTTGCTTTTTCTTCAAGAACTTTTTCATTTACGCGTCCATACATCTCCATATACTTATAGAGTCTCTTTGCCAGACTGTTTGTGATCTGATCCGCAGTCGCACGCCACTTCCAGTTCTCTCCAAGTGTAGATGGTGTATTGATACGTGCCTCAGATCCAAGTCCGATCAGATCCTGCATTGGAACAATTGCCATATCTGCTACAGATGACCATGCACCACGCATCATTCCCCAGTTATAACCTTCCTCTTTTGTGAGATTCAAGTACTCTTTTGCGAATTTCACAGAAGCCTTCGGTGCGGTTTTCATCCAGCCCATTGCTGTATCATTGTCATGTGTTCCTGTATAAACAACACAATGCTGTGTATAGGTATGTGGAAGATAATTACTTCCCTCACGGCTGTCAAATGCAAACTGAATCACTTTCATTCCTGGAAATCCGGAATCTTTCAGCAGTTGGATAACAGATGGCGTCAGGAATCCAAGATCTTCTACAATAATCGGAAGCTTTCCAAGTTTCTTCTCCAATGAATGGAACAGATCCATTCCCGGACCTTCTTTCCATTTACCGTTCTTTGCATTCTTATCCTTTGCCGGAATTGCATAGTAAGAATCAAATCCGCGGAAATGATCGATTCGGATAATGTCATACAGCTGTGCCATGGCCTGAATACGCTTGGTCCACCATGCATAATCGTCTTTTTTCATAACATCCCAGCGGAACAGAGGATTGCCCCAGAGCTGTCCATCTGCAGAAAACGCATCTGGAGGACATCCTGCAACTTCAATCGGATTTAAGTCCTCATCCAAATAAAACTGTTTTGGATTCGCCCAGACATCCGCACTGTCACTTGCAACATAAATCGGAACGTCACCAATAATTTCAATTCCATTCTCATTCGCATATGCTTTCAGCTGTCTCCACTGTTTAAAGAACAGATACTGCAGCATTTTGTAAAATTCAATATCTTCCGCATAGTCAACGCGGGCTTTGTTCAATGCTTCCGGCTTGCGGATACGCAGATCTTTGTCCCACTCTGCCCATGCTTTTCCGTCGTTGGCATCCTTCAATGCCATAAATAATGTATACTCGTCCAGCCATTCTTTCTCTTTTTCACAGAAAACGGCATAATCTTCCGGAAGATTTTTCTGAAAACGTACAAATGCCTTCTTCAACAATGCATAACGGGATTCATACATAACTCCGTAATCAACATATTTTTCATTTCCGCCCCATGCAAAAGATTCGCATTCCTTGCGTGTCAAAAGTTTATCTTTGCATAAATATTCCAGATCAATAAAATATGGATTTCCCGCAAAACTGGAAAAAGACTGATATGGAGAATCTCCATAACTTGTCGGACAAATTGGAAGAATCTGCCAGTATTTTTGTCCTCCTTTTACCAGAAAATCAACAAATTTTCTTGCAGCCTTTCCCATAGTTCCAATGCCATATGGTGATGGCAATGAAAAAATTGGCATAAGTACGCCACTTGTTCTCATAATTTTTCCTCCTATCAATTGATCATCAGTCCATTTTCATTTTACCTTCGACAAAAAACTGATGCAATATACATTAACTCCTATATTAAATGATAACACCTTTTTGTCCTCTTGTAAAAAACATTTTTGAATGCTAGTATAAATAAAAGAACATATGAGGTGATAAGTTATGAATGAAATGATCAAACATAAAATAAAACACAATATCCACCGCGCAGTTGTATCGGTTAAATGGATAATTTTTGCGGTCATTGTCGGCGTAATTGTCGGCTTGTGCGGCACAGCCTTTTACTTTTGCCTGTCCCTTGTGACCGTGCTCCGTACGCAGTATCACTGGCTTTTGTTTTTACTGCCAGTCGGCGGTCTTGCAATTGTTGCCATGTACCGGTTGCTGCACAACGAAAAAGATACAGGAACCAACCTGGTCATTTCTGCCATCCATTCCGATGATGAACTGCCGCTTCGCATGGCACCTCTCATTTTTATATCCACCCTCATCACACACCTTTTCGGTGGTTCTGCGGGTCGTGAAGGTGCTGCACTGCAGATGGGCGGAAGTATCGGCAATGCTCTCGGCAAGTTGTTCCGTTTCGATGAAAAAGACAAACATGTCATGATTATGTGTGGCATGAGTGCTGCTTTCTCCGCGCTGTTCGGAACTCCTATGGCTGCCGCAATCCTTCCAATGGAAATCGTCAGCGTCGGTGTTATGTACTATATTGCTTTGGTTCCATGTGTTATCAGTTCACTGGTCGCACATGGTATTGCATATTCTTTCGGAATCACAAACAGTCTGTTTCAGATTCATGGAATTCCGGATTTCACCATCGCTGCAAGTGTCAAGATATCGGTCCTTGCAATTTTGTGTGCCTTGATCAGTATTCTGTTCTGTGTCATGCTCCACAAAAGCGAAGATTTGTATAAGCATTTTTTTAAAAATCCTTACTTAAGAGTCTTCGTCGGCGGATGTATCATTATTGTACTGACACTTCTCGTTGGCGATCAAAGCTATAACGGCACCGGAATCAATATCATCGAACACTGCATCAACGGTACGGTTCGCCCGGAAGCATTTCTTTTGAAGATGATCTTTACCGCACTTACGTTAGGTGCCGGCTACAAAGGTGGCGAAATTGTTCCATCTTTCTTTACCGGTGCTGCTTTCGGATGCCTGTTCGGTAATCTGCTCGGATTTTCTCCGACACTATGTACTGCGGTAGGCATGACTTCCGTATTTTGTGGTGTGACCAACTGCCCGATTACTTCGCTTTTGATCAGTTTTGAGTTATTCGGTTACGACGGAATGCCATATTTTCTTCTGTCTACTGCATTAAGCTACATGCTTTCCGGTTACTTTGGACTCTACCGCAGCCAGAAAATTGTTTATTCCAAATACAAAACCAATTACATCAACAAGACAACGCATTAATTTGTGCTACATACCATGCAGCTTAGCGGTTTGACCGCAGCTGTATGGCTGACATTTCCAACACACGCATTGCCGGCATGTACAGCATCAACATACATATTCCACTTTTCCATTTCCGGAAGATCAATTTCCACAGCCTTGGGATTTGCATTATAAACCACAAACAAAATTTCTTTTTCCGTTGTGACCGTAAACGCAACAACGTTCGCCGGAAGTTCTTCCACAAAACGGATGTCTTCCCGGATTTGTTTTGCTGTCGAAAGCCGCAGTCCCTCGTGTGCTTTTCGAAAAGCAATCAATCCCTTGTAATATTCCTGCAAGGCTTCCTGCTCTTTTGTCCAGTCATATCGGATTCCATTTGTTTCCAGCGTCAGATTATAGCTGTTCTCTGACACTTTATTGGTACCCGGAATTGGCTTGGTTCTGGCAAATTCTTCGCCATTCAGAAAAAACGGCACACCCTGAGATGTAAACACGATTGCTGCCGCCAGCCGGTTCATTGCATAGCGCTCCTCTACGCTGCAATCCGGCCGCGACACAGCAAGCTTATCCCATAAAGTCAGATTGTCATGGCATGATACATAACTGATGGCATTCTCCGGTTTGGCTGCCCATGGGCCTCCCTGCGTATAACTGTAATCTGCATAGTCCACCTGCGGATGCCACACAGCTCCCGCAACACTGTAACGTATTGCATTTTCAAAATTCTGTCCTCCATTGGCAAAACCACAGGCTTCCTCATAAAATACATGTCCGCGGATATTATCCCTTATATCATCTGAAAACATGCCAATATTTTCAAACATCCGCGCATTTTTCTTCATCGCCCTGCGATACTCCGGAAGCGCAGAGGCACCACCTGTCCAGCCTTCTCCGTATAAAGCGATTGACGGATTGATTTCTTTCAGCTGTGCACTCAGTTCCTGCATGGTTTCCGTGTCGAGCACTCCCATGAGGTCAAAGCGAAAACCATCCATATGATATTCCTTTGCCCAGTAACAGACCGAATCCACAATAAACTTGCGTACCATCGGATGTTCCGAAGCCACCTCATTTCCGCATGCACTCGCATCAGAATATTTTCCATTCTTTTTTCGGAAGAAATAATCCGGCTCCGCTTTTTCAAAGCAGCTTTGCTTTGCATCGAACATATGATTATAAACCACATCCATAATCACTCCGATGCCCGCTTTGTGAAGCGCCGCTACCATCTCTTTCATCTCACGAATACGCACTTCCCCGCGAAATGCATCCGTAGAAAAAGAACCTTCGGGTACATTATAATTGACCGGATCATATCCCCAGTTATACTGAACGATCTCCGGATGTGATTCATCTATACTGGCAAAATCAAACGCCGGCATGATCTGTACATGCGTGATTCCAAGTTGTTTTAAATAATCAAGCCCTGTTGCCTGCCCTTTGTCATTCTTTGTTCCAGCCTCTGTCAATCCAAGAAATTTTCCCCGGTTTTTCACATTGCTGCTGGCATCTCCTGTAATATCAGCAACGGATATTTCACAGATTACCATGTCAGTCTTGTTTTTTACCTGGGGACCTTTGTCCTCTGCAAAGCCTTTCGGATCTGTTTCTTTTAAGTCCAGCACCATGCTGCGCTGTCCATTGACCCCCGTAGCTACCGAATAAGGATCCTGTGTCTCAACGGTTTTCCCATTTCTCGTAATTTTATAAGTGTAATAGATTTTGTCCAGATCCCCGCTTTTTTTCAAAAACCAGGTCCCCTGCACATCCCGTTTCATCGGGGTCTCATCCATAAGACAGACACCATCGCCTCTCTCATAAAGGCATACACTTACTCCATCTGCTGTGGGCGCCCATATCCGGAATGCTGTATTGTTTTTGTTATAGGAAGCTCCAAGGTCCTCTCCCTTATAAAAATCTCCCTGCATCCAATTCCTCCCTTTTTGCATGCACACTTTTCATAATATATTTCGTATTTTTTCGTAATTAATTATATTTAATATTCAGATAGATGTAAATTGTTATATTCACTAAGTTTTCTTCAGTATTTTGTATAAATAGACTAAAAAGTGACTTTTGCACCGCGATATCATGTTTCGAAGTACAAAAGCCACTTTTATTCCTGCTTTGTTTATGCGTTTGTTGTTTTTACCATAGACTCAAGTGTTTCCATTGCCTTGCCGGAATCAATGGTCTCTCCTGCAATGCGGATACCCTCTTCGATACTGTCGGCTTTGCCTCCGATATAAAGTGCAGCCCCTGCATTTAACAGTACAATCTCTCTCTTTGCTCCACGCTCTTTTCCGGAAAGAATGTCTTTGGTAATCTGTGCATTTACAGCCCCATCGCCACCTTGCAGTTCTTCAATTTTGCAGCGTTTCAATCCAAACTGCTCCGGTGTAATTTCGTAAGTCTCTACTTTTCCATCTTTAATTTCGGAAACAATGCTTGGACCGGTAAGTGTAAACTCGTCCATATTGTCCTCACCACTTACTACAAATCCTCTTTCCACACCAAGATTTACCATGGCGCCGGCTATAACTTCCGTAAGACTTGGCGAATATACGCCTACGACCATCGCTTTTGCACGGGAAGGATTAGAGAGCGGTCCTAATGTATTAAACACCGTACGAATTCCCATCTCATTGCGGACAGGTCCTACATATTTCATTGCCGGATTGAAGTGTGGTGCAAACATAAATCCAATACCCACTTCTTCCACACATTTTTCTACAACCTCCGGATCTGCGGAAATATTAACACCAAGTGCTTCCAGCACATCACCCGCACCGCTCTTTGAGGAAATGGAACGGTTTCCATGCTTTGCAACCGGAACACCTGCTGCTGCTACAACAAAAGCCGATGTTGTGGAAATATTAAAGGAATAAGTGCAATCTCCACCAGTACCCACGAAATCCACATAATTGTCAACTTTCGGGCTGATTGTATTGGCCTTGTCACGAAGAACTATTGCCAGACCCGTGATTTCGTCTAAGGTCTCTCCTTTCATGCGAAGAGCTGTCAGAAAACATGCAATCTGCGCCTGTGTTGCCTTACCTGACAGGATCATTTCCTGGGCCCTCATTGCCTCTTCCTTTGTGAGATTATTGCCTGCTACTAATTTGCTGAGTATTTCTTTCATGTTCTTCTCCTCCTGATAGAACATCAGCCAATGCATAATTTGCTTTCAGCAAATGGGCTGACACTATCAAACACCTATCTGATTTATACAAGTTCATTGAGTTCTTTTTTAAATGTGCTGCAATATTCTGCGGCTTTTTGCGCATCAAACTGGCTGTCCTTTAACAGATTGATAAAATGCGATCCGACAATCGCTCCATCAATAATCTCTTTCATCGGTGCCACATCCGCTGCTGTACGAATACCAAATCCCATCATAACCGGAATCTTAGATACTTCCTTGACATAGGACAGGTAGCTTATCACTTCTTTATGGAAAGTTGCCGCCTGACCGGTAACTCCCATGGAAGAAACGCAGTAAACAAAGCCCCTTGCATGTTCAAGAATCTTTGGCACACGGTCTTTGGAAACCGGAGATACAAGCTGGATCAGAATCGTTTCATCTTTTCCTTCCAGTGAGTTCTGTAAATCATCCTGCTCTTCGAACGGAAGGTCCGGTATAATCAGGCCATCCACTCCACATTCCTGACATTTTTTTGCGAATTTTTCCACGCCATAATGTAAAACAGTGTTGTAATACATCATAAATACAATCGGGATTTCCACACCTTCTCCACGCATTTCCTGCATGCATGTAAATGTTTTTTCGAGGTTTGCTCCGCCAAGGATTGCCTGATAAGAAGCTTCCTGAATGACCGGACCATCTGCTACCGGATCAGAAAACGGAATTCCAAGTTCGATAATATCGGTTCCCGCCTGTTCCTGTGCTTTTATAAGTTCTTTTGTCTTTGTATAATCCGGCAGTCCGGCTGTAATGTATGTAATAAATGCCTTTTCATTTTTTTCCTGCAGTGCTGCAAGTGTCTGCTCAATTCGGTTCATATTCTCACTTCCACCCTTTCTTCCAATTCTTAATTCAAATATCCTTTTCCTGCCAGATAGTCAGAAATGGTATTTACATCTTTGTCACCACGGCCGGATAAACATACAATCATGCTCTGATTCCTATTCATTTTTTTTGCTTTCTTAAATGCGTAGGCCACTGCATGTGCACTTTCGATTGCCGGGATGATGCCTTCCAGCTTGCACAGTTCCATCAGCGCATCCATTGCTTCCACATCCGTGATTGCCACATATTTTGCACGTCCACTATCACGCAGATATGCATGCTCCGGACCAACGCCCGGATAATCAAGACCAGCTGAAATAGAATGTGCAAGCTGGATATTTCCGTCTGTATCCTGTAACAGATAAGATTTCATGCCATGAAGTACACCAGGCTCACCAAGTGCCATCGCGGAAGCATGCTTACCTGTTTCAATACCAAGTCCTGCAGCCTCTACACCGATAAGTTCCACATCTTTTTCATCAATAAAATCTGCAAACATTCCGATGGAATTGGATCCACCTCCCACACATGCCATAACAACATCCGGATTGCGTCCTTCCACTTCCATATGCTGACGCTTTGCCTCGCGGCTGATCACGCTCTGGAACTCTTTTACCATCTTCGGATATGGATACGGTCCTACTGCTGATCCGATCACATAAAAAGTATCTTCTGCTGTCTTTGCCCATGTACGTATTGCCTCGTTCGTCGCATCTTTTAATGTATTGCTTCCGGACTCCACAGATACAACCTTTGCTCCTAACATCTCCATGCGCATGACATTAAGTTTCTGGCGCTCAATGTCTTCCTTTCCCATATAAACGGTGCATTCCATATTAAAAAGTGCTGCTCCGGTGGCTGTGGCCACACCATGCTGTCCTGCACCGGTCTCTGCGATTACTTTCGTCTTTCCCATACGTTTTGCAAGAAGAATCTGACCAATTACGTTATTGATCTTGTGTGCTCCCGTATGATTTAAGTCTTCTCTCTTTAAATAAATCTTCGTTCCATATTTCTCGCTCAATCGCTCCGCATAATATAACGGTGTCTCTCGTCCGACATACTGACTCAGGTAATAATGATACTGTTCCATAAATTTTGGATCATGAATAGCTTCCTCAAAAGCCACATCCAATTCTTCTAATGTATTCATCAGTGACTCCGCAACAAACTGGCCACCGAACGCTCCATAATATGCTTTCTTATTCATAATTTCTCACCTTTCTTACAAAATTATTAATTTTTGTTTTATCTTTTCCATTTTCCACTTCTACTCCAGAACTTACGTCTACAACATCCGGGGAAAACAGTTTCATTCCTTCCTGTACATTACTTTCATTCAATCCACCGGCCAAAACAAATTTACGATGCATCAATAACTCAGCTGCCGCATTTTTCACATCCGCCTGTTTCCAGTCAAAAGCTTTGCCTCCGCCATAAGAAGCTCCATCCACAACAATGGCCTCTACTTTTTCCTGTAAGTCCTGCGGCATTCCCATAAATGCTTTTACCTTTTCCAATAGCTCCTCTTCTTTTATGATATTTACCGCATACCATACAGGTATGGAAGCCGCCTCAAGTGCTTCCTTCGTCAGTTCACCATGGGCTTGTATAACATCAAATCCAGAATTAATTATTTCCTGTATTATTTTTCTATCCGGTGATACTGTGACTGCCACTGCCTGAATCTGCGGATTCAACTGCTCCCGAATCGCTTTCGCCTGTGCAAAAGATATATTTCGTTTGCTTTTCGGATAAAATACAAATCCCGCATAATCCGCACCAACATCATTCAAATAAGTGGCTTCTTCTTCCTTTGTCAATCCACAAATCTTTACCTGCATTTTTCTGTCTCCTTATGCTCCTGCAAAGATTTCTTTCCATTTCTGTGCCAATGCTTTCGGATTCTCTGCCTCCATAAAAGCTCTTCCGATCAAAAAGGCATCCACCTGGCACTCATGAAGAAAACGAACATCCTCATCCCCCATGACACCACTTTCCGTAACAAATACTTTATCTTTCGGAATATACGGACGAAGACGTTTGGTTGTCTCCAGTGTAATGGAAAAATCTTTTAAATTACGATTGTTCACGCCAATAATTCTAGGATTAATCTTCATTGCACGCTCGATTTCCTCTTCATCGTGCGTCTCTACCAATACATCTAACTCCAGCTCCCTGGCAAGCTGATAAAAGTCATGCATCTGCACATCATCCAAAATTGCTGTAATCAGAAGTACTGCATCTGCACCAATCGCTTTTGCTTCATAAAACTGATATTCCTCAATCATAAAGTCTTTTCGCAAAATTGGAAGTTGTGATTTTGCACGGATTTCTTTTAAGTACGATACATTTCCATTAAAATGATCTTCCTCTGTCAGACAGGAGATTGCATTTACAGATGCGTTATATTCTTCAATTCGATCCATTAAATTAATTTTACTTGTAATTTTTCCAAGGCTTGGGGATGCCTGTTTGAACTCTCCTATGATCGAAAGTCCTTCTTTTCTCAGGTTCTCATAAAAACAATTTTTCTTCCGTGTAACAGTTTCTTCTGCAAGTTTTCTCATCTCCGCTTCTGAAATCTGAGCTTTGTGCTGCGGAAGTCTTTTCTTTTTATCTTCTACAATTTGGTCTAAAATCATTGTCGTATTTCCTCTCGCCGTTTGCTGTACAAACGCTTAAATGGTATCATTTACAAAATTCTCGATAATTCGTTTTCCATGCTCTGTATAAATAGATTCCGGATGAAACTGCAATCCGACCACCGGATATTCCTTATGGCGCATCGCCATAATTTCTCCGTCCTCTGTTCTCGCAAGTACCCGCAGGCATTCCGGAAGGTCCGCCTCCTGTACCGCAAGCGAATGATAACGTGCTACTTTGATTGGTGAATCAATTCCGGTAAATACACTTGTTCCATCATGCGCAATGGAGGACTGTTTTCCATGAAACAGTGCTTTGGCATATGATACGGTTCCGCCAAGTGCTTCACCGATGCACTGATGTCCCAGGCAGATACCAAGAATCGGTTTCTTTCCTGTAAATCGTTTTACAACCTCCATACAGATTCCTGCTTCTTTTGGGCTTTTCGGTCCGGGAGAAAGAATAATACGGTCCACATCCATTTTTTCTATTTCTTCAATCGTGATTTTATCATTTCTCACAACCTTGATATCCGGGTTAAATATTCCTACATACTGATATAAGTTGTATGTAAATGAATCATAGTTATCAATCAGTAAAATCATAAGTTTTCCTCCTCTATTAAACATCAGCCCATGCAAAATTTGCTTTTAGCAAATGGGCTAATGAATGTAATGCATCAAAGTCTTCGCGAGTGCCATTACTTTATTACAGCATTCCTGATACTCATTTTCCGGAATAGAATCTGCTACGATACCAGCGCCAGCCTGCAGATATACACGTTTTCCTTTTTTAATCATTGTACGGATTGTAATACAGAAATCCATATCTCCGGAAAAATCAATATATCCGGTTGCTCCTCCGTACAATCCTCTGCGCACACTTTCAAGTTCATCGATAATTTCCATTGCACGAATCTTTGGTGCTCCGCTGAGTGTACCTGCCGGCAGGAAAGATGATACGAGATCTAATGGATGAAATTCGCCTTTCTTACGGCCTTCCACCATAGATACAATGTGCATCACATGTGAATAATTTTGTACTTCCATAAACTGGGTTACTTTTACAGTTCCAAACTCCGAAATACGTCCCATATCATTTCTTGCAAGATCCACAAGCATCACATGTTCTGCCCGTTCTTTTTCATCCTGAAGAAGTTCATCGCGAAGCAACGCATCTTCTTCTGCATCCGCTCCTCTTTTTCTTGTTCCTGCGATTGGACAGGTATATACACGATTGCCCTGCTGCTTTACGATCATCTCCGGCGAACTTCCAATCACTTCAAAATCGCCATAATTGAAATAATACAAGTATGGAGACGGATTCAGTTCACGCAATTCTTTATAAAGCTCAAATCCACTCTGCTTTGTCTCAATCGTCCATCTCTGTGAAAGAACGGTCTGGAAAATATGTCCCTCACGGATGTACTCTTTGATTTTCTCGACCTTCTGACTATACTGTTCCAGTGAATCGGACTGATTTACAATCACACCATCATGTGTGAAATTCTTCTCCGGCGCACGTCCTTTGTTTGCAAGTGCCTGTCGAATCAGTTCTTCTGCTTCTTCCAGTGATTTTTTTCTTCCCTCCGGAGTATCTTCACCGAGAATAATTCCGGTAAGTGTCTCTGCCACATGATCCACCATAATGAACTTCGTCATCAGCATCATCTGTACTGTTTCGATTCCGATCTCATCCGGATTGTTATCTGGAAGCACTTCTGCATATCGCACAAAATCATATCCAAGATTTCCAACCAATCCACCGGAAAAAGATAATTCTTCGTTATCCTTTACAATATCGAACTCACTGTAATATTCCTTTAATCGCTCCAGTGGATTTCCATTTCGAACCTCTTGTGTTCCATCATTTTTTGTAATTACAAGTGCGTTTCCCCGTGAACTGATAATCTCTTCCGGCTCTTTTCCAAAAAATGTATAACGGTCATAATTCTTATCATAACTTTCCAAAAGAAACCCTTTTTTATCTCCTACCAGGCTTTCATACATTCCTGTCGCAGTTTCATTTACAATGCTGACTGTTTTCTTATAAACCCGTAATCTTCTTTTCATATTCTATAACTCCTTTCTCTAGAACATCCTCTCATTTAAATTTCGCCTTGACTTGTACAGTAAAAAAGTCCCTGATGCAGTCTTATTACTGCATCAGGGACGAATCATCGTGGTGCCACCCTTGTTCGTTGCATTCTTACCAGCCTTTTCTATTCGTTAATCAATCAAAAGGCTTGTAACTATCCTGTAATATTCTCGGATTCATTACATTTGTATTAAAAAAAGCAGATACTTCCGCATCGGAAATATCTGCCACCAATTACGCAACCTCTATGATACAGAAGCATGATTGCTTCGATATCCTCACTCCTGTAACGTGGAGAAACGGCTCTGCTACTCGGGAAATTCATACTTTCTCATTCACTTCGCATCTAACGAATCCATTCCAAGACAAACTATCTTATCAGTTTCCACCAACCACTGACTCTCTGTAAAGAATCATCTGCTGTACTTACTTTCGCTCAATGATTTTCATTTCTTATTAACTTGATATCAGTTTAAACCATTAAAGTGTCCATGTCAACCCTTAAATTTCTTTTTTTGCTGATGTCCTGCTATTTTTATATAAAGGCTCTGCGGAATAAATCTTCCAAAAAAGGTCGCCGCCTTAATTGTCAGTGTCGGAACAATAAGAACTTTTCTTTTTTTCATCTGTCTGATTGCATATTTTACACAATAAGACGGACTAATTCCACACAAAGCAAATTCCACATTCGCTACCGAATTGAATTCCGTATTGACCGGCCCCGGACACAAAGCACCAATGTAGATATTGCTTCCTTCATCCTGCAATTCCTGGGCAATTGCCCGTGTAAGGCTCACAACATAAGCTTTTGTGGCATAATACGTTGCCATATATGGGCCTGCCGGAATCAGTCCTGCAGAAGAAGCTACATTCAAAAGATAGCCGCCCTCCTGCTTTTTCATTTTTTGCAGAACCAATTTGCACAATATATGCATGGCTTTTATGTTGACATCAATCATGTTCGTTTCTTTCTCCAAATCACCCGAAAGAAACATCCCACAATCTCCGAATCCTGCATTGTTAATAAACACACCTATCTTTTTATCTTCCAATTGCTGTATGATTCCAAAACATTCTTCTTTTTTTGCCAGATCCGCTGTGATAACGATTGCTTTCCCACCCTGTTTTTCAATTTTATCTGCTGTCTGCTGTAAACGTTCTTTTCTTCTTGCAACAAGAATAACCGGATAGCCTTCTTTACTCAATTGTTCGGCAAAAACTTCGCCAATTCCGGAACTCGCGCCTGTAATCAATGCATATACACTTTTTAATTTTCTCATATCGCTCCCTGCTCTAATACTAATTTACGTGGAGAAACATCCAGTTTAATCCGTTCTGATTTATCTTTACACTTTTCCAATATGGTAAGCCAAAGCATATGTGCTTCATATGTAAGCATCTGGTCTGCTTTTACTGCATACGGTGCTAAGGTGTCTACATCATAAAAACGAATTCCCATCGGTGGCATAAATAATAAATTGCAGCTCTTCTTCTTTTGACCGCAGGTAAAAATCTGTTCGTATGTGATCAATAAAAAATCTTTTCCTTTATGTGTGCATTCATAGGAAACAAAACACTCATCTACAATCCAACGCTCGCCATCTTCTTCATGAACCGGCTTTTCCTGCAAATCATTATATTCAGTCGTCTGACAATCCACTTTCCAGTCCACTTTATTTTTCTGTGTTTCCTTAATCAATTCTGTAAGGTCATTTAATAATTGCTCTTCCTTTTTCATCCTTAGTCTGCTCCTTTGAGTTATATAATATTCATTAAATCAAGAAATAACTTATGTACTCTTTTCTGTCATTTATTATATTCCGATTTTTGTTATCAATATAAATATTCATCCACCCTGACTGCATTTACAATAAAGCGCATTCCTGTAGCAGAACAGGTAGACAAAGTTACTACCTTGTCATTCTGTGTTACTTCAACGTCTGTATCATAATACGATTGTTTTTTCAGTTGCTGAATAAATATTTTAAAAGAATCATCCGCCCCATATGGCACCTGATATACAAAACTGTCCGCCGGTACATCTGCATAAGCAAAAATCTGATAACGATAAATTCCTTTATCTGTAAATATCTGAAAATATGCATGATTGTCATAGTATTCTTTTTGTTTATAGTAGCGTAATTTTCCAAACATGCTTAAATTCCGCATATTATGTCCATAAATAATCGTATGGCTATCCTCAAAATCCGGATGATTGTTTCCTTCCATAAAAATTGATCCGGCCGAAGCATAGCTTCCATCCAACGCTGTATGCAAATAGGTTGTATCATCTCCCGAATACATAATCGGATAACTGATATCCTCGTTTTCAAAATAAAGCCAACCTGTTACATCTCCATTCTGTTTTTTCAGCTCTTGAAGATTCACCTGCGCAGCATCATACCATTTTTCTTCCTTTTTTTCCTTCTCTGTCGCAACATATGTATCAGATAACTTACTGTATAAAGCATTTGAATCACTATAATCTTTTGAAATCCGATATATGTTCCATCCTGCAATCAGAACCATCGCTACGCCCATCAGCATCACAAGTTTCCAGACTACACGACCGTTCCTCTTTTTCCTATCCTTTTTATTCATATCTGCAGATTCATTTACTTCAGAGTCTATATGATCTCCTGCAAACCATAAGACAAAGACCAGAACCAGCAAAACACCAAGAAACACGCGTCCTTCATTCGATTCAAATAATTGAACAAGAAATCCCATATGTTTAATACAATACATAGGTTTTCCTAGTAGTCTTTGAAATGCCACAGGACTTACATCCACATCTTTATTTGCATCACCTTTTGTGGTAAATGTGTGATTTTCGCTATCAATCGCCACCACACGATGTGTCATTACCTGAGAAGTATCTGTACCAATCGAAAAAGTAATAACATCATCTACTTTAATATCTTCCGGCTGCGCCTTTTCCACATATATTACACTTCCAACAGGATATTTCGGTGTCATACTATCCGTAATCACTTCATAAATGGACAATCCAAAAGCTTTCGGTATTGTAAATGGAATACAAATTAAGATCAATATAATCAATAATATGGATCCTGATATATGAAAAAATCGTTTCATAATGCCTCCCATACTTCTGTTCTTTTTTAGTATACTCGTTTTCTTTTTATTTCACAATATATAGTAAATTGAAAAACACATTTCGAAACATACACTCTTTATTTAAGAGATAAGAAAAGACAGGCTCGATAGAACCTGTCTGATAATCTTAATATTTGCCAATCATGACTCCATGCCATGGATCAGTTTTTGAATTAAAGTCCGGTGAAAAATAAGATGCCTGCACTGCCTCAGCAGTAATCTTTATACTGAAAGATTTATTAACAAGCATATTTCCCCAGTCTTTTGGAATGCTGACTTTTGTAAACACCGTGGTATTCGCTCCAGGCTGTACAATATATGGATAATAATAATATCCATTTACATATATCCACCCGGTAGTGTCTAACCCGATTTCCGAAAGGTGTCTGGAAAGTTCTGCATCCGCACTTGACATGTTAATACGCACTCTGATATATGCCGGTTGTGAATTGGAAGCCATCTTAACAATTGGTTTCTTGCTAAGTACCTGACCTGGCTGCACATCACTATAGGTCAATCCATCAGTATACTCTTTTTCTCCAGTAGCATCTGTCTTCTCGACCAAACTAATATCCACTTTTCCCATCGTAATCACATTAGCGGCACTATCTGTGTCTGTGAAATAGGCTAACGTACCACCGATTGCTATAGTAAGAACCATAGCAATCGATGCGATGCCAAGCATTATTTTACGTTTCATACTCTAAACTCCGTGAAATAAAGTAATTTACTTTTAATTACTTCTGAACTAATGCAGTTAACTCCTTAACAGCCTCATCTTTTTCTACATTATCTGCCTGAACCATGTAACCAGTTACATTTACATTGAACTTCGGCAGTCTTGAGATATTTGCATTTTCAAGTTTTCCTTCTTTATCTACAAAGTAGTTAGCTTCCGAATCATATGTAGAAGATGTTACAGACTCCTGTACATAATACTTTCCAGAAATTTCTTTCTTTGTTGCAGATGAGCTGTCATAATCAGCCTTAGTAACTTCTTTCCATACAGTCTTCTCAGCTGTTTCTGAATTGAAAACTTTCTTAATCTGTGCATTTACAGTAACCTGATCAAAAATATTCTTTGTCTTTTCGCCGGCTTTAACAACTGTTTTATATACAAAGAATTTGTAATTTGCGTTTGGAACAGTCACTTCTTCAAAATCAGTTGTGTTAAATCCGTCAACAAACTGTCCATTCGCTGTCTTTGTCTGAATTGTTGCATATGTTTTAGCAAAATCATCATAGCTTACTGTGTTGCCTTCTGCATCAATATCAACTTTAACAGCTACCCATGCATCAATAGAATCTGTCTTATTCTCAAGCCATGGCTCTTTGTAGATTACGTCGCCTGGTGTATAGCTCTCAGCAGTTTCCTTATCAAAACGCTCGTCGATGATACCCTTAAGATCCTTATTGTTTCCGGTAAACACGTTCTCTACTGTATTAGTCTGAGCTGTGAAGTAAGCGAGTGTTCCACCAACTGCAAGTGTTCCTACTAACGCTGTTGCGCAAGCTGTAAGTGCAATTTTCTTCTTATTCATTTTTCATTCTCCTTAATATAAAATATAAAATTTAACATTTCCTTTGCTTTAATCTGTACACAATTAAAGCTTATATCGTAAGTATAATTACCTTAGGTCACATAATGGTCACATGGAAGCATTTTCCATATAAAATATTTGTTTTAATAAATATTTGTTTTTCCCTGATCTGTGGTAGGGTTTCCCCACGCATCATTTGCAGCCTTTGTATTCGTTGCCTGAATAGCATCCACCAGTACATTCAATTCAAGATACCCCTCCTGAGGGAACGTAACACTGGATTTTCCTGAGACAGTCTCCAGTAAATAATCCGTATACTTATCCGGATCTACAGGCTTTGTGAAATAAAAATATCCATCATCTCCCTGTAGCCAGTCTCCATCCACATCATTTGATTTAGAAGGTTCATTTGAACTGCTACTTTTTAAATTTAACTGATAATCAATTAATGAAGCAGCATCTACCGGTAATACAACCTGTTCTTTTTTTCCTGTGGTTTCATTATCCGCATCTTTCACCCAGGTCGGTACGAGTTGTACTCGAATATAGGCAGGTACAACATTGAGGTTTCCATTTCCTTTGCTGTCCTGTCTGCTGTTTTTTATACGCACCTGTTTTACTACAGTTTTGTTACGCACGTCACCCGGTTCGAAATTTTCATCAATTGTAACATTTACTAAACCTGGATCAAATGAATTCCGTACTGTATCTGTAGATTTATGGAGCCACGCAATCGTTCCTCCAATAGAAACGCCCAAAACAAGTACTACTACTGCAGCCGAAACCTTAAACTTATTACTTTTCAGCACTTTCATCCTTTTTCTCCTCATTCTTACTTTGTTCTGTCGACCAAATCAGATCTCCCATATACATGAGAATAACATCAACAATAATTGCCACAACATAAATGATCTTTCCAGATGTCTTGCTGATTTTATCCGCAAGATAACCAAGTTGTGGAATATTGAATACCGGTTTGCCCAATACTTTGTCAAAACTTACTGGAGAGCCATCTTCTTTTTCGTTTGCATCACCTTTGGTTGTATAAGTCTGATTTTTCTTATCAATCTCCACAACACGGTGTGTTACAAGTGTATTATCATCCAAATAGAAAGTAATTGGATCTCCTACTGCAATCTCATTTGCATCTGCATTTTTTATATAGAGAAGCGATCCAACATGATACGTTGGTTCCATACTTCCGCTCAATACAATCATCGGCTGTATTCCAAATATCTTCGGGATATACATAATAGCAATTCCCAGCAGTAAAACAATTAAAATTGCTGTAGTCACAAAATTCCAAACTTTTTTCATACTTCTCATACCTCTTTTATCTTAATCTTCAATTTCTATCTGTATGATAACCACCCGACTCCCCATTTTTCAAGTAGTTTTTTGTATTTATCTTGTTTTCTGAGTCTATATTTAATTTTTCTTCAGTTGTTCTTTCTGTCTGGGCATCTACATTGTTACCACTTACAGCCATATTTCCGTTTCCGTCATCAGCTGTCTGAATAACTGCATCATTTTTGAAAACATTTAAAACATTTGTAGTATCTGCAAACCATTTTTTATCTGTCTTCATCTGATTGCTCGCATCAACTTTCGCAGTTGCAAATGTTTCATCTCGATGTACTCCGTCGCGGTTCTTTCCTAAATAAAAGATTCCGTCATCTGCGCTAAAGTCATTCTTATCGAAATTATTTTTATTATCTCCTGTTTTAACATTTTCTTTATAACCATTCAATTTATATTTCCATGACCATCCTTCATCTTCAACGATCTGGTACATACCAGCTCTCATATTTACAACTGTCTGACTGTCATTTCCTGTAATTGAAACCTTAAATGATTCGATTGGTGTTGCTGATCCATTCTTAATATTATCTGCTGAAACATCTTCTGCATAACGATTAACTGTAAATACAGCGGTCTGTTGTGCTTCAATCAACTGCTTTTCTTCTTCGCTGTATGGAAGATTGCGTAAAAATTCTTTATCAAAAGCCTTGCTGATTGTAAGTGTTCCATCAATAATATGGACTGTATACTTACCGAAAACATCCATACTTGTTGCGCCTGCATTTCCTGCGTCTTTCATGCTGGCAGTGTATCTTACACCATCTGCATTTTTCATGCTCTCTGCAGCATTCTTTGCTTCTTCTGAATTATCTGCAACTTTAGGTGTAGCACTTACTTTAATCTGATATACAGTTTCCGTTTCAGGTGATCTGCTCTGAATATATTTGTAAATTGCATCAAGACCAACGTGATCATACTGGTTCATCACATTTCCTTTTTCATCTAATAACGAGAAAGATAAATCAACATCACTGTAATCTCTTCCATCTGCCGGTCTTCCCTGCTCATTTAATGCAAATATTTTATTCTGCTGGTCCTTGGTAAAATATCTATTCAAATCCTGTCCCAAGAAAATGGTATCTTCTGTTTCTCCAGCAGAAATATTAATTCTTACATTAACTTTTGGTCTATTAAACTCGTAAAAATTATCTTCCACTGTCACCCCAGATCCAGCACCATTTGTATCAATGTTATTTCCACCAACATAGCTATCAATTGCACGAATCTTAATTACTCTGTTCCAATTCTGCAACAACTGATTATCCCATTTAATATAAACGCCCTTATCATCTGATCCCAGTACACCACCGGCTGTATCAATCACTTCAAATCTAGGATCAATATAATCAATGACATTACCATATTTATAAGTTACTTTTTCATCTGTACTGTAAATAGCCTTTGCAATTTCAACAAAAACTGCATCCAGATTCTCTGATTTATCATCAAATGTAAGTTTGCTTCCATCTTTTCCTACGGAAGCAGTCTCTTCTAATAATTCTGCGGCTTCTGTCATATATCCATTATCAATGTCAATTCCAACTGTAACCAATGTCACTTTATCCATATTGCGAAGGGTGGTAGCAGATCCATTTTCTGCATTCATATCACTCACGCCAGAAACCGTAGGACATCCGTCAGTTAATAAGACTACGCAGGTATTTCTGTCGTCGTCTAAAGCATTTTCCGCGATTTTGTCATCTGCATTCTCATTTACATCTGCCAACTTATCTGCATCCTGATCTGCATTTTCATCGCTATTTTTCTTATTGTTTTCAGAAGATGCCTCGTCCTTCACGTTATTTTTTATATTATCATTTGTCGCATCTTCAACTTTGTCTTCTTTCTCTTCTTTCTCTTCTTCTGTTGCAGAAGGAGTCTCCGTCACTTCTTCCTGCTCCGTCTGTTCTCCAGCCGCAACATTCTCTGTATCATCTGTTGTGTTTTCTGCAGATTCCACATCATTATCTTCTGCTTTCTGGACATTTTCCGGAAGTTCTACATCTTCCGCATTATTTACTGTTTCTTCCGACGCTGCTGTGTCTTCTTCCACTGTTGCATTTTCTGATGCATTTGTATCATCAGATGTTGTCGTATCTTCTGATGTTGTTGTATCTTCTGATGATGGTGTATCTTTTTCTTCCTCTACGACAGCCGTCTTCTCCTCTTCTCCATCCTGAACAGTGGCTTTCTGTTTGATACTTTCTACTAACTTCAAAGCCTCATCCATACCGGATTTCTGATTCGTGCCACTGTCAAGTATTCTATCAAGATTTAATATTTCATTTTCAACTTTTTGAACACCTTCTGCATCAAGTTTTACCATCTGTCCATCGAGAAGTGTTCCTGCGTCACTGTTAAACCATACAAGTCCGACACGGCTTTCTTCTGAAATAGAAGCCAGCTGTTCTACAAACTTAATTGCTGAATCTTTCACCTGATCAATTCTGCGACTCTTTCCATCCCACTCATAGAACTGGTGGATTTCATGAGACTGATCGTATTCCCTATAAGAATATGTGTACTGTTTCACACCATAACGATATGCTTCATTGACACCAAGCACTTCTGCTTTCTCATACTTGTCATTTCCTGTTCGGTCTGACGTAACATACATCCATCTTCCATTATTATAGAAAGCATTATAAACTGTTGCTTTTGTATCTTCTGTCACAAAATAATATTCCTTGCTTGTATCCAGGCCTTCCAAACTCTTATAAGTGCAAGGAGTCAGTCCACTTACAAACTTCATTGAATTCGATGCATCTAAGACAAGAACTACATCTGCCGGTTCTCCGGAAGCAATAATCTCTGATGTTTCCTGCTGTGCATTTGCTGATAAAGAAACATCATATGTTCTGTTCGTCCAGTTATTTAATTTTGACTGTTTGTCAATTGTTACAATTGTATCTGATTCTTTGTTGTTGTAAATCACATTATCTGTAATATAATTTCCATCCTGATCTTTTAAAACAAAATTTAATAAATTATTTGCATTTCCCGAAGCAATCAAAGTATATGTTTTTCCGTTTCCAATATATCCATCCGGAACTGTTGTCTCTTTGATTGTATAAATTCCTGTTGTTAAATCCTTAAATGTTACTTTACCATCTTTGTCTGAAAATATCTCATTTCCAACCTGTTTATTGTCTTTGTCATAAATTGTAAAACCTGCACCCTCAACAGCTGCATCTCCAACGGTCTTCTTTGTTAATGTATAATCTCCTTTGATATCTTCATTTTCGTTAATGGTCGGCATATTGAAAGTAATCTTACAATTGGAAGCAAATCCTCCTCGTTCCAGATAGAATACCTGAAGTCTGTGAGTTCCGTTGTCGCATACATCTAAGCCAAGATCTTCAAAGCTGACTGCTTCTTCATTATTTCCAATATATCTTCCCTGCGAACCGGTGGAACCATTTGGAACAAATCTTTTGCATTCATAGGTAACTTTTTTCTCGTGGAAATCAATCTTTGCTGCACACTTGGAATGTACACCACCAAGATCGATAGCAAGCTTTCCGTCAATGAATACCCATACATCATCATCACCGGAAAAATTGAATTCGCAGTTTTTTCCATTATAAGTACCATCTTCATTCATTGTAAAATCAACACCAAGGTTCATAGAATAATGATGATGTCCATCTAACGGGAAGAATGTACGATATCCTGCGCCATTTATATCAACACTGTTCGTGTTCTTTTTATAAACATAATCATACTTGTCACTGTCTAACACATAATATCCATTTTCGTCTGCTTCAAACTGTACCTGTACATTCTGATGAATATCGCGCCCATCCGCTGTAAGTGACGCATCAAACGGATTTGCAACATATGCATTAAATAAAGGAAGATCATCTGCAAGAGTATTGGAAACCAATCCCTGATAAGAGGTCGGATCAAGCGGTCCATAATAATCCCAGTTTATATTTCCACAGTTACTGCGATTGTACCAGGAACAAAAAGCACCCCGATTATTCACATCATAATCATCGGCTTTCACTTTCACATCACCATATTCATTATGTCCAACATTGCTGGCCTCATGAAATATCAATGCCGGATAATTTTCTCTCAAATATTTTGTATTCTTATTACCACCATTATTAAATTTGCTTTCATTGCCGTCACGCTTCAACGCTGTCGCTACCATTTTTAAGGTTTCGGCATTAATTTTATTCATATCAAAATCAAGGAACTGTGCCGGGAAATAGGTTCTCGTTCCTGCCGGCACACTGGTGGTCACAGCATTTGCACCACTTTCATATGTATCTGCATCGACGACAGAGGCTGTATTGTTCGCACTTTCTGTATTCTGTTCAGTACCCGCAAACGCTTTCGTATAACCTCCTGAGCCTAAAAGCATTGATGTACTCATCGTTAATGCAATTGCCTTTTTAAATAAACCTGCAGATTTCATCCTGCGACCTCCTGAAAAATTATATAAAAAACCTACTTTTACATTTTCATACAAATAAATATAACAACCATTAGTCACACGAAGGTCACACAAAGAAATTTTATCCTCAAAAAATAAAAAACAGGCATCTGTTTTCCACAGACCCTGTTTTTCATTTCCCAGATTTAATATATTTCTAATCAACAAGTTTTCCATTCATAGATACTTCTTCTACATCAATTCTAACATTCACTTTCTTATAATTACTATTCTGGGCATATAATCTCGAAATAATCCGATTTGCCACAAGCATCGCCAATTCCTTTGTGCAGGTTGGTAAAAGTAAAATAAACTGCGTATCGCTGTACTTTGCTGCCACATCTCCGACACGTAAACACTCTCCGATTGTCTCCTCCAGTCCAGTCATCACCTGCTTCACACGAAATTCTGCGACAGCAGCTTCTTCTGTCTCCCTGGCCTGAACTGTAAGCAACACCAGATTCTCAGGTTCATCCGATCTTGTGCTTTTTCTGGCCTCTAAATGGTAAATTTCCTTAAAAATCGGATATCCGCACATAAAAACACCAGTTGGATTCGGTTCCTCAATATCTTCTTTGATTTCATCAAAGTTATAAGAACTTCCCCCTTTGCTGATTTTCATCAACTCATCATACACTTTATTGAGAATTGTTGTCTTGCGTACACCTAATTCCTTTTCCATGATTTCTCTAGCCTTTTCATAGGAATCCATTGCAAGATTCACTTTTCCGCAACGCATCCGAGCCTCTATCTGGTAGCAATAAAGTTCCTCATCACCACTTTCAAGTTTCAACGCATCTGTGCAAATTTTTTCAAGATTTTCATACCGTTCCAATTTAAGATAAATTTCCGATAAAGCTTTCACACACGATAAATACAAGGAATGATAGTATGTATTTAGCGTCAAAATCCAATGCATATCTGTCAGGCGAACCATAAAATCCCCTTGATACAGAGCAATTGCCTGCTCATAGAGAAGTTCGGCCTTTTCAAGTGTATTTTCCTGTTTTGCCTCATTCATGAGTTTGTCAAACTGTTCAATATCAAAATTTACACTCACTTGCAAATTCCAACGATACGAACCTCTATTTGTTAAAATAAAATCCTGATTTCCAAAATGCTTCGACAATGTCTTTCGTAAACGATACATCAGATTTTTCAAAGCGCCCGCTGGGTTTTCTATTTCTTCATCCTGCCAAACAGCTGTTGTTATATCTTCTATCGTTAATGTTTTATCACGATATAACAAAATATACAGTAATAATTTTGAGAGCATGTTTGAACGTAGTTCTTCATCCCCCACAATCACGTTGCCATCTGTAATTTGAAATTTCCCCAGTGAATCAACTGTCAGCATCACTAACCCCCCTTTCTGCGTAGCAAATTTATTATATCACTTCTATTTCTTTAATTCCACAAAAAAAGTCGATAATAGAGTAAAATCGACTTTTTCCTACTTTTTTCTTGCTCGAGCGAAAAAACAAACAAGATATAATTTTTTATTTTCTCACATAAATTTCAGAAAGATTATCCATAATTGCTCCAGCCACATCCGGCTTATTCATAGAGTAAATATGAATATGATTTACGCCATTTGCAATCAGATCAATAATCTGTTCCGTAGCATATGCTATGCCGGCCTGTTTCATAGCTTCAGGGTTGCTTCCGAACCGATCTACAATGCTCAAGAACTTCGCAGGGACAAGATTTCCGGTCAGGGAAATGGTTCTTTTTACCTGTGCTGCATTTGTAACCGGCATAATTCCAGGAACAACAGGGACATTAATCCCCTTTGCCAAAGCCTTATATAAAAAACGATAATATATATTATTGTCAAAGAACATCTGTGTTGTCAGATAATCGCATCCTGCTTCCACTTTTTCTTTTAAATGCTGTAAATCCTCTTCCATGGCAGCTGCTTCTGGATGTCCTTCCGGGTAACATGCTCCTCCAATGCAGAAATCACCAATTTCTTTGATTTCTCCAATCAATTCAATCGCATGGTGATACTGGTCCGGCAATGGGAAATCCGCATCTTCCGGAATATCTCCACGAAGTGCAAGAATATTCTCTATTTTGCGGTCTTTCAGTTCTTTAATAACTGACTGCACTTTTTCTTTTGTAGAAGAGGCACAGGTAAGATGCGCAATTGCCGGAATTCCATAAGAATTAATAGTATCTGCGATTTCAACTGTATAATCGCTGGTTCCCCCTGTAGCACCATATGTGCAACTGATGTATGATGGCTTAAGTTCCGCCATCTGGCCTACAATCGCTTTGTAATTTTCTAGCTGTGAGCCTTTTTTCGGTGGAAAAAGTTCAACCGAAATTGTCACCTTATCTGATTTCAATAATTCTGATACTTTCATTTTTTATCACCTGTCCGTAAATATATTTTAAAATTTTCTTAATTCGTCGCTTCCATCATCCACAGTATTTTCAATACGACGTATTTCCACAAAATAAGAATAGCTGTCGTTTACCTTGACTTCACATCTATCTCCAACCTTATGCCCAAAAATTGCAGCTCCAAGTGGCGACTCTCTGCTGATCAGGTTTTTTAAGGAATTGCTCCTCACCGTTGTCACCAATTTATACGTTTCTACAATATCATCATCTTCAAAGTACACATCCACAGTGTTATTCATCCCAACTTCATCCGTCGGTGAATCCTCCGAAACAACCACAGCCGTCTTTATCATTTTTTCAAGATATCTAATCCTGCTTTCATTTTCATTTTTAAATTTCTTTGCAGCTTTATATTCAAAATTTTCGCTCAAGTCCCCCTGCGCACGGGCTTCTTTTACATCCTCTAATGCCTGTTTGCGAACCACCAGCTTTCGGTGTTCAATTTCCGCTTCCATTTTTTCAATATCTTTTTTGGTTAATTCATCATGCATTTTTTACGCCTCCTGTAATATCCTAACATCTCATCCCCGCACGTGCAATCAATTTTTCAAAATACTTTTGCCGTTCTACAAATAATCCGACATATTTTCAATCCGAACGCCCCCCTCATCCACCAAAGCTGTACATACAGATAAGATGTACATATCGTCAAGCAGCATCTGCTGATAAAAAGCATTAGATAATGTATCTATAGTCATAAGTTTTTCCGTCAACCCCCTTCCTGTCATCTTTACATAACTTTCTTTTTTTGTCCAAATGGAAATCAGAGTTTCAGTCCGGTATTCTTCTTTTTTCCATAGTTTCCACTCTTCCGGGGTTAACATTTTTTTTGCAATCTTTAATTTTTGTTCTTCTTTTTTTCCTGTCAGTCTGTCCTTTCTCTCAACATCTACCCCCACTTCCTGGTCTGCAATGACACAGACTGCCATTTCCTGTGCATGGGCCAGACTAAAGAAAAGACCACTTTGTAATAAGAGATACGGTTTTCCGCCCGTTTTCTGAGCAAAGCAGACTTCATCATAGCAAATACCTTCTCGCTCCAATGCCATCTTTAAAAGCAAAGACGCTGCCAGACTCCGGCAGCGATCTTTTTTCTGACAATATTCAAAAATACGAACTTGTCTTTTTTCTTTTACCTGTTTTATTTTTTCTTCAAAACATTTTTCATCATACAGATTTGTGATTTTGGCATAATACAACTTAACCATGAATCGCACCTAATATTCCGCAGATCAACACGATTGCACCAAGTATAATCCGATACCATCCAAAGACTTTAAAATCATGCTTCTTAATATAGCCCATCAAAAATTGAATCACGATGAGAGATACAACAAAAGCAACGACCATGCCTACAATCAGAATAACAGCTTCATCCAGCGAGAAGTGTAACCCAAATCCCCATATCTTCAAAAGACTTGCTCCAAACATAACCGGAATGGCAAGGAAAAATGTATATTCAGCCGCAACCGTTCTCGATACACCAATCAGTAAGGCACCAACAATTGTCGCACCGGAACGCGATGTTCCAGGAAAGATTGCCGCAATCACCTGAAACACTCCGATCAAAATTGCTGTATCATATCCAATATCCGCAAGTGTATTAATTTTTGCATTTTTTCCTTTGTGCCGTGTCTCAACTATAATAAATGCAACACCAAATAAAATCAGCATAATTGCAACTGTCGTATAGTTATAAAATAAACGCTCAAATGTTTTATCAAACAAAATTCCGATTATTGCTGCCGGAACCGTAGACACTAATATATGAAACCATAATTTAAAAATGTCCGTTTTGATCCATGCGCCAATCCGTTTTTTTGTTAAAGGTTCATTATTATTTTTCTTTCCGAACGGCCAGATCTGGTCCCAGAACAAAATGACAACTGCCATGATTGCCCCCAGCTGTATGACCACTTCGAACATACTATAAAACTCATCGCTTACCTTCAAGGGCATAATCTCATTCAACAGAATCATATGTCCTGTACTGCTGATTGGAAGCCACTCGGTAATACCCTCCACGATTCCAAACAAAACAGCTTTTAATATTTCAATTATTTCCATCTTTTAATTCCTCATTTAATTTTATTAATTAATTCTTTCTTTGCCCCAGAAGAACAATGCTACTGTTCCAGGACCCGTGTGACTGCCTATAGTTGTTCCGATAGAATAAATTTCTACTTTTCCATTTAATTTTGGAAACCTCTCTTCGATAAGTTTAGCAACTGACTGTGCATCTTCAAGACAGGCTGACTGTGAAATATAACATTTTCCACTATAGTCCAAACCGTCCTTTGCATTTTCTTCCATCTTTCCAACAATCGCCTGTATCACTTTTTTCTTTGTTCGCACCTTTTGTCTCGGAATCAGTTTTCCTTCAAAGTCCACATTGAGCAACGGACAAATATTCATAACCCCGCCTATAAAACCAGCAGCCTTTGAAACACGTCCGCCCTTAATAAAGAATGTTAAATCACTTGTAAAAAACCAATGTTGTACTTCCTTCTTATGTTCCTCTGCCCACGCATATACTTCATCAATCGATTTTCCCTCGTCCCTCAGATCTGCGAGTTTATCCATAAGTAATCCATATCCAGAGGATGCAGCTAGAGAATCAATAACATAAATTTTTCGTTCCGGATATTTTTCCTGCATCATAGACTGTGCAATTTTTGCAGAATTAATCACGCCAGAGATGCCAGAAGAAAGTGTTAGATGTAAAATATCTTTTCCTTCCTTCAAAAATCCATCAAAATATTCACAGAATTCATCCGCATTAATTTGCGATGTTTTTGTATCTGCTCCATCTGCCATTGCCTGATAAAACTGATCAAATGGGATCGACTCTCCCAAATCATCCATATACTGTTTTCCGTCCAGTTCAAAATGAAAACATATGTATGAAATATCTCTTTTCACAAAATGTTCTTTTGTCAAGTCCGCAGTTGAACTGCAGCTCAAAATAAAGTCTTTCATCTAAGTCTCCTTATACCCTATTTTATCTTTATGAGAATCATTTTAATTTTAGTATAAAAACAATAGAATAGCAATACAACATATGCTATAATAAGCTTAAGATTTACGTTTCATCGGAGGTGTACTATGAGCGAAAAAGTATATAAAACTATGGGGAATACCGGAGCTGGAACTCTTGCGATTGGAATTTGTGTTTTAGTCACAGGAATTGTATCCGGTGTCCTCTTAATTGTAAACGGAGCAAGATTATTAAAAAACAGGGAGCGGCTGATGTTCTAAGCTGCCCCCTGTTTTTTAACTGGTTCTGAATTGTTCTCCTTATTCAAAATACATCAAATCCATATAGGCATCTGAAAATTCCGGATGCATAGACAATTCAATATAGTACATATGTTCCCGGATCTTTTTTGCCTGCTCTCTGGCTTCTTTTGATATCGCAGCTGATATGGCACCTTCGCCTGCCGCATTTCCAACTGCCTGTGTCACCGGAAGGAGTTCCTTTGGAATCAATCCAATTCTCGCCGCACTTTCTTTGTTTAAATAAGTTCCAAAACCTCCTGCCAAAATCAAACGTTTCACATCCTTGTAAATTATCCCCTTTTCATTTAATAAAATCTGTATTCCAGCTGCAATAGCTGCTTTCGCCAATTGGATATTTCTGATATCCGTCTGCGTCACACAAACTTTCTCGGTAAGCCAGACACAGTTTTCCTCTTTGTAGAAGCCTGTATATCCTCGAAATTCTTCTGGCACTTCATCCGCTTCCAGCAACATTCCCGTTTCATCCATAAGTCCACTCTGTAAAAAGACTGCCACTGCATCTAAAAGTCCTGACCCGCATATTCCTTCTGCTTCTTGTTTATTTCCAATTACTTCAATTTTGATTTTATTTTGTTCTAATTTAACATGTGAAATTGCCTTTTGTGTCGCAGGCATTCCCATAACAATTTCCGACCCTTCAAACGCAGGTCCTGCAGCGGCTGCGCAGCATACATACTCCTGTTCTGTTCCAAGAACCATTTCGCCATTGGTTCCAATATCCAGCAACAAGGTTTCCTCATTCTCATGTCCTTTCATAGTAGCCAATAAATCCGCTGTCACATCTCCGCCTACATATCCCGCTGCACACGGAAACAGGTAAATCTTTTTACAAATTCGAAATCCCAATTCCGCTCCAGAATACTCTTTTCCGAATAACTCATCCGGTTCAAAAGGTGCCACACCTATTTTCTCTGGTGACACCCCTGCCAATAAATGACACATAACTGTGTTTCCTGCTACAGACATATATATAATAGGAAGAAACACCTTCGCTTTTTGACATAATTGAATGATCATCTGTTCCAGCTGGCGTACTACAAGTTTCTGCAATTCACGAAGCCTTCCTGACGATGCCGCCTGAATGCGGGACACAACATCCGCCCCATAAACACCCTGCGCATTTTTTTTACTAACTGTTCCTATACGTTCTCCGGTTCTCATATCCAATAAATAGCAGACAATTGTCGTAGTACCTATATCACACGCAACTGCATATCCTTCAATTCCATCCGACGGATAAATATACCCCTCTCCATTTTCTGATATACTTACATTCTGTTGCTCCGGAATTTGTACAACCATTCCTTCTGTAACTTTGGTGGTACAAGCCAGACACTCTACGCCATTAACATTTACAAGACATTTTTTACATTTTCCCTGTCCATTGCAAGGTGCCGCTACCGATGTAATCCCCTGCTCTCGAAACGCATCGAGAACCATCTGTGTATCTTTTGCCGAAATTTCATATTGTTTATTGCCCTCAATTACTTTTATCTGCATTGTTTCCAACTTTCCTTTTGTTTTCACTTCGTAACTATTCTGAGAGATTTTGAATAATTATGTCACTTCATTATAAAACACCCATTATAATTTCACAATCTAATTTATTCCAGTTCGGTCATACCTCCCAGCAGAATTCCAATATTATCACGATATATTTTTTCAAACTGAGACATCGGCAATGGGTTGGTTCCAAGTCCAGCTTCAATTGTATATCCCGGCTTATCGTATTCCAAAATAAACCAATCCTTATACCCTGCATAGCCGGAAGCCGAAGGTGTCTCCTCCAAACGATATCCACTTACTTCCGAAAAATATTTTCCAATCTCATGCGAATTGACAGGATTGTAATCCAAATATCTCCAATAAATAACTTCTCCCTGTGTATGATATGCAAGTATCAGCCGGAACTCATGTGCTCTCGTAAAATTATACATTGCAATACTCTCCGGTTCGCTGAGAGGTGTCATTCCAACATAGTCTCTCGGCGCCTGTTTAGTATAACCTTGATTATATTTTATTCGTTTTGCCATATTCCATCCTGCAGGAAACTGAAGATTCAAATCTACGCCTCGGATGTTTGCCTTCCATCCACTTGGAAAAGAAATGTCCGGATACGCACTTGCAATACGAACCGCCTCTCTATAAAAATATCCCTGATCCAAAGCTCCATTTACGAGATCTACTCCATCCGGGTTAACCATAGGTATTAAATATAGATTAAATTCTTCAAACAAATGTTGTATATTCACATTTTGTATTTCTTCCTCGTTCTCATAGTTTCGCATAAGCTGCTCTGCAAATTTTAATAATACCGGTGTTGTAATACTTTCGTTTGCATGGAATGACGCGTTATAACAAGCCTCCGTATCTCCGTTTCCCAAATTTAAATATAATAATTTACTACCCATTACGCTTCTTCCAAGACTGCCGGTTTTCAAATAAGGATATCTTGCCTGTAAACCATCCACAATCCATTCCACCAGAAAGGAAGTATACAAAACATTATCCGGCACAATTTCAAAATCAAACGGTACAATAAGCAACGTTCCAATATTTAAATTATTACTTTCTACATTTGGATTTGCTTGCAAAACAGCCTGTTCCGTAGTTCCATACTTTTTTGCAATACTATAAATACTGTCACCTTTTTCTACAAGATGTGTGGTATATCCTTTCAGATATGGAATCAATAATTTCCATGTTTCATCATCCACCGTACATCCACCTGATTTTCCTATAAATTTTTCAACTGTGCTGCATGTATCAGGACCAAATATTCCATCGATAGCAATCGATTCCCCTGCCCGTTGCAACGCCAATTGCAAATATTGAACAAATACACCTTGTTCACCTGGATATAATTTTTTCATTTTATCAATAACATAACTCAATCCATATTCAGTTCATTATATGACATGGTACAGGTTCCTATTCCATATACCTCCAAAATGTAAACATAAAAAAGAAAGGAATGTTTCCCATATGTAAGAAACTTCCTTCCTCTTGTATCTTGTTCATTTTCTGTTTTACTCGTTCATATTTGCAAGCTTCTTCGCCTGATCTGCGGCGATACATGCATCAATGATTTCCTGAATATCACCGTTAAGGATTTTATCCAGTTTGTACAGTGTAAGATTGATTCTGTGATCTGTTACACGTCCCTGCGGGAAATTGTAAGTACGGATCTTTTCTGAACGATCGCCTGTACCAATCTGGCTCAGACGAGCTGCTGATTCTGCATCCTGCTTTTTCTGTAACTCTAAATCATATAACTTTGATCTCAAAAGTGCAAATGCCTTTTCCTTATTCTGAATCTGCGATTTTTCCGTCTGGCTGTAAATTACAATTCCGGTTGGATAATGTGTAAGTCGAACTGCAGAGTCCGTCGTGTTGACACACTGTCCACCGTTTCCAGAAGCTCTCATTACGTCAATACGAATATCTTTTTCATCAATGTGCACATCCACATCTTCCGCCTCCGGCATAACTGCTACCGTACAGGTAGATGTCTGAATTCTTCCCTGCGATTCCGTCTCCGGCACACGCTGTACACGGTGAACACCAGATTCATATTTCAATACAGAATATGCGCCAGCTCCTGTAACCATAAAGTCAACAGACTTCATACCACCGATACCAGTCTCGTCTGCCTCAAGTGTTTCCACTTTCCAGCGTCTGCTCTCTGCATAATGCACATACATACGATAAATTTCAGCCGCAAACAACGCAGCCTCTTCTCCACCTGCACCTGCACGAATTTCAACGATAACGTTCTTATCATCGTTCGGATCCTTCGGAAGAAGCAGAATCTTCAGTTCATCCTCAAGTTCTGCAAGACGCGCCTTTGATTCATTCAGTTCTTCCTTTGCAAGCTCACGCATCTCTTCATCGGATTCTTCGCTCAGCATAGCAAGTGAATCTTCAATATTCTGTTTACACTGCTTATATTCCTTGTACGCATCTACAATCGGCTGCAGATCACTCTGCTCCTTCATCAATTTGCGAAACCGGTTCGGATCATTTGCCACATCCGGCTCGCTAAGTGTATTCATAAGTTCCTCATAATGATGAAGTAAATCCTCTAATTTATCAAACATAAATTTTCATCCTTTCCTTTTGCTTCATTTATATTCGCTGCATACCATTTATTTCCGTTACAGATGTCCCATAACGACACGATCATTTCTGGCAAGATCTTTGATCACATGGACTTCTTCAAATCCTGCACAGCGCAGCATCGACGATACTGCTTCTCCCTGATCATATCCAATTTCAAAAATCAGATATCCCTGCGGTTTCAAAAACTCTTTGCAGCGATCAATGATCTTTCGATAGAAATACAATCCATCCTCTTTGCCATCCAAAGCCTCGCGCGGTTCAAAATCAACCACTTCCGGCATCAATGTCGTAACAATTTCACTCGGAATATACGGAGGATTGGACACAATCACATCCATATCACTTTCCATTACATCCTCAAACAAATCACTGCGTTCAAACAATGCAGATACATCATTCAGCTTAGCATTTTCTTTTGCAACATTGATTGCCTGTTTGGAAATATCGTATCCAAAACCTTCCACATCATGTGCATATTTCAAAATGCTGATCAGCACACATCCGGATCCAGTGCACATATCAAGGACACGCATCCCCGGTTTTATAACTTTCAAAGCTTCTTCCACCAGTGTCTCGGTATCCTGACGCGGTATCAGCACATTCGAGTTCACATGAAAGGTCAGTCCCATAAATTCCTGCTCCCCGGTAATATATTGAAGAGGCACACGTTCCGCACGCTTTTTAATAAGCACTTCGAATTCTTTCATCTGCTCATCAGTCATCTCTTCATCAATATGCATATAATAATAGGTGTGATCAATCTTACATGCCATCGCCATAAGAAGCCACGCATCATTCTTTGCATCAACGATATCTGCTTTTTTTAATTCTTCTTCACCTAATACAATCGCCTGACGGTATGTCATACACTCTCTTCTTCCTTCTGCCAACTTCTCCAGTCAAATACCGCTTCTACCGAAGCAATTCCAACTTCAATCATCTCATCATCGGGTTCTTTTGTTGTCAGCCTCTGCATCCACATGCCCGGTTTACTGAAAATGTTCAAAAACCAGTTTTCATACCGGCCGGCAAGTCTGATAAATTCATACGACACGCCTGCAATCACCGGAATAAGCAGTAAACGCAACAGTAACTGAAGGATCTTTGAATCCACCCTGATAAACATAAAGAAAACAATCGAAATAAGCATAACAATGAGTAAAAAGCTCGTTCCACAGCGTTTGTGCAAACGCGAACTTTTTCTCACATTTTCAACATTCAGTTCCATTCCATGCTCAATGCAATTAATGCACTTGTGCTCCGCACCATGATACATAAAGGTTCTCTTAATATCCGGCGTCAGGGAAATCAATGCTATGTAGCCAACAAAAATAACCAGACGTATCAATCCCTCTATCAAAGCAATCAAAGTCTCCGAAGCAATCACCTTGTGAAAAAATCCGGACAGAAAATAAGGAAGCGCAAAGAATAGAAGCAACGCAAAAACAACCGAAAACGCCAATGTTCCGCTCATCAGCAGTTTTTCTTCTTTTTTTTCTTTCTCCTCCATCTTCTTTTTTTCTTCCGGAGAAAGATTTTCTTTCTTCGCCGTATCCTCCTCATCTTCAAAAAAAGAGGCGGAATACATAAGTGTCTTCATTCCCAAAGACAGAGACTCAATAAAATTCACCACACCACGTACAATCGGTAGATTACGCAGCTTTTCATTTTTAATCGCACTTTTGCAATCCGATACTTTCACTTCAATTTCATGATTTGGCTTCCGGACAGCCACAGCGTATTTATCCTTGTTTTTCATCATTACGCCTTCCATTACGGCCTGTCCGCCAACTCCGGAATATCTCATAATTCTGCCTCCGCTCTTGAACATCAGCCCATGCATAATTTGCTTTCAGCAAATGGGCTGACGCTACATGTCAGGTTTTCATAGAAAACTTGACACTATCCGTCGAAAAGAAAGAAAAAAGGTTGAAGCTGCACAGCCTCAACCTTTTCGAAAATCGTTCAATTCTATTTCATACCATACTTCTTGTTGAACTGTTCGATACGTCCACGAGCCTGGTTAGCCTTCTGCTGTCCAGTATAGAACGGATGACACTTAGAACAGATTTCTACGTGGATCTCCGGCTTAGTTGAACCTGTAACGAATGTGTTACCACAGTTGCAAGTAACAGTTGCCTGATAATAATCTGGATGGATTCCTTCTCTCATAATTTTCACCTCTTCTATTCTTATCGTTTATTGTAATCAATCTCGAATTGATTACCTGCGCATTTGCTCGCGAAGCGACTTTGATGCAAATGCACCTTTCATTCAATCCCGGATTGATCCGCCTATTGTCACACTCTTTATACCCGTATGCCCGATCCGCATATGATACTTGTTGCAAGAGCGACACGTACGTCCGTTTACATCCCGATAAACATCTTGTTTATTCTAGCATATATAAATATACATTGCAAGGGATAAATTACAAAATTCTGTTTTTTGTAACCATATTGATAAATTCAGCATTATTCTTTGTATGTGCGAACATATTCAAAATGTTTTCCACTGCCTCATCCGAGCGCATTCCATTCAATGCTTTTCTCATATTTTCCACGCCGATCTGTTCCTGCGGATCCAGTAAAAGGTCATCACGTCTGGTTCCAGATTTTACAATATCAACAGCTGGGAAGATTCTCTTTTCCGAAAGTTTACGATCCAGCACAAGTTCCATATTACCGGTACCCTTAAACTCCTCAAAAACAACATCATCCATCTTACTTCCGGTATCTACAAGTGCTGTCGCAAGAATGGTAAGACTTCCACCTTCTCTCATATTACGCGCAGCACCGAAAAAGCGCTTTGGCATATGAAGTGCGGCAGGGTCAAGACCACCGGATAAAGTTCGTCCGCTCGGTGTACATGTCAGGTTGTATGCCCGGGCAAGTCTCGTAATGCTATCCAGCAAAATCATTACATCCTGCTTGTGTTCTACCAGACGCTTTGCGCGCTCAATAACCATTTCGGATACTCTCTTATGATGTTCTGCGGTCTCATCAAATGTAGAATAGATTACTTCCACATTATCTCCCCGAATGGCTTCCTTGATATCGGTTACTTCCTCCGGACGCTCATCGATCAGTAAAATGATCATATGCATCTCCGGGTTATTGATCTTAACCGAATTTGCAATTTCTTTCAAAAGGGTTGTCTTACCGGCTTTTGGCTGAGACACAATCATACCTCGCTGTCCTTTACCGATTGGTGACACAACATCCACAACACGCATTGCCACCGAGCATCCCGGTCGTTCCATGCGTAGACGCTTGTTTGGGAAAATCGGAGTCATATCTTCAAAATTCATTCGATGCTGAGCTTCTGATGGATGATATCCATTTACCGTAGAAACATAAAGCAACGCTGAAAATTTTTCTTTTTCTGAGGATTTGATTTTTGTATTTCCGGTAACAATATCTCCGGTCTTCAAATTAAATCTGCGGATCTGGGATGGTGCAATATAAACATCATGCTCACCCGGGAGATAATTTTCGCAGCGCAAAAATCCATATCCATCTGCCATAACTTCAAGGATTCCACTTACCGTACAACCACTGTCAAGATCTGCAATGTCTTCCTTGATAGCCGCCGAATCCTGGGCATCTTCTTTTACCGTGTACGAAGAACCATGTTCTTCTCTCTCCTGTTCCGCTTTGCGGGCACGAAGAATGCGTTCTCTGTGTTCTACTGCATTCGTGGTAAAAACCGTCTTATGATCTTTTGCAATTTTTACCACCCCTGTCTTCTTTTCAATTTCATCCTCCTGAAGCATACGTTCAATCAGCTCACTTTTTTTCATTGCTGACACGCCTTTAATACCTCTCGCTTTGGCAAGATCTTTTAATACAACCAAAGACAGGCTTTCGTATTTTTCCCTCATTATGATACTCCTTTTATTAAAAAAATCGAATTTCATGGGATCTATGTCTGAAACGACGCAGAATCGCTTATAAAGCGTATTATACACTATAATTCTGAAAATAGGAAGTCTTTTTCTTGATTTGTATTTCCAAGAATGGTATTGTTAAAAAAGCACAAGGAAACAAAGGAGAATTACTATGGATAATAAAGAAAAGGCGCTTTTGTGCCACAAACAATGGAACGGAAAACTTGAAACCATCGCAAAATCCAAGGTTAACAGCCGTGAAGATCTGGCAATTGCTTATACTCCCGGCGTTGCTGAGCCATGTAAAGTCATCGCAGAAGATAAATCTGCTGCATACACCTATACCTGGAAAGCAAACACCGTTGCAGTAGTATCCGACGGAAGTGCAGTTCTTGGGCTTGGCAATATCGGACCTTACGCAGCTATGCCGGTAATGGAAGGAAAATGTGTACTGTTCAAAGAATTCGGCGATGTAAATGCAGTGCCAATCTGTCTGGACACACAGGACACTGAAGAAATCATTGCCACTGTCAAAAATATTGCTCCGGGATTTGGCGGAATCAATCTTGAAGACATTTCTGCTCCACGTTGCTTCGAAATTGAAGAACGACTCAAAGAGATGCTGGACATCCCGGTCTTCCACGATGACCAGCACGGTACTGCGATCGTTGTTCTCGCCGGAATCATCAACGGTTTACGTGTTACCGGAAAGAAAAAGGAAGACTGTAAAGTTGTTGTAAACGGTGCAGGTTCTGCCGGCGTTGCAATCACAAAGCTTCTTCTTACTTATGGTTTCAAACATGTAACCATGTGCGACCGCGAGGGTATCATTGGAAAAGATTATCCGAACTTAAACTGGATGCAGAAAAAAATGACAGAAGTTACAAACCTTGAAAATGCAAGTGGAACACTTGCAGACGCGCTGAAAGGTGCAGACATTTTTGTAGGTGTCTCCGCTCCGAATATTGTAACACCGGAGATGGTTTCCTCAATGAACAAAGACGCGATTCTTTTTGCCATGGCAAACCCGGTACCGGAAATTATGCCGGATGTTGCAAAAGCTGCAGGAGCTAAAGTTGTCGGAACCGGACGAAGCGATTTTCCGAATCAGGTAAACAATGTAATCGCATTCCCTGGTATTTTCAAAGGTGCGCTGGAAGGACATGCAAAACAGATCACAGAAGAAATGAAACTTGCTGCTGCCGAAGCACTTGCTGCACTCGTATCCGATGATGAGATCAACGAAGATTTCATTATGCCGGAAGCATTTGATCCACGTGTTGCAGAAGTTGTCAGTGAGGCTGTCAAGTCTCATATTTCATAATATGCGTACTTTATCCAATACCGTCTGCCCTTTTTGTTCTGGCAGGCGGTATTATTCCCTGAACGATTATTGTAAAGAAACTTTTGGTGAAAAAGTATACCGGCTCAGCTTAAGTGGCGGTATGACCTGTCCAAATCGTGACGGAACCTACAGTACTCTTGGATGTGCATTCTGCAGCGAAGGTGGTTCCGGTGATTTTGCAGCCTCTGCATCCCTTCCGGTTTCGCAACAGTTGTCGGATGCCAAAATACGCATTGCTGCAAAAACCAACTGTTCAAAATTCATTGCATATTTTCAGTCCTACACAAACACTTATGCACCGGTTGCATATTTGTGTTCTATTTACGAAGAAGCTTTACAGTCACCTGAGATTGTCGCTTTATCTATTGGCACGCGAAGTGATTGTCTGGGCGAAGATGTACTCCTGCTTCTTTCCGAATTGCAAGAAAAATATCCGCACAAGCAGATATGGATTGAGCTTGGATTACAGACGATGCACAACGACACATTACAGAAAATGAATACGCACACGACGGTCGAACAATTTGATTCTGCCATTGATGCGCTTACCCGGATTCATATCCCGGTAATTGCCCATGTGATTCTTGGTTTTCCAAACGAGACAAAAGAAATGATGTTACAGACCATTTCCCATGTATCCCGACTTCCGGTTTCCGGAATCAAGCTTCAACTTCTTCACGTATTAAAAAATACAGAACTTGGGAATAGATATCTGGAAAAACCTTTTCCTGTTATGGAACTGATGCCCTACTGCGATCTGGTCATTGATTGTCTGGAACTTCTTCCACCTGATCTGGTCGTTCACCGATTAACCGGTGACGGACCGCGAAATCTTTTACTGGCTCCCTTATGGAGCACAGACAAAAAACGTGTGCTGAATACCATTCATCATCGTCTCAAAGAACGCGATACATGGCAGGGACGATTATTTATATCTTAAGGAGGATTTGATTTTATGGCTGAACCATTTACCATATACAAATTAACAATTTTATACATGCTGAGCAAAGCGGGCTTTCCTCTGACCAACACACAGATATCCAATTTCTTTTTAAGCGAAGAATATACCGATTATTTTCGTGTGCAGGAGGTACTCGGGGATCTCGTGGATACCAATCTGATCGTAGCAGAATCCACACACTCCAACACCCAATACACGCTCACCGCTGCCGGAAAAGAAACCCTCGGTTTCTTTAAAGACAAAATCAATGATGGCATTGAAGCCGACATTATGAAATTTTTCGAAGAAAATAAATTGGAGTTTCGTCAGGAGAATTCAATTCTTGCAGATTACTATAAAACAACGAATCAGAAATATGCGGTGCGCTGTCAGGTACGTTCCGACGGCAACCCAATCATCGACCTGACCCTCAGTGTCACCACCAAGGAACAGGCCGAAGCAATCTGCAATAATTGGAAAAATCAGAACGAAGATGTGTATGCATATCTTATGGATATGCTTTTAAAATAATTAATTCAGGATTTCTTTTTTATACTATATCCGAATTTTCCAAGTTTTTCCCCAAGAGAAAAATATTCTCCATGAGAATACATCACGAGACCGGATTCGTTGATTTCAAACTTTCCGGTCTCATTCATATAGCGATCATCAATAGTAACTCCTACCACTTCCGCAATAAACATTGTATGACTTCCCAGTGCTTTTTTCTCTACTACACGGCATTCAATATTTGCCGGACTCTCTGCGATTCCGACCGCCTTCACCTGCTGCATCGGCAATGGTGTCAGTTTCATTTCTTTGAATTTATCAACATCTCTTCCGCTTACTACACCACAATAATCACATGCCTTTACCAACTCCTGATTGGTGAGATTAATCACAAACTCTCCTGTACGATCAATGATATCGTAGGAATAACGTGACGGACGCACCGAGATGGAAACCATCGGCGGATTCGTACAAATCGTCCCTGTCCATGCAACCGTAATGATATTTGATCTTCCATTTTCGTCTGTTACGCTCACCATAACTGCCGGTACCGGATTTAACATATTTCCCGGTTTCCAATTTTGTTTTCCCATTTATAAGCTCCTTATTCCCACCTCGGACATTGCCCGTTTCAGTTCATTTTTATGCGTTTCTTCCAACTCTGTCAGTGGCAAACGTACCGGTCCGACATCCATTCCCATCATATTCAAAGCTGCTTTCACCGGAATCGGGTTTACCTCTGTAAATAGCTTTTCAATCAGCTTTTCGTATGATAATTGTGCATCTTTCGCAGTTATATAATCACCATTTAACATTCTTTTTGTTATATCATGAATATTTTTCGGCAACAAATTGGCCAAAACCGAGATTACGCCACTGCCGCCAAGCGACATTACCGGAACAATCTGATCGTCGTTTCCGGAATAGATATCCAAACGATCTCCAACCAGAGACGCCAGCTTTGCGACCTGAGAAATGTTGCCACTCGCCTCTTTGATTCCTGTCACATTCGGACAGGAATCTGCAATCCGAGCTACGGTCTCCGGAAGCATATTGCACCCGGTCCGTGATGGCACATTGTATATGATAATTGGTTTTGGGGTATATCCTGCAATCTTCCTGTAATGTTCATGCAATCCATTTTGTGTTGCTTTATTATAATAGGGTGTGACGATAAGCATTCCATCCACCCCAAGATCATTCACTTTTTCCACAAAAGAAATGGTACGCTCTGTCGCATTACATCCCACACCTGCAATGACCGGAATTCTGTGACTGGTCTTTGCTACCACTGTTTTGATTACTGCAAGGCGCTCCTTCTCCGACATCGTTGCCGGTTCTCCAGTCGTGCCACATACAACAATCGCATCCGTCTCATTGGTAATCTGTCTTTCCACCAGGTACTCCAGCATTTCAAAATTGACGCTTTTATCTTCATGGAACGGAGTCACCAGGGCTACTCCGGAGCCTCGAAACACAGACATACTTTTTCTCCTTTACAGTTTTAAATCTGGATTTTCACGAATAATTTCAGCGATCAGTTCTCTCTCATCCATATGATGTTTCACACCGCGGATTTCCTGATAATCTTCATGTCCTTTTCCGGCCAGAACCACAATATCTCCATCCTGTGCATTTTTCATACAATATGCAATGGCTTCTTTACGGTCCGGAATCGTCACATATTCTCCGTTGGCTTTATGAACCCCAACAAGAATATCATTGATAATATCCATTGGTTCCTCATTTCTTGGATTATCGGATGTCACAACTGTCAGATCCGCAAGTTTCGAAGAAACCTCTCCCATCTCATAACGTCTGGACTTAGCACGATTTCCACCGCATCCAAACAGACAAACAAGTCGTCCCGGTTCATACTCTTTTAATGTTGTAAGAAGACTCTCCAATGACATTGCGTTATGTGCATAATCAATCATCAACGTATATCTCTTGGTAACCGGCACAATTTCAATTCTTCCTTTTACGCTGACATGAAGCAATGCTTCTTTAATTTTTTCAACCGGTACACCAAAATGATGACAGATAGCAATCGCGGTCAAAGAATTGTATACCGAAAAGCTTCCCGGCACATTGACTTCCACATCAAAATTCATCAGTCCGGCCACATGATATTTCACACCGAGTGCCCCATGCTCTTTTTTCAACTGTACATTCTGTGCAACGAGATCATTTTCTTTGCCATAACCAAACGTCTCCACCTGACAGGTGTGTCCTTTTAAGATGCCCTCTAAATGTTCACTGTCTCCATTGAAAATACCAAGTTTACACTGTTGGAACAAAAGACTCTTGCAATGCATATAATCTGCAAAATCTTTATGCTCATTCGTTCCAATGTGATCCGGCTCAAGATTCGTAAATACACCAATATCAAATGTAAATCCAGATACACGGTGCAGCATCAGCGCCTGTGATGACACCTCCATAACGACAGCATCCAGCCCCGCTTCTACCATCTCATGGAACAATTCCTGTACACGGTAGGATTCCGGTGTCGTATTTGCGGAAGGAATTCTTTTGTCTCCCACAATGGATTCAATCGTACCGATCAACCCCGTCTTAATTCCGGATGATTCCAAAATGGATTTTACCATATAAGTAGTTGTCGTCTTTCCTTTTGTTCCTGTAATACCGATTGTCTTTAATTTTTTTGCCGGGTAACCAAAATATGCAGCTGACATGTATGCCAATGCGAGACGACTGTCTTCAACTTTTATAACTGTCACATTCTCCGGTAACTCAACATCCTTTTCTACAATAATTGCAGTTGCACCTTTTTGGACCACATCCGGTATAAACTCATGTGCATCCCTAACGCTACCGCTAATGCATACAAAAACAGAGCCTTTTTCTACTTTTCTGGAATCACAAACCAATGTTGTAACTTCAGCCTCTTCATTTCCAGCAAGCACTTCATATTCCAATTCTTTTACAAGTTCTTTAATCTTCATTTATTTTCTCCTAACTATTTTTATTATTTCCATTCACCGGTAAAAACCTCTGTTGCCGGTCCTGTCATAAAAACATGATTGGTTTTGCGATCATATGTGATCGTAAGATCACCACCACGCAAATGCACCAGAACCGTATCATCTGTAAGTCCATTCAAAATGCTTGCCACAACCGTTGCACAAGTTCCTGTTCCGCAAGCCCAGGTTTCATTGGAACCGCGCTCCCAAACACGCATGGAAGCTTCCGTTCTTGAAATAATCTGAACAAATTCTGTATTCGTTCTCTTCGGAAAACGCGGATGTCTCTCGAACTCCGGTCCATATTTTTCTATTTCGAAGTTTGCCACATCATCAACAAACACAACTGCGTGTGGATTTCCCATCGATACACATGTCATTTTCCATAGTCTGCCTCCAACTTCTATTGGTTCATCTACAACTTTATCCCCATCAGCTTTCACCGGAATCTCCGCTGGTGTGAGAATCGGCTCGCCCATATCTACACGTACCAATGTTACAACTCCATCCTCCACAGTCAACTTCAGATACTTAATTCCCGCACCGGACTCCACACTGATTTCTTTCTGGTCAGTCAAACCATGATCATATACATATTTTGCGACACACCGAATACCGTTACCGCACATTTCTGCCTCAGATCCATCTGCATTATAAATGCGCATCCGAAAATCAGCGACATCAGATGGTCCGATCGTAATCAATCCATCCGATCCGATTCCAAAATGTCGGTCACTCACAGCGATTGCCAGCTTTTCCGGATCAGTAATTGTTTCTTCAAACAAATTCACATAAACATAGTCATTTCCACATCCATGCATTTTTGTAAATTTCATCGTAAGTCCTCCTTCTTCTCTATATAGAATATCAACATACTTTATCCAACTCTATTATGATATGAGGTTCAAAAAGTATTTTGCCCTTCATTTACGATTAATCATATTATAGTATACTCCGCACTTTTTTACCCGAAAACTGCATAAGTGCTTTCTATATTGCAAATTGTGTGCTAACATAAAATAAACTACAATTACATAAATCAATTGTAAAATAATCACATTATTGGATCTAAAGAGGTATACTTTATCATGAAAGAATTTAAAAAAACCGGATATCTGAACAATGATTTCAAGATTTTTCATCTTATTGATCAGGGCATGGCTCCGGTAAATTTTCATTTTCACGAATTTCATAAAATACTGATTTTATTAAAAGGAAACGTTTCTTACTGTATTGAAGGGCGCAGCTACGACCTTCAGCCGGATGATGTTGTATTTGTTCCCGCCGGAGAAGTTCACTGTCCGGTTGTTCACGATCAAAACACTTACGAGCGAATTATCATTTACATTTCCAAAGGATATCTGGATGGTTACCGGACAGATTCTTATGATTTATCCCAATGTCTTTCCGAAGCGCATCAAAAACAATCGCATGTTTTACGTATTCCGTCTTTTACTACAAGTAAACTCGGACAGATTGTTAGAGAACTTGAACATTCGCTCGACTCAAAGGAATATGCAAATGAGCTGTATCACAACCTCCTTTTTTTAGAGTTCATGGTACAGCTCAATCGCAATGCTTTACGCAACAGCATTGAATATTTATCCAATACTTCATCTAATCAAAAAATGATTGCTATCATCGATTATTTGAATGAACATCTTACCGAAGACATCTCCATTGACTCTCTTTCTGAAACTTTTTTTCTGAGTCGATATCATCTGATGCATTCCTTCAAAGAAGAAACCGGCTATACGATCGGAAATTATCTTTCCACCAAACGCCTGCTTCTCGCCCGGGATCTCATTCTTCAGGGAGAACCGATTACCAACGTCTGCTACGAATGTGGATTTCGTAATTATTCCACTTTTTCTCGCGCTTTCAAGAAAAATTTCGGATATTCTCCCCGGGAACAACGTGCAATCGATACGACGCTTCGCGAATAGCGAAGCGTCGTATCGATTTCTTTATTCTTTTTCTGCAAGTGTATTGATCAGGTTTGGTATCAACTGTTTCTTTCTTGAAACAACTCCCTTTAACATAATTCCTTTTTCATTAGATTCACAATTAAACGCGCTTGCTGCAAGATGCGCACTATCCGCTCCACGATATACCAAGAATGTGGATTCATTCAATATATCCGTCAGCATGATAAAGATCATCTGAATCTGTTTTTCTCCCATCATCTGCTCCAGATATGGTTCAATACGCTTTTGCACTTTATCCAGTTCTGCGCGGCTCATAGCACTGATCTGTGCCACACCGAAACTGACTGTCCCTGCATGAAAAATTTTAAAATCCTGATTCAGAATTTCTTTTTCTGTCTTATTGCTAAAATCACTTCCCGCTTCGAACATGGCAGAAGCAAGTTCTTCCACTTTCACATCTGCAATTTCTGCCAATGCCAACGCTGCACTCCGGTCAATCTCTGTGCAGGTAGGCGAACGAAACATCAATGTATCGGAAAGAATTGCTGCACACATCAACCCGGCCATCTGTGGACTGATTTCGATATTCTGCTCCAGATACATGTGATAAATAATCGTAGACGTACATCCCAGCGGCTGATTTCGAAAATATACCGGAGCCATGGTCTCTAGGCTTCCCAAACGATGATGGTCAATAATCTCAAGAATCTCTGCCTCATCTATATTGTCAACAGCCTGTGTCTTTTCATTATGATCTACAAGAATCAATTGCTTTTTGTCGGTGTTCATCAAATTACGTCGGGAGAACATTCCCACATAATTCTGATCAGAATCAAGAATAGGGAAATCGCGATGTCGAATTTTTGCAACTGTTTCTCTGACATCATCCACGTAATCATCCAAATCAAAATGAACAATATTCTTTTTTGTCATAAAGTGTTTAATTGGAATACTCTGGTTGATTAATCGCGCCGCAGTAAATGTATCGTATGGCGTACTGATTACAACAACTTCCCTTTCTCTAGCTGCTTCAATCACTTCCGGTCCTACCTCATAACCGTTGGTAACAATCATGCAGCTGCAATTTGACGCAATAGAAAGCATCTGCAATTCTTCTCTGTCTCCAATCATTACAAGATCATCGCTATCCACTACCGAAGAAAGCACTTCCAATGAACCGACTCCAATCACAACTTTTCCTTTTACAAAATATGCATGTTCATTTCCGGTAAGCAGCTGTCCCTCCAATGTCTCTACTATATTTTTGTACTGCGTTCTCGCAGTAGAGAGAATCGTATTATCATAAACATCCATATAGGATTTAGCAATATCACCAGTTACAATGAGACCTTCCAGTTTATTATCCTTCACAACCGGTAAGGTAACAACACCCAGAATCTTCATCATCTCCCATGCTTTTTTCATGGAAATGTGGCTGCTGACGCCTTCCGTCTTTCTCATATGAATATCTTTCATCTGTGTTCCCACATCCGTAATCAAATCTGGAGACTTCGTTTGAAACCGATTCAAAACATAGGTAGTCTCTGCATTCAGACTTCCTGCACGCTTTGCGACATATTCCTTTGTAATCTTATGTTCGGTATTCTTTTTTCCCAAACTGTTTTTTAAATTAGCATAAGCAATTGCTGCACAAATTGAATCCGTGTCTGGATGTTTATGCCCAACTACCCATATTTTCTTCTTTTCCATAGTGACTCCTTACCATAAATTGTATATACAGTCAGAAAAATGCAATTCTCATCATCGAGAATTGCATTTACTATATTTTTATTCCATTACTACGCAAAAACACCTAAATTAATCAACATCAAAGCAGTTAATGCAATTAGGTTCACAATACCCAGTACTGCGGTAACAATAGTCCACACACCAATTGTTCGCTGCTTATCCTCAATCATCGTTAAATGATCTACTTTTTCTTCCATGCTACGGAACAAATCCTGAATATTGCGATAGCATTTCACATTTTCTGTATGTACTTTCTCAGAAAGTTCAGACTTAATGGTTGTAAGTTGTTCCTCGATCTGTCCCAACGAATCTTTGAGTTCTTTTGCTTTCTCTTCGTTGAACTTCTTTCCGTCTGCAACATCTTCTTTCATAGCAGACTCAATTTCGTCCATCTTGTCCGCCACTTTAGCAATCATAGCATCAATCTGTTTCTCCACTTCAGCAGTAAATCCATCCGCCTTACTCTGACGTTCTTTAAGAATTTCACCTAAAGCTTCCGCTTTTTCCTGACGCTCATCTACCAAAGTCTGAAGTTCCTGTGCTTCGTTCTCCTTTGTGTCAAGTAAACTTTGCAATTGTTTTGCACGTTCTCTGAATTCATCGATTTGATTAAGTAAGAAATCTTCTTTACTCACAACCTCTACTGTCCTTTCCTGAATATGATTGATTGACTCTTCCTGCATCTTTTGCAAAACCGTTTCCATCGGTTTTTTTACATCCGCCCCTTGTTCTTTCTGCTGAAGGACTTCCTCGGACATTTTCCCCTGATGCATGTCTGCCATACTGTTCCTTTTTGGAACGCTGTCTTTCATATTCGGTGTCTCACGTCTTTGTACCGACGCATTTCCATATATCCCTTTGCGGTGATTTTTCGCTATCTGCCTACGCAATTCCAGCAATAGACCCGCCATCACAATTCCTCCATCATGGTATATTTATATACCTTATTTAATTTATTTTATCATTCCTTCAGCACTTTGTAAATGAAAAATTGGCCTGTCACATACAAAAAGCCCCAACAACAAATACTAAATTTGCGTTGGGGCTTTTCTATATAATCTTTTTAATCTATATCAGATTATTTACCAGCGTAAAGAGTTACTAACTTCTTCAAATGATCATACTCATCCTTAGAGTTCTTCTCTGCCTTTGCGAATAACTCAGCTGCTCTTGCCGGGTTAAACTTAGCAAGAGATGCATAACGGTTCTCACCCTTTAAGAATGCCTGATAATCACCTGTTGGCTCCTTGCTGTCTAATGAGAATGCATCTTTGCCTTCTGCAGCAAGTGTTGGGTTGTAACGGAAGTTGAACCAGTATCCAGACTCAACTGCTAACTTCTCCTCGGTCTGAGCCTTGCTCATACCCTTCTTGATACCATGGTTGATACATGGAGCGTAAGCGATGATCAGTGATGGTCCCGGATAAGCCTCTGCCTCTGCAAGAGCCTTAACACACTGATTCATATCAGCACCCATAGAGATGTGTGCTACATATACATAACCATAGCTCATTGCGATACCAGCAAGATCCTTCTTCTTTGTCTCTTTACCGCCTGCAGCGAACTGTGCGATTGCACCTGTAGGAGTAGACTTAGAAGACTGTCCACCTGTATTTGAGTAAACCTCAGTATCGAATACCATTACGTTGATATCCTTACCAGATGCTAATACATGGTCAACACCACCAAATCCGATGTCGTATGCCCATCCATCACCACCGAAGATCCACTGGGACTTCTTAGCAAGGAAATCTTTCTCTTTTAATACGTTCTTGGAAGCATCGCATCCGCAAGCCTCTAATGCTGCTACTAACTTCTCAGTAGCTGGTCCGTTCTCGATACCAGAAGTGAATGTATCATTCCACTCCTTGATGGCATCCTTAACATCAGCTTTGTCAGTGTTAGCTGCGATCTCATCTAATTCATTCTTTAATCTGTCACGGATTGCTCTCTGAGCAAGTAACATACCATAACCAAACTCTGCTGCATCCTCGAACAGTGAGTTAGACCATGCAGGACCATGACCCTTCTTGTTTGTTGTATAAGGTGTAGAAGGTGAAGAGTTAGCCCAGATTGAAGAACATCCTGTAGCATTTGCAATGTACATTCTGTCACCGAATAACTGAGTGATTAACTTAGCATATGGTGTCTCACCACATCCACCACAAGCACCTGAGAACTCAAGTAATGGCTGACGGAACTGAGATCCCTTAACAGAGTTAATCTTGAATTTCTCGATAACGTCTTCCTTATCCTCAAGTGAAACTGCATAATCAAAGTACTTCTGCTCATCTTCATGTGCTTCGAAACCAGTCATTGTAATAGCCTGAACCTTGTCTGGACATACGTTTACACAAGATCCACATCCTGTACAGTCAAATGCTGATACAACGATTGCGAACTTATAGCCTGGCATCATGTTCAGATCTTTCATCTGCATTCCTTCTGGAGCTGCAGCTGCCTCGGCCTCTGTCATAGCTACTGGACGGATTGCTGCATGAGGACATACATATGAACACTGGTTACACTCAATACACTTAGTAGCATCCCATACCGGAACGTCAGTTGCAACACCACGCTTCTCGTATGCTGCTGTACCGGATGGAGTCCAGCCTGTCTCGTATTTCTTAACAACAGATACAGGAATTGTGTTACCCTGCTGTCCGTTAACTTTCTGCTGAATATCTTTAACGAAGTCAACAACTTCCTTGTTGTCTCCCTTAACTTCTACAGAGTAATCATCATCTGTGCAGTTCTTCCAGCTCTCTGGAACATCTACTTTAACGTATGCTGTAGCACCGGCATCGATAGCGTCATGATTCATCTTAACGACATCGTCACCCTTCTTAGCATAAGATCTTGTAGCTGCATCTTTCATAAGCTTGATTACTTCTTCTTCCGGAATCAGCTTTGTAAGTGAGAAGAAAGCTGACTGAAGAACAGTATTGATACGGTTACCAAGACCAATTTCCTTACCAATCTTAACACCATCGATGATGTAGAAATTGATATTGTTCTCAGCAATGTATCTCTTTACCTGTCCAGGTAATTTCTCGTCTAACTCATCTACAGACCACTGTGTATTGAACAGGAATGTACCACCTGGTACCAGATCCTGAACCATGTTGTATTTGTAGATGTAAGCTGTACAATGACATGCTACGAAGTTTGCCTGAGAAATCAGGTATGTAGAACGGATTGGAGAATGTCCAAAACGTAAGTGGGAAATTGTAACACCACCTGACTTCTTAGAGTCATAATCAAAGTATGCCTGTGCATACATGTCTGTATTGTCACCAATGATCTTGATAGAGTTCTTGTTGGCACCTACTGTACCATCTGCACCAAGACCCCAGAACTTACAGTTTGTAGTTCCTTCTGGTGTAGTAACAGGATTTTCTTTAACTTCAAGGGAAAGATTTGTAACATCATCGATGATACCGATTGTGAAACGCTCCTTCTCTGTGTTGTTATATACAGCAATAATCTGTCCTGGAGTTGTATCCTTAGATCCTAATCCATAACGTCCGCTTGTAATCTTAACCTGATCGAACTTAGATCCCTTAAGAGCTGCAACTACATCTAAGTATAATGGCTCACCAAGAGAACCTGGCTCCTTTGTTCTGTCTAATACTGCGATTGTCTTAACAGTATCTGGGATAGCGTCAATTAAAGCTTCCTTAACGAATGGTCTGTAAAGACGAACTTTAACAACACCGACCTTCTCGCCTCTTGCCATTAAGAAATCAATTGTCTCATCGATTGTCTCACATACAGAACCCATAGCGATGATGACACGGTCAGCATCAGCAGCTCCATAGTAGTTAAATAATTTATAATCAGTACCAATCTTCTCGTTAACTTTGTCCATGTACTCCTGAACGATTGCTGGCAGCTCGTCATATGTAGAGTTGCAAGCCTCTCTTGACTGGAAGAAGATATCAGGGTTCTGAGCAGATCCCATTTCTACCGGATGATTTGGATTTAATGCATTCTTACGGAAAGCATCAACAGCATCCATATCTACCATATCTTTCAGATCTTCGTAATCCCAAGTCTCGATCTTCTGAATCTCATGAGATGTACGGAATCCATCGAAGAAGTTGATAAATGGAACTCTTCCCTTGATTGCTGCGCAATGAGCAACTGGAGTTAAGTCCATAACTTCCTGTACAGATGACTCACAAAGCATTGCAACACCTGTCTGACGGCAAGCGTATACATCAGAGTGATCACCGAAAATGTTAAGTGCATGTGTAGCGACACAACGAGCGGATACGTTAAATACGCCCGGAAGTCTTTCACCAGCTACTTTGTACAGGTTAGGGATCATAAGTAAAAGTCCCTGAGAAGCTGTGTAAGTAGTTGTTAATGCACCAGCTGCAAGAGATCCGTGAACAGTACCAGCTGCACCGGCTTCAGACTGCATTTCTGTAACCTGAACTGTCTGTCCGAAAATGTTCTTACGACCTGCGGTTGCCCACTCATCTGTAGCCTCAGCCATAACAGATGAAGGAGTAATAGGATAGATAGCTGCAACATCAGTAAATGCATATGAAGCATGAGCTGCTGCATGGTTTCCATCCATGGTTTTCATTGAACGTTTCATGAATTAGTCCTCCTATTTTTAATTAATGTTCAAACGTATTAAAATCAGACATTGAATCAAAATGTCTCTAATTTAAATAATAAGATTATTAACCGCAAAAATCAAGTTTAAGCGACACCATTTTTGTATTTTTACAAATACAACTTTTCAAATTCGCCAATTGGGATTGGTTTATTACACAAATATCCCTGTCCACAGGTAAATCCTCCGTTAATAAGAAGTTTCTCCTGTTCCTCTGTCTCTACGCCCTCGATGATGATATCTTTCTGCAATATTTTTACCATCCGTCCGATTTCGTATAATATATCCATTTTTTTGCCATTCATATCCTTATTTATAAAACTTTTGTCAATTTTCACCACATCTGCCGGCATATCTGCAAGCACTGACAAAGAGGAATATCCGGTTCCAAAATCATCAATCGACACACGGAATCCCATTTCATGAAGGCGGTTCACGCACCGCTCCAGTACATGGACATTCTTCACCAGGACTCCCTCTGTAACCTCAATCTCAACATATTCTGCCGGAACCGTGTATTTCGAAAAAATGTGCTGGATGCGGTTAAGAAATTCTTCCCCATCGGTATCAAAATGCCTTCCGGAGAAATTTGTTGAAATCACCAGTTTTCTTCTTTTCTGACGTTCCCATTTGTCAAGCGTTTTCAGAACCTCTTCAAATATGTAGAAATCCAGTTCTGTAATATAGCCGATTTTTTCCAGAGGATCCATAAAATATGCCGGTGGTAAAATCGTTCCGTCAGGGCGCCTCCACCGTGCCAAAGCTTCCGCCCCATACACATGTCTCTCTCCAAGAATAAATTTCGGCTGAAGATACATCCGAAAATCATCTCTATACAAAGCTTCAAAAAATTCTCCAACAATTTTCTGTTCCTCCGCACGCTTCGTGCGAAGAGAAGATTCATAAAACATAATTCCTTGTTTTCCGGCATTCTTTGCACTCTTCCATGCAAGATTCGCATTTTCGATCGCCTGTTCAATATCCATACGGGAATCTTCGATCACATATACACCTGCCGTAACACCCATTCCACTGTTTGGATACTGATGATTCTGCATATTCGTAATTCTGCGGTTGCGTAAGTTTAAATTTTTCTCGAGTTTTTCTTTGCTTTCATCACACAATAATACCAGAAAGAAATCCGAATACAGGCGGCATCCTGCATTATAATACGGCTGACTGGACAAATCTGCCGCAAACATCTTTAAAATGCTGTCTCCTACCTTGTATCCATAGTTTTCATTTACATACCCAAAATTATTGATATCCAGATATTCAATAGCATAAATAAGCTTTTCATCTGCGCGGTTTAATATTTCATGTGCCGTTTCACGAAATGCACTCTGATTATATAGATTCGTCAGAGAATCTCTTCTCTGAATCTGACGAATCTGTGCTTTGCTCTCATCCATCCGAAAACGAAGGGAGACAAAAATAGCAAGCGCACGTGAGAGTTCCTGCATCATCTCGATTTCATCTGTTTTCCACTGCCTGTTCAGATCCATGGACAAATATACCACTTCACCGATTTTCTCTCCCACATACTCGAATTTTGTGATCAATGCCGTATTGTTATTATTCTCTACTTTCGACTCTCTCCGTGAATCTTGCGGAGGTAGCACTATCCCATCAATCTGCGGATCAAAAATGAGATATTCTCCAGGTTTTAATTTCTTAAGCATCGGGTGCATACCCGGAATAAAGCTTCTGTCATAAAAAGAAAATACATTACTGTAATAATTTGTCATCACCATCCCGGAATCGTCTTCCGCATTTTCCATAACAGCTACCATATCAAGGTGATAACGCTCTGCAATTCTTTTCAGCAGCAAATTCAATGAGCCATCCAAATCACGCGCATGTGCCATGAGACTGATTGTAAATGCCAGAAAGTTTCGGTCATCCTGGCTGATCTGTTCCTGCCGGTCAATCACATGCTTGGTATTTTTTACCGGTCCGCAATCTTCTTCCTGAGCAAGCTGATAACCATCTTTTCCCGCTTGCTTTGCCCGATACATCGCATGGTCTGCCTTTTCAAACAATGTGCGGTAATTATCCCCATCCTTTGCATATACCGCCATACCAATACTGGCCGAAAGACGATAATGCAATTTTTGGCCCATATATTTCTTCTCTAACGAATGACAGAGAAGCTTCGCCTTTTCCTCTGCTTTCTCTACAGTCGTATTCTTCATGAACACAAGAAATTCATCACCGCCGACCCGGCCAACAATATCATTCATACGGAACTGGCTTTGAATCTGCTTTGCCATATCCATAATTACTGTATCACCAAATGTATGCCCGAAATTGTCATTGATTCCTTTGAAATTATCAATATCAATAAGGAACAGAACGCTGCACTTATTCGGATTTTCTTCGATATAACGTGTAACTTCCTTCTGTACCTCCAGTTTATTCAAAAGCTGTGTCAGCGGATCCCTGCGCACCTCTTCCTGCAAAGACTTGTCCATGTCGATATTAAAGCTGCGGCCTATAATGCGAATAATTTCTCCTTCCGCATTGGTCACACTTCTATAATAGGTCCGAAACCACTGATAACGCGGTGCCTCTCCATCTTTACTGATATTAAAACGTGCATCCACACTGTCTGATTTCACAACCATTGCTGCTTCATGCATCGCATCAAGAAAAGGCTTATGGTCCACCGGAGAAAGTGAACGGACTTCCTCATCCACCGGATAATACACATCTTCCGTCCCATACACTCCGCGAAGTTCCATCAGCCGATGGGAACGCATCATTGTCCAGCTTTTCACATCCAGATCAAACGGATACTCATGTGAAAGACGTTCCATCATCTCATATTTTTTTTTTAAAATCTCCTGGCTGATCTCTTTTCGCTTCTGATGATCAATATCCCAGAAAACAACAAGAAGGTACGGCACTGCATCAATATAATGAAATACACTGCTGCGAAATGCCACCCATCGGATTTCCTGATCCTTTCTGCGAATACGAAGTACCTGATCTGCAGGCATTTTCGTTGCTATCGCCTGGGCCAGTGTCTCTTCAAACAAATAACTGTCTTTTTCTGTAATCAGCTGGTCCCTTCCACTTTCCCCAAGATCACGTTCTGTATACCCGCTTAATTTCACAAACTCCGTATTTACCCTTTCAATCTTCCAGTCTTCGCCGTAACTGATGATTGCAGAGGCAATCGGAATATCTGCCGCCATTAATTCTTTATAGTTCATATCCCCGCTCCAATTCCGTTCCATTAAATACTTTTATTATAACAGCTTCCGGCACTTTTTCCAATCAAAACACGGCAAATCCTTATTTTCCTTGCACAGAAAGCGTTTTTCTTCTTGAAATATACTGCCCATCATGTTTATAATAGAGTTCGTGGCTAAATGAATATTTTAAATATAATGAGGTTTTCGTATGATTAGTGCAAATAATATTACATTAAGATTAGGGAAAAAAGCCCTTTTTGAAGATGTAAACGTAAAGTTTACAGAAGGTAACTGTTACGGTCTGATTGGCGCAAACGGTGCCGGAAAATCGACCTTTTTAAAAATTTTATCCGGACAGCTTGAGCCAACCAGCGGTGATATCGTAATTACACCTGGTCAACGTCTTTCCTTCCTGCAACAGGATCACTTCAAATACGATGAATTTACCGTACTTGATACTGTTATTATGGGTAATAAGCGTCTTTACGACATCATGAAAGAAAAAGATGCTATTTATATGAAAGAAGACTTCTCCGACGAAGATGGAATCCGTGCCAGTGAACTGGAAGCCGAGTTTGCAGATATGGATGGCTGGAACGCAGAATCCGATGCCGCTACTTTATTAAATGGTCTTGGCATTCCAACTGAAAATCATTACACACAGATGGCAGATCTGCCAGGTGCCATCAAGGTCAAAGTATTGCTGGCACAAGCTTTGTTCGGCAATCCGGATATTCTTCTTCTCGACGAGCCTACCAACCACCTGGATCTCGACGCGATCGCATGGTTGGAAGAATTCCTGATCAACTTTGAGAATACAGTCATTGTCGTATCCCATGACCGTTACTTCCTCAATAAAGTCTGCACCAACATTGCAGATATGGATTATGGAAAAATCCAGCTCTATGCCGGTAACTATGATTTCTGGTATGAATCCAGCCAGTTACTCGTCCGCCAGATGAAAGAAGCAAACAAAAAGAAGGAAGAAAAAATCAAAGAATTACAGGAATTCATTTCCCGTTTCTCTGCAAATGCTTCCAAATCCAAGCAGGCAACTTCCCGTAAGCGTGCTCTGGAGAAAATTCAGTTGGATGACATTCGCCCATCCAGCCGTAAGTACCCATATATCGACTTCCGTCCAAACCGTGAAATCGGTAATGAAGTACTCAGCGTTGATGGCATCAGCAAGACTATTGACGGTGTAAAGGTACTCGACAACATCTCCTTCATTGTCGGACATGATGATAAGATTGCCTTTGTCGGCGGAAACGAATTGGCAAAGACTACTTTATTTAAAATTCTTGCCGGCGAAATGGAACCGGATGAAGGTACTTACAAATGGGGTGTGACAACCAGTCAGTCTTACTTTCCGAAAGACAATACCACGATTTTCGACACCGACGAGCTGATCGTAGACTGGCTGACACAGTTCTCTGAAATCAAAGATGCGACTTATGTACGTGGTTTCCTTGGACGTATGCTGTTTGCCGGGGAAGACGGTGTCAAAAAGATGCGTGTACTTTCCGGTGGTGAAAAAGTGCGTGTACTGCTCTCCCGTATGATGATCATGGGAAGCAATGTTCTGATGTTTGACGAACCTACGGACCACCTGGATATGGAATCCATTACTGCTTTAAACAACGGAATGATCAAATTCCCTGGTGTGATTCTGTTTGCCTGCCGTGACCATCAGGTCGTACAGACAACTGCCAATCGTATCATCGAATTCCTTCCGGATGGATCTATGATCGATAAGGTATCTACTTACGATGAATATCTCGAAAGTGATGTTATGGCAAGAAAGCGTCAGGTATACAACACAACAACTGATGAAGAGGCTGATGATTAATCCTTTTTGTTGCAACTGCAAAAACGGCTGGCAGATACGAATATTCCGTATCTGCCAACCGTTTTTATTTGCATGATTATATGTTATTCATCTGTTAAAATACATCCGAAAAGATGTTACCACTATTGTAATTATAATTGTACTTGCCGGTCTTTCCATATGTGTTTGCCCGGGTTGCCTCTGCCTGTGCATAGGAATCAACCAGTGATGAACGGGTCGCAACACCATACGCATACGAACCGGTTCCATGGAACAAATCCTTTACTTTACTCATATCCGCATTTTTGAATGTATTCTTGTCAATGGACAAAATGCCGGTCTTTGCATCCACATTGATTCCAATCTCTGCAAGATCTTTGCCGTTTCCGGAAGTCAGATTTTTCATTGAACTTACCGTGCTCTCAATACGGCTTGCAGAAGACTTTGCACTTGTAGTCAGTAATGAATTGTAATCCTCCACAAAACTGCTGACATTTTCATAAATTTTATCGGTATCATAATTTCCATCTGCTTTCTTTGAGAAAACGGAATTTGACTTTGTAGAATACAGTTCCTTGGCAGAAGCCGTCAGTTCTTCTGCTGCGCTTTCAATATTCGCAAGTGTCTTCGCAGAATCCTTTGATGTAGAAGTTGACGTATTTGTTTTATCCTTTGCGGATGTTTTTGTATCGTTCGAATCAAGTTTGTAATAAGATTTCATGAGCTTACTGTAAGATCCGCTCCGAATGCTTGCATAATCGCTCAAATTAATTCCAAGAGTTCCAGAATTTGTGGACTTTGAAGATGAGCCAAGACTCGAAAACAACATACTGATTGACGACGAATCGTAAGAAGAAATTCCTCTCATAATTATTATCACTCCTTTTTAATCGACAACTATACTCTAAATTTTATATCGGCGTTTTATTTTAAAAATGAACCCCTGCTATACATCTTCGATCTGCCAGTCAATCGGTTCGATTCCATTCTTTTCCAGAAATGCATTTGCCTGGCTGAAATGTCTGCAACCAAAAAAGCCTCTGTACGCAGAAAGTGGACTTGGATGCGGCGCTTTTAAAATTAAATGTTTCGGGTTGGTCAGCATCGGAATTTTGCTCTGTGCCGGTCTGCCCCACAACATATAAACAATCGGTCTGTCCTGCGCGTTTACCGCCTGAATAATCGCATCGGTAAACTGTTCCCAGCCGTGTCCCTGATGCGAATTTGCCTGATGGGCACGCACGGTCAGCACCGTATTCAAAAGCAGCACTCCCTGGTCTGCCCATTTTTTCAGATATCCATTATTTGGAATCCTGCAACCAAGATCGTCATGCAGTTCCTTATAAATATTCTGTAAAGATGGCGGAATATCTTTCTGGTCCGGTAAAACTGAAAAAGACAATCCGTGTGCCTGATGCTCATTGTGATACGGATCCTGTCCTAAAATAAGCACCTTCACCTCGTGCAACGGTGTAAAATGCAAAGCATTGAAAATATCTTCTGCCGGCGGATACACAACCGTCCGGCTGTACTCTTCTTTTACAAATTGGTACAGATTACGATAATACGGCTTTTTAAATTCCGCATCCACCGCTTCGAGCCAATCATTCGTAATCATTGACATAATGATTTCTCCTTATCGTCTCACTGACACACCTTTGTCTGCCAGATAATTTTTCAAATCCATAATCTCTAACTCTTTGTAATGGAACAATGACGCTGCAAGTGCCGCATCTGCATGTCCTTCTGTCAGGGCATCGTAAAAATGTTCCTTTGTTCCTGCACCACCCGAAGCAATCACCGGAATGGAAACATTATCTGCGATCATACGGGTCAGTTCAATGTCATATCCGGCTTTCGTTCCATCACAATCCATGCTTGTAAGAAGAATCTCGCCGGCACCAAGCTGATTTGCTTTCATCGCCCACTCAACAGCATCGAGACCGGTGTCAATTCTTCCACCGTTCTTGTAGACATTCCATCCGCTTCCATCTTCTCTTCTTCTTGCATCAATCGCAACCACAACACACTGGCTTCCGAATTTGTCGGCTGCATTTCCAATCAGTTCCGGAGTATTGATTGCTGATGAATTGATGGAAATCTTATCTGCGCCCTCTCTCAAAAGCGCTTTGAAATCATCTACCGTGCGGATACCTCCACCAACGGTAAATGGGATAAAAACTTTCTCCGCCACTTTGCGAACCATGTCCACAACCGTTCCACGGTTGTCCGAAGAAGCGGTAATATCCAAAAACACAACTTCATCGGCGCCTGCTTTATCGTATGCTGCCGCAACTTCCACCGGGTCTCCTGCATCTCTTAAATTGATAAAATTGATTCCCTTAACAACACGTCCATTATTCACATCCAGACAAGGGATAATTCTCTTTGTAAACATTATCGCTTTCCTCCCTGAAGTTCTGCAAAATTCTTTAAAATGGATAATCCCACAGTTCCGCTTTTCTCCGGATGAAACTGACAGGCGAATACATTGCCCTGTTCTACCGATGCGTGAATCGTGGTACTGTACTGTGTCGTTGCTTTTACAATCTGTTCGTCTTTCGCTTTCAGATAATAGGAATGAACGAAATATACATATGGATTTTCTTCCAGTCCGGTAAAAAGCCTTCCATTGTTCTGCAAATGCAGGGAATTCCATCCAACATGCGGAATCTTAAGTCCCGGCTGATCCGGAATACGAACGATTTCTCCATCAAGCACATGCAGGCCTTCCACTCCCTGGCTTTCATCGCTGCCTTCAAAAAGAAGCTGCAAGCCTAAACAGATGCCCAAAAACGGCTTATTTTCTGCAGCCACTTCATGAATCACTTTGTCGAGTTCGTATTTTTTCAACTGCTCCATCGCATCACCAAATGCGCCTACACCGGGAAGAATTACTTTGTCAGCAGCTTTAATCTCATGAAAATCACGTGTGATCACACATTCCTCTCCAAGAAAATGCAATGCTTTTTCTACGCTCTTCAGATTCCCGGCATTGTAGTCAATAATTGCTATCATTCTATCAAATCCTTTCAAATCAAGCATTTCTCCAATGCTTGCGTACATTTCCAACAATTCTTGCTGTCATTTCATTACATTTTTGTATGTTTCGTTACATCTCATTACACATTGTAATTAGCAAATATTTAGTATGCTAAAATTCATACTAATTAGCATTAAGTTGATTCGCTATTGCATTGATTTGTGTAAGCTGTTCAACTCCTTTCTGTTGTATAAAGAATTTAGGTATCTATCTACAACCTCTAACAGAGTAAGTTTTGCTCCATCAATATCAATGCTGTTTTCGAAATACGCGTTAATTTCTGCCTCCTTAAATCAGAGTGCCTCGAATGTATACTACATTGAATTGTACCACATTCAATGCACATTGTCCATTTCTTAAATCTGTTCAACATTATCTATAAATTCCCCAAACTGTTTTCTTTTAATCTTGATAGTTCTCCCCGACATCAAATGATATTTATTTCCATAATCTTCACGAACTATCTCTCTAAGTCTATGCTGTCCAATTCCAAATAAATCGGATACTTCTTTTGCATTTAGATTCTGTCCTGTCCTTTTACAATTTTTCACGTTCTTCAAATAACTTTTGTATTCCAGAATATTTTCCCTATACAGCTTCTTAAATTCTACATCCCCGAAGCTGTCATTAAACCATCTGAAAAATTCCTTATCAGTTCATCCATAAACACACACCAGATAAATTCATTCCAAAATCCCTTATGCGTTGGTTTGAGAAATACACCAACAAACGACTTGCACAACTGAAAAGTGATGTGATCCGCAAACGCTGGCAGACAATCGAACTTGAAAAGGCTGTTGATAATATTCACCAGAGGCAGCAGGCATAAAAATAAGAGGTCTTTCTTCTATATACAATATAGTAGATTTACCTCTTTTTGTTTGAACATCTGTTCCCTTTATGCTATACTGTTATTGTGTAATTGAAACGAAAGTAGGATGTGATTTTCCGATTATTAGATGCCCTCTAGTTTACAAAGGAGGGTGATGCCCTATGAACACGCTTGAAGTTTTAACTTTAGTGCTAGTAATTTTTGCGGCTCTGTCTTACATAGACGATCATAATAATAAAAAGAAATAGCATCCCAACCGACCAAAGTTAGATGCTATTTCATATTTAGTATTCAACTGAGGGCAAATCGGATATTACATCCGATTCACTTTCTAAGTGGATTATACACTAGGGTACTTGAGAAATCAAGTGCCCTTTTTGTTTCATGAAAGCAGTATTCCTTTATAATCCATTTACAAATGCAACTCCTTTCAGACTTTAAAAGCATTCATTAGCTGTTACACTAGTGAATGCTAAGGTTACTTAACGACGAATTCTCGCCGAGAACCTTTAATTGCTGTGACACAATTAAAGGTTGATTTGTAAAAAACGATCGGCAGCTTTTACACTACCGAGCATTGAATTACTTAGTTTTTGTTATTTTTACATCAAAACCGGTAAAATTGTATGCACTACTATTCGGTTCATCATAACTTGTGTAATGATAAAATACCGATGATTTTTAGGACATTTTCATATCCAGACTCACGCCCTCTGCGTATCCGGATTCATGGCCTTCCTCTCACATGGACTTGGCAAATTTTTTTCATCAAACTCTGTTAAAAGCATATGTAACGTTGTGATCTCCAGTTCCTCCGGGTCCTGATGATTTGTTCCGTTGATTGCATTATACAAATCCAGAAGATTGCGTTTATCCTGAAACACTCAAGGTCTTTTGTTGTATAGGAGAATTCCAAAAGAATTTCTTATGCAGTAAATAGGAGGCCTGATTTCTCAGACCTCCTGAAATAATTTTTCCTGAAAAAATTGTATAATTTCCGTCCATACTTCATCCTGAAAAAACATCAGATCCGCATGATCGGCACCATCCAGGGAAAGCAATGTCACATCACATCCCTCTTTTTCCAAAATGTCATATAGTTTTTCACTTTGACTGTATGGCACGGTATGATCCTCAGTGCCATGAATAATAAGAAATGGTGGAGCTGCTGCTGTCACTTTGGACACCGGTGAATGATCCCATGCTTCTTTCTGATGCGTCATAACATTAAATCCCATGAGCTGGGATTCCGGAGACATTGCTGCTTTTTCCACATCATCATACGGAAATGCAGACGCATCTGTCGGCGGATACCACGGACATGCCGCCTGTACAGCACTGGAATATTCCAAATATTCCCCAACATCAAGTGATTGATCCTGGTCAAGGGCTGCCATACAGGTCAAATACCCTCCTGCAGATTCTCCCATCACACCAAATCGTTCGGTATCAATCCGATATCTTTTTGCATGTGCCCGCAAGTAACGAATTGCCGCTTTCACATCCAGCAACTGCATCGGATATGTTCCTTCATTGGAAGTCCGGTACTCCACACTTGCAACGACGAACCCCTTCTGTGCCAACCGGCTCAGATATGCAAGGTGTGCCGATTTGTCCATACGAAGCCATGCCCCGCCACAAATCCACACGATGCATGGATATGCTTGTTCTTTCCGGTCGTCCTCTGGATAAATCAGATCCAGCTTTAAATCTCTGCGACAATGATCATACCACGAATCTACCTGTGCATATGTGATATCTGTACACACCACATACTGTGGTTTTGTTATTTCCGGTTTTAACGTTTTTCTCATTGTATTTTCTCCTGTAATAACCGTGTATACGCTTTCCGATTCTTTGCATTATAAATCGTCAACGCTTCTTTTCCTGACATCTTATATTCCTTTTTCAGAGTCTTCTTGATCTTGTTACCAAGCGCATCAAGTTCCTTGCTGCAATTATATTCCTCTGCACGCTCCTTATTCAGATCATATCTGCCATATGCACAAACCAATGCATCTGCCGCCTGCTCCTTGGAGCCATTGTGATCAAAGACAAGATAATCCTGATACTTTTTCGATACCGTTGCCAGAACTTCCAGCTTTCCATACAATTCTTCATCTTTTGCTTTCACAGTGCGTCCTTGCAGATTTTCATAGCCTTCTACATAATTGCCCTGCGCCAGACATTGTTTCGCCTGATTGATATCCGACTGATATCCCAAAGTATGGGTGCCAAGCAGCACAAGTCCAAAAAGCGATCCAATCATGACTACAATCGCAATTACCGGAGCTTTCGGAAGTGGCGGTGTATTGTCTACTTCCTTCGGTTTCTTTTCTTTCTTCGGCTTTGGCGGTTTCTTTTGCTTTGGTTTCTTTTGCTTCGGTTCTTTTTTCTTCTTCTCTTTTTTCTTTTTTTCTTTCTTGGATGTCTCTTTCTGATCTGCCTGTTCCAGTTCGTCGAGAATCATCTGATTTTCTTCTGTCAGTTCCGTCACAACATCTGCACCGGAAGTGTCCGTAATTTCCGTAATGTTTTCTTCTTCCGGTTCTGCGAAAAAGAATTTTGCAAGACGGGCAAAAATGCCTCCTTCTTTTTTCTCCTTCGGTACTTTTTCTTTCTTTTTTTTCTTTTTCAGTCCGGACACAGACTCTACATCCGCTTCCGCTGGTGTTGTCTCCGGATCTGTGGCCTGCTCCTGTTCATCCATCTGTGTCTGTGCAAATGCGCCGATAGAATCTTCCTGATCAAGATTTTTTCCCTGTTCGTCACCATTTAATAAATCTCCCAAATCCGAAAGATCTTCGGAATTGTTGAGCATATCAAGTAAATCTGAATCTGCATTTCCTGCCAGATCCGGCTCTCCTGCCTCTGTCAACGGAAGTGTCTGTTCTGCAGCAGATACTGCTTCCTGCTGTACCTTATCATCAAACGCATCCACAGCCTGATCCAGCTGGTCCACCGGCTGTTCTTTCTGATCCTGTTCCAACGGAAGATCAAAATTGAAGTCCAGGTCATCCCCAGTGTCCACTTCCAGATTTGTATCTGTCGGCACATCTTCCGGCTCCTGCACCATCTTTGGTTCATAATCAGAAAAAGGTTCCTGCAAATCATCTTTAAGCAGTTCTTCTTCAAATTCACGCAAAAATTCTTCTTCCTTTTTTGCAGTAACCTGCGCCTTGCTTTCCGGCTCGCCCAAAATATCTCTCTCCAGTTTCTCCTGCGGGTCTAACGGTTTCTGTGCCTCTTGTGCATGATCATCACTGTCATGTACAGAATTCAATAATTGGTCCAAATAATTTTCTGATGCACTCTTACTCATAAATTCTCTCCAGTAAACCTCAATTAAGGGATGTGAAATTTCCACATCCCTTAGTAGCTGCTACATTTATTTATTTCCGTTGTCAATCAGCTTATCAATCGCCTCTACAAGACTTCCGATCTCCGGTTTGGTAAGCTGGGCATCGGCTCCAAGCATTTCGCCTTTGCGTCGCATCTCTTCATTAACAAGGGAAGAAAAGATAATCAGTGGAATGTTCTTGAGGACATCGTCCGACTTTACCAGCTTGGTAAGTCTGTGTCCATCCATCTGTGGCATCTCTATATCCGTGATAATACACTGTACTTTTTCAGCCGGATTACCTTCCTTCTTAAACTTAAGTAATGTATCCCAGGCTTCCTGTCCATTCATTGTCACGATCAAATTCGTATATCCTGCCTTATGCAGACAATCCTGAATCAGGCTACTCAAAAGCTGGGAATCTTCTGCGATAAGAATGGTATCGTCACTTCTCTCACGTCCCTGAAATTCTTTCATATCTGTCACACGAAGTCCTGTCTCCGGACTGATACTTGACACAATGGACTCAAAATCCAGAATAACAACCAGTTTGTCATTGATCTTAATCACACCGGTAGAAACGCTTCCATCCTGTCCATTAATGGTAGAATCCGGTTTAATAATCTCATCCCATGATACTCTGTGAATTCCAATAACCTGATCTACATGGAACGCTACGTTTAATTTATTAAAGTTTGTGATAATAAATAAACCTGGCTCATCATTATCTGGAATATCCAGACACTTCTTCAGATTAATTACAGTAATCATAGTATCACGCGGCATAAAAATACCTTCCACACTTGGATGTGAATTTGGTACCGGTGTTACTTTCTGATATGATAAAATTTCACGAATCTTTGCCACATTGATGCCATAATGATTATCGGCTAATGTAAATTCCAAGATTTCTAACTCATTTGTACCTGACTCTAATAATATATTTGTATCCATATATATTCTCCCCCATTTCTACATTGTTACCTGATACTTTTGTCCATCCATCTCAACTTGCAAATCCTGCGTTGAAATCTCATCGGCCTGTTTCTTCGGCACTTCAAAAACCAGTACATTCTTTATCGTCTTGCCCGGTTTGACCTTTCCCTGATAAGTAGAAAGATTTTTGGTGCTGAGGATTTTCTTTTCCATAATATAATCTGCACCATTGAAGCATCCATAAAACGTAACATTTTTCGATAGCAGATCTATCTTAGCATTCTTCTTTCCAGTGTTTTTCACATTGATTTTCATAATAATCAGTGTGTTTCCAGACGATGCGTTCGCACTAAAATAATTTCCTTCCTGATAAGAAGATGTGGTCGAATATCCCTGATAAGTAACTTTTAAATTCTTACCAAGCAAATCGGAAAGTGCAATCTCCTGCGTTTGTATTTCCGACTCCGCTCCACCGCTACCGGTATTTGTATTTGTTTCTTCCTGTGCCTGCTGGGTATTCTGTTCGGTTGTCTCATCTACCGTCTGTGTCTCTGTTTCCGGCTCAGCATCTGTCATGCCGTCCATTTGGAAAACATTATGTTTCGCAACTGCATTAGCCGCAGCGGAAACAATCAGGTCTTCCTCGTCATCCGTCAGCTCATACATCGAAGTTCCACATCCGCCAAGTACAAAGGTCGATGCTAATAATATTGCCAAAAACTGCATCCTCTTTTTCATCTGTCTCTATCCTTCTTGTTACTTTTGACCTATAAATTAAGTTTATAGTATCATATTTTAGCATACAATACAACATTTTTCCTACTTAGTTATTACTCTCCAATTCCATCCAGAATTCTACCCCGTTTTCGTGGTTAATTACACCACATTTCTGATGAAATGAATCCATAATAGCCTTTACAATGGACAATCCGATACCACTTCCACCATATTCACGTGTCCTTGCCTTGTCCACTTTATAAAATTTCACCCAGATTTTTTCCAAATCTTCCTCTGGAATCGGTTCTCCCGTATTAAATACACTTGTCCGCACCAGTCCATCATGATAAGAAAAACGGATTTCGATGCGCCGCTGTCCATCTGCATGATTCATAGCGTTGGTCAGGTAATTGGTAATAACCTCTTCCACCTTAAACTCATCCCCCCAGACATACACCGGTCCATCTTTATAAAACTGAATATCCACTTTTTTCTGTGCCGCCATAATAGATGCTGACTGAATCACACCTGTAATCAGTTCTGTAATATCAAACCTTGTCATTTCTACCGTATCATTGCCAAATTCCAACTGATTCAATGTCAAAAGTTTTTTGACCATCTGGTTCATTTTGTCCGATTCATCCATGATAACATCACAGTAGAAATCCCTGCTTTCCGCATCATCGTTGATGCATTCCTTCAAACCTTCTGCATAACCCTGAATCAATGCGAGCGGAGTTTTTAACTCATGGGATACATTGGATAAAAATTCCTTCCGCATTTCATCAATCTGTTCCTTCTTTTCAATATCCTGCTGCAGACTGACATTAGCCGTCTTCAGTTCACTGATTGTCTCCTCGAGTGTCTCCGACAATTCATTCATAGACTGTCCAAGTTCATCGATTTCATAACTTCCATACTTTTTGGGAACATATTTTGCATCAAAATCAAGTCCCGTCATTTTTCTGGAAATATCCGACAATAACCGAATCGGTCTCGAAATACTGTTAGACAAAATTACAATCAGAATAATACTTAAGAAAATAGCACCAATACTGATTATTACAAAAAACTGATTCGTAATTGACGCACTTTCACGAATGCTCTCCAATGCAGTCCTCATATAGACATAGCCACCATCTTTCAGAGAACCAAGCAGTACAAGATATTCCGAATCCAGCCGTTCATCCGTCTGACGTACCAGTGTATAATCGTTTCCTTTTTTTAACATCTGAATCTGATTGCGGTCTGTTCCGTAAATCCAGTTATCCATCTGCATCTGAAAACGCTGTGCATTATTATATGAGGTCCATACAAGATTTCTGTCACGATCCGTGATCAACATATTGATGTTGTTATCCGCACAGATTCGCTCAAAAGAAATATCGTTATCTCCGCTGTTCCCATTAATGCACGCTTCATGCACCTGCCGATAGCCGTTCAACAATTCCTTTTCTTTGTTATATGTATAATATTTTTCTAAAAACGTATCGTTGAGAAACCAGCACACAACTACAGTTCCTGCAACAATTCCAATCATGGTAACAATGAGTTGCCATGTTAATGATGTCTTTTTTTTCATCTGGTACTCATCTCTTTTTCCTATGCCTCTACTTCAAACTTGTACCCCATGCCCCAAACGGTTTTAATATATTCTCCCTGTTTTCCCAGCTTGCTGCGAAGCTTCTTTACATGAGTGTCAATTGTCCGGGCATCTCCGAAATAATCATAGTTCCAGACACTGTTCAAAATGCGTTCTCTCGACAATGCAATCCCCTGATTATCCATAAAATATTCCAGGAGTTCAAATTCTTTAAAGCTTAGCTCTACACTTTTGCCATCTATGGTTACTTCATGAGCGGTCTTATCAAGCACAATCAGACCAGCCTTCTTAATCTGTGAAGAATCGCCAATCTGATTGGTTCTACGCAGAATTGCCTCAACACGGGCCACCAGAATCTTTGGAGAGAAAGGTTTCGAAATATATTCGTCCACACCCAGATCAAAGCCCATCAGTTCATCACTCTCATCGCTTTTTGCTGTGAGCATAATAATCGGAACTTTTGAATTTTCACGTACTTCGCGACAGACTTCCCAACCGTTCATCTTCGGCATCATCACATCAAGGATCAGTAATGCAATATCTTTTTCACGGTAAAAGATGTCGAGTGCCTCCTCGCCGTCTCCTGCCTCTAAAACTTCATAATCCTGACGTACCAGAAAGTCCCGTACAAGTTTTCTCATTCTGCTTTCATCATCCACCACCAGAATTTTTAATTTTTCCATGGTTATTCTGCCTCCTGTTGTTCCAGTTTCTTTTCTCGAACCTTTAATTCTGCCTCACGCTGGTCAAGCTTTTTTTCACGTGTATCAAGTTTCTGTTCCCAATTTTCATATTTATCAATAATTGCATTTTCATAATTTAAGATGGTGACATTATCCCCACTTACATAAGTGATAACAAACATAGATCCAATCACAATTGCAAATACAATGGCAAAAAACAGACTTCTGTGGTATTTTCTCCGATAAATGTTTTTTTCACTGCGGCTTCCCGGCTCATCAGCTTTCTCCGGTGCATATACCGGAATCGGAAGCACATCCTCATATTTGATATATGGAATCGTGTGCAGGTATTCCTGCAGTCCTTTTAGGAATTCTATCCCTACCGGAGTCTCAAACACATCCTGTAAAATCAGTTTCCGGTAAATCTGCAGCACTGCATCCGGATCATCCATCTTTGTTTTGCTGCGTATATACCGGATTTTTTCCACTTCTTTTTGTGCGATTTGCGCCTGTTCTAATGATTCAAACGCATATCCTCTAACTTTGTACATAACTATCTTCTGCCCTCATCTAATTCTGCAATCTCACCCGACTGGTACGCACGAATCAGTTCTTTTAACTCTTCAATCCTGCTCATCATTCGTTTTCCATAATCTGTATCCCCTACCAGTATACGCCGGTCTGCATATTCCACAGCTTCCTGATGGGAAACGATATCAAGCTCATCCCTAACCGCAGAATCCGAAAAATCAAATGGTTCATGCGCAGACAAAGTCAATCCATAAGAATTGTAGGTCAGTGTATAACCTGCTATTCCTGTCTTACGTCGGTAAGTCTTGGAGAATCCACCATCAATCAATATCAGCTTTCCATTACATTTTACCGGACTTTCTCCTGCCATACGCTCCACCGGAACGTGACCGTTAATAATATGAACTCTTCCATCTTTCAATCCGAATTCATGCAGAATTTTGTCTGCGGTCTCCGGCTTGTCAAATAAATGATAATATGCATTCTTACTTTCATGGTGCATTTTCTTGTCTTCCAGAAAATACCTCTCAAAAGTTGCCATCTTGCTACGTCCATACAATGGTGAATTTGGTGCCGTCCAGATATACCACATCATGTCCTGACCCTTTTCACGTTCTTCCTTATCCAAAGAGAAAAAAGCTTTGCGGACATAAGATTCCAACACATCATACAGTTCTTTTCCACTGTAATACTTTCCATATATATTTACTTTTGCAAAACTACCATCCTCATTCATAGGTACACATCCGTGATACAGCAGATTTCCATTATAAATTTTGTACATGCTGCCACGTTTCAGCATCAGTCTTACGTGTCTTTGCAGCTTTTCACAGTGAACAAATGAGGTTCTCAGTCTCGCCATCACTTCCGTCTCTTCCGGCGTCAGTTCATATGGATTCTCCGGATCGATCGTTGGAAAATAGGTATCCAGCATCGGATATTCCTGCCCATCAATTTCTACCGTTTTCTTTTCATAATTGATTTTGTGCAAAAGGCAACGGTTCTGCATGCCAAAATCGGACCATTTCTGAACCAGCTGTCCTTCCAGTTTAAATCGAATGATAGCAATTGCCTTGTGCATCTTGCGATTCATCTCGGTCTCTTTTTTGCTCCGCTCCTCATCCGTTGAATTTTTCAGCACAAAGCGTTCACATGGATCATCTTTATAGGCATCCATCGCAAATGTTGCCAGAGGAACCATGTTGATACCATATCCATCTTCGATCAGATCCAGATTTCCATAACGGATGCTTGTACGAATGACAGCTGCAATACATGCCAACTGTCCCGTTGCCGCTCCCATCCATACCATATCATGATTTCCCCACTGGATATCAAAAGAATGATACTTTTCCAGACGGTCCATAATCAGATCCGGCGATGGTCCCCTGTCATAAATGTCCCCCAGAATATGTAAATGATCAATAACCAGACGTTGGATCAGTTCCGCCAGCGCTACTATGAAATTGTCCGTCTGCCCCAGTTCTACAATCGTATTAACAATCGCTTCATAATAAGCTTCTTTATTCAGGACCTCCTGCTTTTCGGTAATCAGTTCCTCAATCACATACGCATAATCTTCCGGCAAAGCCTTACGCACTTTCGATCTTGTATATTTTGATGAAACGGTTTTACAGACTTCAATCAGACGATACAGCGTAATTTTATACCAGTTCTCCATATCTTCTTCCTGCTGCTTTACCAACTCAATTTTCTTCTGCGGATAATAAATAAGTGTTGCCAGAGACATCTTATCCGCCGTACTTAATGTATGTCCGAATACGTCATCAATTTTCTTTCGTACTGCTCCGGATCCATTACGAAGCACATGGGAAAAGGCACGGAACTCTCCGTGAATGTCCGACAAAAAATGTTCCGTTCCTTTGGGAAGATATAAAATCGACTGCAAATTAATAATTTCGGTCGAAGCCCGGCCTATGGTCGGATATAATTCCGCAAGCTGCTCCAGATAATGTATACGTTCTCTTTCCACAAAAACACCCCTTCATATATTAGATTCAATAGTTAATTATAATTCTATCATAAAAAGCCATTTTTGTAAGCCTAACATATTGAAAATTTTGTGAACACACAAATACCGGAACAGCAAAAGAGCGGGATTTCTCCCACTCTCTTGCCTGACTGAATTTGACTATTATTTTTACTATTTCATTATAATTTTTTATATACTTCAAATTAAGTCCAACTTTTTTACGAAATTAGACGGTTTTTGTCAAAAGTAGTTCACTTTTGAACCATATATAATCTTTTCTTGTATATTTTAATGTTTATTACTATAATGATATTAACAACGATCGAGTCAATGACTCATTGTTATGATATAAAGATTAAAGAAATGAGGATTTTTCCATGACCAGAGAAGAAATGATGGATAACTTGGGAAATAATTTGGAAAAAGAACGTATTGCTCTTCATTTTTCACAGTCCCAAATGGCCGAGGCTCTTGATATGTCCCTCTCTTCTTACAAAAGAATTATTAGCGGAGAAACCAATCGCATTGATTTCTACACGATCTATCTAATGTACAAACTTACCAATAAATTTTCTTATGAGCTATGTGGGATTCCGATTCCGGAATTAGAGACCTGTAATGCATTGCAGAGACTCTCCCCCTCCCAGCAGCGTTTTATCAATGGTGTCATTGATTTTGAGAAAGAATTTTCGCAGAACCTTAAAGATAATGAATCCGCCGATGATTATGTGACAATGATCATTCCAAGCGGTGATATGCAGGATGGTATGATTTACGATTCCTGCTCACTGGAAAAAATCAACGTATCTGCATATCAGAAACGTTACAACGGCATCATCGACTGCGCAATCAAAATAACCACCAACCATCTCCATCCTGTATACTTTTTAAACGATATCTTATTAATCAGCCGCCAACCCATCCGCGACGGTGATACCGGAGTATTCATCAATAAGGCAACCGGGCTTGCCTACATCCGTCGGTTTCGTCAGACGAATCCCTGCCGGCTCGAACCGATCTGTCACTACGGAACACCTTTTCTTATCGACAGTAATAATACTGCAGAGATGTCTCACTGGATCAAATTTGGTTACGTTGTTACAAAAATAAGATTCTGAATCCATTGCATATCTTTTTTACGCATTTTAATAGGCGCCATCCGAATTTTCTTTTCCGATGACGCCTATCGCTGTTCATTCTCCAATGGAATGTACCTCACTTTACTTCTTTCGTTTTTCTTACATTCTTCTCTATTCGTTTACCTCAAATGGCTATCTGAAAGTTCTTCTTCGCTTTCCTCTTTTGTATTTCCGCCACTGGTTTCCTTAGTTCGAATGTTGTGCTAAGTTGCTCCCTGCCAATACTTATGTTCCCTTTGGACCGTACCTCCTGTTTTCTTTCTGACCTCGAAGCTTTCTCGTCACTTCGTAGGATTTATTGTTTTCTGTTCTTTTGTTATATTCAATATATCACGCAATAGCATATATGTCAATATGTTTTTTTACTTTTTCATTGTTTTCATTATTTTATCTTTAAATAGTTTTATTTTTATATATTTTTCAGACTATTTATGTTATTCCTATTGTTTACATTTCTTAATGTTACGTATTTACACATTCTTCCTCTATTGGAAACAACCTCATATTGCGAACTTATTACATAATTGTTACAATTCATTTGTACTTAGCTAATACAAATATTTGAAAGGAGGATATTATTATGTGTTTCAAACTTTTCAATAATTGTGATTTACTGACATTTATCCGTAATTGTTTCGGATGCTAATAAAAAGCAAACAGATACATGAAAATGGCTGTCGCATCAATTGATGTGACAGTCATTTTTTACTCAGCACCTGAATAGTTACCGCCTATATATTTTCCGTATAACGGCATCCCGGAAATCCACTACAGCCCCAGAATTCTCCAAATCGACCATTTCGCTTTCTCATTGGCTGCCCACAAATTGGACAAAGTTTCACTTTCGCTTTTTCACCTGCGGAGCCATCCATTTCCTTTGCCAGCTGCTCAAACACCTGTTGATTCATACGGCAATCATTCAATGCACGATGTGCGCCTTCCGTCGAAATTCCATAATACTGTGCCAGATCACTCAGCCTGTGATGTCCAAGATCCGGCAAGCACAGGCGCGCCAGTTTCAAAGTGTCTATGTAATCATTGGTCACCGTCTGCCCAAAATATCTCTCACTGTCCCGATACAGAAATTTCATATCAAAACTGTTGATATTATGCCCCACCAGAATACTGTCCCCGACAAAATCCATGAACGCCTGCAAAATTTCTTCAAATTCCGGAGCTTCTGCCACCATGTCATCCGTGATATGATTCACCATACTCGCTGCATACGGAATTGATTTCCCGGGATTCACCAGCTGGCTGAACTCACCAACGATCACACCACTTTGCACCTTCACCGCCGATATCTCGATTACTTCGTCGTAGTTGCTTGAAGTTCCCGTCGTCTCCAGATCAAATAAAACATAATCCGGAACATATTTATTGATTAATCTTCCCTTTGTGTTTCCTAACATTTGCTTCTTCCTTATTGTAATTGCCTGTAACTCTTCCAACCGCATTTACCTGTTCCCGCACATGCGAGGTTTTCTAATTTTTCCAAATACATTCCTCTGTAATTTCAGCAAGATCCGATACCCCACACATTTTCATCGTATCTTCCAGTTCACCGCCGATTTTTGAAATGTAAGCTTCCACGCCTTCTCTTCCACCACCATAGACAGCCGTAACAAATGGCCGTGCAATGATTGCTGCATCTGCTCCCAATGCAAGTGCCTTAAACACATCTGTTCCGGAACGAATTCCACCATCCACAAAGATTTTCATGGAACCATCCACTGCTTTTGCAATGTCCGCAAGCACTTCTGCCGTTGCCGGGCACTGATCTAACACACGTCCTCCATGATTTGATACTACGATTGCATCCGCGCCTGCTTCCTTTGCTTTCAAAGCGCCTTTTACCGTCATAACACCCTTTACAATAAATGGAGCACCAGCTTCTTTTGCCACTTCATGCAATTCTTCCACCGTTTTACTTCCAGCCGGCGGCTCAAAATTTTTCAAAAACGGAAGCCCCGCAGCATCCACATCCATCGCTACCGCAAAAGCCTCCGACGCATGTACCAATTCCATCTTTTTTCGAATGGTTTCCATATTCCATGGTTTTACCGTCGGAATTCCCAGGCCTTTCGCCTTATGGATTGCTTGGGTTGCTGCAACCATTACATTGCCGTCCATTCCATCTCCGGTAAATGCCGCAATTCCAAATTCTGCGCAGGAAGAAACCAGAATATCATTATAAGAAATGTCATTAAGGCAATCTCCATAATGCAGATTGACCGCTCCCACCGGACCCGCAAAAAACGGATACCGGAACTTTTTCCCGAACAATTCCAGTGAAGTATTCACCGGTCCATTCTCCGCAATCGTATCCATGTTCACACGGATTTCTTTCCACTTATCATAGTTGCGAATTGCCGTATCTCCGATTCCCTTTGCACCCGGTCCCGGAATCTGATTGCCACAGGCTTTTCCATTGCATTCTTTACAGGCTTTGCAATACTTGCCAATGCGAGGTCTTGCCAGTTCTATACACTCTTCATAATTCATTTGTCTTTGCTCCTTATCTCTCTTTGGAATTATTATAACAGCAAATGGATATTTTGTCATACGATTCCCATTGTCCAGATATTTACCTGTTCTTTTCCATTGTATCACCAGAAACAACTTAATCATTATAGGAATTTTTAACTGTATGGATATATACATAAAAAGCAATTTACTATGTCCACTAAAAAAGTCTATTTTGGACCAATACGAAAAAACATATTGAAATGTCCAACATTGGAAATAATTTTGGGCATATGTAAAAAGGTCATGCCATACTGTCCAATTTACATAATTTAATTGGACCTCATTACAACGCATTTTTACATATGTCCATTCTTATCCAAAATTGTGGACCTGGCTTGATTCATTTCTTCCATATATCCATAACCACAATTCAAGGAGCTCTTTAACCAGAATCCGAACATTATAGTTACATTTCAAATGAACATCTTTGCAATTGCTTTGATTGTTTTTGTAACTGCCATTGCCTTTTAAGCCAATTGCATCTCTTGCCATTTCCACAGCATCAGCCATTCCCAATCCTTCCGTAAGAATTTCCAAATCCGGAACTTCAATTAGCACTGTATTTTTTTCATCGTTTAACTGTGTGAAAATTACTGGATAAACCCGTTTCATTACAAACAACCTCCTCCTTGAACATCAGCCCATGCAAAATCTGCCTTCAGCAAATAGGATCGGGTCGCATTTACTTTTGCATAACAAGTAACCAGCCGTCTGTTAATCATGCAAACAAATATATACCTGCTATCTAGAATGCCTTAATTATAGCATGATATTTGAATTTGAACATCCATTATTAGGGCTTTATTTGACCTCTGAACAGAATTTTGATTATTAGACGTATTTTCAGTTGGGTTTTAGTTTTTCATTCAAGGCGGCGGAGGTGATTATAATGAATAAATTCGAAGAATTATGTCAAACCGCTTCTGATACAAATGTAGATATCATTGATCATCCTTTTACCAGTAAGCGAATCAAAGGATTATATTGTGATGGCACCATTGCTCTTAGTAAAGATATGTACATAGAAACCGAAAAAGCTTGTGTGCTTGCCGAAGAGCTTGGACACCATTACACAACCGTTGGGGATATCATAGATCAGAAAGAATCCGAAAATAGGAAACAGGAAAGACGGGCTCGTATTTGGGCATACCATGAAATGATATCTCTATCTGATCTAGTAGACTGTTACCATTCCAGATATCAAAATAAATATGAAGTTGCAGAAGAAAGATTTGACAATATATCAAAAGCAGGTCTACAGTATGGCACTTTTTAAATGTCCTGAATGTGGTGAGTTAATCAGTACTGAATCAATATCATGCCCAAAGTGTGGATATAACGTAAACGCATACATGGAAAACAATGGGGACAAACTACAATGCAATCACTGTTGGAAATTAAATGAATCAGGAACTAAATTCTGTTCACATTGCGGAAACAACTTACAGTACTCTCATTCCGTCAAAGATGGTCTTCCTAGTGATGATTTAAAACAAGCTAAGATAGATGAACATGAACGAAAAACTTTACCCATTATCCTTGCAATTATAATCATCGTTTTATTACTTATGTGTATACTGCCACAAGTATTCATCATTGTGTAAATAAAAGCCGCTCTGGTGCTACCAACACCCAAGCAAGCACTCTGACAATATAATACACTTACCTTGGAAGCCGAGGAACGGTTGCATCTACTCCGAGCCTGTGAAGGGGGATGATGCCGATGGTTACATATTCTGATCTATTCACGTTTGTGATAATGATATGTGCTATTGTTACACTAGTTTGTAGTTTCAGACATAAAAAATAACCGTCCAGCTCCTGAGAAAAGTTGACGGTTATTTTCCATTGATTTTTCGCCGGAGTAGATAGCTGACACCTATCTATCGGCTTTCCTGTTAAGTGTATTATATGTCATACATACATTTTTGTCAATTTAAAACCGCCCTGCTCTACCAAAGCAAGGCGGCAAGCTCCCGAATGATACGAAAGCACTCAACAAGCACATTGGATCATGGCGTGCCCGGCTCTTTCTGGGTGAAGATGAAAACGGAAAGAAACACTACAAATCATTTACAGCAGCAACCAAGCGTGAAGCAGAACGGCTGGCACTGAATTATGCCGAAGAACGCGCCACACCGGACAGAATCACATTCAAAGATGCCCTTGCCAGATACATAGACTCCAAATCCAATGTGCTCTCTCCGTCCACCCTGCGCGGTTACCGGCAGATGGAAAAATATTACGATCCAATCAAAGATATGGATGTATCAGAAATTGACCAGAACACAATTGTTGGCTTTATAAATGAATTTGCAGGGAAACATTCGCCCAAGACCGTTCGAAACACATACAGCCTACTCTGTGCGGTCATACGCCTGCAAATACCGGATGCATCATTTCGTGTTACTATGCCCCAAAAAGAAATCTTACAATACTATATTCCAAAGGACGAAGAACTGCAATCATTGCTTTCCTATGCAAAAACAGCAAACTATGATCTATACGTTGCATGTTCATCAAACAATGGTAAAGAATCAAAATTATAAATGGGTACTAAAATCAGTTGCCAAAAATAGTACATCTGATCGTTATGTTGAATATCCAGATAAAGTCATTAAAGAACTTCCTGTTTCCGGCAAAATCTGCAATCTTAACCCGGATATGATTACGCATGATTTCGGACGCACGATAAAAAAACTTGGATTGCCACATTTTCGTTTCCATGATCTGCGTCACTATGCAGCCACAATCATGCACGCAATGGGTGTACCAGAAGCATACATCATGGAGCGTGGTGGTTGGAAAACCAACACGGTTCTGAATCAGGTATACCGCGGTACCAGATCGGATTTTTCAAAAAAATATTCCGATCAGGCAAACGGATATTTTGAAAACCATCTTCTTTGATTCGTGTCATCTTTCGTGTCAACCACTTTGTTTTTTTGCTTTCAAAATAAGACTTCTTGTTTCTCATTTGGGAATATAAAAAGCCACAAAAAATCCAGTGTTCTCAACGTTTTCTTCCGAATCCGCATAAACACTGGATTTTCTTAAATAGTGGAGCAGACGCATTAATAGGCGAACTCCGTTCGCAGGCGTCTGCGTGCTTCACAAGGATTCCTCCCACCTTCGGCGGGTCCCTCCTTATGAAAATTAGTGGACTAGACGGGAGTCGAACCCGTGTCCAAAAACCAATTCCCTGTCCTTCTACGAGTGTAGTTTATTATTTAACATTCCCTCCACCGCACGAAAACAAACATCCTTGTGGCTTTAGTAGCTTCATGATACGCCCACAGGTGCAAAGCTTAGCCTGTGTCGTTTCTCACATAGTCGAAGCCTGGGTCCTAAAGTGTGAGTGCTCTAGGTCAGACTGCTGCCATTAGGCAGCGTATGCTAAATTATCTTCAGCGTTTAATTTTAATTGTGGAATTTAACGCATCCCGTGCGACTCGCTTCTCCAGCTGCATGATCCCTGTCGAAACCATTACTAGCCCCTGCAATATATTTTTGCGTAGCAAAAATATATTGCTACGCGAACGTGCTTCGCCCCCAGGGCGAATTTTTCATGCACGTTTGCTTCCCGTTTTTCTGGGAAGCTTTTTAGCCAAGATTTCGTACTTTGAAATCTCTTTCTGCTTCTCTCTTCTGATCCTTCTTGGCAATATCCTGACGCTTATCATAAAGCTTCTTTCCTTTTGCCAATGCGACCTGAACTTTTACAAGACTTCCTTTGAAGTATACTTCCACCGGAACAATGGTATAACCTTTCTGCGCAATCTTTCCGACAAGCTTTTGAATTTCTTTCTTGTGCATCAAAAGCTTACGCGGTCTGAGCGGGTCCTTATTAAAGATATTTCCTTTTTCATAAGGACTGATATGCATACCATAAAGAATCACTTCTCCATTCTCGATGTGAATGAACGACTCTTTAATACTGCATTTGCCCATACGCATGGATTTTACTTCAGTTCCTGCCAAAGCGATGCCGGCTTCAAAAGTCTCTTCAAGGAAGTAATCATGATAGACTTTTTTGTTGTTGGCTATTAACTTTCTTGCCTGTTTTGCCATACCGGCCTCCTCCTTGTCATCTTGTCTTACCTAGTGTATATGATTTTTTCCAAAAAAGCAATAAACTGATGGTTGAATTTTGAAAGATTTAAGAATTTTCTCCATTTTCGTCAGATACTTCCAAAATCTCTGTTTTGTCCGCCAGTATAAAATCAATGGTGCGAAGAATTCTGTCGCAATGTTCGACCGTAACGTATACTTTCTGTCCGAGTTTGTATCTGCGGTTCGTCACCTCACCGACCAGTTCATACGTATCTTCGTAATACTGATAAAAATCATCCGTAAGTGAAGTCACACGTACAAGGCCTTCCACTGTATTCGGCAGTTCTACGAAAAAGCCCCATTCGGTAACACCGGATATCACACCCTCGAATGTCTCGCCAACATGTGCCTCCATATACTGCACTTTTTTCATCTTGATGGTCTCTCGTTCCGCCTCGTCTGCCCGTCGCTCCATTTCACTGGAATGTTTGGCAACTTCCGGCAGAATGTGCTCATAATGTTCTATTCGCTTCTCGTTCAGACGACCGCGAAGGCTCTCCTTGATAATCCGGTGAATCTGCAAATCCGGATATCTGCGGATAGGCGATGTAAAATGGCAGTAACAATCGGCAGCCAGTCCAAAATGGCCCGTATTTTCTACTGTATATCTCGCCTGTTTCATGGAACGCAGCGTAAGACGGCTGATCAAAGCCTCTTCCTGTGTTCCCTCGATCTTCTGTAAAAGTTTCTGTAACTCCTTTGGATGCACTTCATCGGCTCCAATGTGAAGCGAATAGCCAAAATTATTGATAAATGTAGAAAGCTTGCTGATTTTTTCCGTATCCGGATTTTCATGGGTACGATATACAAACGGCAGTTCCCGCCAGTAATAATCAGCTGCAACTGTCTCATTTGCTGCGAGCATAAAATCTTCAATCAATTTTGTTGCAACATTGCGGTCATACGGACGAATATCCACAGTGTTTCCCTGTTCATCCAAAATCACCTTTGTCTCTGGGAAATCAAAGTCGATCGAACCTCTCTTCATACGCTTTTTGCGTAAAATGGATGCCAGTTCTGCCATCTGTTCAAACATCGGAACAAGCGGTTTATATTCCGTAATCACATCCGTGTCCTGATCGACCAGAATTTTCTTTACATTCGTATAGGACATTCTGCGGTTGACACAGATCACAGTTTCCGCAATCGTGTGATCAATGATCTCTCCCCTTGGATTTATCGTCATAATACAGCTGAGTGCCAGACGGTCCTCGCCCTGATTCAGAGAGCAGATTCCATTTGACAATGCATGTGGAAGCATAGGAATCACACGGTCAACCAGATAAACAGAAGTACCGCGCTTCAAAGCCTCGACATCCAAAGCGCTGTGTTCCTGCACATAGTTGGAAACATCTGCTATGTGAACGCCGAGAATATAGTTTTCTCCGTCCATGGTCAACGATACCGCATCATCCAGATCCTTGGCATCTTCACCATCAATCGTAACCATCTGCCAGTCCCTGAGATCCATACGGCCTGCCCTGTCCGCTTCCGATACGGGCTTTGCAACATTCTCGACCTGTTTCATAATTTTTTCTTCAAATTCTACCGGCAGACCATATGCACGGACGATCGATAAAATATCCACACCCGGATCGTTGATATGACCAAGGATTTCTACCACTTTTCCTTCGGGCTTGCGATCCTTTTTCCCATAACTTGTAATCTCAACTACGACTTTATGTCCGCTGACAGCGCCCTTGGAACGCTCCTGTGGGATAAAAATGTCCGATCCGAACTTTGGATTATCCGGTACTGCAAAGCCAAATGTCTTACTCTGCTCATAGGTACATACCACCTGTTTCATTCCGCGTTCGAGAATATTTAATACTTTTCCCTCCTTGCGTTTTCCGGTCGTTACCGGGGAAACGGATACCTCAACAATATCCATATGCATTGCGCCATTGGTATCTGCCTCCGGAATAAAAATGTCATCCGTCTCTCCTTCGATCGAAACAAAGCCAAATCCCTTGGGATGTGCAAGGAATGTACCTGTAATTTTTTTTACTTCGGATTTACTGAACTTTCCTCTCTTAGAACGCTCAATTTTGCCTTCTGCCATGAGCTCATCCAGAATCTGTTCCAACTGTGGACGCTGCTCCTTTTTGACGCCGAGAACAATTGCAAGTTCCTTGATTTTCATCGGGACATACATACTGTCGCACATGAAATCATATATCATTTTCTTCCTTTGTTCGTATTTTTTATCAGACATATCCTTCCTCCCTGTAAATAAACAGAAAAAAAGACTGCCGACATTCATCGACAGTCCATCTCTTTACCAGATACCCATGTTAAGTACCATTCCAATGATTAAGAATAAGATAACTCCAATTCTTGTAAGTTTTACTAACATTCCTTCCATAGAACGTCCCTTATTCTTACCCCAGTAAGTATCAGCAGCTCCTGCGATCGCACCAAGTCCGGCTGACTTACCTTCCTGCATCAAGATTGTTACTGTAATGACAATGCTTAATATAATAAATACCACTGTTAAAATCGTTTTTAAAACGGCCACGATTTCCACCTCCTAATTCAAAATTCACACTTAATTGAGTATAGCATATCCATCTTTACATTTCAACTTTTTTTTATTTTTTTACATCTTTTCCAAATGTAAGCAAATTTTCGTTTTCATTTAGGTAATAATCCCTTATAATAAGTAATAAGAAGATAGATCTTAACATTCATTAGGAGTATAACATGACACCCAGATATTCGCGCAGAATTTCTCTGCTGCTTTTTCTTGGTCTTTGTCTGATTCTAATTGGCTGCAGTGGGGATCAGATTTCCCCTTCCCGGCCGCCATCCTCGCCATCTGCGAATAAGAATGATTCACCAGATACGTCATCTGCGACCCGTGACAATACACCAGAGGTCCTGACGCCATCTGCTGACGGCAAAGACACCTATACATGCGATGTATCCACAATCGATGCAAGTAATGTTGCAGAAGGGTATGTTATGGTCAATTACACCGGAACGAACCCGAAAGTCAAATTGCAGATTACCGGTCCGGATGCCATAACCTATACTTACAATCTGCATGGGGATTACGAAGTTTTTCCTCTGACCGCCGGAGATGGTGACTATACGGTAACTGTTTTTGAGAATGTTTCCGGCACACAGTATTCTACGGCTTTATCCGAACAGATACCAGTCAAAATCAGCAATACCTTCGGACCATTTTTATATCCGAATCAATATGTGAATTTCAATTCCAGCTCGCCGGCTGTGGCAAAAGCAGCACAACTTGCCGCTTCTGCTTCCAGTGATTTGGATGTGGTTTCCAGCATATATAATTATATTATAGACAATTATACTTACGATTATGACAAAGCAGCTAATGTTGCGAGCGGATATTTACCGGATGTGGATGAAATTTTTAAAACCCGGACCGGTATCTGCTTTGACTATGCTTCTGTCATGACCACCATGCTTCGCAGCCAGCGTATTCCCACCCGGCTCGAAATCGGATATGCAGGAGAAAATTACCATGCATGGATCAGCACCTATATCAAAGATATCGGCTGGGTAAATGGCATCATTGAATTTGATGGAACTTCCTGGACACTCATGGATCCAACTTACGCATCCACGAGCAAAACCCCGGAAAAGTTCGTAGCTGATCAGGCCAATTACCAGCTTAAATACGTATATTAAAACATTTCCATAAGGAGGAATTATGTCGCACCGTATAAAACAATTAACCCAGACCGAAATTTCCGTCTTCTGCCAGCAGATTGCTATGGTTGTCACTTCCGGACTTCCAACCTACTACGGAATTTCGATTCTGCGCGATGAAGCTGCTGACGAGGAAACTGCCGCTTTATTCGACCAGATTTACCAGCCTATGGAAAAAGGCTCACAGATGCATGAAGCCCTGCGTGCTACCGGACGTTTCCCTGAATATATGGTACATATGATAGAACTCGGAGAAGCTACCGGACGTCTGGAGGAGGTACTCAATTCTCTGAGCAAATATTATGAGCGTGAAGCAGAGATCCGCAATGGTATTCAGAAATCAATTACCTATCCACTGATCATGACCGTCATGATGATTGCTGTCATTCTTGTTCTCATTGCCAAGGTCCTTCCTGTTTTTTCGCAGATCTATGCTGAGCTTGGAAGTGATCTTACCGGTTTTGCACGCATGCTCATGCACATCAGCAATCTGATCAACCGCTATATGATTGTATTTGTCATCGCCTTTGTTATACTTTTTGTAATCGGTCTTATGTTATATCAGACTGACCTCGGGCGTGTACTTTTCCAGGGAAAAAAATTCGCCATGACAATTGCAGCCAGCCGTTTTGCCAACTGCATGTATCTGGCACTTGTCAGCGGTCTGGATACCGACCGGGGGTTGGAATTAGCAGAAGCACTGGTAAACAATCCGCATATGCAAATGCGCATCCAGATTTGTAAGGATCATATGAAAAATGGAGAATCATTTGATCATGCGCTTTTACAATCCGGGGTATTTTCACAGATTTACGCAAGCTGGATTGCCATCGGGTATAAGACCGGTGATATGGATGCCGTCATGCAGCGGATCAGCCTTGCTTACGAAAAAGACAGTGACGATCAGCTCAATCGTATGATTTCTGCCCTTGAACCAACGCTTGTCATTATTTTATGTGTATTCATCGGACTGATTCTGATTTCACTGTTACTTCCTTTATTAGGTATTATGTCCAGCATCGGCTAAGGAGGAATTTATGCTTTTTTCTATAAAAAAACGGGAAAAAAGCCATATGATCCAATTTGTTCCGATCCTTCTTTTGCTTACGGTTATTCTAATATTTTCGTTAAGTTCCACACAGCTTACCGCTGATAACCGTACCCATGAGCGTGAAATTGTCAGTAACGCGCTGGATCGGAGCATTACACAATGCTATGCACTGGAGGGGGCCTATCCTCCAAGTCTTTCGTATTTGTGTGACCATTATGGTTTTACCTACAACAAAGAACATTTTTTTATTGATTATCAGTACATTGGGAGCAATTTGCGTCCAGATGTCACCATCATAGAACAATCTTCGGAGAATTGATATGCTTCAGCTGAAAAATTCATCTAAAAAAATTGATACGGTATTTATTGTTTCACTGTTTGTATTGTTTGCGATTACGGCTATCCTTCTCATACTGATTGGTGCCCGGCAATACCGCTTTACTGCGGATTCCATGAATCGCAATTATGAAATCCGTACAACATCATCTTATCTGACGGAAAAAGTTCATCAATCCGATACCATCACAGGCGTATCGGTCGTCAATTTTTCTATTGGTCCTGCACTTGCATTGACAAGCAAACAAAACAATCAGGCCTATACTACTTATATATATTATTATGACGGCTCTTTAAAAGAACTTTTTGTAAAAGAAGATACCGCCTTTACCCCTTCTGCAGGACAAACTATTGTACAGCTTCACGGCTTTGCGCCCGAAGTAATGCATACCGGATTAATTCGTATTACCTTTACAGATACACAAAATAAGGATCACTGCATTTATCTGGATGTAAATGCAGCTTCTGGAAAGGAAATATAATGAAACATACGCATTCCAAAAACAGTCTATTTCTTATGGAAATCATATTGAATCTGTTGCTTTTTTCTGTATTGCTGGTTGTTGGACTTCAATTTTTTATTCATGCCCACACACGCACAGAAGAAACTACACAACTTCATCAGGCCGTGAGCAGCTGTGCAAGTGTGGCTGCTGTATTTGAACGGGGAGACGGCACTTTGAACGATCTGCTTGAGACCTACCGTTACAGCATAAATCTTGATGACAAAATTATCATCTATCTGAATTCCGATTTTAATGAATGCAAACGCAAAAAAGCCACTTATTTTCTGAGTGTATCCCTGACTCCGGACAGTTCAGATACGCTTTCCAAGGCCAGCATTGTCTGCTCTGATTCAAATGCACAGGCACTCTATCAACTGACAGCCTGCCATTATAATCAACAAAAGGCAAATAATCTGCAAACACAACCAATAGGGGGATACTAATGGAAAAACAAAAAGAGATTAATCAGAGAAGCTTTTCCAATTTTGGTTTTTCCAGTATACTACTTACTTTTGTAATGCTCTGTATTGTAACTTTCTCCGCATTGTCTCTGCTTACTGCCAATGCCGATTACAAACTCAGCAAAAAAGTAGCGGATAAAACCACTGCCTATTATCAGGCCGAAGAAAAAGCATATCTTCTTCTTCAGAAAATTGACCAGGATCTTGCCCGCGCATACCGAAAAAGTGATACAAAAGAGACTTACTATGCACTCGCGACAGAATACATAACACAGGAAAAATCAGACACCAGATTAACAGTTTCATCTGACGGAACGAAAATTAGTTTTGAAATCTTCTGCGCAGAAAACCAGTCACTTCATGTTGGACTTCGCATAAACTATCCGCATAAAAGTAATGGGGTTTTCTATGAACTGACGCAGTGGCAGACCATCAGTTCTATAACGGAAGAACCAGATACAACACTACATCTGCTCGGTTCATGATGCAAAAAATATAAACGATATAAGGAGAAAATAATGGACGTTAGAAAAATTTTAGAAGAAGCAACCAAACGCGAGGCATCTGATATTTTTATCATCGCCGGACGACCACTTACTTATAAATCAAAAGGAGCAATGAACACTCTCGATGATCAGCGTATGGAACCAAAAGATACCTTTCAGTTTGTAAGTGCAATCTATACGCTTGCAGAAAGAAATATTGACGATTTTGACCGCACAGGTGATGACGATTTTTCGTTCGCGATCCCTGGTGTATCGCGGTTCCGTGTCAGCACATTCAAACAGCGTGGTTCCTATTCCGCTGTCATCCGTGTAATTTCCTTTACGCTGCCACATCCAAGCGAACTTGGCATTCCTGACGCAGTCATGGAACTGGCTGATTCCCGCAGTGGTATGATCCTTGTGACCGGTCCTGCCGGAAGCGGTAAATCTACGACACTTGCCTGCCTGATTGACAAAATCAATCACGAGCGGGAAGCACACATTATCACATTGGAAGATCCTTTGGAATTTTTACATCGTCACGAAAAGAGCATTGTTTCCCAGCGTGAGATCAATACTGATACCGAAAATTACCTGACTGCCTTACGTGCAGCGCTCCGTCAGAGCCCGGATGTCATTCTCCTTGGCGAGATGCGCGATTATGAAACGATCAATACCGCAGTCACTGCTGCTGAAACCGGACATCTGATTTTTTCGTCGCTGCATACCATCGGTGCTGCCAATACCATCGACCGAATCATCGATGTATTTCCTGCTTCCCAGCAGCATCAGATTTCCATTCAGCTGGCATCTGTCCTTCAGGCTGTTGTCAGCCAGAAACTGGTCCCTTCGGTTTCCGGTGAAATGGTACCTGCTTTCGAAATCATGGTTCTCACCCCTGCAATCCGCAATCTGATCCGTGAGGGAAAAGTACACCAGATTGATGGCATTATCTACACTTCCGCTGCGGAAAATATGATTGCTATGGACAGCAGTATTCTTGATTTATACAAGAAAGGAATTATCGACCGGCATACCGCGATCTCTGAAGCTGTCAATCCGGAGATTATGGAGAAACGTCTGAATCTGCATTAATTCAATTTCGTGTGACAGGATTTTTATTTTTTTGCTACAATTCAAATTTACGGTTCACATAAAAAATAAAAAATCCCCGGAGTTTCATCACTCCGGGGACTCTTATCATCCATTATCCTTCAATGGCAATATATTTATTTTCTTCTACTGCTTTCTTTGCTTCTTTCTTTGGTACGAACAATTTCAGGATACCATGCTTAAATTCCGCTTTGACATCCTCCTGCTCAACGTTGTCTCCAACATAGAAGCTACGCTCGCAAGCTCCTGCATAACGTTCCTTACGGATGTAGTGACCGCTGTCTTTTTCTTTTTCATCCTTATCCAAACCTTTTGCAGCGCTAATGGTCAGATATCCGTTTGCAACAGATGCTTTAATTTCATCTTTGCTGAATCCTGGAAGATCAACTACCAATTCATAGCCGTCTTTCTTCTCCTTGATATCGGTCTTCATGATTCTGCTGGCTTTCTTGCCATAAAGCTTCTTCTCTGTATTGTTAATCTCTTTGTCCATATCATAGAATGGAAAACTATCAAACCAGTCATCAAATAAATTCTCTCCAAAAATACTAGGCATTAACATAAGTCATCTCTCCTTTTCTTTCTACGTCCACACTCTGTGGGCATCTCATGCTTGTTTACCTTGTTTCTTTGGAACCGGGATGTTTCAGAAACCTTCGAGCCTTTCGTTCTCTTTTGGTTTCCTTCCTTTGTTCTGACTATGTTATAGCACCATTTATTAGCACTGTCAAGAGGTGAGTGCTAATTTTTTGAGATTTTTTTGCAAACCTTGATTTAGCAAGGCTTTGATAAGGATGGTAGTAGAAAACCAGTAAAATCAAGGCTTTGCAGACAGCAGGCAGACGGTGCTTTTATAAAAAATGAATATGAAGATGGAAAAAGACGCATTTTGAGATTTGCGTCTTTTTCTATTGGGCTTTCTGCTTTACCTTGAGAAATGAGCAGACAACAGCAAACGCCATTGAATGGACTTCCATTGATGGTGTTTTTTTATTGTCTGGAAAGGAGCAGAAAAATGGAAACAACACATGAAAAAGCAAAACGAAAGGCGGTCTATGTGTGCCCTTAAATTAGGAAGCCTGTTTGACGGAATCGGCGTGTTCCCTCTTGCGGCTTCCCGTAATGGAATTATTCCCGTTTGGGCAAGCGAGATTGAAAAATCCCCGATAGCCATAACAAAACGCCACTTCCCAGACATGGAACATTTAGGGGATATTACAAAGATACACGGAGGGAACATCCCTCCTGTTCACATTATTACATTCGGTTCTCCCTGCCAGAACCTGTCTAAAATCGGAAAGCGTGAGGGACTGGCTGGAAGCAAATCAGGACTGTTTTTTCAGGCTATCAGAATTATAGAAGAAATGAGGTGTGCTACAAATGGGTTATATCCAGTTATCGCTGTTTGGGAAAACGTCATGGGAGCGTTTTCTTCAAATGACAGGATGGATTTTAGAGCCGTGCTGCAATCATTTTCCGATACCGAAATTTCAATGCCTTCTACTGGAGGATGGGCTAACGCCGGTATGGTGCGAGGGGGAAAGACTGACCTGTGCTGGCGGCTCATGGATGCCCAGTATTGGGGAAAGCCCCGGCTTGTTCAGCGAAGAAAGAGAATCTTCCTTGTGGCAGATTTTAGAGGACAGCGTTCCGCAGAAATACTATTTAAGCCCCGTGATATGTTCCCGCTTCCTCCGCCTTGCACAGACTACGGGCTGCCCGCCGCCGGAGCCAGTCGAATATCTCTTGATAAAACAAGGGGGAAAATACCCGTCATCCGCCCCTTTCAGGAACGGCGTATGCGGAGTGCTGCAAAATCAGGAAACCAGTCTGCTTTCCTCGCAAGTTTCGGACGGCCAGATGAACCTTTTCCAACTTTACTGGCAAAAGCAGTCAATATGATTTCATTCTGGTATGAGGGGGAAGAAAAAGACGGAGTTCTCCGAAATTTGACACCTGTTGAGTGTGAGCGCCTGATGGGATTACCGGAGGGGTGGACAGCATATGGAAATTTAGGACAGCCCATTAGTGATAATGCACGGTGCAAAGCACTTGGAAATGCAATCGCCCTGCCGTGTGCTGATTACATCATGGCAGGAATAGCAGAAACCATACATGAATAAGAAAGGCGGTTTTGTATGACAGAGAAAAATCGTTCACCTCCGTTGTCGGATGGAACATCAACAGAAGCTATCGAGCCAACTATATTATTTCAGAAAGGACAGGTACATCTATATGGAATTAAAATTCGTTATCCCCAACATGGAAAAGACATTCGGCAACTTGGAGTTTGCCGGAGAAGACAAAACAGAACAGAGAAGAATCAACGGACGCATGGCGGTACTCTCCCGCAGCTTCAACCTGTATTCAGACGTACAGAGGGCGGATGATATTGTAGTTATCCTCCCTGCCGAAGCCGGAGAGAAACATTTTGATTTTGAGGAACGCGTGAAGCTCGTCAATCCCCGTATCACCGCAGAGGGCTATAAAATCGGCACAAGGGGCTTTACCAACTACATTTTACACGCTGACGATATGGTAAAAGCGTAAGGAAAAGGAGGACATCAGACTATGAGATTGGCAAACGGAATCGTGATTGATAAGGAAGCAACTTTCGGGGCATTGAAGTTTTCTGCCCTCCGCCGTGAGGTTCACCTCCAGAATGAAGATGGCTCGGTATCAGAAGAAATCAAGGAGCGTACCTATGACTTAAAATCCAGAGGACAGGGGCGTATGATTCAGGTTTCCATCCCTGCCAGCGTGCCATTAAAGGAGTTCGATTACAACGCAGAGGTGGAACTTATCAATCCGGTTGCAGACACCGTGGCAACGGCTACTTTTCAAGGGGCAGAGGTGGACTGGTACATCAAGGCGGAGGATATTATCCTGAAAAAAGGGGCTGCCATGAATCCGCAGCCGCCGAAGAAAGACGCTCCCCCTGTAAAATAACAGGAACCTAAAAATGAAAGGAGGATTGTTCCCATGAAGCAGCTTTTCCCCCGTGGAAAACGTATCCGCCCCACGGATAAAGACCTTGTGTTCCATACTGCCCTTGCCGCCCTGTTCCCTGTCTTCCTGCTGGTTATCCTGCTGTTTCATATCCGGCAAATTGCCGGAACCAACTGGCAGGAAGTGTCCCTCTCCCAGATAACACAGGATGTAAATATCCCTTACCTGTTATTCAGTATGGGTGTGGCAGGGCTGGTGTGTCTTGCAGCCGTTCTTCTGTTCTGGCGATACCGCAGGGATGAAGTAAAGCAGCTCATCCACCGCCAAAAGCTGGCAAGGATGGTGTTGGAAAACAAGTGGTATGAATCAGAGCAGAGAAAAGAAGACGCTTTTTTCAAAGACTTGTCTTCCAGCCGTTCCAAAGAAACCATCACTTACTTTCCCAAAATCTATTACCGGATGAAACAGGGCTTGCTCCATATCCGTGTGGAAATCACCTTAGGGAAATATCAGGAACAGCTCTTAAACTTGGAGAAAAAGCTGGAAAGCGGCTTGTACTGTGAGCTGACGGATAAGGAATTAAAAGATTCCTATGTGGAGTACACCCTGCTCTATGATACCATTGCCAATCGTATCTCCATTGAGGACGTACAGGCAAAGGACGGCAGGCTCCGGCTCATGGAAAATATCTGGTGGGAGTATGACAAGCTCCCCCATATGCTCATTGCCGGAGGAACCGGCGGTGGAAAGACCTACTTCATCCTGACCCTTATTGAAGCCCTGCTCCGCACCAACGCTGTCCTGTTCGTGTTAGACCCGAAGAACGCCGACCTTGCGGACTTACAGGCGGTTATGCCGGATGTGTACTACAAAAAGGAAGATATGCTCGCCTGCATTGACCGTTTCTATGAAGAAATGATGAAACGCAGCGAAGACATGAAGCTCATGGAGAATTACCGGACAGGGGAAAATTACGCTTATCTGGGGCTTCCTGCAAATTTCCTTATCTTTGATGAATATGTGGCATTTATGGAAATGCTCGGTACAAAGGAAAATGCCGCTGTCCTTAACAAGCTAAAACAAATCGTTATGCTTGGGCGGCAGGCTGGCTTTTTCCTGATTCTCGCCTGCCAGCGTCCAGACGCAAAGTATCTGGGGGATGGAATCCGTGACCAGTTCAATTTTCGTGTGGCTCTGGGACGGATGTCGGAAATGGGCTATGGAATGATGTTTGGGGAAACCACAAAAGACTTCTTCCTAAAGCAGATAAAGGGGCGTGGCTATGTGGATGTAGGAACCAGCGTTATCTCGGAATTTTATACGCCCCTTGTGCCAAAAGGACACGATTTCCTCAAGGAAATAAAAAAGCTCATAGACAGCAGGCAGGGAGTGCAGGCGGCGTGCGAAGCGAAAGCCGCAGAAACGGACTGACCTGCTGTGGCTGGTGTGCCGCAAGGCACGCCAGCATAAACCCCTCGTATCTAACAGAGGGGTACAAATCGACAGGCAACAACCAAACAACAGGGAAGAATCCCAAGGTACATAAGGGATTTTCCCCATATCTGGCGTGTGTCAACAAGGCTCCTAAAGTTGACATACGCTTTTTTAGACAGGAGGGATTTTCACTGAATGAAGAAACATGGGTACGGGACATCAAAGAGAAACGGGAAGTTTACGGTATCTCACAACAGAAACTTGCGTTAGCTGCCGGAATCACCCGTCCGTACCTGAGCGATATTGAAACGGGCAAGGCTCACCCATCCGAAGCATTACAGGAAGCCATCACGGAAGCTCTGGAACGCTTCAATCCAGACAATCCCCTTGAAATGCTCTTTGACTATGTGAGGATTCGCTTTCCCACTACGGATGTGAAGCATATCGTGGAAGACGTGCTGCGGTTAAAACTACCCTACTTTATCCATGAAGACTACGGCTTCTATTCTTACACAGAGCATTACTATCTGGGTGATATTTTCGTTCTGGTATCGCCGGAACTGGAAAAAGGGGTGCTGCTGGAACTGAAAGGGCGTGGCTGCCGCCAGTTTGAAAGCTATCTGCTGGCACAGGAACGGAGCTGGTATGAGTTTTTCATGGACGTTCTCATGGAGGACGGCGTGATGAAGCGGCTTGACCTTGCCATCAATGACAAAACGGGAATCCTGAACATTCCCCATCTGACAGAGAAGTGCCGGAATGAGGAATGTATCTCGGTCTTCCGCAGCTTCAAAAGCTACCGCAGCGGCGAACTGGTACGGCGTGAGGAAAAAGAATGTATGGGGAACACCCTGTATATCGGCTCCCTCCAAAGTGAGGTGTACTTCTGCATTTATGAAAAAGACTATGAGCAGTACAAAAAGCATGATATTCCCATTGCAGACGCAGAGGTAAAGAACCGCTTTGAAATCCGGCTGAAAAATGAGCGTGCCTTTTACGCCATCCGTGACCTGTTAGAACATGACAATCCAGAACGGACAGCCTTTCAAATCATCAACCGCTATGTCCGGTTCGTGGACAGGGACGATACGAAGCCCCGTTCTGACTGGCGTATCAGTGAGGAATGGGCGTGGTTTATCGGGGAACACAGGGGAAGCCTGAAACTGACAACCAAACCGGAACCCTATTCCTTTGAACGCACCCTGCACTGGCTCTCCCATCAGGTAGCCCCCACGTTAAAGCTGGCTCTCCGTCTGGATAAGATGAACCACACCCAGATTGTCCATGACATCATCACCCATGCAAGACTGACGGAGAAGCATGAAAAAATCCTGAAACAGCAAGCCGCCGATGCAAAGGAGGTGGTGCTTTAACGGCGGCAATCTTGAAACATAAGGAATCTTACAGGAAAGAAAGGAGCTTTTATGAATTTCGGACAGAATCTTTACAACTGGTTTTTATCCAACGCCCAGTCCCTTGTGCTGCTGGCAATCGTGGTGATTGGACTGTACCTCGGATTTAAGAGGGAATTTTCCAAACTTATTGGCTTTCTGGTGGTGTCCCTTGTAGCGGTTGGTCTGGTCTTCAATGCGGACGGTGTAAAGGACATCTTACTGGAACTGTTCAATAAGATTATCGGTGCATAGGAAACCCATTTTACACTTCCGTTATGGAGCAAGCTCTGATTGCTTCATGGCGGAAGTCCACTAGGGGCTTGGGGAGCGTAACTCCCCAAAAGGAGCATGACAGAGAATGGAGGTGACACTGTGGAAGAAATGCGGATTTACATTGCCAACTTAGGCAAATACAATGAGGGCGAACTGGTAGGGGCATGGTTCACGCCGCCTGTAGACTTTGAGGAAGTCAAAGAACGTATCGGTTTGAATGATGAATATGAGGAATACGCCATCCATGATTATGAGCTGCCCTTTGAGATTGACGAATATACCCCCATTGAGGAAATCAACCGCCTGTGTGAAATGGTGGAGGACTTACCGGAATACATTCAGGAGGAACTATCAGAGCTGCAATCCTACTTTGGCAGTATCGAAGAACTCTGTGAGCATGAAGATGATATTATCTGCCATTCCGGCTGTGATGATATGGCGGATGTGGCTCGCTACTATCTGGAAGAAAGCGGACAGCTTGGCGAACTTCCGGCACACTTACAAAACTATATCGACTATGCAGCCTATGGGCGTGACATGGAATTGGATGGAACCTTTATTGTCACGAACCACGGCGTATATGAAATCTTACGGTAGACTCGTCTGTATCTCTTTCAGGAAATACAGGCGGGTTTTTTATTCAGGGGCGGCTTTTGCTGTCCCCATTTTTTAGAAAGGACGGACAACATGAAGAAAATACGAAGCTATACCAGTATCTGGTCGGTGGAAAAGGTACTCTATTCCATCAATGATTTTAAGCTGCCATTCCCCATCACGTTCACACAGATGGCGTGGTTCGTGGTATCGGTGTTTGCAGTTATGCTCTTGGGGAACCTCCCTCCCCTTTCATTCATTGACGGAGCATTTTTGAAATACTTCGGCGTACCCTTTGCCCTCACTTGGTTCATGTGCCAGAAGACCTTTGACGGGAAGAAGCCTTACGGCTTCCTGAAATCCGTACTGGCATATCTGGTACGCCCGAAACTGACCTATGCAGGAAAGCCCGTGAAGCTGGAAAAGGAATATCCGGCACAGCCCATCACGGCAGTAAGGAGTGATATTTATGGCATATCCGATTAAGTATATCGAAAATAACCTTGTGTTCAACCATGACGGGGAGTGCTTCGCTTACTATGAGCTGCTTCCCTACAACTATTCCTTTTTAAGCCCCGAACAGAAATATCAGGTACACGATTCGTTCCGGCAGCTTATCGCCCAGAACAGGGACGGGAAGATTCACGCCCTGCAAATCAGCACCGAATCCAGCATACGGGCGGCACAGGAACGCTCCAAACAGGAAGTGACAGGCAAGTTAAAGGACGTTGCCTGTGCAAAGATTAACGCACAGACCGAAGCCCTGATTTCCATGATAGGGGAAAATCAGGTGGACTACCGCTTTTTTATCGGTTTCAAGCTGCTTGTCAATGAGCAGGAAGTCACCATGAAGCAGTTCCGCAGAGAAGCAAAGACCGCCGTTTCCGACTTCCTCCATGAAGTCAACCACAAGCTCATGGGGGATTTTGTTTCCATGAGCAATGAGGAAATCTGGCGGTTTCAGAAGATGGAAAAACTGCTGGAAAGTAAAATCTCACGCCGCTTCAAAGTCCGGCGGCTGGATAAGGACGATTTTGGCTACCTGATTGAGCATTTATACGGGCAGACCGGAACCGCCTACGAAGATTATGAGTATTATCTTCCGAAGAAACGGTTTCAGGAGGAAACGCTGGTGAAATACTATGACCTCATCAAACCCACCCGTTGTCTGATAGAGGAAAACCAGCGGTATCTGAAAATCGAACAGGAAGACGGGACGGTCTATGCCGCCTACTTTACCATCAACAGCATTGTGGGAGAACTGGACTTCCCATCCTCGGAAATCTTTTACTATCAGCAGCAGCAATTCACCTTTCCCATTGATACCTCTATGAATGTGGAGATTGTCACAAACCGGAAAGCCCTCTCCACGGTGCGGAACAAGAAAAAAGAGCTGAAAGATTTGGACAACCACGCATGGCAGAATGACAGCGAAACCAGTACAAACGTGGTGGACGCTTTAGACAGCGTGAATGAGCTGGAATCCACCTTAGACCAGAGCAAGGAATCCATGTATAAGCTGTCCTATGTGGTGCGTGTGACGGCTCCCGACTTGGAAGAACTGAAACGCCGCTGCAATGAGGTGAAAGATTTTTATGACGATTTGAACGTGAAGCTGGTTCGCCCCTTTGGGGATATGCTGGGGCTGCATGGGGAATTTCTCCCTGCCAGCAAACGGTATCTGAACGATTATATCCAGTATGTCACCAGCGACTTCCTCGCTGGTCTTGGCTTCGGGGCAACCCAGATGTTAGGGGAACCGGAGGGCATTTATATCGGGTACAGCCTTGATACGGGAAGAAACGTGTACTTAAAGCCTGCCCTTGCCAGTCAAGGGGTAAAAGGCTCCGTCACCAACGCCCTTGCTGCCGCTTTTGTCGGCTCCCTCGGCGGTGGAAAATCATTCAGCAACAACATGATTGTCTATTATTCCGTATTATTTGGGGCACAGGCTCTCATTGTTGACCCGAAAGCGGAACGGGGACGTTGGAAAGAAACCTTGCCGGAAATCGCCCATGAAATCAATATCGTAAACCTGACTTCGGAGGAACAGAACAGGGGCTTACTTGACCCGTATGTGATTATGGAGAACCCAAAGGATTCCGAATCACTGGCAATCGACATCCTGACTTTTTTAACGGGCATTTCCAGCCGTGACGGGGAAAAGTTCCCTGTTCTTCGGAAAGCTATTCGTGCAGTAACAAACAGTGAAGAACGGGGGCTTTTCAAAGTGATTGAGGAACTACGGGCGGAGGGAACCACCATCAGCACCAGCATAGCCGACCATATCGAATCCTTTACGGACTATGACTTTGCACACCTGCTCTTTTCGGATGGGGATGTCACACAGTCCATCAGCCTTGAAAAGCAGCTCAATATCATTCAGGTAGCAGATTTGGTGCTGCCGGATAAGGAAACCTCATTTGAAGAATACACCACAATGGAGCTGCTTTCCGTGGCAATACTCATTGTAATCAGCACCTTTGCCCTCGACTTCATCCACACCGACCGCAGCGTGTTTAAGATTGTGGATTTGGACGAAGCATGGAGCTTCTTACAGGTGGCACAGGGCAAGACCCTCTCTATGAAGCTGGTTCGTGCCGGACGTGCCATGAACGCAGGCGTTTACTTTGTCACCCAGAACACGGACGATTTGCTGGATGAAAAGCTGAAAAACAATCTGGGCTTGAAATTTGCGTTCCGTTCCACGGACATCAACGAAATCAAGAAGACCCTCGCCTTTTTCGGGGTGGATTCCGAAGATGAAAACAATCAGAAGCGGCTCCGTGACTTGGAAAACGGACAGTGCCTTATCAGTGATTTGTACGGGCGTGTGGGGGTGATACAGTTCCATCCTATCTTTGAAGACCTGTTCCATGCCTTTGACACCAGACCGCCCGTGAGAAAAGAGGTGGAATGATGGTGATACATAGAACATCCAACCAACAGCAGCTCCCTGTTCCCTATTCAGCAAAAAAGGGGTTGTCTTGGAAAATGGCAGGAAAAGTGATTGGCAGGGTGCTTCTGGCACTCCTGCTCATCCTCCTGCTGCTTGCAGTCTTCGGCACAGCCGCCCACGCTGCCGGACTGGTGGATGATACGGTGGACACTGCCAACGAATACAGCAAATATCCTCTGGACAACTACCAACTTGATTTTTATGTGGACAGCGGATGGGACTGGCTCCCGTGGAACTGGCTGGACGGTATCGGAAAACAGGTGATGTACGGGCTGTATGCCATCACAAATTTTATCTGGACAATCAGCCTGTACCTTTCCAACGCCACGGGGTATCTGATTCAGGAAGCCTACTCGCTGGATTTCATTTCCTCTACGGCGGATTCCATTGGAAAAAATATGCAGACCTTGGCAGGCGTCACCACAGGCGGCTTGTCCTCGGAGGGATTTTATATCGGGTTCCTGCTGATTCTCATTCTGGTGGTGGGGCTTTACGTTGCCTACACAGGGCTTATCAAACGGGAAACCACAAAAGCCATCCATGCCGTTGTCAATTTCGTGGTGGTGTTCGTGCTGTCCGCTGCCTTTATCGCCTATGCTCCTGATTATATCGGGAAAATCAATGAATTTTCCGCAGACATCAGCAATGCCAGCCTGACCCTTGGCACAAAGATTGTGCTGCCGAACTCGGAAAGTCAAGGAAAAGACAGCGTGGATTTGATACGGGACAGCCTGTTTTCCATACAGGTCAAGCAGCCGTGGCTCCTGCTGCAATATGGCAACTCGGATGTGGAGAGTCTTGGGGCTGACCGTGTGGAACGCCTGCTCTCAACCAGTCCAGACGAAAACAACGGACAGGACAGAGAAGAAATCGTAGTGGAAGAAATCGAAGACAGGGAAAACACCAACCTTACCATCACAAAGACCATCAACCGCTTGGGAACCGTCTTCTTCCTGTTCATGTTCAATATCGGTATCTCCGTTTTTGTATTCCTGCTCACGGGGATAATGATTTTCTCACAGGTGCTTTTTATCATCTACGCCATGTTCCTGCCTGTGAGCTTTCTCCTTAGCATGGTTCCCTCTTTTGAGGGGATGTCTAAACGTGCCATTACGAAACTGTTCAACACCATCCTTACCAGAGCCGGAATCACCCTGATTATCACGGTAGCGTTCAGTATTTCCACCATGCTCTACAACCTGTCTGGGGAATATCCGTTCTTCCTGACGGCGTTCTTGCAGATAGTGACCTTTGCCGGAATTTATTTCAAGCTGGGGGATTTGATGGGGATGTTCTCCTTGCAGAGTGGGGATTCCCAAAGCATGGGAAGCCGTATCATGCGAAGACCCCGTATGCTCATGCACGCCCATATGCACCGTTTACAGCATAAGTTGGGACGTTCTGTGGCGGCTCTTGGGGCTGGAACGGCTGCCTATCATGCAGGAAAACAGGCTGGCTCAGACCAGAGAACTGCTTCAACATCTGGTTCTTCCAAACGGACGCAGGCAGACCACAACAGACCAGACGGGCAGGCAACACCGGAAAAGGAATCTGCATGGAAACGGGCTGGCTCTGCGGTAGGTGCGGTGGCAGATACCAAAGATAAGATAGCCGATACTGCCGGACAGCTTCGGGAGCAGGCAAAGGATTTGCCTGTCAATGCAAAGTACGCCCTTTACCACGGGAAAACACAGGTATCAGAGGGAGTACGGGATTTTACTTCCAGCGTGACCCAGACCCGAACTGCCAGAGCCGAACAGCGGAACGCACAGGCAGAAAGCCGCAGACAGACCATTGCAGAACGCAGGGCGGAACTGGAACAGGCAAAACAGCCGCAACAGACAGCTTCCGAATCCCCCAAAGGGGCGGCTCCCGTCCATGAACGCCCTGTTACTGCAAAGCAGCCGGAAGATTTCCGACATCATGCAGATACCACTCATACAGGAAAACCAGCCATGCAGCCGGTTTCCCCATCCATCAGGGAACGGGGACAGGTTCCTTATGGGGGAACTGTGGCAGAACGGGCTTCGGTTCCGGTGGTAAAGGCAGCTTCCATCCACCATGAACAGATACCGCCTGTACGGACAGAACGCCAGATAGTCCCATCTGCTTCCATATCCCAGCCAGATGAAAGACAAAAAGCGGCTCCCACTATCACACAGGCTGCTCCCCACCCGACAAGACCTTTCCAGAACGATACGGCTCCTGTGATACCGGAAAGAAAACGGGCTGCCCCTGTGGTAAAAGAATCGAACTTTACCATCCGGCGTACCACCGCCAGAAAGGAGTGGACAAAAACGGTAACAGCGGCTGCCAAACAAAAGAAAGGGGAGACACCATGAAGTTAAGACACCTTTTCTTTGCCTGTTCCGGCGTGTTCGTGATGATGTTCTCCCTGCTCCTTTTGGTGGTGACTGTCTTCTCGGATGAGGAAGACGGCGGAAGCGGCGGAAACCTTATCTATGGGGGCGTGAGCGTATCACAGGAAGTCCTCGCCCATAAGACTATGCTGGAAAAGTATGCAAGGGAATATGGCATAGAGGAATACTTAAATGTGCTGCTCGCCATCATTCAGGTGGAATCCGGCGGCACGCTGGAAGACGTTATGCAGTCCTCGGAATCTCTGGGGCTTCCCCCGAACTCCCTGAGTACAGAGGAATCCATCAAACAGGGCTGCAAATATTTCTCGGAACTGCTCGCAGCGGCAGAAACAAAGGGCTGTGACTTAAACAGCGTGATTCAATCCTATAATTACGGCGGCGGTTTCCTAGACTATGTGGCAGGACACGGAAAAAAATACACCTTTGAACTGGCAGAGAGCTTCGCAAGGGACAAATCCGGCGGAAAGAAAGTCACCTACACCAACCCTGTTGCGGTAGAGAAAAACGGGGGCTGGCGGTATTCCTACGGGAATATGTTCTATGTCCTTTTGGTATCGCAATATCTGACCGTGGCACAGTTTGATGATGAAACGGTGCAGGCTATCATGGAGGAAGCCTTAAAGTATGAGGGCTGGACGTATGTGTACGGGGGCGATTCCCCCTCCACTTCCTTTGACTGTTCGGGACTGGTGCAGTGGTGCTATGGCAAGGCAGGAATCGCCCTGCCACGAACAGCACAGGAACAGTACAATGTGACGCAGCACATCCCCCTGTCCGAAGCAAAAGCAGGGGATTTGGTCTTTTTCCACTCCACCTACAACGCCAGAACCTACATCACCCATGTGGGGCTGTATGTGGGAAATAACCGGATGTACCATGCCGGAAATCCCATTGGTTACGCAGACCTGACAGGTTCCTACTGGCAACAGCACCTTGCCGGAGCCGGACGAATCAAACAATAAGAAAGGATGAACCGATATGATTCAGATTAGAAAAGAGGAAAACCAGAAAAATCAGAAAGAAAAGAAACTGAAAGTCTACAAAGTCAATACCCATAAAAAAACCGTGATTGCCCTGTGGGTGCTGCTGGCAGTGAGCTTCCTGTTTGCCGTCTATAAGAATTTCACGGCAATAGACATTCATACTGTCCATGAAACCAAAGTAATTGAGGAAACCATCCTCGACACCCACAAGATAGAAAACTTTGTGGAGAATTTCGCAGAAGTCTACTATTCATGGGAACAGTCCGCCGCTTCCATTGACAACCGGACAAACGCTTTAAAAGGGTATCTCACCGGAGAGCTGCAAGCCCTGAATGTAGATACTGTCCGAAAGGACATCCCCGTATCGTCTGCCCTGACCGATTTTCAGATATGGGAAATCACAGAGGAAAAGGAACAGCATTATCAAGTGACCTATACGGTGGAACAGCGTATCACAGAGGGAGAATCCAGTAAAACCGTCCGTTCCGCCTATCAGGTGACGGTCTATGTGGACGGCTCTGGAAACCTGACGATTATCCAAAACCCTACCATCACCAGCGTTCCCGTAAAATCCGGCTACACCCCAAAAGCGGTACAAAGTGACGGTACGGTGGATTCCATCACCACGGAGGAAATCAACGAATTTCTCACTACCTTTTTCAAGCTGTACCCTACGGCAACCGCAAAGGAACTGACCTATTATGTGAATGAGGGTGTGCTGAAACCTGTGGGAAAAGAGTATATTTTCTCGGAACTGGTGAATCCGGTTTATAACCGAAACGGAAATCAGGTGACCGCTTCCCTTGCAGTGAAATATCTGGATAACCAGACCATGACAACACAGGTATCACAGTTTAACCTTGTACTAGAAAAGAACGGGGAAAACTGGAAGATTGTGAAATAGAGTTATATAAAGCAGAAGACACATTGTATTTCCTGAAAGATTACAATGTGTCTTCACGTTAAAATTCTGTTCTGGACATTCCCCTGTCCTCTGTTTCGACTTCGGCTATCTCTTTTGCTGTGGCGGTGACTACCCGTATTCCTTTCTCACTCATACTATCAAGCAGTGTATCAAGCTGCCTACGTTGTGTATCTTTTTCCGCTGATTTATCTGGGAAAAAGAATTGGTCTACGGATATATCATAGCGTGTTACAAGCTCATAAAAAATTTGTAAACTCGGCTGTTGTCCTTTATTCTCAATATTAGCAAGATAACGTGGTGAGATATACATTTCATCACTTACTTTTTTACGGCTCTCTTTTCGTTCGGTTCTCGCTGCTTTGATAGCTTGTCCGAAAGCCTTAAAGTCATATTTAGCTGTTGGTCTTTTTGCCATATTTATTCACCCATATACATTCTACTGTTCCTCTTTCATACTGAATACGTCTATACAGTTCCTATTTATAGCCATAATAATTCATATGCTTGCACTTGCTATTATTCGTATGCCCGACTATAATTATACTGATATGATTTGTAGAAAGGACTTGGGTGTTATGGAATATATGTCTTGCCCCGAAGCAGCGAAGAAATGGGGAATTTCTGAAAGGCGGGTACAGGTACTTTGCAGAGAAAACCGCATACTGGGTGTTTCAAAACTTGGATATATGTGGCTGATACCAAAGGACGCGGAAAAACCGATTGACGGGAGAACAAAACAAGGAAAGGAGCTACACCATGAATAAAGTTTTGATTATAGATGATGATAAAGAGCTTTGTGCGCTGATTAAGCGAAGCGTTTTATCAGAAGATATAGAAGCTGATTTTTGTAATACAGGAAAAGAGGGATTACAAAAATTAAAAGAAAAAGAATATCAACTTGTGATACTGGACGTTATGATGCCCGGTATGGACGGATTTGAAACACTGGAAGAAATCAGAAAAGAAAACAGTCTGCCGATTTTGATGTTTACCTCTAAAAATGACAGTGCTTCCAAAGTGCGCGGCTTACGCGCAGGAGCCGATGATTATTTGACAAAGCCTTTTGATATGGACGAACTAATAGCCCGTATTATTTCTCTTATACGGCGTTATACCCGTTTCAATCAAACAGACGGAATGACACAGCAGCTTGAATTTGACGGATTGAAAATAGACCTTGAAAATCGTTCTATTATTACGGAAAATGGAACTTTTGAGTTGCCCCCAAAGGAATTTGACCTGCTTTTATACTGCGCGAAACATCAAGGAAAAATTTTGACAAAGCAACAGATTTATGAAGAAGTGTGGGGAGAAGAATATGTTTATGATGACAGTAACATTATGGCGATTATTAGCCGACTTCGTAAAAAATTAGAAGTTAATCCCGGAAACCCCAAATACATTCAGACAATTAAGGGAATTGGTTATCGCTTTAGCAAGGAGGTTTGATTTTTATGGAAGCGATTATTTTTCTATCAATTATCATTGCACTTTTTTCTATTTTTGTTTCTTGCCTTGTTATCCGGCGTGTAAAAAAGCAGATAGCAGAAATAACAGACGCATTGGCTGATGTAAAAAATGGGAATGGAAACAGGCGGATTTTATCAGCAACAAATGAACTGGTAGCTCCTCTTGCTTATGAAATCAATGAGATTGTTGTATCTTATGAGAAAAGGCTGTCTACTGTCCGGCAGGCAGAAGAAACGAACCGCCAGCTTATGACAAGCCTTTCCCATGATGTTCGGACACCGCTTACAACACTTATTGGGTATCTTGACGCCGCACATAGAGGAATTGTCACAGGAAAAGACAAGGACGACTATATCGAAACTGCCCGTCGTAAAGCTCACGATTTGAAAGAATATATAGATATTCTTTTTGACTGGTTCAAATTAAACTCTAATGAGTTTGCTATGGATATAAATACCGTTGAAGCTGCGGAACTAACACGAAATATTTTGATTGACTGGATACCTATATTTGAAGATAGGCAGATAGATTATAACATTGATATTCCCGAACAGCCTTTCCGAGTAAAACTTGATACGGACGGTTATATGCGGATATTGAATAATCTTATTCAGAATGTAATTTCCCACAGTCATGCAGACAAAATAGAAATATTCCTATCAAAGCAGGAAAAAAATATGCAAATTCGATTAACTGATAACGGGATAGGCATTGAAAAAGAAGATTTGAAACATATTTTCGAGAGGCTTTATAAATGTGATAAAGGGCGTGCTGAAAAAGGCAGCGGTCTTGGCTTATCTATCGTTCATCAGCTTGTGGAAAAGATGAATGGCACAATAACAGCAGATAGTGTACCGGAAAAAGGAACTAAATTTACTTTACTTTTTCCGTTGATAGATTAAGGCTTTTCCGTCTTTATGGCGGGAGCCTTAATTACTTTCGGAAGCTGTATTTGAAATTGCAAGGTTAATGCAAGGTTGTTGCAAGGTTAATGCAAGATTGGAGTGATAGAATACTTTACAGAACAGGAGGTTTGAATATGGACAAAAAATATATCATTGAAACAAAAAATCTTACAAAGCAGTACGGCTCACAAAAGAGTGTTGCTGACTTAAATATCCATGTACAGAGAGGAAGAATTTATGGACTGCTTGGAAGAAACGGAGCCGGAAAAACAACTACTATGAAAATGCTGCTTGGATTGACAAAGCCTACTTCCGGCGAAGTCAAAATATGGGGAAAGGCTTTGCAGGGGAATGAAAAGAAACTTTTGCCCCGTATCGGTAGCTTGATTGAGTCCCCCGGCTTCTATCCTAATCTGACTGCTACGGAAAATTTGCGTATCTTTGCAACCTTACGAGGTGTGCCAAACAATCATGCGATTAAAGACGCTTTAGATTTAGTAGGACTGCCTTATAAGGACAAAAAACTGTTTTCCCAGTATTCGCTTGGTATGAAACAACGTCTTGCGATTGCACTTGCTGTTATGCACGACCCGGAACTTTTAATTTTAGATGAACCTATCAACGGGCTTGACCCTATCGGTATTGCGGAAGTTCGCTCTTTTATTCGTGAGCTTTGTGACGCAAGAGGAAAAACAATTTTAATTTCCAGTCATATTCTTTCAGAAATCGCACTATTGGCTGATGACATTGGTATTATCGACCATGGCGCACTACTGGAAGAAGAAAGCCTTGCAGAACTGGAACAAAAAAGTAGCAAACATATTCGATTTACTCTTTCTGATACCGCACAGGCAGCAAGAATTTTGGAACGTACTTTCCACGAAAGCCATTTTTCTATACAGGACGACCATAACTTACGCTTGCATAACCTTGACTTATCCGTAGGAAAAATTGTAACTGCCTTTGTGGAAAATGGATTGGAGGTATCAGAAGCTCATACCTGCGAAGAAAGTCTTGAAGATTACTTCAAGCGAGTGACGGGAGGCGAGGGAATTGCTTAAACTGATAAAATGTGAATTTTTGAAATTGAAACGGAAAAAGTTTATTCCACTGGTTATCTTATCAGCTTTTATGTTCCCTATCCCTCTGACTTATTTAATGACAACTCCCTCTATGATGGAGCGATACACAGATAAGGCAGACGCATTTGATGGACTTTTTAATATGGTACTTGGGTACGGAATACAGTTTTTACTTCCTTGTATTATTGGTGTCATTGCAGCTATGTTGTTTTTTATGGAACGGGACAATGATACATTCAAAAATTTGCGTACTATTCCTGTAACCAGTACCCAAATGGTACTTGCTAAAATTTTTGTACTATTTCTATTTGGAATTATCTTTTGCGTTGCGTCCACTATTGCGACAATTCTTTGTGGTTTGGGAACATTAGAAGTTTATGGACTTGGTTACAAATTATTTTTAGCCGTTGAAACAGGGATTTTTATTACAGCAGGTACATTGCCGCTGATTGTGCTTGTAGTCTTTTTTAGTAAGACCTATGTGTTTTCAATTTTGCTATGTGTTTTTTATAGCGTATTGAATATGAGTGCAACCGCATTGTTTGACGCACTTCCAAAAACAATATTGTGGTTCCTACCTACACCATTAACTACATTTTGGAGTGCCGGAGATATGGCAGCACATGGAATAAAAATGGACTTGGAACAAATGACAGGACTTATTCCCTCAACATTTCAAGTCGTAATGATACTTGGAATTATGGCGATTATTTCATTTTGGTTAATTGACCGATTATACAAACAAAGGGGGGAATAACTATGGTTCGCATTGTGAAAACAGAGTTTTATAAACTAAAAAGGTATCATATCCTTTGGGCTGGGGTTGCGCTCATGCTTCTATCTGTTTTGCTGACTTTATTTACTTCTATGGCAAATGATGGTTCAGTATGGGATTTTGCTTACCTCACAGAACAGGTTATCAAAAACAATATGTCCATGATTTTCCCTATGTGTATTAGTTTGATTGCTGGATATATGATTTCCCGCGAACAAACGGACGATACCTTAAAAAATATTTTAACTGTACCGATTTCATTTAAATGGTTGTTGACCGGAAAATTGATTGTATGTGGTGTACTGTCTATTATCTTCGGTTTGATATGCAGTCTGTTTACAATTATCGCAGAAATGATTGTAGGATTTCCGGGTTTTCAAATATCCTTAGCCTTAAAAGCGGCATTACAAATAACCGCAGTCAATTTCTTTTTGTATATTGCTGTTCTGCCGATTATTATAATTACCTGTCGTAAAGCAGGCAGCTTTTTAGTCGGTGTTATTATTGCCTTTGTTTACGGATATGGAGGTATGTTTGCCGCAGGAAACATGACGTTAGCAAATCTTTATCCGATTACGGCAAGTCTTGGAATGATTGGCTACCGCAGCTATGATACCGCAGTCAACTGGAACATATTAACTTGTATTTGTAGCCTTGCAGTTATTGTTGTCATTTCCGCAGTCTTGATTATTTGCATGAAGGAAACAGAACTCAAACAGGCAAAGAAAAAAGCGAAAAAGGCGGCACCAAAGAAAGGGTGGTAAAATTTTATGAAAAAAATATTTTTATCATTGATACTAATTCTTATTGGAGTATCCACGCTTTCCGGCTGTACAAAAGATGAAATTCTCAATCATTATAATAATGTTGTTCAATCTGCGGGTTCCATAGAACTTACAGGAAAACTCTCTCTACAAGGTAAAAAAGAAAAAGGGATTGATGATTATACAGGAAGCTATCAAGCTGACTATGAAAATTTTTCAGATACAGAGTATCTATTTGGAGGGACTTCAATAAAAAGAGAAGCCGGAAAAGATATATCAGTTACCTGTACATTGGAAGTTTTAAGTGGTACTGCAAAGGTATTTTGGATTTCGGGAGCTGATGAAGCAGTAACTTTACTTGAAACAACTGGAACATACAGCGATACTATTACACTTCCCGATGGCGGAAATTATATCGGTATTGAATGTGAAGATTTTACTGGAAAAATAGAAATGAATATTAAATGATACTCTGCCGGACGACGGTAAAGAAAAAAAGCCGTCGTATCGCAGATAGATTTTCATGCGCCTTTGAAGCGGTGGCTTTGATTTTTAGAGCCGCCGCTTCTTTTTGTCTATTCTTGAACCAACGATAACACAGAATAATGAGTAGTGGCATTTAGGAGGATTGCCACTATGGGGATTTCTTTGTTGCTGTACAGCATACATAAGTTACATTCATTAAAAAAAGTATAGCTCCCCCACTGTGGAAGTCCGACTTTGAATATGAACTGACAAGTCATATTTATTCTACTGTTATTTCTCATGCACTCATTTTTATTTTAAAATGGGTGTATTTTTTTATTCAAAAATGCAACTGCACCCCCTGTCCTGTCGGGACTAAGAGCGAAAAGGGGGAAAGAAGCAGAAATTCCTATCAACTCGCTCCCTTTCAAGGCTGGAAAGGGGGTGAGTAATGATGAAGCCATCTGAATTTCAGACAACCATAGAGAACCAGTTTGATTACATCTGTAAAGTCGCTATGGAAGATGAACGCAAAGACTATCTCAAAGCGTTGTCCAGACAGTGCAAACGGGAAACCCTGTTTTGTGATATGGACGATTACACCGTTAATCTGTTTTCTTCCGAAGACACCTACCCATCCCACTTCCATACTTTTGAAATGGATGGATTTACTGTCCGTATTGAAAACAGCCTGTTAGCAGAAGCATTAGAAAATCTGGATGGAAAGAAACGTGATGTTATCCTGAGATATTATTTTCTTGGATTTGACGATACGGAAATTTCAAAAATTCTGGAAGTCAACCGTTCTACTATCCAGAGAAGAAGACACGCCGGACTAGAATTTATCAAAAAATTTATGGAGGAGGAAGCATGACAGCAAAGCACCCTATGATTCCGTTTCCTGTGATTGTAAGGGCTGCGGACGGCGATATTGAAGCAGTCAACCAGATTGTACGCCATTACAGCGGTTTTATTGCCAGCCGTTCCATGCGTCCCATGAAAGACGAATATGGGAATACCCACATGGTTGTAGATGAAACCCTACGCCGCCGGATGGAAACACGTCTGATTGCAAAGATTTTATCTTTTGAAATCAGGGAACCAAAATAAAAATAACGCTCTCCTGTGGAAGCATGGACAAGCCCATGCTTCCCAGACAGAGCTTGCCAGTCTATTAAAGTGCATTATCACCAGTGCATTTTAACAGGCTAACAAAGCCGGATTGTTCCTTGAAAAAGAAAGCGTCTAATCAACGCAGCATAAAGCAGCCGAATACGTTTCGATAGAAAGAGAGCCGTTGGGCTGGCACGCCGTAACCCACAAAAGGAGGGATGAAACCGGATAGCGATTCCTGCCAGCGTTCCATAAGCAGCTTACCGCAGAGCTGCCGCCATGACCTTTCTATCGTGATAATGATACTTCCGTACAGCCTTAGTCCGTGTGATGATGTAGCACCGCTGGCAAAGGGTACGGCTGGATGAGAACCATGCAGGGGTGAGATTCCCATGAGCTTTAGCGAAAGCTGTTCGGTTTGCTTCAAAGAAAATAACAGGAGGTTGTTATCTTATGGAAAACACAAAGAATCCTGTCCCTGAAATGATACGGGAATACCAGATAGGAAACACCTGTTATGTGGTAAAATCCCGCTCAAAAGAACAGGCACAGGAAGACGCAGTAACGAAAGTAAAAAGGCTTATCCGTAATGACTTGAAACAATAATTTTGCTATAAAACAGGGCAGACAGAAAACAGAAAATGCGGTACAATAAAGTTGCAAAAGCATTGTCTGTTTGACTGTCGGATAGGAGGTATTTATGTTACAGCAGTCAAACAACACTATCACTTCCATTTATCCGATTGGAAATCAAACAGAGGAATTAACCGCATTATACTGTCGGCTTTCACAAGATGATAAACAGGAGGGTGATTCAAACAGTATTATTAACCAGAAAAAAATCCTGAAGCGTTATGCAATCGAACATGGGTATCAGCCTTATGTGTTTTTTGTAGATGATGGGTTTTCTGGTACAAATTTCAACAGACCAGATTTTCAAAGAATGATTGCAGAGGTCGAAGCAGGAAGAATCAAACGCGTTATAGTCAAAGATATGTCAAGACTTGGGCGTGATTATTTGCAGGTGGGAATGTACACAGAAATTATGTTCCCGAACCTGGATGTCCATTTTATTGCTGTCAATGATGGCGTGGATAGCCATGTGGGGGAGAATGAGTTTACCCCATTTCGTAACATAATCAACGAATGGTACGCAAAGGACACCAGCAAAAAAATCCGTGCAGTCAAACGTTCTAAAGGAATGGCAGGCGAGCATATCGGTTCTCACGCTCCTTATGGCTACATGAAGAATCCTGACAATAAAAAGGAATGGCTTATAGATGAAGAAGCCGCCGAAGTGGTTCGGGAAATCTTCCGTTTATGTGTCAATGGTTATGGACCGACACGAATTGCCAATATTCTAACGGAAAGAAAAATTCTTTGCCCTACTTATTATGCGTTAGAGCATGGGGAAAAGCCACGAACCGTTCTTCCACCTGACAAGTATCTGTGGAGCGCAACTGTGGTATCTCACATCTTAGAAAGAATGGATTATTTAGGACATACTGTGAATTTTAAGACCCATGTTAAGTCTTATAAAAATCGCAAAAAAATTGATAACAGTCCTGAACAATGGAGGATTTTTGAGAATACCCATGAAGCAATCATTGACAAGGAAACCTTTGAGATTGTACAGAAAATCCGTTCCGGAAAACGCCGCCCTACCAAAATGGGGGATATGCCTATGTTCTCTGGTTTGCTCTACTGTGCAGATTGCGGAAGCAAAATGACATTTCATAGGCAAATGGCACAGAGCGCAGAGAAACATAATTTTGTATGCAGCAATTACCGGCACAATTCAAAATCATGTACTATGCACTATATTCGTAATGTAGTAGTCGAACAAATTGTGCTGGAAAACCTGAAAGAAGTTATCCGCTATGTATCAGATTATGAAGATGAATTTGTTCAGATGGTCATGGATACGGATATGCGGCAAAGAAATAAAGAACTGTCGCAAAAGAAAAAACGGCTTACAGAAATCCATTCCCGTATTCAAGAGTTGGACAAAATTTTTCAACGGATTTATGAAGACAATATTAGTGGAAAACTTTCAGATGAGCGCTTTATGAAACTTTCAAAAGGATATGAGGAAGAACAGCATACTTTGCAGGAAGAACAGACTTCTTTAGAGAAAGAATTACAGAAAGAAGAAAAACAATCTGTGGATGTAAAGCAATTTCTTTCAGTAGTCCGCAAGTACACTAACCTTACAGAACTAACACCAGAAATTGTACATGAGTTTATCGACAAAATTATTGTCCATGCTCCTGATAAGAGCAGCGGTAAACGCTTACAGGAAATTGAAATTATCTATAACCATATCGGAGTATTCGACCACTCAAAGGTCACTTTGTGGAAAGGAAAAGCGGTATAGTACGCCACATACTATACCGCAAAACCTAAATCTTAAAAACATCCTTACCAAACCCTCACATTTACGGGGTTTGCAACACTTTTTCTTCCTTATAATCATCACTTTTTCTTGATTTGACACCAATTTTTTTATTTTTGGTGTCAACTAATTGCTACGCTTTCTATCGTAAATTTACTTGTTACACAGTAATGAAAAAAGCCAATAGTTTGTAACTAGACTTTACAAACTATTGACTTTACATTTTGATGTCCACTCTTCAATGAATTATCATACGAATATATCTTCAATACTTTATAATTCAAGAGTAATAATAAGGCTATTGGCATGTACTTTTGCAACAATATTTCCGCCAAGAATGGCAACAAGTGTTTTTACTACCGCAAGTCCCAATCCTGTACTTCCATTATGTCTTGATTTATCGCCTGTATAAAAACGGTCAAAAAGTCGATTGCAATCAATTTCTGAACTGTCACTCATTGGATTTTCAATGGTAAATATAATATTATTATTTTCTTTCTCCATAAGTGTTATTTTTATCGTTCCAACAGAATACTTAATTGCATTTGTCAACAGATTTTGTAAAATTCGTTCTACCATATTTTTATCAGAATATACGTATATTGAATAATCTGGGAGATTTATTTCGGGTAAAATATTCTCCTTTTCTAATGCAACGGCATTTTCCGTAATTAAATTTATTAACATATTAGATATATTAAACTTTTCTTTTTCTGGAACTGTCTGCTGTTCCTCCAAAATAGAAAGGTCATAGAATGTTTCTACCAATTCTTTCATTTTTTCGGCTTTGCTAAAAATCACTTTTACACGCTGTGCTTGACTGGATTCCAAATTTTCTTTTTGCAATAATTGTAAATGACCAAGAATGACTGTAAGAGGTGTACGCAAATCATGTGATATATTAGCAACAGATTCTTTTAAATACTCTTCATTGCGTAATACGCCTGCAACAGCCTGTCGTTGTCTGATATTATATTGATTCAACATACCAGCCAGTCTTTCTAAATCTTTATCAATCAACGAAATGTCTAACATCTGCTGTGAATTTCCAGAATTCAATTCATTAACTTGATCCGCAAGATTACGGATTTGTTTTTTTAATTGAATATATCGAAATAGCAATATTACTAAAAATATTGTTATGATAATTAAAATCCATTCTATGTTAGACATTTTCTCCACCTATTTAAAATCACATTTACAAAATTTTATCCACGAAAGCAATACCAATATACCAGACCATATACATCCTACTAAAATAGCTATCGGTTGAAAAAAGGTTTTCATGCTGACAACGATTCTGATTTGATAAGTAGGTAAAAAACCGACTGGTAATCTCAACATCATTCCATAGCCAAGATATAAGCTAAGACCAAAAATAATAATTGCTGTAACCGAGGTTGCTTTTACAGCATCCTGTAAATAGCAACAAATAAGTATTGCAATTAGAAATATCGCACTATTAAGCAGACAAGAATAAATGATTGCTTTTATAATATTGTAAAAAAACATTCCCACGTCTGCAACACCAAAGCGTCCAAATTCCCTTATGCACCCTGAAACTGGATAGACAAGAGCCATAAGATTAAAAGCAATTAAATACGATATTATTTTACTTGTAAAAATTTGTTTTCTGGAATGTCCGGCACTGACCTCTAAGTTTATTGTTCTCTTAGAAAATTCCTGTCCTAAAATCAATGCAAGTATAGCCGACATGATGATAAGAAGAAACGTAGAATCATACACCATTCCATTAAAAATATCAGCAAGAGAAGAAGCAATTTCTTCTGTCGGTCCCATGACCTCTGTAACATAAGTATCTGCTGTAAAAAATCCTAAAATAAATATTCCAATCATACCACACCAGTAAATAGAATTATGTAACAACTGATATTTTTCCAATTTTAATAATTTATCCATAAAAAACACCTCCGGTTATTTCAAGTCTGTATGTAAAAAAGCACTACCTGCAATGAAATATAAAATAAAATTCCATAAAAAATCTACAAACAAGCAAAAGTTTGTCGAATAGACCTTTTGCAATGAAATTAACCTAAGTTGTCCCATTGGTATTATTCTGCTGATTATTTGTGCAGATTCACTATTCAGCAAAAAAATCATAACAAAAAATAAAACCATTGAAACTGTCAGTGTTTTCCCCATATCACGAAAAATAAAAGCAAAAAACATCGGTAATGCACACAGTGTTATCATGGCAAACAGAGTTTGTAAAACCATAGTATATGTGCTATCATTCCAAAAAAGTTTTTCTCCAATATAAAATTGACTAATAATTCCATGTACAAATAATGGAAATACCAGAATGATAATACAACCTATTTGAGATACAATTAACTTTACTCTAAATATAGAACTTCTTTTATGTCCGGCAGTAATATAAGTATTTAAAGTTCTTCCACTAAAATCACTTCCAATGAACAATGCTATAAACACTATAATCAAAAAATAGAGTAACGGAATATTGTATAATGATGCCATAATTAAGTTTGAAGAGCGTTCTTTACTATCTAACAGCAATATGCTACTTAAAAGGATATTGAATATTCCAATTCCCCAAAAATACCAACTGTGAAACAACTTATATAACTCAGTTTTTAGGAGATTTGACATCTTTTGTTCCTCCTATTTTGCTCAAAAAATAGTCCTCCAAAGTATCGCCAGATACAGAAAGTCCTGTTACAAGAATGTGCGATTCTGCCAAAGCAGACGCAACTGTCTCTAAATCATTCAAATAATCATACAAACGAATTATGCCATCTGGCATTAGTTTAAAGTTATCTGTATGAAGATTCTCTTCCAAAACCAGAACCGTTTTCTGAACATCTGTTGTTTTAATTGCTATATGTCGTTTACACCGTTCATTTAATTCATAATCAGAAATCTCTTCTATAATTTTTCCATGGTCAATCAGAATAAATTCTGATGCTGTTTGATACAATTCTTCTAAGATATGGCTTGAAACCAAAATGGTCATACCATATTCTTTATTCAAAATTTTTAATAAATTTCTGATTTCTACAATTCCAGCAGGGTCAAGACCATTGATAGGCTCGTCTAAAATCAATAGTTCTGGTGTATTTAAAAGTGCAATCGCTATCCCCAATCGTTGACGCATACCTAATGAAAAATTGCGGACACTCTTTTTACCTGTATCTTGCAATCCAACCATATCTAATGTCCTTTTAATAACTGATTTATCTGGTATGCCTCGTTGAATACGCTGTACTTCCATATTTTGATAGGCAGTCATTGACGGGAATAGAGCAGGCGTTTCAATCATACTTCCAATTCGTTTACGCTGTTTCTGCAATTCTTCTGTTCCAGAATTTCCCCATAAAGAAAGTGTACCACTTGTTGGAAACGCAAGCCCTGTGACTAATCTTAAAAAAGTAGTCTTACCTGCTCCGTTTTGACCAATAAATCCATAAATTTTTCCTTTTTTTATTTGTAAATTTATGTGGTCTAATGCTAATGTTTGTTTATATTCTTTGGTTAAAGACTTTGCTTCTAAAATAATTGAACTCATATTCCAAACCTCCTTTACTTAAACCAGTATAATGGGCAATTTTAAAGAATTTCTTAAATCGTAATGAGAAAAGTTAAAAAAATAATAAAGCTAAGGAACGTTTAATCCTTAGCTTTATGTAGGCGGTAGCCAATGCCCCAAACAGTATCAATAAATTCTGTATCAAAGCATATCGCTTTTAATTTATTGCGTAAATTACTGATATGAACATTAAGTGTATTATCTTCAGCAATATATTCTGTATCCCAAACACTTTGAAAAAGATTCGATTTTGAAAATACTTTATCTGGATATTTCATCAACAATTCTAAAATGCCAAATTCTTTAGCGGTTAAGGATAATTCTATTCCATTCAAAAATGCTGTATTTTTCTCTAGGTCTAAAGTCAGATTGTTATATTGCAAACATTCTGTCTGGCTATTTTGAAATTGTACTCTTCGCAGATTACTTTCAATTCTGGCAAGCACTTCTTCCATATCAAAAGGTTTTGTGATATAATCGTCTGCTCCCAGACGAAGCAAGTCGATTTTATTTTGTGTAGTTTCTTTCGCTGAAATAATAATAACAGGTATCGTAAATTTCTTGCGTACATCAGATAAAATAATATCACCACTCCGATAAGGAAGCATAATATCAAGTATAATCAAATCAATTTTTTCTTTATTCAAAAAATCCAGAACATGAAGTCCATCATATTGGCAATGCACAGCATATCCTTTTTCTTTTAGAAAATCAGCCAATAACGCATTTATTTCTAAATCATCTTCAATAATCAATATTTTATTCATTAGCCTACCTCATTCCTGCAATGCTACTTTCCCATTATACATTTAAGGTTGTATTTCCTCAATACCATTGCAACCAATTATATGAGAGGGATTCTTATTTTGTCAATCTAATTGTAAGCAGAATAGTATAGATCTTTGATGGTTCTTGACAATACTTCTATCAGCTTATTCTGGCATACTGTGTCGAAGAACTTTTCCAAGTCCATATCTACCACATATACATAGCCATCATTTACGTTCTTTTGGCATTGTCTGAGAGCATCGTGTGCTCCTCGCTTTGGTCTGAAACCGAAACTATTTTCTGAGAATTGCTCCTCATAGATTGGCGATAATTCCTGTGCTATTGCCTGTTGAATAACTCTATCAACAACAGTAGGAACTCCTAACTTTCGAAATTCGCCTTTTGTTTCCTTGGGTATTTCTACCCTTCGAACTGGGTTAGGCTTATACTTTCCTTCCCTTATCTCTTGGATTAAGGAATCTTGGTTTTCTCTAAGGAAGGGCAGAAGTTCATCCACCTGCATACCATCGATTCCACCTTTTCCTTTGTTTTTCTTGACTTGTTTATAGGCATTGTTTAGATTGCCTTTTCGCAAAATCAAATCCAAAAGATTGTTCGTCCAATAGTCTGTGATGACACCGCTCTTTTCAGCAATCTTAGAGTAGTCGAACACTTCTGCATACTCTTTCTGTTCCGCAGATACCATTTGCAGATAGTCTTCCATATGAAGTTGTCTGTTCTTAAATCTACTTTCAGTTACATTCATTGCTTGTGTCTCCTAAAGTTCAGCCCTTCGCCAGTGTTTGCAACCACTGGTTTACTATGGCTTCTGCTGACTTCTCGCCATTCGTTGTTACTGACGGATTTCATACTCTGTTTTCATCCGCTGACGAGACCTCCCTTGGTACCACACGTTTCTTTCTCTCCATATATCTGCCACATTTACTACTGTTAATTCCGAGTAGTTATTGGACTTTAGTTTGTCATGCAACCTTATCCTTAACTGTAGCCTGATGTAATTTCTGTTCGTCAGACCAGAGATTTGTCTCCACCTTCCTTCAGATTCCCCTCACGTTAATCATAGCAACTCTATGAATAGGACACCCTTGGTCTTGGCTATATCCTTCCCACTACTAGGGTGGATTAGGGACTTTCACCCATAGGAAACATATCCGGCACCATGATATGCGATTCCATGACAACACCCTGCAAAAAACAGCCCAGCTTTGAAATACCATACATAAGTCCGAGACTCATCACATAGGTACGCAAAATGTCTTCCTTATGGTCTTTTACAATTCTTGTAAAAATCCACACCCCAAGCAGCATTCAGTGCAATGCCACATGCAATAATCAAAACAGCAATAGATCCGGTAAAATCTATATTCAGATATGTATCTGCGATTTCAAGTCCGACACAATACAACAATAACGGTGCAAACATCAGAACTAACGAAACAACACACAGCAGATTTGCTTTCTTATTCTCCTCGTAAGTTAAATTTCTTCTTTCCATAACCAAACTCCTTCAGACTGTTCCCTAAGTACCTTCCCTTATAAATACATTTCCAAATTTTCTTTCATTAATTACCTCTTGTATATCCTGATATGAAACTCCCAGAGCTGTTGCAATCTTTGTCAGTGACAAAAGTGAAATTTGTCCTGTTGTTTCAAATCGCTTAATCGATCTATAACTTACACTACTCATATCAGACAATTTTTTGCTACAATTCAAATTTACGGTTCACATAAAAAATAAAAAATCCCCGGAGTTTCATCACTCCGGGGACCCTTATCATCCATTATCCTTCAATGGCAATATATTTATTTTCTTCTACTGCTTTCTTTGCTTCTTTCTTTGGTACGAACAATTTCAGGATACCATGCTTAAATTCCGCTTTGACATCCTCCTGCTCAACGTTGTCTCCAACATAGAAGCTACGCTCGCAAGCTCCTGCATAACGTTCCTTACGGATGTAGTGACCGCTGTCTTTTTCTTTTTCATCCTTATCCAAACCTTTTGCAGCGCTAATGGTAAGATATCCGTTTGCAACAGATGCTTTAATTTCATCTTTGCTGAATCCTGGAAGATCAACTACCAATTCATAGCCGTCTTTCTTCTCCTTGATATCGGTCTTCATGATTCTGCTGGCTTTCTTGCCATAAAGCTTCTTCTCTGTATTGTTAATCTCTTTGTCCATATCATAGAATGGAAAACTATCAAACCAGTCATCAAATAAATTCTCTCCAAAAATACTAGGCATTAACATAAGTCATCTCTCCTTTTCTTTCTACGTCCACACTCTGTGGGCATCTCATGCTTGTTTACCTTGTTTCTTTGGAACCGGGATGTTTCAGAAACCTTCGAGCCTTTCGTTCTCTTTTGGTTCCCTTCCTTTGTTCTGACTATGTTATAACACCAGTTATTAGCACTGTCAATAGGTGAGTGCTAATTTTTTTGTGAAGATTTTGTGAACAGTTGACTTTATGCGGTTTTCATTATTGAAATTTATTTCATTATATTATGGAAAAGGAAAAATGTGCGGGATACCTTTTCCCATCTTGCATTTCCGGAAGCTTCAATTTATAATAAAAGTGTGAAAAAATCACAAAATAATGTATAAAAGTGTGATATTTCTCACATAATTATTAATAATTATGTGATTGGAGGGTTTTATGGAACGAAAAATCATAAATGATCTTTTAAAATGGAAAGACTCCCCTTACCGGAAACCATTGATTTTAAAAGGTGTCCGTCAGGTAGGAAAAACATGGATACTCAAAGAATTTGGAAGAAGATATTACGAAAATACAGCATATTTTAACTTCGATGAGAATGAGGATTACAAGCAATTCTTCGAAACAACCAAAGATGTCAGCCGTATCCTGCAGAATCTGATGCTTGCCAGCGGGGAGAAAATCCTCCCAGGGAAGACACTGATCATTTTCGATGAGGTGCAGGACTGCCCGAAAGTAATCAATTCCATGAAGTATTTTTGCGAGAATGCCCCGGAGTACCATATTGCCTGTGCCGGGTCGCTTCTCGGGATTGCACTCGCCAAACCGTCATCATTTCCTGTCGGGAAAGTCGATTTTATGCAGATCGATCCAATGACTTTCTCAGAATTTCTCGTTGCAAACGGTGACGAAAATCTGGCAAAATATATGGAAAGTGTTGATACCATTGAGCCTATACCGGATGCTTTTTTTCATCCATTATATGAGAAGCTGAAAATGTACTATGTAACTGGCGGCATGCCGGAACCGGTATTGATGTGGACACAGAACCGTGACACAGGGGCAATGCAGCACTCTCTTTCGGGGATCATTGACGCATACGAGCGTGATTTTGCAAAACATCCGGATACAAAAAAATTCCCGAAAATTTCGATGGTATGGAAATCAATCCCATCCCAGCTTGCCCGGGAGAACAAAAAGTTCATATACAAAGTCGTAAAGCCCGGGGCAAGAGCCAGAGAATACGAAGATGCCTTACAATGGCTTGTTGACGCAAGACTTGTCCACAAAGTTTACCGCAGTTCTGCCCCGGGACTTCCGATCGCAGCTTACGATGACCTGTCAGCCTTTAAGATTTATCTGGTGGATGTCGGGCTGTTGCGCAGGCTTTCCCAGCTCGCACCTACCGTTTTCGGTGAAGGAAACCGGCTTTTTACGGAATTCAAGGGGGCACTGACAGAAAACTATGTCCTGCAGACGCTGATACCGCAGTTTGAAGTGGCTCCTCGATACTGGACTCAGACAAACCCGCCTTACGAGGTTGATTTTCTGATTCAGAGGGAAAATGACATCTTCCCTGTCGAAGTAAAATCAGAAGCAAATACCACAAGCAGAAGCCTGAAAAAATTCAAGGAGCTGTTTCCTGATAAGGTTAAACTCCGTATCCGGTTTTCTCTGGATAACCTGAAGCTGGACGGGGATATGCTCAATATTCCTCTTTTTATGGCAGATCAGACGGATCGATTAATTGGGATTGCATTAAAGTCACAGTAATATGTAAGGAAGGAGTTGAATCTGTTATAAATTAGTGGCGAAAAACCCACAGGCTTGCCTGTGGGATGAAAGCCACGTTTTTTTTTGCGGTCTTTATATTCTCATCAAAATAATTTTGCACGAATAGTCCTTAATAAACGTCTTAACGTTATTTTGCGCGGTTTATTCCATTCTGCAAAACTTCTTTTTGCTTCTGGTGGCGCAACAGATGTTAATACAAATTTACCATTTTTAACGGTGTACCATGAATCGTTTGATAACCAATATGATCGTGTACTACTTCTTGTCATAAATATGTGCCTCCTTTACCAGTTCTTTGCTTTATAAAACATATTTTTTTGCGAAGTCATTATCAACCCCACTATAATATACTGAGCCTGTCAGAGTAAATGCAAACCTATTTTGCATTAGGTTTGGAAATTAACCCTTCTGGGATTTCTTCTCTAAAGGTCTTTCAGGAATTTCTGTTTTGTTATAGGCTTATGATATTGCATCTTCCTTTCCATTTCTTTTTCATGATACAATGAGATGCTTTTTCCATGTTGGAATTCATGCATCATATCTAGCTTTAGTTTATAATTTTCACTTATAAACTCCGCTTTTTGTTCAGGTATGCCTGCTTTTGTATAAAGAATCTTTATTTCTTCCGGAGAAGGGAGTAATTCCTCTTTAACAACACTTCGATCATGAATTTTTCCCAACATTTTATCTTCAGTTTTATAAAAACTTGTAATTGGTCGTGTGAGAAGTTCTACTCTTGAGTAAGGTATCAAACGGTCCTCATTATAAAACATGCTGTTTCCAGAATCATAAATAGGTGCTGGACCAATCAATTTCATTGTATCAGCATTTCTTAATACACCAAAATTAACTAGGTGTTCATCAGTATTGCTAATAACGAAATCTGTTAAAGTTTGATAATCCATAAATTTTTGAATCTGTTCTTCATCAATACCATATTCTCTGCATAAATGAATATACTGTTCATAATTAGACCGACTGTTTTCCGACTTTTGGCTTTCCAATATTTCATATGCTGAAATCAGCTCTACATGCTCAGACGTAAAAGATTGGCAATGACTGATAATTCCATGACCTGGAATAGCCTCTGCTGTGTATTTAACGAATGGGACATCCGTTTCCTGCATTGTATGAATTTTTGTTACAACCACTTCATTTACAGATTGTTGCCCATAATACTTGCTACTTTCTTTTACAAGATCTGGCACCGGCTGCTCAAGATCCCAATATTTTTCCATTTGGCCACCAAGAGATGCATTGTAATCATAAGAAGTGGCATTATAACAGGAAGCTTTTCCATTACTGTACATGCTGAGATTCGTAAATTTCACCTGATCATATTTTAAAGTAACGCTTTCTGGGCATACCCAGTACGCGTCTGTCACACTTAGTGCAAGATTCTTTGCTAAATACATTTCTGAATTAATACATTCTGCACTTTTAACAATGTTTTGCACAATGCTTCGTGAGGCTGGTATTGCCCTCATCTTCCACCATTTTTTTATCTTTGGCAGATCTGCATGCCCCATGTATGGCGATAACCCAGTTTTATTATCTGTATATTCTCCACTTGCTTTTGCTTTATGCGAAACTTATCTTTCTTTCAGTGCATCATTTGTTGTATCACTTCTTCTTTAATTCCATCTTTTTGGGCAACACTTATGCTATTCTGAAGATATTGCTGACACACCTCCAGTATTTTCATAAACTTATTTTTGTCTCCTACACTTTTGGGAATAGAATATGTAAACTTTTTTAGATACATTGTATTTACCATATCCGGTTTATCGGAAATCTGGTGCACTGACTCTTTATCAATGCATTGAGGCCCGAACATTTGCAGAAACCAGGTATAATAGCATATTTCTTCTGGAGAAAAATCAATTAGTCCTTTTTTCTGGCACAATTTTACTACCTCATCTGCGATAAATCTGCGGTCAAAAGACATGGTGTAATCCACAAGCTTTTTAACTTCCTCTTGACTGCAGGCCATCCCTTGGCAAAGCATTTCGATAGTTAATCCTGAACTACTCTGCTTTTTGTTTTCGTTCTGAATCATTCTAACCGCCATAATTTGTTGTCCAATCTTCTGCTGCTTTATGTTCTGCTCTTTTATTTCATCAAAGTCATGAACAAACTGGTTTTTCTCTTCCTTACTCAGTTCTGACACAGCAACACCTTTTTCGTTTGCATAATCAATCAGCCCTTTGTAATCAATATGAACATCAGGAATCTCACTTGGCATAATAGGATCCGGAGCGTTTACGGATGCCTTATAATCCATCGTCACTAGAATCGCCTCCTTTGAAAAGCCATGTTGTTTCGTATCAGTTCGTTAATGGAACCTGGCGTGTAGTTGTTAATGCAGGCAGATGCATTCAAAGTATTTTTGTAGGTCTTTATAAGTTCAAACATTTCATCTTTTTTGCTGTGGATGTGTCCATATACAAAATAGGATACATCTGGATTTTCGCATAATTTTGCCATCGGATAATGACAAAGCACAATCTTCCGGTCTTGGTCCGTAAGGCGCAGCAACGATTCAGCGGATTCAAAATATGCCATAGCCTCATTGTTTTTTAGAAGCTTGTTATCGTGGTTTCCGACAATAAGGTGTTTGTTGCCTCGCAACTGGCGAAGATACCATTGTTCTGGTTTTTCATTATCGCACGCAAAATCGCCGACAATGTAAATGTCATCATTTTTCTGTATGCGGGAGTTCCACAGTTTAATAAGACAGCGATCCATTTCATCAACATCTCTGAAAGGCCTGTGGTCGAAATTGATAATATCTTTATGTCCGAAATGCAGGTCACTTATGTATAGATTCATGAGGATCACCTCCCTTTCACTTATGTTACACATTATATATCGCTTATCTTCAAAGGAAAAGGCAAAAAATAGGAAAGAAATCCCACTATAACCGGCACCAATGACCAGAGTGCCAGTCTCCAGTCTGTCAGGAAGAAATAAATCAAAATCACAATCGGTGCCAGCAGATTGGACGTGAATTCCGGGACAATATGCGCCAGTGTTGTCTCGATACTGTCGATTCTTTCCACCATAATATTTTTAAATGTACCGGAGGGTGTGTCTTTCACATAACCAAGAGGTACCCGTGCCAGCTTGTCACAGCAGGATTTTCTTATATTTGCAAGTACCGTAAACGTTGCCTTATGCGACAATGCTGTCGAGAGTGAATGAAGCAATTCTGCAATGATAAACGACAATGCGATCAGAACCGCTTTCACCAGATATTTTTCAAACTCCTTTTCACCACTCAAAAACAGTTTTACTACATCTGCAATAATAAAGTACGGAAAAATCTTAAAAATCACATTTCCTATTGCAAGTAACACACTCCACACATAGGCAATTCTTTTTTGTCCGGCCCATGTCAGGACCCAGCTGACTGCCGACTTCTTTTTTTCTTTCACATCTGTTCACTCCTTACTTTGATTTTATTGTTGTTTCTTTCGTTAGTTCTTTCTAACTCACGTATAATAAAATAGGTGGCTTACTGGCATTAGCCACCTGTATCAGTTATACCGGAAATTCAATATTCCACAATCGTTCCCAGCCACCTGTATTAAATTCTTTCAGTTGATGCACATTTTTCTTTGCAGTCTCCCTGTCTATATCATGCTCAATGATCTGAAATACTGATGAAAAAAATCCCGTATAGATCATATGCATAAGGCTTTCCTCTACAATCGGTATTTTCACCCCATTCTCTTTCATCTTTTCCATATAATTCAGACTGGACTTCATTTCCCGCTCTACCATATTGTGTATGAATAATTCAAATTTTCCACTGTCTCCGCATTTCAACAATAATCTGAAATTATCATAATGATCATAGATATAATCAACCATCTGCTCCATCCCATCACTGGATGTATCGGACATATTCCTTGTCTGATCACTGGCAGAAAGCTTTTCAAACTCCTCAACGATCTGGTCATATATCTGATAAATGTGTTCCATATAGGGATCCGTCAATGCATCAAAAAGTGCCTCTTTCGTCGGATAATATTTGTAAAATGCGCCAGTAGTAAGCCCTGCATCTTTTACAATATTTCTTAAAGATGCTCCTGTCAAACCATCTTTCAGAAAATGTTTTCTGGCTGTATCTAATATGTTTTTCTGTGTATCTTCTGCTTTCGTCGACATTCTTTTCGTATCCTCTAAAGTTCTCCCCAAAAATATAACAGTGCTATATAGCACTGTTATATTTTAACTCATTACAGGAATTTGTCAAGTCTGCTGTTTAGATTTTCTTTATCTTTTATCTATCTACTCTTTTCCATTTTGCAACAGCATTTCTTACCCGCTGGTCAATATCCAGTCGTGCTCTGCGACATTCTTTCGGGTATTTTCTTGCTGCCTGAAATGCCAGTTTCACAAAGAGTCCGGAGCCAACCGGGAGCATTGTCTTTAGCATGCTCTCCGGAAAAACGAAATGGGTTCCATGCTCATAAATAACATACTCCAGCCTGCATGTATGAGGGTGTTCTTTCATTCGCTGTTTCATTCGGCGGATATATTTTGCAGTATCCCACAACACATCATCTTCCGCACCAATCAGCAATAACGTTCCATGGATTTTTTCAATCTTGATCATCTCGTCTTCTGTGATTGGATGAGCCTTTTCCGAGTCATCAAACAGTTTTCTTGAATTAATCATATCACCAGTCCGTTTTGTTTCTTTCTCAATCACATGCCAGTAATCCGGATGTTTGTAGCAAAATGGCATATACGGAAGGGGTTCTCCTTTGTAAGAAAAAAGAGATTCTCCTTCAATCGGCCATTCCTTACAGCCATCTTTTTTGCCCTGCATAAACCCCTGCCAGATAAAATCACTCGGTGTCAGACCTATCGTTAATGTAATATCCTCAAAATAAGAAGCGGCAGTCAATGCAAGTGTTCCTGTAGTAGATGCCCCGACAATTCCTATCTTCTGATTACCATTCATTTTTAACCAATTGATTGCTTTCTCTATACGTTCCAATGGATAATTATGATGTCCATAATCCTTTTTTCCAGGTGACATCGTCATCACATTTACGCCGAGTTTATGTAGCCATTTCACGGATGTACGCGCCAGATAATCCTCCGGATCATCTCCGATCATTGCTATCATTGCACAGTCTGAGCCTGTTTTACATTTCCAATATGCTCCATAAAATCCATCTGTTTCCACATCAAAATGTCTTTTCTTCATTTGTATCGTCTCCTTAATATCGGCCACGTTTCTCCAAAACTATTATTTTATTTGAGATATTCCGAACAGCCGGAATCTTACCTATTACACAATAAACAGGCATAATCTCTTTCATTCCTTCAACAAGACTGACTTCCTGCCGAACAGAAAATGCCGGTATGATTCTTTGCAGCTCCTTTCTGTTCTTAACTCCCCATGTGAATTTTGCATTGCTTCCCTCTATGGATTTCTCTTTCATATGCTTTACAACAAAGGGTGACATGGTTTCGACCATTACTGTAACTTTCTGAAATGATTTATCAATAATAGAAAACATCTTCCTGATATCTTTCTCATACAAATACATTGTAAGTCCTTCGATTATTACCAGAATATTCTTACCGTGATAATCGATATCATCTATGTAGGAATCATCCATTGCAGACTTTGCAATCTGATACACCGGATCAGTTTCGGTAAGGAACTGGCTCCTTATTTTCATTGTTTCCGGAAGATCTACATTATACCAGCGCAGATAGTTTCCCTTCATCCGGTAGCATCTGGTATCCAGTCCGCATGCAATATTTACGACAACTGTATTTTCATGCTTCTTCAAATATTGCTCAACCATCCGGTCTAATACAATTGTTCTTGCAATCACGCCATAGTTCATGGCTTTATCTTTATCCGCTTTAGAAAAGTCATAGTCCAGCTTTTCCACAAGTTCTACTGCAATCTCATCTTTGATCTTTGCATTTTGTTTTTTTGTTTCTTTTGCTCTTGCATACAGAGTCTGTACCATCGTTTCCGGCACACCTGTCACATTCACTTTTTCTTTCATTATCTGTCGCCTTCCACTGCCTTTCTTACTTCTTCCACCCACTCTGCACTATGACAGCAAAACAGTTCTTCATGCTGCATGTTATGTCTCCGAATATCCGGATTTTTAAAATAAGTACAATATCTCTTTTCATATTTTCTGCCCATCTTTGTTGCGTAAAACACGTGTATCGTAGTTCCCGGCACATCAATTCCATGCTGGACTTTCGTAACCAGATCAGAATAAAACTGATTATAAACACTCTGTTTCGTAATCCATGGATTTCCTCCTTTACCGATTCCAAACATATTCAAAAATCCATTATATAATTCTTTTTTAACCTCATCTGTCTTATTCAGTTTTTTCTGCATAAATTTCGGAAGAGCACCTGTATGTATCATTTTATACATGAAAGGGACTACCATGGATGACTTGATTTTTGCCACGAGACGACCTGCTTCGTCCATATCACTGCTCCCAATAATGCCATGATCTATATGAATTCTTTTTCGCTGAATCAAAAGGGATACAAAACTTCCACCAAGGGAACACCCATACGCTGCTTTAATTCTTCCATCATACTTTTTCTTGATTTCCAGCTCAATCTTTTCACATTCATCTTCCATTGAATAAAATTCTGTTTTCTCATTTGGATCAAATCCATCATAAGAAACTGTTACCGTGTAAAAATAAGAATGTAATCTATCCAGTATATGATCAAAGCTACTATACAGGCAACAGGTACCTGGAAATAAAAATATCACTGGTTTACTACTATCTCCACTTTCATAAAATTTCATAGCTGGTCTCCTTTAGGATTTTCTTACAACACAATGCATTCTCATACCTTTACGGATTTCAAATTTTTCTACTTTTAGCCCTGTTTTTCTGCAGCATTTCATGACCACATCTCTTGTTGGAACCCGGACATCTCCGTGCCCGCATATATTTGCCAGAGGCATTTCCAATGTATTCATCAGCCATATCAATATTTTATTATCACTTGTCACATCCCGCAGGATCAATCTTCCATTTGGACGAAGACATCTCTTCACACTGTCAAAAAACGCCTGTGGATTCGGATAATGATGGAAACTCATAGAACAAATAATTGCGTCAAATGAATCGTTTTCAAAAGGAAAGTTTTCACAGTCTCCCACAACAAATGTTGCATTTGGAATATTTTTCTTTTTTGCCTGTTCAATCATGGCCGGAGTCAGATCCAGTCCTGTATAATGTCTGTCCGGATATTTTTCTGCTAATAAAGAAATCATTGGAGCGGGTCCACATCCTGCATCCAGCAATTCTCTAAACGGCTCCTTCTCTAGCTCCGCCAGAATATCCGGATAATCCTTCTTGCACATTTCATAAATGCCCGCATGGTTACTTTCATATCTTCCTGCTGCTTTTGTAAACTCGTTGATTGACAATTTTTTGTATTCTTCGTTTTTCATGTATTTCCCTCCAATCACACCTGCACTAAAAATCAGTATTCTCATAGAAATCTGACATCTTTTTCATTTTCAAGTAAGCGGTCAGAACTCATGTTAGTAATATCTAACTCGTGTCTTCTAAAAAACCGTGTGAAAACAAAACTGTCATTCCACACGGTTTCTTTTCTTATGCATCCAATATATCACTTTTATCTGGTTTATCAACCAGATTTTGTCATTATGTCTCACCTCTAGAAGAATCCATATTTCTCCATCCACAGCGAAAAATGGAGAAACTGAACCCTGAACCGTATCCGACACTTATCCGGCGTTTTTCTCAGCATATTCCTGTTCCAGTTCCTCTGCCAGATACACATCGCTCATGCAGTGCATGTCGGAAACACCATCACGGATCAGATGATAAACCTGGGAATGATAAAAGAAATCCAATGCCGCATCCAGTGAAAGTCCCTGCTGTTTAGCAAAGCACTCAATGACACGACTATATTTTTTCTGAAGCAAAATCGGATTTGCTGTCATAGTGTTTCACTCCCTTCAAAATGCAACAGAGACAATGCTTTCTCTGTGCGGAAACATATTTGCAGGTTCGGTTTTTCATAACGCAGGCGATTGATAGCTTCCGCCTTATCAATCAGCCCATCAAAGAACAGCTCCACGGTATTGAACACCTTATCATTGGCAACACCACCCACAACAAGGTCATAATCTGTCGAATCTTTTCCGCTGCGGCAATTCAGAATGAAATCCAGCCATTCTTCGGAATAAGAATCGAATTTCAGCGTTTTCAGCTCGTTTTCTTGGCTTTCATCGTATTCATACCGGGAGATAATGCCATCTTTCCCACGACGTTTGAATTTACCGCACCACTTCGCAGCCTGTTCATACAGCGGCGTGACATAAAAGCCACGCCCAAAATCTACGTTAGGGCGGGAATGAGTCAAATCCGGCTTTACAATCTCTAAGAAAGAACCATGATAGAGAATCATACTTCCACACCCCTTTCTTTCATCAGATCAAGGAGGTCATCAACGATATATTCCCGGCTCTGGGTATGCAGCACTTCATATTCTGGGACAATATATCCGTTCAGAATGTCACTCTGTTCGGTAAATGCCTGATAAACACGTTCTGCATCCACCCCCAGCTTTGCCGCTACATTTTCAATGCAAAATACAGCAAACTCTAGCTCACTGGAATTTTTGATTTTTTCATTCGCCATCATACGCAAGTCCTCCTTACTGTTCCTCTTTTTATCCGAAACAAATTCTACAATTTCTTGTAACTAATTGCCATGTTTTCACCTCAGTCTTATTTGTTTAAAGTATCTGTTCACATTGTATTTAATTATCATATCATAGAAATGTGCTCCGGACTACTCCTTCTTTGATCATTATCATATCGTTTCTTTATTTTACTGCAAATTCATGCTATATTTAAAACAACGAACAAATGATTATTTCAGAGAGAAAACACAATGAACACAAATTACGAATACTATCGAATTTTTTATTATGTTGCAAAATACGGCAATCTGACCAAAGCCGCATCTGCCCTGCAGACAAGTCAGCCGGCGGTTACCAGAACGATCCACCGTCTGGAGGAAGATTTAGGATGCCGCCTTTTTATCCGAAGCAAATCCGGAATGGAGCTTACCACAGAAGGTCAGACCTTTTATGAATATGTTTCTGCTGGATGTGCGCAGTTTTTCAAAGGCGAACAAAAAATTACAAGCCTCCTCTCTCTCGATGAAGGAAGCATCACCATCAGTGCTACCGAAACCGCCCTGCACTGCTGTCTCTTACAGGCAATCGAATCCTTCCGCGAACTGCACCCGAATGTTACGTTTCGCATCTTAAATAACAGTTCCAGCGACTCCGTGATCGCGCTGCGGCAGGGACAGGTGGATATTGCTATGATCTCCTCCATTCCGGATGCGTTGCAAGATCCATTGGTATCACACGCGGTATATTCCTATACAGATATTCTGATCGGCGGTCGAAAGTACCGCGATCTGCGGGATAAAAAGCTGTCGTTTGTCGAACTGTGTGAATATCCATGGGTCAGTCTCACACAGGATGCGATTGCACGAGTTTTTGTCGATCAGTACTTTTCCTCTAAAGGCCTTCGATTTACTCCCTCAATCGAGCTTGCCACTACGGATCTGATTCTTCCTGCAATTGAACATAATCTCGGAATCGGCTTTCTCCCGCCGGAATTTGTGGAAGAAGCGATTGATACCGGAACAGTCTTTCCGATTAAGATTCCGGATGAAATGCCATACCGAACGATTTCTATGGTCTATGACCCTGAATACCCTCATAGTATCGCTTCAACTGCCTTTCGAAAATTTATGCTGGATCGTCCGTATAACCGGTAATAACATTTTAAGGCAAATTGCGGATACGTCTGAAATAAAATGAAAACATGATACTACAAAGACCGGAGCTGCCTGCGCAGCCCCGGTCTTTCGTTAGATTAGGGATGATATTAAATCTATATTAGAGTAAGTAAATTACTTATTCTCCGGTGTGTGCCACTCCCAGTCACGAATCTCCTCAAGATCCTGACCGTACTCAGCAATATACTGCTTGTGTTCAACGAGCTTATCATTCATCTTCTGGATGAGATATGCGCCTCGATTTCCAAGCTTTGGAAGGTGCATGATTGCATCCTTAACAAGGTTGAAACGATCGATCTCATTCTGAACTCTCATATCAAACGGAGTGGTAATCGTACCCTCTTCCTGATATCCGTGAACCGACATATTCTGGTTATCACGACGATAGGTAAGCTCATGGATGAGTGTCGGATATCCATGGAATGCAAAGATTACAGGCTTATCCGTTGTAAATAATGCATTATACTCTGCATCACTTAATCCATGTGGATGCTTATGGTTCGACTCCAACTTAAACAGATCCACTACGTTTACAACACGGATCTTAAGCTCAGGGAACTCATCACGCAGAATCGTAACAGCAGCCATCGTCTCAAGTGTCGGGGTATCTCCACAGCAAGCCATAACGATATCCGGCTCTTCACCGTTGTCGTTGCTTGCCCACTCCCAGATGCCTACACCCTGTGTACAATGCTTTACTGCCTGATCCATCGTCAGCCACTGATAACTTGGATGCTTGGATGCAACAATTGCATTCACATAATTCTTGCTCTTGATACAGTGATCAAAGCAGGATAACAGACAGTTTGTATCTGGTGGAAGATACATGCGGACAACATCTGCCTTCTTATTGGCAATGTGATCCAGGAAACCAGGGTCCTGATGAGTAAATCCGTTGTGATCCTGCTGCCATACATTGGATGTAAGGATAAAATTCAGGGATGCGATCGGACGTCTCCATGTCAGCTGATTACATACCTTTAACCACTTTGCATGCTGTGCTGCCATAGAATCTACAACACGGATAAATGCTTCATAGCTTGCAAAGAAGCCGTGACGTCCGGTAAGAAGATATCCCTCTAACCAGCCTTCACACATATGCTCACTTAACATACCGTCCATGATACGTCCGCTACGTGCGAGACAGTCGTCACTAGGAAGAAGCTCTGCATTCCAATCTCTGTTCTCCGCCTCAAATACCTTGTACAGACGGTTTGACATACTCTCATCCGGTCCGAAGATACGGAAATTCTTGCTGTCCTTATTCAAATTAAAGATATCGCGAATATATCCGCCAAGCTCGATCATATCCTGTGCTTTGGTCTTACCATGATCAACCTCAATGCCGTAGGAACGGAAATCCGGAAGTCTTAAGTCTTTCATTAAAAGACCACCGTTTGCATGTGGGTTTGCACCGAGACGTGCATTTCCCTTCGGTGCTAATTCCGCCAGTTCCGGAATCAGACGGCCGTTCTCATCAAAGAGTTCCTGCGGACGGTAGCTCTCCAGCCACTTCTGTAACAGAGGCAGATGCTCCTTCGGGTTCTCCATAGTGATCGGCACCTGATGTGCACGGAAAGAACCTTCGATCTGCTGTCCGTCAACAACCTTAGGACCTGTCCATCCTTTTGGTGTGCGAAGAACGATCATCGGCCACTTTGGACGCTCCGGATCATTGTTCTTTCTTGCATGATCCTGGATTGCCTTAATCTTCTCGATTGCAGTATCCATTGCCTCAGCCATAAGCTTATGCATGGTCATTGGATCATCGCCCTCGACGAAGATCGGCTCCCAGCCGCATCCAACGAAAAAGCTCTCTAACTCTTCATGCGGAATACGTGAGAAAATAGTAGGGTTACTGATCTTATATCCATTCAGGTTCAGTACAGGAAGAACTGCACCGTCCGTAATTGGATTTAAGAATTTATTAGACTGCCAAGAGGTAGCCAGAGGTCCTGTCTCAGCCTCGCCGTCACCGACGATAACGGTTGCGATCAAATCAGGATTATCAAATACAGCACCAAAAGCATGTGCGATCGAATAACCAAGCTCACCACCCTCATTGATAGAACCCGGAGTTTCCGGTGCGCAGTGACTCGGAACGCCACAAGGGAATGAGAACTGCTTAAACAATTTCTGCATACCCTCTTCATCCTGACTGATGTTTGGATAGATCTCGCTGTAGGTTCCCTCAAGATAAGTATTTGCAATCATGAAGTTTCCACCATGTCCCGGACCGGAAAGTAAGATCATATCCAGATCGTAACGCTTGATCACACGGTTGCAGTGTACATAGACAAAGTTCTGTCCCGGTACGGTTCCCCAGTGACCAACAATCTTCTTTTTAATCTGATCCATTGTTAAAGGCTCTTTTAACAATGGGTTGTCCAACAGATATAACTGACCTGCGGATAAATAGTTAGCAGCACGCCAGTAAGCATTAATTTTATCTAACATTTCCTGGCAAAGCGGCTGCTTCTCAAGACAAGTATTCTCTGACATAAGTTCCTCCTGTAATTATTGTTAATCTTTTGACAATCACAGAATAACACATCCCCTTCCATTCGTTAAATCAATAATTTGTATGCGATCCATATCATTTTGGTATGGATGAATTGCATCCTATCTGGTATACACTTCCGGTCAGCCGAACAGGACCGCTTTGCACTTCTATGCACTCTGGCTCGTTGTTTCGCATAGCAAAAAAGTGTGCCCTGCCGCACACTTTTTTGCTATAAATATTCTCTTAATCCGCTGCACAGATCATTTTCCAGATTAATCAGCTTCTTTGTGATCGCCTTCGCCTTATCATCCGCAGCCTCATACTGATTTAGGTAGCGGCTGAGCGACTTGATTCCCATATCACATCCGTCCGTCATAAGCTCCGCGATCGTTGCATCCGAGTCATCCATCGCAAGCTTCACATTTGTCTTGATCCAGGACATTCCCTGCGCCATCACATTCGGTTCCTTGCCCTCATCATGATATTCCAGCAACAGTTTGTTGATTTCACCCTGTAGCACCTCATGCCGATCTTTGCATTTTTCCAGCATTTCTTTCATTCTGGCATCCTTTACATCGTCAAGAACATCACGGATTGATTTCACGCCCATCCTGATGCCTGCATCACACTCTCTGAGTAATTTGATTGTATCCGGTTCGACCATAGTTTCACACCTCCTGATATCACTATTGTCTCCGAAATCTCAAGTGTTATGCGTATCATTTTACCATGACGGATTCTCTGCATCCTATGCCGACTCCGAATCCAACATCCGTAAAATCGTATAGATCTGAATGTCGTCCGTGTTCATATAGGAAGTATTACATAACGCATTATACAATGATAATATAGCATACGCCATGAATTTCGCAATATAACTACCTGTCAACGAATTGTTAGACTCTTTCTTAATTTCCATGCGTCCAAAATGAACAAACATGCAAAATAAAAAGTTTCCGCAAATACATTTCTTTCAAGCTTTGTAGGAACTCCACCTTAAGATCCACTGACTGATATCCGCATAGACAACCTCACGATCCAGTTCATTTACAAGCTCATGCCGGTCATCCTGATACAGCTTAAGTTCAATGTGATTGCATCCCAGCTGCTGATATTTCTTGTAAACTTTCTTCACATCTTTTCCGTAACCTCCTACCGGATCTTCCTCTCCCGCGATCATCAAAATCGGAAGCTGCTTCGGCGTCTTTTCCCAGTTGCTCTGTTTCTGTATGTACTTGATGGCACCAAACAGAGTCTCGTAGCCGTTTACAGTAAAGGAAAACTTACAGTATGGATTTTCATTATAAGCTGCCACAACTGCCGCATCTCTGGTAATCCAGTCATTTTCCGTTTTTACATCCGCAATCTTTCGATTATAGGTATGAAAAGCCAGCCATTTCAAAAATGGTGAACGATACCGTTCCCCGTGAAAAAGCTTTGTTACCGCTGTAAAAAACAACGCCACAGCAAGTACAGGTGCAGTCTTATAACCGGTTCCGGAAATAATTGCTCCCGTAATCTTCTCTCCGTATGTCATAAGATATCTGCGAGCCATGAAGGAACCCATGCTGTGTCCCATAAGAAAGTATGGTATGTTTTCTCCATACTGTTTTTTTGCATATTTTGTCACCTCATAGAGATCATCGACGACCGCGCTTCCTTTTTCTTTTCCAAAATAGCCAAACTCACTCTCATCCAAAACGGACTGTCCATGTCCGAGATGATCATTACCAATCACAAGTATCCCCTGCTGATTGAGGTGCTTTGCAAAATCGTCATATCGCACAATGTACTCGACCATTCCATGAGAGATCTGCAAAATCGCCTTCGTTTCCCGTTCCGGTTCCCAGATTGCGACATGTAACTGGTTTCTGTTATTTGTAGATGGAATATATACTTCTTTCATCTGTTCCCCTTATCTTTTGCTATTTTTCTCTATGATTGTGAAGCCACTTTGTTGCGCAGTAAGCAAGCGCTGCGGCACCGATCGGACAAACATCCTCATTAAACCGTACCTTCGGATGATGCGCCGGATAATCTCCCCGCTCATTCATAAATCCTGCCGAAAGGTACATAAATGTGCTCGGAACTTTTTCGGCGATCACTGCAAAATCTTCCGATGCGCTGGCAGATACTCCCGGATAAGGTGTCAGTCCCGGTATCTGCATTTCTTCCATATAAGATACGATTTCATCCGTCATCTGCGGATTGCAGATCAGTGGCGGCACTTCCGATATCATCTCGATTTCTGCACTTCCATTGTAAACAGCTGCAGTCCTTTGTGCCACTTCTTTCATTCGCTGTACCAGAAGCTTTCGCGCCTCTGTATTGTTGGTCCGGATAGTTCCCTGAAGAACGGCTGTATCCGGAATAATATTTGCGGCAGTTCCAGCCTGAAACTGTCCCACTGTCAGCACACATGCATGGGAGGGATTGCTCTCCCTTGCAATAAGTTCCTGCAAAGCAAGATGAATATGCACACCGATATTGATTGGATCAACCCCGACATGCGGATATGCTCCGTGCGATCCTTTTCCCGTAATCGTGATTTTGAAACCATCCACAGAATACATCATCGTATCCTTGTCATTGTACATATACAAACCGATTGGCATACGTCCCGGCGATACATGATAAGCGAGCGCTGCATCTACTTTCGGATTTTCGAGAATGCCATTGGCAATCATATTTTTGCTGCCTTCAAACGTTTCCTCTGCCGGCTGAAACATGAATTTTACCGTACCCTCGAGCGTTTCTTCCTTTTCTTTTAACATCTTTGCTGCGGTCAAAAGCATAGCTGCATGAAAATCATGGCCACAGGCATGCGCATTACCGGTCGTGCAGGCAAATGGCTCATCGCTCTCTTCCGGCATCGGAAGTGCATCCATATCTGCGCGCAGCAAAAGCACTTTTCCACCATGTCCAAGTGTTGCCGTCACACCTTCCCCACACGGTTTGGGATCAAGTCCGTACTCCTGCAATTTGTTCATTACATATTCCTTTGTTTTCGGAAGATAAAGCCCCGTCTCGGCATGCTGGTGCATATACCGCCGGTTCTCAATGGTTTCTTCCTTTAATTCCAATGCACGTTCATAAAAATCCATCTGCTTACAGCTCCTTTTCATAGCACCACCATTCCACGTCAAAAAGCCTGCATTCCCCTACTACGCGGAACGCAAGCTTCTGATACGAACGGATTGCTTTCTTATTGGTTTTGCACACAAGAAAATGCACGCTTTTTTTCTGCTGCCTTTTCAATTCCTGCATACCATGTGAAAGAAGAATTCTGGCGATTCCCTGATTCTGATAATCCACCCGTACGCCAAGTCTGGATAATTCCGCAGATGGCTGCCGATCTTTGCTCCAGCAGGACAGTGCCTCCACTTCCGGATCCTGATCAATCGTGATAGTTCCCACGATTTCTCCCTTGTCATTCTTCAGACAAAATAGCGCATCTCTTCCCATGTCATATGCAAATTCTTTTTCTCCAGGATACTCCTGGGTCCATGCGCAGTATTCGGTTCCCACAAGGGAATGATATAAGGCTAAAATTTCTTCCTTGTCCGAATCTTTTGCATGCATAAAATATAACTGATTGTGTTGTATCATTGCTCTGTTCCAATTATCTATTTTTTCAAGTAACATTGCTAATTATACTACAACACAATAAAAATTTCATTACCCAATTTCACGGATCAGATTTACCATCTCAATGGCACCCTGCGCACATTCAAATCCTTTATTACCGGCTTTGGTTCCAGCGCGCTCAATGGCCTGTTCAATCGTATCTGTGGTAAGGACTCCGAACATGACCGGAAGATCATTGGCAAGTGAAACCTGTGCAATGCCTTTTGACACTTCACTGCATACATAATCGTAGTGACTTGTGCTGCCTCTGATCACGGCTCCGACACAGATGATTGCATCATACTTTCTGCTTTTTGCCATCTTTGAAGCAATCAGCGGAATCTCAAAAGCGCCCGGCACCCATGCCACATCAATATCTTCGTCCTTTACATTCTCTCTTTTTAATCCATCCAATGCACCACCTACCAGTTTGGATGTAATAAATTCATTGAATCTGGCTGCTACAATACCAACCTTAATCCCGTTTTCTGATACAAGTTTTCCTTCTAATGTTCTCATTTTTATCCTCCTTTATTGAATGTCAGGTTTTCATAAAAAACTTGACACTATCATTTAAACTATTAAGCATCAATCGCATTTAAAATATGTCCCATACGGGCCTGTTTTGTTTTCAGGTAAAATCTGTCATATTTTGTTGCTTCCATTTCAATCGGCACACGTTTTGCAATGGTCATTCCGTAATCTTCAAGCTGGTAAACCTTATCCGGATTGTTTGTAAGAAGTTCCAGTGAATGAATTCCGAGATCCCGCAGAATCTGTGCACCGGTGTAATATTCACGCAGATCTCCTGCAAAGCCCAGTGCCAGATTGGCATCTAAAGTATCCATGCCGTTATCCTGCAGATGATAGGCCTTTAACTTGTTCACCAGACCAATGCCACGGCCCTCCTGGCGCATATACAAAAGAACGCCTCTGCCCTCGGCCGCTATCATTTTCATTGCTGCATCAAACTGCTGTCCACAGTCACACCGTAACGAACCGAACACATCTCCGGTCAGGCACTCTGAATGCACACGGCAAAGCACATTCTCTCCATCCGCAATCTCGCCCATGACAAGTGCCACATGATGTTCTCCGGTCAATTTGTTGATATAACAATGTGCCATGAAATTTCCATATTTTGTCGGCATTTTAACAACAGATACGCATTCCACCAGTTTTTCATGAACTTTCCGATATTCCTGTAACTCCTTGATCGTCATGTATGGCAGTTTATGCTCCTTTGCAAATGCATGCAGTTCTTCTGCCCGCATCATGGTTCCATCTTCCCGCATAATTTCACAGCAGAGCCCACATGGTTTTAAACCTGCCAGCCGCATGAGATCCACAGTTGCCTCCGTGTGGCCGTTCCGTTCAAGAACGCCACCATCTTTTGCGATCAGCGGAAACATATGTCCCGGTCTGCGAAAATCGGCAGGTCTGACATCTTCCGCTACACACATCCGGGCGGTCAGTCCTCTTTCCTCTGCGGATATGCCGGTCGTAGTATCTTTATAATCAACCGATACGGTAAAAGCCGTCTCGTGATTATCCGTATTATTTGCTACCATCGGATCAAACATAAGCTTCTGTGCAATTTCCCGGCTCATCGGTGTACAGATCAATCCTTTCGCATAAGTAGCAATAAAATTCACATTCTCCGTTGTTGCACTTTCTGCGGAACAGATGAGATCTCCCTCATTTTCCCGGTCCTCATCGTCTGTGACCAGAATGATTTTTCCTTCCTGCAACGCCTTTATGGCTTTTTTTACATTTTCAAAATCCATCGTAATTCCTCCTTTTAGTAGCCATTCTTTAAAAGAAATTCTCTGGTAATTCCAGTTTCCTTTTTACTTTCTGTCACAAATTTTTCTACATATTTTCCGATGCAATCATTTTCAAGATTGACCGTATCCTGTAACTTTTTGCCTGCCAATGCGGTTTTTTCCAACGTGTGTGGAATAACCGACACCGCAAAACTTTTTGCATCCACCTTTGCGACAGTAAGGCTGATTCCATCGATTGCAATGGAGCCTTTTTCAACGATATATTTTGTTATTTTTTCTGTAGTACCAATGGTATACCACACTGCATTACTGTCCTTGCGGATTCCTGTGATCGTTCCGGTTCCATCGATATGCCCCGCTACGATATGACCGCCAAATCTTCCGTTTGCTGCCATAGCCCGCTCCAGATTCACCTGACTTCCAGCCTTTAACGTTCCCAGTGCGGTACGGTCCAATGTCTCATGCATGACATCCGCAGTAAAAGAGTTTGCCGTATAGCTCGTTGCCGTCAGACAGATTCCATTGACGGCAATACTGTCACCCTCTTTGATATCTTCGAGTATCTTTTGCGCCGAAATAATCAGTTGTGCAGACTGCCCGTTTCTTTGGATCCGCATGATTTTTCCCACTTCTTCTATGATTCCTGTAAACATGTATACACCACATCACTTTCTATCCGATAGTCTTCTCCACAGGAAATGCATCGCGTATTCTCTAACCGGATGCCTTCGTCCGGCAATGCGACTCCGGCTCCTTCAACCGGTGACTGCGCTGTACCTCCAAAAATCTTTGGTGCGATATATGTTTGCACCGCATCTACAATTTCTGCTCTCAGTGCGCTCCAGTTTAAGGTTCCACCGCCTTCCAGCAAAATTCCATCCACATTTTCCTCCCCAAGCAGCCGCATCAGCACCTGCAGATCAATGTGTCCGTCTTTTTGCGGAACTTCCAGAATCCTGCAACCCAAATTTTCATATTGTGCTTTTTTCGTCGTATCCGTGACAGCAGTTGCGATCCACGTCGGAACCTCTTTTGCCGTCTGAACAACCTGCGCATGAAGCGGTGTGCGCAAATGTGTGTCACAGATAATACGAATCGGATTTCTTCCATTTTCCATCCTGCAGGTCAGCGACGGATCATCCTTTAATACGGTATTTACCCCAACCATGATTCCGCTAAACTCATTGCGCGTCTCCTGCACACAGGCACGCGCCTTTTCCCCGGTAATCCATTTGGATGCTCCTGTATAAGTTGCAATCTTTCCATCCATGGTCATGGCATATTTCATCAATACATATGGCCGGCCCGTCGTGATGTACTTGCGGAACACACGGATCAGATCTTTGCATTCTTCTTCCAGCATGCCAACGACCACTTCGATTCCATGTTCCTGCAAAATCTTCACGCTTTTTCCTGCCATCTGCGGATTCGGGTCTAATGTTCCGATCACAACCTTTGCAATCCCATTCTCGATAATCGCCTCCGTACATGGCGGTGTCTTTCCATGATGATTGCATGGTTCTAACGTGACATAAAGGACCGCCCCCTCCGGTGAGACCTTACAGTCCTTTAATGCATTTCGTTCTGCATGCAGCTGTCCGTACTGTTCATGATAGCCTTTACCGATGATCGTCCCATCTTTGACCAGAACAGCACCCACGAGAGGATTCGGGTTTACATGGCCTTTGCCTTTTTTAGCAAGTGCGATGGCCAGCTGCATAAATTGTATGTCTTCCATTCTTCCTCCTTTAATGTGCAGATGCATAACAGTGCGACTTTGTCGCAGGCATCTGCGTTGGTCATAAGGAATCCTCCCAAAGGGTCCCTCCTACAAGGTGCAGATGCATAACAGTGCGACTTTGTCGCAGGCATCTGCGTAGGTCATAAGGAATCCTCCCAAAGGGTCCCTCCTTATGACAATAAAAAATAAGCCTCAAACAGAATCTATCCATTCAAGACTTATAAAAAAGCTGCACATCATTTGTTGTGCCCATTTGTTCTTTAAAATAAAAAATCCGGAGTGATATAACATCATTCCAGAGCACAAAAATAAACAAATATTACTTTCCTCTTCTTTCATCCAGACTGTACTGTCGGCTTCGGAGTTTCACCGAATCATGCCTTGCGGCTCGTGGGCTTTACCACCGGTAGGGAATTGCACCCTGCCCTGAAGATAGGTTGTTGTTCAATTAAGACTAATTATAGGAATTTCGTTTCAGATTGTCAACCCTCGATTTTTAAAAAAATCGAAAATCCCAATTGAGATTTCCGACTTTAATTCTACATTCTGGTTCCTATAATTGCATAAGCTCCCAGAATTTCAACTAATGTAACAATTACACAGAATACAATACAAAGGATTACTTTTACTCCGGTGCCTGTATTCTTTTTCATTGCAATACTTCCTGTCACGATAGCGGCAGCGGCATTGATTGCACCACCTAATGCTCCTCCTAAGAACAGGAAAAAATCAGCAATATAGATTGCCCAGAATACCCATATCCACTTTGGCATTACTTCTTCCACAAACGGCTGTCCTGTCTTACAATCAATTCCGTTGTGCACTAAACTGTCTCCGGTAAAAGAAGATCTGTAAAGAATACAGCTGTCCATCTGACTGAGAGGAATTGTGATTGCTGATCCTGATTTTCTCTTTTCTTTTGGCAGATCCTTGATTTTCATCGGTGCATTTCCATCAACTGTCACTTTGTTTCCAGAGACGGTTACCTGATGCATCATTCCCTGACTCTCTACATTGCATACTAATTTTTTTGCCATTTCTTTTGTTCCCTTTCATCCTTCTATTTTAGTAATAAAACTCCAAATATGATTATAAAGAACATTAGTTTTTTCTCAATAGGCTTTTTGTACTAATTCTATGACTAAAATGCACTTTTCTGCACTTATTTTGCGTTTTTAAACAGTAAGCCAAAGATTCTTCTCACCACCGGGCCCGCAAAAAATATCTGCCAGAAAAATGCCATTGGGAAATTCAGTGCTGTCTTTTGAAACCACACTGCAACAAATTCACTTCCCGCATTGCTGAATAACATTGTCGCAGCCAGGCTCATGGTCGGACACATCAGGCATACCGTAACCGATGAAATAGCAAGAATGATTTCATATTGTTTTGCCTCTGCCGGATTGATGATTCCAAAAGCAATCTTCTTTGCAAGATGTCCGTATAAAAAGAAATCCAGGATAAAAGCAATCGGTCCCATAATAACCAGTTCATGAAATGCAAGTAAAAATACTTCATTTGTCATTCCGCCTTTGTTCAAGGCAATGTTGTAACAGATCATGGCATAGACCATAAAAAATACCATAATAATTGTAAAAATAACTTCCTGAAACTTGTTTTTTGGCATAATAATTCTCCTTTTCTTGTGTAAAAATGAATAAAAAAAGCAGAAACAGGATCTTGCGATCGCTGTTTCTGCTGCACGTCGTGAAGCTATTATAGCATATATTTTTTCTCGTCATAATAGTTGAAATTGTATGAATTTTATATATATTTTGTACAATTAATCATTCACATAGCACAAAGTCGTTTTCGCTATGCAATAATCAGATTTTCCTGCTTCATAACATGAATCATCTGATTGACATACTTCTCACAGAGTTCGTCCGTCTTTGCCTCTACCATGACACGTACCACCGGCTCAGTTCCACTTTCTCTGAGAAGAATTCTTCCATCATCACCTAATGCTTCTGTAATTGCCTTAACCTCTTCCTGCACACGTGGATGATTAACTGCTGCGGCTTTGTCTTCTACACGGACATTTTTCAGAAGCTGTGGGAACATCTGCATTCCCTTGCAAAGTGTTCCGAGACTCTGCTTTTTCTCAAGAATAACTTCCATCAGCATCAATGCGGTAAGGATTCCATCTCCGGTTGTTGCATGTTTGCTGAAAATAATATGTCCGGACTGCTCTCCTCCAAGCACATATCCATTGGCTACCATCGCCTCGTTTACATACTTGTCACCAACTGTTGTAACACAGATATCAATGTTTTCACGTTTCATTGCCTTGAATAATCCCATATTGGACATTACCGTTGCAACAACCGTATTGTTCTGTAACTTTCCGCATTCTTTGAGATATTTACCACAAACATAGAGAATATAATCTCCATGCACTTCCATTCCATTCTCATCCACAGCGATACAACGGTCCGCATCTCCGTCAAATGCAAATCCACAGTCCAGATTCTTCTCTTTTACGAGTTTCTGCAAATTTTCAATATGCGTAGATCCGCATCCCATATTGATATTTGTTCCATCCGGCTCATTGCCGACAACAAAAGTTTTGGCACCTAATGCATCAAAAACATTTTTGGCAATATTGAACGTACTTCCGTTTGAACAGTCCAATCCGACACGCATTCCATCGTAGGAACGGGTTGCAAGAGAAATCAGATATCCGATATAACGGTTTCTTCCGATTGCATAATCTTTTGCCACACCGATCTTATCCTGCAATGCAAATGGAAGTTCACCCATCTCACCATCGATATATTTCTCCATGGCATTTTCTACCTCTGCGGAAATCTTGTGTCCTTCCCCATCCATGACCTTGATTCCGTTGTCATAGTATGGATTATGACTGGCAGAAACCATAATTCCACAGTCAAAATTCTCGGTGCGTACAACATAGGCAACGCTCGGTGTCGTCGTTACATGAAGAAGAAACGCATCCGCACCCGAAGCGGTAATTCCTGCAACTAACGCATACTCAAACATGTAGCTGCTTCTTCTTGTATCTTTTCCAATTACAATACGCCCCTTGTGATTCTGATTATAATACCATCCAAGATAACGTCCAATTTTATATGCATGATCCGCAGTCAGTACTTTGTTAGCTTCTCCACGAAATCCATCTGTTCCAAAATATTTTCCCATTTCTTATCTCCCGTTATGATTTTTTCTGCAATTATTCAAACGCATCATCCAAATATGCAAATTGGTTCTGAATAATCACTATCTGATTTATTATACTCTTTTTTAACCATCTTTGCCACTATTTTATATAACGGAAAATACTTCCAGAAAACGTTTAGTCCCGTCGAAACCATGCTTTCATCACATCAAAGATCCGGATCAGTTGTTCATCTTCGATAATATATGGAACCATCGAATACATATAAGAAAGGAATGGGCGGCTGAACACACCCCTCTCGTAAGCAAACTGTTGAAAACCTTCCAGATCTGCCGGATCATAAACTTCCACACAGGTACATCCGCCCATCACACGGACCTCCCGGATACGTGGATCGGAAAATCCGTCCATCTGCTCATGCGAAATCTTCTCGATGTGTTTGACTTTACTCATGTAATCTTCACGTTCAAAGATTTCAATTCCTTTGAGTGCCACTGCACATGCCAATGCATTTCCCATAAATGTCGGGCCATGCATGAGCGCATGCCGGTCATTATCGCTGTAAAAAGCATTATATACTTTGTGATTTGCCACCGTAACTGCATGACCGATATATCCACCGGTGAGTGCTTTTCCAAGCACCAGAATATCCGGAAGCACAAGGTCTGCAACAAACCTGTTGCCGGTTCGTCCGAATCCGGTTGCCACCTCATCAAAAATCAGCAGCACATCATACTGTGTACACAATTCTCTTGCCCTCTGCAAAAAGGAAATATCATACATACGCATACCGCCTGCTCCCTGCAAAAGCGGTTCAACGATAAAACAATTCAACTGATCATGATATTTTGCAAATGCTTCTTCAAGCGCCGGAATCTCTGTCGGGATATGTACCACTCCTGTCTTTTCCTCAAAGGCAAAATGATAATCTTCATCATCGCCGACTTCCATCGCCTTAAATGTATCTCCATGATATGCGTGTTCCAAAGCCAGCACCAGCGGGCGCTTTCTTCCCTGGTTCGTGTTATACTGTAAAGCCATTTTCAAAGATACTTCCACCGCAACACTTCCGGAATCGGAGAAAAAGCAATAATCCAGATCGCCCGGCAGAAACTCCTGCAGCTTTGCAGAAAGTTTCTGTACCGGCTCATGTGTCAGTCCACCCAGCATCACATGGCAGAAATGATCCGCCTGCTCTTTGATTGCTGCAGTAAGTTCCGGATGTTTGTATCCATGAATCATGCACCACCAGGAAGAAACCGAGTCGATCAGTTTCTGATCCTTTGTATACAAATACACACCATCCGCATCTACAATGTGATACGGTTCTTTCATTGTTTTCATCTGTTCATAAGGATACCAGATCATGCTTTTACCTCCTCATACAATGCCATCAGATCCTGCACATCCATGGCAAGTTCTGTGTCTCCATCTTTTACTTTTGCCAACGTCGGCAGCCCTGTCATATATTCGCACATAAATATGTTGTCATCTTCCATCACATCATTGCCGTGATAGTGATTATAAATAATACCTTTCACCGGCAGATTTTTCGCTTTCATATATTCCACGGTCAGTACCACACTGTTAATTGTGCCAAGCCCTGCATCCGCGATCAGAATACTCGGAAGATGCAGTTCCCTGATTACATCCTCCAATTGGATCTTTGCCTCGTCAAAGCAGATTGGACATAAAATGCCTCCACTTCCCTCCATCGTGACAAAATCGTATGCACTGCATACTTTATAATATCCGGCTTTTACCACATCCATCTGTACCGGATGACCCTCGATTCTTGACGCCAGATGCGGAGAGTAGGCATGCTCATACACGTATGGACACATCTCCTCCAGTGGCTGGGAAATGCCCGCGGTCTTCTGCACAAACAACGCATCTCCCGGAATCAGACTTCCATCTGCTCTCCGGTCATTTCCACTCATCGCGGCCTTATAATAGGCTGCGCTTTGTTTTGCATCCGCCAGTTTCTTTACGATCAGTCCTGCAATATATGTTTTTCCAAGATCCGTACCGGTTCCTGTAATAAATAACCCTTTACTCATCGTTTACACTTCCTTCCAATAATCCGGTGTTACATCACGCCCCATATTTTCAAGCATCTGGCGGTCACTGCGAATCGTGGCACATGCTACAGTTGTAAGCATATTTCCGGTAATTGAGGCAGATGCTCCCGCCGCAAATGCGCGCTCCCCATCATTTGTAAGCAGTGCACGGCCTGCCGCCAGACGAATATCTGCCTTCGGATTGATATAACGGAAAAAGGCTATGGTCCGCAAAATTTCATCTTCCGTCAATTGTGGCAGGTGTTCCAACGGGGTACCCGGAATTGGCATCAGTGCATTGATCGGTATCGAATCCACCTCCAGCTCCGCAAGGCTGACCGCCATATCCAGACGATCCTCCCAGGTCTCTCCCATTCCAATGATACCTCCGGAACATGCGTACATGCCTTCTGCTTTAACTTTCTTTAGTGTCTCGATTTTCATGTCATAAGTATGCGTGGTGCAAATGTTCGGAAAATTTCTACGTGAGGTTTCAATGTTGTGATGATAGCTGTTCACTCCGGCCTCATGCAGACGATGCAGCTGCTCCGCCGTCAAAAAGCCCATAGAAGCACACAGATCAATCTTGCACTCCCGTTTCATTGTTTCATACGCATGGATGGCCTTGTCAAACTCTTCTCCTGTCAGTGCTTTTCCTGCCGTAACAATCGAAAAACGATCCACACCTTCCCGCTCATTCATCTTACATGCTTCAAGGATTTTCTCCTCTGACAAAAAATCATATACTTCACAGTTTGTATGGTGATGCGCAGACTGTGCACAATATTTGCAATCTTCCGGACACCGGCCGCTTCGTCCATTGATAATGGAACATAAATCTACTTTGTCTCCTACAAATTTTTCCCGGATGCGGTCCGCACCCTCACATAGCTCATTGAGATCACAGTTCAGAAAAAACTGCAGATCATCTTCCCTTGTGATTCTCCTTCCATCTATAATTTCCTGTGCAAGTGTAAGTGCATTCATAAATATTCTCTCCTTCTACATGTCAAATTTCATTCTTCAAAAATGGTCTGACTCTGCGCCCTATGACAGCTCCAAGAATGCTCAGACAAATGTCTCCCGGCACTGCCAGTACAAAACAATACAAAAACAGCGGTCCCACTGCGATCGGCGTATCAATCACATAGTTGCAGATCACGTAGTAATAGATCATTCCCAGAGCATACACAAAGAATAATCCTGCGAGATTTGCAATCAGATAATGTACGATGGTTTTCTTTTTCATGTGTTCCACAAGCCAGCCTGTCACAAAAGTTCCAACGCAAAAACCAATAATATAGCCAAAACTTGGTTTGAACACATAGCCGATTCCTCCACCCTCTGAAAAAATCGGCAGTCCGATTAATCCCAGTATCATATATGCCAGTACGGAAAGCGATCCCAATCGCGATCCCAAAAGAATTCCTGCCAGCATCGTAAACAAATACTGCAGTGTAAATGGCACAACCGGAATTGGAATCTTAATAAACGCACCGACCGCAATCAGCGCGGTAAACAAAGCGCAATATACAAGACTCCTCGTTTTTGTCATAGGTTTTTCCCTTGTTTCTGATGTCATGTAATTTTCCATTATTTGTCAACCTCCAAAAGTAATACAGTTAACAATTATAACAAAAAAGAGGCTATTGTCAACCTGTATATTTCATCTAGTTAACAATAGTCTCTTCGCTTCTACTTATTATTTTTTATACTTATTATTTTTCTGCTATGTACTTTTGTGATTTTATATCACGACTGATTTTATGCCTCTGCTTCTGCTTTCTTGCCGAAGAGTTTCTTCAGGCAGCTGAATGCTACCAATACACCAAGAACCATCAGAAGAATTGCTATGATGAACTGTAAGCCATCTACAAGGAATGTAGCCTGACCGGATGCAATATTCTGAACCAGTGCAATGGTCTTCTGAATCAATGCTGTAAATGTAACTGCAAGCATGACAAACATTGGAATGTACAGTGTCCATCCGGTTCTTCCGGTTGTCTTTAAGAATACAGCAAGTGCGATAAGAACCAATGCTGCAAGTAACTGGTTTGCGGAACCAAACAGTGGCCAGATATTGTTGTATCCGCCAAGTGTCAGCAAATATCCGAAGAATAATGTAATGATTGTTGCAAAATATTTATTAGTCAGAACTTTCTGCCATACAGGCATCTTGGAAGTATCCGTTGTATCTCCATAGAATAATTCCTGGAAAGACATACGTCCGATTCGTGCAACAGAATCAAGAGAAGTAAGTGCTAATGCAGATACACACATTGTCATAAATACGGTTGCAACCTGTACCGGAATACCAAATTTCTCAAAGAATCCAGCAACACCTGTTGAGAAGATAGAGAATGGAGTACCATCTGGTTTTGTTCCATTGACTGCTACTGCACCAACAACAACCAGTGCAACGACACCAAGCAGTGACTCAACGACCATGGCACCATAACCAACCATTGGCATATCTTTTTCATTACTGATTGTCTTTGATGAAGTTCCGGAAGATACAAGGCTGTGGAATCCGGATACCGCACCACATGCGATTGTTACAAACAGTGTAGGGAAGAGATAACTTCCGTCTACGTTAAATCCGTTGAATGCATTCAACTTCATGGTTGGATGCTCAGCAATCACACCAACGACTGCTCCGATGATCATTCCTAAGAGCATGAATGTTGTCATGTAATCACGAGGCTCCATCAAAAGCCACATTGGCATAACCGATGCAAGGAACAGGTAAGCCATAACGACGTAGATCCATGTTGTCTTTGTTGCATACATTGGAAGATGCATACCGATGACAAACATTACAACCAAAAGGCCAATGGCTACAACTGCACGTACCCACTCTTTCATCTTTCCGACTTTTTTCTGAATCAGTCCAAAGATGATAGCTACAACGATGAACAACATTGAAATAGATGCTGCTGCGGAGTTTGCATAATTGGTTGCCTTTGCGGCACCTTCAACACCTTTTCCTACGAATGTTCCGGCAACCATATCTGTAAATGCTGCCATAACAAGAAGTGTGAATAACCAGCAGAATAACATGAACAATTTACGTCCGGTTCTACCGATATACTTCTCAATGATCATTCCCATGGATTTTCCGTCATTCTTTACAGATGCATACAAAGCACCGAAATCCTGTACAGCTCCGAAGAACAATCCACCGATGAGCAACCAGAGTAATACAGGTACCCATCCGAATACAGATGCTAAAATCGGACCGGTGACAGGTCCTGCACCTGCGATTGAAGAAAACTGATGCGCAAATACTGTCAGTTTGGAAGAAGGTACATAATCCTGACCATCTTCATGTGTAAATGCCGGGGTCTTTGCTTTTGGATCGAGTCCCCACTTGTTTGCAAGCCAACGTCCATAAAACAGATAGCCGGCAGCAAGAACTACGATAGCAATTAATACTATAACTAAACCATTCATTTTTTTGTCCGCCCTTTGGCGGCTCCCTTCTTAAGATTCGCAAAGAGTAACTGAAACTGAAAAAAGCCCACGTCTTTATCCATGTGTATCCATGTCATAAAGACGAAGGCTTTTGCTTCCGCGTTACCACTTTATTTGTCGTATCTTAACGACCTCTCTGTCTCATCTATGCAATATCTATCATTGCAGAAATAAGCTTCCTGATAACGGTAGAAAACCGGTAACACCTACTGTTCTGATTCTCAAAATCAGAAATTCAATGTACTGCTCACAGAGGATGGTCTCCCGAGTCACACACCGTCTCGCACCACCCGACGGCTCTCTGTTGTATGGTTCTCGAAAAATCTTATTCTGTTCCATGCATTTACTCTTTGTTAACTGCAAGATTAGCACCATAAAAAGTAAATGTCAATATCTTTTTTGTAATTCTTTCGATTTTATTTTTGTTTATAAATCTTATGCATGGTGTTTTTCAATCATGACATTGATTTCCGCACAGATCAATAATATATACACACAAAAATACAGCCAGAGCATAATAAGTGCTATGGTTGTCAGGCTTCCATACATAGAAAATCCATTAAAATAATCCACATAAATGGATAGTGCAAACGAAAACACATACCATGCAATTGCACAGATTGCAGCTCCAGGGACCTGCCTGCGGAATTGCAATTTTTTGTTTGGAAGCGTCGTAAAAATCACCACAAAAAATACAAATAAAATACCAAGAAGTACCAATCCCCGGAAATGTGCCAATACCTCTGCAAAATCTTTTATAACGGGAATATATCCTACTGCCAGGTTATGCAGGGTATTTCCAAAAACAAGAACACCCAGAACAAAAACAAACGCAACCAGAAATCCCACCGTATATACCACTGCCCAAAGACGCATGGTAAACCAATTGCGGTTTTCTTCCAGATCATTCACCGAATTCAGTCCATCCGTCAGATACTGGATTCCTTTCGCAGCAGACCAGATTGCCACCACGGCTGTAATCGAAACAATACCAACAGAACGATTGTACACTTCGTTAGTAATATAACCAAGAAACCCTGACAGATACTCCGGCAACGCCGCATGGTATATCTTAATCAGGGTCTCTTCTGTAATCGGTGTATAGCGAAGCAGGGAAGAAAACACCATGAGAAATGGAATCAGAGACAACAGTATGAAAAAAGCAGACTGCGCTGCGTACGCATTGATCTTATCCTTTTTGCATTTGTCCATAAATGATTTCGCCATGATAATCATCTTCCACATGAATAAACTTTCCTCCGCCTCTTTTCCACAATTTTTATTACAATTAACGTTCCATCTTCCAGTAAGCTGCACTGTAAGGAGGCAGATCACTTCCTCCACCGAAATCGTGAGTCTCACCTGTAATCAGGTCCACAGCGGTGCCACAACCGGCATCAAACTCTGCGTGGAAGTTTTCTCCATCCGCATTGATTGCCACAAGTACACGTTCACTGTCTGTCTTGCGCTCAAAAATACACTGACGATTGGTCAGAAGTACAGAACGAAAGTCTCCGTAATTTAATGCCTGCGAATGTTTCTTTGCCTCGGCAAGTTTCGAAATAAAGGTTGTAAGATCATTCCACTGTGGCGCATCAAAGCTGACACGAAGTGCAGGATCTCCCTCTTCTTTCTTTGCCTTTGTTCCCCATTCACTTCCATAATATACACAAGGAATTCCCGGCATACCAAAAGCCATCGCATAAATCAGAGGCAAATGCTTTTCGTTGGTAAGCACACTTGCAATTCTTGACACATCGTGATTATCCACAAAAGATAACAGATGTTTTCCCTTATATAATGTCCAGTTCTCCGGTCCGAACTGACGCAGCAGAGAATGATTGATTTCGAACATATTCATGCTGTTAAAGCTTGAATGCAGTCCCTTGTAGCACTCATAATTGGTTACAGAATGAAGCATGCTGTCATTCATCCACTGATTATAATCTCCGTGCAAGGTCTCACCTACAAGGAAGAAATCCTGCTTTAAACTGTCACAGAACGAACGCAGTCTGCGCAGGAAATCATGATCCAGGCAATATGCCACATCCAGACGAAGTCCGTCAATATCGAACTCTTCTACCCAGCCTTTGATTGCCGCAAAAATATGCTGCACGACTTCTTCGTTTCGAAGATTTAGTTTAACAAGATCAAAGTTTCCTTCCCAGCCTTCGTACCAGAGTCCGTCGTTATAATTTGAATTTCCGTCAAAATTAATCTGGAACCAGTCCTTATACGGAGAATCCCAACGGTTCTTCAACACATCCTGGAACGCCCAGAATCCACGTCCCACATGATTAAATACGCCATCCAGTACAACTTTGATTCCTGCCTTATGCAGATGATCACACACAAGTTTAAAGTCCTCATTCGTTCCCAATCTTGTGTCAATCTTTGTATAATCTCTTGTATTATATCCATGTGTGTCGGATTCAAACACCGGTGAAAAATAAATTGCGTTTGCTCCTAATTTCTGAATATGAGGAATCCAGTCATTCACTTTCAGGATACGATGCTCCAAAATTCCATCATTTTCAAATGGTGCTCCACAAAATCCTAACGGATAAATCTGATAAAATACACTCTCATAAGCCCACATAATTCTGCCCCCATTTTATTTATTTTGTTTCAACCTGCTCTTGTCACGATACATCATGTCATCCGCACGTTCGCGGATCTTTTCGATTCCATCGTCAGTCTCTTCCGCCATTGCATAACCGCATGCGATCTCTGCACGAATCGGAATAATCTTTTTATTATTCAAAACTACCAATTCCCCATGCATTTGCTGAATCAGACGGTCTATCTGACATTTTGATGCATTCGATATCACACAGCAAAACTCATCGCCTCCAATACGATAGCATTTGCCTTGCTTTTCAAAAATACTCTCTATAATCTGCGCCGTTTGAATAATATAATCATCTCCGGCACTGTGTCCATGCTCATCATTACATTTTTTCAGATTATTCAGATCAAAAGTCACGATCATGGTATCCGCAATATCCGGCGCACTCTTCACATAATAATTGTATGCATTTCGATTATAAAGACCTGTCATAGTGTCATTTAATGCAAACTGTTCAAGCTCCTTTACTCTGCGGTCTCTCCTTAACATGGAAGCCGTCTTGCTTGCAGACTCCACTCCAAGAATCACAATAAAAATCAAAAACGAAATTCTTCCCCAGATTCCCGTATTTCCACCAACTTTATAGTAATTAATCAAATCGGCGATTGATGCAAGTATTACAAGTATTAATGCCGCAATGCAAGTTCTCAGTCGCCGACCTACCTGTCTTTTTACAAATTTAAACACAATTGCTCTCATCAGATAAATCAATAGTCCGACAATAACAATATGTGTCAGAATCAGACTCTGTCGTAATTCCCAGGTTCCCGTAAAATGCAAAACACAGCTGATCACGCACATCACCATGCTGAAACCACAGAATACACGCCAGATATTTTTATCGTCAAAATCCAGAAAACTGCGCACAAACAAAACAAACGGAATTGGCATTGCCATCAGCAAAATATATGCTGCAAACGTTGTTGCATGTTGATTGACCAGAAGCAGTTTTGCAAAATCGGTTTCATTTGCCGTCCATAAGCCAAGAATTACGGAAAAAAGGCCAAGATATAGCAACGTAGCATCAACATCTTCACTTTTGCATACCAGCAACCAGTACCCAAGCATATAAATTCCTACAATCAGAATAATAAAACTGATAATAAATGTAGGAAGTGATTGTCGCATGAGCCCCATACAAATTTCACGTCCGTTTCCAACATAATATGTCAATAACGCATTTGCGGTCTCTGGATAACAAGGCGAAAGTTTCACTGTAAGATGTGTTGTATTTACCGGAAGAAGGACAAAATTCCACACATGTCCGGTCGTGTGTCCCCATCTTCCTGCAGTCTCTTTTAAACTATAAACATCCCGTCCATCGACATAAACATCCACATACTGATGGGGAGTACAAAAAGCTACCGTCGTACACTTCTTCACGCTTTTATCAATCGTAAGTTCTACTACAGAACCTCCGTCTGCCAGTTTTTCCACAGAATCCGGTTCTACTTTCTGCAAATGATCATAGGATACTTTGGAATGATCGCATATCGTTGCCAAAAGCATCAATAATATCAGTATTCCAAGGAAACTGCCAAGTATTATATTTACGCGTTGTTCTTTCCACTTTTTCATCATCTACTCCAACCTCTGTCTACAAACCACTTTAAAGTAATATTATATAACTTTAGTACTAATCGGTCAATGTTTTAGACATTTTTTGGAAGCCGTAAAATCCTGTGTTTCAGCTGTTTTCGTTCTCGTCCCTGATTACAATAATATCATTCATACGCAGGATCGTATCTTTCTGCGGAAGGATTGAGAAATCCTCCCGCAGTATCAAAAAGACTGTGAGCTGATTTGCCTCTTCCATATCCTGTACCGTTTTTCCTGCATATTTCTTATCCACAAATACTTCTGCAATTTCTTTGATATCTTCATTTTTCAGACCGGAAATATTGCTTTTTCGCTGATACTGTTCTACAAAACCGGCGCTGATAATACCAGTCGGGATGGCAACCGCCCCAACGCCAAGATAGGCAATACAAATTGCCATCACTCTGCCAAGGGGCGTAATTGGATAAATATCTCCATAACCCACTGTAAGAAGTGTAGACATGCTCCACCAGATTCCACTGAATGCATTGCGAAATACGGTTGGCTGTGCATCATGTTCTACGCTGTACATGCACAGACTGCTGGCAAGCATCAGAATCAAAACAATAAACACCGAAGAAATAATCTGGTTTCTTTTTTCATACAAAACTGTTGTGATCACATTAAATGAATCATATTTTGCATTGAGACGGAACAAATGAAAAATGCGGGCCACACGCAACATACGGAATATTACAAATCCGGAAAGGAAAAATACCGGAACGATTGTAAGGAAATCCACAATTCCATCAAACGACACCAGGAAACGGAGTCTCGAACGCCCCCTGCTTTTGTCCGGATACAAATATTCAGCCGTCCATATACGAAGAATATATTCCACACAAAAAATAAATATAGTAACGTATTCCACACCTTTAAATACAGTTGTCAAAAACGCCAGCTCATCAAACGTCTGCAAAAAAGTCACCAGTATATTGGCAACGATTGTCACCGTAATGAAAATGTCAAACATCCGGCTGATTGGATTGCTTTTGTCACCTATCTGTATAATATTAAATATTTTCTCTTTTAATTTCATTTTCTCTTGATCTTCCGGGACATCCGCCCATTCCCAATCACTTATGCTACATGACAAAATTTTCAAAAAGTAATACCATAACCGGCATTGTGATAATCGCACTCAATGTGGTCACTACATTTATGGCACTGGCATATTGTGAATCATTGCCATACACCTGGCACATCTGTGTAACCGTAGATGCAGATGGTGTAATAACTGCCAGAAAGACAATCAGCATAATCTTTGGCGCATCGGCAGAAAGATTTGCCAACCGGCTGCCCTTAATCAAAACAAGTGCAATCAGCGGAACTATGAGCATCCGCAAAAAAGAAACAAAATATACTCTTTTATTTACAAAGATCTGTTTCAGATTCATACCGGCAAAAAGCATACCGGTAACAATCATACTCGCCGGTCCAATCATATTTCCAACAGCACCAATGGTGTTGTCAATAACCTCCGGCATGCGAATCCGTGTAAAGAAAAGTACCACACCAACAGCAATTGATATCATATTGATATTCAGCACAATTTTTTTCCAATCATAAGAACGTTCCCTGCTAATAATTTTTTTGCAGTGTGTCCACAGGAAAACGAGCTGGACACTCATGAAAACACATCCATAAAGAACCCATTCTTTTCCTAATATAAACGTCACAATCGGTACAATCAGATTACCTGAATTAGAATAGTAAACAGAGGCGACTTCAACCTCATTCAACGATAATACTTTTCCCATGACCGCAACGATAATCAAAAGAATAATCTGTAAAATTACTGACGCCACAAATGCAATCATTAATCCTTTGACCGTCTGTGCCGTATAATCAACCTGAAACGCGTTAACAATCACACAAGGTATCACCAGATATAAAACTATTTTTGACAGAACCTTGCTTTCCTCATCCTTTACTATTCCGGCTTTGACAATCGCAAACCCCATAAATATCATAATAAAAAGCTCTACGATCTGTTCCATCAAAAGCATACTGATATGCATAAAATCATCTCCTGGTATAATACATATTTTCGTGTAAACGGATATCGTTCCTCATCATTTTGTATACTACTCACGATTTCTTGCGTTGTATCACCCACACAACAATTGTAAGTAACATTCCGGCACCTGCTCCCGCCGCATTCTTTCCAACATCAACCCATGAGAAATGCCGACCGATGATCATAGGTTTTGAAGCCTCGTCCAGCCAGCACAACGGGAACATCAACAACAGCCACCATAACGGTTTCTCCCAGAGCACAAGGCTCACACCACAACAGAATGTAACCAGGAAAAAAAACATATAGTGACATGCCGACCGAAGGAATACATCAGTCACACCTAGCAGCTGTGCCAAATGTGCGCTTTCCCGGCCACTGATGTCTCCCGGCTGGTGGGAGAGCCAGACTGCCAGAACAAGTATGATAATTGTTAATATTGGAAATGTATACTTTAAAAATGTTTTCAAATTCTAAATTCTCCAAATCTTATTATAGATATTTTTTCAATTCCGGCAGATTTTCACTATCCCGTACCAGCCACCTTTTAAAAGCAGTAAACTCGGATTTGTCACTGAGTTCGTTCTGTATAAGAAGTTCCAAATCTTCCTTATCTTCTCCGACTGCCTCTATGTACTCCCTAACATAATTTTTAAAGTCAGAAATATTCTCCCTCAAATGCTTCCTAATAATTCTGGCTTCCATCTTTTTTTGTGATGTAGTACCATAATACGCATCATGCAAAAGCTTCACCGTATTTTTTGTTTTTACATCATCATCCAATGAGATAAAGACAAATTTTTCATCCGTTCCAAAATATCCTTCTTTACGAAAAGCAATTTTCTTTTCCACATCTTCTTGCGTACAATCAATAATGGGATCATATTTATCCAACTTGATATTATTGCAATGGGCACAAGCCCAAAGCAAATTGTTCCAATCGTATTTAAGTTCAACATCTCCCTTGTATGGAATCAAATGTTCGATCTGAAATGATGTTGCTTCTTTATTCTCGCATATATAGCATTTTCCATGAAACATTTCACGTAATGCCTCATTTACATGGTCAGTATTATAGGTTGTTCCCTTTTCTCTCGCCAATTTCAAATCTTCTTGGGCAAGAAGAGCTTTTTCTGTTGGTTTTCTCTCAATTTTGATCATATGCAGCCCTTCTCTTTTCAATATCCTCAAACATATCTCTTGCTTCACCTTCCGGGAACTTTGACAACGCATTCTTAAGCTGACATCTTAACTCTGCACGTTTTATTCTTTCCTCATCTGAAATATCTTTTGCATCGACCAACCGGGCATATTCTGCAAATTTCTTTTTCATATCGTTAGAAAAATCATCTGCATCAAAATACCCTTCTGCAAGATCATCCGCCTTATACATATACAGATTATCCAACTCCATATGCTTCTCAAGATCATATGCCTTAGCATTTGCGACAGAATTCAAAATATAAGGCGAATGTGTTGTAACAATAAACTGTATATGTGGAAAAAACTCAGTAAGAAATGGAAGTATTTTCTTCTGCAACTCTATGTGTAAATGAGTCTCTAGTTCATCAATCAAAACGATACCTTCCTCCGTATACTGACTTATTCTGTTTTCATTCAGCCAATTCTTATCCATCCTTAGTATCAAATCTGAAACAATATAAATCACTGATGAATAACCATCCGATAATTCTGCAAAATTAAACGGTACCCTGCCATCTTGGACTATTTTAAAATCATAATTTTTGTAGTCATATTGCAATTTGATAGAATCTTCATCTAAAAGGATTCTCAAAGCTCTCTCAAAACGATCAAACCACATCTGTATATTCTCAACATCAGAAATATTTCCTTCATTTCTTGCATATGATTGCTGCGTTTTCAGATGAACCATATATTTCAAAAGTAATTGTCCGGGGTCCTTTTCAACCCCATACGCCTTATCTAATTTTATTTCCTGAACTCCATTTGCAGCTTCAATATTTGCCTTTCTTTCTGCCGGATAAAATGCTGTGACAAAATTTCCATCTGCATAAAGTTTATCTATATCTGTATAACTGCTAAATGATAATTCGATTCCACCGCAGTAATTATTAATCTGGTTCTTATAAAAATTATAATTTTTTTCACATTCGTATCGATTGATATCTTCTTTATCTGAATTCAATTTCTGCTGATAAAAATCCAAGGATTTTTTATAGTCATCCAACACCTTATACAGTTTATCCTCATTGATCGCTTTTAAATATCTTTGTATATCTAAAAGGAGCGAAGTCTTTCCTGAACCATTTTTTCCAGTCAAAAGCAAATGCTGCCTATGTTCTTTATTCAGATTGATTTCTATATTTGATAAATGGTGTAACTTATTTATCGTTATTCCGGTTATAAAATGTTCCATGAGATCTCCTCCAATAAAAAACCGCTATACTATGCATATAGTATAGCGGATTAGTGCTTAAAATACAATTTTATTCTTTTAAAAATCAGCCAAACGTCATTTGGCAACGGAAATCTTTCTTTATCTGTTGCTTTTCTTCATCTGTCATCATACCGTTGTTTCCTGAAAAAATTCAATCTCTTCCCCCAGCGGTCCCTTGCAGAACGCTATACGTGCCGGAAACGCCGGCAAAGATGCAATCTCTATATTTTTCGGTTCAATAGACACTTCATACCCTGCCTTTTTTACTGCTTCGGCACAGGCATCCACATCATCCGTTGCAAAAGCAAAATGCCGGATCACGCCTTTTCCCAGTGCTCCGTCTCCATCATTGAATATTTCTATGATTCCACTGCCTGTGTCGAGCATAATCCCTGCCTCCCATGTCCTTGCAACCGGAATTCCTATTATATTTTTGTAAAAATCTACTGTCTTTTCATATTCTTCTATGCTGCTACACTTCATGGAAACATGATGTAATCCTTTTACCAAGTATCTTATCATCATATCACACCTTTGAAAAATTTTATCATATATCCCCAGCTCCATATCAAGTCTTATCGTCTCTAATTTTATTTGTGTTTTAAATCCTACATATCAATACCGGAATATTCACCACGTTTTCAATTTCTTTTCTATATTGTTCCATAAAATCATCACTAACATCATTGCACTGTGGTATTTCCATATTAAGTGACTCATATTTTGATTTTCCAAGATTATGGCCTTTTATCATTTCAATTTTCAAAATTCTATTTTCATATCTTTTTATTTCTTTAATTATTGCTTCACGATTATTTTTACCGTCAGTATAACCACCTATAACTGGGATTCTAATGATAATCTGTTTCTGCTCTGTAAGCAATTTCAAATTATCTTTATAAAGATGTATGTCTCCTCCAAGAATGCCCAGACATTGATTTTCCTGCAGAATTTTCATATCCACATAAAAGAAATCTACATACGGCATCATACACTCTACATTCTTTTGAGGAACAAAAAGACATGTTTCTACAGCAACTGTAATTCCCTTTTTTCTGATTCTTTTGATCAATGGTATAAGATTATCTGCCTGCAGCAACGCTTCTCCTCCCGAAAACGTGACTCCACCATCGTCTTCGTAAAAGACTTCATCTTTCATAATCTCATCATATACTTCATCGCAGGAATACTCTTTTCCATAAATTCCCTCTATGCCGTTTTTATTATACTTTTCAGGATATCCATTAAGATTCTCAGGATTAGAACACCAGGGACACCTAATGGAACATCCTTTCAAAAAAACCGTGGTTCTTATTCCCGGTCCATCGTGAAGTGAAAATCTTTGTATATTTGTTATTAACATCAGTTTCCTCTTCTTAGCATCTTTTTAAGATCTTTTTTATGATATTATTTGCATTTACCAACAAAAACTCATCACGCATTAACACTAAAGCAACACCATATATTACAGCACCAATAATCACTAATGCCAACGTATGTAAAATCGAAGGTGTGAATACGTTTTTTATATTCATAAGAATGACAAACATGATTCCGCCAGCGATATAATAATGAATTCCACTTTTTATTATCTGATATGGAGACAATTCTCTCCGCACAATGTAAATCTGTATAACTGCAATTGTTGTTTCAGCTACTACTGAAGCAATCGCAGCTCCCAAAGATTGCAGGAAACGAATCAAGACAAAATTCAAGACAAAATTAGCAACTGCCCCTATTATTACTGTTATTGTAAAAAGGGTTTGTCTTTCTGTAGGAATCAAATACTGCATTCCTGTAACATTATTTATGCCGATAGCCAAAATCAACATTGAAAGAACTCCTAACAGTGAAACCACTTTTTCATATCCGCTTCCAAAAAACCATGGCACAAAATTACTTGAAACTGCAATTAAGCCCAGCGTCAACGGAATACCACAAAGCCAGACAAATCTATACGCGCGATACATATATGTTTTTACCATTTCGGTATCGCCCTTGCTATAATGATATCCTATCCGAGGAATCATTACTGTTCCAAGAGACGTTACTACAGTAAGAACCAGCTTTGAAATCTTTAATGCCTGCTCATAATAACCATTTTCATATGCGTCTTTTGTGATCATACCAATCATAGTTTTGTCCAGAACTGTATAAATCTGAATAGCAATCGTAGGTATGAACAGCGAAATCACTGTCTTAATGTGGCGAGCCGGATGCAATTCCTTTAATTTTGGTTTATCAACATATTTAGGAATTGTAAGCCAATAACTGGCATTATTAATGAAAGCAAAAAATGCCATACCAAACATATACCAGAATAAATCTTCTTTTTTTCGAACGCATACAAAAATAAATACTATATTGGCAAATTTAAAAATAATATTTCTTAAAACTATCTTTCCAAATTCTTCCATTCCTTGAAAGAACCATGAAATATTTGCAATAACAGACAACAGATTAAATACTAATACAAGATATAAATTTGCATCTGCCTGATTCAACGAGAAAATAACATAAGCCACCATACATAACATCGATGCAACAAGTTCAATAATATTTGTTTCCCAAAAAATAATTGTTCTTTTTTTTCTATCATCCTGAACATAAGAGACTTCTCTTTGTCCAAACGTAGTAAGTCCAAGCGTCGCAAAAAGAACAAAATACGAGCAAACCGAATCAATATAACTATAAGTTCCTACTCCATTTGCTCCAAGCACACGAGATAAATAGGGTGTAGTAATAAATGGTGTAATAAGTGTTAGTATTTGATATATCAAATTGTACATATAATTTTTCTTGATACTTTTTTTTCTCATTTATAAATCAATTCCTATAATTATGCTACTTGCTCGCTTTCCATTGCACGTTCTATTAATAAATTTTTATATTCTTCTGGCAGATCATTAAAATAAGCACTAAATCCCCATACCCGAACAATCAAATTTGGAAATAAGTCAGGATTTTGTTTAGCAGCTATCAAAGTTTTACTATCTACAACATTCATTTGCAATTGAAATACTCCGTGTCCAAATGCCGTCCTAAATAATGTCATAAATTTTTTCTTGTTATTTTGTAATAGTTTTGGAGTTACGATAAAATCAACTACATTTCCATTTAATTGATTGCCTTTATAATCTAATTTCATAGCAAATGAAATTAACTCAGTTATGGATTTAGGATTTTTAGATGAAATATGTACTAGAAATGGATCACCATTTTTTCTTCCATCAAATGTTGCGGAAGTATTATTTGCATCCACAATATAATTTGGTGAACTTAGCCCAAACTTAAACTTTCCGCCCAGTCTGGTTCTATATTTTTCAAATTCAGCGGATACCATTTCAATAATTTGGGTTGTTAGTTCAATTGAATCTTTTGAATCAGTTCCATATCCATCATCAATTCTTCCCAACTCGACAACTATATTCTCATTATTGTCAAAATTATTCTTTCTAAATTTATTAAGTTCCATTAGACTATATTTCTTCTGCTCAAAAACATACTTCTTAATATTAATCAACGAATTTACAACTGTTCCCATACCAACAGACGTTAATCCTAGATTATTATATACAGCCCCTCCTCGAACAATATCTTTTTCACGCTTTCTAGAAGAATTAGATAAGATTGAAAATAAAGGATCTTCTTCAAATTCAATCTTAGATAAATTGTTCAATATATTTTTTACATATTCCGCTAAAAAGCTTTTATAAGCTTTTAATATTTCTTCAACCGATTTGCATTCTTCAAATTTTGTATCATTCAACATTTCTATAAAAGGATATGCAAAATTAATTGATTGAATATTATTTTGATCACAACTGTCATTCGAAATAAGAGGCTCCCAACATGCAGATGTTACATATTTGTATGCATCCTCTTTATGGTAACCAAACTCGATCAATGCTGGTATCACGACATCATCATTAGATAAAAAAGGAGCGCCAATTCCTGTAGTTAAACAATCAATTGCCAATTCCAGCAAATCATCAGGCATTTTTTTACTGCATCTTAACAAAACCTTAGGTTCAGGAAGCTTTAATTCTTTAGATGCCGAAATAAATAGATATGTCAATTCATTACACTTATACTCACCATGTTCTTCCAGCCCTCCTAGTACAATAATCTGGCCAGTATCTCCTAAAAGCATAGTACTTTTAAACCAGCAATTTTCATGAAGTACCATAAAGAACTCTTTAATCATATTCTTAGCAGAATCTTCTGTTATTTTGCCCCTTTTTAAATCATTCTTATATAAGTCATATAAAATCCAATCCAAATGTCCAAATCCATTGTGTTTGTGTCTAGTCTGCCATAAAAATTGATTAAAAAAAAGTATTCTTTGTAAACCCTCAAAAAAAGATTCTGCTGGTCTTTCGAATAGCGAACCAATCCCAACAAGTTGTTCTTTATATCGTCTTATAATTTGCTCATTTTCCAAACACCTCTTATAATAGTGAGCCAAAGCTTCAATTATCATAATCTCATTCTTCGCATACACACTATTACTTTTAATTAACTTGTTTTTGATTTCTTTAAATGAACTGCATACAATATCTGTATAATCAACAGAGTAATTATCAAAAATGTGATTTTTCAATGCAACGGTCTTAAAACAGTCTATAGAATAAAAAAAGGTATTATTTTGAACTGGGCATATTTCAACTTTATCAATTAATTTTGCAATTTGTGCGGCTTTGCTTTTTTCAGACGGTTGCACATAAAAATGATGATTGCACAGAAAATTTCTTTTACTAATTGAATTGCTGTTATTATAAAAATTAAATAAATACCTTCCATACATATAATCCTTGGTCAGACAAAATGTACCAAGAAAAGTTTTTATTTTCGTTTTTATGCCAAACATTAACCTCTTCCTTTCTCTAATATGTAAATCTATTTTTATATTTCTGATAATACTCTTTCATCGCCTGATTCTGTTTACTAAAAGAAAGATGTCCAACCACTATATTTTCGCTGACCATGAGCGGTTTTGAATGCAGAAAACAATATGTATCCAACTGCTCTTCATCGGCCCCCATTCCTATGCTATTTTTTTCAACAGAAAAGTATTGCATTTCTTCCCACAAAGATTTTTCAAATAAAATTGCCCCTATACTAAATCGATATGGGCATGGTTTTTCATCCAGATCCTGTTTCGAAAATTTTGTATTTAATTCGTCAATATTCGAAACATAATCGCTTTCTCCCCACATAAATTTTGCGAACTCCGGATTGCTTTCTATCTGTGTTAACGGACCTGTTGCATACTTAAATTTTCCAAATTTTTTTTCATAAATTTGCACAAGATTCAATTTTTCAATTATTCTTGCAGATGAATATCCGTTAACAAGAAGCAATGGTGCCATAACACCTGGATTATATTTTCCACTCTTTGCATGTCTATATGCTCTCATCATATTGTCAAAGTAATTTTCTGTGATAAATACATCTTCATCCAGCTTAAAAATATATTTCGCATTTGGATGCTTTGCAATCGCAACATTTTGCACTAAACATACATTGTTCTGTTCCGTTGATAAATATGACCAGCTATTCTTTTCACAAATTCTATCTAATTCTTCAGAATAAAGCCCTGACGAAATAACACAAATATCCATATCCTCTCTTTGATACTTTTTTATTCGTCCAAATACATTTGGATATGCAAATTCTTTATATCCTGCAAGTACAATACACAAATATTCTGAACCTTTCGACCTATCTATATATTTTCCTGTATATTTAAATTTAATTTTATTTCTGAAATTATCACGTATATGTTTCAATACTTGATATCCATTGCGTGTTATTGGACTATTTTTCAATAGCATTTTCAAATTATTCATCATACTATCCTTTTTCTATTTTTTGTGTAATACAACCGTGTTACTTAATTCCGTATACTGTTTAAACTTCCAAGCAAAAACACATATTAGATTTCCAAATCAAATGCATAAGTATATATTAGTGTTAAAAAAGCCCACATCAAAAAATTAACATAACATGTATAAAAAATAACTGTAAAATATAATCCAAAATAAATAAAACAAACTAAAAATAATTGACTATCTTTATGTTTCTTTGCTTCATATATTCCTCTTATAACTGGACTCATAAAAGGTATAGCAAAAATTACTCCCCCATATGCTAAAACAGAAAATATAGTGTTGCTGAATCCTGTATTGAACCATCTGCTAGCAGACATAAATGATTTTAATACGGAATCATTTTCATATCCAATTCCTATTATCGGGCTACTAATCCATGCTTTCAAGCCTGTCATATAGTCATCTAACCTTATCAAAAATGAGGCCGTATCCGATTTCATTCTGACAAAAATATATATTCCTATAACTCCTAAGATGGCTGCAAAAGAACCTATAATAATTCTATTACTCATTCTCTTATTATTTTGAATCATTCTCATTCCAATTATAAAAATAAGGAAAATGTATCCTGTTACAGAAGTTGTTGAAATAAGTGCCAGTACAATTCCAACAATTTTCCATTTCTTTATCCTACATTCTTTTCCTATTATTAAACAAAATAATAATGCTAAAATAAGTGTTAACATAAACATTGGACCTTCAACAAAAATTCCAATATTTCTCCTTATGCCATGTCCAATCCAATCTATATATTGTTGTGGGGATGAATAATATAAGTTATGGTAATTATATAAAACAATATTCCCACCCCAATCAATCTCAAACGTTCCAGAAGGCTTCAATATTTCAAAACTAGAAAGACCCCAAAAAACAAAAGTTATCCAACTTATTACCGCCATCCAATCTACAAAACATTTAAAAATTTCTATTTTACACTTTATAGGCGCCGATGAAAAAAAATACAATAAGAAAAATGGATAAATTAGAAATCTTGAAAGAAATCTAACCAAATCAGTATTACTTACTGAAAGCAATACAACCAAAAAAATTACTACAAGATATATAGCTGAGAAAAATAATAATTTATTTTTAGAAGATCTTGAAATCCCCCAATGTCCAATATAATAAAAGGAATCAATTATTATCATTAAAAAACAAATTTCATAAATATGGAAATTATTATTATATGCTCTCTGCCATACACTTTGACAATTTAATATCAAAAATAATGCTGTCACCATATTTAGTATCCAATGTATACTTATCTTTTTCGTTTTTTTCAAACTAACTTTCATTATTCTACTTGTACAATAATTAGGGATTTAATTATCACACTGTTCCTTCCTTCAATTCTTTTAATACATCTTTAAAAAAAAGCACTATTTTTTATAATATAATTGAATTACAAACATAATTTTTCTTTTTAATGCAGTTCTGATTTTTTTCCAACAATTCCAATTTTCTTCAGTATTAATAACTCCACATTCAAACACTTTATATTTATTATGTTCAAAATATACATTCAACAAACGTTCTGATATAAAACCGTATATCCTCTTCTGATATTCATTATAATCTGTTAAATTTATATGTTTTTCCAGCTCAAATAATATATTAAACAACCACTCACAATAATTATCAAATACGCTTTTTGAAGCAATAAGCATATTATAAAAATATATTTTATTTCCATTCATAATCTTGTCATAAGTTGTAATGTATTCTGGATATTTTGATTCAATTATATTTCTTACACTATCCAAATCCTTTTTATATCCAGAAATTTCACAAAAATCTTCAGTAAGAGATTTCTTCAAAGAAACGCTAAATGGCAGTATGACATCATATTTTTTTAAAATATTTTTTATTGTACTTTCCTTTAATATATATTTTTTTCTTAAAGAATTGGAAAAATATCTCCTATAATGAACCATCCCTTTGTATTCATCCTGTGTATTTTTCCAAACCCAATACATTCCGGTTAATTCACAATAATTTTTATTCTTTTTCGATATGTTTTCTCCTGTATTATCTGACAAATAGCCTAATTTTTGTTTTCCTTCTGCTCCAACATAAATAGGTACGTAACCGTCTACAGATGGAACCTCGAATTTTTTATGCGTCGCAATATATATCATAAATATTAATCCTCATATATTTCTTTCAATTTTCTAACTGTAGCTTCTAGACTATATCCATTCTTCGTTAACGATTCAAACGTATTAAATCTTTTTGCACCGATATATGAGAGTAATTTTTCAATCCACATTTTCTGATTATCTAATGAAATGAAATCTATTGCATCTGATAATTCCAATTCATCTGATACACATGTTGAAACCATGGTAGGCAGTCCATTAGCTTGTGCTTCAACTCCAACAATAGGTAATCCCTCAAAACGTGATGGTAACACAAAAACATCCATAACTTGCATATAGTCCTGAACATTATTAACATTTCCTATAAACCAAACAGAATCCGTCAAATTCTTTGCCATTACTAATTCTTTTATAAGTTTAAAGTTTTCACCATTTCCAAGCAATATCAATAAACTATTCATATGCTTTTGCTTCAGCTTTTCAAATACTTCAACTAAATATTCGTGATTTTTTTGATAAGAAAATCTTCCAACATGACCAACCACATATGTATCATTTGCAATGCCCAGTTCTTTTCTCATTTGTTTTCTTACAATTTCATTAAACTCAAATTTTTTTAAATCAACTCCGTTTTTTAAAATAACCAATTTTTTCCTGACAATTTTTTTTGAATATTTACATTCGCCTGCAACTTTTGAACATGCAAGATAGTCTGTTGGACAATGATTCAAAATTGGTAATGAAATAAATTTTATTATTCTATATTTCAGTGTCTTACTTTCTGCTGCGCAATGAGAATGCACGATTATCTTGTTTATGTGATGTTTATGAGCAACCATAGAAACTTCAGCTAATACTGAAATACTTCCCGAATGAATATGAATAATATCATATTTATTTTCTTTTAAAAACTTATCTAAAGGTTTTATAATATTAAATCGATTTGCTCCCTGTATAAAAGGCAAATCTAATGTTATAATTTTTCCTTTTTTATTTTTTATTATATTTTGATAATATTCATTTTTGCAATAATATGGTGTTAAAATATCAACCGTCATATTTGTAAGATCCATATGGTCTAAGACATTAAAAACAAATGATTCTTGCCCACCATTTAATATTGGTTCTCCAAAAACTTCTAATATTTTTTTCATCCTATGTCCTTCATTATTAACCATTAAGAATTCATATATTCTATTTTGGGTTTGAACTTCAAACCTTCCATTGTTCCTTTGAATATATACTGGATTCTCTTATATTTATTGTTTTTTGCTGTTAAAATCACACGTAATATGTGTGATGATAATCTAAAAAACTCATATAAAAAACCTACGATCCCTTCTCTTCTATACAGATAAACATCGTTTCTGTACAAATATCCGAATCGTTCCAACCGCTCGGGTTCTTCAGTTGCAATATTAGCTCCTATATTATTTTTCGATTTGTGAACTACAACACTCGAATTTATCAAATAACAAGCATACTTTATAGATATTCTCCTGGTATATTCCCAATCATCAGTCCAAATAAAAAATTCTTTAATTGGTAATCCTATATTTTTTACAATTCTGACAGGAATAAACAAAGAAACAAACGAAGCCATCTTAATAGGCACATATTTCGATATAAAATCATTGTTATATTGAACGACCGTTTTTCTTTGCCGATTCATAGAACAAATTGTCCCATCTTTCCATAAAACTTTACTTGATAAATACCCATAATCTCCTTTTAATATCTGATCCGCCTCATAAAACTTTTCTAATGTATTTTCCCTAGGAATACAATCATCATCCATTACCCATACAAACTCATAGTCATGTTCTGCCGCATATCGTATTCCATACTGAAATCCTCCAGCTCCACCTAAATTGCTTCCAGTATTGATGTAAATGATTTCTCCTTTGTCAACATACCTTTTTATAGCCTCAAACGTTCCATCTGTACTTGCATTATCAATAATAACTATTTCTAGCTGATTGCGCACAGTCTGCTTAAGAAGAGCTTCAATATTTTGCAATAACAACTCTTTTCTATTATATGTAACGACAATTGCTGCAGTTTTTTTTATCATTTTTCTACTCCAAATTTTTATGATTAACAAAATTTTCTCTTTAAGAAATTAAATGCCTTCACAATCCAATTCTGCTTTTCCATAAACATCACCGGAATTTCTTTATACCCTCTATGATTTGCATCCAACCAGACATCCAGCAAGCGTTCACTTACAAATCCAAACACTCTTGCATCATTTTGTGAATACGCAGATATGTCCAATCTCTTTTCCAATTCAAAAAGGACATCAAACAACCATTCACAATACTGGTCCGCATACTCTCGTTTCATAATAAACATATTAAATTTATGTCCCTTTGTGCTTTTCATGCAATTATCAAAATATTTCACATACATAGGATACTTTTCTACAAGGATTTCTCTGGTCAGATCCAGATCTGCCGCATGATGTGCATGTACATATTGTGTATAAGTTGTCTCAATAAAATAGTTTCTTTTCGGTGGAAGAATAATGTCCTTGGTTGCCAACATCGACTCCAACTGCGTTTGCGTTAAAATTCTATTCCATTTGTTTCCATGCTTTTTTACTGTATAATGTCTGCGATAATGAGCCAATCCAAGGTACTCTGCATCCAGATTTTTCCAGGCCCAATAAAGACCTGTCAGTTCACAATAATTTGGATTCTTTTTTGATATGTTTTCTCCTTCATTATCTCTTGCATATCCAAGTGATTCCTTTTTCTCTGCACCTACTTGCACAGGAAGATACATCATATCATTTGGCATTTTATATTTTTTATGTGTAGCAACAATGATTTTTATATTTTTCACTACTGTGCACCATCCCCGGATAACACAACTTTTATTGTCTGCCAGAGAATACGGATATCCATATTCCAGCAGGAATGTTCAATGTAATACAGTTCCATTTTCTGTCTCTGACCATTTTCATACATAACACGATTTCTTCCAAATGCCTGCCAGTATCCTGTCAGTCCAGGCTTCACACTCAACAATAACTCACTGTCCTTCGGATAATTGACTTCGATTTCCTTTTTTACCAATGGACGCGGGCCGATTAAAGCCATATCTCCTTTTAATATGTTAATAAACTGTGGAAGTTCATCGATACTATGCTTACGAATAAATTTTCCTGTCTTCGTAATGCGCTGATCATTATCCAGCTTGAACTCCCGGAAATAACGTTCCCGTTCTTCTGATGTCAGTGTCTTTTCCAGATCATCCGCATTCAGCTTCATGCTTCGGAATTTGTATATACAAAATTCCTTTCCCCCCTGTCCAATTCGCTTCGAAGAATAGATGACCGGACCACCATCTTCGAGTTTGATTGCGATGGCTGTAATGAGAGAAACTGGCAGAGTGACGATCAACGCCAGAAGCGATACCAATATATCTGCAAGCCGCTTCGTTACCACAAAACCAATCGACCGTTCTCTTTCCCGTATACATAACGTTTGGTAGCCATTCATTTCTGATACGCTGTAACGATACGAACTCTTTTCCAGATTTCGAAGTGCACGATAGACAATCACATTTTTTCTCACAAGGAAATCGATATATTCGTGCAAAGGAACATCACTCAGATACATGTACACGCAATCTACATTGTGCGTCTCGACATATTCATACAGTTTCTCTCTCCACCCCACGATTGGGATTCCCTGAACCTGTGTACATTCCGACTTCTCATAGGTAATGATTCCTGTAACGATCACGCCGGAATTTGCCCTATCTGTGAACAGTTCAATTTTCCGCTGTATATTCTCTTCATCAATAAACAACAGGACTTCTCCGGAAGCACGACGCACTCTTTTTCGAATGTATTCTTTCCATACCAGACGCTCCAGATATACTACCGGAAGTGCGCAGAAAATAAACGTCAATAATACTGCACGCGAATAATCTTCACTTTTTTTCGTCACAAAACAATACAGCGTCAATGCAACAAATAAACCGGCGATCAAACCAAATACGCTGCGAAATTCATCACGAAAATTGCGGCGTAAGATCCCCGAATAAATGTTCCAGAACGCTGTAATAAATAAAAATGTAACAAGCAGAATTCCTGACATGCCAATGTAACGTTCCATCAATTCCAGAAATGTATTTTTACGAACCATGCAGGCTCCGAAAAAACATATCTCAACACATAACAAATCCAGCAACAGGAAATCCAAATGTTTCATTAAACTGTATTTTTTCTTTTGTTTCATTATAAAGACCGCTCCTACCTGGATTTTCACCATGTATTTAACTTTTATTCTACTACGGAGCAGTCAAAATGTCTATCGGATTTATGTATTTCCTGCTCCCATCAATTCTATCTTTACATCTAAAATCTTATTGTCAAACACTGCAAAAATTTGTTATACTCTTCCACAGTAAAACTTCCGAAAGTTCCTGGCATCGGAATGATCAAACACCTGCCAAACGATCAGAAATTTGCTATGCTTGTCAATGTTATCAATGCACAAAAAGCGAAGATTATCAGGGACCCATCAGTACACCAGATGTCATCTCCTATATGCACGAAACTCCTTCCGCTATGCGAAAGGAGTTCTATCTCGTGAAAACACTAAGTTGTGAAAAACAAAATATTGCAAATTCGATTTCTACCGGTGCACAAAGTCAGGGAGCCATCCTTCGCATCAGCAATATCCGTTTCTTTTTGAAGCAAGCCTGATGCTATGCATTGCAGAGTTCGGTTACAACTTCGTTGATTACCTTTCCATCTGCCTTTCCTTTCAGTTCAGCCATAACAGCTTTCATGATCTGTCCCTTATTTTTGGTAGCGATCACATCCGCATATTTTTCCGTCAGAATAGCCTTTACCTCATCCTTTGAAAGCATCTTTGGCGCATACTCACTGATGATGTCATAACGCTTCTGATATTCTTCGATCAGATCTGTACGATCCTTTGGACAGGAATCAATCTGCTCCTTTACGGTTTTTAATTCCTTCATAATGGTACTGTTTACCATATCTTCCGGAATATCATCACGGGTTCCAGCATCAATTGCATTTTTCTTCACTGCGGATACCAGTGAGGAAATCGCATCTTTTCTCTCTTTGTCGTGTGCCTTCATAGCAGCCATCATATCTTTACGTAATTGTTCGATCTGCATGATCTATTCCTCCTACTTATTTGTGATTTTAAATATTCAATTCTGTTGTATATTATACCCCTGTTTTTTTATTGCGCAAGGGCATCAAATAATTTTATAATCTCATTCAGCGAGTCCGGGCACGCTGCAATTTTTTTCTTTGTCTCTTCATCGGGCGGGGCCTGATCCGGCACCATCACAACTTTGCATCCGGCATCATACGCAGAGCTTACACCATTTGGTGAGTCTTCTACTGCCATACACTCTGCCGGGGCCAGATGCAGCTGCTCACAGGCATATTGATAAATATCCGGTGCCGGTTTGCCATGCTCCACCATCGTTGCACAGATAATTTCATCAAAATAATCATACAAGCCCAAATTTTTTAAATATTTTTCCGTCCGTTGTGTATCCGTCGCTGTCGCGATTGCCCGCTTAATCTTTTTCTCTTTTAAAAAGTCAAGCAATGCAAATACACCCGGTTTGATTTCAATTCCATTTTCATCAAGGCATTCTTCCATAATTTCTTTCCGGTATTTGCGAATTGCTGCATAATCCAAATCCGGATCTTCAAACATATCTTTCAGATGCTGCGGTGCATAAGGCTGTCCCAGTGAGCGCATCGACAGTGCCTGCTCGTCACTCATCTCATATCCAAAATGTGCCAATGCCTTCGGCCAGAAGATACGATAATATTTTTCTGTATCAATCAGAGTTCCATCCATATCAAAAATAACTGCTTTTATCATAATCCACTCATCTTTCCCGTTTTTTTCTTTTAGGATAACCTATTTTGGGGAAAGATACAATCCCATAACGCAAAATGAGAACGGCCACCATACTTTATAATTTAAAAATACAGTGACCGTTCTACTCTTCTTCGGTATTCAATTTTGTTTATCCTTTCTGTTTTATTTTATGGTTCTCAGCTCGTAAATATTTCATTTACTTAGAGAGTTACTATATATTCTCTATGTAAAGGGGTAACTTAAAGACTCATTCCGCAGATAAAATATATTCCCTGATATATTTTATTTCTTTAAATTACAATTGTGGTAATCTCTTCCGATTCATCCTTCAAATATAAATGCATATTATATATATTACCTTCCTTTTCGATTATCCTTCTGATAATTATTTAAGATTATTCTCATTTCATTGGAAAGGTCTCTCTTGCTGGGAACTCTTATGCATTACCACGCTTATATTGAAGGGTCCTGTGTTCGCTTGTCATCCCATTGGACTGTACCTCCGTTTCTCATTCAATCCCTGCTTACTCCAATCTTCGTTCATCTATTGTTCCAAATCAGCTTCCTCTCACCTATTGGTATGTTTCGGAAGTCTTGTGTAATTAGGTCTTGTTTGTTGTTAACTGTATATTATCACCCTTTTATGTTATTGTCAACTATTTTGTGATATATTTTTATTTTTTCTTTTTTTATTCAACTTCACGTTGAATTGTATATACATTTTATAAAATTTAAACATTTTTAACATTTCTTTTTCATTCATAAAAGAAATGCAACTACTCAGATGCAATTACACAAAATCAATAAAAATGATAATTCCGTTGCATAGACAACATACAAACTACACTATAATAAGAGCATGCCATGCATTCACTACCACTTCGCATGTGCAAATGTCTAGGAAAGGATTTATCATTTATGAACAACATCATCAAATCTGGCGAAGTAATGAAACTCAAAGACTTAATTTCTTATGAAGAAGGAAGCATCAGCAACCTTGATGTCGTAAGCAACGATACCATGAAATTCGTTCTCATGGCTTTCGATGAGGGAACCGGACTCACTCCGCACCGTGCTCCTGGCAACGCTATCATTTTTGCATTGGAAGGAAAAGCAACCATCGGATACGAAGGAAAAGATTACAAACTTTCCGAAGGCGAAAATTTCCGTTTTGATAAAAACGGTCTCCACAGTGTAACTGCTGACGGAAAATTCAAGATGGGACTGCTTCTTGCATTAGAATAATTTTGTCCATAAAAAAGCGACGATCACAAAACGACCGTCGCTTTTTTCATGAAACTCAAAGACTTAATTTCTTATGAAGTACAGGCATCCGGAAGATTCTGATAATCAACGGAATCACCATAATAAACCATACCAGCGGTTCCGCCACAATAACGCCTGTATACCCAAGCATCGGAACCAGCGTGAACGCAATCACGATTTTTCCAATCATCTCCAACGAGCTTGAAACGAGCGGTGTGATCTGTTCCCCAAGTCCCTGCATGGCATTTCTCACTACACAGATAACTGCTGTTACATAATAAAATAATGTATCAAATTTCAGATAATTTGTGGCATTGGTGATCACCACTTCATTGTGACTTCCCGTTACCATATATACGAGCCACGGACCAATGGTATAGCTTGCAACAATCGCAAGGGTACACCAGATGCAGGTATAAAAAATAGAAAGCCAGATGCCTTTTTTGACACGTTCCACTTTTCCCGCTCCAATATTCTGTCCACAATAGGTTGCCATCGTCTGACCAAACACTGTGAACATGATCATAAACATCTCTGAGATCTTGCGTGCTGCGGTATGTGCAACAATAATATCTTTTCCGAGTTTGTTGATTGCGGTCTGCAGCGTTAGCGAACCAATATTAATGAGAGAGCTCATAAATCCCATGGACAAACCCGCGCTCAGCATATTTTTCAGCATACCGGAATCATCATTTACAAAATCCATCCTGCGAAGCCGTAACATTTCAAAACGTGTCACCATATAAATCCAGCAGATGACGAATGCTAATATCTGTGCCAGAACCGTAGCAATTGCAGCACCTCTTACACCGGCTTTTACAACAACTACAAAAAACAAATCCCCTGCAATATTCAGACATACCGAAATAAGCAGGATCACCAGTGGTGTGACCGTATCGCCAAGCGCACGAAGTGCTGCCGCACATGCATCATATAAAAAGGTAGCAAGCAATCCTGCAATAATAATAAATATGTAGGAAGTTGCTATCGGCCGCAATGCCTTTGATACATTCAAAAACCGCAGGATCGGCTGTAAAAATACAAGGCACAATACAGTGATCACCACAGCGATCACGCATCCTAATTTCAAAGACATCGCAAATGATTTCTTCACTCCCTGCTCATCTTTCGCTCCAAATTTCTGCGCGGTAATAATTGCAAATCCATTGGACAATCCCATCAGAAATCCAATCATCAGATTGCTGAGTGTCGTGGTAGCTCCCACTGCCGCAAGTGTATCCTCTCCAAGAAAAGAGCCAACGATTCTTGTATCCACAAGACTGTAGGTAAGCTGCAACAGATTCGCCAGAAAAATCGGCAATGCAAATGCCAGTATCAGTGTGGATGGTCTTCCTTTTGTTAAATCTTTCATGATCTTAATCCTCTTAATTTATTTATACTATCTTCCCTCACCCTTTTAAGCGGAATTATTATATTCTGTTTTTTGGTTTTTTTCAATGTTTTTGCCAAAGAAATGGTGTAGAAATTTCTTCATTATATATAATCCATAATGTCATTCCATCCGTTTTTTCGTCATTTTGTGTAAAAAAAGTTGTTTTTTTGCCCATATTTGGTAAAATAGTATTAAAAAATGTTTATCAGAGGGGGAATATGGGATGAAGAGACGAAAACTTGCAAAGCTGATTACAACATTCATAATGTTTGGTCTGCTGACCGGGTGTGGAGCATCCGGTGGTACACCGGATGATTACGCCACAAACGAGGACTACACTTCCACCGAAGGAACAGCCACGTCAACCAACACGACAACGGGCAGCTCCGGCATTTCAAAGGATTCTATTAAAGTCGGGGTTTTATACATATCTGATCCATCCGAAGGAAGTGGCTACTCCTACACTCACGATCTTGGCATTCAGGGAATGCAGGAAAATCTTGGTTTAGACTCCGATCAGATTGTCCGCAAAATTGCCGATGACGGGGATGCTGCTGCCACGGAAAAAGCTATCAAAGACTGCATTTCCGAAGGATGCAACATCATATTTACAACCAGTTGGGGATATATGGAAACTACGGCTGCGTTAGCCGAGCAATATCCCGATGTCTATTTTTCACATGGAACCGGTTATCTTTCTAATGGCAAAAATTTCAATAATTATTTCGGTCGTATTTATCAGGCAAGGTATCTCAGTGGAATTGTTGCCGGCATGAATACAAAAAGCAATAAAATCGGCTACGTTGCCGCTCAGGATTCCTCTAATTCTGAGGTAACCGGAGGCATTGACGCATTTGCCATTGGTGTCGAATCCGTCAATTCCGACGCACAGATTTATGTTGTCGTTACAAACAGCTGGTACGATCCGGACAAAGAAAAAGCCGCATCCGAGAAACTTCTTGATATGGGATGTGATGTTATGGCGCAACACTGTGATACCCCTTATCCACAGACACTTGCACAGGAGCGCGGAGTCTACGGTATCGGTTATAACTCCGATATGAGCAAAGAAACACCGGATTCCTGTCTGACAAGCGTCATCTGGAACTGGAGTGCTTATTATACTTCCGCCGTCAAAAGCATTATCAATGGCACATGGGACGGAAGCAATTATTATGGTGGTATGGCCGAAGGACTCGTCGGTATAACCAATCTCGCATCGTTCGTTGCAGATGGTACACAGGAAAAAGTCGATGAGGCGACTGCCTCAATTCTCAGCGGACAAAATAATGTATTTGATGGTGTCTTAAAAACAAACACCGGAGAAACCATTGGTGCCGAGAATCAGACCTTAGACGATGCCACAATTACCGGAGGCATCAACTGGTACTATCACAATGTAAACATTGTCGAGTAAATTGCAAAGGAGGACGCTTATGAAACTGACAATACGAAAAAAAATTCTACTCTGCTCGCTGGTACCTCTGCTTTTACTCGGTGCAATCATTATTATACTTGCATCCACACTTGTGCGAGGCTCCATTATCGATCAAGTAAAAAATTCCCTGAAAGGAACTTCGATTGCCACGCTGGCAGCTTACGATCAAAATGCAGGTTCCTATCTCGAAGCAGAAAATGGAGATATCTGGAAAGGCAGCTACAATATCTCGCAATCCGAAAATCTTGTAGACACGATCAAAAGCGAATCTGGAATGGAAGTCACTTTCTTCTATGGTTCCAAACGTATTATGACCTCTGCACTTGACAAAGATGGCAACCGTATCCTTGGAAGTCCGGCCGGTCAGGTCGTAACCGACCAGGTTCTGAAAAAAGGCAAAGGCTATTTCAGTGATAACGTCTCCATTGACGGAACCATTTACTACGGATATTACACTCCGTTATACCAGAAAGGCGATAAATCAGTGCCAATCGGAATGGTTTTTGCAGGACTGGAAAAAGCCCCGACTTTGCACAGTGTACTAAACATTATCAACATGATTGTCGGCATTGTATTTGTCGTTATCATTGTCTGTGTGATTATTGTGCAAATCTGTGCAGCCTCTATTACTTCTGCTTTGAAAAAGAGTATTCAGAGTGTACAGGATGTTTCCTCCGGCAATCTGCATGTTGCTATTGATAAAAAAAATCTGAAACGCTCCGACGAGATTGGAGACCTCTCCAAAGCAATCAACAATCTGCAATCTGAGCTTTTAAAAATCATTGGTGGAATCAAAGAAAGTACTTCTCTTTTGGTGCAGTCCTCTGATGTGTTAGAGCAGACCTCCCACCAGACTTACTCCGGAATCAGCGAGGTACAGTCTACAGTTTCCACAATCACGGATGGTGCTACGCAACAGGCCAATGATACCAAAAATGCATCAGATAATATTCAATATATGGGAAATCTCATCACAGAAACCGGAAAAGAAGCTGATGAGCTGAACGAAAGTGCAGATACTATGAAAGCTGCCAGCGATGCAGCCTCTGCTACAATTGATGAGTTGAAAAAAATCAGTTCGGAAGTAAAAGATGCGATCTCCATTATTTCGGAACAGACCACACAGACAAATACATCCGCACAAAGTATTCATGAAGCAACACAGTTTATCTCGGAAATTGCATCACAGACCAATCTTCTGTCTCTGAATGCCAGTATCGAAGCTGCCCGCGCCGGTGAATCCGGCAAAGGTTTTGCCGTAGTTGCTTCACAGATTCAGACTCTTGCGGAACAGTCCAACGAAGCCAGTGGTAATATTGAAAAAATCGTATCGAACCTTACCCTCAATTCTGAGAAAGTTGTTCATACGATGGTTCAGACACAGGAAATCATAGAAAAACAGAACCAGCATATTGAAGATACCGCCAACGCCGTCAATGGTGTCATTCAGGAACTTGAAGCATCCATTGACCGTATCCGGAGTATTGAACACAAAACCTCAGAATTGGAAAAAGCGCGCAACGAAATCATTGACATCATTGCTTCTTTATCTATTATCGCGCAACAGAATGCAGACGGAACCAGTCAGACCAATATCGCCATCACGGATATGGCCGACCGCTTCAAAAACATTGAAGATTCCACGGAAAATCTGCGCAACACAGCTGATATGCTCGCAGACAACATTAGTAACTTTAATATTTAATCATTTTGATGGTTCTTTTCCCGGCTTTTCCGGAAATGGACCATCATTTCTCTTGTAAGACTCAGTCCCTCCGGATCATCCGGTACATCCTTGTAATCCACCCATTCTGCCAGAGAAAGTTCCTCTTCCTCCAGCTGAATTTCAGCTTTTTCTGCCAGATCACAAAAATATCCCAAAAGCAGATTACTGTCAAAGCCCCACGGCTGGCTTTTATAATAACGGATATTTTTTACTTTAAGGCCCACTTCTTCCATGACCTCACGCGCAACCGTTTCTTCCGCAGTCTCCCCGATTTCCGTAAATCCTGCAATCAATGCATAACGTTTGTACTCCCGTCCTGCATACTTTGTCATAAGAATCTTGTCCCCGTCCGTGAGACCAATGATGACTGCCGGAGCAATCTTTGGAAATACCAGATTTCCACATTTCGGGCATCGCATCATGCGCTGCAACGTATCATGTGCCAGTTTTGTCCCACATCTGCCGCAGAACTGATTGTCACGGTACCACACATACAGATGCCATGCCGTAGCTGCCGCAAGAACATCCTTCATCGGCTGCATGGTCCGCACCGAAAACATCTTGTGAAATGCAAATCCCTCAATTTGTGTATCGGCTGCAATATCTGTAAGAAAATAATCTTCCTCTCCAATTGAAAACAGATATACACTCTCCGGAATCTCCTTTTTTTGTTCTCTCCGTGTATCTGTCCACTGCTCATAAGTTAAAAATTCAATTTTCTCATCATATTTCAGATAAATCATACGATCAAAAAAGCCCAACATGCGGCTATTATTTTTCGGCTTTTTCCGATGGTATGCATTATTTAGTTTTAATGGAGCAATATCCTGAATCATAATAATCTCCCTTGCAATTTTTTTAACTACACCTTACTATAATACTACAAAAATTGCATTACAACGAAAAGATTTATGCAAGGGGGAGAGTATCATGCAAAAGATAAAAAGTTTTCTTATTATTACGCTAAGCACCTTTATTATGGCAATCGGCGTATACTTCTTTAAGTTTCCAAATAATTTCTGTTTTGGTGGTGTCACCGGTGCAGCTGTCGTCTTCGCGAAAATCACCCCACTGTCTGCAAGTACCTTTTCTTTCATTGTAAATATGGTACTGCTTTTTGTAGGTTTTGGTTTTCTCGGAAAAGATTTCGCCATCAAAACCACCTACGCCACCGTGCTCCTATCCGGGCTTCTGGTCGTTTTTGAACGCCTGCATCCTTTGTCCAGGCCCCTTTCGAACGAACCGATGCTTGAGCTGATGTTTGCTATCGCACTTCCGGCGATTGCTTCTGCCCTGCTTTTTTATGAGGGTTCCTCCAGCGGTGGAACAGATGTCATTGCCATGATTGTAAAAAAATACGCCCATGTGGAAGACATTGGCATCGCACTTTTTATTACCGATTTGATAATGATTATCATTGCCTGCTTTGTATTTGATATCAAAACCGCATTGTATTCTTTTGTCGGTCTGACTTTAAAATCCTTTATGATCGACGCTGTTATCGAGAACATCATGCTGCGCAAATCCATCATGATCACGTGCGATGACAAGGATTCCATCTGTGACTTCATCATTACAAAACTCAACAAAAGTGCCACAATTGTCAATGCTACCGGTGCCTACACGCATGAGCAGCGTTACATTATTTTTACGACGCTTACACGCAAACAGGCGCTTGCGCTACGACAATATATTCACGAAAATCATCTGCATGCTTTTATTTCCATGTCCAGCACAAGCGAGGTTTTCGGAAAAGGATTTTCTTCTATCTGATGAAAAAAACTTATATTTTTTATTGATTTTGCAAAGGAATCATGTATAATATTATCCGAGAAGCTAGAAACTAATTCTCATTTATATAGAAAGCAGAGAACACATCATATGCGCCTCATGTTTTCTACCAACAAAGAAAGAAAAGGAGTCAGAATAAGATGGCAACAATTGATTTAAGCAAGTATGGAATTACTGGAACAACAGAAATCGTTTACAATCCTTCTTACGATGTATTATTCGAAGAAGAGACAAAGGCTGGCCTTGAAGGATATGAGGTTGGACAGGAAACAGAGCTTGGCGCTGTTAACGTAATGACAGGTATTTATACTGGTCGTTCTCCGAAAGACAAATACATCGTCATGGACAAGAACTCTAAGGACACTGTATGGTGGACATCTGATGAGTACAAGAACGACAACCACCCAATGACAGAAGATACATGGGCAGTTGTTAAGGATATCGCTAAGAAAGAGCTTTGCAACAAGAGACTTTTCGTTGTAGATGCTTTCTGTGGTGCTAATAAAGATACACGTATGGCTATCCGTTTTATCGTAGAGGTAGCTTGGCAGGCACATTTCGTAACAAACATGTTCATCAAGCCTACAGCTGAGGAACTTGAGAACTTCGAGCCTGATTTCGTAGTATACAACGCTTCTAAGGCTAAAGTTGAGAACTACAAAGAGTTAGGATTAAACTCTGAGACATGTGTAGCTTTCAATATCACAAGCAAAGAGCAGGTTATCATCAATACATGGTACGGCGGAGAGATGAAGAAAGGTATGTTCTCTATGATGAACTACTTCCTTCCACTTAAGGGTATGGCTTCTATGCACTGCTCAGCAAACACTGACTTAAACGGTGAGAACACAGCTGTATTCTTCGGACTTTCCGGAACAGGTAAGACTACATTATCTACAGATCCTAAGCGTCTCTTAATCGGTGATGATGAGCACGGCTGGGATGACAACGGTGTATTCAACTTCGAAGGTGGTTGCTACGCTAAGGTTATCGACCTTGACAAGGATTCTGAGCCAGATATCTACAACGCAATCAGAAGAGATGCTCTTCTTGAGAACGTAACTGTAGATGCTAACGGAAAGATTGACTTCGCTGACAAGAGCGTTACAGAGAACACTCGTGTTTCTTACCCAATCGATCACATTAAGAATATTGTACGTCCAATCTCTTCTGCACCAGCTGCTAAGAACGTAATCTTCTTATCTGCAGATGCATTTGGAGTACTTCCTCCAGTATCTATCCTTACACCAGAGCAGACACAGTACTACTTCCTTTCTGGATTTACTGCAAAGCTTGCTGGTACAGAGCGTGGAATTACTGAGCCAACACCTACATTCTCAGCTTGCTTCGGACAGGCATTCCTTGAGTTACATCCTACAAAATACGCTGAGGAGCTTGTTAAGAAGATGCAGAAGAGCGGAGCTAAGGCTTACCTCGTTAATACAGGATGGAACGGAACCGGAAAGCGTATCTCTATTAAGGATACTCGTGGAATCATCGATGCAATCCTTAGCGGAGCAATCAATGAAGTTCCTACAAAGAAGATCCCAATGTTCAACTTCGAAGTTCCTACAGAGCTTCCGGGTGTTGATACAGGAATCCTTGATCCTCGTGATACTTACGCTGATGCTTCTGAGTGGGAGACAAAGGCTAAGGATCTTGCAGACAGATTCGTTAAGAACTTTGCTAAGTACGAGGGAAATGCTGCTGGTAAGGCACTTGTTGCTGCTGGTCCTCAGGCATAATTCGTATTACAGAATTTCATACATTGTGTATCGAAAAGGACTGCCGTTATGGCAGTCCTTTTTTGATGCTGTGAGGAGTTGATTGATTTTGTGGATGCTGCGCTGCGATAGGGGACTGCTTTCCTTTGGACATGATTTTAGACAGAATTGCAGAAGTTGTGAAATCCTTCCCCTGCCTCTATTTTCATGTCCGGCTCGTGTTTCGACACCGACACGTGTTATGTCCCGTCTCTCACAGATGCGCTCAGCATTTTTAGCAAGCCTAAGTGGTGGGGTTCAGAAATTTTATTGTGCCCGCTCTCCATTGTGTCGCCCCTCATAATATTACATATACTCATAATAGAACGAGGGGCGCAAATGCGACCCGCGGGCACGGTATTCTTTACCACCCCCACTAAGGCTTGCACAAAATACTTCGGACGTCATCTGCGAGAGACGGACATACACGTGCCGGTGTCGAAACTTGAACGGACAGGAATCATCAAAGGAGGCAGGGGGAGGGTTACTACAAATTCGTAATTCTGGATAACTAGTGTCCGAAGGAAAGCAGTCCCCTATCGCAGCGCAGCATCCATCAAATATTTACTGTAAAAACAGAATATCCTTCTCCTGCACCCCAAGTGCCTCAGGAATCTTCTGCTCTTTCGCATTCCACTCCTTCTTTGCAATCTTCCACTGTATCCATGCACTGCTTTCATCCGCCCGGAAAGATACATTCCACTCAAACGGATCTTCGATGATTTCATACTCTTTCACCTCTATTGTGTTCTGCATATCTTTCTCTTTGGCATCTTCAAAATAGTGTGCACGAATACCGATTGCCACAGTATGTTCCGGTATCTTGCTGCAATGAAAAGTCACATTCCAGTCTTTTGCAAAAAGTGTATGTGCATCCACGATTTCCACATCCGATATATTTTTGCATCCGGACAGTATTGCAGCGGTCCGTGTCTTTGGGTTCTGAAAGAACTCGTGTACTTCCTCGATCACTTCCATTTTTCCCTGGTTGATACAGCTTACCATATCGCATAGGCGATAGACTTCATCACGATTATGCGATACAAACAATGCAGGCTTACCAACCTCCTGCAGGATTTTCTTCATTTCCTGTTCCAGCTCCCATTTCAGATAGCTGTCCAATGCGGAAAACGGCTCATCCAAAAGAATGACTTCCGGTTGTGCCGCAAGCATACGTGCCATCGCCACACGCTGTTTCTGGCCTCCGGACAATTCCGAAGGATAATGTTTTTCCAGTTCTGTCAGTCGGAATTTTTCAATATAGGAAGTAACTTTCGCCTTGTCCGGCTTACGTCCCATGCCTGCCATAATGTTCTGTTCCACCGTCATATTCGGGAAAAGCGCATAGTCCTGAAACATATAGCCGACTTTTCGTTTCTGTGGCGGAAGATTAATCTTCTTTTTGGAATCATACAACACGCGGTCATTCAAAACGATTCGTCCCTCATCCGGTGTCTCAATTCCGGCGATGCACTTTAAAGTCATGCTTTTTCCGCATCCGGAAGCACCAAGGATGGCAAACACGCCTTTTTCCATTGTAAATTCCACATCCAGCTGAAACTTACCAAGCTTCTTTTTGATCTGTACATAAAGAGACATTTACTACCACCTCCTCCTGGAATTTGTGCTTTTTCCGGCGATGAGGTTCATCAGGAATACCACCAGAAATGCGATCAGCAATATAACAACCACCCAGAACCCGGCAGTCGCATAATCTCCATCCTGAATGACCATAGCAATCTTCTGCGAAATAGTGCTTGTTTTTCCCGGAATGTTTCCTGCAAGCATTGAAGTTGCTCCGTATTCTCCCAGCGCGCGGGCAAATGTCAGGATTGTTCCCGATAATATTCCCGGTCCCGCTGCGGGTATGACAACTTTCCAGAAAATACATATCTCTGACATTCCAAGTGTCCGGGCTGCATAAATCAGATTCGGGTCCACCTGCTCGAAAGCCGCGCGGGCATTTCGGTACATCAGCGGAAACGCTATGATCGTTGCAGCAAAGATACATCCCAACCAGGTCTGCACAACTTTAATTCCCATGTTCTGATAGAGATAGGAACCAAATGGTCTGCGCAGACTAAAGATCAATAACAGAAAAAAGCCCGCGACTGTCGGTGGAAGTACCATCGGCAGTGTCAGAATACCATCTGCGATTGCTTTTGTCTTCGGCCCTGCTTTCACTACTTTTCGAGCAGCCAAAATGCCCAGGAAAAAGGAAAAAGCCGTTGCCACAACACCTGTTTTTAATGAAATGATAAGAGGACTCCAGTCGAGTCCTCTCATATAAGTAATCATTTGTTCCATACACACTCCTGTATTTTTAGTTTTCTACATTGGTATCAAAATAGTATTTCCGGAAAATAGCCTTTGCATCATCCGATACGAGGAACTTGATAAAATCAACGGCTGCTGCCTTCTCTGCATCGTCTGCCTCTTTATTTACGACCTCTGCAATCGGATAAATGACATCTCCCGTAAGGTCATACGGTACAACTTCGAGAATATCAAGCTTATCTTCCAATCCGTAAGTATCGGAATAATAAACAGTGCCAACTTCGTTGGATTCTTCTGCGACTGCAGATGTTACAGCTCCAACGTTTGCACACTCATTGATTTCCACACCGCCAAGCGCCTTGGATACTTCATCGGTTGTAATGGTTGAAACGTCATCCGCACCCTCAAGCATTCCTGCATTGACAAGAGCCTGTCTCGTATATTTTCCAACCGGAACAGAGCCGTCGGCAAGTGCAAAACCGGATGCTTTTCCGATGTCTGCAAGACCTGTAACTTTCGTGTTGCTTCCCTTGTATGTAACGACGCACACCTGATTGTTTACAACATTGTATCTTGTACCGTCTACCACAAGTCCATCGTCATCTGCCAGCTGATCCATCTGCTTCTGTGCTGCGGAGAAGAAAATATCACAGGCTGCGCCTTCCTCAATCTGTGTCAACAGTGTGCCGGAACTATCGTAGCTTCCTACAATCTTCACTTTCGGATTTTTCTTATTGTACTCTGCGATCAGCTCGTCCATAACGCTGTTTAAGCTTTTTGCTGCAAAAAGCGTTACCGTTGTCTCCTCTGCTTTTGCCTTCCCTGTGTTGCTGTTTCCGCATCCTGCCAGCAATATAACTCCCATTGCAATACATAAAACAGATGCGAACAGTTTCTTTTTCATAAAACAGCTCCTCCATTTATGCTATCACTTATTTGCGCGAAATTGAATCATTTGTGCCGCAATACTGACTGCAATCTCTGCCGGCGTCTCCGATCCAATATCCAATCCAATCGGTGTAATCACACGACTTAACTGTTTTTGCGAAAAACCTTCTGCCACAAGTTTATCATAGACAATTTTCGCCTTTCTGCGGCTTCCAACCACACCAATATAACCGGCATCCGTATGCAGTGCAAAACGCTCCGCATCCGTATCACACAAATGCCCCCTTGTGACAATCACAATATAATCTTCCGGGTGCACCGTGATGGATTTCTCAATTGCCTGAAAATCGATCTGCAACACTTCTTTTGCCTGTGGAAACAGTTCCGGCTTCGTAAATTCTTCCCTGTCATCTGCGACAATACAAGTAAAGTCAAGATGTGACAATAGCGGAACAAGTTCCTGTGCCAGATGTCCTCCACCGAAAATGTAAACCTTCCCATCATAAAAGAAATGTTCCGCGTAATAATTCTGACCGTTTTCCTCCATAATCAGATGATGCTTTTTACTCTCAATATGATCTACGATTTTTGCCTGTCCCTCTGCCAGTGGAAGCATCAGCCAGCAATCTTTACGTGCCTTTGCAACTTCACATGCCTGCGCCACAAACTGCGCGCTTGCTTCGTCTGTTCCGATATAATAAAACAGTACTTTCGCATTACCGCCACAGATCATACCAAGATCCGCCACTTTATTCGGCGTAAGAATATATTCCTGCAAATGATTGTGCTTCTCCTGAACGAGACTCTGACCTTTTAAAATCGCCTGATACTCCATATTTCCGCCACCGATCGTTCCGTAGATTCTGCCCTCATCTCCAACGATCATATAAGCACCTGCCTTGCGCGGGATTGAACCACTGCCATCCACGACAGTGACAAGCATACTGGCCTTATTTTCTTCGGAACGCTCTTTTAATATGCGAAATAATTCCTGCATTTATGTCTCCTTTAACACGATACTTTGCCCTGCTTTTAAGATACCACCTTCGAGGACGATTGCAAATACGCCTTCGTGTGGCATAATGCATTCTCCCATCTGTTTGTATATCTCACAGTGACTGTGACATTCTTTTCCAATCTGTGTAATTTCCAACAACACATCTCCACTGCGCAACTGCGTGCCGATGGGAAGATTTCGCAGATCAAAGCCTTCCACGATCAGATTTTCGCCAAATGCTCCGAATGCAACATCTGCCCCCTTTGCCCGGAATTCATTGATTTTTTCCAGTGACAAAAGGCTCACCTGACGATGCCAGTGTCCTGCATGTGCGTCCCCTTCGATTCCCCAGTCCGGTATGAATTTTGCGGATTCCACCTCGTGTTTTGCGGTTCCGCGCTCTTTGCTGATACAGATTCCTCTGATATATCCCATTATGTCTTAACCTCCGATCTGTGCCATTACCTGCGTTTCCGTCATTTTTTCTTTTTCCGAAAAGCAGTGTTCCAATGGCTTACGCGCAATCGCCTGCTGCATCTGCGCTTTTATTTCCTTCATGGATGATCCGTCTCTTAACAATTTCCGCAGATCCATCCCCTGCTCATAACACAGACAAAGCTTGAGATATCCTTCGGAAGAAAGCCGGATACGATTGCATGTGTCACAGAATTTGTGATGTATCGCACTGATAAACCCAATCTCATCCGGATAGTTTTCAAAACGATAATACTTTGCCGGTCCGTTTCCTTTTCGCTCTGTCACAGGAATCCCTGTTCCATACAGTTCCTGCATCTGCGAAAATAAAATTTCGTTGGATGTACCCATATAGTCTTTTCCATATCCAATCGGCATCATCTCTATGAAACGCACAACCAGATGCTGGTCCTTTGCATAGGAAAGTATTGTCTTCCAATCCAGATCTCTGCGATTTACAGTATTGAGCTTTACCGGAATCTCTGCCTGTTGTACAGCTTTGATTCCCTCCAGGACAGATGACAACGGAAATGTATGCCCGGTCAGTTTTGCAAAAGCATCCGCATCAAGCGTATCTAAGCTGACATTGATTCCATCTAGTCCTGCCTTTTTTAATTCTTGAGCATAAGAAGAAAGAAGTGTTCCATTGGTTGTTATTGTGACAGTTTTTACACCCGGAATGGCTTTTAACATTTCCACAAGAACCGGTACATTTTTGCGGACAAGAGGTTCCCCACCTGTCAGCTTAAAATTCACGATTCCAAGTTCCACTGCGCATTTTGCAATAACCACAATCTCTTCATAGTTCAGTAACTGTGACATTTCTATTTTTTTGATATCATGCGGCATACAGTAACGACACCGCAAATTGCAACGGTCCGTCAGGGATATGCGCATATAATCAATGGTTCTTCCCGCCTGATCCTTCATGAAACAACTCCATTTAATTTATTACCAGCTTTTTCCAAAGCCGCAGTTCGGAAATGCGCACACCGGGCACGACAGACAAAGTCCGCCTTCGCCAAGCGATGCCAGTTCCTCCGCCGTGATTTTATCATCTGCCATGATTCTTGGCAATACCAGATCAAAAATCGTCCGTTTTGCATACATGACACATCCCGGCAATCCAAGGATTGGAATATCGTTCTTATAATAAGACAGCAAAAACATGGCCCCCGGCAGCACAGGTGCACCGTAGGATACAATTTCTGCACCTGTATTTTTAATTGCAAGCGGAGTCTTATCATCCGGGTCCACACTCATGCCCCCGGTACAGATTACAAGATCCGCCCCTTTTTTAATTGCTGTAAGACATCCTCTGGTAATCTTCTCATGATTATCATCAAAGATTTCATGATAGATCACTTCGGTATCATACTCAGCAAGCTTTTCTTTGATCACCGGCGTAAATGTATCTTCAATTCGCTTATGATACACTTCATTTCCGGTCGTGATGATTCCTACTTTCTTCTTGTGAAATTCCTTCAGTTCGAGAATCGGACCATCCGCACATATCGCAGCCGCCTTGTGCATTTTTTCTTTTTCAATGACAAGTGGAATAATACGTGTTCCTGCAAGTTTGTCACCCTTTTTTACCGGGGTATTTCCATGACGGCTTGCAATCATCATCTGGCCGAACGCATTTACTTTCTTTAATTTATCACTATCTACTTTCAACAATCCATCGCAGTCGGCAATCACTTCGATTTTGCCTTCTTTCACATCGGATGGATGCATATGTTTATTTTTGCACATCGCATAGAGGATTTCTGCTGCTTCGTTTTCATGAAGCATCGTGTCATCTTTCTCCCAGATATAGATAGAGTCTTTTCCCACACTTAAAAGTACCGGAATGTCTTCTTCTGTGATGACATGGCCTTTGCGGAATACGGCATCTTTTGTGACGCCTTTGATGATCTGGGTGATGTCGTGGCAGAGTACCTGGCCGACGGCATCTTCCGTCCTCATAAGTTTCATACGGCATTTCTCCTTTCGATGATTCGAAATTATTTTTCGGTGCATTGTGCGTTGTTGTGCATCTCACAAGTTTCGTGTGGGTGCTAGTTAGCCCAAATTGTAAATTTAAGGAAAATCATTTCTGACTCCTGCGATGATTCCTGTTCGTTCAAGTTCCAACGATTCCGGCTGTGTGTCCGTCCTGCAAAGATGACGTCTGAGGTATTTTGTGTTCGTCTTAGAGGGGGTATGAACAATACCGTGCTCGCGGGTCGCATTTGCGCCCTCGTTCTACTATCAAGGAATGTAGTACTACGAAGGGCGACACAATGGAGAGCGAGCATAATCAAATTTGTGAATGCCCCCTCTTAGACGAACTAGAAATGCCGAACGCATCTTTGCAGGACGGGACACACAGCCGGAATCGTCGGAACGCGAGCCGAACATGAAATAGGAGTCAGAAACAATTTTGCTAAATTTTAACAATTTCGTCTAAAACCGCGTCCACATGAGACCAGCGAGATATACAACAATCACCAAAAAATATTTCTCCTCTATAAAAGTGCACTGCAAACAACTTCGAGTACACTGCCTGCAATACACCGCGCCTTATCCGATATCGTAAAGCAGTTGCACAACTCTTCCTGCCGCGGATCAATATCCGCGATTTTAAAGCCCTGCGTCACCGGATAACCGTCACGGATCAGTCCACGTATAATTCCCGTGATGGTCGCATATACAGGAACTTGTTCGGAAGATGTCTGAATATAGGCAATTTCTTCGCCCTGCGTAACAATATCGCCAATCTTGTGCACATTTTTTAGGATTCCCTGTGCATCTGCATGTATAACACGTTCCTTCGCGTAACCTCCGATATTTCCCGGAATTCCTGTGTTTGGTACTGCCTGTCCGCTTCTTATGATGCGGCCGAGATTGTGGCCACGCTTGGTTTCTATGACAATGTCCACATCTTCACCGGCTGTAAATCCCGGTCCAAGTGCAACGGTAAGTTCCGCCATCTTACGATTCGTGCCGAGGTTTTTCTTTGCGATGATAGCATCTACGACGATCTGCGGTTTCAACTGACGGATTCTTTTTCCCTGTGGATCTACCAGGACGGGCACCTCACCGGCATCCCACGCCTGCTGCATCTGTTCACTGTTTTCCACAAGAACTCCCGTCATGCCTTCCACCGTGACTCTGCCCTCATATACGACTTCGGACAACGCCACCTGCCGGCGGATTGCTGCGGGATGTTCAGCCTCTAACGCAAGCACACGAAAGCCTGCCGCCCAAAGCCTGTGAATCGTTCCTGTTGCCAGATCCCCGGCACCTCTTACAATAATTAATGCATCTTTTTTCATCTTAATATAACTCCATTACTGTCATTGTCTCCCACTCTATCCCGGCCTGTCGCAGTTTGCCCGCAATATGCTCCTGTTCCTGTGGTTCGGTTTTCCATGCCAGTCCGCATCCGGCCTTGATTTCTCCGGGTACCGGAATCATTCTTCCACAGATTCCATTCTCCTGACAAAACTTTTCCACACGAAGTGCCTGTGTTGTCGTGGAAAAGGTTATGATTAATTGTCTGTGTTTCTGACGCATATGCTTACTCCTCTGCCAATGTCCGGATTGCCTGAATTGCGGTATCAATTTCCTGTTCGGTATTATAATGTGAAAAGCCAAAACGCACCGCTCCCTGTGCGGTCGTGCCAAGCGCCTCATGGATTCTTGGCGCACAATGTGCACCGGAACGCACCGCAATCTGCTCATTCTCCCAAAGCCAGTCACTGACCTCTGCCGAATCATAATCTCTGATATTTAAAGATACGGTTGCCACACGATCCGCTGTTGTAAAATCTCCGTACAGCCGGATGCCTTCAATGTTTGAAACACCTTCGACAAACCGCCTGGAAAGTTCCATCTCACGCTTGTAAATGTTCTCAATGCCCATGCGTTCCAGATAAGTCAGTGCCGCATGTAATCCGGCAATCCCATGTCCATTTAACGTTCCGGCTTCTAATGCCTCCGGCATTACCGACGGATGTGCATGTTCGTAGCTAAGTATCCCACTGCCTCCTACTTTCAGAGGGCGCAGCGCAATTCCTTCCCGCACATAAATTCCGCCGGTTCCCTGTGGTCCGAGCAGTCCCTTATGTCCGGTAAAACATAAGATATCAATGCCATCCCGCTGCACATCAATTGGTAAAATGCCCGCCGTCTGTGCTGCATCTACAATCAGAAACAGACCATGTGCATGCACAAAATCTGCGACTCGCGAAAGATCCGTCACATTGCCCGTCACATTGGACGCATGCGTGACAATGACCGCTTTGGTGTTCTCACACAATGCCTGTTCCATCTGGTCATACAAAAGCTGCCCGCTGGCATCGACCGGAAGAAAGCTCACAGATACCCCGTTTTTTTCCATCTGATACAGAGGGCGAAGCACGGAATTATGCTCACAGTCCGTCGTAATGACATGATCTCCCGGCTCTAACAGGCCAAAAATCGCCGTATTTAATGCCTCGGTTGCATTGCTCATAAAACTGATGCGGGATGCATCCGGAATATGAAAAAGCGCTGCCAGTTTTTCCCTGGTATCATAAATCATGCGGGATGCATCCATCGTAGGTGCATGGGCGCCTCTTCCCGCATTTCCAAATGTGCGCAGCGCCTGCACGACCGCCTGCTCGACTTCCGGCGGTTTTGGAAGTGAAGTTGCCGCATTGTCAAAATAAATCAAGGTTTTACCACCACTTTCGCCTGTGTCATTTTCTCCGCGATTACATACATATTGGTCACTTCACCTACCTGAAGCTTTTCCGTCAGTCCATAATGATTCAGACAGGTTCCACAGGTCAGAATCTCCACGCCCTGTGCCTCCAGCGACTTCAGATCTTCGAGTGTCGGTGCCCCTTCACAGGTCAGGAAAGCGCCTCCGTTATAGAAAAGAATCGTAGAAGGAAGTTTCTCCTGCTGGGTCAGCGCGTAGACAAAGCCTTTCATCAGAATACTACCAAGTTCATCATCACCCTCGCCCATTTTGCTGGAAGAAATGACAACAACAACCTTATCGCCTCTGGCATCTGTCACACAAACTTCCTCTGCCGGCTCCTTTTCTCCCGCATCCGAAGCGTTCACTTCTGTTACGGATAAAACAACCCGGTACTTTTGTTCCTCAAGTTTTTCAGATGTTACACCATATCCTTTCTGATTTGCCATCTTGGTAAGATTCTGTACGGCAATCTCATTATCAACCAGTACTTCCACATCCCCCGGCTGCTGCAACTGTTTGATTGCGTTCTTTGTTTTCACTACCGGAATCGGACATGCATCGCCCATTGCATTTACTTTTACCATTTTCTTTCCTCTACCTTTACCTTTATTTGTATTCATTTATTTGTATTCATTTATTTGTTTTCATCTATTAATCTACATAACCACAGTTATTTCTTTTTCCGTCTTTGACAGAACTTCTCCCACAATTTCTGCCGGCATTCCTTCCGCCTGCAATTCCGTGAGCATTTCCTTTGCCGACGCCGGTGCAACTGCCAAAAGCAGGCCTCCGGACGTCTGCGGATCAAACAAAACCTCCTCCATGGCAAACGGCACATTTTCAAATGTCACATATGCCTGGGTATGATTGCGGTTTCGCTGTCCCGCCGCTGTAAGTAAAAACTCATCGGCATAATCAAGCGCCTGTGGAATTACCGGGATTGCATTTGCATCGATCCGGCAGGAAAGTTTTCCATCCATCATTTCATGGAGATGTCCGAGAAAACTAAATCCTGTCACATCTGTACAGGCATGTACTTTGTATTTCCGGCTGATTGCAGAAGCATATTTGTTCAATGTTGTCATGGACGCAATTGCCTGATCCATTGCCTCTTTGGAAGCTTCCTGCACACGGTTCGCCGTACAGACAATTCCGACGCCAAGTTTCTTTGTCAGGATCAACTGATCCCCCGGCTGTGCCGTATTGTTCTGGTACATATGCTGCGGATGAACGACACCTGTCACCGAAAGGCCGTATTTCACATCACTGTCCGCGATAGAATGCCCGCCTGCGAGTGTTCCGCCCGCCTCAATGACTTTTTCCGCGCCGCCCTGCATAATTGCACCAAGGATATTCAGATCCATCTGTTCCGGAAAGCACACGATATTCAGCGCCGTCTTTACCTCTCCGCCCATCGCATAGACATCGCTCAAAGCATTGGCAGCGGCAATCTGTCCAAACGTATAGGGATCCTCTACCATCGGCGGGAAAAAATCCAGTGTCTGCACAATCGCTATATCATCCGATATGCGGTACACTGCCGCATCATCCCGGCTGTCATATCCTACGAGTAAATTTTCATCCATTGGTCCCTTCGGAAGTTTTTCAAGTACCCGGCTGAGCACACCAGCACCTAACTTTGCCGTACAGCCTCCGCCTTTACAAAATACGATTTTTTCACTCATCTGGCGCACTCCCCCTCTCGTCCCAGAAGAATATTCAGTCCATGCGTGAGTGTGTCCAAAATATAGCCAAGACTTTCCTCAACCGCTTTTGGACTTCCCGGCAGATTTATGATCAGTGTCTTTCCCCGTATCACACTGACACCACGACTGAGCATCGCCCGTCTGGTAATCGTCATACTGTATGCACGGATTGCCTCTGCGATACCCGGCGCATTTCTCTCTGCAACCTGCATCGTCGCTTCCGGCGTTACATCGCGTGTGGAAAATCCGGTGCCTCCCGTGGTAAGAACCAGATCACAATGCAGCTCATCCGAAAGTCGGACCAGCTCCTGTTCAATCTCCTTCTGTTCATCCGGCAAAATCCGGTAAGACAACACCTGATACAAATCATCCGGCAGCATCTCTTTTATTTTGACCCCGCTTAAATCTTCGCGATTGCCTGCGGCTCCCTTGTCACTGAGTGTCACAATTCCAACTGTAAACATCTTATTTCTCCTGTCTGATATAATGTCCGCTTTTTCCACCGGATTTCTCTACCAGGTGAATATCACTGATTTCCATTCCCCGGTCCATCGCCTTGCACATGTCGTAAATGGTAAGAAGCGCAACACTTACCCCCGTGAGTGCCTCCATTTCCACGCCGGTCTTTCCCACGCAGGATGTCTTGCAAAAAGCGATCACTGCGGATTCTTCTTTTGACATTTCATATGTGATCTCGCAATTGGTCAACGGAATAATATGACAGAGCGGAATCAGTTCGGCATTCTTTTTTGCCGCCATAATTCCGGCAATCCGCGCCACACCAAGGACATCTCCCTTTTTGGCTGTATGGTTCGTGATTGCTTCATACACTTCCTGACTGACTTTTATTTTTCCGGTAGCAACAGCCACGCGATACGTATCATCCTTTGCGTGTACATCCACCATCACGGCATTTCCCTGTTCATCAAAATGTGTAAAATCACCCATTGTTTTCCTCGTTATCTGTGTCTTTTAATTTTGTAACTGCTATATGCTGCACGCCTGCCTGCTGCAAAGCGACTGCAATTTTTTGTGCACTGTGCATTCGCTCCTGCGTATCACATTTGTTCAGCACCACATAATATTCCCGTTTTCCCACAGATTTTCTCGCCCCCCGTTCCGATAAAAGAATCTTCACAAGATCCGCTTCCTCGATGCGATGTAGTAACGGTTTCTGCAAAAAAGCGGCGACCTGCCTGCTGCGAAAACATCCGGCTTCTATCGTCTCTCCGAGGACATCCAGCCCCGCAACAGCGATTACAATGTCGCATTCCTTTGGAATGACCGGTTCGTGCTCTGCCGGTACTTTACAGGGACGCATTTTTGCACCGTCTGCTTCGACCAGTATCTGTTTCGCACGCTTTTGATACGCATGCAATTCTGTTTCCGGCAACGCTTTCAGTTTTTCTCCCTGATCCGGCACGCCAACTACCGCATAGCGTTGTGCCTCCCACCGCCTGCATGCCGCTTCCATCGTAGCTACATAACTTCCATCTTCCGGCATCCGTATATGCGTGGTCGTCGTAATCAGCGTCGGAATGTTCTGTTTTGCATAAGTGTCTCCGAGGAAATACATAAGCGTTGTCTTTCCGCCACCACCGACAAGAGCAATCGTATGCTTTTTCCCGTCCGAAGCAAACGGGAATGCCACTTCCGGCAAAACTGCTTCTAATATCTGATTATGCAAAGTAAAAATCTGTGGTTCCATATTCCTCTCCGATAAGAAAAGCCCATCTGCGATCTCCTTCGCGACAGGCTTTTGTTCTTTATCCTAACAGGTTTCGTACCATCTCGGCATCAAATGTAACAGAGGTTACATGATCTGCTTCAATCTGATACAACGCGTTGGCTGCAATATGCTCTGCCGCCTGCTCCAAATCACGGATACCCGATGTATTTTTATATTTTTCAATGACGGCATCCAGTGCCTCCGGAGTAATGATGCATTCCTCCTCGCGAAGACTCATGCGCTTTAATACTTTCGGCAATGCAAACTTGGAGAAGATCACTTTCTTTTCCTCAGAAGTATAATCCGGAATATCGATTACTGCAAAACGTGACATCAACGGTGCACTGATGTTCTCCTTGTCGTTGGCCGTAGCGATTGGATATACCCCCACGGTAGGAATCATACATTCCATATAGTTATCTGTAAATCCAAGATTGTCCAAAAGTGTCAGCAATACATCTGCCGGATTTCCATTTCCTTTTCCGGATGCCGCCTTGTCAAGTTCGTTGATAATAAAGACAAGACTGGATTCGCCCGCCATCAAAAATGCATCCATAATAATACCCGGTTTTGCATTGGCATATACACGAGAGCTTCCGGTCAGCTGCTCCGGATCATTGATGGAACTCATATCGAGCGTTGTCCACGGCAACTTTAAAATACGTGCGACCGCATAAGCGATCTGCGATTTACCGGTTCCGGCCGGTCCGACAAGAAGCAGTCCATAGGCCGGTAATGTATGGGTACGATTGATCTGAATGATTGTCTCGATAATTCTCTGTTTTACACGCTCCATTCCATAAAGTTCCTCATCGAGAATGCGGCGTGCCTCCTGCGGATCGATTGCTTCAAAATAGTTGCTCTTCCACTGGATGTTCATCATGATCGAGAGCGCTCTCTGTGCATGTCTGCGCTCCTCCGGTGATACCTCGTTTGAACGTGCCACTGCCAGGTTTCTTCTCGCCCAGAGACGAATATTATCCGGAAGTGTTCTTCCCGCACAGGTCATGAAGTCCGTGATACTCTGTAAGCTGGTAAGCTTCATATCATCGCCTTCCTCTTCCTGCTCATCCTCATCGATTTCCTCTGTCGGCGCACTGCTTGCAAGCAGACGCTCGATCATAAACTGCAGAAAACCGTCCTCTGCCGACAATTTGGTTCCGCCACCAAACGCGATCTCACGAATCTTATATACGGCATATCCATCCTCTCTGTTTTCACCGGATAAGCGTACATTGATATGGTTTTCTCCCAGCCAGCGCAGCAGACTGGTAAAACGTGCATCAATACGGATAATATCCGCACTGATGGTTCCTTCTTCCTCATCAAACGCGAATGAAGTGCGTTTGATTGGATTGGTAAATACACCACTCGAATGGTGCTTCCACTGTTTCTTTGTATTGTCCAAAACCATGATCGGATGCTCCGCACTCGGCACGGATTCATTGGAATGGAATGTCTCGTAGGTGCATACAGCATCTTTTTTTTCGTCAGGTGTATTGCTGAAATCAAATACTGGCATTTTATTTTTACTCCTTTGTGGATTGAAATCTGTTTATCGAATTTATTATACCAAAACTCAGACCTTAGGACTAGTGTCTTACGGTATAATTTCTCATACATCCGCTTTTTTCTTCCGATACTGCAATGGCGAAATCTCATATGCCTGCCGGAAACTGCGGATAAAATGACTGACATTGGGAAAGCCTGATAAAAGCGCAATCTCTGTCACTGAATTTTCTGTAGTCTCCAGCAGATTTTTTGCGCAGCTCAATCGCAAATGCATGACATAACTGGAAAAAGCCAGCGAAAAATGTTGCTTGAAATAGCGCGAAATATACTTAGGCGACAAATGAAATTCCTCCGCTAAATCCTCAAGCGTCAGTTTCTCCATGTAATGGTTCTGAATATAATCTAACATCTCACGCTGCATGTTAGTGTTACTACCCTGCTCCGGCAACAGAAATCCATCTTCTTTTGCAATACGCTGCACCATCTCAAGGAGCAGTATGCGCGTCTGTATCTGTCTTTGCATTTCCTCTGTCTGGCTGCGCTTTTTCCTTTTATCATTGACCGCAATGATTTCATCCAGCAACCTTCTTATCTCCTGCTCACATTTACAGTCACTTCCTTTTGCCGGAAAAAGCAGCTGTCCCTGACGCAGTGGCAGAAACAGATTACGCTCCAAGTCATCCATTGACTGAAAAGAAAGAAACAACAGTGGAAACAGCAATGTGTAATACCGCACTCCGGTATCCTGGCTTCCCATCAGATGCAGTTCTCTGGGATTTACAAAAAACATATCATTCTTCTTGCCCTCATAATCCCTACCTTCAATGCGCACATGAAGCGTGCCTTCTTTTATGTAAATAATCTCCATCTCTTCGTGCCAGTGTACCGGGATCTGAAAAGCGTGTGGAATATCCCGCAAATAATATTGATCATAAGGATATTGTTTTGTTCCGTGCGTCACATCTTCTTTTAATTCTGGAATCATAGTTTCCTCCTTACCGAACTCTCCCTCTCATTTATGATTATACCCAATATATAGAAATAGTGCAATTTTCAGATGATATAGCGCAAGATTTTCTTGTATAAAGGTTGTATTGTGTAAGAAAAAGAGAAACTATTCAAAACTAATTACAAGAAGGAAGAATACACTTATGGACAATCCACGTAAAAACCTCACACAACTTTTTGTCCCGATTGCATTAGAAACCCTGTGCTACATGCTCGCCGGTATCATCGACACGCTCATGCTGTCCTCGGTCGGTGACAGTGCCGTCGGTGCGGTAGGTACCGCGAATACTTATATTGGCATTTTCATTATCATGTTCAACATTGTATGCTCGGGCATGATTGCCGTCATGACACAGTACATCGGTGCCAACCAGCCCGGTATCGCTTACCAGGCAAGACAGCTCGGTCTGCTTTTTAATGCGATCATCGGAATTGTCTTATCCGGATTGCTGCTTTTCTATTCCGGTTCTGTGCTTACGCTTGTGGGTGTCGCCCCGAAACTGCTGGACTATGCCGGAACGTATTTAACAATTGTAGGCGGTTCCTGTATCCTCAATGCGCTGATTCCTATTTTTGCAAGTTATCTGCGTGCGTTTGGCCATTCCAAAGAGCCTCTGATAGCAACGCTCTGCGCCAATGTGCTGAACTTTATTCTCAACGCGGTCTTTCTTTTTGTCATGGACTGGGGCGTTGCCGGAGTGGCTGCTGCCACGGTAATTTCACGCATTATGAATCTTGTGATTGTCATATGCCTTTCCCATTTTCTGGTGCATGCAAAGCAAAGCCCGGAGCGCCAGAAAAACAGCCTTGTCCTGCGTCAGATTGTCCGTGTCGGACTTCCTTCCGCATGCGAGACTGCTTTGTACAATATCGCTATGACACTGACCATTCGTTTTCTCAATCAGATGGACGCTGACGGTGTCAATGTCACCGCCCGCTCCTACGCTGCACAGATTACGAATTTCTCCTACTGCGTAGGTGCCGCACTGGCGCAGGCAAACGCCATCATGACCGGCTGGCGGATCGGCGCCAAAGAATACGAAGCCTGTGACAAAGGCACGAAAAAAGCTGCTATCATCGGAGTGATAACAGCAGCCATTCTTGAAACGATTTTTGCTTTGGCGAGCGGTACGCTCATGCATCTTTTTACCGACGATCCTGCCATGATCTCACTGGTCGGTAAACTGCTCGTCATCGATATTGCACTTGAAACCGGACGTGTCACAAATCTCGTTTACGGTCAGGCGTTAAAAACGAGCGGGGACGCGATCTTCCCTACGATCATCGGTGCAATCTTTATGTATCTTTGTATGGTAGGAGGCACGTATTTCTTTGGAATTCATCTCGGCCTGCTGGTGGTCGGCGCCTATATCGGTATGGCAAGTGATGAATGTGTCCGTGCCGTCTGTATGTACCTCCGCTGGAAAAGCGGAAAATGGAAATCCAAAGGATTCCTATGATTTCTTACATAAGTCTTTTACAACTTCTCCCGCAATGATCAGTCCCGCTACGGATGGCACAAATGCCACGCTGCCCGGAATATCCCTGCGCTCCGTGCATTTATGTGCTGCCCCCGGCGGACAGATACAATGCGTCCGGCAGCTGATCGACATATCTTCGATCGGACGTGTCGGAACTTCTTCGGAATATACGACCTTCAGTTTTCGAACGCCACGCTTTTTTAATTCCCGGCGCATTACTTTTGCCAGTGGACAGACCTTTGTCTTATAAATGTCTGCCACCTTAAACTGGCTTCCATCCAGTTTGTTGCCGGCTCCCATACTGCTGATGATCGGCACATTCAGTTCTTTGGCTTTCATGACTAGAGCAATCTTTGCCGTCACCGTATCTACCGCATCTACAATATAATCATATTCCTCAAAGGGAAAATCATCTGCATTCTCCGGAAGGAAAAAACACTGATGAATGCGGACATCTGCATCCGGATTGATATCTAAAATCCGCTCCTTCATCACATCCGTCTTGTATTTACCAATGGTTTTTCTCGTAGCAATAATCTGGCGGTTCAGATTGGTCAGGCATACCTTGTCATCATCGATCAGATCAAATGCTCCAACACCGCTTCGCACAAGTGCCTCGCATACATAACCGCCCACACCGCCGACACCAAATACAGCGACACGGGAATTCTTTAATTTTTCCATGGCTTCCTTGCCAAGTAATAATTCTGTTCTTGAAAACTGTGTTAACATTCCTTATTTCCTTCTATCTATTTTTTATCGATTCTGCGGAAAGAATTAAAGTCATGCACCACTTCTTTGATACACCATGTATACGTGTCAAATGCTCCGGCTTTGTACAGGTTGATCAGAATCATACCAATTGGAATGGCAATAATCATTCCAAGTACCCCACAGCTCTGATAGCCGATGTACATAAAGAAAAGTGTTGCAAACGGATCCATTCCGACAGAATCTCCTATCAGTTTCGGCTGTACGAGCTGATGTACGACAAGTGAAATCCCATATAAAATCAGCATACCGATAGCGATCATATAATTTCCGGAAAACAATTTGACCACTGCCCACGGACACAATACCGTACCGGTTCCAAATACCGGAAGCATGTCTAAAAATGCAATACCAAATGCAATCAGCCATGCATAGCGAACACGCAGGATCAAAAGTCCAATAAAGATGATGACATAAATCACACCCATGATCTTAAACTGTGCCTTGAAATATCCACCGACTACCTGTACGAGCTGACGATATACACGTGTCGTCTTTTCACGAAACTCATCTGATACATGACTGCTTGCCATGTTCAAAAGTTTCTCATTATCCGCAATAAAAAAGTATGTAGCAAGCAATCCAACAATAACACCAACCAGTATATCCGGTATGCTTTTTGCCACATCGCCGATAACGGAAACACTGTTTCCACCGGAACCTGATAGAAAGTCTTGTACAATATTATGTAGTGAATTTCCAAGACTGTCAACATCAAAGCTTTTGATAAACGGGATTTTATCAAGAATACTTTGCAGCTGATTTCCAGCCTCGGTAAGTTCTGTTCCAGCGTTGGAATACATCGTCGGAAGATAATCCATAAATCCACGCAAACCGGTTGCCAGAAGCGAAATGCTTCCATAACAGATCAATACGATTACAGCAATAACCCCTGCGATCATAATCACGGTTCCGTATTTACGCTTGATTTTTATTTTCTTTTCCAAAAATTTCACGACCGGATTTGCAATCAATGCCAGTAAAAAGCCAACCACAAATGGCATAAAGTAACTGATCAGACGCGGCACGATGCAGATCACGAACACAAGAATCAAAATAGCCGCTATCATGTTGCAAAGTATTTTTAGGTATTTGGTGCTTTGTTTCATTCTCTTTGTCCTTCCATCTATTTTTGAAAAAGTATACCACTTGTTGTGTGATATTACTATTAAGGTTACCTTAAAATTTCTATAAAAAATGGTTTATCAGTTAACCGCTATCTCCAAATCAAATCGCTTTTCTATCATCTTTAAATATCTTTCATGATAACTTGCCGCCACAAGCATCGGTGCATAAGCATCTCTTCCACTAATATTTAACATATATGGGTACTCTTTAAAATGCCACAAATATTGATCTGCAAATGCAAGAATTCCTTTCTGTATTTCCTTGATTCCTTTCTGATTATAATCGTATTCCCCAAACGCAAGTGTAATATCAAATTCTTTCAGATAAACATATATTCCATCCATATCTCTGCTTCCATTGTAAAATCCTTTAAAAGATGGTGTCGGTGAAGAAAGCAACAATTCCCAGAAAACATTATAATCTTTGTTTGGATCATGTTTTTTGAATAAATCACGATTTTTTTGTCCCGAATACAGATAGGCTACCAGCTTTCCTGACTGTAAAAAAGGATCCGATGCGTCTGGTTCTGCATTATGAATTGTATTTGTTCCTGCAATAATCCCTGTAACGTCACAATCAATATGCCATACTCTTTGTACAAGATAAGACAATGCCAAAGCACCGCTTCCTGCCCAGCCAATATCAACTGCCGCTACGTTTGTACATCCACTTAATAGCTTTTGGTAATATTTCATTGCAGCAATCTGCTGATTCTGATATTGTGCCATCACTGTATTCCACTTTGCTTCGATAAACCGTCTCAACAGATAGGAATTCTTATCCGTCAATTCATCTTCTGCCCGCAACACAACAAATTTCTGTTTTCTATCTGTTTCGTGAGCCTTTTCCCACTGTTCCCAGATTTCATGCCAATCATCCAGTTGCTGTACCAGCACATCGAGTTCCATCGAATGCAAAGCTTGTGCGATTGTCACCTTTTGATTTACTTTATGATAAATAAACCGCCGGAAGAAATCATGCCGGTCGTCATTTGCCATCAGCTTTGTTGCAGCTTTTCTGGACCAATATGCATACTCTGTCTTATCTTCCGGGTACATCTTCTGATATACTTTCCGCAATGTATCCCCATCTCTTGCAAGGAAAAGTAACTTGTCCAAATGATGCAGTTCATAATATTCATGTATATAATGACAATATCCCACTACAAATAAGCCACCATACAAATATCCATATTCATAATCTATGCTATAAGAACCGGATCCATTGTACAAATGATTCGACACAAGTCCCCGATATGCACTTCCTATCATTAATGACATGTCCATTGGCCGATATAAAAGTATATTCTTGTTCACATTTTGATATGGCACAATATCCAAGCCGCATTCCTTTGCCATCTTATGATCACTATGCGGGTTATCTCCGATATGTACGATTGAGCACCCGGAAAAGTCCAGCAACACCCGTTGAAACAGATCTCCCCCCGCTTTGTTTTCCCCATACTCATTCGAAATATAAATACTTTCTGCTCCCATATAACCTGCATTATGCAAAATTGTCTCAATACAAGTCCCAGGAAGGTACATATCCGATACAATGATCAAACGTTTCCCCAATGCCTGTAATTTATTCCACACTTCAAGCATGTATGGATTTGCATAGCAAAGCTTTTCTTCCGTCTCGCATTCGATCCGCATACCAGCCTCTGCGTCCAGTCCTGTATCTTCCGCAAGATTCTCCCATATATCCTGCAAGCTTACTTCCATATGTCCATTTTTTTTCTCACACTTCACTCTGGCATCCCATTCTGCCCAAATACGTACATTCTTAAAATCCAGCATTCCAAGTTTCTCACCCATCAGGTAAAAAACATCCGTCGGCAGTGAAAACGGACGAAAAATAAGGGTATCAAAAATGTCAAACGATATCACATCATAATCTTTTATTTTCTCCACAAATGCATCCACCGACAGACATTGACGACAATATGACTCCGACTCACTTTCTTTGACAGGTAATCTTTTTTTCTCGTAAATTTCCATATCCGGAACTTTTCCTAAAAATTTGCAAAACAACAGATAAAAAGCGAAGTTCATCCATAACAAATATGCCCAGGAGGCGATCTTCTGTATGCCTGTCGCCCCATCATGTACTTTGTGATATCGATGCGATATTCCTGCGTGTTTGTTTACCAGAAAATTGTATATTTTCTCTTTCATTCTAATCTCCAATTTTTCATAAGCAATTTATACTTTTTTAATAAAACAATTTATTGTACCAATATTATTCTTGTGTTATGATACGTACACCTTGTTTATATGGTCTATAATTTTAACTTTTTATTGCATTAATCTTTATCATTCCCCGTAAAATTCAAACAATAAAATAAGGAGTTTATATGACTAACACAAGAAATATGTATCATCTTCATTCAAAAGATATTGAAGATATTATTCACAACAATGGATTACCCGATGAAATTTCCACAGAAACACAACTATGGGACTTAATCATAAAAAAAGCCACTTACAGTTCACCACGCCTTCTGCTCCCTCTTATCTATGAAATCTATGATAAGAAATATCCTGATGATTCCACGATTGTACCTCTTTCTACTGAATATTCTGTAGAACGCTCTGATACAAAAGAAATCTCAACGATTAAGGCAGATTTTACATTTTGCGTAAACGATTCGGACATCTACCACTTTGAATGCGAAATTACATATAATGGACTTATCACAATTCGTATGTTTGAATATGATGTTCACGCGGCTTTAAACTACCGGACCGATGCTAAAAATCCTCAATTAATACTTGAATTTCCAAAATCAGCCGTCCTGTTTCTGCAGGGGACAAAAAAGATTCCTGATCAATTAAGTTGTCTGATTAAGTTTCAGGACGGTACTTCTCATGAGTATCGTGTTCCGACTATAAAAGTACAATCCTACACATTGGAAGAAATCAAAGAGAAACATCTATGTATACTCATTCCATTTCTTCCAATTCGATTCCGACGTCGCATCCCTTCCGATCGCACGATTCAATCTGCAAAGTCCCCAGACAAACAATACAATCTAAAGAAAGCAGTACAGAAATCCAAAGAAGAATTGACTTATTTTTTCCAAGAAACTATACTTATCTTAAATTAGGAAGTCGCGGATGGATTTCTAACAGATGGAGAGAAAAAACTTATTTTATGGCTTCTACAGAAATCTATGCTTCGAATTTCATATCGCAATAAAAATCTATGTCAGGAGGTATATTATATGACAGAACCTGTACTAAAACTTCCAACGGACGAATTATTTGAAGTTATACACGAACGTGATGCATTAAAAAGAGCATGTTCCAAAAAAGATGCTGAACTTGCTGACCAAAATGCTAAACTTGCCGATCAAGATGCCTTGATTGCCGAATACAAACGCAGATTTGGAGAACTTTAAAAACCTATGTTTCATAATATTTCAACCGCTTCATCAGAAAAGATGAAACGGTTGTTTTATTTTAAATACCAATATTAAGTCAGCTGCTTCTTTGCACATTCCAATGCACTCGCAATAACAGCATCCATATCATAATATTTGTACTCTCCAAGACGGCCACCAAAAATTACTTTTTCTTCTTTGTCAGCTAATCCCTTATACTTCTTATAAAGTTCCCCATTCCTCTCATCATTAACCGGATAATATGGCTCGTCCCCAAGTTTCCATTCTGATGAGTATTCTTTACTGATAATTGTCTTTGGAATGTCATTTCCGTTCTCATCCTTTCCAAATTCAAACCACTTATGCTCAATGATTCTTGTCCACGGAGTCTCCCGATCCATATAATTTACCGCAGCATTTCCCTGAAAATTCGGAATATCAAGAACTTCATTCTCAAACTGAACCGAGCGGTACTCCAGATTGCCAAGCGAATAATAAAAAAAGGCATCGAATACAACTCGCCCTTATAATTAGCCACCGGTGAATTCGTAAAACGGTTAAACGTCGCGAAGCGATTCACATAATTCCACACTTCCGTATTATTGGTGTGAAAAATGTGAGCCCCATATTTGTGGAAATTGATGCCTTCCACCTTCTCTGTATACACATTTCCCGCAATGTTCGGGCGCTTGTCGATCACAAGCACTTTCTTTCCCGCGTCCGTTGCCTGTCGCGCAAAAACAGCACCAAACAAGCCCGAACCAACGACTAAATAATCATACATTTTCATTCTCCTTTTCATCCAAAACAAACTATTGCTTTTGTACCATCTTTATGTTATGATGCATCCACACCGTTAGTTTTCATTCATACAAAATTTGTATTAGTCTTTTTTATTCCCATTACATAGTAAATACATATGTAGGAGGTAACAGTATGGCAAACACACGCCACACTTATCATCTTCACTCCAAAGAAGTTGAAGAAATTATCCGCAACAACGGACTCCCCGACGAGATTTCAACCGAAACACAACTTTGGGATTTGATCATCAAGAAAGCAACTTACAATTCCCCCAAGCTTCTGTTTCCCCTCATCTATGAAATCTATGGCAAAGACTATCCCAAGGATTCCACTGTCGTCCCACTCTCCACTGAATATTCCGTAGAGCGTTCCGACACAAAAGAAATTTCAACCATTAAGGCAGATCTCACATTCTGCGTGAATGACGCAGACATCTACCACTTTGAATGTGAAATCACATACGATGGTCAGATTACCATCCGGATGCTTGAGTACGATCTTCATGCGGCTTTAACGTTTCGAGCAGACACACAAAACACACAATTAGTCCTCGAGTTCCCAAAATCAGCAGTACTCTTTCTGCAAGATCCTAAAAAGATTCCTGACTACTTAAGCTGTCAACTCAAATTTCAGGATGGAAGCACACACGAATACCGTGTCCCGACAGTCAAAGTACAGTCCTATACTCTCGAAGGAATCAAGGAGAAACACTTATGCTTACTAATTCCATTTCTTCCAATTCGGTTTCGGCGTAGCATCCCATCCGATGCCAAGATACAATCTGCAAGTTCCCCGGATGAGCATCGTTCACTTGAAAAAGAGCTTCAGAAATCGAAAGAAGAATTGACTTCCTTCTTCACGGAAATTATACTTATCTTAGATCAGGAAATCGCTGACGGATTTCTAACAGAGACCGACAAGGATCTAATTTTGTCCCTGTTGCAAAAATCCATGCTTCGAATTTCTTACCGAAACAAAGACTTATGTCAGGAGGTGTACACTATGATCGTACCTGAACTCAAACTTCCAACAGATGAATATTATGAGGTCGTCCATGAAAACGACGCACTAAAGAGAACCATAAAACAACAGCAGGGCAAAATTGCTGATCGAGATGCGGAATTAGCAGAATACAAACGCATCTACGGCGAATTAAAACCTACATCTCATAATTAATTAGGCCTTATCCTTCAACCGCCCATTATATAATGGGGCGGTTGATTTATTGTGATGACTCAAAAAGCTTTATTTTGAATCATACAAACCCTTTCTCGAATTTTTGTAGATGATACATCACTTCTCTTAATATAAATAGTATCAACTCCATACTGATCTTTTAAAACTTTAGTCTCCCTCACGTATATATCTTCATGTTCATGATCATCACCCGCAAACATAACATCGAATTTATACTTTTGATAAGCTGCAATTTTATCTAAATCTTCTTCTGCTACAACCATATCAACATATTTAATTGCTCTTACGATTTGAACCCGTTCATTATAACTAAGAACTGGTTCGCGACCTTTTCTTATTCGCATGAACTCATCTGTTCCAACTGCAACAATCAACTGGTTGCAGCACGACTTTGCTTGTTCTAAAATGTGAATATGTCCCTCATGAAGTATATCAAAAAAACCAGATATAAATCCCACATTATACTTCTTCATTTTTCCCCTCACTTAACGCATAATGATAACACTTTTTAAATTCTTGAAGTTCCTGCTGTAACATTTCCTGCACTTCCTTCATATTTTTGTTCCGTAAACAAAGATTTTTGTTTTCTCTCATTCTGCAAAAACTTAACATTCCATCCGCACGCATCGTCAAACTCATAATTCCAGTTGCACACGGTTTGTTTTTTCCTTCATGAACTTCATAAGAATCCGGATAAAATTCACAATTCTGACAAGCCTCACTGTATATTCTTCTAGGTGTAACCGAATCTTTTCGATTCATATGATCCACAATCGTCAGAGTGCATCCATTATGAATAAATCTTTTCATATAAATGCCCTTATTATTATGCACATACAATCCCGTTTCTTCATAACCCTTTTGGCGTAGTTTCTCTATCAAAGCATTTAATTCTGTCTCAACATCATCCGGTTTAATTCGTTTACCAAAATCATTAACAGTAAGTACTTTTACCCCAACAAGCTTCATTCGCTGCACATAGTCAAATACCGCTTCAATCTCTTGAACATTTTGTTTTTTCGCGACAAAATTCAATTCGATCTTAAACCCCTTATCTCGTGCAAATTTGATATTGTCCATCACAATATCCAAACTATCTGATCGAGTCAATTCATGAAACACCTTCGGTTGTAAAGAATCCAAACTAATTTTTAGCAAAAGTATTTTTTTAACCGATTCCCACACCTCTGGATAATTTTCATAGCACTTCTGCAACAAAAGACCATTTGTACACAAAACGATCTTCTCATATTCTTCTTTTTTGGCATGCTTCAATGTTTCTATCAGGCGATTTTCTACAAGCAATGGCTCGCCTCCTGTAATTCGAACCACCTTTTTCTCTGTCCACTTATTCGCTTTATAATAGTTTGCATATGCCGATAATAAGTATTTAATCTGTTCAATTCCACATAATTCGCTACATTTCTTCAAATTTTCACCGCCATCTGGACAATACTTACAATTCATATTACATTCGGAAGTTAAATTAATTACCAATGACGGTTTCATTTCAAAACGATCCAAAACAAAGCTACATCTATCCGGAATGATTTGTGAAAATGAATCATTCGCATTTTCCCATTCTGTATTGAAGAAAGCCCTAAGACTTCCATACATTGACGACCTATTCGAGTAACAGTACATAGCAGATTTTGAACTTGGTTGTTCCGTATAGAACCCAAAATAAACATGCTCATCCGTCATAATAAACCGAAAAAATAATGGTTGTTTATGAAACCGAATTCCCCATGATGAATATTTTGGAAAATTATCTCGCAGATTTTTTATATCCTCGTAAATATTTTTCCATTTCCTTTCCAATGCATCTTGTTTTGAAAACTCCTCAACATTTTTTAACCTTCTCTCAATATTCGCATTATAAGGATCTGAAACTAATATTTTAAACTCAATTTGATTTTTCTTCTTATATATTGCATCTGATATCTTCGAATTACCTTGCAGAAATCTTCTTCCCCTTAGCCCATAAAAGTAAATCTTTTTACCATTTTCTATTTCCTTTACCATATGATCTTCTGGTAGATCATATATTGACTTATAGACTATCGGAATATCATATGTATTTTTTATTAAACCGCCATATCGACTTTCTCTATAAACACCTGATTCAAAGCTCCGTAATTCACCATTGGCAATCTCCCATCTTGAGTTTCCCTGATACTTATACAAAGTAATTCGTATATCCTGTTTTTCGGTTTTTCTATAATCTTCTTCTGTATTCTCAATATACTCTCCCATAAGAAAAACTGGTGTTGAAAAACTATTAGAGAGTGCACATCCACATGCGAATTGCGGAATACCATCTCGCGCTATTCCATGATCTGAAATTGCTTCTGTCAACACACTCATTCCAGGAGTATGATTATGACCACAGAATACCAGCTTAACATTATTTTTCACTAACCAAACCTGAAATTGTCTGCCAGCTTCCGGCTGAAGCCACTCAACTCCATGATGCATCATTACAATGTTTATTTTGTCATCTTTTTCAAGTTTTATATCACATAAATCAGGAAAATTTACATTCAAATGTCCGTAGTCACTATCATTCATCGATAATAAACACGAATCAACGGTAATTATTCTAAAATTGTCAATACATTTTACAATAAATGGTTTATAACTATTTCCATAAAGCATCCCATATAATTCTTTAAATCTTCCATACGCCTCCAAGCACATATCCATATCGGGCAGTTCCCCACCATGTTCACGATACTTTGTAATCTCTTGGTTCCGCTGATTCAATGTTCTATCAATATCATGATTTCCCGGACATAAAATAACTCTGTTTATTTTAATACCACAAGCATGCGCTATTTTTCTAATATACTGATTAATTTCATTTATATCACCGTCATTTTTAAGGAAACAGTCTCCTGTAATAAGAACAAAAGAAATATTTCCTTTTTCTTTCGCTAATGTCTTAATCAATTCATCTTGTGCTTGTTTTGTTGCAAAATTATTATATTTCATGTGTAAATCCGAAAGAACAATCCATTTCATCTTTTATTTACTCCGTCCGTCATATATGCCTTTATTTATTATCTCGTCAATATTTTCAAAAACTCAATCATTTACAAATTTCTAAGCAGATCAAATATGCATTTGTAACCAATTCATGCATCTTTTCTTTTCTTTGCTTAATATTATGTTTACAGAATAGTAATCAATATATTTTAAACATGGCTCTAGATTATAATAATCCGTCACAGAATCAAATAATCTGTCTTGTAGGTTCAACAAATTCAGCAACGAATAAAATCGAGTAGAACCTCTAGCAGAATTATTAATTACTATAAACTGCTTTTCAAATATAATAGCCATACACATTCCATGAAACGAATCTGTAATAACAAAATCACTCTCTATAAAATTTTTTAACCATACTTCATTTTTGACATTATAATCAAATTCTATATTCCATAATTCAGATATTGCCTCTTGGCCCATTCCTCTATCCACAAATACCGAATAGGACATGTCTCTTTTATTAGCAATATGCTTTATTAGTTTTTCCTTTTCGTCTGAAGGATTTAAAATATATGCAACAATTCCCTTTCTATCAATATTTGTATCTTTACATAATTCAATGTATTGATCCTTATCACACAAAAATACTGGATCCAAAACCCAAGTTGCATCTATCTGAAAATTTTTTTTAACAAGTTCAACTCCAGATTCTTCTCTAATGGAGACCGCATCAAATCTATTTAAGGATTTTTTCAAATTAATACTTTCCTCAAATGTACCAAGAATTCTATCTACGCCAAATGATGTTCCATAGCATAATTTTTTATGTTCATCATCCACCCAATCTAATTTAACAAATCCATCTATCAGCCTGTATATTTCATAATTAAATAATTGATCCGATCCAACTAAAAATACCCTACATTTTTTATTTAAATCTTTCATTGCATCAACATTCTCATAAAAACAACTTCTCTCGAATGTTTTAAATGGTGTTTTGTTAAAATTATCTGTTTTTTCTGGTTTAATTATTGATGATAATGGTTGTGTTATTATCAATACACTATATCCCATTTTTTTTAATACTTTATACAACGCAAAATTAGTAAAAGCACTTCCATAATTTCTATATGATTGCACACACACCATTCCTATATCATATTTGGACTCAATTGCCATATCCACAGCTTCATTAAATGCCTTGTAGTTTAATAAGTCATAAAAATATTCTTGCCCTGAATGTGCTGTTTTACAGTTGTTCTGTCCCTCCCTAATCCATTCTTTCGGAGTTCTCTCTATTCTCTTAAAAATCTTTTCAACATGTCCTATTAGTTGCGTACCCTTTGCAGTATTCACAACTATCATGCTCGTTCCACGACCATCATTCCATGAAGTATCATGCTCCTCTATTTTCCAAAAATCCCCTAACGTTATATCTGAATGATGGTGTTGACCAGAAAAAGAACAATTAAGACACGCTTTGCGAGCATATAACCCATTAAAATAGCCTTTAAAAAATGAATCCACTTTCTTTTCATATTTAATAGAGCCATCTTTAAATTCAGCTCTTGTACAATTGGAAAGCCAGCCATTCGTTTTATCACGAAACGAAAATTTCTTCAAATTTTGGAGTCCATATTTCTCATCTATATATCTGCGAACAATGTCAATTGACGGATTATAATAGCAAATAAAATCTACCGTAAATAGCTTTTGCTGACTTTCCTCTCTTAAATACATTTTCAATCCAGCAACCTGACAAGGTGTTCCAACAAATAGTACATATTTATTTTGACGTAAAAAATCTTTTACTTTTTTATATGAATCGTTCAAATCACTTTGCGCATACTTAGACCTACACAACTTTGGTAAGTCCACAATGCTATCAACCCACATATGTTTTACATAAAAGTCTTCTGTCCATCCAGCACCAAAAACTATTCCTCCTAATTCTAGAACATACTTTGCTAGTACCCAAAAAGCTCCACCTGACGAAGTCTTAAATCTTACCTCATCCTCAGCCCATGCAGCATACGTTACAGGTAAATTAATAGTATTTCTATTTATTGTCGGGCATACGTGTTCACACTTTCTACATTGTATACAGCGCTTTTCAATAATTTTAGGCACATAAAACCCATTCTCTTTTTGCATTTCTATAGCATTTACTGGGCATATATTGGCACATGCTCCACAACCAGTACAAAATTCCCATTTTATATTTTCTATTTCGCTCATATTGTTCTATTTCCCAACTATTTTTTTTATCAGTTCTCTTCTGCGACTTCCAATTGGAAACACACGATTAATTTTCTTATACATTTTCATAAAGGTTCCATCTTTGAACACCCCTTCTTCTGCGTATATTTCTATACGAAGTTGTTCTTTCAGAGCCAGCACATCTTGTTCGTTTATTTTCTGTGGTTGATTTAAATATAAGCCAAATGCCTTCTGCTCCTTATCCCAATAATCACAAATTGATAATATTTCATTCGTTCCAAACTCATCTTCAAAATCAACTGCCAACATCACTTTTCTGTCAAAATCTTTTGCAAAATGCATATAGTATTCAAATGGAATACATGCATCAAACCGATTAAATTGAATCTGTAATATATCATCATCAAAAATTGACACCATATCATCTACAAATCGAATTGCATTTCTTTGAATATTCCCTAGAATAAATTCCTCCTTATAAGATGCCTTATACGTTCCAAACTCAGGTTTAATATTTCCCTCTTCCTCCGTAAATCCAACACAAGATGGCTGAGCCGGAGTAAAAATCTGCTCTCGTAGAACAAATGCTGAGCAAGGCTTAAATCCATAAAAGGCGTCTATATTAAATCCAATTTCTTCCTTTCGTTGTAGTGCCCAAGGTTCATGTTCATGAAAATAATACGAATTAACTGGATACCCTAATAACTTTGTTAATGCAGTCTCCATTCTTCCACTGTAACCAACATCATATATTGCATCGTTATTTCCAACTAAATTTCCAAAATAATTACGCAACAGTTCTTTATATTTTTTTGCAGCTACTACGTCATATAATTCTCTTGTATAAATATGTGCAAATCTATAATACTCATTTAAACTTGCAAATTTTTTAAACGGTACTATATTGTTTTTCCTTAATACCTCCTCCACATCTATATTCTGTTTAGTCACTGACTTTAGTGACTTAATCACACTTAAAGGAGTGTTACTTAATATATGTGGTGGTAAAAATATTTCATAAATGCCCTCTGGCTCAGATAAATATAATGGAACAACTGCTTTTCTAGAAAAATATAAATAATTAGATTTTGCTGTATTCTCAATCTTCGAACTAATTAAATCATACGCTCTCTTGACATAATATCCATCTCTAGCAACAAAGTGAATCGTATCCAATCCATTCTTTCTGCCTTCTCCAATAAGCCACATAGCTTCTGAAAACAAAAACATTCCAGCACAATAATATCCAATAAATTTTCCATCGGCATTAAAATCACTGTCTCTGTTTATGGTAACAAATGGATTTCCAAATATTTTATTTGCAACAACGGCCATCATGCATCTAATTCCTATAAATTTAAGAACTGTTCCTGAATCAATTATGATACCTTTTTGATCATATATATTTTTATAGAAATCCCCTGTATAAATTGCTCCATTTAATCCTTGAAATAGTTCAGTCGCTTTTGGTATATGAAAAGCCTTGATACCCAATTTCTGCGGGTTTAAAAAGTCAACTCCATAGTTGTCCCCCATAAAGCAAATATCTTCTGAAGATATTTGCATATCATCTAACACATATCTATATAAATTGCCACTGTATTTTGAAACTCCGATATCATTTGATAAGTATAATTTCTTATAATTCTTATACCCTGCATTTTGGAGAATATCTTCAATAATCTTTTTAACAAGATACATATCAGATATAATCACTATCTTTTTTTCACAATATAAAGCCCAATCATATAAAATAGTTCCTATTTTTCTTGCACTACAAAATTTTTTTTCAAGTTGAATTTCATACTTGCATATTTCATCTGTTATCTTTTTGTCAAACCCATATTGTTCTGAAATAAAATCATATATCTCTGAAATTGTCACGTCCTCATTTGATGGTCGAATTTCATGATAATATCTTCTGCAGTTCTGCTCGCCTTCTTTTCGTATTAACGAAAAATCTATAACTGTTTTTTTCCCTATAAGTTCATTAAATTTTTTATTAAGAAATTTGAACAAATCAACTGGTTCCCAAAACGGTCTTTCTATCAGTGTGTCAAAAATATCAAACCCAACATATTGAACACCCTCACTAGCAATTTTTTGTTTTATTTCATCCAAATATTTGTAACTATATCCAATTGGAGTAATCAGCGATTCAAAATATCCGTTTCCATTTTTTTCTTTTATGTCTCTTTCGAATATTTCTTTTACATTCTCTTTTATAACATTATGATCTGTATGATATGCTTCCAAGCGTCTAATCAAATTTCTTAACCAATCATCGATCCAAATATCTGCCTTTTGGCGCAACTCTATCGGTGCTTTATTTTTAATTGCATCTAAAAATTCTGAAGCATCCAATAGGGTTCTTTTACTATCTTGAGCGAAAATTTTTCTATCATTTGTTAAATCATATGAGACATAAGAATTTTTAGCGAATATAATCTTTCGCGATAAAAGTAATGCATTAAGAACAATTTCCCAAATCACAAAAATATTAGTTGTATTTTGTATATTATCAAGAGCTTTTAATATAATTTCTCTAGAAAATGCCTTATTATCTATTTCTCTTACATATCGGTCCTCTCCACCTGACAAAAAATAAAATTTCAAAATATCATCTATAGCGTTTTCATTTTCAAACACTCCATCTGACGATAAATTGTAAATAAATTCTCCATTCGTTCCTCTATATATTTGTGAACTAATAATAACATCAAATTTATCATTCTTTTCGATTTCATATCCCCAATCTATAGATACTCTATCGCCAGCAGTAAGAATTTGAACATATTCACTGTTTGTCTGACTGCATATTTTTTTAAGACAATCTACTACACCACTACCCACTACATATTTTTTATATTCATCAAATAATTTGTTTTCTCCTTTTACTTTTCTATTATCACAAATAAAAATCCGATAGTTTTCTTTTGGCATATTCTTTATAGAATAAATACATTCTTTAAGAGAGTCGACATTAGAATCATCTATCATAATAATAAAAGAAATTTTACACATTACATACTCCTCACTTTTACTCACAATCGTGCCACAATATCCTCAATCTTTCGATTAAAGACAACTGTTCCTACTATATAACAAATTACCGCATATACACCTATAATTACCCACAGCTTCCAATTCGGATACATCCTCTCCATCACACATTCCCTCGCGATTGAAATTACGGTATATAACGGATTCAGAATCGTCATGCACTTCTGCATTGTTGGTGATAACCGGTCGACTCGATAGAAGATTGCCGAACCGTACATCAGAAACAATGTAAAGATCTTATAGAAATACGTGATATCCGCAAATGTTACATTAATGATCGCAAGTATTTTTCCGATTCCTAACATCATTACCAACATCAGAAGGATATCCGGTATAAATAACAACCACGTTACGCTCGGCGGTATCCGGTACAGCGCGATCACAAACGCGTAGATCAACAATGAAAATAAAAAGTTACGTAATGCTACTAGTATCTTTTCCAATACATACATATTCTTCTTTAGCTGCGTCTTGATCAAAAAACTCTTGTTTTCCGTTAATGCATTCAAACACGTCGAAGTACCCGCATTGAATAAACCATATATTGTCGTACCTGTTAGTACATATAATGGGAACGCACCCGCCACACCTTTACCAAACATCTCAGAAAACACCAACACCATCACCACCATATTAATGAGCGGATTAATCACTTCCCACAACTCGCCCATAAAGGTGGATGACAGGCTTCTTTTTTTATCACGTATCACAAGCTGATGAATGACGAACATGTTCTGCCGTAGTTCGTCCACTCTTCGCTCAATTATCTGCTGCGTCTTTCCCACTACAATCTCTCCACTACTTCATTCTCATATTTTTTGAATATCAGGATTCCAAAGGCAAGCATACCGAATGCCCACGCAACCATCTGTACAAGGTACATCCTCTCCGGCCACTGACCATACACAACACATTGGCGCATCACATAGATGTACGCATACACCGGATTGTGCTTTATCACCCATTTGACTCCATCCGACACCCATTCTACCGAGTAGAACATCGCCACGAAGAATCGCAGGATGAAGATAAAATTGGAATAGATATTCCTTGCATCCCTCTGGAACACGAACCAGATGGATACCACATATGACATTCCTGCTGTAAAAAGCAGAAGCAACAACAATACCACCGGAATCATAAGATAATACCAGGTCACCCTTGCGCGATACCATGCTAATACTGCTGCAAACGGAATACATCCGAGCAGGAAATTGACGAAGGCTGTCAGTACGCGTGACAGCACAAACAGCTCGCGCGGAAGCTTCGACTTAATAAGAAGACTGCTGTTATCCTTTAATGTTGTCAATGATGTCTGCGTTGCTGTAGCAAAAAACTCAAAGATCAAAAATCCTACAAAGTAATAAGCTGGATATTTTTCAATCCCCTTGTTAAAGATAGTCGAGAATAATACAACAACCAATGCCATACGCATTAACGGATAAACACAGCTCCATAAGATTCCCAGAAAACTTCTTGCATACTTTCTTTTCAATTCTCTTTTGGTTAATTCCCACAGAACAAACCAAAACTGTTTCATACTCATTTTTCTGTTCATTTTGTTTTGTCCATTCTGTAATAAGCTGCCAACACACCCAGAAAAATGACATAGATCACATATGTCAATATGTATGGTCCTGTAAACAGGCCCTGTCCGATAAATCCGGTTAAGGCTGCAAGAACAGCTGCCATCTGTGGTTTTCTTTCCTTGCCCTTTGCATACATGTAATATGGCAAAAGATACATAAGTATCTTTAAAACTGCTCCGAACACTCCCATCGTTACCAGATATTCAAGTACATCATTATGTGCTGTGCAATAAAGCCAATTCCATTCCACGTAAAAATCTGCTTTTGCAATTTCTGCCTGTGTGACAGTATCCAATAACGCAGGTCCCGCACCAATCAACTTCTGAGACAGATTTCCATCTAAAAAACCATGGAATGCAAAATACCAGATGGAACCTCGATAATTAAATAATTCCAGATTGTAGTTACAAACCAGATAATATATGGTTCCAATTACTCCGATAACAATCAGACCAATCCATATCTTTCCACAAAAACGCTCAACCAAACAATCCAGTTTCTTTTTCCTGTCTTCGGATAATGTACCTGCTCCCAAAAGTGCCACAAGAATGACAACTCCTGCAACGCCCGGCAGAAAATACAATCGATGCTGCAACAAAATCAACGAAACCGTATCCGTATCGATTGTGCGCGGTGTATACGGATGTTTCCATAGAAACTCTGCTACCATACCTGCCACAGAAAACAGGATTCCGTTGATTGCAAAATTCTTCAACCGAATTACTTTTTGGAAAGAATACCAGACTACAAATAATACAGCGATCCCGATACCGATATAAGTTGTGTTGGTAAGTGTAATAAACAAACTAAAATATGCCACTAGCAGAAAGAAATATATGCACGCTCTGCGTACTCTGCTTCGTGTAAATATTGTTGCCAGCATAAAAAACGGAACTATCATGGACAAATATGCCGCCCAGAAATTTACATTTCCGATGGTCGATATAAATATGTTGTACTGAAGAGGAATTTCATCATGCATGATCAAAAAATCATAGCCTAGACGATCAATCACACCAATTGCCAGTACCACAAAGGAACCCAGATACAAATACACCCAAATATCGCTTTTTCCGGTATAGCATCTGGAAATCACAAAATATACCAATACACTGACAAGAATGGTCCACGTTCCAACTCCCCAGGCTTTCTCTCCGGATAATGATGTACGTATATCCGTCGAACAGATGGTTGAACAGACAGCCAGTAATGCAAACACGATCATTACAATATCCAACGCATTGCCCTGCTGCCATATGTTGCATACAAATGCCTTTCCCTGTTTCTTATAAATACTTACTGCCAGACTGATCATCAGACTGCATGCAACTGCCGCTATAAGTATGTACGCAAATAAATAGTAAACATCCTTTTTGTCATTTAATATATTGTAATAATTATCCGAATAATACAGTGGCAGCAATGTAAACATCAATGCCACAAACATTTTTACGGACTCTTCTCTTATTTTCTTCAAAAATATATCTCCTATTGTCAAGGTATCGGAGCCAGCAGTTTCTGACTCCGATCATAAACTCACATTTTTCTAAGATTAAACTACTTTGTTGTTGTTTTCTTTACAGTTGTCCACTTAGAATATACTTTCTTACCATTTGCATCCAGCTTGTATGCGCGGACACGAACATAGTAAGTTTTCTTATTCTTAAGATTCTTTACTGTGTAAGAAGTTTTCTTGGTTGTTTTAGACTTTGTAGTCTTCTTTGTAAATTTCTTTGATGTAGAATACTGAATCTGATATCCTTCTGCTCCTGCAACTTTCTTGATTGTTACCTTTACAGAATCATCTTTTGCTGTAACAGTAGCCTTAGAAGGTTTCTTTACAGCAACCTCCTGCTCTGGTGTTGCATCTGTAGCAGTCTGCTCAGCAGTTGCTGCATATACAGGTGTAGCCACTGAAGGTGCTACAGTTGTTGTAAGTACGGCTGCTGCTAATACAAGTGCAGCTAATTTCTTCATTTTCATGACAATAGTCTCCTTTCCGCCTGCTTTTGCAGGTTTGTCATCATACACGTATGAAAATGTGAGTTTTCTATATAAAAAATCTGAAATCAGATTTTTTACCAAATGTAAATTTATTGATTATACTGTGTGCGATAAGCCTGACACACAATTTTCGGTTCTCCGATCATTCGCATGTTTCCCTGCTCGATCCAGACAACCTTTGTGCAATTATCAATAATTGTCTGCATTCCATGCGAAACCATAAGCACCGTTGATCCGCCATGAATCAATTCTTTGATTCTTGCCAGACTTTTCTTACGAAAAAATTCGTCTCCAACAGAAAGGACCTCGTCCAGAATAAGTATTTCCGCAGCACCTGCTACAGTTGCAATAGAAAATCCCAATCGTGATACCATTCCGGAAGAAAAGTTTTTTACTTTCTCTTCCATAAATCCTTCCAGTTCCGCAAAGTCCACAATTTCCTGATAATGCTCATCGATAAAGCTTTTGGAATACCCGATAATGGCTCCATTCAGATAAACATTTTCTTTGGCAGACAATTCCATATCAAATCCGGTTCCCAGTGTTAGCAACTGCACTTTGCCCGGATCTACTTTTACCTGTCCCTCCGTAGGGTTTAACGCTCCGGACACAATCTTTAGTAAAGTAGATTTCCCGGAACCGTTCGTTCCGATGATTCCTACAATTTCGCCTCTGTAAACATTAAAATTAATGTGATTTAGCGCAAACAGCTCTTTATAGGACATCTGCTTGCGTAAGGTCTGTATCATATACTCTTTGATTCCAGAGACATTATTTGTCGCGATACGAAAACGCATCGTAAGATTCTCAACCTGTATGACAGGATCATCTTCATGTGCCGCACTTTCTTTTTCTAGATATGGTGCGATTTTTGCAGCATAAGATTTTGCCTCCTGCTCCTTTTCCTGTCGGAAAGCCTTATTTTCTTCTGTATAATCGGCAACCGTATTTTGTCCACCGACTTTCTCATATATTATTTGCAAAATGCATGCGCTTACTACCGCAACTCCAACTGCTTCAAACATTTCAAACCTCTTTTGTTTTTCCCGCTTTAAGACTTTTCCTCAAATACGTAACGTATTTTGCCCTCCTGGCACCTCTCAGATTAGATGCAATATGTTCCCCGGCATTCACAATTGTTCCTTCGATCCAACCGCTCTCATGAAGTTCCCGATGTAAAACTCCCGCCATGATCAGAAGTTTTGTACTGATCCTTAAATTTCTTATTTCCTTTTGATTTAAGTCATTGGCAATACATCTCATATGATCATCTGCCAGATCATCGGAAAATAACTGGCTTCCATACCATTGTGCTTCCCATTTATTCGGATTTGCCATAATCGTTCGATACAATTGCTGTACCAGCTCTTTCGCATCATTTTTATACCAATTTTTTATATCAGTCTCTTTTGCTAACTTCATCAGATTTTCCATATAAAACAACAATACCTGATGATTTACACTGAGATTATCTTTATTTGGATTATCCACTTTCGAAAATATAGGCTGATACTGTTCCATATTCCACACATATTTTTTTACCATCGGACACGGTTCACTGTACATCACCTCATATAAGCAGTTGCTAAATTCTACTTTACGTCGAATATCCCTTTCAGGCCTAAAGTAAAAAGCCTTATAGGTACACCCATTTCGTTCTTCCGGTAATTCATACAATCCAAAATAATATCCCTGTATGTGTATCTTGGGCTTTTCCTGTGCCAACAATGTCCGGATACTTTTTTGAATAGTTCCTACCCATCCACTGTCAACCACTGCATATCGAACGGAATCCAATAAGCCTTCCTGTTTCAAATATCCAAAAGCATTCGCATAAGCGTCCCTGGAATGTATATAAATCATATCCAGCAAATTAGTTGTTCCTTCCCGGCAACAAACCAGAACCTGTTTTTTTAGTTCTGTAATTTCTTTTGGATTTAGATTTTGCTTCAACGGCCTGCGATAATGAATTTCTTTTTCTACCTGATACATCTCTTCCTCGCTCAACTCTGCTCTCTTCAAAATTTGATAGAGGCTTACATCGATTCCTGACAGAAAAATGCGGTCCAGGCATTTTTCTCCCAGCAAATGATATTCCGGAATGCGAAGAGAGTAACGCGACACACGCAGATATCGAATTTCTATCCGGAGATTAAATTTTGTAACGATCTGTTGTGCAATCAGATACATGGGATATGCATCTCTGGCCAAAAAATATAATCGTTCCTGTTTATCCTGCAAGGCTTCTGACAGTACCCACATAACATACTCTACTAATGCCGGAGCCCAGCAAACGGCATACATCTGTTTGTCTGATTCATCTAACTGTTTCAAACACTGCTTGGATGCCTTGTACAATAGATTGTTTTGTTTTAATATCTCAAGGTAAGTCTCAATTCTTGGATTCTGTTTCTGTCTTTTTTTTCTGTCTCTCATTATCTATTGTTCAGTCATATTACAACTCTGCAATACGCTCCTTTGTCTTTGCGGTCAGTACGGATGGTATCATTTTGCTTACAATCGGCCGAAAAATATACAACCAGCCTTTTGGCCACAAAATTCCCAATCCCCGGAAACCTTCGTACCGCACCTGCCCTTCGCGAAATCGATTGACCCAGGATCGTGTATGATACTTTTTCCGGTCCACCCGATAATTTAGCAACACTTTCTGAATGTTGTAGCCTTTATATCCCAATCCAAACAATCTCATAAAAAGTTCATAATCTTCACATCGAAGTGTTTTCTTGCTTTCAGCATATCCTGCTACTTTCTTAAACAGGCTTGCCCGATACATGACAGTCGGATGTATATAAGGTGAATACTTCAGATAATCCTCTGTTCCCGGATTTTCCGGACGTACTCCTTCGCCCCATATTCCATCATCGTCCATCAGTTTACAATTGGAACCACACCACATATATTCCGGATGTGTTTCCATAAAATTGATTTCTTCCTCAAACCGGGTCGGATAAGAAATATCATCGGCATCCATGCGCGCCAGATATTTTCCACGTGCAATATCAATGCATCGATTGAGCGCATACCCCAAACCATGATTTGTCTCCGACCCGATCACATGAATTCTGGTATCACGGTTCTTAAGTCCATAGATATACGTATTTACTTCTTTAATTGATGATCCATCATTGTATATGATGAATTCAAAATTCTTATATGTCTGAGCCAGCACCGACTGAACCGACTTTTCAAAGGCATCAATATCCTGTTGATTATAAACTCCCATAATAACAGAAATCATCGGCAGAGACTCACTGCTTTCTACAATACTTTGATCAGCCACCGGCAGATTCTCATAAATCTGACGCATGCGTTTTTCCGTCTGCTGCAATGAAAATTTTTTTACAGTACTTATTGCGCGTTGTGCCAGCCGCTGCCTCTCACTAGGATTTTCATACAAAAATGTGATTGCCTCTGCAAATTCATTTGCAGAATCAGCATTACAAACCCATCCATTTTCTCTGTCTATCATATATTCCCGGGTTCCACGATTATCTGCTACGATAAGTGGTACCGCGCATGCCATAGCTTCAAGTCCTGCCATGCCCATGCCTTCCCGAATCGAAGGAAATACTGATAAATCTGCTGTCTTCCACACTTCAGCCATATCGTTTCGATAGCCTCGTAGAAAAACCTGCTCAGATAATCCACAACGCACAATCTCATTTTCCAGTTCCTTGCGCTTATTTCCTTCTCCACATATGCTGTAATAAATATTTTTATTTTTTAATTTTGCGATTGCTTCAATAACAACTTTCTGATTTTTGTTGTCATTCAATTCTCCTGCAGACACAATATGAAATGCATGCTCTGGTATTCCCCACGCTCTCCGTAGAATATCTCTCTTTTCGTTGTCACCCTGATTATTTCCCATAGGTGTAAACAACTGAAGATCTACACCAACACCCGGAATCAATTCCGCTTTGCCCTGTTTTTTATAACGAAACTTCTCCGCACGTCTATAATCCTCATGATTAATCGTAATAATCACATCCGAAAATCTTGCCAGAAATTTTTCAACCGGATAGTAAAATAGCCAGCTTTTCAATGGTGCACCTTGAAAAAAATGAAAACCATGTGCAGTATAGATCACATATGGCTTTCTCTTGCTTAAAGCAGCTGCCAAACGCCCCAATACTCCACCGTTTGGATTATGGCAATGTACGACATCTACTTCTTCCCGATCAATAATTCTGATTAATTCGCGCAATGCCCATATATTTTTTTTAATTTTGAATGGATTTTTTTCTATACTGATATGATGTAATACGACACCCATATTACGAAGTTTTTCATCCTGTACTTCATATATAGGTACGCCAAAATTAGTAGCGTAATGTATTTGATAACCTCTTTCCTGAAGAAGCCTGACATTATTTAATTCAAATTGCGATAGAAATCCACTTGTAGTGGTAACGATTAATGCCCTTTTCATTCCGCTTTATCCTTTTTATGTATAAACAACTAAAATCTTCAGTTTTAATCTTATTCATCATATCACTATTTTCGCTTTTGTCAACTATTGCTTATCATATATGATTATTATTATTTTACATTGCAGAAATCAATTTCTTGTCAACCGTTCGTTATCATTACTGACTATTCATATTTTCTTTTTATCCTATAGAATATACATAAAGCCTAAGAATAAAGCACATAATTATTTTTTTGTAAGGTGCTAAGTGTCTGTTTTTATGGTAAGGGGAGATATTTGAATGAAGAATTCTTTATATGAACGCATCCACGATCTACGAGAACGATCCGGGATGACTCAGACAGATCTTGCGATGCGGATGGGGGTAACCAGATCTGGCGTAAATGCCTGGGAAATGGGAGTTTCCAAGCCAAGTCTTGATAATTTGCTTGCATTAAGCAGAATCTTTCACACAACTACTGACTATTTATTAGGCAATGATAATGAAGAAACAATTGTGATCAGTGACTTCACAATTGAAGAAAAGGAACTTATCATGCGACTGGTCCACTACATTGAAGGAATCCACAACACCGATCCCTCCAAAAGTAGTTCTAAATAAATACACGCTCATAAATACGCGCAAAAAAAATGGTGGTCAATCGACCACCATTTTTTCATTTTCATTAATCCAGATCATGTGATGCCTTTGCCTGCTCAAACTCGTCAAGGATTTCCTGACTCGGAGCCTTGGTAAGAAGGCTGACTACGATGATAACTACGATACCAACGATGAATGCCGGTAAAAGTTCATAGATTGCAAATACACCGCCCATTGGTGCAATGAGGTATTTCCAGATAAATACGAACGCACCGCCGGATACCATTCCTGCGATTGCTCCCGGAAGTGTTGTACGCTTCCAGAAAAGAGAACACATCATAACCGGTCCGAATGCGGCACCAAATCCTGCCCACGCAAACGATACGATTCCGAATACGGAACTGTTCGGGTCTCTTGCAATGACAATTCCAAGGATTGCAACAACGACTACCGTAAGACGTGCAGCAATCATGCTTGCTCTCTTAGAGAGGTTCAAATGAAATGCCTCCTGCAAAATGTTCTGCGATACACTTGAGGATGCTGCAAGTAACTGTGAGTCAGAAGTTGACATTGTACTTGCAAGAATTCCTGCGAGGATCAGACCAGCCATAATTGCCGGGAATGCACCGTATGTAGAAAGTAAATGTGCTACTTTTACGATAATTGTCTCTGTCTCAGAACCGGAAAGTGAAGCAATCAGTCCGGTTGCGCTCATCTGTCTTCCGACTACACCGATCAGGATTGCAACACCCATGGCAATGACAACCCAGACAGATGCAACACGACGGGAAACCTTTAATTTCTTCTCATCCTCAATTGCCATGAAACGAAGAAGAATATGTGGCATACCGAAATATCCAAGTCCCCATGCAAGCGTAGATACGATTTTTAATGCACTGTATGGTTCTGCACTCTGGCTTGCCTCTACATAAGTATGTGTAAAGGAAAGGTATCCCGGAAGATTTCGTACATTGTCGATCACGGCTCCGACACCTCCGGCAGAGATCGTTGAGAATACAAGCACAAACACAATTGCGATTGTCATGATAATTCCCTGTACAAAGTCTGTGGTAGATGCAGCGAGGAATCCTCCTGCTGTTGTATAAGCAACGATAACAATTGCGGAAATGATCATTGCTGTCATATAGTTAATTCCAAACAGTGAGTGGAATAATTTTCCACATGCCGCAAATCCGGATGCAGTGTAAGGTACGAAGAAGATAATAATCAGTACTGCTGCAATCACAGATAAAATGTTTTTCTTATCGTGGTAACGGTTTGAGAAAAACTGTGGTATTGTAAATGACTTTGTTACATGTGTGTATCTTCTGAGGCGCTTTGCTGTCAAAAGCCAGTTCAGATACGTTCCGGCTGCAAGACCGATCGCGGTCCAGCCTACATCTGCCAGTCCGGATAAATAAGCCAGTCCCGGCAATCCCATCAGCAAATAACTTGACATATCTGATGCTTCTGCACTCATTGCAGTAACCAGAGGTCCAAGCTTACGTCCTCCCAGATAAAAGTCCGATGCTGATTCATTCTTTCGTGCATAGTGAAATCCGATAATGAGTACAATGAGCAGATACGCGATAATTGTACCCAGAATACATATTCCTGCGCTGTCTAACATAATTTTATTCCTCCATATTGTATGTTTTGCCGCCTTTACGCTTGCAAAATTTACCGAAATTATATCATAAATATACCGTTCTCGTAAAGCTGTCTTTTCATCTCATCCACAACAATCTGTACAACGTCGTCCGGATCATTTCCGGTTTTCTTGCAGCGGATCAGTCTGCTGCCATCCTCATTTCCAAAGATTGCTGCAAGGCAGATACGTCCATCCGCCGTTTCCGTTGCATATCCGCCGATCGGCATGTGGCAGTCCCCTCCGATCTGCTCCAGAAAAAGGCGCTCCGTACGTGTCATGCGTTCGGTCTTTTCATCGGATAATGCATTGACCTTCTCCAAAAGTTCCGCCGCATCCGTCGGCAATTCAATGGCAAGTGTTCCCTGCGTAGTTGCCGGAATCATTTCATTTGGATCAAGATACTCGGTAATGACATCCTCTCTGTGCAGCCGTTTTAATCCGGCCGCTGCAAGAACGATTCCGTCGAGCTTCTGTGCTTCCATCTTTGCCAGACGCGTGTCCACGTTTCCACGGATATCTACAATCTCAATATCCGGCCGAATCGCCTGTAACTGATAGGCTCTGCGCTTGCTTCCGGTTCCAATGACTGCATGCTTTGGCAGCTCCTGAAGCGATTTTGCTTCCCGCAGCACAAGTACATCCCGCGGATCTTCCCGCTTCCATGCCTTTGCAAAACAAAGTCCATCCGGAAGTTCTCCCGGCATATCCTTCATGCTGTGCACCGCTAAATGGATTTCTCCCGACAGAAGTTCCTGTTCGATTTCTTTTACAAAAAGGCCCTTGTCTCCGATTGCGGACAATGCTTTGTTCTGAATCTTATCACCTTTCGTCTTTATAATTTTCAGTTCAAAACGATCCTGCGGATAATGCTCCTGCAGACAGTCTCTTACAAATTCTGCCTGCACAAGTGCAAGCTTCGAACCTCGTGTTCCAATCTTATAATGCATGCTTTTTCCTCTCTGCCTTGAACATCAGCCCATAACTACTCTTCCAGTTGAAATAACTGTCGCACGACTTTTTGATATTCTTCCTGCTGCTCTTTGGATTCCAACTGTTTCATCTCCAGTATCGGTTCACGCAAAAGCCGATGCAGGGAAGCCTTCAGGATTTTTTTCAGGATCTTCTGCTCCCTTGTTGTCAGATCAAGTTTCCGGTTCAGATAAGAATAACTGTCCTCCACGATCTCTGCACACCTCTGCTGCAACGATTCTATCGTCGCATCCACACCGGTACTGCCCAGCCAGTCGATCGTCTCCTGCAACGCTTCCTCGATCATGCCCTGTCCCTGCTGCACAAGCCGTTCTCTCGTTGCCTGGTTTTTTGCCACGATAGCATTCAGACTGTCCAGATTCAAAAGCAGTGTCACATCCTTCAGCTGCATATCGATATCACGTGGCGATGCCAGATCCAGAAATGCCATCGGATGTGTGAGTTTTACACACTCCCTGCGCACGACAATATGCGGAGAAGCGGTGGCGGATACTACAATGTCACAGTTTTTCATCGCCTCATATCTTTTTTCGTATGGCACAATATTTAATTCCGGGAACTCTCCCAGAAGTTCCTTTGCATGGGAAAAAGTCCTGCTGCAGACAGTTACACACTTTGCCTTGTACTCGTACAGATAACGCAGCGCCAGTACTGCTGTCTTACCGCTTCCGATCAAAAGTGCGCGTTTCCCCCGGATGCCAAAATGCGCATTCAGTTGCTGAATACCAACATAGCTGACCGAAAGTGGTGTCTCACTGATATGCAGCTGCGTTTTCATTTTCTTTGCGCAGGTCACGGCATCTCTTACGATCTTATTCAATTCTTTTCCGGTATATCCGAGTGTCTGGGAAAGTTCACAGGCTTCTTTTACCTGTCCTAAAATCTGGTCTTCTCCGAGTACCATGGATTCAAGTCCCGCGGTCACACGAAACAGATAGGCAATCGCCTCTTTTCCACTGCGAAAATCCAGATACTCATCCAGACAGATCTCCGAAAAATTCCCCCGATACAGACGTTCCATCGTTTTATGTTCCTCGGTATCCTGCACCAGATAGTACACTTCGCTGCGGTTGCAGGTAGAAAGCACCATGCACTGGCTGATTCCCGCATCCGCCGCTTTTTCCATAAAATCGATCTTTCCATTATCGGTAAAAGAAACGCCATCCCGGATATCCTGATCCGCGTTTTTGTAGTTAATTCCAATATATCCAAATTCCATCATGATCTCTTTTACATTTTATCTGTGATAACAGTCGCGCTAAAACCACTGTTGCATCACAGCGATTGTCTTTGTAATGTCTTCTTCTGTATGTGCGTCGGAAACAAACATAGCCTCAAACTGTGAAGGTGCCACATAAATTCCATGGTCCAGCATGTGTCCGAAATATGCAGCATATGCTTTCACATCTGCGGTCATTGCGGAATCAAAATCCACAACCTCTTCACCGGTAAAGAAAATGCTCATCAGTGAACCGATCTGGTTGACACAAACCTTGTTTCCTGCTGCTTGGCGCACAGCATCCGCGATCTTTGCCGTCTTCTTTTCCAGGCGCTCATAAATCGAAGTATCTTCTTTTAAAATGCGAAGCGTGCTAAGTCCTGCCGCTGTCGCAATCGGATTACCGGAAAGTGTTCCTGCCTGATATACCGGTCCATCCGGTGAAACCATACGCATAATATCTTCACGTCCGCCATATGCACCTACCGGCATGCCGCCTCCAATGATTTTTCCGAACGTAGACAGATCCGGTTTAATTCCAAAATATTCCTGCGCACCGCCCAAAGCAAGACGAAATCCGGTAATGACCTCATCAAAGATAAGCAATGCACCATACTGTGTTGTAATCTCGCGCAAAAAGGCAAGGAAATCATCCTTCGGTGGAACCACCCCCATATTTGCGGCAACCGGCTCCACAATGATTGCGGCAATCTCCTTTGGATTTGCTTCAAACAATGCCTTGACGCTTTCCTTGTTGTTGTATTCTGCAACCAGTGTATTTTTCGTATAGTCTGCCGGCACGCCTGCACTGTCCGGAACGGATGTCGTCAATGCCGCTGATCCTGCCTTTACCAGAAGCCCGTCAGAATGTCCATGATAACATCCGCGGAATTTGATGATTTTATCTCTTCGGGTAAATCCTCTGGCAACACGGATTGCACTCATCGTTGCCTCAGTTCCGGAACTTACCAGACGGCTGACTTCCATGGACGGAACCAGTTCTGCAAGTAACTCTGCCATCTCAACTTCACGCTCCGTTGGAGCCCCAAAGGTCAGCCCCTCGTCACATGCCGCCTTTACTTTTTCTACGACTTTTGGATTTGCATGTCCAAGGATTCCAGGTCCCCAGGAACATACATAATCAATCATTTCATTTCCGTCAACGTCTGTGATATGCGCACCCTTTGCACTCTGGATAAAACGTGGGGTTCGTCCCACAGCCTGATATGCACGTACCGGGCTGTTGACCCCTCCCGGGAGCCGCTTGACTGCGCGCTCATAAAACGCCTTTGATCTTTCTTCTGCTGCCATCTTTATTCTTCCTCCCGTATCCAGCGTGCCACATCCAATGCATGATACGTAATGATCATCTTCGCTCCTGCACGCTTCATTCCAATCATGTTCTCCATGACAATTTTCTTTTCATCAATCCAGCCATTTGCAGCTGCTGCTTTCACCATCGCATACTCTCCACTCACATTATATGCAACAATCGGAATATTAAAATTCGTGCTGATATCTTTGATAATATCCATATATGCCATCGCCGGTTTTGCAATGATTAAATCTGCGCCCTCTGCGATATCTTCTGCCACTTCGCGCATCGCTTCTTTTCCATTTGCAGGATCCATCTGATAGGTCTTGCGGTCTCCAAAGCCCGGTGCAGAATGCGCTGCGTCACGAAACGGTCCGTAATAACCGGACGCAAATTTTGCAGAATATGCCATGATCGGTGTGTAAGTAAATCCTGCTTCATCCAATGCCTGACGGATTGCTCCCACACGCTTGTCCATCATATCACTCGGCGCAACAATATCGGCTCCGGCTTTCGCGTAGCTGACTGCGGATGCGGCAAGCAACGGCAATGTCTCATCGTTTAAAATCTCACCATCCTTTACCAGACCGCAATGTCCATGGGAAGTATATTCACAAAGGCATACATCTGCAATCACAACAATATCCGGATAATCCTTTTTTATCTGGCGGATGGCTTCCTGCACGATTCCATGCTCATCATACGCACCACTTCCCACTTCATCCTTATGTGCCGGAATGCCAAAAATAAGAATTGCCGGAATGCCTGCTTCTTTGACACGGTCCAGTTCCTCTTGCATACGGTCTAACGAATACTGGCAGATTCCCGGCATGGAATCTACCGGCTCCACGATATTTTCTCCCTCCATCACAAACAGCGGGTAAATCAGCTCATCCACACACACATGATTTTCTCTTACCATATCCCGCAATACTGCGTTGTTTCTTAATCTTCTTGTTCGGTCCATTTTATCTGCCTCTTTCCTCTTTTTTGGTATCATCGATCAGGTCCTCAAGCTGCTGTCTGGACAGCTTCACATCCTGTTTTTTTTCTATTTGTTTGAAAAGCTCATTTAAAACCTGCTGGTATACTTTTTTTCGCATCGCTTCCGTGTCCAGTTCCCTTTTCACAACCGGCCGGATACTTCCAAGATACGCATTGGCCTCTCCCAACTCTGCAGTCAGAATCTGCGCCATATATTTCTTCAGGTACTGTGTCAGCACCGGACTGTTTCCTCCACTGGAAAAAGCCCCGACAAGTTCCTGTTCCCGGACATAAGACGGAAAAATAAAACTGCAGTATTCCTGCTGATCCACGGCATTGACCGGAATCTTTTGTTTTTGTGCCGCCTCAGCGATCTCGTGATTTAATCCGGCATCATCCGTGGCTGCCACCACAAGTTCGCATCCCTGCAAATCTTCTTTTTCAAAATTTCTCTGATAAACGGTAACCGGATACTCTTTGATTTTGGGAATGACCTCCGGTGCTACCACCACAACGTCCGCTCCAAAATCCAGCAGTACCTGCACTTTGCGCAGTGCAACCGTTCCACCACCCACAATCAGACATTTTTTCTTTTTTATATCTACAAACATTGGAAAATATGCCATAAATCTTCATCTTCCCTCTCGCTTTTGCATTCAGTCCATGTATCATCATATATTCCTCCGTTCGTTTTTGCAAGTATATCTGCAATTCCTTTCGGGTATACTTTAAATACCAAAGGAGTATAAGATGAAGTGGAGAAATTTTTTTATTTGCGGGCTTGCCGGCTGGTGCATGGAGATCGTGTTCACATCATTCGGTACTTTTTTACACGGAGATCCCCGTCTTCTGGGGCAAACTTCTCTGTGGATGTTCCCCATCTATGGTATGGCAGCTCTCATTGATCCAATATATGAAAAAATTAAATACTGGCCTTTTCTTTTGCGGGGGTGTTTCTATGCAACATCGATTATGCTTGGCGAATTTTTAAGTGGAAGTCTGCTGCGCTTCCTTGGTGTGTGTCCGTGGGATTACAGTGGAACGCCTTACAATATTGCAGGAATCGTAAGACTGGATTATTTTCCGTTCTGGGTTGTGGCGGGGCTTGCATTTGAAGTTCTGTTACGCTTCCTCGATGAGAGAAATTCTTTGTCCGAAGATGTTTCCTCCCGCCCTCATGTTTGATTTTTTTCGCACCCGGCACTTTTCTTCCGCACGGTTTTAGACAAAATTATAGAATTTGCCAAAGTCCTGTATGTCTCTCATTTCGTGTCCGGGCACCGTTTCGACAGCTTCTCTCCAGTTGTCCGACTGCATCAGAAGGGGGAAGCCTGACTGGCTTCCCCCATTGCATTTACTTTCTTCGGTTCGGATTTGTATACTTTTCTTCGCAATACTTACAACGATATACTTCTTTTTCTTCATCGGTAAGAATGAAGATCTGATCGAGTTCCTGCTCAACAGATGTCACGCAACGCGGATTCTTACATTTGATTACATTGCGTACCTGCTTCGGCAGCGAAAGTATTTTCTTGTCTACGATGCGATCGCCTTTGATAACATTTACGGTAATATTATGATCAATAAATCCCAAAATATCCAGATCCAGAGCTTCTATCGGACATTCTACTTTGATAATGTCTTTCTTTCCCATTTTGTTACTTTTTGCATTTTTAATAATTGCAACCGTACAGTCAAGCTTGTCCAGTTTCAGATCATGATAAATCTGCATGCTCATTCCTGCCTGAATATGGTCCAATACAAAACCTTCATGAATTCCACTAATGTTTAACATATCTTCCTCCCTATACTGTAATACCCAAAAGTGTCAATATCAATGCCATACGGACATATACACCGTATTGTACCTGTTTGAAGTACACGGCTCTTGGATCATCATCAACTTCTACTGAAATTTCATTTACTCGAGGAAGCGGATGCAGCACAAGCATGTCGTCTTTTGCCAGTTCCATTTTTTTCTTGGTCAATACATAAAAGTCTTTTAAACGAATGTAATCTTCTTCGTTGAAGAAACGCTCTCTTTGTACTCTCGTCATATATAATACATCCAATTGACCGATTGCATCCTCTAAGCGCTCGACTTCCTCAAACTCGATATTGTTTGCACGAAGTACATCATCGCGGATGTAATCCGGAATTTTAAGTTCTTCCGGGGAGATCAGTACAAACTTCACATTGTCATAGCGGATCAGCGCATTGATCAGTGAATGAACCGTACGTCCGAATTTTAAATCTCCACAGAGTCCGATTGTCATATTGCCCAGTCTTCCCTTTAAAGAACGGATCGTAAGCATATCGGTTAATGTCTGGGTTGGATGCTGATGACCACCATCTCCGGCATTGATGACCGGGATTCTGGATTTCTGTGATGCGACTAATGCAGCTCCTTCTTTTGGATGACGCATTGCACATATATCTGCATAGCAGGAAATAACACGAATTGTATCAGAAATGCTTTCGCCTTTGGCTGCTGAAGATGAATCAGCGCTGGCAAAACCTAAAACGGAACCACCAAGATTTAACATGGCAGCTTCAAAACTTAATCTGGTTCTTGTACTTGGCTCATAAAAACAGGTTGCAAGTTTCTTCCCATCACACGCATGGGCATATTTGTCTGGATGTTTCTCAATATCATTGGCCAAATCTAACAGCTTGTCCAACTCTTCGACGGAAAAGTCCAGAGGACTCATTAAATGTCGCATTTTATCCCTCCTAATTTCACGCATTTTTACTATCATATAATAATAATTTTCATATTTCAAGATAAAATACATTGCATTTGAAAGTTTTTTCGTTACAATATAATTGATGTGTTTTTTATTTTTGAAATAAAGGAGAATGTAATATGGCGGATGATAAAAATTTTACAATTGATACCGATGACACGGTAATGTTCAAAGAACGCAAGCGCCTGCTTTTTCTTGGACTTCCATGGACGTTTACCAAATATACCATTACCCCGAGTCTTCTGACAATTGACCGCGGTCTGTTAAGCACTACAGAAGATGACTGTTATATGTACAAAATTCAGGATGTGAAGCTTACTACTTCTCTTCTTGAGCGTATCGTAGGACTTGGCACCATCACCTGTTATACCGGTGATGTCACAGATGCAGAACTTAAGTTGATTCATGTAAAGCACGCAAAGGATATCAAAGCGTATTTATTGAAGGCATCCGAAGCTGCACGATTAAAGAGACGCACCTTAAGCACAATGGATATCGGTGCGCATGGTGTGGATTCCGATTGCAACGGAATCCCGGATGATCTGGAGTAATCTCTGATTTCTAAGCAGTTACAGACAATATAAAGCAATACAGGGAGGATTTCCAAATGACATTTGGAAATCCTCCCTCTGTTTTTCTGTATTTGATCAAAAGTTTCTAAAATAGTTACCTATCTGTTTAAAATGGTCTACAGCAACAGGTACACAATGCCTGCATGCACAACAGGCTCATACAGAAATTACTGTATCCACTGTAAGGCCGCTCATAACTGCTTCCCATCGTCTGATACCAGTCACCACCAAACTGCAACTGCTGCTGGAACTGCCGGTATTCCATATTACTCGGTTCAAGGTCAAGCGCTCTGCGGATCTGTTCAATCGCTGTCGCGGTGTTTCCCATTCCCTGATTCGCCACGGAGCTGTAATAATACCAGCGACCGGAACGCTCCGAAAACGGAATATCATTTAACACATTGAGTGCCTCCGCATAACTATGATAGCGCAGATAATTGTGCGCTGCCTGCATTTTCGGTGACTCTTCCTGTGCCTGTGAACGATATGTGTTATTGCCATAATAATAGGTTCCGCTAAAGCCTCCGAATGGTCCCTGCTCAAAACCTCCAGCTCCCTGGCCGGTACTTTGCCCGTTTCCTGCACCATATCCATAACCGGCATACCCGCCGGTCGTTCCCTGCTGACGTTCTTTCATGATCTGGTCATATGCTTGCTGCACCCGCTTAAACATCTCCTCAGCCTGATCCTTATTGGGATTGTTTACGTTTGCGTCCGGGTGATATTTGCGGCTTAAGTTTCTATATGCTTTTTTTATTTCTTCATCCGATGCACTTCGGGTCACCCCAAGCACCTGATATGGGTCTGTCATTATTTTTTCCCCTTTTTCTTCAGCTGAATATACTCATACTTGGACCAGACACCAGAATACAGTACATTACGCAAAATATCCGCATGCAGCAAAATCGGCAAACGCTCAAAAGATCTTGCACATTCTGAGATCATACTCGTCATCATCAGACGACACAGTATTTCAAACTCCTGCTCATCGTCCGTGTCCAAAAATCGAAGCGGATTGTACGCATCTTTCTTCTCGTCCTGTTTCAGGTCTTCATAGGCATCCATCAGGTATATGAATTTTCCCATATAAAATCCAAGTGTTTTCAGTTCATCATACCATTCATCCTGCTTCCAGGCAAATATTTCTCCCAACATTTCTCCGGTCAGTCCTGCCACCAGATCAATGTTCGTCTCTTTATTTTCTTCGTATTTGGAAAGTTTTGCAATATAATTTTCAATTGCCTCTGCCTGCCGCGGATAATTTTTTGCCACACACTGATAATCCTTTTCGAGCATTGCTGCAACGGTCTTTTTCGTATAGCTTTTATCGTCTTTCCAGTCGTCCACGAGATTGTAATATGCCAAAAGGACATTCATCTGTGCCGCATAATCCTGAATTTCGTTACTACGCGCCAGTCTTTTTTTCATAGGATGAATCAGACAGGTAAAGCTTGTACTCTCTGTCTGCGGCTCATAAAGACCGGTAAGCAGTACTACCAGAAATGTCATATCATAATTGAGAAGTACCTGTCCCTTCGCTCCGCAAAATTCTCTTAACTTGCGGCAAAGCCCACAGTAATATGACTGATATATTTGTTTGTTTTCTTCGGATAATTCCTTGCCATTTACATTAATATAGCCAAACATGCAACCCCCGCCTACGATCTGCGAATAAATTTTTCTCTGCATTTCGGACAAGTGATTTCGATTTTTCCATGTCCCTTCGGTACACGTACTTCCTGCTTGCAGGTCGGGCATTTATAAAAACGGTAATCTCTTGTCTGTGCCATACGTTTCTTGAACCGATTCCACGAAACTGTACGGTTGTATTTAAAATTGAGGTACTTCTGATTTTCTTCGTAACGCTTTGCTGTATTTTTTGATAACGCACGGTAATACATGTGAATCATGAGTAAAAGCGCTACCGTCGTAAAAATTCCCAACCGTGTAAATATGCCCAGTATCAGAAGAACCAATACCAGCCCTGATTCCATTCTGCATAAATCATCCATTCCGTTTCGGCCCTGCATGAACCGATAGAGTTTATCTCTCATATTTTCGACCTCTTTTCTGTGAACCTGACATCATTAGCACTCTCTGTTATCAGCTGCTATACTAAGCATCTTACGCTTGCAGAATTGCAACGTCAAGGGAGGTACGATCTTTTAACAAACAATTTATAAACTGTTTATGTTTTTATCGATTATCAACTTTTTCCGGATACATATCATGATTTGCCATTCTGTTGCATGCGATTTCTTCCCATTTTGTTCCCGGCTTTCCATAATTGCAATAAGGGTCGATTGAGATTCCTCCTCTTGGTGTAAATTTTCCCCAGACCTCAATATATCGCGGATCCATAAGCTTGATCAGATCTTTCATAATAATATTCATGCAGTCCTCATGAAAGTCTCCGTGATTTCTAAAACTGAAGAGATAAAGCTTTAATGATTTGCTCTCTACCATTTTCACATCAGGTACATAGGATATGGTAACAGTAGCAAAATCCGGCTGTCCGGTAATTGGACACAGGCTTGTAAACTCCGGACAGTTAAATTTTACAAAATAATCATTTTCCTGATGTTTGTTGATGAATGTTTCTAATACATCCGGTGCATAGTTCTCCGGATACTTAGTCTTTTGATTTCCTAATAATGTTATGTTTCCTGCCATTGTGACTCCACCTCTTTCTATACTTCCATTGCCGGATCTTTTATTCCGTTTAATTCAAATGCCCGCGCTCTGTCGATACAGGTACCGCATTTTCCACATGGTTTTTCTCCACCTTCATAGCAACTCCAGGTGTATTTGTATGGAACATTCAGCTTTAGTCCCTCTTTCACAACCTGATCCTTTGTCGAAGCGATAAATGGCGCTACGATTTTAATTTGTTTTCCACTGCCCAGATAAATTGCTTCATTTATTGCATTATTAAAAGCACTGCTGCAGTCCGGATACGCACTTCCAGCCGCATCATCCGCATGTGCACCATAATATATCTCACTGCATCCAAGAGAAAGTGCAATACTTGCCGCACTTGATAAGAATAAGCCATTTCGAAATGGAACATATGTTGATACCGGACTTCCATTTGTATTTTTTATCTGCTCGCTATAAGCTTCTTTTGGAATTTCCTTATCCGAGTGTGACAAAAGCGAACAATCACTGTATTGGAATATTTTTTCAAGATCAAGATAAATATGTTTTACATTGTAATATTTTGCGATTTTATCAGATGCTTCTATTTCTTTTGTATGCTTCTGTCCATAGGAAATCGACAGTGCGATAACATTTTGTGCACCATATTTTTCAATTGCCATACCAAGGCATGTTGTACTATCGATTCCACCACTGAATAAAACCATTGCTTTCATTGTTAAATCTCCCTTTCAATGTTTGTGTATATGTTTTTGCATTTACTTTTTTTATTCCTCTTGCTGTCATGCAGCTATGGCAACCTTCAATAAATACCGCAATATCTTCTGCTCCTGTAACCATCTGCACAATATCCGCAATATCTGTGCCGATTCGTTCCTGAAGCTGCAGGCGTTTTGAAACCATATCTGCAATTCTTGCTATTTTACTGATACCAATTACCCTGTCCTTTGGAATATACGCCACTGTAACTTTCATATCATACATAAGCGCCAGATGATGCTCGCAATAGCTGAAAATATCAATATCTCTTACAACCACCATATTCTGCATTTTTTCTATTCCATCGTATTCATCACATTCGTTTAACACAAATGTTTTATTGAACATATCCGCAATCTCTTTGTTGGTATAGTTCATTCCTTCAAAGACTTCTTCATACATTTTAGCGACTCTCTTTGGCGTATCCTTAAGTCCTTCTCTCTCGGGATCATCTCCGAGTGCTTTGAGGATTTCTCTTATATGATACGCAATCGCTTCTGTGTCAATTTTCTTCTTATTCTCCATATTAGCCTCTATTTCTGTCATTAAACACCCTTTTTGTCCGGATCCCATATAACCTTATGTAACTGAATCTGCATATTTACATTGTTCATCACATTTTGCTTCATAAAATCGACGATGTCCTCCAACTTAATCCTTCCAAAGACAGGACTAATGTACAGATTGCATTTTCCATTAAGCCTGTAATCATCGATTATTTTCTTTGTTTTTATAAGATCATCGTGACATCCCACAACAAATTTGACCGTATCGTTTTTCCCAAGAATACGAAAATTATCCAGGCACATCGACTTTTCCATGCCACTGCATGATAACTTATAATCCATTGTAAAAGTCACATTTTCTTTTTGAAGATCGCATATTTTCTTTAACGATATACTTCCGTTTGTCTCTATTTCCACATTCAGCATATGATCGGCAAGTTGTGCAATCACATCTTCAATTCCATCTCTCAGCAAAGGTTCCCCGCCGGTCAGCGTAACATTTTTCACTCCTGTAGATATCACATAATCTACGATTTCCCCGGCAGTCATCTGCTGTGCAGGCGCATCTGCCTGATTCGCCCACTGTGTATCACAATATTCACATGCCAGATTGCATCCCTTGAAGCGAATAAATACTGCAAGCTGCCCTGCCTTCGTACCCTCTCCATTTATGCTGACAAACTTTTCCACAACATCTAACTTACACATATAAACCCCTCCATTTAGCACTGTTCCATATATGTGGCACCGTTTGTCGGTGTTTCATATACCGTGACTGCATGCATATTGTATCCGAGCGCTTTTATCTTTTCATGAAAATATCTGGCCATATTTTCTGCTGTAGGACGAAAATCGAGTGCAATAATATGAAAATTTTCACTTTTTAACGCCTCAAGTGTTGTTTCCTTTAAAGTATTTTTTTCAATGATAAGTGCATGGTCCATGGAATCCGCAAGCTCCCGTAAATCCTTTTTGAGCTCTCCGAAGTCAACATACATTCCTCTGTGTTGAACATCATCTTTTAGCTCCTCCGTTTTTACTTCGAGGATTATTTTCCACCGATGTCCATGAATATTGCTGCATTTTCCTTCGTATCCGGCAAGAAAATGCGCAGAATCAAAACTTGCTTCTGTTTTTAAAATGTACATAATTCCTATCTCCCGTTCTGGTGTTTTTCTGATTCAAATTAAAAACAAAGTGTGTGCCTGCTTTTGCTGTATAGGGAATTCCAAAGCAATTTTCTATACAAAAAAAGCACGGATACCTTGTACCCGTGCCAATGTGCAAAATTATCTCTAAAATAATCCAACTGTAACTTACTATTCATATTTTGATAATTAGTCCTGGTTTTATTTAGAGACAGGATGGTACAAACGAACTGTCTTATTAATTTAACTCAGTTATAATAGCAGATGAATTCTGGCTTGTCAACATGTTTCCTGGTCTGTTTGGGACATTCTAAAGGAACTTCCTATATTGTAAAAAGGCTGCCCGCGAAACGCAGACAGCCTCATAAAATTTGTATTATCAATATACATTGCGCAAGACGATAAGCCGGGTTATGTCGTTGAGTGATCATCTATCTAGGACGACTGTTACCAGCCGCCTCAAGCGACCTACCTAAAGCTAGCGGGCCACGTCAAAGCTTTGTTTCGGTCTTGCTTCGAATGGGGTTTACATGTGCCCTCTCTGTTACCAGCGAGGCGGTAGTCTCTTACACTGCCATTCCACCCTTACTATTGAGATGCATCTATGATGCATCTCCTACGTACATGCCTTCCCCCAAAGGGGAAATTGCATGGCATGTGCTCCTTATAGCGGTATATTTCTGTTGCACTTTCCTTAGAGTTTCCTCCACCGGCCGTTAACCGGCATCCTGCCCTATGAAGCCCGGACTTTCCTCACCTGCGGTCTTTCGACACTTGCAGCCGCGATCACCTGTCCTGCACAATTATAATAACTATATCACATTTATTTTTACTTTGTAAAGAATGTTTTATTTTTATACGTTAAAGCAGCTTCCACCCACAAATTCACGCACAAGAGAACTTTGCATAATTCCCTCTGTCGGAAGCGGAAGGAAATAATCCAGCAGCTTTAAAAGTCGCTTTGCTTCCAAATGCTCCGGCGCATCGGTTGGAATCTGGAATAACAATGGCTCCGCATAAACTTTCAATACGGCCACTTCATACAATAACGCCGAATTGAACATCACATCTGCACTGTCCTGGAATGGGAAAATATTTTTCTCCTCACCTCTGCGCACCGACGGCCACATGGCAATGGTCTCCTGCGCTGTGGTGCCTCTGGTTCTGGCATCCCTTACAATACGGCGAAGCAGACGGCAGTCTGTAGTGGAAAGTGGATTATGCTCGTCGATATTCAGCTGGGTAAGTGCTGAAATGTAAATTTTGAACTTACTTTCCGCCGGTAACATATAAGACAGGCGATCATTCAATCCATGAATTCCTTCGATGACAAGAATATCGCCCTCTCCGAGTCGAAGCCGGTTCCCACGATACTCTCTCTTTCCCGTCTTAAAGTTGAATGACGGCATTTCAACTTCTTCTCCATTGAGAAGCCGCGTCATATCTTCATTGAACTGCTTGACATCCAAAGCTTCCAGGCATTCAAAATCCAGATTTCCATCCGCATCCCTTGGACATTTTTCACGGTCATCGTAATAATCATCCAGACTCACCGGATGCGGCTTTAACCCTTTTGCCGAAAGCTGGATCGACAGACGATTGGAAAAGGAAGTCTTTCCGGAAGAAGACGGTCCCGCAATCATAACAAATTTCACACCACCGCGCTCTGCAATCTGTCCTGCAAGAGAACCGATGCGCTCTTCCATAAGAGCCTCCTGCAACAGAATGATCTGCTCGCCCTTTCCGGCAGCGATTGCATCATTCAATGCACCTATCGTTCCGACTCCAAGCATGCGGCTCCATTCTCTGGATTCGCGCAATGTGTGGAACAGCTTATTGGAAGTCTGAAGCGGCTCCACCTTGTTTCCGTCCTTATATGGGAACAATAATACAAAGCCTTCCTCGTAAGGCACAATGTCAAACACTTCAAGATATTCCGTAGATGGCACCATATATCCATAATAATAATCGGAAAGTCCATCCAATTCATAAATATTCACACGGGAACTTCTGCGGTAATGAAGCAGGCGTTCCTTGTCTTTCATGCCTTTTTCCCGGAAAATGCGCTCCGCATCTCCTGTCTTTACACTGCATTTTCTGATTGGAAGATTCTCATGTACCAGTCGAAGCATCTCTGCCTTGATCTGTGCAAGTTTCGTCGCATCGGTACCATCTTCCATCCTGCAGTAATATCCTTCTCCGAGAGAATACAAAAGCCGCACATGCGCCTGTTCTCCCCAGAGATTTTCGATTGCCTTCTGCATCAGCAACGTCATACTGCGTCTGTATGTGCGCTTTCCGTCTCTGCTGATCGAAGTAAGAAATTTCACACTGCAATCTTTTTTTATTTCCTTATTCAGTTCTCTCAACTTGCCATCAACGCAAGCGAGTACAATAAGATCTTTGTAATCTTCCTGATAAGACTTTGCAATTTCTTCGAAAGTCGTTCCCTCCGGAACGAGAATTTCTTCCAGTTCACCGGAAGCTTTCTCCATCACCAATTTAAATTCCTGCATTCTTTATCGCCCCCAGTATTGTATATGCTGATTCGTTGTAATGCAATTCTTCCCTAACCTGCGCGATACGCTGGTCAATTGCCTCCGACTGTGGCTGTGCCTGCAGCGTCTGTATGATCTGTGTGAGCTGACGATGCTGGCGCACCAGAAAACGCCGAAGCACCTGATTGCCATTTCGCAAAAGGAGCTGTCCATAGATATCACAGGCAACCTTTGTCTCTTCATTTACCTTTTCCCAGAAACAATCTTCTTCCACATTGATTGCACGCATCATAGGATAGTACTTACCGTCCTCGCATACCATATCTTCATCTACTATTTTATATTGATGTTCTCTTAGATATTCTCTAACTTTACGGATATCAGACTGTGGCTGCAAGATCAACTCACTTGCCTTTTTACACACCTTTTCCCCTTCTGATAAGATATGTATGATCAGTTCTCCTCCCATGCCTGCGATCAGTATGGAATCTGCCTCTCCGGGTTCTAACTCCTCAACTCCATCGGAAAGGCGGATCTGGATATAGTCTTCCAGATGTGCCGCTGCAATATTTTCTTTTGCACGGGCGAGAGGTCCTTTGTTGATATCCATTGCAATTGCCCCGGGAATTTTCTGTCTCTGTACTAATGCAATCGGGACATAGCCATGATCCGTTCCAACATCTGCAAGAATTCCGTTGGAAGTAACCATGGCCGCTACTGCCTTCATTCTTTTTGACAGTTTAATCATCTTACTCTAAATAATCCTTCAGCTTACGACTTCTGCTTGGATGACGAAGCTTACGAAGGGCTTTTGCCTCGATCTGACGGATACGCTCACGCGTAACGTTAAATTCCTTTCCTACTTCTTCAAGCGTTCTGGCTCTTCCATCTTCGAGTCCGAAACGAAGTGTAAGTACTTTCTGCTCACGTTCGGTAAGTGTTCCAAGCACCTCTTCCAGCTGCTCCTTTAAAAGGGTAAATGCTGCTGCATCCGCCGGTACCGGCACATTGTCATCCTTAATAAAATCGCCAAGGTGTGAGTCTTCCTCTTCACCGATTGGAGTTTCCAGAGAAACCGGCTCCTGGGAAATCTTTAAGATTTCACGCACACGGTCAACCGGCATATTCATCTCTGCTGCAATCTCTTCCGGCGACGGCTCACGTCCGAGTTCCTGCAAAAGCTGTCTGCTCACACGGATCAGTTTGTTGATGGTCTCAACCATATGAACCGGAATACGAATCGTTCTCGCCTGATCTGCGATTGCTCTTGTAATTGCCTGACGAATCCACCATGTTGCATATGTCGAGAATTTATATCCCTTACGATAATCGAACTTCTCTACTGCCTTAATAAGACCAAGGTTTCCTTCCTGAATGAGATCCAGAAAAAGCATGCCTCGTCCCACATATCGTTTTGCAATGCTGACCACGAGACGCAGGTTTGCTTCTGCAAGGCGTTTCTTTGCATCCGATCCAAGATCGATATCTTTTTGCATTGCCTTGATTTCTTCCTGAATCTCTGCCTTTTCAGCTTCATCCTCAGCCTCTTCCATGCGGGCTTTCAGAAGCTGGATTTTCTCTGTTGCAACATTTCCTTCTTCCATTCTCTGTGCAAGATTAATTTCTTCTTCCGCACTAAGAAGAGGAACCTTTCCGATTTCCTTTAAATACATACGAACCGGATCTTCAACACTGACACCATCCGGAACAGACAGGTCAATATTCTCTACTTCCACTTCGTCATCATCGTCTAAAATAATTTCATCATCATCGTCATCATCACTCATGCGAAGAACATCCACATTATTGTGTTCGAGGAAGTCCAATACCGCTTCAAACTGCTCGGCATCCAGATTCAGTTCCTTAAAATGGTCACTGATTTCCTGATACTCTAAGATATTGCGCTTTTTCTTCGCAATTTCCAAAAGTTCGCCCATTTTCTGCTGGAACTTTGTCTTGATTTCCTGTGTGTTTACTGTTGCATTTTCTTCTTTTTTCTTTGCCATGTCGCTTCGTCCTCTCAGGTTACTTTCTATTTTGTCCTTAATCTATTGAAATATGCAATTTTTCAAGCTTCTCCAAAGCCCGCTTGTCTTCGACAATTTTCATCATTGCCGCAAGATCGGTCGGATTATTGTTGCGTGTACGGTAATCAATGCTGTTTTGCTTGATGCGGATGATCGTTTCTTTCAATGCTTTTTCCCTGTCATTTTTGTTTTCAATCTCATGGATTCTCGCATTGAACAATCCCGCAATTTCTTTTTGCTCATCGGCTTCCGGAAACCGGCTGATAATCTGTGCCGGATTGACACTTCCATCTGCCTCATACTGTGCAAACAGTTCCGTCGCAACGCGATGATACAATTCTTCCGTAAAATCTTCCGCGGTAATCAGTCCTTTAATTGCACCAAAAAGCCGGGTATCTTCAATGAGCCATGTCAAAAGCAATTTCTGTGACTGCTTCATTCCATCCTCTTTTTTCTTGTTCTCATTGATACCACTCTTCAACGGTGTATGTTCACGGACAAGCCCGCCTTTGACCGCAAGGTTATTCACTAGCTTTCTTAAATTGTCAAAACCAATCTGGTATTTTTCTGCCACAGCTTCTATGTAATTGTTTCTCTCCAATTCTTCGGAGAAACCGAGAAGCTTCCGGGCTATTTCATTGTAAAATGCAGTCTTCGATTCCGGATCGTTCATATCATAATTTTCCTGCATAATGCGAATTTCAAAGAGAAAACTGTTCTCCGCTTCATCAATCCTCTTCTGATATTCCTCCGCACCAAGTGCTTTGATAAACTCATCCGGATCCTTATATGGCCGCATATTAATGACTTTTGTAACGATTCCTACTTCTTTCAGAATCGGTATGGCACGCAATGCTGCTTTTACACCGGCACCATCGCTGTCATACGTCAGGTACACTTCTTTCGTGTACCGTTTCAGCAAATTCGCATGTCCGCTTGTGAGCGCCGTACCGAGGGATGCCACCGCATTATCGAATCCCGCCTGATGCAGGGCAATGACATCCATATAGCCCTCACACAAAAGCAACTGATTTTTTCTGGTCGTTCTCGCAATATTCAGTCCATACAAATTGCGGCTTTTATCAAAGATACGTGTCTCGGGAGAGTTGAGATACTTTGGTTCCCCGTCTCCCATAACACGGCCTCCAAAACCAATCACACGGTTGTGCACATCCATGATTGGAAACATCGCACGGTTCCAGAATTTATCGTGTCCGCCACGCACCTCGTCAATGGTGATCAGACCGCTGTCTTTTAAAATGTCATCATCGTATCCCTTTTTGCGCAGATAACGGTAAAGGTCATCACTGTACTGATCCGAATATCCCAGTCCGAATTTCTGCATCGTCTCATCGGACAGCTCACGCTTTTTGAAATACTGATACGCTTTCTGTCCACGCGGGCTGCGTAAAAGTGTATAAAAATATTTTGCTGCTTCTTTATTAATCTCAAGCAGCCGCGTCCGCCTGTCGGCTTCCCGGCGCTGTGCACTCGTCATCTCCTGCTGGGGCAGTTCGATTCCTACCCGGTCCGCAAGAGACTGCATGGCTTCACCAAATGTAAAATTTTCGTACTGCATCAGAAATGTGAACACATTTCCACCGGCGCCACAACCAAAGCAGTAGTACATCTGTTTATTGGGTGAAACCGAAAAAGAGCCTGTCTTTTCGTTATGAAATGGACAAAGTCCAAAATAGGTACTGCCCTTTTTCTTCAGACGCACATAACTACCGATAACGTCAACAATGTCGTTGCGCGACCGCACTTCTTCTATCAATTCATCTGAATAATATGGCATTATTTCACCTCTGTAGTTTCTTTAAGGAGCACATCCCATATAATAATCGCTTCGCGATGGGATGTGCGTTAAGGAGCACATCCCATGTAAAAATCGCTTCGCGATGGGATGTGCGTAGGAAACGCATCCGCTGGATGCGTTTCAATATCCGTCAACCTGCCAGGCCTGAGGCATAAAGTATTCTTTGAATTTGGTGATGGCATACTGGTCAGTCATTCCCGATATGTAATCACAGACAACACGTCCTTTATCTTCGCCTTCGCCAAGCATATTTAATAGCTTACCCGGAAGCAACTCGATATGATCCATATAATAATGGTACATCTGCTCGAGCATCACTTTTGCCTTGACTTCCTCGCTTTTGGCAACCGGATTCTTATATACATGTTCAAACATAAAAAGACGCAGATCCCGCAAAGCCTCCGCGGTCTCATCCGACATGATAATATCATCCTTTCCCATACTGTGGGTAATAATATCGTGAATCAGATGATTCAACCTTTTCTTTGAATCAAATCCCAGCGTCTTTCGAAGTTCGAGTGGAATATCCTCTTCATTTAAAATCTGCGCACGGATTGCATCATCAATATCCGAATTTACATATGCAATCTTGTCCGACAAACGAACAATTTTTCCTTCGAGTGTATGCGGAATCGTCTTGGTCTGATGATTCAAAATTCCATCTCTTACCTCCCAGGTAAGATTCAGTCCGGCTCCATCCTTTTCGAGTTTCTCCACAATGCGCACACTCTGCTCATTATGTTTGAACCCGCCTTCATAAATCTTATTTAAAATATATTCTCCCGCATGACCAAATGGTGTATGTCCTAAATCATGTCCAAGAGCAATTGCCTCAACAAGATCCTCGTTCATCCGTAATGCCTTGGCAATTGTACGTGCATTCTGCGACACCTCAAGCGTGTGGGACATACGTGTCCGGTAATGATCCCCCATTGGTGTCAGAAATACCTGCGTTTTATTTTTTAAGCGACGGAAAGATTTACTATGTAAAATACGATCTCTGTCTCTTTGAAACACCGGGCGGATGTCACATTGCGGCTCGTCACGGTCTCTGCCTCTGGTATTGACGCTAAGGCACGCATAAGGACTGAGATTTTCTTTTTCCATCTGCTCAATCTGTTCTCGTATCGTCATAATTACGCCTTTCTCTTGCCTACATTGTTAATATTCGACACCGAAGAAAGATTTCCTTTTTCTTTTTCTGTAAAAGTCGAAAAAATTAATGTTCAGAACGGTTTAAATAATAATGCCTTACAAATATTGTTTTTAATACCCGCCAAGTATATCTAAAAGTTCCTGCAAACTAATTCCGGTAATACGGTTATCATAACTGCCAAAATAAAACTTATTATCTTTGACAAGGATACAGCCTACCCAGTCTCCCGGAACAGTATCATCCATCAGAACCGTATCCATATCCGAATAACCACGAATCGTAAAATATGCATCATAATCGTCGAAATCCTGTGCATGATACTCTACCTCTGGAAACTGCATGGTCAGGCCTTTGATAAAATCAGCATTGCAGACGGTATATCCCGTCGGTTCATGAGAGTATGTCGACTCCGAAACCCATTCTTCATCCCAGAGCAAAAATACATCGTCTTTTTTCCACGCATCTTTCTGCTCCTGCTCCGTTACCGGTGCATAAACACCACTTTTTGCTCCTTCCATCTGCACACGATTCGTCTTGTTTGTGTCATCAGTATACAATAGATTTGCAACCGCAAGCTGGTAAAAGCGACTGTTGCAATTTTCTTTTTTCCCTGCAAGATATCCCCGGGCTGTGCCTGTCTCATCCAGATTCATCTGCTCATTAACCGGTATATACACTTGATTTTTATACAACATCGGTCCAAGCACTTCATCTCCTGTCAGAAATTCTGCGACTTTTACATAGCCCCCCGTAGTATCTTCGGGCATAAAGAAAACAATCCCTGCCACAACGCAGATTGCCGTAACCCCACAGAGAATCATTACTACATTATGTACAAGGCCTTTTCCTTTATAAATTGTTTTCTGCCGTTGTGCCATCTGAATAGCAACATCATCCGTGCGTCCTTTTTTGGGTCCATAGCAATACGCAGCATAGCTATACGAAACAATGCATACTGCCAACGCAAACAGTACAATTCCAAATATCCATGCAGCCTCCTGTCCCGCTTTCATTTTGTTGCAAAGCAACAAACTATCAATAACGCAACTGCTTTTCGTTTTCGTAAAATAATATCCGATTTGTTCAACAATCAGACAAACTACCGCAAATAGCGCACCATCGACCAGAACATACAGCACCCCATGTTCCAGTTTTGTAATCACGGTAAGTGGAAAAAGTGACACAATAAAAGCAAACATCAAAATACCGGCAAACAGATATGCCCACTTTTCAAACATGGAAACGGCAATCAGATTGCGAAAATACTCTAACGCACTCGCACCACTGATATTTCCCCATCCTGTCACACGGGAAAACAAAAAAACAAGACGCAAAAGGAACCATAACAATAAATATGCCACACAGTAATTGCGCATCCAATACATAATTTCCCTGCGGCTGGTCATTGCCATCTGATGCGTCAGACGATTTCCCTCTCCCATAACATTTCGCAACAGATAAAAAACAATAATAAAAGCAAGAAATACGGGAAATCCACCGACTCCGCCAATAAATCCATTCACAAATGTCATTACCAGAAAAGAAAAAAGAACGGATATGATTAAACGAGATGGTTTACTCTGTACATTTCCGGACAATTTATAAAAAAACTTCATCTCTTTTTCCCCTCGTATAATATCTCATCCAGATTCCAGACTCTGTCCGCCAAAAGAAGCTCTTCCTCATGGTGAGAGCTGAAAAGGATTGTAAGTTCCTGTTTGCTCCGGTATCTTTCGACTATTTCCCACATAACCTGCCTTGACTGCGTATCCACCCCACTGGTAACATCATCCATGACCAGTAACTCCGGATTCCGACTCAGGGCCAAAGCAAGCATCAGTTTCCGACACTTCTCTACGGAATACAATTTCACACGCTGGTTCATTTCAAGTTCCAAACGGTTCATATAAGAAGTAAATGCCTCCCTGTCAAACCACGGTTCAAACTTCTTCCACTCCCGTGCAAGACGTTCCGGCGATAATTCCATATTAAAGTTCGGCGCATCATAAATAACGGACATACGTTTGCGGATTTTTAATTCATCCTCGTACATTTCTTTTCCATAATACAAAATGCGTCCGGCTTCCGGTCGAAGTGCGCCTCCGATTGCACGAAACAACGTAGACTTTCCACTTCCACTCTTTCCTGTGATCACATGGATCTGCCCCACTTCAAGTTCCATGTTAAAATCACGCAGCAAAAAGCCACCATGCTTAAGGTATAATTTTTCGATTTTTAATGCCTGCATGTTTCATCACCTTCTCTGATAAAGTAACTACTCATAACTTGTCTCTCACATGTTATAATTCACTATCAATAGGTTTCAGATAAAAAAATAAGGAAACCTCTCAGCAAGGTTTCCTTTACTTAAATGCGGAAGATGGGACTTGAACCCACACGATCGCAATGATCACAAGATCCTTAGTCTTGCTCGTCTGCCAGTTCCGACACTTCCGCATGTCTGTCAGCGACTTAGTTATAGTACCAAACAAACACATATATGTCAACACCTTTTTTTAATTTTTTTTATTTTTTTTGATTTTTTTGAAAAATATATTTTTCTATTGACATTTCAAACAAAATTGGATAGAATATTGTTTGTTCGCAGGAGTGGCGGAATTGGCAGACGCGCAGGCTTCAGGTGCCTGTGGTAGCAATATCGTGTGGGTTCAAGTCCCATCTCCTGCATTCATAATAAAAGAAAAAGGATCATCCGCTTGGATGGTCCTTTTTCTTTTAAAAGCGAAGCGTCCCTTGAACCCAGTTCAATAATATACCGTTAAGACCAAGCGGCTTTTCCATACTGTATTACAAAATGTTGTCAATATCTCTCGAACCATATATTAAACGTCGGATTTCCATGTATAGCGCTCCTTACATTGCGAAAAACGGTTTCATGTGAAAGACTTTCGTCTGTCATTGCAGCTTGTCTATCTGCCTCATCAAGTTTCATTTCGATATCATCATTCAAATTTGCATATTCTTCCAAACTTAAAACCACCATAGCACCGTAACCATTTTTTGTCAGGTAAACAGGTATTCCACTATTTACAATATTTTCAAGTGATTTTTTCCGGTACGATTGCGGTACGTTTATGGATGAGGTCTTGAAATCCTCCTTAAAATTGAATATCTTACTCTTACTAACTTTTATTCATCTAACATGAGCAACCCTTTTTTTGCCTTGTTTTTAAGACGTTCCATTTGCTCCTTTTCAATCTGCTGAATACTTTTTTCCGGTGTCGGCAAATCTTCCGGCATTGTTCCGCCAATTTTTTCAATGGCATTTCTTACTTCTCTTCCTACATTGTAATGAACAGAGGTTGCTTTATCTGCTCCCTGCACCTTATCTTTTCGAATTTTCTCTTCTGTTTGGGAAATACGGAAAAGGTTTGCAATCAACTCTGTGCTACCCATGTAGTCGAGTATCTTCTGTCCCACCTCCAACTGCTTTTTTGCATGAATATCATCCACATCCATGCCACCGTACAATCCCATGTAACCTGCATTCTGGAATATTGCAAATTCTTCATTCGTTATAACTCCGGCATTATGTGCTGTCTCTGCAAGCATCTGATTCCATTGCTTAATGTCCCCTCGCACTACCAATCTGCGATTATCTTCGTCCAATTCATTAAAATGATCTGCGACTTCCTGACGATAAGTTTGAATTGCAAAATATGTTTGTCCTAAAGCAATCACTTCTTTACGTGGATCTCCATTTTGTACGATCAAATAACACGCATATCTTGACAACTCATAATCTTTCTTCGGCTTTGATGTTGCACCTGCTTCAACGATTTTCCTGACCTCGGGAAAATCGTTGGAAACACTGTGTCCGCTGTTCTCACATGCTACCATAGCTCTCTTGATCACCTTTGAAAAATTATCCCATTTTGCATAATCAAGTGCAGGTCCCAATTCTCTTGCACTCCAATATTCACTTCCATCTTCTCGAATACGCTTAATATCTTCAAAACGTTTATATTCTATCGCATTTAAATCACTCATATATGATCCGGCTCCTTTTCATCCATATTTATATTATCGCACACTTTTTAAACTATGTATATTTTTTATACGTTCCAGCATCTGCCGTGCCAGCCGGTCCATGCCCGGAATCTCCCAAATCACTACGTCCTGTTGTATGTTATTCATTTGTAAAATCATTGAATTTCGTATCGTATTTGCATCAAATTTTACCGATATATCACTGATTTGTTTGCAGAATTGCTTACGTCACTGCGAATTGTTTTTTAAATGCGCATATGATTATAATATTCATCTTATATTTTGTCGCTTAACTCATTTTATAATATGTAAAAATTGAGCCGCAATATTACGACTCAACTTTTATACAAAAGGCTTGTTCCTTATTTCAATTTTAATACGCCTCCGCCGAAGCTGACGTTGCCAGTCCACCCTCACTGGTCTCCTTCAGGCAGGTCGGCATTTGATTTCCGATACGACGCATACTGTCAATGACATCATCCGGCGTAATGGCACTACGAATGCCGGCGAGTGCGAGCTGCGCAGAAGTCACTGCATTGACCGCTCCATACGAATTTCGTTTGATGCAAGGCACTTCTACAAGACCTCCCACCGGATCACAGGCAAGTCCCAGCATATTTTTCAACGACAACGCTGCTGCATGCATCACGGTCTGCGGATCTGCTCCCTGTAAATAAGCAAGTGCTCCTGCACTCATCGCAGCTGCCGAACCGATTTCCGCCTGACATCCACCTGCTGCACCTGCAATAAAAGCATTCTCTGCAATTACTTTTCCAATTCCTGCAGCCACATACAATGCCTGTACCATCTGTTCTTCTGTCGCAGAGAACTGTTCTTCAAAGCTTAAAAGTACTGCAGGCAAAACACCACAGGAACCTGCGGTCGGAGCTGCCACAATTCTTCTCATACACGCATTGGATTCGCCCATTTTGATTGCTTTTTCCATAACAAGACCAATAAAAGCACCACAGATATTTTTCCTGGACGCATTATATTGGTGCAGTTTTTCTCCATCACCACCGGCACGTCCGCTGGCCGATCGCAAATTGCCATTGTAAGAAGCATCTGCATATTTCATCGCCTCATACATCTGATGCATTTTCTCATAAGACTGCTCCTGTGTCCGCTCACTGGCATCCATGTCTTCCTGCTGCACAATCTGCCATATTTCTTTTTTCTGGTGTACTGCCAGTTCCTGTAATTCCTGTAATGTATGATATTCTGTCATGAACAATCTCCTTACCTGCTACACGCCCTCAAAATATGTCACTTTCATTACGCCCTCTACATGAGAAAGCCAGGCAATCCCATCCTCCGGAATCGGCTGATCACATTCCACGACCATAACAGCCATCTGTCCTTTTGCCGAACGGTACAGCTGCATGGTTGCGATGTTCACACTCTTGTGCGCAAGCATGGAAGTTACTTCCGATACATGCCCCGGCTGGTCCAGATTGTGGACAATCAATGTCGGATGTTCTCCGGAGAAATTTGTGTTAATTCCATCGATTTTATCGATATTGATACTGGAACCTCCAATGGAAGACACCTGTACCTCAATGGATTTTTCTCCCACACCCTCTAATCGGATAACAGCTGTATTCGGGTGGGCATCCTCCAGACGCGCTTCGCCAAATATAATTTCGATTCCCCGTTTCTGTGCGATTTCAAAACTGTCAGCAATCTCATAATCGTCCGGCTGCATACCAAGAAGTCCCGCCACAATTGCTTTCTTTGTACCGTGCCCCTCTCCTGTTGCAAGAAAAGAACCATATAACAGAATCTCTGCTTTCTTTATGGGTTCTCCAAGTAATTTTCCCGCTACGTACCCCATGCGAACTGCCCCTGCTGTGTGGGAACTGGAAGGACCTACCATAATCGGGCCAACAATATCAAATAAATCCAATATGTTCCTCCTTTTTTCCTATGAACTGCTTACAAGTACTTCTGTTCAAACTCCCCAATCTGCATCGGTTTTCCGAAATAATACCCCTGAATCATACTAATATTCATCTGCTGTACAACCTCAAGCTGTTGCTCCATCTCTACACCTTCCACACAAACATGAACGCCAATAGCGCGTGCCAATTCTGCGACCATTTTGACAAATGCATTCGAAAAATCATCTTCTCCCAGGTGTTCAATAAAGCAGCGGTCGATTTTGATTATGTCAATCGGCATCTCCCGGATATGGTTCAATGAAGAATATCCGGTTCCAAAATCATCCAATGCGACTTTCACACCAAGACTCTTGATTTCACTTAGGATTTTTTTCATGCGAACCATATCGTTGATGGCAAGACTCTCTGTCACTTCAAGTGTAAGATTCGCCGGATTGATATGTGAATCTTCAATCGCGGATTTAATTTTCTTTACAATATCATTCTGCAATAATTGCACAACAGATAAATTTACATTTACCTTGTAATTCGGATGTCCCATGTCATTCCAGTATTTGCAGCGTTTTACAGCCTGCCGTAACACATACTCTCCAATTGGATTGATCAGGCCCAGATACTCCGCAAGAGGGATAAAATCATTTGGACTGACAAATCCCATCACACTGGAATTCCACCGCACAAGTGCCTCTGCTCCGCAACAGACATTTTTTTGATCTTTTGTATCAATGATTGGCTGATAATACACTTCAAATTCACTGCATTCATTCATAGCCGCTGTACGCATATTTTTCTCCAGATCAAGTCTGTGACTTGCGGAATCCGCATCCGTATCATTATTATAATATTCAATGCGGTTTTTTCCACGTCGTTTTGCACGCATAAGTGCCATGTCCGACTTGCGAATCAACTCATCTACGGTAGTTCCATCTGTCGGAAAGTATGCAATTCCCATACTCATGGTACAATAATAATCTTCCCCTTTTAAGAACCACGGTTTTGTAAAAATTGAAGTAATCTCTTCAATAATAGCATCTAACTTATCAAACAGTTTACCCGGAACTATAACAATAAATTCGTCCCCACCCATACGGTAACAAGTATTTGTCACGCCGCCAACACGTTGCAGACTACGTGAAATCGCCTTCAGCAAAACATCGCCATACTGATGTCCCAGACCATCATTGATATGTTTGAAGTCATCCAGATCCAGATAGAGCAATGCTCCCTTTTGATGCGCGTTCTGTGCTTTCATTACATATTTTTTCAGATCCTGTTCACAACGCATACGGTTAAAAAGTCCTGTAAGGAAATCGTTATTTGCCTGTTCTTCAATTTCTTTCTGATATATTTTTTTGTCCGTAATATCATATAATGTACAAAGGCTGACTTTTCTTCCATCCACCCAGTCGATCTCTGTTTTGTAGACATCCAGCCATCGTTCTTCTTCTACAGAATATATTTCTTCAAAATACTGTCTGCGCCCTATTTCCCGCTCCGAGAAAATCAAATCATCCAGTTTTCCTGCTGCGATTGTCTTCGCAAAGAAATCTTTGAATTTTTTGTTTGTGTACAGAAGTGTTCTGTTTTTTGTATCTGAAACATAGATTCCACTTCCCGTATTCTCCAAAATAGATTCTAAAGAAGCATATGAACTTGCAAGAGAATTCTTGGAAATACGTTTTACCAACACGCTTTGTACCACACGTTTAACATCATTTATAAATTTAATATCTTCCATCTCCCAGGTACGATTTCTGTCATGTTCATAAAACCCAAGATACATGATCACCTGACCACCTGCTTCGATTGGTTGAAATACCGCTGCTGTCATCTTGCAATCTTTCATAAGCGTTTCAAACTCATCCGGCATCATCGCATCTGTGGAAATAACGTATGGTTTTCCATCAAAAAACGGTAAATCTGCTCTTTTACAATTGGACAATTTCCATAATACCGAAGCTTTTTCCTCCGTGACATGTTCACAGACCCCTTCAATCAAAAGTGTCTCAATATTCTCACGAATCAAAAATCCTCCAGTAAGTTGTAAACATTCACAAGTCTCTTTGATCACGTTTTCCACAAGGTTTGCAAACGCATCATCCGACTCCAGCGTCTGAATCACTTCCGTCATTGTCTGTAGACGCTGCAGCTGATGTTGCATCGCATTCTCAGAATTCTGACTTTTTTTCATCGCCGTCTGTGCAATCAGCTGATTGATTTTAACTTCAAACAACTGGGTAGACAGCAAAGACAAAAACTCAACGGATGCATAATAATGCGTCTCTGTAGTTGTCATCATACCTTCCGGCAGACTATTTTGTGACGTGATTTTTTCTTCCAACAGACCAACTATCACCCAGATAACCTGTGTTTTTCCTTCAATTCGCGTAGAAATTGCGCAAACTTTCACAAAATCCTGTGTGGCAGGATATTCCACCATTGTTTCAATCTGCTCGTTTTCAATTTTTGATACAAGCTGCATATATACCGATTCATTCACAAGTGAATGTACATATTCCAATTCATCTTTCGTTCCGTAGGCTTTTGTAATCACGCCTTCTTTCTGTCCCAGACAGACAACATATAAATTATTGGAATAACAGAACTGATCCTGCAGCTCCTGTAGCATTTTCGTATCAATCAACCCGTTTTCCAGATTGTCCTCCCCCTGTGGAAGTTCCAGCCCCAGTGCATTTGTAATTGCCATATATTTACCTCTTTACTCCAATGACCAATAAATAAAATCCCGTCTTTGTCTGCATGCAGGTCTCCTGCAGCAAATGTAGCTGCGTATGCAGTCGAATCTGCTTTTTCACAAAGCCAAGCTCCTGTGTATACATAATGATTACGGCTTCTCTTTGTAATATTTCCAAAGCCTTATCAAAAAAACTCTTATAAAGATGGTCCAGTTCTTCCTTTGTCATTCTTCCACGAACCGGCATATTTGTAATGATCTCATCAAACTTATATTCATGCCGGAAATCAAAGAAATCCCTGTGAATAAAATGAATCAGTTCTCCCGCAACTGATGCATTTTCTCTCGCCTTGTCAATCGCCTCTCCGAAAATATCTGTGCCGTATTTTTCTCTTGCCGGTACACGGATATCACGCTCGATCAGCATCGTTCCTACTCCGCAAAACGGATCCATAATCTGAGCATCCGCTTTTAAATATGGTGCGGTCAGTTCCATAATAAGTGCCGCTGTAGACGGATGAATGGAAGCGGAGATTGCATTTTTCCGATACTGAAATCTAACATCTACCAGTGTATAAAATTTCAGGCATGGAAAAAATTTTTCCTCCCGGTTCGCAATCAGTCGGAGTTCCACTTCGTAATCACTTGCAGAGTTGATCAGTGCTCCCCCGGAAAGTTCCTCTAATTTTGCCCCAAGTTTTCTTGTAAAACTGCTGCGTTCCTCCAGTGTCATATTTGACTTGCACTCGACGCGGAAATAAAACGGAGCATCTTCTTTGTGATATTTTCTGCACAAAGCAAGCATTGGCTCCCAGATTGTCTGTGCAGCCACCTCCGGCTTTGGTTCAATCAGTGTCTGTACCGGTACTGGAAAAAGCACATCCCGGAACACACGCACCAGCATCAGTTTTGTCAGATCATCCGTGTCTGTCATCACACCAAGCGGATGCGGTCTGCCTCCGGCAAGTGATGCAACGGTTTCTCTCTGATTTCTGTTACAAAGCAAAAGCACATGATTCTTTTTCTGTTTCTTGTCAAATGTATGGTGCGTAATTCCTTCATACATAATGATAATGCGACGCAGAGCCCGCACTTCTTCTTCGATGTGTTTCTGATTCTCTATGGTCCGTTCTTTTGAAAGCAACTCATCCAGCTGCTGTTTCAACTGTGGTAAAAGCGGTTCCACATCAAATTTTGCCAAAGCTTCCAGATAAGCGCTGCGGACAAACATCGTCTGTTCCTTCTGATAGGAAGTAAACAGTTTTTCCACTGCCGGCTCATATTCGATTTCACCTAATAACAATGCCGCATTCTTTCTCGTCTTTGCATCGTCACTTTCCAGCCAGTTCCAAAAAAGAGACTTGTTTTCTTCCGCAAATGTCTCCGCCTGCGCATACGCCTGTGCGTTTGCATCCTTTTTCAATTGTGCCCGCAAAGCACTGAGATTGCTGCGCACATTCTTTTGTTCCTTCAATTCCTGATAGATTGTCTCCAAAGAAATACTCCTTTATATCTAAGTTATTCCTATTTTAATTTATTTTTTCGTGTTTTACAAGACTACGACTCTTTTTTGACACCATGCTGCTGGATATATGTCACCAGATCCTGCTTGAAAGCATCCCATGCTTCAGTGTGCTCCACAAAGTACTTCGGACAATTCTTTCCCGTCACATCATAATGTCTTATGACATCTTCCACACCAAGATCATATCTTCCCATAAGCCATGTCACAAGCTGCACCAGTGACTGATAGGTCTGGTCATTGAATTTGCCCGTATCATCAGGAATGCAGCACTCAATCGCAATCGTATCAGAATTACGATCATTGGATGCATATGCAATCTCATCGCACGGAATACACTGTACGATTTCTCCCTCCAGCCCAATCACAAAATGACTGCTTGCATGGGTAATATGAGACTCCGCCAATCCCGCGAAATAATTCCTGTTCTGTTGCGCCGTCGTTCCCGGGTTTGCCGTATAATGAACCACAATTCCATTCACTTTCTCCAATGCGCGTCCAGGTCTTGAGTAATCGTTGACCGGAAGTAATTCCACGTCCAGATCCGGACGGTTATCATTGTACAATGTATCTGTAATCTGGTCTGCTTTCACATAAGTTGTCTTTGCATGGTTGTGCCGTATTCGCACAATCGCTCCGATTGCAATCAAAACTACAACAGCAATCAGGATTATAATAAAAATGCGGTTGTGCAGTTGTTTTTTTCGTTTTGCTTTCTGGTAGGCGCTGCGCGCCTTTGATCTTCTCTGTGCGTCTGTCAAGGAAGTTCTCCTTTTTGTTCGTTGTATTCCGGTGTATTTTTGCGTAGTTGTATAAATATACGATACCTCCATTGTACCACAAAAAAGAGATGTCTTGCGACATCTCTTTTGATTTCCTTCATATTTTAAGAATACATATATATATGCATCTTACATAATTTTGTGAACCCATCCTTCTGGTCCTTCGATCTCACCCATCTGGATTCCGGTCAGTGTCTCACGAAGCTTCTTTGTGTATGGTCCCATTTCTTCCATTCCACTCGGGAAACAGATTTCCTTGCCGTGATCTACAATCTTTCCGATTGGAGAAATAACTGCTGCTGTACCGCAAAGTCCACACTCTGCGAAATCAGGTACCTCAGAGAATTTAACCTGTCTGTGCTCTACCGGCATGTTCAGGTACTTCTCAGCAACAACCATCAGGGATCTTCTTGTGATGGATGGTAAAATACTGTCTGACTTTGGTGTTACGAACTTTCCGTCTTTTGTAATGAAAAGGAAGTTTGCTCCACCTGTCTCCTCAACATAAGTTCTTGTTGCAGGATCGAGATACAGGTTCTCAGCAAATCCCTGCTTGTGTGCATCTACGATTGCATGTAAGCTCATTGCATAGTTCAATCCAGCCTTGATATGTCCGGTTCCATGAGGTGCTGCACGGTCAAAATCAGAAACACGGATTGTAATTGGCTTAGCGCCACCCTTGAAGTATGGTCCAACTGGTGTAACCAGGATACGGAACTGATACTCATCTGCCGGCTTTACACCGATGACTGCATTTGTTGCGATCATATATGGACGGATGTAAAGTGTTGCTCCGGAACCGAATGGAGGTACCCATGCTGCATTTGCCTTAACAACCTGCTCTACAGCCTCTACAAAACGATCCTCCGGGAATACCGGCATCTCAAGTCTCTCACAGGAATCTTTCATTCTTGCTGCGTTTAAGTCCGGACGGAAACATACGATATGTCCATCTTCAGTGGTATATGCTTTCAGCCCTTCGAAACAAGACTGTGAATACTGAAATACACCGGCACACTCATTTAATGTTACATTTGCATCTGTGACAATTGCTCCATCATCCCATTTGCCGTCTTTGTAATTGGATACGTAACGGTAATCTGTAGTCATATAGCCAAATCCAAGATTGGCCCAATCAAGATTCTTTTTTTCCATTTCTATTTCTCCTCCAATTCTGTCACTTTGAAATGACTTGTTACGAATCCAGCACTCTATAACTTAGTGTTATGAAACACTGGGTTTGCTATTAATTGAAATCATTCTAGTACAATATTTTTCATTTGTCTATAGTTCCACAAAAATTTTCCCATTAAAAATTTTTATAGAACCTATAACTTTATAACATTACTTTTGATTTTTCTTTGCTATGTTCAATTTTTTTGTTCAGTTTACGGAACGGAATCGCAACAACCAGTCCGATAAAGAGAGAAACCAATACATAAATGCCAAGCGTCCGCAAGTCCTTCCAGTAATCATTCCGGTACATGCCGCCCACGCACTCACGCAATGCATTCATGCAATAAGTAAATGGCAGGAATTTGTATATCATCTGATATACTGTTGGCAGGACTTCGATAGGGAATGTTCCACCGGCACCTGCAACCTGAATGACCATAACGACAACTGCGATTGCCTCTCCGACATTTCCCATCGCAACAGTCAGGGAATAAATAAAAAGCGTAAATACAAAGCTGCTTGCCGCTGCTGCCAGCCAGAACAAAAATGGATGCGGACACTGGATATTAATATAGAACAAATCCCCCAGTACGGTAATCGCTGCCTGAATCTGTCCGATCAGAAAAAATGTAATATATCTTCCAAAGAATGCATGCAGGGAACGAACCTCTTTTAAGTCGTCCTCCCTCCTGACTTCCACATGAATGAGCGCCACTAGGATCAGTGCGCCGACCCAGATTGCCAGTATCGTGTAGAACGGTGCCATTGCCGATCCGTATGTTCTGATTGGATAAATTGCTTCTGTTTCCATGGCAACCGGTGAGGCAACAAACTGCGCAATCATCTGCGGATCCGTTTTTAACACTTCAATCATTTCATTATACTGATCATTCCCGGAAAGCGCTTTGAGGCTTTTTGACAATTTACGGATGTCTTTCTGAATACCAGCAACATAATCTTTCGTTGCTTTAATATCATCCGTTCCTGAATCTAATGTTGTCTTATATGCTTCCAATGCATTGCTGATGTCCCCAAAGCATCCCTCCACATTGTTAAGCATTGCCCCTGTCTGAATCAGTGATTTTTCAATATTTAAAATTGTCTTACTGACATTCGGATTAATGGAATAGGTAAAGCTGTTTCGAATTTCCCGAAGACTATCCTTGCAATCCTTAATGTCAAGTTTTAATGTATTTTTCAGATGTCGGAGATTCTGTGCCGTGACTTTTCCGTCTTTTTTGAAGGTTTTAAGATCCTTTTCCAGCTGCTTATAACTTTTGTCTACTGCCGAAAGTTTCTTGTCAGTCTCCCCAAGAACATCTTTTAAAACGGTAAGTGTAGAACCCGTCACTTTTTTTACTGATTCGGTAGAATTCTGCACCGTACTGTAAGTATCTCCTTCCGAAAGACCATCCACCTGCTCGTCAAGCACACTCAAATCCTGATCCATGGAGTCGAGACTGATACTGATCAGTGATGACACCGTATCTGCAGTCTGTGCCCCGGACAAGACGCTATTCTGCATACTTGAGACCGTGTCCTGACTGCTGTTAAAAAGTCCCTGCGTATTCAAAATCAGTGTCTGTGCGGAATCCGCAAGATCCGATGCCGACCCGGTCACCAGCGAAAATGTATTTAAAATATCTACATATGTCTGAAGATTTTTATCAATGCCATCCAGCTTATCCGTAGTAACCGAAACAATATCCACGCCATTCTCATCTGTCTGGGAAAGCATCTCTCCCGATTCCGTCAGCACCTGTGTAAGCGTGCTTACAAATGTCGTATTGATCTGCTCCTGCACTGCCGTCTTTGCTTTAGATGTAATTTTGGTCGCTATGGCATTTTTTTTGCTGTTCTCGTAATAGTCAATCGCCGGATTGACCGGATCACCACCGAGGAAACTGATCATTTTCTCCGTGAAATCTTTCGGCACGATCAATGCCGCATAGTATTCTCCACTTCGAACGCCCTCTAATGTTTTGTCCTTTGAATCATCAAATACCCAACCAATCGTCGTATTTTCTTTCAGACCGTCAATCATCTTGTCCCCGATATTCAACTCCAGTGAACCGATCGTAACACCTGTATCCTCGGAACATACCCCAATCTTCATCTGGGAAGTTGCAGATTCTCCGTATGGATTCCAGTTGGACATAATATTAAACCATGCGTACAAAGCCGGAATAATTGACAGTCCCATGACAATGACAATCGCTACGACATTTGAACGCATCCGCCGCATATCAGAAAGGAACACTCTAAATATTTTTATCATCTGTCTCCTCCGTTTTTTCTGCTGCGCGAAGCATCATTTCTTTTGCGGTACTTGTGACACGATCGACGGCATTATCCACAGCTTTTTCAATCATGCCGGCTTTTTCCTCAAAACGGTCCACATTTTTTTCAAAACGGTCCATCTCAATCAGACTGTCCACTTTCCCATTCTTCTTTCCTTCAAGCTTATTGATATGATTCTGTAAATTATAGTCCATATATTCCACAACGATCAGATAGACAGCCAGAATAAACAGACTTATGATCCAAAGCGCCAGAAAAATAATCTTTGAACTTTTCATCACCATAAGAAGGAACAGAAAAATAGCCGGAATAATATACAGACAACGCAATCCAATCCTGATACGCTTCTGATTTTTCTCGTGGCTTTTTTTTTCAAAATCCATGACCATTTCATAGAGATTTTCAAGTTTTTCCAATTTTTGCTTATCTGTTTCCAAATATAAGACCTCCATCTTAAAGCATTTTTGTATCTTCCATTCGTTTTTCAATGAAGTGATTTAATCCGATAAACGGAATACGCACAACCAGTCCGATAAACAAGCCTGCCGCCGCAAAAATCAACAGTTTCAAAAGATCAATGGTCAGATCCTGATGATACATTCCTCCGATGCATTCACGCATACCATTGATTGCATACGGAAACGGGAAAAAGATATATACCGAACGGAAAAACCGCGGCAGAGCCTCGATCGGATAAGTTCCACCGGAACCTGCAATCTGCAATACCATGATCACGACTGCCAGCGCTTTTCCAATATCGCCAAAAGAAATCGTAAGCGCATAGATCAGTATCGAAAATGTAAAGCTTGTGACTGCTGCCGTCAAAAACATCGCGCCCGGATGTTTACACTGTACCCCGAATATATACAGATCGCCTGCCACAATGATCATTGCCTGAATTTCAGACAACAGAAGGAATAACAGATAGCGGCCAAAGAAATACTGATACGGTTTTGCCTTCGGGAAATCCTTTTTATCTACATGTACTTTCAAAAGCGATACGAGAATCGTCATACCCACCCAGATTGCAAGTACTGTGTAAAACGGTGCTACTCCGGATCCGTAATTTGCGATCTCATACATATAATGTTCATTTACTTTTACCGGCTGGGAAAAGAAATCTCCGTAAGTATCCGGATCTCCGGCGAGAAGATTCATAATAATATCCATCTGCTCACTATCCGAAGCATTCTTTAATTTATCCAGTGTTTTTCCGATTTTTCCGCTGGTCTGTTCCAATACTTCCTGCAACTGGGTAAGACTTGTATTTAGTGTGCCAAGTGTTGTATCCACACCGTCGAAAATATCTTTCATTCCATCTAAAGTTCCGCTGAGATTCTGCAAAAGGCCTTCGGTACTCTCAAGTACATCCGCCATATCATCCAGCATTCCCTGCACCTGCGGAGATATCTGCTGTGCAAATAATGTATTGATGTTTTCTATCGTATCGGAATAATTTTTCAACGTACGCTGCGTAGCAGAAATCGTCTTCTTAGCATCCGATGCATTCTCATCCACGCCCGGAATATCTGCAATATTATCTGCCATTGTCTGCAGCTTATTTACCGTATCAATGGTATTTTCCAAAGACTTGGAATCTCCCTGTACCGTTTTTAAATAATCGCTGAGACTCTGTAACTGTACCGACAGATCTTTCGCATCTTCCTGAATGATCGTTACATCTTTTGCCAGTGTGTTAATCTGCTTGTCCAGATTGGCAGCGGAAATATGTGTATCGATCGTATTGATTGTCTGCTGGATTTTATTTAATGATTGTGTCACTTTCTTTGAAAAAGCAGCAAATGAAGTTTTCGAAGTCTTAAGATTCTGCTTTCCGTCTTCCATGCTGTCAATTCCGGATTGTATCATCTCCTGTCCTGCTGCAAGATTCTTGTTCGTATCATCTGCCGATTTTGTGACCAGTTCATTTCCGGCAAGAAATGAGGTAATCATCTTGTCATAGTCCTGAAGATACCCCTGTACCGTCTCAAGCTTTTCAATAAAAGCATCCACAGCGTTCTCATCTTTGAGGGATGCCTGCAGATCATTCGTCCGGGTAAAGATTTTTTCCGTCACAACTTTTACAAACGACTGATTGATTGTGCTCTGCAGCGTAGATACCGCGGTATCTGTAATTTTTGTCGCTACGGCATTCTTTTTTTCATTTTCATAATAGGTAATCTTCGGCTGGGAGATATTATCCATGAGCGCATTGTACAGCCCATAGGAAAACTCCGGATCGATCACGACTGCCGCATAGCAGTCCCCGGATTTTACCCGGTCGACCGCGTCCTTTGTGCTATCGACAAAGACCCATCCGATATTGTCCTTTTGTTTGAGCTGTTCTACAATCTCCTGCCCCATATTTGCATTCTCGCCATCCAGGTCTGTGCATCCTTCGTCCAGATTGGCCACCGCGATGCGGATATTGCCGGTGTTCGCATACGGATCCCAGTTCGCATAAATATTAAACCATGCATACAAAGCGGGCAGAATACATAAGCCCACCGCAATCACCAGTGCGAAAAAATTGTGGGACAGACCATACAGATCTGATTTAAAAATTTTCCTGATTGTAGCCATAAGTTCTCCTATAAGCTTAATAACTGCATTACTTCTTCTTTGAGTTCATTTCCTCTATCCTTTAACAGCAGCATACGATTGTACTTGTAATATGCCTCATTTCCACATTCTGTCACATATTGCAGACTGTAATATCCCGCCGAAAGTTCCGAAAGAAAAATGACCAGCTCCTGTCCTTCACCAAACACACGGCAAAGGAAATCAAATGCGTTCGTCAGATGTCTTCCGGTATCTTTGATCTGTATCTGTCTTGCATTTTCCTGTGCATCAAAATAGGTCTTCGCACACATGAAATCCGCCTTTGCATCTCCCGTTCCCTCTGCGTTCATACGGGTCAGGCATTCCTGCATGGCATGTACCGTCATAGCGAATACCTTCTGCTCCTCACGTGAGGCAAGTCCTGCTTTCTTCCGGTGGTCAGTCATCGCCTGATATGCCGAGATCTGCTGCTCCAACAGCTCGGTTCCCCGTCCTCTTTTGTCTTTCAGGTCACTGCGCAGATATCCCAGCTGCCGCAACAGTTCTTCCTGTGCGGCTTTGCTTCTGACATAAGTAATGAATTCCTGTCCCAGTCGATCCAGAAGCAGTCCGAGAAGACTCAGTTTTTCATCGAACGGCGCATCCTTGATTGCGTTCGTATTCTCCGGAATTTCTCCCTCGAGAATCTCCGGAATCCGGTATGTATTTTTATACTTATTGTAGAGTTCATAATAGTTTGCAAAGTCCTGCGCAATCTCATCATCCTGCAAATATTGTACCACAAAGTCATAGTTGATTGGGAGATGTAATTGTTCATAAACTTTCATTACCTGTGAGAGATCTTCCCATCCTCTGGCCGTCACAAAACGCTTTCCATCCAGATCCGATACAATCGAATAGAAATTCTTTTTCTTAATTTCCAGATAAGACAATATCGCACCATGAATCTGTGCTTTGTATGCATATTCTTTCCATGCTGAAAAATCTTCTTCGATGTAAATGTGCTTTACTCTGTCATAGGTTACGATGTCAAAATCACGGACGGATTTATTGTATTCCGGCGGATTACCTGCGGTAACAATAACAAAACCATCCGGTACTCGATGATTGCCAAACGTCTTATACTGCAGGAACTGAAGCATTGTCGGTGCAAGTGTTTCCGATACACAATTGATTTCGTCAAGGAATAAAATGCCCTCTTTGATTCCGCTTTTTTCAATCTGATCGTATATGGATGCGATGATCTCACTCATCGTATATTCCGTCACCGACATTTCATTTCCGTCGTAATTTTTCTTTGAAATAAACGGCAGACCGATGGCACTCTGTCTCGTATGATGCGTGATCGTATAAGATACCAGGTTGATGTTACACTCTCTTGCGACCTGCTCCATGATTGCCGTCTTTCCGATTCCAGGTGGTCCGATCAGAAGCACCGGACGCTGACGCTCTACGGGGATCGCATATTCCCCGGTCTCATCTTTCGTCAAATATGCCTGTACCGTATTTATAATCTCCTGCTTTGCCTGTTTGATATTCATGCATGCTCTCCTTTATCTGTTATCACTGTCTAAATATAATTTTATCGCCCAGGAAGGAACCTTTGCCTCTTCCCGCTCCTCGTCTCCATAGAAGACAAATACCGTCTCGTAGTCGGTCGGTTTCACCGGATACTCTCCAAATCCATCCGTAAAATACATGAGTCCTTTTAAATTCCGCAGTTCTCCTGCCTCCCTCAATTTCTCCACATAAGAAAATACAGGGCGGAAATCCGTTCCATATCCACCTTCTACAGAAAACTCTTCCGCAAATCTCTCCATCTCCGACAGATCCGTGATCTGCACATCTTTTTGGATCTGGTTATCGCACTCTATAATCCGTATATTTACTTTGCGGAAAAAATTTTCCTGCTGCTTTAATATTGCTCCGGTCTCATTCAAAAACTGCTGCACGAGCCGATCCCTGCAGGATGCCGAGGTGTCAATGGCAATCACAAGTTCCTCAACCTTTTTTGCTTCACGATATTCATTCTCCTCGATCAAGGGCATATTGCCATACATCTGCAGACCATACATATAAAATCCATAGTCAAACGAATCCATATCAATGGAAACTTCTTCCCGCAATACGGCAAACCGTTTCAAATATTCTTTATAACTTTTGCGCACGCGATTCTGTATGGACAGCATCCATGCAAGTTTTCCCGCATCTTCCGACGCGTCTTTTGCGAATGTTTCCATATCACTTTCGATACGCTTTGCATTTTCTTTCCACTCTTCTTCCTTTGGATCTGTCGAACCAAGCGGGGTTGCATTGTCTTTCTGTTCCTGCGGCTGATTCTGCTGCGTCTCTTCACTGTTTGTCTCATTATCCATGCCAGCCTTCGGCTGGTCATCGTTATCCCCGGGCGGTTCCATCCGCTCCCAGAAACTATGGTCGCAGAGTGCAAATTCCTGCCGCAGGGATTCTTCCATATAAGGATCGCGTTTGCGCAGAATAAAGTAATGATACAGCTTTTCAGCAGTCAGGACCGATACTTCTTTTTCGAGTTTTTCATACCATTGCTGTCGAAAATCTGAAGTCACCCGCAGAATCGTCGGATACTCCATCGAATCCACAACCGACTCTACTGCAATATCACAACACAGATTCCATAATTCACTGTCCTCATGTTCCTTTGCCGAAAACATGTGGCGGAAAATGCAATGCATCAACATATGCATATAAGTCCGGTTCAAAATCTCCGGTCGCTCAATATACATATGAAGCAGATAGGTCGGATTAAAGCGGATAAACGCCGCATCCGTTCCCACCGTCCGCGTAGACAGATCCATTCGAAAGCCCAGACTTCCGAGCGCCGGTCCCATAAAACGCATGGACAGATACAATTCTGTACGCACCGCATTCAATATTTTATTTCCTGTCTCTTCTAATTCAATTCTCGTTTTCATATTTTACCAATCGTCCAAAGTCATTGCCTGTGTCTGCTGCACCGCTGCAAAATGCATGCGCTGATACTCCATCAGCTGCGCTGTGATCGCGCTTTGTTTCTCTCTCGCCGCAAGCTGCAATGCCGGTTCTATCGCATCTCTTGAAATCAGGCACAAATCACATAAGGTAATCACTTCCTCGCATCTGCCATCTTCAATCAGTCTCTCAAGCACAATTTTTACATTCTTTTCCAGATACTGTTCATACACTTCTCTTGCCTGTGTCTCAAGCTCCAGCGGATACATCAGCCGGTCGAGTGCAATATCGATTGCTGCCCGGTAATCATCGTCCGCCGCATGGAAAAAAAGCCGGTCATAGGCCAGCAAATCCACGCCTTTTCGTGTCACACATTCACGATAAGGGTATCCGCTTCCTTCTATTTTATGATGCAATACACGCGCTTCCACATCCTCCACAAAATCATACACATATGCCGGAAATGTCAGATGCAGACCTATAGGTTCCACACAAAAGCGCAGCATCCGGTCATTATCCGCAAGCAACTCTTTCATTACTGAAAAACTGTTACGCTTCTGGTGCAACGTAATCGCATGCAGATTCCCGCATTGTTTGATCACTCCATCATAATAATCCTCCACACTGTCAAACAGACTTAATGTCGTAAGATTTTTACAGTTATAAAATGCCTGTCTTCCCAGAGTATCGATTGTCTCAGGAAGTGTCAGGGAACACAGATCCTCCCTGCCGGAAAAAGCGTATTTTCCAATGCTTCGCACCGGTATATTTTCCATCATCGCGGGAATTACTAGATGACGGATACTGCCTTCGTATCCCGTAATTTCTATATATATATTTCCTTTTCGGTCCGTTTTTTTCTCGTAGCAGTATGCCACTTTATTGCTCCTCCTGTAATGCTTCCAGTTCTCCGATAAAATACAGGGAGCCGAGCGCTACTGTCTTTTCTTTCGGAGTCAGCACCTCAAACACCTGCGAGACATTTTGCAGACTTCGCGCAGGAATTCCCCTGTTTTTAATCTTTTCAGCCAGCTCCTCCGCCTGCAGGGCACGGGAACTCTCCGGTGTCACAGTCACAAAATCCAGCGCAAGCGGAAGTAACTCCTCCACCATCTTTTCATAATCCTTGTCCGCCATCACACCCATAATAAAATGAAATTTTTCTTCCGGGAACATCTGCATCAGACTTGTTTTCAGCGCATGAATTCCATTACTGTTGTGCGCACCATCCACCATAAGAAATGGTGATTCCTGAAGAATTTCCATACGTCCTTTCCAGACCGCATTTTGAATGCCTGCTTCCACTGCCTGCCCGATCACTTCCTGTCTCCCCTGCGTTTTCACATGCCGCGCAAGAAAAATCTCCGCTGCCTTTTTTGCCGTTGCCGCATTTTCCAACTGGTAAGCCCCTAGAAGTCCCGGTTTCATTTTTTCTGCATCACGCACATCCTGTTCTGTAACAAAATAAGCATCGTATCTTTTCAGCACCTGCAATGCTTCTTCTTCCTGCGGCGCAATGACCGCCGGAACATCCGGCTTTAAAATGCCTGCTTTCTCTGATGCGATTTCCGTCAGTGTATTTCCCAGAATTGCCATGTGATCGTAGCCGATTCGTGTGATAACTGCCACATCCGGCTTTCCGAGTGCATTGGTCGAATCGAGTCTTCCACCAAGCCCGGTCTCAAAAACTGCCACATCACAATGCTGCTCCTGAAAATAAATTACTGCCATCACCAGACAGTAATCAAACATTGTCGGTGCCACATCCGGCTCCAATGCCAGAAGTTCGTTTCCAATCCTTGTGACCTCTTCTTTTTCGATCATCTTTCCATTGACACAGATTCTTTCACGAAAATCCACCAGGTGCGGGGATGTAAAACATCCAACCTTAAGTCCGGCTTCCTTCATGATCTGACTCAAAAAAGCACAGGTCGAGCCTTTTCCATTCGTTCCTGCCACATGGATATAAGGCAGGCCCTTCTGCGGTTCCTGTAAGACCGCAAGCATACACCGTGTAACCTCTACGCCGGGCAATTTTCCAAATCTCCGGCTGTTTTCTATTTTCTCAACAACTTCTTCGTAACTATATTGCTTTTTATATTCTGTCATATGGACGAATCCTTCCATTTATCTATAAAAACTGTTTTATTTCTGCTACTCCCAGACATGAAAATGGGGAGAAGCAAAGCTCCTCCCCGCTATTCTACTTCCTTATGAAGTTTGTTTCAAGTAAAACTGTTTGATTAGCAGATGCTATACTGCTAAAATCACACCACCATCATTTGCATACATGCTGGATACTCCGGCTGTATTGACGATGACAATCTTTTTGAACTTTGCCATCTTCTCAATGGTCTCTTTTACGAACTGTGCACGTTCCGGACAGTTGCAATGTGAAATTGCAAGAATACGGTTCTCACAGTTCTTCGTAACTTTGAGCATATCTTCGATCATCTTGGTCAGCGCTTTCTTCATACCACGCGCCTGGCCTAACTGCTGAATCGTGCCTTCCTTGGTCGATCCCATAACCGGCTTAATATTAAGTGTATTGGCAACCAAAGCTTTCAGGTTGCTCAGACGGCCCGCCTTGCGCAAAGTCTCTAATGTCTCAAGCACGAAGAACGTATTCATGGATGCAATATATTTCTCCACCTGTTCGACCACTTCTTCAAAAGAAAGGCCACTTTCCTCTAACTCCTGCACTTTTAATCCGATCAGAGTCTCTCCAATTGATGCAGATTTGGAATTGAATACATGAATCTTTTTGTTTTCTTCGTGTTCCTCATTATATAACTGTGCTCCGAGAACCGCACTATTATAAGATCCACTCAGTTTTCCGGACAAAGTCACAACATAAACATGTTCCGCCTCGCCCTCATACGCATTCATGTAACGCTCCGGCGATGGGCAGGAAGACTTTGGACTGTGTATTGCCGCTTTCACTCTCTGTAAAAAGTCTTTCTGATTAAAGGTCTCGTCATCCGTGATCTGATATCCATCCACATCTAACTCCAACGGTACATTGGAAAAATGTCCGTCCGCCTTCAATTCCTCTGATAATTCTCCACAACTGTCAATTACAATTTTATACATAATGCCATCCTTCTCTCTTTTGAGCACACGTCTCCAATTACCTTAGCAAAAGTTTTTTCTTTCTATTACAAGTAGTTTCAAATACTACGTTGTTATATTAACATCATTTATACTATTTGAAAAGAGAAAATTACAACATTTTATAAAATTTATGGATTTTTTACTTTTTCGTACCTGTGATGCAGTTTTTTTGTGGCATAAGTTTCAATCACATACATGAATTACACTTTTTTCGGCATGAACGACAAGTATTCCCGTATAGTAATTTATGACATTCCAAGTTATAATACATTTATACAAAAGCGGACAAGGAGAATATTTTTAATGAAAATTGCAATATGCGATGATGACAAAAATGAGCTTTTTCATATTCTGTCTCTTCTGGCAGATTATCAGATACAGAAAAACACAGACTTTTCCTATAAACCATTCGAAAGCAGTATGGAACTTGCCACAAATGCAGCAGAAGAACGATATGATATCTATCTGTTGGATGTGGTGATGCCGGGACTAAATGGCATGGAACTGGCAAAAGAAATCCGTAGCTATGACAAAGCAGCAAATATTATTTTTCTGACCACTTCTCCAGAATTCGCAGTGGAAAGCTACACGGTGAAAGCCTCCAATTATCTGATAAAACCCATTCAGAAGAATCGGCTTTTCGATGCATTGGACGATATTATGAAAACAAGGATTGAAGAAGAGAGTTCTTCTCTTGTCCTCAAAAGCAATGTCGGCGTGCACAAAGTACGGATTTCGGAAATTGTTTACGTGGAAGCACTAAACCGGAAGGTAATTTATTATCTGAAAAACAACGAACAGATTGTATGCGCAGACAAATTTTCCTCTGTTTGTGATTTTTTATTACAGCACCCGGAATTTATCCTTGCGCATCGCTCATTTCTTGTAAATATGAACTTTATCCGTTCCATCGGTGCAACGGATATGTATCTGCAGGATGGCAAGCACATACCGCTCGCACAACGCAGAGTTGCCGAAATTAAAAAGCTTTACCTTGCGTTTCAAATGGAGGAATAATTATGACGGATTTAGCAATGATTTTAGGATTAATCAATTATGTGTTTGTCCTTTTCTTTGGCGTTGTAGTTTCCCTGTATCTGGCTGACATCAACTTCATGGATCACAAAGTTTTATATTTCTGTACCCTTTTGGGTTTTGGCGCAGCAGAGAGTATTTTCTATCTTTTTATGGGAGAATCCCTGCTTTACAAATGCTATCCACTGCTCATACATGTTCCATTGATTCTCCTGATCTGGCTTGTGTTTCACCGGAATTTCTATGTTTCAACCATTGCGGTATTATCTGCCTATCTGCTGTGTACACCCAGAAAATGGTTGGGCACACTGGTTGCCTCTTTCTTTCACGGAGATCCGCTCATTGCCAACATAACCGCAATCTGTGTAACGATTCCTTTACTTTTTCTGGTCGTTCGCTATATTGCACCATACATTATCCGGCTGAAATATGAAAGCAGAAAGACGATTTTGCTCTTATTCCTGCTGCCGCTTGCATACTACATACTTGAATATACTTTCACGGTCTACACCGATTTGCTATACACGGGCGGTCCTGTTGTCATTGATTTCATGGACAGTTTCATCGTTTTATTTTTCTTTATTTTATCCATGCTGTCACTTGATTTTTCCAATAAGAAAAACGAAGCTGAACGGGAAAATCTGCTTCTTACTACTGCTGCCACACAGGCGCAGAAAGAAATTGAACAATTGTCCATTTCCCAGAAGCAGGCTTCCATTTACCGGCATGACCTTCGTCATCATATGACCTTTCTGCAAAACTGTATTGCAGAAAATAAGCGGGATCAGGCTTTGGAGTACATACACCAGATCTGTACCGATATTGACAACAGCTGCGTGATCAAATACTGCAAGAATGAAGCATTGAACCTGATTCTCTCGTCCTATGCAGATCAGGCAAAAGAATCCGGAATCGATGTCCGGATTTCTGTTACAGCAACGAATTTTACGCGTTTTCAGATTACGGATCTGTGCAGCCTTTTTGCCAATGCCTTAGAGAATGCCATACATGCATGTGAAAAAATTCCGACATCTGAAAAACGTTATATCACACTGAAAGTTTTTGAAAAAAATGACCGGATCTGTATCAATATCGCAAATAATTATATACAGAATCCGGTATTTGAAAATGAAATTCCGACCTCTCACGAAGCCAACCATGGCATAGGTGTCCGAAGCATGATCTCTGTCGTGGAAAAATATCATGGAGTGTATGGATTTTTTACTGAGAACAAAGAATTCCGTTTTCAGGCTTCCTTATGAAATGATATAATAGAGGTAACATTCTATCGGAAGGAGTCTGTGAAAACTTATGGGAAATTCTATGAAAGATACCTTTATCCACCAATATGAAAGTCAGGTAGCTCATGCGCCTCTGCCCCTGCAACTTGCTGAAACCTATTCCATCAGCAGTATCATCAAAGATACCACCGATAAAAAAGTTTATCTTCTAAAAGATCAGCGCAATCAGCCTTTTATCCTGAAATGCTGTTCTTCTATGTATGCTGGAGCCCTTCGACAAGAATATGATTTTCTGACACATCATACAAATATGGACTGTTTTCCTGACGCTGTAACTCTTTTCGAAGAATCCGATATGTGCTTTTTGCTACGCGATTATATCAAAGGTCCATTACTTGGAGAACATTCCGAACATTTGTATGCACAATACACACACTTCCGGGATTTTGAAAATGCACTGCTGCCCTATATGATGGAATGCTGTCAGATCATCTCCATTTTACATCATGAAAAGCCGCCCATGATTCATCGGGATATCAAACCGGAAAACTTTGTCTGGGAAGAATCTTCCCAAATGCTTGTGCTCATCGACATTGATGCCGGCCGGCAATTTACACCTTCCAAAACAAGAGATACCGTTTTTACCGGAACATATGGCAATGCGGCTCCGGAACAATTCGGTTTCGGGCAAAGTGATGTCCGCACCGATGTATATGGATTGGGCAAAACATTTCTGTCTCTCTTATCAGGTAACGAATCATTTTCTGAATCGAACACAGATATTCCCGGCCTTTCCGCAGATCTTGCCGCGATCCTGCAGAAAGCAACTGCTTTCAAGCCTGAGGAGCGTTATACAACTGTTTTACAATTGCAAAAAGCACTCTCGAAACTGCAAGCACAACGCAGTCAAAAAAACAAGAAACCACGTTCCGGTTTTGGCCATTCACTGGCACTCCTTTTTGCAGGAATCGTCTTAGGTTCTGGAATTGGATCAGGAATCGGTGTCATGGTAGCACAAAATTCATTTCATACATCAGCAGTCGCGTCTGCTGACACACAGCAGCAAGAATCTGCGCTACCTGTATCAGAAACTGACGCAACAAAATCTGGTAATTCAGATACCTCCATCTCTCACAAAGTTTCCAGTCACTCACTTGCCGAACAGGCTGGTGTCGAAACTTTTGATGCATACAAATATCAGGATCAGATTGATACAATCATTGTTGCTGCCTACCAGAATGATGCAAGCTCTGTCGCATCCAATTTAGAGACACTGATCACGCAGTTATATGAGGAACCGGAACTTACACGCAATCCTCCGGAAGATTATTCCACCTATGATGTACTGCCCCAAAATTACTGGACACGTACCGGCATGGACTCTGTCCGTCTCCGCCTTTTTTATCGTGACAGTATCCTTAAGAAAAATATTGGCTCTTATGCTGACTATGATACACAGCTTCTGAACATGGTACGCCACTGTCTCTACGGAACAAATGGCTCTGATACCAGCAATCTTTACCAATATGCGCACAGCACCCCTGCTGAACGAAACAACTACTATGAATTTTGTCTCAGCGATCTGTTAGACAATGTGCAATGTGTACTTGACCAACGTGATAATTTCACCTGTCCACAGGAAGCAGATTCCCAATGAGTGAGCATTTTTGCCCACCATCGCATATTTTCAATATGGTAAAATATAGAATATGTTAAAATAGTCAATGTCGAATTTGCTAAAAGCAAATTATGCATGGGCTGATGTTCAATGGAATAGGGGAAACATATGAAGGCGACGGATGAATTATTAAAACAGATCAAAGAACTGAATATTGAAGAGTTTAAAAAAGAAGAAAGTTTTGACTGCGTTTCCATCGGCGAATATCTGTGCTCACTTCTTACCAGTCATGATCTGCAGCCGAAAGATATTATCTTAAATCTGAACATGGAACGCTCTTATACATATCAGATACTTAACGGGCGGCGGAAACCTACACGCAATTTTCTTTTGCGTATTGCAATCTTTACCGGCTTGTCCCTGGACGAAACCCAGAAGATGCTTACCATCGCCCAGCGTCCGCAGCTCTATCCACGGAACCGCTTTGATGCAGCAATTATTTTTTCGTTGGAGCATAAAATGTCGTTGGATGAGACTTACGAACTTTTAGAGGAAATCGGCGAAGAACCGTTAAATTAATTTTCTATTTATAAAAAGCCCGGAGGCTTTCCTTTCTGGAAAACTTCCGGGACTTTTTTTGTGTGCTATACGCTTTGCCTGTTATTTTACTTTAACTTTCACCTTAACGGTCTTGGTTGTACCGTCATTCAAAGTAACTTTTACTTTTACTGTGACATTACCTTTCTTTTTTGCAGTAATCTTTCCGTTTTTATCTACCTTTACTTTCGATTTATCGGAAGATGTATAGGTAATCTTTGCAACATTATCCATATCCAGCTTACTGCTCAGTTTTACGGTTGTCTTTTTTCCTTTTGCAACTGACACATTACTCTTCTTTGGTGTTACTGTTTTTAAGATTTCTTTCTGTAATGCCTTTGTCTCTTTCTCATTAAGAAGCTGGTATTCACCTTCTTCTGCTTTGACGCTGACATTACCACTCTTATTCACAGTAACTGCTTTTGATACAAGAACCTTTTTTCCATCCTCAATTTTTACAAGTGTCAGTTTCTTTCCTGCTGCCAGATCCTCTGCCTTAGTCTCTACCGTGTACAGGACATTTCCTTTTTTATCTTTTACAGTCTGCTTAATGGTCAGATCCGTAGTTCCTGCTGCATCGGTCATCTGCTTTACAACATTTGCAGAGATTGTAGTCTTAACTTTATCATCTGTTCCTGTCGTTACGGTATTCTCTACCTCTGCCTCTGCTGCAGAAATCTTTCCATCTGCATCCTTGGTTACAGTAACACTTGCAGAAGTATTCTTTGCGACATTCTCAATCTCGGACTTCTTTGTTGTAGATGCTACGCTGCCATCCGAATTCTTAATGGTTGTTGTCTCTTGTTTTACAGTATTTCCACTGCTGTTTGTTGTGATCTCTGTTTTTGTTTCTGTGGTTGTCTCGCCCGGTGCTGGTGTCGGCTCCGGTGTTGGCGTTGGCTCCGGTGTTGGTGTAACTGTAGAGCCACCACCTGTGGAACCGCCAGAAGAGCCACCACCTGTGTTTCCACTGTCGCTGCTGTCTTTATCGGTATAAATCCATACATATCCATCTGTATCATAAGTGCCATACGCATTCTGAATCTTTGCCTTTACTTCGATAAAGAATTCTTCCGGAAGATCTGCCTTTGCCCCCAATGTAATCTTATATACATATGGTTCACTGGCATTTATTACTTCATAATTAAAATACTTTGTACTGTCTGTAAAGTAGGTAGGTTCTTCTTTTCCATCCTCATAGATTCCAGCATAAAGCTCAACACTTTTTATGGTGTAATCGCTGCCCGCATTTTCTACCATGTAAAATACCTGGTTGTCAGAGTCTGTTTTAACCGAAGACAGATAAGAATCTTTCGAAACCGTTGTGTTCTTATAAAATGCAACTTCCCGATAATATACGTCCAGATTAACAACTTCATTTGTCTCTTTGTTTACCACTTTGTAACTTCCAATGCCCGGGAATGTCAGATCACAGAATCTGCCGTCTTTTGCATTTGCAGTAATGCTTCCCACCGGATTTCCTTCACTGTCTGTAAGTGATAGCTGATCTGCGGTCACAATGTTTTTTCTCTCATCGCTGTCGATGGTTGCAAATACGATACATACCTCATCGGTATAATATGCACCGATATTGGAGTACCAGTTGATGTCTGTCGGAATTTCCGGGTTTTCTCTGTCAATGTCGGCAATTGCAACAAATCCCTGCTCCTGCGGATAGTTCTCTTTACTCTGTATCCAGACACCAGCTTCTGTTTCATCCACCTTGTCATGATTCTCATTGTACAATTCCATAGTGACGCCAACTGTAAAGTTCTTCTTTTGCTCTTTGTTGATCGTAATCTTGTGATTTCCATTCTTTAAATCTTCTACAGTATAAAAATCCGCGATATCATACGAGCGATCCTCATCTGCCGGCTCTACAAAGAATTTATATTTTTTTGTCAGGTTCTCATCCACTCCATATGGAATCACATACAATACATTGCACTCATCTTTCCATATCGTACTCTCTGAATCACATACTGTATCTGCACTTACTTTCTCTGCAGTATATAATCCGACCTTATTAAAATCTGCGGATACAATCACTGCATCGTCCGGATTTTCTTTCGCATATATTTTGTACTCACCAGTACCGTTGAATTTAATTCTTATATAATCATCCGGCTGCACAAGGAATGCCGTTCCCGTCGCATCTGTCATCGGCTCGATGGTAAGTTCGTCTTTCTTATATACTTTTTCTACCGATCCGTCTTTTGCGACTTTGGCAAACTGGTATGTCTGCTGATGGTTGAGACTTCCCCAGCCCTCTTTTGTATAATGTGCTTTATCATCTATTACCATGTGACCTGCATTGTCATCCCAATGGAAATTCTGTGTCACACTAAACCCTGCACTCGAACCGGTAAACTGTGTCGTAAGCCATGATGCGGTTCCCCAGCCTTCCGTCTGTCCGTGATCCGGATCAAAGCCCGGCTGATGTACCTTTCCGAGCAGGTACAGATACTCTGTGGTATCTTTCAATGTCAGTTTAAATTTTCCTCTTCCAATTTCTTCAATGGAAACATATCTCTCAATATCATCCTTTGCAACATCGCCAGCATTGGTCGATACATACCATTCGGACTCAATTTCCGTCACATCCTCCGGAATGTTTGCGATAAAATAAAGAACATTTCCACTTTCTGTACTGTTGAATGTGTAATTTTCAGCTCCATCCAAAAGTCCAGCTACCGAAGGATTCTCCGTTGTATAATAAGCAGATTCCGGATAACTCATATGAATCGTTACATAGTCTGTTGAATCATCCTTTACATATACTTTGTAATCTCCAGCATCGCTTACCAAGATTTCTACAATTCCTTCCTTTTCCGCGGAATCCTTCAATCTAACAGTTCCGTTTCCATCTACAGGCTCTGCTTTCAACTCTGATGCCCGATAGATTTTCTGTGTTTCACCCTCCTGCCAGGTCATGAAGCGGTGCATAGGATAAATAACCTGACTCCAGCATTCTTTGTCACCTTCGCACTCTGTATTATCAATATCATTTGAGACACGCAGCCCTGACATTTTTCCTTCGTAATGTACATTCAGCCGCTCTTCGGGATTCCAGGTATCTCCGTTTAAGGTTCCTTGTGCTTTCACACAAATATCCAGCCACTCGAAAGTACCCTTTTTCAGTGTAAGTTGATATACTTTTTCCTGACTGCTGTCGTCATGTTGCACTATAGTTTTCGCAAAGTACTTGCTATATAACTTCTCATCGATATTTTTTCCATCCACATTTACCTGCCAGGTTTCATTACCATCCCATGTAACATCTGCCGGCGCAGAGGTAATCAGATAAATAACTCCATCTTTTTCCGATGTATATTCATAGGAATCAATTGCACCTTCCGGTGTCTTTTTCTCTGTTGTATAAAAGCCAAGATCTTTATACCCAACTTCAATCGTAATTTCATCACTGTCTGTACGATTTGTCAAATAAAGCTTGTACCATCCTATATGAGAAAATTTCAGTTGCACATAGTTCTCATTATTCTCCACCGGCGCAATGGAACCGACATTTTCTGTCTGCAGACTCTCATTTGGTTCTTCCCCGTCACCACAATAAGCCAGTGTAAGTGCATCCGCCCGGATGGCGCCACCTGTCGGATTTCCCTTCGCATCAAGTTCTTTTACCAGCAATGTTGTTCCATTTACTACTGATCCAAGCCCTTTCATCCACGTTGCCTGTTCATTCGGACCTTTGATATTTCCGTTATCATCCCATTCCAGCCAGTCCATCGCTGCCAGTCCGCTGATGACTTCTTCTGTATCTCCTCCCTCTTTCTCATTTGCATCTGCCCATACCGTATTCACACCAAGCCCGGAAAAAAGGCTCAGTACCATTGCAAATACCATAAAAAGCGCGCTCAGTTTTTTCTTCATAAGCAAATATCCTCCTTTTATTTTGTAGTACTATTGTACCAAAAGGAAGATATCGCTTGGTGTGCACGGATGCCCACATTTGCATTTCTTACTTTGATTCTTATACGCCCAAAAGAAGCATCCTGCTATTTATTCAAAACATTGTAACGATCTTAGCTACAAAAGAACATTTTCACGGCACCCGCAAGCGCGTCCATATCAACACTTCCCATAAGTTCTCTTGCCGAATGCATTGCAAGAAGCGGAATCCCGATATCCACGGTCTTTACCGGCATCAAGGTCGAAGCAACGGAACCTAATGTACCTCCGCCCCGCACATCGGAGCGATTCACAAAACGCTGATAAGCAATTCCGTTTTTATCACAGATCTGTCGCAAAATCGCCACAGCCTCCGCATCTGTCGCATACGACTGGGAACACGCTTCCTTGATGCAGAATCCACTTCCTAACACCGGATGATTCGTGATATCCATCTTTCCTTTGTGGTTTGGATGCAGACCATGTGCCACATCTACCGACAAAAGCATGGACGCATATAGAATGCGTTCTATCTCTTCCTCGTCTGCTCCCATGCTGCGTAAAATACGACGTGTCATATCATGCAGTAAAATAGAGGCCGCCCCCTGCTTACTTGTGTTGCCGATTTCTTCATGATCAAACAATGCGATCAGATTGATTCCATCCACACGCTCTCCCTGCATCAACGCCTGTAATAATGCAGCAACAGACGTCTGGTTATCGAGCCTCGGAGAAGACAGAAACGTATCTCTTATGCCCACATACGCCGGTTCTTCCATGCAATATGTATTCAGTTCAAAGTCCAGAATATCTTCTTTGTCTACTGCAAGTTCTTCTGCCAGAAATGTAAGAAAATAATCCGTCGAAGTCTCTTCTTTTGGAAGAACATCCAGAATCGGCATGAGATCCACCTGATTGTTGATTTCCACACCTTTATTCACTTCCCGGTTCATATGAATCGCCAGATTCGGGATAGTAAGCACCGCCTTTTTGGAATGATACAAAACAGTACGCGGTGCAAATACATCCTCGCTTCGCAGTACGACACGTCCGGCAACACCCAGCGGCCGGTCAAACCATGTATTTAAAATCGGTCCACCATATACTTCCACGTTGACCTGTGCATATGCCTCCGTATGAAAATCCGGATTTGGCTTGATACGCATACATGGATAATCGGTATGCGCCGCAGCCATACGAACCATGTCTCCTGTGTGATAATTTTCCCCTACGGTAAATGCATACAGCGTCGTTCCGTGGTGGTTTAATACATACTTTCCACCCGGTTTCAAATTCCACTTTTCTTCATATGTAATCTCTTCAAAACCATCCTGCTTCAAACGCTTCACAGAAGCTTCCACACACTGAAATGGAGAGACTGCTTCTTTTAATAATTCTATTAAAAATTTCTGTTCCATGTTGTTCTCCTTTAGTATCTATATATTGTAACTGTTTATTTCGTATTTTATCACAAATCCTACCAAATTTCTGCAAAGTGTAGTAATATACTTTCATATACACACATTGCCCACAAGGAGGTATTTTATGCTTGCATTGCGTCTTACCGACGTCAAAGACTTTATGAATAAATTTTTGCGGAGTGAAACTTTTGATCATTTTCTGTTGCAGGAAGGTGTCATAACTTCCGGCGCATCCTATGTGATCGACGGACATATCCATTCTGACTTTTATACCAGCGAAGAAATGGAAGAACTTGAAATTGCAGATTGTGACTTTTTGCCTTATGGACTGCTCCGTGGCAATTGCTTTGATCTGATCAAAGGGAAAAAAACGCCCTCTTCCTTCAAGTTTGTACTTCTTTTATCTCCCCAAAATCTCGAACGGACACTTTCGAGTATACAAAGTTCCTTTACCGGGAATGATATTACCGGGGTATTTTTAAATATCCGTTTTCACAATCAGCAACTAAGCCTGACCACCGGAATTTCCTATCGCATTTTCTCTGTTGATAAAACATTGGATAATGAATGGGACCGTCTGGTGAAACAGTTCTTAAAACAGCACGAAATCGCCTTTGAAGAACTTTAATTTGTTGCTTTACTTTTCCAAAGTGTTATGCTATTCTAAGCTTAGTTGCATAGCAACACTAATATATTGGAGGTACTTTCGATGAACAAAGGTACAGTTAAATGGTTCAACAACCAGAAGGGTTACGGATTCATCACCGCTGAAGACGGACATGATGTATTCGTACATTATTCAGGACTTAACATGGAGGGTTTTAAATCTCTCGAAGAAGGAGCTGCAGTAGAGTTCGATATTACTGATGGCGCTAAAGGTCCTCAGGCAGTTAACGTAGTAGTAGTTAAATAATTGCCTTATAATCAAGTTTCTATGTACCTTTTTCTTTGTAATTAGATTAAGATATTGGATCCGCGATTAGAAAAAGACAACCGATTTCCGGTTGTCTTTTTTTGTTGTATAGCTGCGACCGACATTTTTAATGTCGGATTTTGCATATGTGAGTAGTGATTTTATATAATTATAATATAAAAGCCTCTTTAATACTGTCATAATGCAGGAAAATCCCCTGCTTGGCAAATTCTTTGATCTCGTCAAGTGTCGCAAACTTGTATCCATCTGTCTCTGCTTCCTGCAAATGCAGATCACCTTCATCAAAATCCATAATATACCGATATACATCTACAAAATAATTGTCACCCTCACCCGGGTTCTCTCTGTGGTAAGTAAACAGATATCCACCATCGGCATTGCTGACATCCAATCCTGTCTCCTCTTTGATTTCTCTCTGTACCGCTTCTTCTGATTCTTCTCCTGCCTGTGCGGCACCTCCGGAAACTTCCCACCAGCCAGGTGCCCATGCCTTTGTCATCACACGCTTTGTGATCAGAAAACGTCCATCCGGTCGTGCGATCACACCAAGTACTGTCAAATGATATTCATCATCCGCAAGATTAAAATGATTGCGCTCCATGGTTCTTCCTGTCCGCACTTTATTTTTATCATAGATGTCCCATAATTCCATAACCTGTTCCTCATTCTTTCCTGTTTGTTATCTTTTCACTTCTAAAAATAATAGCACAAACCGACGTCCTACGCAATTATCTCCGGCATATGTTTCCGATACCACTTTGGCATGAGATTGTTCTGGCATTTTTCATTATGTCTCGACTTAATCTCCATAGTCGTAAAATATTGTTTCCACAGCTCCGTGAAATAGTCATCTTCTTTCTCTGGTATATGAAGATTGTCCCCTGACACCAGCACACAGGCATGATAGGCTTCATGTACGGCTGCGATCTTACGGTTACAGTCATACATAATAAAGTTTTCATTTGGAAAACGATCCGAAAAATGGTCCATCATAAGCGGAACCAGATTACATTTCGGTTCTATCTCCGCAAGAAGTACTGACTCCGCTCCACTGTGAACTTCCCGGAATCGCAGAAAACCACGCATCTTGTCTGCTTCATTGGCAACTTTGCGGTCCAGTTCCATCATGCGCATGACAAACGGATCCGCAAGATGATCCATGACACTGTGTCCGACTGCAAATGCCCGCACAAGATATCCGAGAACTATGCTTGCCCGATCTTCCGCAAAATGGCACAGTGCCGATACAATGGTCTGATAATCTCGAAATCCCAGGCGGCTTTGTATCGTGCGAACTGTCTTCTCTACTTTTTCTGCGTCCACCACAACTTCCTGTTCTTCTGCAAACAATGTCAGACAGCCCTCCCCCATTGCAATCTCGATATCATCCCTGTATGGCTGCTTCATCTGCTTTTTGTATACAAACGCATCATAAATTGCTGTAAAAATTCCTTCCAGCGAATCTTCGCAATGTAATATCAACATTCTTTGACTCCTTATAATCACCCGATCCTATAAATGATACTGCGGATCAAAAAGTGAAAACTGCTCATATCCACTTGTTGTACCATCGGACAAAAACATCTCTGCCGGCTTCTCATTATAAGTCAGATGCCGTGTAATATAATTCTCTTCCATCCTGGTCTGATACATCATCTTTCCTTTGCAGGTGATAAAGTACAACGCACGTTTTAACACCACACCCATTTTTTTAATATCAGAAAAATCCAGCGTAGCATGTCTTCTGGCTGAAAGAATTCTTTTGGCACTCTTTGTTCCAATTCCCGGCACACGCAGAAGCGTATAATAATCCGCCTTATTGATTTCTACCGGAAACAGTTCAAGATGATGTACTGCCCAGTCACATTTCGGATCGATCTGCTCATTAAAATTCGGATTCTTTTCCGACAAAAGTTCGTCTGCCTGAAATCCATAGAACCGCAGCAAAAAATCCGCCTGATACAGCCGGTGTTCCCGAAGAAGCGGAGGTTTCTTACCAATTGCAGGCAGAGATGCGTCCTCATTGACATTGATAAAGGCAGAATAAAATACGCGCTTCATCTCAAATTTGCGATACAGTGCCTCGGTAACCGACATGATCTGATAATCACTTTCTCCCGTCGCCCCAATAATCATCTGCGTACTCTGTCCTGCCGGAACAAAATACCGGTCCGGGTAAGACAGATTTCTCGTAATCTGCGATGTACTCCTATTCGAAACAGGAAAATTCTGTGCAATATTATTCTTCTTTGCAACAGTTTCCGCAGTCTGCATCTGTGTGAAATTCCAGCTTTGTTCCGCAACGGCATCTGCATTCTTCTGCCGGATGGCCTTGACACCCTTCTGATAATCCTGCAGCCTCGCATAACTGTCCCGCATCTCTGCCAGCTGGTTATAATATGATTTTTCATCAATATACACACGGCTTTTCATACTGGTAACACCATGCGTCTGACGGCTTTCTTTGATTCCATTCTGTATCTGCCGCATCGGTGAAAGAATATTCTTGCGCACCTTATTCGGAGCCACCTGACGAAGTCCCTCTGCGGTCGGCAACTCCAGGTTCACGCTCATACGGTCCGCAAGATATCCCACCATCTCGATCACATCGGCAGATGCCCCCGGGATTCCCTTGATGTGCACATAACCATTGAAACGATACTTCGTCCGAAGTAAAAAAAGCGTCTCATACAAAAGCCCCATCGTATAATCCGGTGACTTGATGATACCGGAACTTAAGAACAATCCCTCAATATAATTTCTTCGATAAAACTCTACTGTAAGCTGGCATACTTCGTCCGGTGTAAATGTCGCCCGACGATTGTCATTAGAAGAGCGGTTCACACAATATTTACAGTCATAAATGCATTCATTGGTAAAAAGGATCTTCAGTAAGGAAATGCATCTGCCATCTCCGGTAAACGCATGACAGATACCACTTGCAAATGCGTTCCCTATATTCTTTCCATCCCCGCCTCTGTGCACACCACTGGAAGTACAGGCAACATCATACTTTGCTGCATCTGACAGAATTGTTAACTTTTCCATAATGCCATTCATCTGCATGATATTTGTCATTTCATTACACTCCTGCATAAACCAGCTCATTTTTCCCGAACAAATGTTTGTTTTATTATATTACAGAACATATGTTTTTGCAAGACCTGTTGTAAATAAAACATTTTATACAACAAAAAGAGACCATCCGGACAAACAGCTGCCCAAATGGTCTCCTGAACTTTTATTACTCTCTGTGCATTGAGAATGTTTCCATATGATAATTTTTTAAATTATCTAAGATCTGACGATCGTCTGCCTTATCAAGAAGGTCATCACGGAATTTCTTTGTCACGATCATATCATTGAAGGAGCTTGGTCCACCGACACATCCACCTTCACATGCCATACCCTCGATAAAGTCATCCGGTAACTTGCCTGCCTTCATAAGCATCAGGAACTTACGGCACTCTGCTGCACCGTTTGCCTTACATACCTTAGGCTCGATACCGGCTTCCATCTCCTTCATACTCTCTACAACGGCTGCGGTAACTCCACCGGAGTTTGCAAAACGCTTTCCGTATACAGAAGACTCCTGATAACTTGTATCGCCAGGCTGAAGTTCAACACCCTTAGCACTCATGATAGCACGCATCTCACTGTATGTAAGAACGTAATCTGCGTTTCCTTCGATCTTCTGGTCAATCACTTCGGATTTCTTTGCAACACATGGTCCAACAAATACCGTAACAGCATCCGGATCCTGTGCCTTGATCAGACGGGATACGGCACACATTGGAGAGATTGTTGTAGAAATCTTATCTGCCATCTCCGGGAAGTGTAAACGAACCATATTAACAAATCCAGGACAGCATGAAGTTACCTTCTTCTCGCCTTCCTTATATGCCTCTACCCACTCAGCAGCCTCGGAAGCAGCGGTCATATCTCCACCTAATCCAGCCTCAACGAAACCATTGAATCCAACTTCCTGCATTGCTTTCTTCCAGCTTCCCATTGTGATGTTGGCACCAAACTGTCCTTCTGTTGCAGGAGCTGCAATTACATATACCTTCTTTTCAGACTTCAATGCATTGATAACATCGACAATATAACTCTTTGAACCGATTGCTCCGAATGGACAACTGTGGATACATTTTCCGCAACGGATACACTTGGAATCATCGATCACAGAAATTCCATATTCATTGTATGTAATCGCGTTTACAGGACATGCAAACTTACATGGTCTCTTCAAATGCGCGATGGCATTGTAAGGACATGCAGCTGCACAACGTCCACACTCTTTACACTTCTGCGGATCAATGTGGGAACGATGACGTCCTGCCTCGATTGCTCCAAATTTACAAGCATTGATACAAGCCTTGCCCATACAGTTCTGACAGTTCTCGGTTACTGTATAGCTAGAAATTGGACAATCCTCACAAGCAGCATTCATTACCTGAATAACATTTCCATTGTCTTCCGGGCCAGGTGCCTTACCTTCTGCGAGGCGGACACGTTGACGGATGATTTCACGCTCCTTATAGATACAGCAACGGAACTGCGGAGTCGGACCAGGGATCAAATGAACCGCAATATGATCTCTCTCAGCATCAAGTGTTCCTTCAAATGCCAGTTTTGCTACCTCACGCAGTACTGCATGTTTAATTTTAATTACATTTTCGTCAGCGTACATATTATCTCCTTTTCTAAATTTCTCGTTCGCATAAATCAGTCTTATTGTACATAAATTTTCAATAAAAATCTATATATGTATCTATCAAAATACAAAAAACATGGATAATTCAAATCGGAATCAAAAAATTGAGCCTTCCCTGCGGGCAGCGATGCAGGCAACCACAGAAGAACTGAAAAAATCCGGCGATCTCGCGACAGGTTTTTCCGAGGAAGAAAACCTGTGGGAAGTTATTATTCTTTATTCCGGAACATCTGATGCTTTGGAAAAAGCATTTCCGGATTACCACATTACATTTCTGCTAAATAATTATGCCATTTTGCGTCTTCCTGAAGAATCCATCGATACTCTGGCAGAGTTTCCACAGATTATATATATTGAGCGCCCCAGAAGACTGTTCTTTGAGGACCTTCGTTCCATACGTTCCTCCTGCATCACCGCTGTACAGGAACCACCGCTTTCACTGACCGGGAAAGGCGTGCTTGTTTCTGTTATCGATTCTGGCATTGATTATATGCATCCTGATTTTCAGAATGAAGACGGCTCGACAAGGATTCTTGCTCTGTGGGATCAGACCATCGCACCTGACCCTTCGAAAAATTTCCTGCCTCCTCACGGCTATGCACTGGGAACTCTATTTACACAGGAACAGATCAATGCAGCCATCGATGCCCCCACACTGCAGGAACAAACATCACTCTGTCCCAGTTTTGACACCAGTGGACACGGAACCCATGTAACCGGAATTGCAGCCGGAAACGGTCGTGTACAAATTGCCAACCGCGGTGTTGCCTATGAGGCCTCCCTTCTGGTTATCAAACTCGGTGCACCCGGACCGATGGGATTTCCAAGCACAACGCAGCTGATGCAGGCAGTGGATTTTTCCGTTCGCTTTGCCACAGAGCATCAACTGCCTCTGTCCATCAATCTCAGTTTTGGAAACACCTACGGGTCCCACAGTGGGACTTCTCTTCTGGAAACCTACCTGAATTCCGTATCCGACCTGGGGCGGATCTGCATCATAACAGGCAGCGGAAATGAGGGAAATAATGGCGGACACGTAGGTGGACGACTTCTTTCGAACACTTCAAAGTCTCTGGAATTTGTGGTAGGTGATTATGAAAGAAATCTCTCGATTCAGATATGGAAAAATTACTGGGATGAAATCCGTATTCAGTTGCTTCCGCCGTTTTCCCAGGCTCCCATCCAGATTCCCAACACACCGGGAAGCTGGCGCTTTGCCGTGGGAGATACAGAACTTCTTATTTATTACGGTGAGCCATCTCCCTACAGTCTCTATCAGGAACTGTACATTGATTTTATTTCTTCCCGCACATATATTTCTTCTGGTATATGGACCTTTCTTCTTACCGCCCAGAATATCACCGATGGAATTTATGATCTCTGGATGACGGCTGCTGCCGCACGAGGCAGCGCCACTCAGTTTCTTGCCCCTACCCCGGAAACTACACTCACCATACCATCCACCGCCGCAAAAGTCATTAGTGTCGGCGCCTATGATTCCAATACAAATACTTATGCACCATTTTCCGGACGTGGCTTTACGTGGAATACCAATCAGGTAAAACCGGACATTGTTGCCCCCGGTGTTGGAATTACAAGCTGCGCTGTTGGTGGTGGCTATGAAACAAGAAGCGGCACTTCCATGGCAACACCTTTCGTTTCGGGAAGTTGTGCTTTGCTTATGCAATGGGGAATTTTAATGGGAAATGATTCTTTTTTATATGGAGAAAAAATGAAAGCATATCTGATAAAAGGGGCCCGGAAACTTCCCTTTGCAGAGAACTATCCGGACCCCCGTGTGGGGTGGGGTGCCTTATGCGTATCCGCAAGCATCCCGGTTTTATAGCGTTTATTCTTCTTTCATGAATCTATCATAGAATTCTTCTTTCGGAACCGGCTTTCCAAAATAGTAGCCCTGGATCATCTCCGCCTTTGTCTTGCGAAGAATATCTACCTGCTCCTTGGTTTCAATTCCTTCTACAATGCATTCAATACCAAGATCATTGATCAAAGAAGTCGTATAATCAAGCATCATACGACTTTTCTCATTTGTTGTAATCTCTGTTACCATGGAGCGGTCGATCTTCGCAGAATCAAAATCATACTGTAACAACACCGACAAATTTGAATACTGTGTGCCAAAATCATCCATAGAAAGACGAAAGCCCATCTTTTTTAATGCATTCGATACATTCTCGATTACAATATGGTCCATATCACCTACAGTCTCTGTTACCTCAATATGTACCATTCCCGCCGGAACATCATATTTTTGCGTAACCGCCCGGACCTTTTCCAGAAGATCCGGATACATGATTGTCTTCTTAGAAAAGTTCAAAGAAATCGGTACAAGACGATGACCGGCTTTCTGTTCATCCTGCTGATATTTAAAGACTTCCTCAAGAACATACAAATCAATCATATAAATCAGATTATAATGTTCCAAAACCGGTATAAAATGTGATGGTGCCACAAGGCCAAGTTCATCATCCAGCTGCCGGATCAAAGCTTCTGCACCTTCCGTTTTTCCAGACTCGATGTTTACCTTTGGCTGCAGATACACAAGATAGTGATCTCTGTCCATCAAATCCTGTACTTCCCGGATCAGGTTCTCTGCCACCTTACGGAAAGCAGTATTTCCATGAAGAAGTTTTACCTTATCATTATCCATGACCGCTTCCGCTTCATCAATCTGGGAATATACTGCCGGGTGTGAACTCCAACTGTATCCTTTTGCTACGGAAAAAGAAAGTGTCTCTAATCTCTCTTTTAATTTGCGTACACGTTCCTCAAAGTCTTTTCGTTTTATGTTTGCACAAAGAACAAGCATTTCATCCTGATCATAACGAAACAGTTGATATCCGTCAAATATTTCTTTTAGCAGTTCTGCTACTTCAATCAGTTTTTTGTTTCCATACAAATATCCAAACTGACGATTCATATTTGAAAGCTTAATGATATCCGTCGTGATAATTCCAAGCGATTTATATTCCTGCATTTCACGATCTTTTTTCCACAGAACAAAACTGTTACGGTTCCATAAACCGGTAAGATTATCATGTGTTTTACTCCGCTGACATATTTCATTTGCATATTCCCGTAAAAGACATGCACTCAGATACTCTGCAAGCATCTGCACAAGCATGGCTTCCTCGATATGTCTGCGTGGATTAAAAATCAAAAGAACACCGATATTCTCATTATTCTTTAATAAGGAACTTGCGATAGAAGACCAGATCCGGCACTTTACAAGACCGTCATATAATTTTGGCATTTTATTTTTTATGTGTTTAATATTTGGCAGACAAATATTAATACGATCATACAACACATTCCAGTATTCATCTGTTTTTCCATTTTCAATAATGTCCACAATCACACGCGAAGTCATCTCTGCACTTTCTTTGTGGCTCTCACTTACTTTCTGTTTTCCTTTTTGCGTCTTGTCAATAACGATCACACAATCCGCATCGAAAAAGTTCTGTAATGACAACTCCATTCGTTTGAGGCCATCTGCAAAACAACCGGAAGACAACTGGGACATGCACTCTTTCAGCTCCGCTAAAAGCACATGATCATCTGCAGTACTGCATACTTCCTCTGCATATTTGATTTCTTCCTGTTCCTTTGCATCCTGCTCAAGATATTCCTGAATATCTTTAAAAAATACGATTTGATTTTTTCCTCTGTGTTTTGCCGTATAGACCGCCTGATCTGCCTCATAATACAAGTCCGAAAATGTCATTTTACGATCATCCACTTCACTGATTCCAATCGAAGCAGCATACTCCATATCAAAAATTATGGTCTTTAACCGTTCCTGCAGATTTTGGCAGAACTTATGAATATCACACTTATTTTTTAGTCCCCAGACAAATGCCGCAAACTCATCTCCACCCAGTCTTCCTGCCACACCATGATTTCCAATCACTGCATTCAGCACTGCTCCAGTCTGTTCAAGTACCATATCTCCGACGGCATGCCCCTGGGTATCATTGATCATCTTAAAATCATCCACATCAAGCATCATAAGTAATGCTTTGCCATCATAGTCTTCGAGCTTTTTCCCACAGATTTCTTCAAATGCAGTATGATTATACACATTTGTCAATGCATCCATTTCCGCTTTTCTGCGCATATTCTCATTGGCAATTTTCTCACTGTGAATGGAACGGAGACGTCCTGCAATACGATCTACTTTCTTTCCGTCTTCTGCTGTACTGACAAGGAAAAACCGAAACCATACACACTCTTTTCCCGGTTCGCAAAAACGCACATCCACTGTAGCATGCGTCGGTTCGCTCATGCACTTCTTTATCGTCTGCCGATACAATTCTTTATCCGCAGGATCGACAAATACGCTGCCTATTTTATCATCTGCAGCGTATTTCGATACATCGTAAACTGTAACAAACTCACCATTCTCCACCTTGTACACCTGCATGGTGTCCATACCCGCTTCGTATTCCATAATGAATTCCTGGTTTTGTTCTGCTACAATTTTGAGCACCTCATATTGATTTGTTATATTCTGTTCTCCCATAACTCTCCCATTTAGTTCCAGACAGTGTCTATTACCTCTATTAAATCTGAAAACTTTTGTATTTCCGGAACATCAGCTTCTACTTTTCCAAAACCATATCCCGCATGAATGAACCGGACTCCTGCAGACATACTTGCATCATAATCTCCCTGTATATCCCCCACATATACAGCATCTTCCAGGTTATTTCTCTGATATAAAAGTGCTATATTCTCCCCCTTCGGCTTGTCATTGTTGCCATAGCACTCAATATCCTCGATGAGATCATGAAACTTATAATAATCCAAAAAAGCTTCAATATAACCAGCCTGACAATTGCTTACAATATACAGGTGATAATTTACTTTCAGCTTTTCCATTGTTTTGCGGATGTCCGGATAAAGCACTCCGCCATGCCTGCGGAGATAATCATTCTCCAGCCTGCAACACAGATCAAGGAGTTCTTTTCTCTGCATGACATTCAGTTCTGGAAATAAAATATCTGCAATGTCTTCCATCGTCTTTCCCATTACTGACTGAATGTCACCTGCTGTAAGTGGTTTTCTCTCATAACCATATGCAAGAATTGCTTCATTCCAGGACTCTGCGACTCCCGCCGCAGAATCCCAAAGTGTTCCGTCCATGTCAAAAATTATGCCTTTTTTCATGCTTCGTCAATTGCCTTTCCAATATCGTGTCTCATATATTTATTTGCAAAGTCAATCCACTCTGTCGCCTCATATGCTTTTGCTCTGGCTTCCTTTAAGTCCTTACCTGTTGCCGTAATGCCAAGCACACGACCACCGTTTGTCACGATACGTCCCTCTTTGTCAAAAGCGGTACCTGCATGGAAACAGTAGTAATCATCTTTTCCTTCGAATTTCTCGAATCCGGTGATTGGGAATCCCTTCTCATAGGACACCGGATATCCGTCAGATGCGAGTACAACACAGACCGCCGCATTGTCCTCAAACTGCAGATCAATGGTATCAAGTCTGCCGTCAACGCAGGCTTCCATCACATCAATAATATCATTCTTCATACGTGGAAGTACAACCTGTGCTTCCGGATCACCGAATCTTGCATTGTATTCGAGTACCTTTGGTCCGTCTTCTGTGAGCATCAGGCCAAAGAAAATAACTCCGGTAAATGGACGTCCCTCTGCAGCCATAGCATCTACAGTTGCCTGATAAATATACTTCTTGCAAAAATCATCCACTTCTTTTGTGTAGAACGGGCTTGGTGAGAAGTTACCCATACCACCGGTATTTAATCCCTGATCTCCGTCTTTTGCACGCTTGTGATCCTGTGCGGAAGACATGATTTTGATTGTTTTTCCATCAACAAAAGAAAGTACGGAAACCTCGCGTCCTGTCATGAACTCTTCGATTACCATGGTATTTCCGGCATTACCGAACTTCTTGTCCTCCATAATGGTGCGGACACCTTCTTTTGCTTCTTCAAGTGTATTGCAGATCAATACACCTTTGCCCAAAGCAAGTCCATCTGCTTTCAGTACGATTGGCATCTTTGCAGTCTCAAGATATGCAAGTGCCTCGTTTGGATCTGTGAAATTCTCATATCCGGCTGTCGGAATGTTATATTTCTTCATGAGATCCTTGGAAAAAGCCTTCGATCCCTCAAGAATTGCCGCATTTTTGCGTGGTCCGAATACCTTCAGTCCCTCTGCCTCAAACACATCAACGATTCCGCCTACTAACGGATCGTCCATTCCAATGATTGTAAAATCAATTGCATGCTCCTTTGCAAAAGCAACCAGTTTATCAAATTCCATGGCACCGATCGGCACACACTCTGCAAGTGCTGCGATACCGGCATTGCCCGGTGCACAATAAATCTTATCTACACGTTTGCTTTTTGCAACACTTGTCACAATTGCATGCTCACGTCCACCGCTTCCTACTACAAGAACTTTCATGTCTACTCTCCTTATTTTCAAGAACTCTATCCGATATGTACTTTACCGTCTGTCACGGTAACTTTTCCGTTTGCAATCAGATCAATCGCCTTTGGCATAATGATCCATTCTGCCTGCTCCATCACACGGCGCTGCAGGACTTCCGGTGTATCTGTCTCCTCCACGGCAACTGCTTTCTGCAGAATGATCGGACCTGTATCCGTTCCTTCATCCACAAAATGCACCGTTGCCCCGGTCACCTTAACACCGCGGGAAAGAACACCTTCATGCACTTTCAATCCATAATATCCTGTTCCGCAGAAAGATGGAATCAATGATGGATGAATATTGATGATCCGGTTGGTGTATTCTTTGATCATCTGCTCCGGAATCACTACAAGGAATCCTGCCAGCACAACCAGATCCACATGATAGGAATTCAGCTGTTTCAAGAAATCTTCATTGAATTCTTCTCTGCTTGCATAATCTTTCGGACTGATGCAGATGCTTTTGATTCCATGCTGCTTTGCGCGCTCCAAAGCATATGCATTCTTATTGTTGCTGATCACCACTTCGATTTCTGTGTTGGTGATTGTCTGATTTTCAATTCCATCAATGATGGCCTGTAAGTTTGTTCCACCGCCGGATACACACACTGCGATTTTTAGCATAATGTAACACCCTTCTCTCCGTCTGTGATTTTTCCAACCACATATGGAGTATCTCCAGCTGCCTTGATTGCTTCCATTGTCTTATCTACATCTGCAGGATCTACAGCAAGAATCATTCCAAGTCCCATGTTGTATGTATTGTACATCATCTGCTCTTCAACATTTCCTTCCTTTGCCATCAAAGTAAAGATTGGTGGGATTGGATAGCTGTTCTTCTCAACAACAGCGTGCTTTCCTTCCGGAAGCATACGTGGAATATTCTCGTAGAAACCGCCACCTGTAATATGGCTGCATGCTTTCACGCGAACCCCTGCATTCTTAATGGACTTTAATGCGCCAACATAAATACGTGTCGGTGCAAGAAGTGCCTCGCCAAGTGTTGTGCCAAGTTCATCCACATAAGTATTTAATGTCTCTTTGTCCATCTTGAAAATCTTGCGGACAAGAGAGAATCCGTTGGAATGTACACCGGAACTTGCCATACCGATCAGTACATCTCCAGCCTTTACGTCCTCTCCTGTAATGATGTCCTTCTTGTCTACCACACCTACGGTAAATCCGGCGAGGTCATACTCATCCTCCGGCATAAGTCCAGGATGTTCTGCAGTCTCTCCTCCGATCAGTGCACAACCGGACTGCTTACATCCTTCTGCTACACCGCTTACGATCGTTGCAATCTTCTCCGGATAGTTCTTTCCACATGCAATATAATCCAGGAAAAATAATGGTTCACCACCTGCACATGCAACGTCATTTACACACATGGCAACAGCGTCAATACCAATGGTATCATGCTTGTCCATCAAAAATGCAAGCTTTACTTTTGTTCCACATCCATCTGTTCCGGATAACAGAACCGGCTCTTCCATATTTTTGATTGTATCTAAAGAAAAAGCACCGGAGAAACCACCCAGTCCGCCTAACACTTCCGGACGCATGGTTGCTTTCACATACTTTTTCATAAGTTCCACTGACTCGTATCCTGCCTCGATATCTACGCCTGCGTTCTTGTAATCCATTTATTTTTCCTCCTAATATCTGTACTTAAATATATTATTATATCTAATAGTATATCTGTAAACACCTGATTTTACCAATAGTAAATGGTAAATTTTCTAATTAGTAGTTCTTATATCCAACTTCTTTCAGGCGTGCATCTTTTGCTTCAACCTGCTCTTTTAAATTCTTGGAATACTCTTTGAGTCTTGCAAGTAAATCTGCATCGCTTGTCGCAAGAATCTTTGCTGCAAGAATTCCGGCATTTGCTCCACCATTGATGGCTACTGTCGCTACCGGAATTCCGGTTGGCATCTGGACGATGCTGTATAAAGAATCTCTTCCGCCAAGAGAAGTTGTATGCATTGGGATACCAATGACCGGCATTGGAAAAATAGCTGCACACATACCCGGCAGATGAGCTGCCATACCTGCGCCTGCAATAATTACTTTAAATCCTTTCTCCTCTGCGGTCTTTGCATACTCAAAGAATACATCCGGCTCACGATGTGCAGAAATGATTGTCATCTCATAGCTTACTCCAAGCTGATCCAAGATGTCTACTGCCTTTGCCATAACCGGCATATCTGAGTCGCTTCCCATTACAATTCCTACCTGTGCCATTTTTAATTCCTCCTGTTTTCCTTCGTTTTCAAGTTAATATCTATTGGTTTCGCTGTGCATCCAAAGCATCGAGAGGCTCATTCAGCTTCCCGGTTCCCGGTACGACAAAGCGTCCATTTACAATAATATCCTCCGTGGTTTTATCCTTACGGATCACGGTAATTTTTCCAAGCTCGTCATACGGAATCGTAATATCGGTATGACAGTTAAAATATGCTTTGGAGATGTCTTCTTTTCGAAGCATCGAAATTTCATTGTCCCTTGCGACAATCGCCTTGCCGTCCGGGTTATAGGTCATATTGTCCTCATCATATGTGTAACAGGTATCTCCCACTGCAAAATGCGGTCCTGTCTTTTCTGCAATCAGAATCGGCAGCTTATCCGCAATGCGATATTTGCGGGCCATCACATAAGCAGTCGTGTTGGTTCCGATTGCAAACTCTCCCATCGGAAGTGTCTTGTGATGATACAATACATTATCTTCAATATATTTTTTATTTTCCGCTTCCTCATCAAAATTTGTACAGGTGTATGATGCAATCTTTCCATCCACAAAATCCAGTTCCAGATTTTCGTAGTTCAATTCATTCAGATATACCTGACTGACATGAAGCTTTCCATTGGTTCCGGTAAGAACCGGAGAGGTAAATACTTCTCCAACCGGAATATTGACATCTGCCACGCAGTTTTCGAATGCGGTCTCTTTTGCAGGATCCGACAGCGGATAAATTTTCACATACAGATCCGTACGGTTTCCATTCGTGCCCTGAATGTGTACCATATCAGCGGTGTCTAACACATCGATGATCTTCTGCTGCATATCACGGTACAATGCGTAATCAAGCGTATTGATTTTAACCGTCTCTGCAAATATTTCCTCGAACTGCTCCCCGATAGAAGGAACCGGATATGCGATAATCGTAAAACTTCGTTCCTCCCCACGGATATATTTGTTGATCAGCTGACTGGATTCACTGCGCTGATATACCGACAGTTTCTGCTGCTTTTCGGTAAACTTCACACAGGCATCCTTCTGCTCCGGTGAAAAAGGCTTCGTGCCAAAAATGTCAATTACAGCAGGTCCGCCATATGCCGGTGCCTGCGCTTTTAATTTTTCCCAGACGCTGCGCTCTACTTCAAGTCCGCGCTCAATCAACGCCTTATCCAGCCAGAGTCCTCGGTCCTCCCTGTGATCATATGTGTACTGTTTATTCAATGATACAGAAAACGGACGCAGAATCGAATCCAGTCCTATCTTCTTAAAATTATTCACCGCAAAACGTACCATGCGCTCAAACCCGATCGGATAACGAATCTCAGCGATAGATTTCTTCGTAATGTCTTTTCCGGTTGTGGCAAATCCGATGCGGTATCCTTCCGTAAACGTATCTGCCATTTCCTGCATCTGCTCATCCGAAAACGTATTTAAAAATTCATACGATTTCATTTCATCTGTGCCGATGCACATCGCATACCGGAACAGATAAGAAGCATCTGACAAATCCGCATGCATGACCAGTTCTTTATAATAATCGTCCCTGGTCGTGACCAGACGTTCAATGGCATCCTGATTAAACACCTCTGTGTAATCATGCATAAAAGAATAAATAATGCTCTTCAATTCCTTTACACTTAAGTTGTCAATATCTTCAAAGCAATTATAAAGTTCTACAAAAAGCTCCGCATACAGACAGATATAGGTAAGATTTCCTTCTGCACAATGCGGTGCTATACTATGAAACTTCGCATCGAGCATAGAAAGAATCTGTCCGTATTCTATTCCCATGCGACTGCATGCATATGCCGGATTGGCATAACTTTCTTCGTAACCAGGCTCTTGTACATCATCATACAAACGCTGATTTAACTGTTCCCCCTGTGCTGCTGTCATTATGGGAAATTCGCCGGATATCGCCTCTTCTGCCACACTATGCTCCAACAGAAGATAATTTGCCATCTGTTCAAAATATCCGCGGTAAACTTCCGGTACCGTTATGGCTCCATCTACTGCGATATCTCCGATGCGCTCCATGACCAGCGCAATTCTTTCTGTATATTGTTCATTATTTTCCCGGAACAATTCCTTATAACTCATACCTTCAAAAACCTCACTAAGGTATACATCGAATTACATGCATCGATGATACCTTTTGACCCTTTAATCATATTACAAATCCCATGACATAGGTTCCTGCCCAGCATACAATATTAACCACTGACAGAAACAGTCCCAGTCTTGGGAACAGGCGGAAAGAATCCTCTTCCCGAAGACTGCCTGCCGCAACAACTACCACAACAACGGATGCAAGCATTGCAAGCACTCCGATACTTCCATAATAAGCAGACAGACCTCCATTTGCACGAAATGCCAGTTCCAGAATCACCAGATACAGAACCAAAAGCACAAGGGCAAGTATCGTGGCCACAATTCCTCTCTTGGAATGGGTCTTCTCTGTGAACTTGTAAGATCCGTGTCTTTTGCGTTTTCTCATTGGTTATCCTTCCCATTTCTTATTGTTTTAATAATAAAATACGTCAAGTATCCAAGCAGTCCGCCCAGTGTATTTAAAAACAAATCATCTACATCAAAACATCCCAGTCGAAATGCCAGCTGTGTTACCTCCACCAGAAGGCTGAGGAAAAAACAGTGTATCATAACCACGATTCCATTGCGTTTCTTCGGATGCAATGTTGGCAGGAAAAAACCAAGTGGCATAAATGCGATCACATTTCCTGCGATATTGATGAACACTGCTTTAAATCCAAGCAGATGCCGGTAACGGATAAAACGTGTAATCTCCTTAAAAAGCGTGAGATTATACCGGTACTCTTCTCCAAACTGTGTTCTTCCAAATCCTTCGGAAAAGAACAAAAAATAAAATAACAAAATCAAATATACGATAAACAGTACCGATAATACTCTCCGATGCCACTTAGTTGCATCCATACTGCTTGTAATACTGGTCAATTGCCTCTTTTAATGTGTCATCTATAACAATTCTTCCCTGGCACTCACGATTATATAAGTGCTCCACAACTTCTTCCATTGTTACAATTGCTTTTCCTTCAAAACCATATTTTTCATGGATTTCATCCAGTGCGCTGACCTTGCCTCCCTGGCCAACTTCCATACGATTCAGACTTACCATAAGTCCCACGATTTCTACATTTGCAGCTCCACGTACCTTCGGTACTGTCTCTTCCATAGACTTTCCGGATGTTGTCACATCCTCGATCATAACGACACGATCTCCATCTTTTAAGCTGCTTCCAAGGAATCCTCCCTTGTCTGCACCGTGATCCTTTGCCTCTTTACGATCAGAACAGTAACGAACTTCTTTTCCGTAGAGTTCACTGTATGCGATTGCTGTAACGACAGCAAGTGGAATTCCCTTATATGCCGGTCCGAATAACACATCAAAGTCATCTCCATAATTTGCATGGATTGCCTTTGCATAATACTCACCTAATCTTTTTAACTGAGAACCTGTAACATATGCACCTGCATTCATAAAGAAAGGCGATTTTCTACCACTTTTTAAGGTAAAATCGCCAAATTTCAAAACATCACTCTGTACCATAAATTCAATAAACTCGCTCTTGTAAGCTTCCATTGTCTTATAAACCTCCTATTTGCAAGGGTTTGCACCTCTTGATTATTTCTATTTTACTGTTTTGACACCATTTTGTTTTGGTAACAAAAACAAAGTCTTGATACTGCTCTTCGGCAACATTTCCCCATAATCTTATCACATAATAATCCTATTTTCAACGCAGAATCCTCTTGATTTTCCGATGTTTTATGCCCTCTAGTATAGCGTTTTCTAAATAACTGAACCATTTACGCAGAATATTTTTCAGAAAGTGCATGTCAAAAAACGTAGGCGTAGCGGGCTACGCTGAGGATTTTTGGCATGTGCTATCGGGAAAATAGGCAAGTAATATGGTTTAGTTAATTTAAAAACGCTATACTAGTAACCACAACGACAAAAAAATAGCATCCCAACCGCCTAAAGTCAGATGCTATTTCAGAGTCTCAACTGAGGGCAATTTCAAGCGCCCTTTTCTATATTGTTTGATTTTCATTTTTCTTTACGATCCGGACGGAATCCGTACAATCAGTTTTCTTCCGGCTTTTTCAATCATAGTAAGTACCGGTATATGTTTCTTTCGAAGGGCATGCACAATCGGATACGTCTCAAATACATTGCCCTGTACATAGACAGCTTCCGGCTTATACTTTAAGATCTGTCTGACCTGTTCCTTAACACGCGCCTTCCAATCCTGCTTTTCCAGCGCAACTTCCGCATAATTGTCCTCAATTTCCAATTCCGGCAATGCTGCAAAATCCACATGGCAGATGCGTACCGACGGAATGCCTCTGGCGCCGGCAATCTGTTTCAAAAGTTCCTCCGCTTCGCTATCCGGTGCGGAAAGGCTCACGATCACAGAATCCTCCTGATAAACCTCAAGTGCCTTTTTGCATGCTGCTTTCGCGTCCTCCAGTTCTCCAACCGTCATGAGGAAACCGCCTTTGTGACAAAAGACTGCACTGCTTAATCCGGTTTCTTTTACCAGCTCCTCTCCTTCGAGTCCGAGCCATTGCGACGGAAAACTGCATTTATAATTCATGGAATACTCTCGTTTCTGTGGCTGAATACAATATCCTCCACGATTGGAAGGAAAAATAACAAACGCGATCTCTGTCTCAGCCAAAGCTTTCTGGCAGGGAATAAATTCCGGAAGCACAAGGATGCGGTCCTTTGGATTATGTTCTTCGAGCACCTGTTCCACGCGCTGGTCTGCGCGGGCATTTCCACGGTACCGCTCAAATTTGTTTTCCAGAATCATTCCGGCAACACTGACCGCCTGAAAAAATGCTTCATCGCTTCCCCCTTTTGCATCCCATGGCGGATTAAAATTTCCAATCAGCGTGGCGAGTTCATTTTTCTCCCCGGTATTATCGTTGATATCCAGAGGCTGAATAAATGATTCATCCATTTTCTCTGCAAGTTCTTCACCCAGGATTTCTTTTCCAAGTACTTCCCATAACAGCCCAAAAGCCGCATAAGGAACTCCGTTTTCACGCACCCTGCTGTCTTTTTGGTGATGATCGTATCTGCCTCGTCCGATATCAAATACGATTCCGTCAAAATCTTCCGGGACTTTATTTCCTCTGGAGATAACGATCTCCGGATTGATATACAAAAGTAATGCAGATGAAAATACATCATCTGCATGAAATTTCCCTCCATGGGTAAATGCTTTCGCATCCTTCTTCTTTATTTCTTCCAACAGTTCCATTCTCTGCTCCTTAATTTACCGAGTAATCGTAGCTGTCCAGCCGAACCTCTTCGACCTGTTTTGCCGCCCCATCCAAATGCAGACCGACCATCATCGGACATTCTGCAGTTGCTGGAAATGTAAGTGTCACATTATTTCCAGATACAGAAGAAGCAGCACCTGCTGCCTCTACCTGTAAAATCGTTTCATTGAATTTCATCTTTAAAGTGATAGTTCCTTCTATTCCACTCCAATTTACATTGGCAAGAATTTTTCCACCACCATTCCATTTATCTCATACTCCGGAATAAGTCACATCAAGTTGGCCCTGTTTGTTTCCACTTGCAGCATAAACACCCTCTGCATAATCCGGTACGATTGCAATCATTGGTTTTACATATTTCTTAGACATAATAAAATCTCCATGTATCTCACATTCAACATATATACTTCTCAATTGGCACCTATTATATAGGGGGTATTTAGCAAATGTCAAGTACTTTTGAACTATAAAATTACTTATTCACCTGATTTCCGACAATGCGGTAATAAGCACGCGACGTAAGACGGAAAACCAGATAATAGATCAGCATAAAAACAAGCAATGTAATCACCAGACATTTTACAAACAATCCTGTGTTTGACAGATTCAAAAGTACCAGCAGTCTGCGGATCATCGGAAATGCTGCCGTCACATGAATGGCTGCCATCACAAGCGGCAGGAAGAATACAATGCGCACCTGTGACTGAATAGACACTTTTACTTCCTGGTTGCTCATTCCTACTTTCTCCATGATTTCATATCGCTGCCGGTCGTCATATCCTTCCGAAATCTGTTTATAAAAGATAATCATAACTGTCACCATAAGGAACATGGAACCAAGGAAAATACCGAGGAAAAACAAGCCCCCATATATGGTATAAAAATTCTGTTCGTGTGACAGGCGCCCTTCCACATACCGGTTTTCCAGATTGCTGCGGTTTTCATTCTGCTTTTCTATCAGTTTACCGAGTTTTTCTTCACATGCGACCTTCTGCGCCTTTGTTCCGTCAATCTCATATCCACTGACTCTGCAAAAACTGTACGCATGATCACCCAGCAGTTTCTTTTGCTTTTCGAACAATTCTTCTACCGTTTTTTCACTGTCCACAATGATGTAATATGCCCCCTGCACTTCGGAATTGGTATAAGCATCCCGAAGCTCGTGCACATGTGTTTTTGCCACCTTGTATTTTTCCCCTAAAATAGTAACTGTCTTTCCTCCATTCCATTTGGAACCATAGATGGCCACGGTATGTTCCGCAACTTCCGGCACATCCTTTTTCCCCAATACTTTTTGCATTGCCAGAAAATTCTCACGGGTAACCATGTTTACCGTATATTTGTCTGCTGAAGTATCTGACGGTAATTCCAGCTTATCTCCCTGCATCTGCATAAGCATGGACAGATAACTGTATCCAACCTTCTTTTCAATTTTTCTTCCTGATTTTTCAATGAAAGCTGCGATTTCTTCCTGATTTTTCAGTTCATTGTCATCCAATGTTTTTTCATAGGAATATACATTTATTTCATTTGGATACCGTGATAGCAGTTCATCACCGATTCCGGCAAACATACTCACCGTCATAGAAATCACAACCAGAACCATAGTTGACAAAATACAGATGCTTGCGAGTCCCGCTGCATTCTGTTTCATACGGTAAAGCATTCCGGATACCGCTGTAAAATGCTTTTTGTTATAATAAAATTTCTTGTTTTTACGCATAAGTTTGAGCAATGCAATACTTCCTGCAATAAACAGAAAATACGTGCCTATGATTACAAGGACAACTGCAAGGAAAAACAGTGTCAGTACTTTTAACGGATTTTCTGTAGTAAATGCAATATAATAGCCGATTCCAAGACACACCATTCCTGCAAGTGTCATCAATACTTTGGTCTTTGGCTCCTTTTCTCCCACATTTCCGCCACGAAGAAGTTCCATCGGATTTGCAAGTTTCATCTGCATATAATTATAAAGAAATGTAAGGAAATACAGAATTCCAAAAAGTACAATCGTGTACTCTATTCCCTGCCAGGAAATTTCAAAACTTACACTTGTTGTAATATCCAGAATCCGATATAAAAACATCAGCATCAGTTTTGAGAAAATAATTCCTCCAATAATTCCTCCACCAATTGCCAAAACCGAAGTATACAGCGTCTCTATCGCAAGCACCTTGCCAATATGCCGTTTTTCCATACCCAAAATATTGTAGATACCAATTTCTTTTTTTCTTCGTTTGCTGATAAAACTGTTGGTATAAAAAATAAAAATATAAGAAAAAATTCCGATAATACCAACTCCAAAGGATAAAATCCGTCCAATCATTTCAGCGCCCCTGGCATGTGCAAGGCCTTCATTTCCACTCAGAAATGTCATCAGGTAAAACATTGCTACCGTAATAAGTCCTGACAAAATATAGGGAACATACAGTTGCCGGTTATTGCGCATATTGGTCTTTGCCAGTCTCACGTAAATTTTATTCATGCTGCTCACCACCTGTCGTCAACACTGTCAGAGTATCGGAAATCTTTGCATACAGTTGTTCATTTGACATGTTTCCCCGATACAACTGATGAAACACTTCTCCATCCTTAATAAATAAAACACGGTTCGCGTGGCTTGCTGCTTTCGTACTATGGGTTACCATAAGAATGGTCTGTCCTTCTTCATTAATCTGGTTGAAAAGCGTAAGCATGCTGTCCGATGCTTTGGAATCCAGGGCACCGGTCGGTTCATCCGCAAGAATCAGTTCCGGCTGTGTGATCAGAGCGCGTGCTACCGCTGTTCTCTGCTTTTGTCCGCCGGACACTTCATACGGATATTTATTCAACAGACTTGTGATCCCCAGTTTCTTTGCAATCGGTGCAAGGCGCTGTTCCATCTGCGGATAGTCCACGCCGGAGAGAACAAGCGGAAGAAAAATATTATCTTTTAGTGAAAAATTGTCCAGCAGATTGAAGTCCTGAAATACAAATCCAAGATGTTCTCTTCGAAACGCAGACATTTCTTTTTCCCGGACTGCCGCTAAATTTTTTCCATTTAATACAACGGTTCCCGCCGTTGGTTTATCCAGCGCTGCAAGAATATTTAACAGTGTGGTTTTACCGGAACCGGATTCACCCATGATAGCAACATACTCGCCCTCTTCCACAGAAAAACTGATTCTTGACAAAGCCTGTACCTGATTTCCACCAAATCGTGTGGTATATATTTTTTTTAGATTACTTACTTCTAAAATTGCCATTTTGATATACTCCTTTATTTTTTGTGGCGCCAGTTCTTTATGCTGTAAGTATAACAAATGAGTTTCCTTCCAACCATCGATTTATCTTACATTTTAAAAGCGTACCTTACATTTCTGTAAGATACGCCTGTTAATCCTGCACATTAATTTGTTTCATGGAAAATCCAATCCACACTGCAGTGCCTTTTCCCACTTCCGATTCAATTCGAATCGTATGTCCCAGTTTTTCTAAAATCTGTCTGCTCAAATACAATCCGATGCCGGTGGACCGTTTATCTTCATGCCCATTGTATCCGCTGTATCCCTTTTCAAATACACGCGGAATGTCTTCCTTTCGGATTCCGATTCCCTGATCTTCAATCACAATATACAGCCAATTTGGTTCCTGTTCTATTCGAATCCGGATTGTTCCATGCTTCGTATATTTAATTGCATTGGAAAGAACCTGCTCCAATACAAATGCACACCATTTTTCATCCGTAATGACCTGCTGTCTGCAGCCCTCATACTGCATGGGGATTTTCTTTCGAATCATCAGCTTTGCAAATTTACGGATGACCGTGCGCACCATTTTGTCCACCGAAACCTGTGTGAATACATAATCCTTGCTTTCACTTTTTACCCTCTGATACTGCAATGCCATCCCCACATACTGCTCAATGCAAAACAATTCTTCTTCCATATCGGAAAACTGTTCCATATTCTGTGTATACTGCTGCTCCAGAAGATTTTCAAGCACCGCATTTTCTTTTCCCGCTTTTTCCAGAATCGTTTCTGCATCCTTTGCGACGTCTTTTTTCTGCGTTTCCAGAAGCAGCTGTAAGGCTGCAATCGGTGTCTTGATCTGATGCACCCAGCGGGCATAATAATCATACATCTCTGTCTGCTGTAACTGTGTCTGATCCTCCAGCAGTCGCTGCTGTATCGCAACATTTTCCAGTATCTGCCCATATAACTGTTCAATATCATCCACCGGTTCCGGAACTTTAATCTGATCCGGTATCGGCAATGCAAGAAGCTTCTGAAACTTCTTTACTCTTCGGATGTATCCCATCCATGCAAGAAAGAAAAACAATCCCAAAAGACACGCATCCAGCAGTGCCGCATAACCAATATCCTCCACAGATGCTGGTAAAAGATACAGATATAACAGATGGCTTCCTGCCAAAAGCAGCGCAAGCAGAATCCACAGAAAATTTCTTTTTACAAATTTATTGAGACAACTCATCCGATACGATACCCGATACCTTTCTTTGTAATAATAAAGTTTTCCAGTCCGATTTCTGCAAGCTTTTTGCGCAGACGGTTCACATTGACTGATAACGTATTTTCATCCACATAGGAATCACTCTCCCAGAGTTTCGTCATAAGGGTATCTCTTGTCACAATTTCCTCTTTATTTACAAGTAGCGTCTGCATAATTTTGCTCTCATTTTTCGTAAGTTCCAGTTTCACCCCATTGTAAGTGATCGTTCCATCATTTACCTGAAACATGACTCCTTTGTGTTCGATCACACTGCTGCTTCCTGCAAAATCATAGCTTCTGCGAAGCAGCGCCTGAATCTTTACCGTCAAAACTTCCAGATCAAACGGTTTGGCTATAAAATCATCCGCCCCCATACTCACAGCCATAACGATATTCATGTTGTCTGCCACTGATGACAAAAAGATGATCGGCACCTTGGAAACATTGCGAATTTCCGTGCACCAGTGATATCCATTAAAAAACGGCAAACGGATGTCCATCAGAATCAGTTGCGGATCAAAGTCCACAAACTCCGTCATCACATTGGAAAAATCTTTTACTGTCCAGACTTCATAATCCCATTTTTCCAAATGCTTTGCCACCATTTTTGCAATTGTCTCATCATCTTCCACTATAAAAATACGATACATACTATCTCCTGTACTTGTGAACTACCCATTGTCTAAAGCCAGTGGGATTGCGATAGCCCTATTTCAATCGCTTCGATTACCTTGCCGATATCCAACGGTTTTGAAAGGTGCTCATTCATTCCCGCCTGCCGGCTCCTCTTGGCATCATCGGCAAATGCATTCGCTGTCATGGCAAGAATCGGCACCGTCGCCGCATCCTTCCTTTCAAGTTTTCGAATGGTCTGTGTTGCAGTCAGTCCATCCATTACCGGCATCATAATATCCATAAGAATCACATCGATGGACTCCGGTTCGGATGCTTCAAAAATATCCACCGCTTCTTTTCCGTTCCATGCCTTTATGATCGAGGCTCCTTTATCCTCCAAAATAAACTCTGCGATTTCCATATTTAATTCATTGTCTTCCACAAGAAGTATACACATATCCTGCAATGGCCGCAAATCTTTTTGCACATTTTCCTTTGTCTCTTTTTCTTTTGCAAGCCGGTCAATCTGAAATGGAATTGTCACCATAAACTTACTTCCCTTGCCCCGCTCACTGGCAACTTCAATGGTTCCATCCATCTTTTCAAGCAGCTTTTTTACAATGGAAAGCCCCAGTCCCGTTCCTCCCAGTTTGGTTCGCGGACTGTCCTCTTCCTGCGTAAAAGGTTCAAACATATGCTCCTGAAATTCTTTGCTCATGCCCACGCCATTGTCTTCACAGACAAACCGGAAAATTGCCGTATCCTCATCCGCTGAAATCTGATAGCAACTCAGATGCAGATAACCATTCTTTCGGCTATACTTTACTGCGTTGCCCGCTATGTTAACCAGTATCTGATGTAAATGCACCGGACTTCCGATCAGATTCCACTCTGCATCTGCCGAACGTTTTGCATCAAATTGAAGTCCCTGTTCGATGGCCTGTACTTCGATCAGTTCCACGATTTCATCCAGTATATTTTTAAGACTGAACGGAACTTCCTCGATAATAATTTCTCCGGATTCCATCTTACTCATATCTAACACATCATTGACCAGATTAAATAAAAAGCCGGACGCTCCCCGGATTTTCTTCCGGCATTCGCTTTGTTTTTCCATATCATCTGGAAAATGATCTCCGATTTCAAGCAGTCCTAGAATTCCATTGATCGGGGTCCGGATGTCATGGCTCATCCGACGCAGGAATTCTGTTTTCGCCACATTTGCCCGCTTTGCCTCCTCCATGGAAGCAAACAGTTTTTCCTGATATTCCATTTCTTTTTTCTGCTGTTCTTCCATTTTACGGCGCTGTGACTGCTGCAGGATCACCACAAGAATAATCCAGAAAAACAGATAGATGCTCATGACATATGCCATTATATTCCTTCTTCCGGAAAAAACTTCTTTGGCTTCAAAGAAAACATAGACATAATACTGATTACATTTAATATGCCGGCCATAATATGTTTTCTTGTCCTTTTTTATGCTGATAAGCTTTCCCGGTTTCCATTTTTTATTGAACATCACAATTTGTGGACAATCCTGAATCTTTTTTTCCTGCATGTTCGCATCATTGGAACTGATCACCCGGTCCCCCTCTGTCATTGCCACAGTTCCATTCATATCAATTTTATATCCTGTCAGCAAATTGTCCATGCGGATTTCATCCACTCCAGCCGAACGCGAAGATCCTCTCACATAACAAAACACGATTCCTCCGGTGTCCCGACGTGCCATAGCCACATAATGATAAGGAATTCCATCCACATCCCTTCCATCCACCAACACCTTTTTCGATGCCTGACAAATATTTTTTACACTCTCGCTTTCGATTGCTTCTTTCCAAAACTTATAACCAGTACGATCCATCTGTGCCTGATATACAGGTTTCAGATTCTCATCCAGAATCATCGCTCCCGCCAGATGCTGTTCCTCCACATATTCCTTCAGGCATCCACTCGTAATCCCATCCGTATGGTGCTGCAGATTTCTGCTTAATTCATTTGTTTTTTCTACCAGATCAATCTGTGTCTGTACCTCATCTGTCTCTATCAGATTGTCATATCTTGCACATTGCTCTGCTACAAAGTGCATAATATCCGAAATCTCGTTATTTGCATTGTGCAAGTTAGACATTGTCTGTATATAATACATTCCATGGAAAAGCAAAAATCCCGGAATAAGAAACAGTAAAATCAGTTTTATCGTAATTTTCATCGCTTATCTCCAATTTTCCACATCATATTTCTCTTCTATGGAAGCAATCGTTCCATCCTCTTTCATGTCTCTGAGAACCCAATCCAGCTTCTGTACCAGATCCGCATCCGCTTTCTTTGAAAAAGCAACCCCAATATCTGTCTCCAGCAAGCTTTCCTCCAGCAAACGATATTCTCCTTTGATATTCTTTATCCGCCGGAGCAAAGTGTTCTCATGAGCTGCCACAGCATCCACATACCCCTGCTGTAATACCATCAGTGTATCTTCCATGTCCGGAAACGAATACACAAATTTCACATCCGGTACTTCTTCATCTTCTTCCAGAAAAATTTTTTCCGGCTGTGTGCTTGTCTGCACACCGACAATTTTTCCTTCCAGATCTTTGATGCTTTTGATGGAACTGTCCTTTGCAACAACCACCATTTCCCGGCTCTTCAGGTATGGTCCTGCCCATTGATACGCATCTTTGCGGTCATTCATGGAAAAGCAGTTCCATGCACAATCAATTTGCTTTTCTTCAAGTAATTCATCCTTTTCATCCCATTTGATTGAGACAAACACCGGTTTCATTCCCATCCGTCTGCATGCCTCAGTCGCGATCTCTGCGTCAATTCCAATTCTTTTTCCATATTCATCACTGTAATTGTATGGTTCATATTCATCACATCCGATGCGCAGCTCCGGCAAATCCACCGTTTTCTGTGGCTGGCTTTTCACACTGTTTCTGCATCCATATAAAAGAATCAGTGCAAATACGATGACGCATAATGCACTCCACTTTCGCATTTGTAGTTCCTCCTGTCGGTTCGATTTCTGTATTAGAATGGCAGAATTTGTATGTGAGTTTTGTCTGATTTTGTAGATAATGTGGATTTTTTGTAATCAAAGAATCTCTTATAGAACTTTTGACATGAAAAAAGCCGCTGCATGAAATCATGCAACAGCTTCTTTTCGTCTGTAACTATCTTTTTATTTTATTTGTATTTTGCTTCATTATGTCTCCGGAAGAAATCCTTTGTCTCCTTTACAACAACACCACTCAACACAAACAACGCGATCATGTTTGGAATTGCCATCAGACCATTGAAGATATCGGCAATCGTCCATACAGCACTTACAGTCATATATGGTCCGATAAATACAGCCAGGATGTAAATCCAGCGATATACTTTTACGTGCTTCATATTTCCACCACTTAAGTACTCCAGACAACGCTCACTGTAATAATCCCATCCGAGAATCGTTGTGAATGCGAAGAATACCAGACACAGCATCAGAATAAAAGAAGATACCTCTGCCGGGAATGGAAGTCCATTCTGGAATGCATAAGTTGTAACCTGCACACCTTCTAAGCCTTCTACCTGCCATGCACCGGTCAGTACAATGGAAAGTCCGGTAAGTGTACAGATGACAATCGTATCAATAAATGTTCCTGTCATGCTGACAAGGCCCTGACGAACCGGCTCCTTTGTCTGTGCAGCTGCAGCTGCGATTGGTGCACTACCAAGACCTGCCTCGTTTGAGAAGATACCTCTGGCAACACCTTTTTGCATTGCAACGATCATGCTTCCGACCACACCACCGGTAACTGCTCTTGGATTAAATGCAGCCTTTACAATCGTAACGATTGCTGCCGGAACTTCTGTAATATTACAGATAACAAGAATAATAACAAATACCACATAAATAATCGCCATAAACGGTACAATGATCTGGCTGACACTTGCGATTCTCTTTACACCACCGATCAGTACGGCAGCTACACAGAATGCAAGGATCAAGGATGCGATCACAACCGACCATGAATATTCTCCAAGGAATGGAAGGATTTTTACACTGTGCTGATTGTTCGGATCAAAAAATCCATTGACAGCACTGGCAATGCCGTTTACCTGGCTGAATGTTCCAATTCCGAATAAACCTACACACACACCGAAAAATGCGAACAGCTTTGCAAGCCATTTCCATTTTGCACCCATACCACGCTCAATATAATAGAAAGGACCACCAAGACTGTGTCCGTCCTCTGCTACCACACGATACTTCACAGCAAGCAGACCTTCGGAATACTTGGTTGCCATACCAAAGAAAGCCGCTACGATCATCCAGAACAGCGCTCCCGGACCACCTGCACCTACGGCAGTTGCCACTCCGACAATGTTACCGGTACCGATCGTTGCGCTTAACGCGGTACATAGCGCAGCGAAGCTGGTAATCTCTCCCCTGGCTCCTTCTGCCTCTTCCTCATTCTTAATCATCCACTTCAGTGCCAGCGGAAGCTTTCTTACCTGTAAAAGCCCCAGACGCACCGTCAGCAGTAAACCGCCTGCAAGGATCAGCACCATAAGCGGTACACCCCAGACCAGATTGTCCACTGTGGATAGGAAATCATTAATTGCACTCATACTTTTATACCTCTCGTTTCTTTTGTATTGTGTGCATTTTTCAAAACTTCTGGAAAATCGGGAGATTCCCTTGATTGGTTCACAGACAGGAAACTTTGTATTTCTGAATCATTGTTCTGTCTGTATAAATTATCCCATGTATGCAATGCACACATGGGATAGAAGATACGATTTATACTTTGATAAAGATATCTTCTCTGTCCTGTTGCCTGAGAGATTCATACACATCGCGTATGTTGCACCTTCGGCCCCTGGTCATATCCAGGTGTCTCCAGAGAGTCGATCCATTTACAGTTGCACCGGTCAGCCGGCACCTGAGAGTGTTACTCCTTCGGTAGACTTGCGTCGTTTTCCTGCAAACTTCATGTCGAAAATTGCCCTAAAAAACAATATATCGTGTATCAATGTATTTTTCAAGATTTTTTTAGATATTTTTCATAATTTTGTTTGCGCAATCATGACTAAGCCACTACATCTTCAAACTGCGAATTGTAAAGGTTTGCATAGAAACCGTTCGCTGCAAGAAGTTCCTCGTGGTTACCCTGTTCAATAATATCGCCGTCTTTCATAACAAGAATGAGATCTGCATCACGGATCGTGGAAAGTCTGTGGGCGATAACAAAACTTGTTCTGCCCTTCATCAGATTATCCATCGCTTTCTGAATCTCAATTTCGGTTCTTGTATCGACGGAAGAAGTTGCCTCATCGAGAATGAGAATCTTGTTATCTGCAAGAATCGCTCTTGCAATGGTCAAAAGCTGTTTCTGTCCCTGTGATACGTTGCTGGCATCTTCATTTAACTCCATCTGATACCCACCCGGAAGTGTCTGAATGAAATGATGCGCTCTGGCAGCTTTTGCCGCTGCAATCACTTCCTCATCGGTTGCATCGAGTCTTCCGTAGCGGATATTCTCCATGATGGTTCCTTTAAACAGCCAGGTATCCTGCAATACCATACCAAATGCATCGCGCAGTTCTCTTCGGTTGAAGTCTTTGATATTGTGATCATTCAACAGAATCGCACCACTGTTTACATCATAGAAACGCATGAGCAGTTTTACCATTGTTGTCTTTCCGGCTCCGGTCGGTCCTACGATTGCGATCTTCTGACCCGGCTTTACCTTAGCACTGAAATCATTGATAATAATCTGCTCCGGATTATAACCAAAATGCACATGATCAAAGGTAACTTCGCCTGTGATGGTTGTAATATCTGCCGGATTTTCTACAATCTGTACTTCCTCTTCTTCATTCAGGAATTCAAATACACGCTCCGATGCAGCAGACATCGACTGTACCATATTGATGACCTGTGCAATCTGCTGGATTGGCTGGGTAAAGTTCTTTACATATTGAATGAACGCCTGAATATCACCGATCGTAATTACATTTTTGATTGCAAGTAAACCACCGGTCAAAGCCACGCAGGCATATCCAAGGTTTCCGACAAACATCATGATTGGCTGCATCATACCGGATAAGAACTGGGATTTCCATGCAGAATCATAAAGAATTTTGTTTGTTTTCTCAAACTCATCAATCGTATCTTTCTCGCGGTTAAAAGCCTTGATCACAAGATGTCCTCCATAGACTTCCTCGACCTGACCGTTGATATGTCCCAGATATTCCTGCTGTGCACAGAAGAATTTCTGCGATTTCTTCGTCACGAATCCGATCAGTCCCATAGAAATAGGAAGAATAACCAAAGCGATCAGTGTCATGAGCGGAGAAATGCTCAGCATCATGATCAATACACCAATCAGCGTTGCAACGGAAGTAATAATGGTCGTAATACTTTGGTTCAGTCCCTGTCCTAACGTATCGACATCATTGGTGATACGGGAGAGAACCTCACCGTACGTACGGCTCTCAAAATACTTCATCGGCATGCGATTGATTTTCTCTGAAATTTCTTTTCGCAGCTGATAACATACTTTCTGGGTCACACCTGTCATGATCCAGCCCTGAATAAAGCTGAACAATGCACTGCACAGATACAACCCCAATACAAACAACAGGATGATTCCAATTTTTGTAAAATCGATACTTCCGGTGCCTTTGATTTTATCCATCAGCCCCTCGGATAAAGCGGTTGTCGCTTTACCTAAAATCTTTGGTCCGATTACGGTAAATACGGTAGAGCAGGCTGCACAGATCATAACAATAAAAATGCCGATTTTGTATTTTCCGATATATTGCATCAGCTGCTTAATGGACTTCTTTAAATCTTTCGGTTTTTCGCCCGGCTGCATGCCACGTCCCATCGGACCTCTTCTTCTTGGCTGCTGATGTCTGACTTCCTGATTACTGCTCATTTTCAGCCACCTCACTTTCATTCAGTCCAAGCTCACTTGCAGATAACTGGGATTTTGCAATTTCCTGATATACGCTGCAATTCTTTAACAGTTCCTCGTGTGTTCCTTTTCCTACAATGCGACCGTCATCCAGTACCAGGATCTGTTCTGCATGAAGAATCGTACTGATTCGCTGCGCTACGATAATCACCGTGCTGTCCTTTACATTTTCTGCAAGTGCTTTACGAAGTGCCGCATCTGTTTTCAAATCCAGTGCGGAAAAACTGTCGTCGAAAATAAATATCTTCGGATCTTTTGCAATGGCTCTGGCAATTGCAAGTCGCTGCTTCTGTCCACCGGAAACATTGCTTCCGCCCTGCGCAATCGATGAATCATATTTATCATCTTTTGCCTCGATAAACTCAGTTGCCTGTGCGATTTCTGCTGCTTTTTTGATCTGCTCATCACTTGCATCGTCTTTACCAAAGCGTAAGTTCGATGCGATCGTTCCGGAAAACAATACACCCTTCTGTGGTACAAAACCAATCTCCTCACGCAGATCTGCCATCGTAATATTGCGGATGTCTTTGCCATCCAGTGTGATCTGTCCGCCTGTCACATCATAGAGACGCGGAATCAGGTTGACCAGCGTGGATTTACCGCAACCGGTACTTCCAATGATTGCCGTCGTCTTTCCCGGTTCTGCCACGAAATCAATATCATGTAATACATCTTCCTCTGCCCCCGGATATCTGAAGTTTACATGTTCGAAACGAACAACTCCATCATGTACCGTCAGTTCTTCCGGAGCTTTTGGATCCTGAATGGAAGACTCTGTATGGATAACTTCATCGATACGCTCTGCTGCAACAGCTGCACGCGGAAGCATGATCGACATCATTGTCAGCATCAAAAATGACATAACAATCATCATTGCATAAGTGATAAATGCAGTCATTGCACCGACCTGCATCGTTCCTGCATCAATCTTGTGCGCACCTACCCATACAATTCCTACGGTAAGTACATTCATGATCATCATCATACCAGGCATCATAAATGTCATGACACGGTTTGTAAAAAGCATAGTCTTTGTCAACTCTTTATTCGCACCGTCAAAACGTTCTTCTTCTTTTTTCTCACGGCCAAATGCGCGAATAACGGAAAGTCCTGTAAGAATCTCACGCGAAACCAGGTTGATATTGTCGACCAGCTTCTGCATCAGTTTGAATTTTGGCATAGTCACAGACATCAGTACCATGACATATCCAAGAATCACAAGAATTGCCAGAACAATGATCCAGCCCATTCCGGCTCCGGTCTGCATAACTTTGAGCACACCACCGATACCAAGGATTGGTGCATAGGCAACCATACGAAGAAGCAGCACAGATACCATCTGGATCTGCTGAATATCGTTCGTGCTTCGCGTGATTAAGGATGCTGTAGAAAAGCGGTCCATCTCTGCATTGGAAAATCCAACGACCCGTTTGAACACACCATCGCGCAGATTCATACCGATTCCTGCACCAATACGTGATGCAAAGAATCCAACGAGAACCGTAACCAGTCCCATCAGAAGTGCCATGCCGACCATTTTCAGTCCTGCACGGAGCAGATAGGATTTCTGAATCTTATCCACATTCACACCTGCGTCTTTGTCCGCTGCTACCGCATAGGCAATGCCCATAGATTTCACAAGAGAACTTCCCATCGTATCAATGGTATCCTCCATCGTGTCACGCATGGAAAGAATCTGGTCTTTTTCCATCGCACCGCTTGCCAGCATATTGGCAAATATCGGTCTTACGTCCACACAGTCGACTTTGATTTTGTTTCCGTCATCATCCTCTTTCTCCTGCTTGAAACTTTTCAGGTCCACATGCATCATTGCACCGATATCTTCCACACTCATGTCAGCAAAAGCCGATACATCTTTTCCCATCTGCTTTGCGATTGTCTCCTTAAAAGTATCCACTTCCATCGCACGCATCTGGTAATTCATAATGAGCGGAATCGTAAGTTCCTCATCAATATCATTCAGTTCCTTATTGGATAAATCTTTTAACTCATACAGATCATCTTTCTTTTCATAGATGTCTTTCCATGTATTCGTTTCCTTATCCGTCATAATAAACTGTGCCGTATCAAATTCATCTGCAGTCATCTTTTCCGGCACAACATGCTCCACACCATTGTTCTGAATTCCCACATCGATGATATCCGACGTATATGCCGGAAGTGACAGGTCACACCATGCCTGGACGAACAGCAGCGCAATAATAATTATGACTGCTTTCCAGTAGGGAAGCATATTTTTAAATATCCTACTCATGCTTTCTTTCCTTTCTGTCCTTGATTTTTCTAGCCTCAAGTTCCTTTTCTGCAATACTGTAAATGTTATTCAGGTACAAGATCAGTTGATTCATTTCCTGCTCATCCAACTTTGCCATCACCGTTTTTCCAAAGTCACGCATTTCCCGTTGTACTGCGCTGGTCTGCTTTTTGCCCTCCGCCGTCAGTTCCACGTATGTATTGCGTCGGTCATTTTTGTTGATGGTACGTTCCACGTATCCTTTTTCTTCCAATCCCCTCAGCGTTCTTGAGATTGCTGACGGGAGCATTCTTGCCGTAGAAGCCAGCTCCGAGATCGTCATCTTGTCATCCTGTCCCTTTTTCATTATCACATTCATTACGATGAAGTCCGCTTTGTTCATGTTTTGCATTATGTCACCGAATTTCAGCTTATGAAACTGATTCATGGCGCGAAACATATCTTCATAAAGTTCGTCTCTGGTTTTCATAGTTACACTCCTTGTTTTTCAATCACATAACATTGTTAAGTATTTGCGCGTGTTAAATAATAACACCGGCAAATTACTTCGTCAAGCAATCTGCCGGTGTTTATATTTTTTTCATATTTGAATTAAGTTTTCCAGTATTTTCGTTTCTGTTGTTCGTCCAGCCCACGAATAAACCGGGCTTTATATACCAGAAACTCTTCAAGATCCATCAGGATATGATAGAGCATGGCACGACTTTCCAACGCTTCCATCGTCTGTGGAAGTTCCTCTTTTTTCATTTCATTACAAATACGTGCAAGTTCTTCTGACTGCGATTCCGGATGATTATATTCCACAACATAAGGAATCAGATAACGGATATATTCCGAAATCACCGCCGCCTCTTTTGGCATTGTACGTATTTTTTTCATCTCATAATGCAGATTATGCAATACCTGGCACTGATCATAACGCATTTCAAAATAAAAAATGTAATATAACGGATGCGAAGGAAAGGTATTGTTCTGATATTCATACGCCTCATGCACATACCCCTGTAATTCCTGTTCCAGTGCACAAATCTCATCCCACACACTTCTTTCCTGTGGACAGTTTGCAAGATAATCCGCCAGAATTTCGAGAATTTCCTGCAAACGTTTCTCTGCCCGCCGCATATGGGTAATCAGGGATTTGCGGTTAATGGCGTTTGCATGATAGAGATTCATCAGAATGGCTATAACAATCCCGATCATGACCAGACCAAATTCATTCCATACTGCATGATCTAAATTTTTATCGGATAATAAGTGTGCAGCAATCACGGCATTGACCGAAGTCGTTGCCCGCCAGCCGGATATCTCCGCGATAAATACCACTGTGGCCAGTAGAATTCCGTACGCAACCCATGGATTGGGAATAAATGTAAATACCGCCCATGCCAATACGACGGTCTGGAGGAAGGTAACGATACGGAGTCCTGCCAGCCGCAGGGATTCCCACTTGGATGTCATCACGGTAAGCAGTGTAATGGTTCCCGCCGATGCTGCATAATCCAGCTGCAGATGCTGCGCCAGATACACCGCAGCACTGCAGCCGATTCCTATTTTGATGGACAAAAGCAGACTTTTTCTGAATTTATCCATACACGCTATTTAATAAATCCAACCTGTTTGCTGATTTTTTCGTATACCGCATCCTTGCGCTCATTAAAGGTTACTTTGTTCTTTTCAAACATATTGTTTCCTTCGGTATCAATGGATACGATGAGTGGTCCGAACTCTTTTACACGGCAGTTCCAAAGTGTCTCCGGCATACCAAGATCACGCCACTCGGCACGAACGATTTCTTCTACTTCAGTGGCTGCAACAACTGCATTTCCAGCCGGAAATACGCAGTGGATTGCTCCGAACTCTTTGCATGCACGTTCTGTGTTTTCTTTCATTCCGCCTTTTCCAATGATGACTTTTACACCTGTCTTTTTTACAAATTCATACTCGAATTTTTCCATACGCATACTGGTGGTTGGTCCGACAGATACCATCTCAAACTTATCATTTTCCAAAGGACGGATAATTGGTCCTGCATGGAAAATCGCATTGTTTCTTACATCGACCGGAAGTTCTCTTCCTTCTTCAACCAGTCGTCTGTGTGCCACATCACGGCAGGTTGTCATGCTTCCATCAAGATATACGATATCTCCAACTTTAATGTCTTTTAAATCTTCTGTGGATACCGGTGTAATCAGTACCTTTTTTCCATTTCTCATCTCTACCATTATAAAGTCACCTCCGAATGTGTTGTAATTGTATAGTTCAAATCTTTGTCAAAGACAATGTGTCCTCTTCTATGGCTCCAGCATCCGACATTTACAGCAACACCGATTGCAGATGGATGTCTTGCCGTGTTTTCAATATTTACACCCATAACGGAATACTTCCCACCCATACCCTGTGGTCCAAGGCCGATCTCGTTGATTCCATCCTCAAGCAGCTTCTCCATTTTTGCAGCACGCTCGTTCTCATTGTGGGAACCGATTGGACGCATCAGTGCTTTCTTGGAAAGTAATGCGGCAGTCTCTACAGAAGTTGCAACACCGACACCGACAAGAAGTGGTGGGCATGCATTCAATCCGTAGCTTGTCATAACATCCAGCACGAATTTGGTTACACCTTCATAACCTTCACCTGGCATGAGAACCATTGCTTTTCCCGGCAATGTACATCCGCCACCTGCCATGTATGTGTAAATTTCACATTCATCACTGTCCGGAACGATATCCCAGAATACGGTAGGTGTGCCTTTTCCGACATTTTTTCCTGTATTATATTCATCAAAAGTCTCTACGCTGTTGTGTCGAAGCGGTGCCTCAAAGGTCGCCTGTACAACGGCTTCCTTTAACAGTGCTTCCAGTTCTCCGATAAGTGGGAATTTTGTTCCACATTTTACCCAGAACTGCAATACTCCGGTATCCTGACAGCTTGGACGGTTCAATTCCACTGCCAGCTTCTGATTCTCAAACATTGTGTTATAAATGGTTTTTGAAAGCGGGCTGTCTTCCTGATCCCGCAGTTCCTGTAATTTTGCGATTACATCATCCGGCAGCTTTTTTGCTGTATAAGCAATGAATTTTGCCATGTAATCTGTGAGTTTTTTTACCTGTTCTTCCTTTGTCATAACGACGCCTCCTTAGTGTAATGTTTTCCAATTTGCTGCCAACCACGTATTACGGATAAAACGGATACATGATCGGTAAAAGTATCATACTTACGACTGTGGATACGAGAATTAGGGGAATGCCCGCTTTCGCGTAATCCTTAAATGTATATCCGCCGGCTGTAATTACCATTGTGTTTGCCGGCATTCCAATCGGTGTTGCATATGCGCAGGAACCACCGATCACACATGCCATCAATACGGCACTTGGATCTGCTCCCATTCCTTTTGCAATCGATACACAGATTGGAACCATCAATGCTGTTGTTGCGGTATTGCTCATGAAATTTGTGAGCACACAACAAAGCATAAATACAACAAATGTAAATAAATATGGTGATGGATGATCTCCTAAAAGACCAACAACTTTCGTTGCGATCATCTCTCCTGCTCCGGATTCTTCCAAAGCCGAAGCCAGTGAAAGAGTTCCTCCGAAAAGGAAAATTGTTTTCAAATCAATGGACTGTAAAGCCTGCTTTTCCGTGATTACTCCTGTAAGAATCAGTGCAACAGCGCCCATCGCACCTGCCACACAAAGCTTGATTCCAATAGCATCCTCGAAAATCATGCCAATCAGTGTAATAATCAGAATGATCAGTGAAAGCCACTGTTTCCATTTTGGAACATTACTGAAATCTTTTGTCTCATCAAAAACCACATCATCATTCGGCTTTGCATCCGGCAATAATTTGTAACCGATTAATGCGAAGAAGAAAATGCCAACAATGAGAATCGGAATACCAACTTTTGCATATTCAAAAAATCCAAATGATTTTCCCATGCCTTCCATCGCTGACTGGGCGATCATGTTTCCCGGTGCTCCGATCAGTGAAAGGTTTCCTCCCATTGCTGCTGCAAATACCAGCGGCATCAACAGGCGTGATCTCGAATATCCGGATTTTGCTGCAATACCGATTACAACCGGAATAAGAATGGCTGCTGTACCTGTATTGGAAAGGAAGCCACTCATAACTCCCACAATAACCATGATTGCAACGATCAACTGCCGCTCAGATTTTGCAAAATGCGTTACCAGACCACCGATCCGGTTCGCCATACCTGTTTCGAACAATGCACCACCCACAATAAACATCGAAACAAATAAAATCACATTGCTGTCAATGAAACCGGAAAAAGCAACTTTCCAGTCCAGCACCCCGGTAACAACCAGCCCCACACATACAATCATCGATGTCAGTCCTAATGGAATCTTCTCCCACACAAACATAATGACTGCAAACAACAGAAATAATAATGTAATCGTTGCCTGACTCATAAAACACCTCCGTACTCTCTTCCCTTACTCCTAAGTTCATTATCTTTGATATTTGATAATGTATCCAATTTCTAATTGTAGTATAGTAAAAGCTGCTGACATTGTCAACAGCTTTTGTTCTTTTTGTAAAATATGGATATTTACTTTTCGTTTTTTTATGCAATATGCCGAACAACGATTAATTGTAATACGTCAGCATATCATCCCTGCTCCGCATAATATGTGCATACATCGCATCATACGAAGCCTGCCGGTCTCTTTTCTGTAATGCCTGGTAAATCTGCTCATGCTCCTTATAGGAAATCTTTGCATACTCTTCCTCTGTGACCATATTTCCCATGGACAGCCCATTCCACAATTCACTGACCATATTCTCCATCTTCTGATTTCCACTCATGTGCCAGATTTCACTGTGAAACGCCCGGTTGTTGTCCGCATATCCCGCATATTCTTTCGTCTCAATCATACGCTGCGCATCTTTCATGATATCCTCCAGGGTGCTCAGATCTGCCTCATTCTCGCAGGCAAGCTGTGCACAGGAAGATTCTAAAATAGCCCGTAACTGATAATGATCACGTATGTATGTATCCGTTATTCCAAGTACGATGGCACCTTTGTTCTGTCTTAATTTTATAAGTCCATCCCAGTCAAGAATCTGAAATGCCTCACGCACCGGCGTGATGGAAACATTTAACTGTGTGGCGATACTCTCTAAAGAAAGTACTTCTCCCTCTTTCAGTTTGCGTGACAAAATCGCTTTCCGCAGTTCCGAAGCAACTTTCTGTTTTGCCGACGGCATAACAATTGGTTTAAGCAGACTCATAATTTTTCTTCCTTTCCGCGATTACAGTTTCTGCAAGTATAAGGTAATGTTCATTCAACAGACTCTCTCCTTCCGTAGCCCACTTCTGCAATACGTTGTGCATTGTATAGGTACTTTGTGGCTTCTTTTTTTCTGCAAACTGTACATAATAATTTACAGCATTGGTCAAAAGCGTCTGTACATACAGATTGGCAGTCCTTTGAATGATCATCCGGTGAATTTCCATATCCGGTCGAATACCCTCATACTCCTGCAACGCCGCAACTCCTCTTTCGCTCACCATCGCATCTATCGCATTCTTTTCCATCGCCGCTATCATCGCATAAGTTTCCCTTACATGCACATCATCCAGATCTGCTGTCACAATATGCCTTGTCACCAGTCTTTTTGCAAGTCCCTGTGTTTCCAAAAGCTGCAAAGCCTCACGCACCGGTATCCTTGAAACTTCCAGCATCTTTGCCAGTTCTTCCTGTCGCAGCTTTGTCCCGCTTTCTATCTGACCGGAAAGAATCAGTTCTGCAATCTGAAATGCAATTGCCTCACTCAGCCTTCCTGAACTCATTTGTTCCATGAAAATAACCCCTCTTACAACCTTGTCCTCTCCTGATTCTCTGTCAGCGAACCCGTCGATCAATTCCTGTTCGTTTATAATAAGCTTCCTTATCTTTGTACATCCACATCTCAGCTTCCGTCATCACCTCATCAAGACTGGCTGACGCATCCGGCTTCCAGACATAACCGATAGCCATTGTCACATTTGCCTCTGCCATATAAGACCGCAAGTCACTTATCTTTTCTTTGAGCATTTTTTTTGTCATTTCCGGACACAGAACAAGAAGCTCATCACCACCAATTCTGAAAAGCCCGTTGTTCTGATCCCCAAATGCATTTTTCAGGCATTCACTGGCATCCACAATAAATTTATCACCAGCAATATGTCCCTGACTGTCATTCACACGTTTCAGTCCTGTAATATCACAAAATACAACACCTATGCTCCTACGACTGTCCACTTGTGTCGCGTAGTCTTCCAATGCGAAACGATTTCCAAGTTTCGTCAACTGGTCATGGAAACTGATTTCCTGTAATTTGCGCACAAGATTTCTTTGTTTCATTGATGATACGAAAAAATATCCTGTCATCTGTAACATACTCTGCGTGTATTCAAAGGAAATATTTTCTGCAATATTATCCAGACCAAAAAAAGCAATCACTTTGCCATTGTCATATAACGGAACCACCACCAGCGAATGAATGCTTTGTTTCTCCAATACTTCATAAAGAATCGGATCTTTTTCCCTGATATCCTCCAGTTGATGAATGACCACACACCGGTTATCCTGAAACTTTTTGTACCAATGCGCGCACACTTCCGGTGGAAGATTCTGAAGTTCTTCTTTCTCCGGGACAACTCCATCCGCCACCCACTCATAGGTATTATTATCATATCCGCTTTCATCCTTTTCAAAGATGTAGGTACGATCGCCATGTAAAGTTTTTCCCAGATATTCCAACATAACTTCAATGGACTGGTCCGGTGTCGGCGCAAGCAATGCGATACGAAGTCCCTCATTAATGAGTGTTTCCAGATTCTGAAAATTCTCGATCACATTTCCCTGCCGGACTTCCTCTCCCACATCCATAGCCATTTCTATACGATAATCTTTACCTGTTTTCTCATCATGTAGCAGCGTATCTTTAAGTAACAGATATTTTTTCAGAATAGGATTATAATAACGCCATTCCTGAAAATGCTCCGGTTGCAGTATTTTGTTGTTGCACATTTTACATGGCATGGATGAATTCTGTAGTACCTGATAACATTTCTTTCCTTTGATCTGTTCTAATGAATGATATCCATAAGTTTCCATTGTCTTACGATTCATATAAATCAGCTCATTGGTTTTTACATCAGTAACATACACATATTCATCGAGATTTTCAAAAAATTCCCATACCTTTTTCATCACATCCGGTTCCTTTTAATACTTACGTTTTAAGAAACTGCACCAATCAGTTCTTTGATATCATTGACATGATATTTCTTCATATATTCCCCGATACCGGCTACAATCTTCTCCGTCACAGTCGGATCTGTGAAATTTGCAGTACCAACCGATACTGCTGTGGCTCCTGCAAGAATCATTTCAATTGCATCATCCGCATTCATGATACCACCCATTCCAATAATCGGGACATTGACTGCCTTTGCAGTCTGGTACACCATACGTACAGCAACCGGATGAATGGCCGGGCCTGACATGCCACCTGTCTGGTTTGCCAAAACAAATTTACGGCGATTGACATCAATCTTCATTCCGGTAATGGTATTAATCAGTGATAATGCATCTGCACCGCCTGCTTCTGCTGCACGCGCCATCTCTGTAATGTCCGTAACATTCGGACTCAGTTTCATGATCACCGGCTGCTTTGCATGACGCTTCATTTCTTTTGTAATCGCCTCTACGGCTTTTGGATCCTGTCCGAATGCGATACCGCCTTCTTTTACGTTCGGGCAGGAAATATTGATTTCAAGTAAATCGACCGGCTCATCAGCAAGTCTTTCCACAACTGCTACATATTCCTCGGTAGAATGTCCACATACATTGACAATAATCTTTGTATCATATTGTTTTAAAAACGGAATATCACGTTTGCAGAACAATTCAATTCCCGGATTCTGCAGTCCGACCGCGTTGAGCATTCCGCCGTACACCTCTGCAACACGTGGTGTTGGATTACCTGCCCATGGCACATTTGCCACTCCTTTTGTCGTGACTGCTCCAAGTTTATTTAAATCTGCAAATTCACTGTACTCCGTACCTGAACCAAATGTTCCGGAAGCAACCGTCACCGGATTCTTCCATTCAACTCCGGCTATATTCACTGACATATTCATTACAGTTCTACCTCCTTTGCATTAAATACAGGTCCCTCTTTGCAGATACGTTTGTTCTTCACATTTGAATGTGCATCTTTTTCCGTAGAATTACATACACAGGCAAGACAAGCTCCGATTCCGCATGCCATACGCTCCTCCATGGAAACATAACATGTCATGTTCTGTTCTTCGGCATATGCTTTCAGGGCACGCAGCATCGGTGTCGGGCCACATGCATAGATAACATCCGCATCCAGATGGTTTTCGCGAATTGCATCCAATACATTTCCTTTGGTTCCAACACTGCCATCCTCAGATGCCACAAAGCTTTCACCCTGTTCTTTAAATTCATCCAGAAGAAAAGTTCCGGCATCACGATATCCCATCACAATCTGGAAATTTTCTCCGGCATCTTTCATTTCCTTTGCTAGCTGTAACATTGGCGGTACACCGATACCTCCACCAATCAGAAATGCTTTCTTACCTTTTTCCACGGTAAATCCATTGCCCAGCGGTCCCATAATTTTCATGGTATCTCCCGCCTGAAGTCTGGAAAACTCTTCTGTTCCGGTATGTTCCCCGGTCACGCGGTAAACCAGGCGCAATGTACCTGCTTTGCGGTCAATTCCGCACAGACTGATTGGACGAGGTAAAAGCTTGCTTGCATCGTTACTGTATACCGAAACAAACTGTCCGGCTTTCGCTGCCGCTGCAATCTCCTTTGTCTGAATGGTTAAATCATATATTCCCGTACCGATCTGTTTTTGTGAGACAACGGTCACGGTCTCCTGAAACTTTTCGCTCATTTTTCTCTCCTGCATTCTGCTTCCAATATAAATGTTTCCACGGTCAGATTACTTAGATGCCAAAGCACCTGCAATATCTGCGATCATATCTTCAACCGCCATACGGGATGCATCTGCAAAGTTCTCCGGTGTGATTCCCTGCTCTTTGTATTTATCCTGCTTATAAGCTGCAATAATACCACGGGAAGAATTGATAATTGCTCCTAATCCATCTTCGTTAAAGAAATGAACCAGATCCTTACCCTTTCCGCCCTGTGCGCCGTAACCCGGAACAAGGATAAATGACTTTGGCATGATCTTACGAAGGATCTTACCCTGCTCCGGATAAGTTGCTCCGACAACTGCTCCGACATAACTATAAGACTCTCCCATACACTCACTTCCCCACTCAGCGACTTTCTCACCTACGATTTCATACAGCGGGCGGCCGTCGATCAGACGATCCTGGAACTCGCCACTGGACGGATTAGATGTCTTGACAAGAATGAAGATACCTTTATTTTCTTCCTTACATACATCAACGAACGGCTTGATACCATCGGTTCCAAGATATGGATTTACGGTTGCAAAATCCTCATTAAACGTAGAGTAGCTCTTGCTTCCGATCTGTACTTTTCCAAGGTGGCCGGTTGCATAAGCGGCAGATGTTGATCCGATGTCTCCACGCTTTACATCACCGATGACAACCAGATTCTTTTCGTGACAGTAATCTACCGTCTTCTGAAATGCCTTTACACCTTCGATACCAAACTGCTCATACATAGCGATCTGTGGCTTTACGGCCGGAATCAGATCATAAGTTGCATCTACGATTGCCTTGTTATACTGCCAGATAGCTTCTGCTGCACCTGCCGGTGTCTCACCGAACTCTGCAAATGCAGCTTTTTGAATATGCTCCGGTACATAGGAAAGCATCGGGTCTAATCCTACAACGATCGGTGCATTGGTTTCCTTGATTTTGTCTACTAATTTGTTAATCATGTCTTTTTCCTCTTATCTTTTATTTTGTTTTATTCTTAATTTCATTAAATACTACATTTCCATCACAGATCGTGCATTTGACACGTCCGGTCACTTTTCTTCCGTGGAACGGTGTGTTTCTTCCCTTCGATGCAAATTTATTCTTGTCAATCGTATAAGTTTCCTTCGGGTCAAAAATTACGATATCCGCCTTCTTTCCCGGCTGAATATCACCTTTGTCGATTCCTACGATCTTTGCAGGATTGTAACTCATCTTCTCAGCCATCTGCATCGGTGTCAGATATCCGCCCAATACAAGTTCCGAATAAGTCAGACATGCAGCCGTCTCCAATCCAACAATGCCAAAAGGCGCTTTCTTCATGGATGTATTCTTGTCATCAAATGTATGTGGTGCATGGTCTGTAGAAATCACATCCATAATGTTGTCACGCAGACCTTCCTTTAATGCTTCCACATCTTCTTTGGTACGAAGCGGTGGATTCATCTTGTAGTTCGTATCTGCATCGGTTTCTTTTGGAATCAGAATACCCGCTTCGATCTGTGGCACATATTCCGTAATATCATCGGATGTAAGTGTAAAATGATGCGGACAAACCTCTGCAGAAACATGAAGTCCCTCTTCTTTTGCAATCCGTACCATCTCTACAGAATCTTTTGTGGAACAATGGCACAAATGCAGCTGTGCACCGGTATCTTTACTGAGCACAATATCTCTCGCGATAATGACATCCTCCACGGAATTCGTGATACCCGGCATACCAAGTTCTTTTGCCTTGGCATCCGCATTCATTACCCCTCCGTGTACCATATTAATGTCCTCACAGTGTGCCAGTACAGGAATATGATATTTTGCTGCCTCAAGCATTCCCTCGCGGTACACTTCTGCATTCATAACCGATTTACCATCTTCACTGATTGCAGGGATTCCGGCTTCTACCATTCCCTTGATATCAGCAAGCTCCTTGCCCATCTGTCCCTTGGTGACAGCTCCAACCTGTAATACATGGATGCAGTTACCTGCTTTTGCTTTGTTGTGTACATAATTTACAACATCCGGATTATCGACAACCGGTTTTGTATTCGGCATCGTCAGGACCGTCGTATATCCACCGTGAGCCGCTGCTTCCATTCCGGTATAAATATCTTCTTTCTGCTCAAAGCCTGGATCACGGAAATGCACATGCATATCAATGAATCCCGGCATAACATAACAGCCGCTTGCGTCTAATACACGATCTGCTTTTTCTTCTATGTTCTTTTTCATTTCTACAACCTTGTCTTCTTCGATCAACACATCGGCTTCTTCTTCCATCTGTGTTGCCGGATTGATGACGCGGCCGCCTTTTATCAATATTGACATCTGATAAATCCTTTCTATTTATATTTTATCGTTTTGTTGTTGCTTTCTTTACATCAGAAAGTGCTCCTGCCACGGATTTCTTTCCATTCGTCTTGCAGGCGCGTACTTTATAATAATAAGTCTTTCCTTTGGAAAGTTTTTTATCGGTATAATGTTTTCCTTTTACGATTGTAACTTTTTTGTAGGTTCCCTTCTCTGAAGTTGCACGATATACTTCGTAAGTCTTTGCGGAAGCTACTTTACTCCAGGAAATGCGCATACTGGTTTTTCCAGCTTTCGCACGCACCGACTTTACTTTTCCGATGCTTGTTCCTGTCTTATCCGTGTATGCTTTAATGCAGAGATTTCCAATGCCTGTGTATTCTGACAAATCTGCCAGATCTCTCCATGATCCGTTGCTATAAACAAAACTCTGCCCATAATCGGAAAAAGCAGTAATTGACAGATGCTGATTTTTTCCGGAGCACTCCATATCCACACCTTTATTCTTTTTATTGAATTCTACTACAACTGCATATTTCGTACCCTTGGGAATAGATACTGCTTTCTTCAACGGAATCGTATAGACTCCGGCATAGCTTGTCTTACCGGTAACTTTGGCTGCAAGAATACCACTTGTCGGTTTCTTTGCACTAGCAATATTGGTGTAAATCTTAATTGTATATGGAACATTTGCATCCTGCATCATGGAGATGGACACAGCTCTCAGTTGCTGATTTGCAGATCCTTTTACCAAAAATACATTGGCCTCTTTCGGATAGGACTTTACCTTATATGCATAGACGGCTCCATCATACTGATAATTGTAATCGTAATTATCCCCCGGTCCAAAATCAAAAACCCAAGCTGCATCCTCCAGACTTGCATCCTCATACGACATCCAGAAATAGCTGTAATAACTGTTGTCTGACAAATCCGACCACGAATTACGAACCAGCCATGCTCCATTTTTCTTTGCCGGGTATTTGAAAGCAGATGCCGGAAAATTGTCATCCCATCCCACAACAATTGCCTGGTGATCTACTGTTGCCTTTTTGTCACAGCGGTATGTTGCAACCATCCCCCCTTCCGGACCATAATAGGCCATCTGGTCATAAACGTTTTTATCTCCTGCCTTAAACCCAATGCTCGCCGCTCCATGTGCAATAATTGCTTTCTTCACCGAAGAAGGATTTTTATGAATATTCATCAGATATACATTCTGTAAATGCGCTACATCTTTTTGATATGCAAGACTGTCAGATATAGTTCTCGTGACATTTGTATAGGGAGCATCCGATTCCCTGACCAGTCCCTTCCACTGCATCAAAGCGCGTGATAAATAGTACATATTGCCACCACTCGACATATAATTTCCGGATAACAGCGACACATCATCTGCAAGCATTCCCCCGAACGCATCATCCACCGAATGATAGGTGAAATAAGCAGCCTGCAGCTCACTCAAATCAATGCTTTTGTCCGCAACCTTGTCATCCGTAATCAGATCAAACTCTGCCAGTCCGACACCACTGAAAGCCCAACAGGTATTGTAATTTCCCTGCGAACGTGTTGCAGGATACAATGCATGAAGCTCCGCCGTTGTGTTATGATATGCAGATGGAACCTGAGCTGCTCCTCTCATGCCATCCAAAGAAATATTCTCCTCGACCGCAGGCACCTCTGCATCATAAATATCAAGGGTTCGGCTTTCGATTTCACTTGCCTGCACCTGTGTTGTTCCTGCAAGATTTCCAGCAAACACAATGGCTGCAAGCATAACAGGTATTAATTTTTTCATTCTATTTTTCATAGCATACCTCATTCGTACCTTATAGCAATGTACAATTAAGAATATTATATGATTTTTTTATAAAGCATGTCAACAAAATTGCCATAAAAAAAGCCGAGCACACAAAGTGTTCGACTTTCCTTATGATTTTATTTTGCAGCAATGACATCTGCCATATCATAATGTCCTGCACCTTTTCCGTTTAAGAACTTCGCTGCCTCTACTGCGCCCTTGGCAAATACGGCCTTAGAGTATGCTGTATGCTTGAATTCGATCACTTCATCCTGACCGGCGAAAATCACTTCATGCTCACCGACGATGTTGCCGCCACGGACTGCAGAGATACCGATTTCATACTTGTCTCTCTTCTTGCGCTCCTGGCTTCTGTCATACTTGTAAGTATAAGCATCCTCCAGTGCATCGTTCATGGAATCCGCAAGTGCAAGTGCCGTACCGCTTGGTGCATCTAATTTCTGATTATGATGCTTCTCTACGATCTCCATATCAAATCCTGCCGGTGCAAATACCGTTGCCGCCTTCTTGAGAAGTTCCATCAAAGTGTTGATTCCCAATGACATATTTGCAGACTTAAGAATTGCAACTTTCTCATATGCCTGCTCGACTTTCTGTAACTGTTCCTCAGAAAGTCCTGTCGTGCACAATACAACCGGAATCTGCTTCTCCACACAGTAATCTACCAGTGTATCCACTGCCTTTGCATTGGAAAAATCAATAATTACATCTGCATCTACTGTACATTCTGCAAGGCTTGCAAATACCGGATACGTATTTTTAATACCATCATACATATCGATTCCTGCAACAATTTCAATATCCGGATCCTGGGCACAGATCTGTGTAATGCACTGTCCCATCTTTCCGTTACAGCCATTCATAATCGCTCTTGTCATTTTCGTCTCTTATCCTTTCGTTCACCGGACATCATCCGATACTTTTCTTATTTCAATAAACCGTAGTTCTTCATTACTTCTGCAAGTTTTGCGGCATTAGTCTCGCCCATCTCACAAAGTGGGGAACGAAGTGGACCAACTTCCATGCCCATCAGATTCAATGCCTTCTTAACCGGGATTGGATTTACTTCTGAGAATAATGCATCTACCAGTGGAAGTCCCTCTAACTGAATCTTTCTTGCTGTCTCAATGTCGCCCTTGAAAAAGCTGTCACACATCTGATGAACTTTTGCAGGTGCTACGTTACTCCATACAGAGATCACACCGACTGCACCGATAGATAACAACGGAACAACCAGTCCGTCCTCTCCGGAATACATATCGATCTTGCCATCGGTAAGTGCCATTGTTTTGCTTGCCTGTGCCATATTACCGGTAGCTTCTTTTAATCCCACGATGTTCTCTTTTGCAGCAAACAGTGTTGCAACGGTCTCCGGAAGAAGATTACATCCGGTTCTTCCCGGTACATTGTACATGATGATCGGGCATTTTGTGCTGTCTGCGATCTGTGAATAGTGGCTAATCAGTCCGGCCTGTGTTGCCTTGTTGTAATATGGCGTTACGATCAGTAATCCGTCTACACCGTCCTCTTCTGCTTCCTGTGACAGCTGGATTGCTGTGCGTGTGCAGTTCGAACCGGTTCCAGCAACAACCGGAACACGGTGTTTTGTAAACTCAACAGCAGCCTTGATAACGTCGCGATGCTCCTCCATGGTAAGTGTAGAACTCTCACCTGTTGTGCCTGCGATAACAATTGCATCCGTACCTGCATCAATCTGCTGATTGATCAGCTCCTCTAACTTGTCATAATTTACATCCTGATTGTCTTTCATTGGTGTAACGATTGCAACACCAGCGCCTTTAAATATTGCCATTTGTTCTCCCTTCCATAAAAAAACCAGCTCTCACCTGAGCTGGTCTAATCTACATTGTTGTATATTATAGATTCGATAGCTCTCCAACTTTGTATGTTGACAGTCATATGGTTCTTTACCATATGCCCAGAAATAAAAGTACAGCCCTTTTATCTCTTCGGCGCTCGCCCCTTTCCTCTGTGTTCGCCTGTGTCTGTCACATCCCACAGAATACTCATAGCTTGCGCGACCTCTATCTGAGTTATTTGCTTCTTTTCTGATAATAGCACCATGTGTACTATTCGTCAATCCTTATTTTTTCCGGTGCGATATTATAGATCTCATCCGCATAAGGACGGATACTGTCCTCAAGGACACGTCCGGTGCAGATAAGCGTCATATCATCCGGTTTATTTTCAAACAGTTCCTGCATTTCCTGTGGCGCAACTACCTTCTCATCAATCACACCCAGCACCTCATCAAGAATCAGCATATCACAGGCGGCTGTCGTTACAACCTTCTTTCCATAGTTGAATCCGTTTCGCAGATTCATTGCCTCCTCCTGCTGCTCCTGCTCCGACAGCTCTTCAAAACTTTCATCGGATTTTGCGAATCGAAAAATCTTGATTTCCGGCTCAAGACGATTCAAAAAAGCCAGTTCATTCTCATTTTTCCCTTTTAAAAATTGGATGATAATCACACTTTTGCCTTCGCTTGCACAACGGATTGCATTACCGATTGCAGCGGTTGACTTGCCGTGGCCCTCACCATAATAAATCTGTATAATACCTTCGTTCATAATTGCCTCCAAAATAAAACCGAAGCCCTTTTCGTATCTCCGATTTACTTTCACGCCTTATACAAAGAATCTTAAGTAAGATACCACAAACAGGTCAAATAATCAAGTGTGCCTCTTTTTTTGCAGTTTTTACGACTCCAGAAATTCGATTTTACTCACAGAGACTTCATAAGCAACCCTCTGTTCTACTTCTGTCTCACTAAGCTTTTTTACGTACTCACGACTTTGGATTCTTCCCCAGATCTGCACGTGGCTGCCCACTTCAAATCCTGCTGCAAAACGCGCATTTCTTCCCCAACAGATACACGGAATATAATCTGATTTTCCATAAGACCGGTTGACTGCTACAAGCAGATCCGCAATCTCTCTTCCAAGTGGAGTCTTCCTGTAAACGCTGTCTTTGCAAATAAAGCCATCAAGAAAAATCTGGTTCGTCTCATGATCCTCTTCCGGTGCCTCCACAAGTTCAAACTCTCTCGCAAATACAGAAAGTACAAGACGGTTTTTGTGCTCCTCATGTCGATTAAAGGATCGGAACTGTCCGGTCACATACACATACTGACCATTGCAGTCGGATTTTACATCAATCAGACGCTCCGATACCATGACCGGTATGTAATCTACAAAGTTGGACAAGCGGTTTACTGATACTTCTACCATATAAAAGCCTTCCCCATACACTTCGTGACTAAACACAAAATCCGATACAATTTCTCCGATAATCGTTACCTGGTTGTTTTCAAACATTTTATCTGCCATGAATTTTCTCCCTTCCTTTTGTGGAAATATTTGTTAGGGTTATGTTTTACCATTTATTCATTGCAAGAAATCATCAAAGTATGTCGATAAAAAAACAGATGTGAACAGCAACATTTTTCGCCATATTTTTCACTAAACATAGAAGAAACTCTTGCGAAAATGCATTTTTATGATAAAATGGTACAGGTTATAATACACAAAGAGATATGTATAATAGAAAAGAAGGTAAATTATGGTAACAACAAGAGATGATATTCGTAATATAGCAATTATCGCCCATGTCGATCATGGTAAAACGACTCTGGTTGATGAATTGTTAAAACAAAGCGGTGTGTTCCGTGCCAATCAGGAAGTGCAGGAGCGCGTCATGGACTCTAACGATATCGAGCGTGAGCGTGGTATCACTATCTTGTCCAAAAATACTGCCGTATTTTATAAGGATACAAAAATCAACATCATAGATACTCCAGGACATGCCGATTTCGGTGGTGAGGTTGAGCGAGTTCTCAAGATGGTAAATGGTGTTGTTCTCGTGGTAGATGCGTTCGAAGGAACCATGCCACAGACAAAATTCGTACTGATGAAGGCACTGGCTTTGAATCTGCCGGTTATTGTCTGCATCAACAAAATTGACCGTCCGGAAGCCAGACCTGCCGAAGTTATCGATGAAGTATTAGAGCTTTTCATGGATCTGGATGCTTCCGACGAGCAGCTTGACTGCCCATTTATTTATGCATCCGCAAGAGACGGATACGCAATGTACAACCTCGATGATGAGAAGAAAGATATGACACCTCTCTTCGAGACGATTGTAAACTACATTCCTGCACCAACCGGTGATCCGGATGCCAGCACACAGGTACTGATCAGTACGATCGATTACAATGAGTATGTCGGACGTATCGGTATCGGTAAAGTAGACAACGGTTCCCTGAAAGTCAATCAGGAAGCAGTCGTTGTCAACCATCACGATCCTGACAAGCTTGAAAAAGTCCGCATCAGCAAACTCTATGAGTTCGACGGATTAAATAAAGTAGATGTCACAGAAGCAAAGATCGGTTCGATCGTAGCAATCTCCGGTATTGCAGACATCCACATCGGAGACACCATCTGTTCACCGGAAAATCCACAGGCGATTCCGTTCCAGAAGATTTCCGAACCAACCATTTCCATGAACTTTATCGTAAATGACAGTCCTCTCGCCGGACAGGAAGGAAAATATGTCACTTCCCGTCATATCCGTGACAGACTGTTCCGCGAATTGAATACCGACGTGTCACTTCGTGTCGAAGAGACGGACAGCCCGGACAGCCTGAAAGTTTCCGGCCGTGGTGAGCTTCACTTATCCGTTCTGATCGAGAACATGCGCCGTGAAGGTTATGAGTTTGCAGTCAGCAAAGCTGAGGTTCTCTATCATTATGATGAGAATGGTAAGAAACTTGAGCCAATGGAGCTTGCCTATGTTGATGTTCCGGACGAATTTACCGGAGCTGTCATCTCCAAGCTGCAGCAGCGTAAAGGTGAACTTCAGAATATGGGTTCTATCGCCGGCGGCTATACACGATTAGAGTTTAAGATTCCATCCCGTGGTCTCATCGGTTATCGTGGTGAGTTCATGACCGATACAAAGGGAAATGGTATCATCAATACAATGTTCGATGGCTATGAGCCATTCCGTGGAGAGATTGCTTACCGTTCCACCGGTTCTCTCATTGCTTTCGAAACTGGAGAATCTGTAACTTATGGTCTGTTCTCCGCTCAGGAGCGTGGTACTCTCTTCATCGGACCTGGTGAAAAGGTTTACTCCGGTATGATCATCGGACAGAGTTCAAAAGCTGAGGATATCGAGCTGAATGTATGTAAAAAGAAGCATCTGACCAACACACGTTCCTCTTCCGCTGACGAGGCACTGACACTGGTTCCACCACGTAAGTTAAGTCTTGAGCAGGCACTGGATTTCATTGATACCGACGAACTTCTCGAGGTTACTCCGGAAAGTCTTCGTATCCGTAAGAGAATCCTTGATCCTACCCTGCGTAAGAGAGCATCGATTGCAAAAAAGAATGCAATGAAATAATATAGATGATTACAAAAACCCCGGCAGGCAAAAGCCTCCCGGGGTTTTGTGTATCCGATTGATTATGCTTTTATCTTATCTTGGTTCCGGACGATGTTTCATATCACGAATAGGGATATTTGCAACAAGTGCAGGAACCGTTCCGTTATTGGAATCGGATTCCGTCTCTGTAATTTTCACATCAAGTGCTTCCGCATCAATATCCATATAACGGGATATGACCTCAATGATATCATTTTTCATCATTTCCATCATCTCAGAGGAACAGTTAGCGCGGTCTGAAACGAGCACCAGCTTCAAGCGGTCCTTTGCGACATTGCCTGAAGTTTTCTTTTTAAATAAATCCATTATTCCCACAATAAATATCCCCCTTTAATTTTTCTTAAACATATCTTTCAACTTTTCGAAAACTCCATGTTTTTGGTTCAGATCCAGTAATGGAACCTCTTCACCCAATATGCGGTGACATATATTCATATATGCCTTTCCTGCCAGACTGTTTGTACCAACAAGTGGCTCTCCACGGTTTGTAGAAACAACAATCTGTTCATCATCCGGTACGGCACCAATCAGATTGACGGCAAGAATTTCCGTAACATCATCTACATTCATCATATCTCCACGTTTTACCATATCGACACGCAGACGGTTGACAATCAAATCAATGCGTTTCATCTCATTTGCTTCAAGCAAACCAACAATACGGTCTGCATCACGGATTGCAGACACCTCAGGTGTTGTAACAACAAGTGCACGATCTGCTCCTGCAACTGCATTTTTGAATCCCTGCTCAATACCTGCCGGACAATCAAGCAAGATATAATCAAACTCTTCACGAAGCTCATTGATAAGTTCTACCATCTGCTCCGGTGTAACCGCATCCTTGTCTCTGGTCTGTGCAGATGGAAGAAGACAAAGCTCCGGGTATTTCTTGTCCTTGATCAGCGCCTGACGAATACGGCATTTTCCTTCAACAACATCCACCAGATTATATACAATACGATTCTCCAGACCCATAACAACATCCAGATTACGCAATCCGATATCCGTATCAATCATAACAACTTTTTTATTTAACTGTGCAAGACCTGTACCTATATTTGCTGTGGTTGTGGTCTTTCCTACACCACCCTTTCCCGATGTGATAACGATTACTTCGCTCATTAAATTCTTTCCTCCTACGTTTCTAAATAGTATTTAAAATATTTTTTGTAATTGGTTCAATATAAATATTTCCATCTTTTGCAATGGCAATCTGTGCTTCATTTTCCGTCTGTTTTTTCTTACGGCGCGTACGTTGCTTCTGTTCTGCCTGATCCGGGCTCTTTGCGATCAGATCACCGATCTGAATCTGAATTGGCTTCATATCCAATGCAAAAACAAAACAGCTTCTGTCTCCCATACATCCTGCGTGAGCGTTACCTTTGAGTGCACCAAGAATTATGATATTTCCCTGTGCAATAATTTTTGCACCTGGATTCACATCTCCTATGATCGTAACACTTGATTCACTGGAAATCACCTGTCCAGATCTGAGCGTGCCGCGGTAAAACTGCTCCGGAACACTAATCGGTGCTGTATTCTCACATTCCTGCTGCACTGCGTCATAAAAAGCCTCGACCTGCTCTTTCATGATTGCTTCCTGCTTTGTTCCTTTTTCCACAATGCATAAAATCTCTATTGTAGTATTTTTTTCTATGGCTGCTATAATCTGTTGTTCTTCATCATCCGAAAGTGCTCTTCCCTCAAATGCAAGTGCAAGTTTCGCATTTTTAAAAAAACTGCTGGATGCTTTAAATTTTTCAACAACATCCTTTAACAAATCGTCAAATGCAACATCCGGATTTAAAACCAGATTGATTCCATATTTATTACTCTTTATTGTAACCGACTGTGACATGAATACCTCCAATTTCATTTAAAATGAAATTCATTACTCCTCATTATACATTTTTATGAATATTCGTGCAACCTTTCAAAGCTGTTATTCCATTCACAGTTATAGTTTTCCATATACCTCCATCGGAACATATGCCTTGATTTCGATTCCTTCCGGTACATATTCCTCAGAGACAAGCTCTCCCTTTTCCCGGACAAGCTGTATGATACCTGCCTGTGCATAGGGGATAACACGTTCAATATAAACTTTGTCTTCGCGCAGCATTTCCTGCAAGAGCGCCTTGATTTCATCCAATCCCTGATTATTCGCTGCCGATATCTGTAGAATATGGTCTGCACGGAAATCCTGCAAAGGTTCTTCCTCAGTGCGCTGATCCATTTTGTTGAACAGCGTGACCATCTTCTTATTCTTTACTCCGAGATGATCCAATGTCTCATAAACGATATGCATCTGTTTATCCATCTGCGGATTCGAAGCATCTACAACATGGAAAATATAGTCTGCATATTTTGCTTCTTCAAGTGTGCTTTTAAACGCCTCGATCAAATGGTGCGGAAGCTTGCGGATAAATCCTACCGTGTCTGTCAAAAGCACCTGCTGATGTCCATCCAGTTCCAACATACGGGTGGTCGGGTCGAGTGTTGCAAAAAGCTTATCTTCTTCGAGTACCTCTGCATCAGTCAGATGATTTAACAGTGTCGATTTGCCGGCATTCGTATAACCGACGATCGCCACGACCGGTACTTCGCTTTTGGCACGCTTTGCACGGGTAATTTCACGATGTTTGACTACTTCTTTCAGTTCACGGTTTAACTGAGCAATACGGTCATTGATCAGACGACGGTCGATCTCTAACTTCTTTTCTCCCGGTCCTCTTGTTCCGATACCACCACCGAGACGGGACATGGTTTTTCCAAGTCCGCTGAGCCGGCTGAGCCGATACTTTAACTGCGCCAGCTCGACCTGTATTTTTCCTTCACTAGTCGTCGCACGCGCTGCAAAAATATCCAGAATGATCAATGTACGGTCCATGACTTTGGTATCTAACATATTCTCAAGATTGCGAAGCTGCGCCGGAGACAATTCGTCATCGCACACAATACCGGTAGCCCCGGTCTGTGCAATAAGCTGCGCGATTTCTTCTACTTTTCCGGTTCCCACATAAGTGCCCGGATGTATGGTCTCACGCTTTTGAATCAGTGTTCCAACAACGGTCGCACCTGCGGTCTTAACCAGTTCTGCCAGCTCCGTCACGGAATCTTCCGCATCATCGCCCTCCTGCTCACTGACACCTACTAAAATTACCTTTTCTTCAATTTCTTCGATTTCCTGTGGTTTTGCCATTATCTAGTCTCCAAAAATGTACTTTCTTTCTGTGCATCCTCATCGGACGGATACTCTTCCAAATAATCTTTAAGCATCGTTTTGGCAGAATCAAAATCTCCGCTGTACTCGTACGCAGCGATCGCGCTTTTCATAAGATTCTGCTTATTCGGAACTTTCTCAAGTGCAAGTCCTGCATTAAAGAAGGTCAGTGCTTCCTCGTAATCCCCATCATCCAGCTCGGAGCTTCCAAGATCATATAATTCATACGAAGTAGCCACTCCGCTATCTAAATATTCTTTTATATAAGACTGTGCCTTATCGGTATCTCCCTGCGCTTCATAAGTCAGGCCAAGATAATAAGATGCTTTCTGCTGTCCATCTTCCTTTGCCTTGGTGAGGTCGGTAACAGCCGTCTTATAATCTCCCAGAAGATAGCTGATCTGTCCCTTATACAACAGGTCCTCTGCCTTCTCTCCTTTGATTTCCAAAGCCTGATTCAGATATTTCTGCGCATTCTCTTTTGCTCCATGATTTTTCATGGACTGATAAATTCCAATGTACAATTCGTAATCTTTTTTGTTCTGTTTTACAGCTTCTTCATAATCTGCCAGTGCCTTCTTTTCCTCCCCCATATCATAATAGAGGTTTCCACGCAGATAGTATGCCCGTCCATCTTTATTATATTTGATGATTGCATTATAAGTCTCTAAGGCATCGTCCTTTGCACCACTTAAATACTGTGCCTGCGCCTTGTAAAAACAGATATCGATTTCCTTCTCGCCCACTTTGCCGAGCGACTGGTTCAATGCATTCTGAAATGCCTTGATCGCATCCTCATAATTTCCACTCTCCAGACAATTGATGCCGTACTGTCGATACGCATCCTGCTCGGTTGTGTCTTTTGATCCGCATGCTGCAAGAGACAGCGCAAGAACTGCTGCAAGCATGATTGAAACTATACGCTTTTTCATTCTATGTTCTCTCTTTCTTTTGATAGAGTTCCTTATCAACTGCACTTCTACTATCTTATCATATCCAGAATAAAAAAACACCCCCTGAAAATTCAGGGGAATATTATGATTAAAGGATCAAAAGGTATCATCGATGCATGCTTGCATGCAATTCGATGTATACCTTAGTGACCCGCACTACACCAAGAAAGCAGTAATTTGATTATTATTTTAAACGCGTTCTGCCTTACGCGCTTTTTTATTCGCATACATTTTTTCATCCGCATCATTGATGTAATCATTAATCGATCTATCATAATCATCGACGACTACATATCCAAGACTTGCCTCTATCGGAAATTCAACATTGCATTTTTCTGCAATGTGTGTCAGCGTTTCTGGAAATTTATCATATAACTGTCTTGCCCTCTTTTCATCGAAATCCGGAAGAACCAGTACAAATTCATCGCCTCCATAACGCATATTCACCGCCTGTACCGGACTGCATTTACGGATTGCATCTGCAATACTTTTAATTGCAATATTGCCCATATCATGGCCAAATGTATCATTGATATATTTCAAATGATCGGCATCAATAAACATGATCGTTACCGGCCGTTTTTCCTTCTTGCAGTTTTCAAACAAAGGCTCTGCCAGTTCTGTGTATGCCATCCGGTTATACAATCCCGTCAGCGAGTCTAAAATATACAGTTTTTCCAGCTTATTGTTGGCACGGCGGAGTACGATTTTTCCATATAAATATTCCAAAGATTCTGTAAATGTATTCAATGTTTCAAACAGAAACTGATTTTCCAGCATATAGTCACAATCACTGAGAACGAGATACCCGATTTCTCTCTCTCTAAAATGTATGGGAGAAAACAAATACATGCCACTTTTCGTTTTTTCTTCCATAATAGAGAACAATTCCTTTTTGATCAGGTTTGTTTTGTCAAACACAATACCATTTCTACTGCCAAAAATCAAAGTCATCTTCTCTGGGTAACCATCCGTAACATATGCTTCTGCCTGATTCTGCACTCCCTCAATTTTCTGTGCTTCTACAAGGTCTGTATTCATAAACATGTACATTTCTTTACATTGAAGACCTTGAAAACATCTAAAAAGTCTTTCTGCCATTTGCTCATAACTTGTGCATTCGAGCAAATTCCTTTTCAAATCCATCAGTTCGTTATGCAGATCAATTTCCCTTACCTCACGGAAAATACTGTCTGCCACATACTGGCTGCGCTTTCTCGAATTCTTTGCTTTACATCCGCAACTTTCCTGAAATACTGGATGTGTAGGTGCAAAATTTTCTTTTATCTGTGCCTGTCCGTTCCATATCTGATTCAATAATTCTACCGCTGCGTATGCAATGCTTTCTTGTGTATACGCAACGGTTGTAATCTTTGGTTTGTAATAAGATGCTTTACTAAAATCGTCAAATCCCGTAACAAAAAAGTCTTCCGGAATTTTGTAGCCAAGCTCCTGTGCCCTATGACACAATCCGACTGCTATATTCTCATTCGCACATACATATGCCTCTGTCTTCTGTTCTAATTCCTGAAACTGTTCAAATGCCCATACGCCTGACTCAACTTCATAGTCCCTGTGCAAAATACGTGCATCCTCCACAAGAATTCCATGCTGCTGCAACACATCAATATATGCCTGCAGGCGATCGTGATTTTCACTCACATACTGTGGACCACCCACAAAATTAATTTTTCTGCATCCATGCACTGTGACAAGATGCTCCACAATTTCTTTCATGGCCGAATAATTATCAATACCAGCAAAATATAATCCCGGAATCCGCTCAAGCAGAGAAACCGCAGGAACCTTCGATGTTCTGATTGTGTCAATAATTTTTCTGGCATATTTCCGTTTCAGAACATTCGTAAGCTCTACGATAATACCATCGAATTGCCGAAAATCCGGAAGCGTTATGATATTATACTCACCCTGATTGTATTTTTCATCTTTGCTAAAATTTCCAAACGCATAAAATACATACAGTTGTGCATCAAGCTTCTTCTCTTTTATATATTGCCGACATCCACTGATCCAGGCATAATTAATATATCTGCGCCATCCATCGGCAACGATCGCTATTTTCTTCATTTATGTATTTTCTCCTTTGAGTTCTCTTAGAAGTCTTAAAGCATATGCATGCAACACATTTTAGCTGTTGCTTTATCTTTTTATTATAACTGCAAAATTATATATTTGCACAGTATTTCTCGAAAATACACAAAATTTGCACAAAATGCTCAGCCTCTATTTCAATTTCGTAAAATACCACAGCTGATTACTTCCACCATAATAATCCCACTGCTGGATATTTCCACTGTTTTCCCATGATCCACCTGCAATATCCAATGCTTTCCCACTATTAACATTTATAATACGAAAAGCATCTCCCACAGGCTCTATTTTCCATTGTTGCTGTGCTCCACCATTTTTATCCCACTGTTGAATATTGGCTCCGGATGACTTTGATGCCCATGCCACATCCAGTACTTTTCCGCTATACGCACTTTTTATCACATAATATCCATTGCTCTGTTGCTCAAGAATCCACTGCTGATTTGCCTGATTCAGATAGTCCCACTGCTGGATATTGGCTCCTGCATCTTTCGACCAATAGGCAATATCAAGACACTTGCTATTAAGCTTCGAATTAATGAAATAAGTTTTTCCATTCACTAACCCACTTTCTGATCCTGAAGATGAACTGCCTCCCTGTATGGAACCATAATATTTTGAAAGGCTTGTATAAGATGCCCAATCATACTCTGCAACAAGACCGGTTCTTCCATTGTATGGTTTCAGCCAACTGTCAACTCCGACTCCCGGCCATGCATTCATCATGATTTTTCCTGGTGTGATTGGAATATCTTTTGTTGCTGTATAAACTGCTTTGCCATCCACACACCATGTTATTTTATTCTGTTCCCAGATAAAACTATATGTATGAAACGACTGTGATGCATCAAAGCCGAGATTATACAGATACTCATGATTACCCACGCCATTAGTATAATAATTGAACTGTACCTGTGTTGTATTTTTTCCTAAAAACTCAATATCAATCTCATCCCATCGTGTTCCATCAGAAGGACCAGTATAGGTAAAAAAGGAAGATACCACACCATCATTTTTTATTGGTTTCATTCTTACATCATAACGACCGTATCCAAAATATTCATTCGTACGGTATTCTCCTCCTGCATATGGTGTTTTCCCATAAGGATCATGCGTAATGGAAAGCTGCATTTTTCCATTGTTGAAATTTACATTTCCAGCTCTCCAGGTACAATTTCGAAACATATCCCCATTGCTCCATCCATCCGCTTTCTCGCATCTTGCTGATTCATAGTAATCCAGATCCAGCCCGTAATAATCTCCGCGATATCCGTTCGCTGCATATACTGTAACCCCTGTATTTGCGATACATGCAGCCGCTAGTATCATTGCAGCTAATCCCTTAACTGCCTTGCTCATCTTTTTCTTTAACATAAAAACACCCTCTCCTTGAAAAAATTTTTCTATATCTGTTCTGTTTTTATTATGAAATTTTAAGATAGCGAAAGAACTCCATGAATAAAAGTTCTGTGGAGTTCTCTCTGCTATATTATTAATTTGTTGTTTCATCTACCTTCACAAGTGAAAAATCACTTAATGTAATGTCAGATGCCGGTGTATCCTCATCTTTTATTTTTCCCATTGAAATGACAAAATCAGCATTACTGTTTGTCTCTTCACTCATTGTAAATTCGCAAACAACGTCTTTTTTATCATTTGCTGACAACTGGATATCAGTTCCGCCATACCATTTATACGGAGAAGCATTACTTATAGCCAGTTTAATTGTTCTTGCTGCTGTTGAAGTCGCTTTAAATGTGACACGATATTTACATCCTTTTTCCAATGTTAGACCACTCTGTTTCAACTGTACATGCCATTCTTCCGTACCTGCATTAGAAATATGGTAAACAATCGCATGATCAGCAATATCTGCTTTAGCCTCTCCAGGCGCTGTAATTCCCCAAATATTCCAATTGTCTGTCTCATTTGAAAAATCTCCATTTTTCAGAAGATTCTTTCCTGCTTCTTCTGGTTTCATCTCCGGTGCAGCAATTTTTTCAAGCACAATATCATCAATGCAGATACGGTGCTGTTTCTTGATTTGTTTGCCGCCAACAGCACCCATTGCAATATTAAAGATGGTATTCGGATCGGTGTCTTCTGTCATCTGAAACTCTTTTGTGATAGTCTGATACTCACTTGTAAGAGCAACTGTTTTCTGGCAGTAAGGAGTCCAGTCTTCTGTTCCATCTGCATTCTTATGTGTACTTCCATCTCTCTGAAGTGCGTAGGAAACGTTGCGGTCAATTGAGGATTTCATCTTTAAAGAAAGACGATACCACTGTCCTTTCTCTAACTTCACTCCGGTCTGCTTTAACTGGATATGCCAGTCTGCATCACCGGTATCGTTAATGGTGAAATCTGCTGCGTTTTTCTCATTTAGAGAATCCACAACATAAGTCACATTTGATGGTGTATAACAATAGGCTTCAAAACCTGCCAGTCCTGCATTAAAACTTCCGTTCTTGATCAGACTGTCCTCATCAATGCGGACATCATCCAGATATACGGTTGTTCCAAGTCCAAGATCAAAGAAAAGATTTTTGTCTGTCAGACTTTCTGCTGTCTTAAACTTCACACTGTAATTTTTCTCTTCTGTAGTAAGATCAAATACCTTTTCCTGTCCTGCGACAGTAACCTTCATCTGCTTTGCTTCCTCTGCCTGTGCACGAAAACTCAGCTCATAGTCGGTTCCTGCAGTCAATGCAAGATTACTCTGTCCCACAAGAACTTTTCCGTTCTCCGTTCCTGCCGGACTTGTCACTTTCAGACGTCGTCCATCTTCAAGATTTGTCACATCTGCCGTCACATTTTCCGTTTTTGTAATCTCCCAGTATTTCAGTCTTCCGGTTCCTTCCTGGAAGGAACCATTGTAGACATAGTTTCCATCTGCAAGCGCTTTCTTTGTTGTATCTTCTTTGATTTCCTCATATCCTGTCTTTTTAATACAGATATTGGAAAGATATACCTTCGCTGTAGGTGACGTATTTCCGAGATTAAATTCCAGGCGTCCGTTTGCATCATCGGAACCTGTCATCTGAAATTCGTAAGTATATGTCTGCTTTTCTGTTCCCAAATCTACTTTTGTATCCGCAAGATATCTTGTATAGTTGTGATCCGGTCCGGAAATATCAATAACCATTGAACGCGCCTCGGCTGCATATGCGTCAAACGTCACCTTGTATTTTCCGCCTTTTTGCAATGGCACATTCGGCTGTACCAGCTGGATGCTGTAATCTGCTGTTCCTGCGTTTTGTGTAGAAATCACCATCTGATTCTCTTTGATTTCCGCGGTTCCCGCACCATCTGACGTAGTGAGGAATTTCCAGTTCACATCATCTGTCAGGTCTTCTTGGGCAGAAAAATCACCATTGTTAATATAATTACCATTCTTATCCGGCTCTCTTAATGTCACATTTTTGACCGGCTTTGTTACATTCTCGTCATAACGGTCTTTCTGATATACCTTCACATAATCAATCGCAAACTGCTGATCATCATAAGTTGTTGTTGCATCCGGATATCCAACCCAGCTTCCGCCGACCGCAAGATTTAATATCATATAAAATGGCTGATCGAATGGTGCCGGATAAGTAACTTCACCCTGTCCGCTTTTTGCAGAGAACCAATCTGATTCTTCATGAAATTTCACGCCATCAATATACCATATGATTTTTCCCGGTTCCCACTCACATGCGTAAGTGTGATAATTGTCAGCAAAATTATTTTCCTCTGAAACCGTGTAAGTTCCCTGACTCTGATCATGAGGCTCACCATAATGAATCGTTCCATATGCCTTATTGGTCTCCTGACCCATAACCTCCATAATGTCAATTTCACCACACTTTGGCCACTGTCCATATAGATTTTCATCGGTAGGCATCATCCAGAATGCCGGTAAGTAACCCTTTCCGGCAGGAACCTTTGCACGACATTCAAAATATCCATATTTGAAATCATGTTTGCCCTGTGTATTGATTCGCCCGGATGTATAACTTTCTGTTTTGTCTGCATTCGTCTTTTTTACCGGTTTCAGCAAAAGATTTCCATCTTTTACCTGAATATTTTCATCCGAGTCGACATATGCCTGTAATTCTTTGTTGACCCAGCCAGGCTCATGCAGTTCCACATTCCAATCAGAACGGTTCAATGAAGTTCCTGTAAAATCATCTCCCCATTTGAAACTGTATCCTTTCTTTGCAAGTTCCGAAGGTGTTGTTTCAAATGTATCTGTCGAAGACGAACCTCCAGATGCAGAACCGGAAGAACTATTTTCATCTTTCTTTTCATCGGTTGTATCTTTATTATCGGTCTGATCTTTGTCATCTGTTTTATCGTTATTCTTATCATCAGACTTACTGTCTGCAGTGATCTGTTTTTTATCTCCGGACTTTACTTTTACTGTATTGCCGTCCGCATCTGTCACTTTTATTGCCTTATCCGTTTTATTCGTAACCGCTACATTTTCATTCTCTCCGGTACATTTGATTTTGACAGCAATGGATGTGGTAATTGCGGTATCCTTCGCAGAAATAACAACGTCCACCGTCTTTTTTGAGCTTCCCGACAAAGATACCTTCTTTGCCTTCTGCACCTCTACTTTTTTTACGGTACCGTTATTCTTTACAGAAACATTTCCGCTGCAGTTGATAATGATCTTTTTTAAAATTCCATTATTTTTAACCGTTACCTTATCCCCTATAACCTTGATTGTGACATTTTTATAATTTTCTTTTGGGATTGTCACTTTTGTATTCTTTCCTGCTTTCACAATAATAGAATACGCTTTCTTTCCCTTTGCTACCTTAAGCGCTTTGTTCAGCTGCTTCTGATTTGACACGGTGACTGTTTTTGTTGTCGCACCATACACCGGCACCTGCACCATGCTCACAGTCAATGTGGCCGCGAGCATAAGTGCACCGGTCTTCTTAAAAAAACCCTTTTTCATAGAAACCTCCCAGAAATTTAAATTTGTATTTTATCCTTTCACACTGCCAAGAGCAACTCCCTGTACAATATGTTTGGAAAGAATCAGATACACAACGATTACCGGTAAAATAGAGAAAGTAATCATGACATACACCTGTCCCATATCAAACTTCAGCCAGTCTGCTGCACGTAACTGTGCAATCAGAATCGGAAGTGTCTTTTTCTTGTCATCATGTAAGATCAATGCCGGAGTAAAATAATTGTTCCAGCTGCTTACGAAACCAAAGATTGCCTGTACTGCGATCGCCGGCTTCATAAGCGGAAGCACAATACTGTTAAAGGTACGAAATTCACCCGATCCATCAATACGTGCCGCTTCAATCAGTGAAAGGGGGAGTGTACTGTCCATGTACTGCTTCATATAGAAAAATGTAACCGGTGAAGCGATTGCCGGAACAATCAACGGAATAAAGGAATCCATAAGTCCCATCTTTGTTACAAGTTTGATAAATCCCAATGCAGTTACCTGGGTCGGAATCATCATGATCATCAGGATAAATGGATAAATATATTTTTTCAGTTTAAATTCATATGCATGAATTGCGTATGCTGTCATAGTAGAAAAATATACACTGAACGCCGCTGTAAATGTCGCAATGATCAGACTGTTGAACATTCCAAACCAGATTGGAAGCGTTCCGTGAACCAGGTTGTTCCAGTTCTTTAACAAGTATTTACTCGGTGCAAGCGTAAAGCCTGCGTTCAATTCTCCATTTGATCTTGTTGCGTTAATGACCATTACATAGAACCAGAACAGGCAGAAAAAAGAAATGATGATCAATACGATATAGGCAATTGCCCGTCTTGCATGAAGACCTAATCCTTTTTCCAAATTATCATTATTTTTTGCCATCTCAATCACCCCTTTTTCTCATCATTGCCACTGATTTTGAAGACAATCAGGCTCAATATTGCTGTAAAGATGAACAGTACAACGGATAACGCTCCTGCCATACCATAATTCTTACTATACAAATGTTTATTCAGATACATGATCAAAGTCATAGTAGACCGCATCGGATTTCCTGTTCCGTTTGTCAGAATCTGTGGAACATCAAATAACTGCACACCACCAATGAGTGATGTAATTACAACATACACAAGAATTGGACGAAGCAATGGTAACGTAATCTTGAAGAATACCTGTGTCGATGTTGCTCCATCCACTTCTGCTGCCTCAAAAAGAGATGTGTCAATTCCCATCATTCCAGCCATCAGAAGAATGGTCGTGTTACCAAACCACATCAGGCAGTTCATCAAGGCAATCAGGCCTCTGGCACTTCCTGCATGTGATAAAAATTTGTATGGTTCAGAGATGAATCCAATCTGCATCAGCAACGAATTAATAGGACCTCCATCTGAAAACAAAGTAAAAAACAGCATGGAGAACGCTGATGCCATGATCAGATTCGGTAAATATATTACGGTTTTGAAGAATCTGGAACCTTTTAAATTCATTCGCACATCAGAAAACCATGCGCCCAATAACAGGGAGAGAAAGATTTGGGGAATAAAACACATAATCCATAATACCAATGTGTTTTTCAGGTACACCCAGACATCGCCACCGGTAAACAATTGCTTGTAATTTTCAAATCCAACAAAATTCGGTCCAACCTGTGTCAGACCAGACATATAATTTTCAAAAAAACTGTTATAAATGGTACTAATCAGCGGAATCAGCTGAAATACGATATAAACGACAATAAATGGAATCAAAAAAATGTATCCCCATTTATTATATCTAACGGCTTTTGCATTGCCTTTTTTCATACTCCTACCTCCTACACCTTGAACATCAGCCCATGTAAAATTTGCTTTCAGTAAATGGGCTGACGCTGCATATCAAGTTTTCACAGAAAATTTGATACTATCGCAGGTATGCATTTTTATGTATGTGCCTGCCCTCGAAAAGGCAGGCACATAAAATTGAAACTGAAAGTTTTCGCTTAAATAAATGTGATTAATGTGATAACTCAGGATACTTCTCTTCAACGCCCTTGTAGAACAGATCTAACGCATCTTCTTTCGTTGCTTTTCCTTCAAAGTAATTCTTCATTGCTTTCTGGAACTCTTCGTTACATCCCTGGTCATACGAGCAGATGTTACTTAAATCAAGAGACTCAACACCTGCGCAGTACATTCCAAGTGGATTCTGTCCTCCGAGGATCTTGCTGCTGTAGCTTGAATCTTTTGCCATTGCTTCCATGACTGTCTTGTTGTTTACGAAATCATCATCCTTAACTACGATATCTTTCATGGTATCATCGTCAGTTGTCATCTTTAACATAATGTCTTTGATAAGACCTGCATTATCTGTACCCTTGGCTGCACAGATCCATGTACCGCCCCAGAAGAAGCCCTGTGGTCCCTGAGCTGCGCCCCAGCCACCATCGTGACCGATAGATCCTTCGGTGTCAGCAGCCATTGAGAAGTTAACTAACCAAGCCGGTCCAAAGTAGCAGAATACCTTTCCTTCAGGATAGAATCCCTTTGACCAGTCGTCTGACCACATATCAAATGTTCCTGTCTCACCGGCATCAACCAGTTTCTTGGAATCATCTACCCATTTCATAATGTTGTCGTCTACACTGACTTTTCCGTCTGTTACCCACTTTGTAGTTACATTGTTGGAATATACACGGTATGTATCGTTTGCAGAAGATGTCATCTTATATCCGGCATCTTTCATCTTCTTTGCAGTATCGTTAAAGGTATCCCAATCCTTAACATACTTCTGAACTTCATCCGGATCATCTGTTCCAAGTACTTCCTTGGCAGCTTCTCTGTTATAGAAGAGAACACCCGGGCAGCCCTGCCATGAAACACCTTTTAATGTTCCATTGGAATCTGTTACGATATCCTTTGTATACTGATACTGTTTGGACAGATCCTCATCTGTAATTCCCAGATCTTTAATCGGCATTGTGTAATCTGTATCTACATACTTTAAGGCGTTGTCAGCTTCAACAAGGAATAAGTCGATCTTGTCGTCTGCCTGAGCGTCATTCTGGTTCAACAATGTTGTATCCAGATTGTTCTGATATGCATTGTCATCACTTGGTGTAATGTTCCATACCACTTCTACATCTCCGATTTTGCCGTGTGTTGCGTCCACTTCCTTATAATCCGGATAGTGATCGGTAATGCGGCTCTTGAACTCTTCATTCCAACAGTAGATATTTAATACCTTTCCATCATCCGATGCCGAAACCTTCTCTGTGTTCCCAGTTGCTGCCTGCTGGGTACCGTTTGTACCGTTGGCATCTGTGTTACCACATCCTGCAAGCATTCCTGTAAGCATTGTTGCACATAATAATGCGCTTACGATTTTCTTTTTCATAGTAATTATCCTCCTTTTGTTTTACTGCCTTAGCATAGTTACATTATAGGGATTTTGTTCTTTCCAGAATACAAAATTTGTTGCAAATATATCAAAATCATGACATAATTTAATTGTAAGTACATGATTCTGTTAAGGAGGATTTTCTATGTTACAATCACAATGGTATAAAGAAGAACTTTCCAAAAGCGACGCAGATGTCAAGCACCGCTCTTTATCGGAAGAATATTCTTTTTTTGAAGCTGTCAAAGAGGGCAATATTGAATTTGTACAAGAGAACTGTAAAGAAGAAGCTTTTTCCAATCCGGAAGGAATGGGGGTCTTGTCTAAAAATGCACTGACCAATTTAAAATATCATTTTGTTATTACCGTAGCTCTGGTCACACGATACTGTATTGAAGGAGGAATGGAAACCGAACAGGCCTATCGCCTGAGTGATTTTTACATTTTACATATGGATGCCTGCACTTCCCTCAGAGAAATCTCTGACCTGCATCATGTCATGGCACTCGACTTCACCGGAAAAATGCGTCTGTTACAAAAAAATGCCGCATTATCCAAACCGATTGCCCAATGCATCGACTACATATACGCCCACATCAGTTCTCGTATTACGATTGAAGAACTTGCAGCATACACTGCACTTTCTCCGAGTTATCTTTCACGCCTTTTTAAACAGAATCTGGGTGTATCGATCAGCGACTATATACGCGAAAAAAAAATCGAAAAAGCACAGAATCTCCTGCGCTTTTCCGATTATACATACATCGAGATTGCCAACTATCTTTCTTTTTCTTCCCAGAGTCACTTTATTCAGACATTTGAACATTATGTTGGTATGACTCCAAAACAATACCGGGGTTCCAAATATAAAAGTAACTGGTAATTATCCTAATACAATCCGCAAAGTGTGTGCTTTTTTTCCTTCCAACACGGAGAAAGGAATACACACACTTTTTTCTTCTGGTTCTTTGTAGAGCGTTCCATCTATCCAGATTTCAGAAATTTTATATGTTCCATATTCTTTGTGTTCCGGATTCTGGTATACAACCGAAAATATCTGGCCACGATACGGAATTTCTGCCGAGAAATTTCCAAGTGCATCAAACTGCGTCGAGAGAATCTTAGGCTCTATCATTAAATCTCCCCACAAACCACGAAAACCATAAATCTGTGTCACAACCGTCATCATATACCAGCTGGCTGCCCCTGTCAGATATGGATATTTTCCTTTTCCCTGCGCATCAAAATACTCTGGAATTCCTGGATACATTCTGCTTACTTTCGTATTCATCGCCTGTTCAAGCAAGGTATACAGTGCCTTATACCCTTCCTTTACAAAGCCTCTCTGGTATAATGCGTTGGCATACATAACGGTCATATGGGAAAATACCGCACCATTTTCCTTTTCACCATACGCAAATCCAAACATTCTTCCAAGATCAAACTTTTCCTCTTGAAAATCCGTGTTCAGACGATAGCCGCCAATTTCTTTCTTATACAGATATGTATCTGCACTATCCGCAATCGCTGCGACCTCCGCATCATCCGCAACATTTCCCATAATCGAAAATACCTGTCCGGTCAGCATCATGCGTACATTTCCATTTACGACACCTTCCACCTGTCTGCCGGAATTATCATAATAACCATTGAACCATCCATGCCCGTTTCCATCAGATACCCATTCATTTTTCTTTATAAATTCTGTGTACCAGTCTGCTTTTTCACGCAAATCTTTCACAAGTGCTGCAATATCCACAGAAATCTGTTCTCCGGAAATGTTATGCACGCATTTATTTGCATACTCTGCCAAAACGGCATTCCTCTTTTCAGCCGATGCATAAATATCTTTTTCCTGTGAGATCAAAACTTCCATCTCTTTTGCGATTGTAATATCATTTACACGACATCTCTCCCGGTAAATTTCCAACGTATCTGCAAGGTCTCTGAGATTGCCAATATACGCACAGGTAAACGCAACACTTTCTCCATGTTCTGCTGCCATATCCAGTGCATCGTTCCAGTCCGCACCTCGAAGCCGCATCACACCATGATCGCCTGCTTCATAAAATGCAGACAGATTCTGAAGTAACAGATGTTCCAAAACCGAGCCCTCATAAACAATTCCAGCTTCTGTTTTCTGACGCATGCCATATTCTGCCGTCCAGATTTCGTCCTTTGCGTTTCCCCTACATACCTGTGGATCTTTAAAATACGAGATTTTTTCATTCAGAATATCTACATCACCCGTCTGGTTCATATACAGTTTTGTTGTCACAAACGGCCAGAACGCGTGATCCATCCATACTCTTGTAATGTTGTTTCGATCTGCTACAAATTCACCTGGTTGATTTCCAATAATAGTTGCATTTGTTCCATCAAACCGTACACCTTCGAAACTATTCAAAATCATGGAACGGACTTCTTTCGGATCAAGAATCAGAAGAGACAGGCAATCCTGCCACAAATCTCTCCATCCTCTGCCACCTCTTCCGTAATCATGATACGGCAGGAAAGAACATCCGTAAATTCTTCGTAAAATCGGTTGGAAACAAATCCATTTCAAATAGCTGTCTTCTTTCGGGTTTCCTGTTTCAAAAGAAATATTGACCAGACCATTCCAGTATTCTTTTGCTTTTATAAATGCTGCATCTGCCTGTTCTTTCGTATGAAAAGCCTCTGCTGTTCTTGTAATTTCTTCTTCGGACTCTGTCATTCCACTTACTACAATATATTCTCGTGCCTGTCCCGGAGCCAACATAATTTCCGCAAATGTCATAGCGCCCAAAGCTTCTTCTCCTGCAAACTCCTTTCCTGCTCCACAGCCTTTCTGATTCTTTGCCAGAGCCTCCGGTGCAAGAAATGTTCCGCTCTCACCAATAAATGACGCAACTGTCGGGAAAAAACTCACCGGATTTTCTCCATTCTCCGTGCTTCCTGCGACATAATAAATCATATTATTTTTCTGATGACCACGCTCATCAAAAGAGAGAACCGGTTTGCAGATAACACCATTTTCACTTGTTTTAATCCTGTGTAAAAGGGAAGTTACATGCCGGTGATCCCTCAGATTGTCAGCACTTCTTCCATACAGTGGAATTGCTGGTGTAACGCTTATTTTTCGTGCGTCCTTTCCTTTATTCACAATTTTTACCTGCATGACTTCTGCTCCATAGCCAAGTGGTGCAAATATACGAACCGTCGCTTCAAGTTCTACATCTTTTATGATACGTTTTACTTCCTGCCACATAAATCCTGCATCGAGCACTATGTCATCCTCTTTTCCAAGAAATCTCTCGTACTCATTTTGCGCTGAGGCACCGGTAAGTGAATAATGATCTTTTCCATCTACCGTGCACCAGATATTTCTTGTGCTGCGGTTATTATGAAGATTTTCAATGCTGACCGGTTCTAAGAGGAAATGATTCTGATCTAGTTTACAATCTCCACCAAAATTCTGTGTCACACTACTTTTGATTCCTTCTTCATTTGCAACAGGGAAATTCCATTCATTCTGCTGCACCAAATGTGCGATCTGAAATTCTCCGTTTTTCCCAGTAAACTGAATCATATTTTTCATAACTGGTCTGTCTCCTTTCTTTGAATATCAGCCCATTAAATATACAACTTGATTATTGTATTTTCACTCATCTTTTCTACCGGAACATAATTTCCATCCATCATCTCATCATTGACAAGCAGTTTTGTGCATCCACTCTCTTTATGATCCGGATTGTACACTTCAATATGCAGATGTTTTCCACGAAAATCTTTTTCTACTGTAAAGTTATCCCACTCTTTTGGAATCGAAGGTGCAATACGAAGTCCATAGAAGTCCGGTCTCATACCAAGAATTCCTTCTACGCACCCAACCATTACGGTCGAAGCAGTTCCTGTCAGCCAGTGTACATGAGAGCGTCCAAAATGCAAACTGTCCTTTCCTTCGGTAAACTGGCCATAGCAATACGGCTCAAGCTTACGGATTTCTGCACGGTCATTCTGCGCAGATGGTGCATTCTCGCTAAAATACATAAAAGCACGATCACCGTGACACATCAATGCTTCTGCAAGAATCAGCCAACCCTGTGTCTGTGAAAAAATACCGGAATTTTCTTTTGAACCAGGATTGTAAATCACAGCCAGTGCTCCATCAAATGCATGCAGATGGTATGGCGGATCCATAAGGATTGCACCATAAGAAGTATTCAATCTCTCATATACATTATTCATGGAAAGTTCTGCCTGCTGGTCAGTTGCCAGTCCACTGATAACCGCCCAGGTCTGTGGATTCAGCCACATGTTGGCTTCCACATCAGTCTTCTTTCCAATCACTTCCCCATCCTCTGTAAATCCGCGGACAAAACGGTCCTCATTCCAGCAGAGATTATTGATCAATGTACCCAGCTTATCCTGTTCCTCTTCCAGATAATTCATATAGTAATCATCTTCTTTGTACGCCGCAAAAAGCTTCATAATTGACATTGCATAATAGAACTGTAATGCAACGAATGTAGATTCTCCATTCTTTCCAAGCCGCAGGCAGTCATTCCAGTCTGCATACAATCCTGCCGGCAGTTTATGCGGTCCCAGATGCTTCATTGAAAAATCAATTGCACGTTTCAGATGCTCATATACGGTTCCTTCATCTTTATTTGCAAATGGAATTACCTCATCAATAAATGCAAGATTTCCTGATTCCGCAATGTATTTATAAACGGTCGGGAACAACCACAATGCATCGTCTGCACGATAAGCCGGATGTCCGGTCTCCTGTACATAAGAAGCATCATCCGGCGTATCCTCATGTCCCGCATGATGTGTAAATTTAACCAGCGGAAGGCCACCGCCATTGTCTACCTGGGCAGATAACATAAAACGGATTTTTTCAAGTGCCATCTCCGGTGCCAGATGAATGACTCCCTGAATATCCTGTACTGTATCACGATATCCATATCCGTTTCTAAGTCCGCAATAGAAAAACGATGCTGCTCTCGACCAGATAAATGTCATAAAACAGTTATAGGCATTCCATGTATTGATCATAGAATCAAATTCTTTACTCGGTGTCTTCACCTGAAAATGAGAAAGTTTGCCATGCCAATATGAAATCAGTTCTGCCAGTTCTTCCCTACACTGTTTTGTAACATCTGTATAGCGGGCATAAATTCTATCCGCCTCTTCCGGTTCTTTCATTCCTACAATAAATGCAATCTCTTTTGTTTCACCCGGCTGTAATGTCATAACCGTTGATAATGCACCACATCCATTTTCGTTGTAGCACATTTCACCAGAAAGTCTTCCTTCCTCTACACCTGTTGGATTCTCATATCCGTGATATCTTCCAAGGAACGACTCTCTATCGCCGCAATAGGAATTCACTGGCGCTCCTGCCAAAGCAAAAATACGAGAGATTGCCAGCTTATTATCCACTTCCTCCCCTTCTTTTACCCAGTCGAGATTTCCATGGATGATATGACGGATGCGGTTTTCTTCAAATGCGGTGCGGGTAATAAACTGTGAATACTGCAGATTTACCTGATCCTGCTCATAGTTGTTATTATTTGTAAACTCTGCATATCCGGTAATTGTCAGTTCTCTCGGTTCAGAAGATGTATTGGTTACTTTCAGGTTCCATACCTCATAGGTCTGATTTAATGGTACATAATACAGCGCCTCCGTGTGGATGTCACTATAATCTGCAATCATCTTTGTGTATGCCGTACCATGATGACATTCGCTTTTATATACACTTAAATCTTTTCCCACCGGCTGCCAGGATGCAGACCAGTAATCTTTTGACTGGTTATCTCTAATATAAATATATCTTCCCGGCTGATCAAACTGATTAAAAATGTACCGTAAAATACGTCCATTTGCTCCTGATTTTGCGAAGCTATATCCACCAGCATTATTTGAAATCAAAGCGCCATATTCCGGCGATCCCAGATAATTTGCCCACGGTGCCGGCGTATCTGGTCTTGTAATTACATATTCCCTTTTTTCATCATCAAAATATCCAAAATTCATGCGAAACCTCCAAATATATTTTATATGCTTGTTTTACAGTCATTTTAGCGTTTTCTTCATCATGTGCATATCAGATTAAATGTTTTTATAACAAATTCATGACATAAAAACGCGGGACCCGAACAAACCGGTTCCCGCGTAAGGAGGAATAATTTAAAATATGAATAGAAAATTTACTATAATTTGTTTTTATGACAGTTTCCAAATTTCTTTGTTGTACTGTTCAATCGTACGGTCAGATGAGAAGAATCCTGCCTTGCTGATATTTACAAGCATCTTCTTAGCCCATGCTTTACGATCTGCATATGCATCGTATGCTTTCTCTCTTGTCTCGATATATGAATCGAAATCAGGGAATGTCATGAACCAGTCTTTATTCAGAAGTTCGTTGTACAGACGCTCTAAGTTCTCTGTGCATCCAACAGACTTCACAGTATCACTTACAATAAAGTCAACAGCTCTCTTTAAGTTGGAATCTTTCTCATAGTAACTTCTTGAATTATAATCGCCTCTTGCATAACGGTCGATAACGGTCTGTGAATCTTCACCGAATGTAAAGATGTTATCATCACCAACAAGCTCTGCGATCTCTACGTTTGCACCATCCATAGTTCCCAATGTGAGTGCTCCGTTTAACATAAACTTCATGTTACCGGTTCCGGATGCTTCCTTGGATGCAAGGGAAATCTGCTCGGAAATATCACATGCAGGGATCATCTTCTCAGCCATGGTTACGTTGTAGTTTTCTACCATAAATACTTTTAAGTATGGGCTTACTTCCGGATCATTGTTGATGATCTGCTGTAAGCAGAGGATCAGATGAATGATATCCTTTGCGATGATGTAAGCAGGTGCTGCCTTTGCTCCAAAGAATACGGTGATTGGAGTTGCAGGCTTTTTGCCCTCTTTGATCTCGAAATATTTATGAATGACATAGAGTGCATTCATCTGCTGTCTCTTGTACTCATGAAGTCTCTTAACCTGAATATCGTAAATGGAATTCTCGTCAATATCAAATCCCTGCTTCATGTTAAGATAGTTCTTCAGATCTGCTTTCTTTCCAGCCTTTACTGCAAGAAGACGATCCAATACAGCATCATCATTGACATAATTGCCAAGTTTCTCTAATTCGTTTGCATCTTTCTTCCAGCCATCCCCGATGAGCTCTGTAATCATTGCAGATAATTCAGGGTTGCAGGACATGAGCCAGCGGCGGAATGTAATACCGTTTGTCTTATTATTGAACTTCTCCGGATAAAGCTTGTAGAAATTATTTAACTCGCTGTTCTTTAAGATTTCTGTATGCAGGTAAGCAACACCGTTTACGCTATATCCGTAATGGATATCCATGTGTGCCATATGAACCAGACCGTCTTTGATGATGTATGTGCTCTCATCACTTACTTTTGCACGTACACGGTTGTCTAACTCACGAATGATTGGCATCAACTGTGGAACCGCCTTGTCTAAGAAGTAAATTGGCCATTTCTCCAGTGCTTCTGCAAGGATTGTATGGTTTGTATATGCACATACCTTTGATACGATATCAATAGCCTCATCCATCAGGATTCCTCTTTCCTGAAGAAGACGGATCAACTCCGGAATAACCATGGAAGGATGGGTATCATTGATCTGTACGGTTGCATAATCAGCTAAATCATGTAAATTCGATCCCTTTGCAACAGCCTCATCAAGAATCAGTCTTGCAGCATTGCTTACCATAAAATACTGCTGGTAAACACGAAGCAGACGACCCTTTTCATCGGAATCATCCGGATATAAGAACAGTGTCAGATTCTTCTGAATGTCTTCCTTGTTGAAATCAATGGTATCTCCAACAATGCCCTCATCTACGGTCTCAATATCAAAAAGACGAAGCTTTGTTGTACGGTTGTTGTAACCAACAACATCAATGTCATATAATCTGGACTGTACTGTAAATCCACCAAACTGTACCGGATATGTGATATCTGTCTTTGTCAGCCAGCTGTCCTCTGTAATCCATGGATTTGGAGTTTCTTTCTGCAGGTTGTGATCAAATACCTGCTTGAATAATCCATAATGGTAATTTAATCCAACACCATCACCATTTAAGCCAAGTGTAGCGATAGAATCAACAAAACATGCTGCCAGACGGCCAAGACCACCGTTTCCAAGTGAAGGCTCAAGCTCGATTTCCTCGATCTCACAAAGGTTCTTTCCGGATGCCTCTAACTCTGATTTTACATCATCATAAATACCAAGGTTGATCAGGTTATTGGATAAAAGCTTTCCAATTAAGAACTCTGCAGAAATGTAATACAGTTTCTTCTTTCCTTCGTTACTTACTTTATCTTCAGCCATCTGCTTTGTCATATCAAGCAATGCATAATAAATTTCCTCGTTGCTGCATTTTTCGATTGTTTTGTTATATTTCATCGATACTGCTTTTGCTAATGTCATTTTTCTTTCCTCCCTGTTTAAACCTCACGGCCCCTATCCGTGTTTCATTTGATAGTCTAAGTATATTCATTTTTGCTTTTTTATTCTTGTCATATCCATGCAAAAACTAATACTATTCTATCATTTTTCACATACCTCGCAAATGATTCTGTTATTATTTACCAATTTCATTCCTTGACAATTGGTAAATAAGTATAAAAGCCGGCAAATGAATTTACAAACAATTCTGCTTTTGCTAAGATGAGGATATGAATATACTTGAATATGAAAATTACCACGAAAATGTGATACACGGGGATATTGTCTTTCCCTACAATACGTATTTGTGCTCGATTCCGCTGGATTTTCCACGGGTACCACTACACTGGCATGACGAGGTGGAACTGATCTATATTAAAAAAGGCCGGGGTGCTGTGACGGTGGACTTCCACCAATACAAAGTGCTGGGACCAACACTGCTTCTGATTCTGCCCGGGCAGCTCCACTCCATTGAACAGTATGAAAATGAATCCATGGAGTACGAAAATATTATTTTTCATCCAAGCATGCTGATTTCCAAGCAGGCAGACACCACAGCCACCGGCTTTTTACTGCCTCTGTTTGCCGGACAGGTCACAGTTCCTACTGTGTTCACTCCTGTCTATCCATACTACACAGATGTTGTGGCACCGATTGATGCCTGCGATGAAATCTGCAAGACCATGCCACAGGGATATGAACTTTATATCAAAAGCAAGCTGTATGAATTTTTCTTTATTCTGGATAACCGCTGCCGGAACTTAAGCACCAGCAAGGGAAACCGTAAAACTTTAGACAAAATAAAAGTTGTCCTCAAATATATTGAGAACAACTATATGAACCGGATTTCCATCGCTGATATCGCAGCAACGGTAGATTTTTCAGAATCTCACTTTATGCGATACTTTAAAGAAACAATGGGAACCTCCTTTGTGGATTATCTGCGCGACTATCGTCTGACGATGGCATCCCGCCTTCTGACCACATCCGATTCTGCGATTCTTGACATCGCCTCCGAGACTGGTTTTGACAATCTCTCCTATTTTAATCGCGTGTTTAAGAAAAAATACGGCATGACACCGCGACAGTTTCGTTCCGAGAGTTTTCCGGGAACGGAAAACAATTAAAAGAAGTACCCGGAAAAAAGCAATGCACAGGCAGCAGCAGCCACGACATCACTGATACTGTGCACGCCGGAAATCACACGGATCACCGCAATCCCTGCCGCACATACAAGCAATACGATTCCCAGCGGCATATTGACCGGGAAAAATGTAAGTGCAATGATCGTTGCGGAAAACACATGCCTGCTTGGCCAGGAATGTCCTTTTGTGTTTTTCGGAATTACGGGCGGCATTTCAAACCGCTCATAGGGTCTTGGGAAATTTAAGATTGCCCGTACAACTGTCACGCAGATAAATCCATTCATCGGATAAATGATTGCATTCGTCAGGCGGGGATCTTTGTGCCACAACATCCAGAGCAACAGACACGGATAGGCGATAAAAACCAGTCCTGTCAGTATTTTATTTGCCATATGTAATGACTTAGCCAGTTTCGGATTTTCACGAAACGGCTGAGTCATTTTAATATAAGTTTCTTTTCTCATAAGTAATCGTTCTTTCTAACGGTTGGTTGTATTATTTGTGGTATTGTTAGTGTTATTCTTTGTATTGTTTTTGTTGGTTGTGTTGTTCTTGGTATTGTTGTCTCCATTGGTATTGTCTGCATCATCGCCATCGACCATATCTTCCACACCATCAACCACTGCATCACCGGCATCCTTGACACCATCTACCACACCATCTCCGACATCTTTGATATCGTCTCCGACACTGTCAACATCATTCTTCACATTGTTTCCGTTGTTGGTTGTGTTGTTTCCATTGGTAGTTCCGTTATTTGTTCCATTGTCAACCGTACCGTTGTTTGCGTCATTTGCGTTGGTATCCATGACTGTGTTCTGGGTATCGTTTGTATTGTTATCGTTTGTTCCACAAGCTGCAAACAATCCCATGCTTCCAACTAACAGACAGCATACCATAAATAGTTTCCATTTTTTCATTTTACATATCTCCTTTTGATTATATTACGAAGGTAGTATGAACGCAAACGTTTCCTTTTATGCACAATATCCCAATTTACTTGAAGATTTTTCCACATTCATTTCTGTTTTCATAACATGATCTAATGTTTCTTCATTTTTGGCTGAGTGATCAGCGATGCAATATAGGAAAAAACAAGCGCTGCCGAAAGGCCCGCTGCACAGTTCTTAAAGCCTCCAAGGAATATTCCTAAGAATCCTTCCTTGTCCACCATTTCCTTGACACCTTTCCAGAGATTGTTTCCAAATCCAAGCAATGGCACATTTGCTCCCGCTTTTGCCCATTTTGCAAATGGTTCATACAGACCGACTGCGCCAAGCACCGCTCCAAGACATACAAGCAGTACCATGATACGGCCCGGCATCATTTGCGTTTTTTCCATAAGGATCTGGCAGAGTGCGCATATGGCACCACCTACAACAAATGCAATTACATAATCCATCTTATTTTCCTCCTGATTCAAGTACCACGCCGTGTGCGATGCCCGGTATGCTCTGCCCTTCATTGAAACTTACGGTAGACAGAAGGGCACCTGTCGGCACAAACAGTATTCTTTTCATGGTTCCGTCCTGCAGTCTCGGAAGAAAATGCGCGCTCAGCGTCGATGCCGCACAGCCGCACCCGGAGCCACCGGATCCGGTTCCCTGTTTTTTGTTATCATAGATCAGCATTCCACAGTCCTGATGCACTTTGCTGATGTCATACCCTTTTTTATTAAGCAGATCTATGAGTATCTCATGCCCGACTTCTCCCAGATCTCCGGTAACAATTGCATCATAATCTTCGGGCTGCCGGTCAAAATCGATCAGATTCTGTGCGATGAGTTCTGCTGCTGCCGGGGCCATGACGGCTCCCATATTCATAGAATCTTTGATACCATAGTCAACGATTTTTCCGGTCGTGACACCCGCGATTTTTGCAAGTGCATTTTCTGTTTTTTCATCTTTCTGCTTTTTTGCAGATGCCAGTATAAAGGCTCCCGCTCCCGTGACCGTCCATGTTGCAGAAACCGGACGCTGGTTTGCATATTCAAGTGGAAAACGAAACTGTTTTTCCGCACTTGCAAAATGACTGGAGGTGACCGCTGCCACATGATCCGCATATCCCGCTGCAACTGTCATGGATGACAATGCAAGTGCTTCTCCGCAGGTCGAACATGCACCATACAAACCAAACAGAGGAATCTCAAAAGTCTTTAATCCAAAGGAAGATGCTATCAGCTGTCCAAGAAGATCTCCCGCAAACAGATAACGCATGTCCTCCGGCTTTTTGTCTGCCTTGCCCAAAGCGAGTGTCAATGCCTCCTGCTGCAGACTGCTCTCTGCCGCCTCCCAGGTATCCTGTCCAAACTTGTCATCCGAACCGATGCAGTCAAATTCTTCTGCCAACGGCCCTTCGCCCTCTTTTGTACCAACCACCGATGCTGTACCAATAATAAAAGGAGCCTCTGAAAAACAGAGACTCCCTTTTCCAATTTGCTGGTTCATACAATCTCTCCTTTCTGCCTGTCAGAACTTAACGTTCTGCCAACTTTCAATTTGGAGATAGTATGTCGCAAACCAGATTATTTATGCGCCTTCAAACTGTACAACCGAATCCACTTTGTAATCGGAAAGGACTTCACGTCCGTTAAGATCACTCAGCTCGATCAAAAACAGTGCTTCCACGACTTCGCCGCCAAGCTCTTCGACCAGCTCTGCAGCCGCTTTCATTGTTCCACCGGTTGCAATCAGATCATCTAAAAGAACCACTTTGTCACCCTTTTTGATTGCATCCTTGTGAATCTCGATCGTTGCTGTGCCGTACTCTAAATCATAGGTCTTTGAAACGGTTTCACATGGAAGCTTTCCTTTCTTGCGAATTGGAACAAATGGTTTATGAAGCAGATAAGAAAGTGGCATACCAAAAAGGAATCCACGGGATTCTGCACCTGCGATTACGTCAAAATCTACGCCCTCTAATTTCTTTGCAAGCTCATCAATTGCAAGCTTGAGTCCATCTGCATCCTGCAGGATACTTGTCACATCACGGAATATAATTCCCTTCTCCGGGAAATCCGGAATATTTCGAATGTACTCTTTTAATTCTTTCATAATGTCCCTCTCAATCAAGAAATTTATTGTATCTAAGCCTCATTATAGAACTTTCTGTCAGCAATCGCAAGCTACAGACTGTCATATTTGTCCATGAACTGTGCGTCTATTTTACCGGTTTCCATCCCTCTTCCGCCCGCCGGGTCACATCCGTTACCGTCAAAAGATCGTTCTGAAATACAAAGCGGATATCGTAGGTATCAAATGCCATTCCATAAATATAATCCGGCTTTTTGTTGTATGCTGCCCGCGGGTCCTGCGCCAGCACTTCGATTGCTGCTTCCTGCAATTCTTTTGGAATGCGTGAAAGAAGTTCCGATGGAAAATCTACTTCTACCCTGTCAGACTGATGACTGTCCGCAAATCCTCCCTTTGCATCCGGATGTGCATCCGCATAAGGCAGATACGGTTTAATATCATAAATCGGTGTTCCATCCAGTAAATCCACACCGGAAACCACCAGAAGCGGGCCATCATTCTCATCGATCCGTACCTTTTCGAGTTTCACACAGGAAAGGCCTATGGAATTCGGACGAAACGGGGACCGTGTTGCAAACACGCCCTTCCGTTCCTTGCCTCCGAGCCGCGGTGGTGCTACCGTAGCATGAAAAGTTTCCTGCCTGGCCCTGGAAAACTCCCACAAAAGCCACAGATGCGAAAACTCTTCGATTCCCTTTACCGCATCCGGATTGCGGAATTTCGGTTCAAAAACAATTGTTCCTTTTGCATTGGCAGCCAGTCCGCTCTGTCTGGGAATGCCAAACTTTTCCGGAAACGGGGTGTGAATACGTGCAATATATTCCATGCTTTTCTCCTACTTGACACACTTTTGCTGACACACTTTACATCTCATAATATTTCATGTTTTCGAGCAGTTCCGGTGTCAGCTGTGCACCGGACGCCTCATATTTGTCGTACATTGCCCGTAGTTTCTTGCGCTTTCGCTCGTTGTCCACTTCAAACTTCATAAAACCTTTCTGATACTGTGGATTCGCCATCAGGGCGCTGCGCACTTCCTTTGCAAATGGACAGTATTTCATCAGAATACTCCGCGACACTTTGTTCAGCCGGAAACTTCCCTGCGACTCATATTTCATCCAGTTGTCATAATCTTTGACAAACACTTCCTTCTGGCTGTTACGACAGCGGGCCAGATCTGTTTTTATCTTATCCTTAGCCTCTGCAGACAATTCACTGTTCTTGCGATAAAACTGCATGTAATCACAATATTCCGAAGTCAAAGACGGCTCACGAAGATCATTCCAGTAGACGCCCTGTATCTTCCGGCAGATTTCCCAACGGTAACGTGCAATTGTTTCCCGCATAAGGTCTTCCATATCCATACTGGTGAACATCGGGAAAAGGAAACGTGCCGGCGTATCGTTTTTGACCCCAGCCGTCTCCTGCCACATAAGTGCCCGGGAACCTACATTCGGCATCAGGATAATATCCGGCAGTACTTCCTTCATAATCCACTCCTGCTTGATTCCATGCTCCGGATCCGTAAACATGACTTCACGGTAAAAAGCGGAATAATCCAGGCATCGGACACTGTTGATCGCCGCCTCAATTTTTTCGACTGTGACCGCCATCTTTTCTATATTTCCCACAAAGTCACTCTGCTGAAGTACCGGACAGAAGTCGTGCAGTCGCCCACTGGTCACGCGGTCAGCGGTACGGAACATATTCTGGATTTCATAGGCGACTTTCTGTCTTCCATCACTTTTTGCGGCTTTCATCTGTTCTTCTGTGATATTTCCCTGCTTCAACTGCTGCTGCAAGGCCCCTGCATAATCCATGTTCATCTCATTAATGGAAGGCACACAGTCTCCATTGTAAATGTGAAGCAGCCAGTCGTACATGGTATATACATGCTGTGACTGAAACAGTCCGATTGAATCTACAAGATTATACAAAGCATTCGTAAGATCCTCTCCGAGACATTCTGCATCCATAAATCCAAAATTCAAAAACATCTGAATAATCGGTGATGGTTTGATCAGATTCTCCGTCGAACGCAAAAAAGTCCGCAGATAAATTTCATAGAACTTCCGGCTGACTTCTCTTGTATTCTGTTCCTTTAATGCCGTTCGGAATGCATGAATGTCTTCATTTGCATAACCTGCATATTCCATAATACGCGCAACACAATCTTCTTTTGCCACATAAACTCTGTCTACGGACAATCCTTCAAAATTGCTGCCGGCACATCTTTGCTGTGCCTCTTCCATACAGTCTCCGTAAATTCCAAGCATCTGCATCACTTCTACAATTGCAAGCATCTGCTCTTTTTCCCATGTGACATCGTTTCCCTTGCGGGAACGGGCAACCGTCAAATCGTAGTACAAATGAAAAAGATCATCTTTTGTCTCAGCGAACAAAATGTCCTTATTGCGAAGCATGTAATTCACCATCTCACCAATGCCAAGCGTGACACGGTGCATCTGTGCGGATGCTTCCATGATTGCACCCACACACAGATTATCATCTTTGATCATCAATTGCATATATTCCCTGAGATAATTTTTTACCAGACTGTCACTGTTTCGAACTTCCCATTCTTCCGCACGATGCTGTAAATTCAGTGCCTCAAAGCATTCCATCCTGGCAAATGGCTGTTCATCCACAAGCAGCTGGCTGCACCGGTTCTTATAATCATTATAAAATTCCTCTGCTTTTGCATGCAAAAGCCGGACTTTGCGGTACAGATCTACATACAGGCACAATGCCTGCTGTCGCTGTTCTATCGCAGTCCGCAAAAATACCGGACGGAAATTTTCATTTTTTGCAAGTATATTGGATAAATCCTGCGCATTTTTGCATGGAATCGTGATTACCGTGGTATCTTCCCGTGCCACATAATCACAACCGAACCATCCAGTGTCTAAAATTCCGATAATGGAATTACGCTTCATGACGATTTTCACAAAAGAAAACCGACACTCGACACTTCCCTCCTGAATGAGATACCATTCCATTACCTTTTCCTGTCTTTTGGCGATCAGGCCACCTTTTTTTACTTTTAATACTTTCATAATTTAGTCATCAAATCCAGGAACTCTTTTGCGATAACGCAATGTAATATTATCAATTTCAAGTCCTGTTGCTCCAAAATAAATTTTAATATAGTGACAAGAAGGCCCCAATAACGTTCCAAACTCTCTCTTGTCCGTAAACCATTCGCCCTGTGATCCACGGAAAGAAATCATCTCTTTGAATACGTTATCACAATACAATGTGATCGGCAGCTGTGACAGTTCTCCCAATGGCGAACGGGCTGTAATCTCAATGTCATACTCCGCACTCTCAACATTGATTCCGAATACGATTGTAGCCCCCATCTGTGTATCCCAGTCTTTTCCCGGAATATAAACATCACCTTTCTCATCCGACTCGTAATAAATGATGTCATCGATTGCCGCATCTTCCTCGGTATCACCCTTGCGGTCTTCTAACTCTTCCTCGGAGATCATGTCCATCTCATAGAGCATGGCCGGGGATTTTAAAATAAATCCAAGAATATTTCTGGCGTTTCTCTGCAACTGTCCTCGGGTGATGCGTCCATCCGCCAAAGCTTCCACCAGATTATCCTGTGTCTGGTCAGACGCATCGGAAGTAACCATGAACAGATCATTCTGTGCCATTACCATCGCCGCATGGTTCTTCATATCCGATGGCTCACCTTCGGTGTTGGCTTTTGCCCACCAGTCACTCATGACAATGCCTTCAAAACCCCAGTCTTTCCGAAGCACGATCGTATTTAAGTCATAGTTTCCGGATGTCCACAGACCATTCATCGGTCCATATGTAGTCATCACCGAGCGTGCCTGCCCCTCTTTGACGGAAATCTCATAACCTCTGAAATAAATTTCCCGCAGAGCACGCACAGAGACTACTGCCTCAACCTCATGTCGATGTGCCTCCTGGTTGTTGGTAGAAAAATGTTTGATGGTTCCGGTCGAACCTGCAATACCAAGTCCAATGATCTGAGCTGCTCCCATCTTTCCGGTAAGCAGCGGATCCTCAGAAATATACTCGAAGTTTCTTCCGTTCAACGGGCTTCTGTGAATGTTTAATCCAGGTCCCAGCAGCGCATCCACACGATTCTTTCGCAGTTCAAGTCCCGTCATCTCATATAACTTTTCTACCAGTTCCAGATTGAAGGTACATCCAAGTGCTGTGCCGTTTGGAAGTGAAAAAGCTTTCGTTCCACAATCAAGCCGGAGCCCTGAAGGTCCATCCGTCGTACATGCTGCCGGAATACCAAATGCGCGAAGTGACTCTGTCAGTCCTCCAAATGCCGAACCGGTTCCCGGCGTAACCTTAGGGCTGCACATTCCCTCACCCCGGAAAAGTATCATAAGATCTTCGTCCGACAACTGTGCAATAAATTCATCCATCGTAATCTTCTGATTATAAACATCTGCAAGTTTATATCCCCTGTCCCCGGTATATGCGATTGCTGGAATCTCTTCTATGCGGTCATACGGGCCAAATGTGCGCTTCGGTACCTGTGTATAGGTAAGACTTCCGTCTTTTGCCCGTGTCATACGTTCGTAAGATTCCGCCGGCGCACACACCTCTTCCAAATCCTCAATGATCAGAAAATCCTGCTCATATTCTGCCACGCGCTCTGCGCTGCGGACATCTGCACCCACATAAATTCCATACATGCCAGCCTCTAACAAAAAACAATCCTTATGCCCGGTTGCTCCGGTATCATCATATGAAGCATACACTGATTTTGGAATCGTAATCGTAACCGTCTGCGTCTCCCCCGATGCCAGTTCCTTTGTCTTTGCAAATCCGGCCAGTACTCTTGCCGGCTTGTCCAAAGCCACCTGCGGTGCTTCGATATACACCTGAACAACCTCTTTTCCAGCCAGATTTCCGGTATTCCTGACAGTTGTTTTTACTTCTATGGAATCTTTCTGCTCAGCAAATGCAGACTCCATGGAAAATGTCGTATAAGAAAGTCCGTATCCGAACGGATAGATGACTTTGTTCTTTGCAAACGTCTCAAAATAACGATATCCTACATAGATATCTTCTTTGTAGTAATTGCGTTTCGCATCTCCAAAATTTGCCGTACACGGGTAATCCTCAATACATTCTGCAATCGTATCCGTGAGTCTTCCGCATGGATTCACACGACCGGTAAGCACATCACACACACCGTTTCCGCCTTCCTGTCCTCCCTGCCATGCATAAAGAACAGCAGATGGCTGCAATTCTTCTACCCATTTCATATCAATAATATTTCCGACATTGAGAATAACTGCGGTACGCTTAAATTTTCTGCTTACCTTTGCAATCATATCCCTCTCAGCAGCCGTCAGGAGATAACTGCCCGCTTCATTGACATTGTCCTGATCCTCTCCGGCAGTTCTGCCAATGATGACAAGCGCGATATCATCATCTGCCGCCTCAATCACGGCATCATCCAACGGCATCTCTTCCTGTGACCATGGTACAAGCCCCCATCCTACCCCTGCATCATATGGATGATCCTTGATCCAGTCCTCATATACCTGCAATAAATTTTCATCCAGCGAAATATCGTTTTCCTTTCTCAATGCATCCAGAATGCCCACCACATATTTGGTGTTTACCAGCCCACCGGAGCCAAGACCGCTTTTATAATAGTGAAAAGCCATCCGTCCGAAGACTGCTACCTTATCTCCCTTGCGCAGAGGGAGTGTCTGATTTTCATTTTTGACAAGAACACACCCCTCTGCTGCTGTCTGTCTTGCCAGCGTCGCATATTTATCAATATCTACTACATATCTCCCCATAATATTCCTCCTTAGAACATCAGTCTTTTTGCAATTTTTTATTATAGCAAAAAAAAGCGAAAAAAAGAAGTGGATTTAAAACCATTTTGACTGATTTTTCATCCACTTCATCCACTTATTTTGTTCTTCCAATTTCCGCAATACTGTTTACAAACTGTTGCATTTCTTCCTTGGAACCAATGCTTCGGGCTGCATCAATGACCTGTTTTTTTTCGTCATCATCCAAAGAGGAAAAGCCTCGCATCGCATCTTCGTTCATCGCAAGTCCGAATCCCAGTCCCAATGGAAGTCCGTCTTCTTTTACCATACACTGCCTCCATGACCTTGAATATCAGCTTATTTAAAATTGCCTTATATTCTTACAAAATCAAGTATGTGCAGTTTGGATTTTTTTATTCTTTATATGCTGTAAGCAATGCCCAATAATTTCTGTTATTGAAGTTCACGAATAGATGAAACTGTTATGTCATAATCAGACTCTAACTTTTCCATCATCTCCGAGGTCACATCATTCTTTCCGTTTCGTAATGCCTCTGTCACATCATAGCTTGACTTGTACAGACGATCCAGTCCAAGGTTCTGGCATACGCCCTTCAAAGTATGAGCCGCACGAAACGCTTCTTCAAGATTCTGTGCTTCCAGATTTTTGAATATATTTGCATAGCTCTCATCTGCGAGAAATTTAATGAGAAACTTCTCAATCAGAGCATCATTCTGCAAACGATCTTTGACGGATGCATAATCGCTATCCATGTTCTTGTATACCTGCTCAACTGTCATCGTTTTCTCCATCATTATAAATAATTTGTAAAGATATTCTCATTATATCTTTACAAATTATTTCTGTCAATTAAACTATGCGAAACATCCCTAAAATCCAGTAAATCAGCCCCAGCACCCAACTGGAAAAAATGCCATATAAAATTACGGGACCTGCAATTTTAAAAATCTGGCATCCGATTCCAAATACCTGCCCCTCTTTCTGAAACTCTACCGCCGATGAGCATACACCATTTGCAAATCCGGTAATCGGAACCAACGCCCCAGCACCTCCCCAGTTTGCCAGAAGTCCATAGACATTAAAGCTCGTAAGTATTACCGAAAGCAATACCAGTATCAGGCTGCACCACAACGCCGCGTCATCCTGCTTTGCTCCAAACACGCCCATTGCAATGTTTAAAATGATCTGTCCCAAAAGGCAGATTACACCTCCCATCACAAAGGCTTTTCCCATATTTGTCAACAGATTATGGGTAGGTGTTACCTTTTTGACATATTCGCTGTACTGTTTGTTTCGTTCCTGCTGCTTTTGATCTATTTGCTGCTGTTTTTGATTCATTCTCTGCTCCTTCCAATATGGCATCTGCAAAGAAACGGATCAAAGGCTCCCTACAAGGTTGGATGAAAGCTCGTTTTTACCTGCCACAGATCCGGCTCCTGTTCTCCCCATGCGAACAATTCCTTCATCTGCTCATCATGCTCCGGAAGTGGTTCATATCCTTTGACCATCTTAATCAGATACGCTTCTTTTTCATCCTTGGGAGAAAGCGTATCTACAACACTCAACAGGTATTCTGATAACGCCTCCGGTTCCATATCTGCATCTGCCGATACATTAAATAATTTTTTTAAAAGTCCTGCAATATAATAAAATTCATAATTACCAAGCAATACCGATTTTTGCATATTGCATTTTAAAATTACACTCTGGCGTGCAATGGATGTTACCATAAATATTTCCTCTTTTCCTTTCTCTTTTGTATGTTCTACTGTCTGTTATTGTACCACAATCCATACGCTTTACCAGTACTTTGGCAGGCCATACCCACAGAAAAAGTAATACATCGAACCAGCCAGTTTTCCAAATGCCATGGCAATCATGACCCAGCTCAATCCCCGGTTGATATACAGCCGTCGAAACAAAATCGGAAATGTATTTAAAATTTCCGCCAGCGCCACTGCAATACATCCGACAAAAATTCCAGCTGCCAGACCGTAGATGGCAACCATCACATGCGCCATCCACGGAATCGGGAAACGCGCCTCCCACTCAAAAACAGAAAATATCGCTCCAACCATTACGCCGAAAACAATGCTGTTCTCAATCTCGAAAATATGATTTCCCATATTATTTTTTTTGATCATACGCGGAACTACACCAATGACCAGAATGAAGGCAAATGTTCCGGCAGACACAGCAATTCCACAGGCAATTGCAAGCAGACCTATCAGTATGTGGCTAATTAACATCATGCTCATGTCCTTTCCGCCCTGCATTCTCAATAAAGGTGGTATCAATGTCTTTTTCGTACTTACGCATTTCTACCTGAATCGGTGTCGGATCTGATGTAATTTTCTTTTTGCCAATATGATTAAAGAACACCAGAATTCCAACTGCCAGGCCAAGTCCATAACAGATTTCAATTTCTGACACAGTCGGTTTTTTCTGCCCGATCACCTGTCCATAGAACCGATCAAACACTTCCCCGATGGAAATGTCATTGTTAAACGCCATAATTGTAAATGCAGATCCTAAAAAAATGGTAATGCACAACAATATCACTTTGAAATACTCTCTCCATTTTGGTGCGATCGGAGATGCGATATATTCCACAACAAAATCCTGTTCTCCATAACTTACGACCTCCACATTCGGATAGTCCTGCAGGATCAGGTCAATCACATTCAGTATGGAAAATACCTCGATGCGCTTCTTTTTCTTTCCAACATCCTTTTTAAAGGTATATAGTGTTTTATTCTTTACACCGGCGGCAATGGCCGGATCACTGCATTGTACCGACATCACATCCATGATTTTTATCTGCGGCTCGTAGCAGACACTGTTCATATCTGCTTTCACATATACCGTTTCATGCTTTTCCTTCATATTCACAATTGCTCTTTACAAGCGTTCCTTCCTTCGGCGTTGCATTTTTGCTGCAGGACAGCATATACCAGCCTGTCAGTGCAATGATAACGACAAGGGCGATGCCCAATATGATACGGTAGCAGCGTACACCATTACCTGTGTGTTTCTTTTTGCTTTGTTGTTCCATGCGCGCCTCCTTTTCTTCTGTGCTAGTATGTACCTTTTTTTACGCATTATTCCAAATTTTCGAAGTATGCCAAAAGATGATTGACAGGTTCTCCTTTTGGACATACATTAAGAGTAGATGTGAGGTATCAAAGTTCGTGTTGCCGCTGCTCTGCGTGGGTGCTCTTCTTTTCAGGTGGTTTTAGACAGAATTTTGATATTTTCATGAAGTTTCCCACTGACTCAAATTTTCTGTCCGGCTCGCGTTTCGACAAGGCACGGGCACTGTCGAAACTTGAACGGACGGAAATCATAAAAGGAGTCAGTGGGGAATTTTTTGAAAATTCAAATTCTGGATAACTAACCTGAAAAGAAGAGCACCCACGCAGAGCAAGGAAACAACAACTTTGAAGGGCCTCCGACAACCAAGTATTATGTGAAAGGAACTGCATTCTATGGTGCAAACGAAAGAAATTATGACACTTGCCGTAGAAATCGGTGACATCATGCTGCGAAGCGGCGCCGAACTCTACCGCGTGGAAGACTCTCTCATACGAATACTCGAAGCATACGGCATCGAAGACTTTGACGTGTACGTTCTCTCGAACGGTATCTTCGCCAGCGCCAATGAAAGTCGCGACGACGCCTGCAGTATGATCCGGCATGTGCCTCTCTCCGGTGTGAATCTTGGCAAAGTGGCGGCTTTAAATCAGCTGACAAGAGATATCTGTGACCACACCTGCTCCATTTCCGAAGCAAATATACGACTGGAAGAGTGTAAAAAACTTCCCTCTTATCCGAGGCCTCTGCTTATCGGCGGATGCGCGATTGCCTGCGGATGTCTCTGTTATCTCTTTGGCGGCACCCATGTGCTCGACATGCTTTTTGCCACGATCATCGGTGGACTGGAGGAAGCGTTTCTCCTTGCGTGCCAAAAGCACCACATTACACGTTTTCTCACGACGATCTATGCAAGCATTCTTGTGGCAGTACTGACCATTCTCGTTTTTATGACCGGACTTCCGATTCATTATGACAAGATCATTATCGGTGATATCATGCCACTTGTTCCGGGAATTGTTTTTACTACTTCAATCCGTGATTTTTATAACAGTGATTATCTGTCCGGAACGATTCATCTCATTGATGCACTGCTCACGGCACTGTGTATTGCAGTAGGTGTTGGTCTTCCGATTATTCTGTTCCGCTATATGGGAGGAGGTTTTCCTTTATGACATATGTGATTCAATTTGTGCTCGCAATGATTGCAACGATTGCTTTTGCGCTTTTATTCTGCGCACCTAAAAAAGAACTCGTTTTCTGTGGTTTATCCGGCGCACTCGGCTGGATCGTATACTATATTCTGTTTCAGCTAAATGGCAATGTGGTGCTTGCCTCTTTGGTTGCCACTTTTATTCTGACTGTTTTTTCAAGAACGATGGCCGTTGTGCGGCGCAATCCTGCCACAGTATATTTATTATGTGGAATTTTCCCTTTGGTACCCGGCGCAGGCATTTATTATACCGCGTACTATCTGATCACAAAAGAAAGCGCGCTTTTTTCCGCAAAGGGACTTGAAACATTTGAAATTGCTCTGGCGATTGTGTTTGGAATTATTTTTGGATTTGCGATTCCGGAAGCGATCTTTCACCGCTCCCGGAATCAGAAATAGAAATCTTATTGGATTGCATCAAGTGCATTGGAGATATCTGCAATCAGATCTTCCTTGTCTTCAAGACCAAGGCTGATTCGGATCAGTTCTGCAGGCACACCTGCTTCCTTAAGCTGCTCATCATTCATCTGTCTGTGTGTCGATGTGGCCGGGTTGAGGCAGCAGGTTCTCGCATCTGCTACATGTGTCTCAATTGCGCCCAGTTTCAGTGTCTTCATAAATGTAGAAGCCGCTTCACGTCCTCCCTTTAATCCAAAGGAAACTACGCCGCATCCGCCGTTCGGCAGGTATTTCTGTGCTCTCTCATAATATTTATTGGATGGAAGTCCGGAATAATTAACATAGGCAACTTTTGGATGCTTTTCCAAAAATTCAGCCACGGCCTGTCCGTTCTCCACATGCTTTGGCATACGCACATGCAATGATTCCAAACCAAGATTGAGAATAAATGCATTGTACGGTGACTGCATGGAACCAAAATCCCGCATCAGCTGTGAGGTACATTTTGTGATAAAAGCACCCTCTTTTCCAAATTTTTCTGCATAGGTAATTCCATGATAGCTCTCATCCGGTGTACAAAGTCCCGGATATTTGTCTGCATGTGCCATCCAGTCAAATCGTCCACTATCTACGATTGCTCCGCCTAATGCAGCGCCATGTCCGTCCATATACTTTGTTGTAGAATGTGTGACAATATCTGCGCCCCATTCGAATGGACGGCAGTTTACCGGTGTCGGGAATGTGTTATCCACGATCAGCGGTACTCCATGCTCATGTGCCACTTTTGCAAAAAGCTCAATATCCAGAACGGTCAGTGCCGGGTTTGCAATGGTCTCACCAAACATCAGCTTGGTATTCGGCTGAAATGCCGCATTCAGCTCTTCTTCCGTTGCATCCGGTGATACGAATGTTGCTGTAATTCCCATCTTCGCCATCGTCACAGCGATCAGGTTAAAAGTACCTCCATAAATAGAGGAAGAAGCTACGATATGATCTCCACATTCACAGATGTTAAACATTGCAAAAAAATTTGCTGCCTGTCCGGATGATGTAAGCATGGCTGCAGTACCGCCTTCCATCTCTGCAATCTTTGCTGCCACAAGGTCATTCGTAGGATTCTGCAGACGACTGTAAAAATATCCTTCTGCCTCTAAATCAAACAATTTTCCCATATCTTCACTTGTGCTGTATTTAAAAGTCGTAGACTGTACAATCGGAATCTGTCTTGGTTCTCCGTTTCCCGGTGTATATCCTGCCTGTACGCATTTTGTCCCCATTCTATATTCACTCATTTTATTTTCTCCTTTCATCTTCGGATTCCGTTTTCCATAGGAATCCCATAGGATTATAGTAGCATTTCTGCATTCCATTTGCAATAAAAGGATTTTCCTATGCAAAAAAAGAAAGACTGTAGAAACCACAATGTCCTACAGTCTTTTTCATATCATTATTTACTTTCTTCTGAAGCCTCACTCTGAAGTTTCTTTTCTTCCTCCATTTTTGCCTTCTCAGCAAGAATCGCCGTGTTCAGTTGAAGCATCTTTGCATCCAGATTCGATACGATTTCTGCACATTCCCTCAAGTCCCGGCTGATATAATCCGGTGCATTTCCCTCGAATTTGTAATAAATTTTATGTTCCAGGCTTGCCCAGAAATCCATGGCAATGGTTCGGATCTGAATTTCCACCATTGTATCTACCACGCGATCCGATAAAAAAATCGGCAACGATACCTGCATATGAAAACTTTTATATCCGCTGGCCTTCGGATGCTTGATGTAATCCTTAATGGATACGACGGTCAGGTCGTTCTGCTTTCCGATCATCTCTGCCAGACGATAGATATCCGAGGTAAATGAACATACGATGCGGATTCCCGCGATATCTTTAATGTACTTAACCATATTTTCAATTGTGACTTCATAATTGTCACGTTTGAGTTTCTTAACGATACTCTCTGGTGTCTTGATACGCTTCTTAATGTATTCTATCGGATTATACTTATGTATGTGTACAAACTCATCGTTGAGAATATCCAGCTTCGTGCCAACTTCCTTCAACGCGGAATTGTACAAAAACATGGCAGTCTCCCAACTGTCAATGTCTTCATTCAAAATCTGTGTTGTATCCATATGTACCCTCCATTCTTATTTATTATACCATATTTACAGCATAAAATAAGCAATGGCTGCCATATTTTAGAAAATCTTAAGTTTCTGTACAGGCCCTCTAATCTTCTTCCAGCACCTGCATTTCCATATAATCAAAATCAATCTCTTCCACAAAATTATCTTTTCCGAATCGTGTCTTTGACCGTCTCTGAAATTCCTTGACATTGGCATCTAACCAGATTGGTTTTCCAAGGTCAAACCGAAGGCATGCTTCCTCCAAAGCCCGGAAAATTTTGTGGGTGCGTGTATCGTCATCTTCTATCTCAATGGTTTCGGACTTCACAAGTCTCGTGTCTGTCCACAATTTGAACCAGATTTTCATTACTTCTTCCTCCTCTGACGATTGCACTCATACATTAAAAGCGTTGCAGAAATGGCCGCATTTAAAGATTCCACTTTTCCCTCCATCGGGATGCGGATATAAGTATCTGCGCAATCTGCAATTTCCTTGCTCAGACCGTTTCCTTCGTTGCCGATCAGGAATCCACACGCTTTCGTATAATCAAAAGCATCGTACATTGCAGTTCCTTTCAAATGCGCAGCGTACAGATGCACGCCCTTTCCCTGCAACATGGTAAGCGTCTCTTCAAGGTCATCCACAATATAATAAGGCATACGGTAAATACTTCCCATCGTAGAACGAATTGTCTTTGGATTAAACAAATCCACCGTGGTGCGATTCATAATAATTCCACTGATACCGGCACCCTCTCCGGTCCGCACCATCGTTCCAAGATTGCCCGGGTCCTGAACACTTTCCAGAATCAGTAAATGTGTCTTTTCCCCACAAAGCATGTCGGAAAGTTCATACTTCGGAATCTTAACTACCGCAAGAATCCCCTGTGGTGTCTGCGTATCGGATACACTGCGAAAAACAGCATCCGCAACGACTTCATACGTATACTCCTGCAAAAGTTTTTTATGTTCTTCCTCCTGTAAAAAACTTTCGGAAACATAGACACTTATCAGCCACTCTTTCGGAGCTTCTAAGAACATCTTGATGCCTTCCACAACAAAAGCATTCTGCTTTTTGCGCTCCCTCGCTTTTTTTATCAAAGCAGTGAGGTTTTTCATCTGCTGATTGGATGTACTTGTGATCATACGTGGTTTTCTCCTCCTTTTAAGGTGCAGGTGCCATAAAAATACGACGATTTCATCATCGGGGCATCTGCATAAGTCATAAGGCATAAAAAAGGGACAGTCGGAAACCCGACTGCCCCGCATCGACAAATGATTAAACCAGAGATTTAGAAATCTGATACATATACTCGTCAACACCTTTTTTCATTGCAAGTGCTTCGTCGATATCGAAATCAACAAATGCGCCACCCTTGTGTGCAATTAAACGGTTGCTCTTGCCCTCACAAAGAAGATCAACTGCCATAGCACCCATAGTTGTTGCATATACACGATCCTTACATGTTGGGCTTCCACCACGCTGCATATGTCCAAGAATGGTAGCACGGGTCTCGATACCTGTAGCTTCCTCAATTCTCTTTGCCATGCTCTGTGAATGTCCGATTCCCTCAGCATTGATGATAATGTAATGCTGCTTTCCATTCTTACGTGCATTGACAACCTGGTCGATCAGTCGCTGCTCATCATAATCATATTTCTCAGGAAGTAATACTTCCTCTGCTCCATTTGCAAGACCACACCATAATGCGATATGTCCTGCGCCACGTCCCATAACCTCAATAATGGAACATCTCTCATGGGAAGTAGATGTATCACGAACCTTGTCAATTGCTTCCATAGCAGTATTGACAGCGGTATCAAATCCAATTGTATAATCGGTACATGCAATATCCAGATCGATTGTTCCCGGAACACCGATTGTATTGATTCCAAGTGCAGCTAACTTCTGTGCACCCTTGAATGAACCATCACCACCGATGACTACGATTGCATCAATGCCATGTTTCTTACAAATCTCAGCACCTTTTTGCTGACCTTCCGGAGTAACGAACTCCATGCAACGGGCTGTCTGTAAAATGGTACCACCACGAGAGATTGTATCGGATACACTCTTGGCATCCATGTCGATAATCTCTTCGTTCAGAAGTCCTGCATAGCCTCTCTTAATTCCTTTTACTTTTTTTCCTTTGAAAAGAGCCTGTCTTACTACAGCACGAATTGCTGCATTCATTCCTGGTGCATCTCCACCACTGGTAAGAACACCAATTGTGTTTATCTCTTTTGCCATCGTTACATCCTCCATATATTAAATAATAATCAATTCCCTTAATCTGTTTTATTCTATACTTATTAGGCGCGGTTTTCAATGCTTTTTTCAATAACTTTTACATTTTTTTTGCCAAGAAAATTCGTCAAAGTGGTCAAAAGCTCCGAATTTGCGCAAACGGTAAGGTTTCTTCCCAGCCTTTTTACAGCTTTCGGATTGGCCACATAAATGACGATCTCATCGTTTCCATCGGAATCGTGAAGTTTTGCCATCAGTTCCTGCTCCTGCGACAGATACTCCTCTTTTGTCGGGAACTGGAGCCAGATTTCTCTTTGTGTATCGTCAAACGGAATGATGCGCTCGCAGATAATTTTACCATTCTGCTCATCCTCTACCGTGGCATGCCCGACAACAAACACCTTCGCATCTTCATTCAAAAAGCGGCTGTATCTCTCATAATCTTTTGGAAATATGATAACTTCCACATTCCCGGTCAGATCCTCCACCGTAATGAATGCCATCGCCTTATTATTTCTGGTAAATTTCACGGTCTTTGCCGTGATGATTCCACCAACGATCACATGTGCATTGTCCTGCACTTTGACAGCACCGGTCTCTTCCTCACGGATGAAATCCAGCGCATTTGCAGTGACGCTTTTTTTCATTTTATCCATGTACTCTTCGAGCGGATGTCCGCTGAGATAAATGCCGAGCACTTCTTTTTCGAATCCCAGAAGCATCTCTTTATCAAACTCACCCACATTCGGATACTGCACTTCGTAATCTTTTTTATCTTCCTCCGATACCAGATCAAACAGGCTCATCTGCCCGGACATCGTATTTTTTTTCTGATGTACCACCTGATCCACGATTGATGCATAGACCATGGTCATCTGCTTTCTCGTTCCGTCGAGACTGTCACACGCCCCCGCCTTGATCAGATTTTCAATGGCACGCTTGTTGACATCCCGCTCCGCGGTACGCTCAATGAAATCCTGCAATGTGCGGTATGGTCCTCCCAGCTCGCGTTCTTCGATAATTTTGTCAATGACCGGACGTCCCAAAGCTTTGATCGCATAGAGTCCATAGCGGACATTTTCTCCTTCTGCGGTAAACTCGCCACGTCCCACATTAATGTCCGGTGGCAGTACCTGGATTCCCATATCCTTGCAGTGGAACAAATACTCTGCAGCTTTTGCCGAGTTGTCAATGACAGACGTCATAAGGGCTGCCATAAATTCTACCGGATAATAATATTTTAACCATGCGGTCTGTACAGAAATGACCGCATAAGCTGCCGCATGAGACTTATTGAACGCATACTTTGCGAAATCTACCATGGAATCGTAAATACTGTTGGCAGCCTTTTCATCAATTCCATTTGCCACGCAGCCCTTAATACCACGCGTTTCATCTCCATACACAAAGCTCTGCCGTTCGGCATCAATGACATACTGCTTTTTCTTACTCATGGCACGGCGGATATTATCTGCCTGTCCCATCGTATAACCGGCAAGTTTCTGCACAATCTGCATAACCTGCTCCTGATAGACGATACATCCGTAGGTCGGTTCAAGAATCGACTCCAGTTCCGGTGTCACATAGGAAATCGTATCCTTATTATTCTTTCCCTTGATATAGTTTGGAATAAAATCCATTGGCCCCGGCCGGTACAAAGAAATGCCGGCTACAATGTCCTCGAAATTCTGTGGTTTTAATTCCTTCATAAAGTTCTGCATTCCCGCAGACTCCAGCTGGAATACACCCTGAGTCTTTCCGGAACCGATGAAATCCAGTACTTCTTTATCATTCAAATCAATGTGATCGATATCAATCTCAATTCCTTTGGATGCCTTTACATTTTTTACCGCATCTTTGAGTACCGTCAGGGTCCGAAGCCCCAGAAAGTCCATCTTCAAAAGGCCCAGTTCCTCTAACTGCACCATATTATACTCTGCCGTCGGGCTGCCATCGCTCGCTCTGCCAAGCGGCACATAATCGCTTGCAACCCCCGGGTAGATTACGACACCTGCTGCATGCACGGAAGTATGGTTCGGCAGTCCTTCCAGACGCTTTGCCATATCAATGAGTTCATGCATCCGCGCATCTCCCTCATAGACGCTGCGAAATTCCGGATTTACCTGAAGTGCCCGGTCGATCGTCATATTCAGTTCCATCGGCACCATCTTTGCCAGCCGATCCATCTCTGCATACGGGAAATCCAGCGCTTTTCCTACTGCCTTGATGACTCCTCTCGCTGCCATAGTACCGAATGTCACAATCTGTGTCACAGAATCTTTTCCGTATTTTTCTGCTACATATTCGATTACGCGGGATCGCTCCGCATACTCGAAGTCCACGTCGATATCCGGCATGGATACACGTTCCGGATTCAGGAACCGCTCAAACAGAAGATTGTAACGCACCGGATCGATATTCGTGATTCCTGTACAGTAACATACACGGCTTCCGGCACCGGAACCTCGTCCCGGACCTACCCAGCAGTCATGTGTCTTTGCCCAGTTGATATAATCCCACACAATAAGGATATATTCCACAAATCCCATGGTCTCTATAATGCCAAGTTCATATTCCATATCCTTATAGATGGCATCACACTGTTCCTTTGTATAGGATGCATTATTCGTGTATTTTTCCGCAAAACCCTTGTCACATAGTGCCCGCAAAAATTCACTGGCCGATGCATAGCCTTCCGGCACTTCGTATTTTGGGATCTTATAATTTCCAAACTCTAACGTTACCTGACAGCGGTCAGCAATCTTTTGCGTATTGTCCACAGCCTCCTGTGCATATGGAAAAAGTGCCCGCATCTGTTCCTCGCTTTTTACAAAGAACTGACCTCCCTCGTAGCGCATACGGTCCTCATCCGTAATTTTCTTTCCGGTCTGAATGCAAAGCAGTACATCGTGTGCCTCCACATCCTCTTCGTATGTGTAATGCACATCGTTTGTACACACAAGCCCGATTCCAAGCTCCTGGCTCATCCGAAGCAGCTGCTGATTGACAAGCTTCTGGTCTGAGATTCCGTGATCCTGCAACTCAAGGAAGAAATTATCCTTTCCAAAACAGTTCACATACTTTTTGGCAATTTCCTTCGCCTCTTCATAAAAGCCACGAACAATATAACGGGGAATTTCTCCGGCAAGACAGGCTGACAGACAGATCAGCCCCTCGTGATACTTCTCAAGTGTCTCAAAATCCACCCTTGGCCGGTAATAATAGCCCTCAGTAAATCCTATTGAAACAATCTTCATAAGGTTCGCATAACCCTTGTTATTTTCCGCAAGGAGAATCAAATGATAGTATCGATCCTCCCCATGACTTGCCTCCCGGTCAAAACGGGAATTGGGAGCCACATAAACCTCACAGCCGATAATCGGATTGATGCCAGCAGCCTTTGCCGTCTTATAAAATTCCACCACTCCGTACATCACACCATGATCCGTAATCGCCGCACTGTTCATCCCCAGCTCTTTGACCCGGGCTACATATTCTTTTATTTTGTTGGAACCATCTAAAAGGGAATATTCCGTATGAGTGTGAAGATGTGCAAATGCCATGAAACTGCTTCCTTTCTCTCTTAAAAACGCTGTCTCCATTATACGTTTAACACCCCAAAAAGGCAAGCTTTCTAAGTTAAATACCTAAGCCCAATCCCCATGCAATCAGCGCCAACAAAAGCAAATGCAGCGGATAGAAAGCATAGAAGAAATACTTGTGCTGTTTTCCTCTTGTTCCATTATAAAAATGCAGAGGAATCAGCATGAGTAATGCCAGCAATTCCAATTCACCGGAAAACACACCAAGTGAAACGACCGCCAGCGCAAATCCCAACTCCCGTTTGCTCCGCAATAAATACATGATATAAATCGCAATCACACCGCTTGCTCCGTAATCGCAGGAAATCACATAGGAAGCAAGTGCACATCCCACCATTCCAATCACTACAAGAAAAATAATCCGTCCGATTTCACTTGTCAGATTGTCTGAAGAAAAACGTTCCATCACCCGGTCTGCCGCCATAATTACCAGAAGTCCGAGAAACAATGTAAAAAACACATTGTTATAGGATAATTCCAGCACACTCTGATTCAGCGCCATATCAAATGGGACTTCCGAAATCAAAGCAAAAACAAACATACGAGCCGCATACTTTCTGCGGCTGTGTGTATAATGGAATCCCTCGACAAGCAAAAAGCAATAAATTGGAAAAGCCATCCTTCCGATTCCGCGCAACAGCAGATCCAGTCGGTAGCAGTTGTCCACTGTGACCGGTGCCCAGGACGGCATCTGTACCAAAATACGTTCCAGTATCGTGGCAGCCGAATGATCAATAAGCATTGTAATCACAGCTATCATTTTAAGCCAGTAGCCGGAGATTCCATGTTCCCCGGCTACTGACTGATTGTTCATCACATTATTTTCCATTTTAAAATCCTGACATATTTACAGTGATCTTATCCAGTTTCCAAATATCATCTACATATTCCTGAATCGTTCTGTCAGATGAGAATTTTCCTACATGTGCAACATTTAAAATTGCTGATTTTGCCCATGCGCTCTTGTTCTGGTAATATGCAGAAATCTTCTTCTGTGCATTTGCATATGCACGGAAGTCAGCAAGAATAAAGTAACGGTCTGCCACCTGTCCCTGCTGTGGATTTAACAGTGAATTATAAAGTTCGCGGAAAAGTTCACGATCGTTCTGCGAATAAGTTCCATCGACAAGCTGGTTGAGTACCTGGCGGATTTCCGGATCATTATTGTAGATATCCACCGGATTGTAATCCCTGTTGTTCTCATGTGCAATAACTTCTTCTGCACTCATACCAAAGATAAAGATATTGTCTGCGCCAACTTCCTCGTACATCTCAACGTTAGCTCCATCCATGGTTCCGATTGTAATTGCGCCATTTAACATGAACTTCATATTACCGGTTCCGGATGCTTCTTTACTTGCAGTTGAAATCTGCTCGCTGACATCAGCCGCGGCAAAGATCCACTCTGCGATGGATACTCGGTAATCTTCGATAAATACAACTTTAATCTTACCATTGATGGATGGATCGTTGTTGATCACATCTGCAACGGAGTTGATCAGCTTGATCGTCTTTTTCGCTGTACGATATCCGGCTGCTGCCTTTGCACCAAAAATAAATGTTCTTGGATAGAAATCCATATTTGGATTTGCCTTTAACTGATTGTACAGATACATAACATGTAAAATATTCATCAGCTGACGCTTGTATTCATGCAAACGCTTTACCTGAATATCGAAAATAGAATTTGGATCTACATCGATACCATTGTGCTCTTTGATATATTTTGCGAGACGTATTTTGTTCTGATGCTTGATTTCCATAAACTCTTCCTGTGCCTTTGGATCCTTTGCCAGAGGAATCAGTCCGGAAACCTTTGACAGATCGGTAATCCACTCTTTTCCAACATGTTTGGTTATCCAGTCGGAAAGCAATGGGTTCGCATGTGCAAGGAAACGTCTCTGTGTAATACCATTTGTCTTATTATTGAACTTCTCCGGAAACATCTCATAGAAGTCCCTAAGTTCCTGTTTTTCAAGAATTTCTGTATGAAGTCTTGCTACACCATTAACAGAGTAACCTGCAACGATTGCCATATTTGCCATCTTTACCTGTCCATCATAGAGGATTGCCATCTTGCGGATTTTCTCCTCATTTCCCGGATAGCGGTTCTGGATTTCAAGTACAAAACGACGGTTGATTTCTTCTACGATCTGATATACACGAGGAAGTAATCTCTGGAAAATGTCAATTGGCCACTTTTCAAGAGCCTCTGCCATAATCGTATGGTTTGTGTAAGCAACACAATGTGTGGTAATATCCCATGCCTCATCCCAGGAAAGTCTCTCTTCGTCCACAAGAATACGCATCAACTCTGCGACTGCAACCGTTGGATGTGTATCATTCATCTGGAATGTCACTTTCTTTGGCAGATCATGCAGATCACTATGATGCTTTTTGAATCTTGCAAGCGCACGCTGGATACTTGCAGATACGAAGAAGTACTGCTGCTTTAAGCGAAGTTCCTTACCTTTTACATGGTTGTCATTTGGATATAATACTTCAACAAGATTGCGGGCAAGATTCTCCTGCTCCACTGCCTGATCGTAATCTCCACGGTCAAAAGAATCCAGACTGAACTCTTCCTTTGGCTGTGCATCCCAGATCATAAGAGAATCTACTACATGGTTGCCATATCCTACGATTGGCATATCATATGGTACAGCCAGTACAGACTGATAATCTACCTGACGGAAAGAAAGCTGACCATCTTCAGACGGAAGCTGCTCTACGTGTCCTCCAAACTTGATCTCGTAACAGTACTCCGGTCTGCGCAGTTCAAATGGATATCCATCTTTTAACCAGTTATCCGGTACCTCTACCTGGAATCCATCAATAATCTGCTGCTTGAACATACCATAACGATAGCGGATACCACATCCATATGCTGCATAACCAAGTGTTGCAAGGGAATCCATAAAGCAGGCTGCCAGACGGCCCAAACCACCATTACCAAGTGCCGGATCCGGTTCCTGATCCTCGATGACACTGATATCAAGACCGATTTCTTCTAATGCTTCCTTCACTTCTTTGTATGCACAAAGATTGATCAGGTTATTTCCCAAAGCACGGCCCATCAAAAACTCCATGGACATATAGTACACGGTCTTTGGATCATCATGCTCGATAACCTGCTGCGTTGCCATCCATTCATCCATGATAATATCTTTTACTGCAAGAGAAACTGCCTGGAAGATTTCCTGCTGGCTTGCTTCTTTCAAAGTCTTACGATACATGGTCTTCACGTTTTCGGTAACTGCTTTGATAAATTCCTTTTTACTGAACACTTTATCTCTCATGCTCATCCTCCTCTATGATACTTTTACATTGTTTCCATATAAACTTTAAGAAAATTTCTCATTACAAAAAGAAAAAGGGAGCGAAGCGATTTGCTTTGCCCCCATATATTCTATTGTTTTTCTACAGCAAGTGTTACTTTCTCGCCATTGATACTCCATTCTTTCTCGTATCCGGTTAATGTTCCTGCTGTAATCTTATCGGCAAGTACCTCGGAACGAATCTCATCTCCATACTTCTCGAAAATACCAGTTACCTTCTCATCTGCGGTATAAGATACTGCAATATGATCCATAACTTCGAATCCAGCCTCTTTTCTCATCGTCTGAATCTTACTGATCAATTCACGGACAAATCCTTCCTCAATCAGTTCCGGAGTTAATTTCGTGTCCATAACAACGGTAACGTAATTATCGCCTTCCGTTACAAATCCTTCTGCCTGTGTCATGGTAATGAGCAAATCCTCTTCTAATAATACAACCTCATCACTCACACTGTCAAGTTTCAGACAACCGTTTGCTTTCAGTTCTGCCATCGCCTTGTTTCCATCCAGCTCTGCAAGTGCAGCCTGAATCTGTTTCAAATATTTACCATACTTTGGTCCTACTGTACGAAGCTGCGGTTTGAACTGATAATCGGTGTAGTTGCTGACATCATCGGTAAATGTAACCTTCTTTACATTCAACTCATCCGCAATAATATTGACATAAAAATCACTGAGTACTTCCGGTGCCTTCACATACATCTGGCCAATTGGCTGACGGTTCTTGATGTTTGCACTGTTACGGCATGCACGACCCATAACAACAATTTTGAGTACCTCATCCATTGCCTTCTCGAGATCCTTATCGATCATCTTCTCATCGACCTTCGGGAAGTCACATAAATGAATACTTTCCGGTGCGGAAGGATCAATCGAACATACCAGATTACGGTAAATATCCTCAGTCATAAATGGAATCATTGGTGCTGCGGCCTTACAGATGGTAACCAGCGCAGTATATAATGTCATGTAAGCATTGATCTTGTCCTGCTCCATTCCTTTCGCCCAGAAACGCTCACGGGAACGACGTACATACCAGTTACTCATATCATCAACGAACTCTTCGAGTGCACGGGCAGCTTCCGGAATACGATAATTTCCAAGGTTGTCATCCACTGCTGCTACTGCAGAATTCAGCTTGGACAAAAGCCACTTATCCATAACACTTAATTTGTCATAATCCAATGTATATTTTGTTGCATCAAAATTATCAATATTTGCATACAGTACAAAGAATGCATAAGTGTTCCACAGCGTTCCCATGAACTTACGCTGTCCTTCCTGTACAGCCTTACCGTGGAAACGGTTAGGAAGCCATGGTGCACTGTTGATGTAGAAATACCAGCGGATTGCATCTGCACCATACTTCTCCAGTGCATCAAACGGATCTACTGCATTTCCCTTGGACTTACTCATCTTCTGTCCGTTCTCATCCTGTACATGTCCAAGAACGATAACGTTCTGATAAGGCGCCTTGTTGAATAACAAGGTTGACTCCGCCATCAGAGAGTAGAACCATCCACGTGTCTGGTCAACAGCCTCAGAAATAAACTGTGCCGGGAACTGCTGCTCGAACAGATTCTTGTTCTCAAACGGGTAATGATGCTGTGCAAATGGCATTGCTCCGGAATCGAACCAGCAGTCGATAACTTCCGGTACACGCTTCATTGTGCCACCACATTTATTACACTTAAATGTAACCTGGTCAATATATGGACGGTGAAGTTCCACCTTGGCTGCGTCAGGGTTGCCGGAACGCTCTGCTAACTCAGCGCGGCTTCCGATAGATTCCTGACATCCGCAGCCTTCACACTCCCAGATATTGAGTGGAGTTCCCCAGTAACGGTTACGGGAGATACCCCAGTCCTGAATATTCTCCAGCCAGTTTCCGAAACGTCCTTCACCGATGGACTTTGGAATCCAGTTTACCGTCTTATTATTAGCAACCAGATCATCACGTACCGCAGTCATCTTGATAAACCATGACTCTCTTGCGTAGTAGATCAGAGGTGTATCACATCTCCAGCAGTGTGGATACTCATGTTCAAACTTTGGAGCATCGAATAACTGTCCTCTTGCATCCAAATCTTTCAAAACTTCCGGGTCTGCTTTCTTTACAAATAATCCGGCAAATGGAGTTTCCTCGGTCAACTCACCTTTTCCGTTTACAAACTGTACGAATGGCAGATCATAATTGCGTCCGACATTGGCATCATCCTCACCAAATGCAGGTGCGATATGAACGATACCAGTACCGTCTGTCATAGTAACATAAGTATCGCATGTTACGAAAAAGCCTTTCTTGTGCTGCTTGTCGGCAACTGTCTTTGCACAATCATAAAGCGGCTCATATTCCTTATACTCAAGATCTTTACCTTTGTATGTCTCAAGTACTTCGTAAGCTTTCTGTCCTTCCTCCTTTGCAAGTGGAGAAAGTACCTTATCAGCAAGTGCCTCTGCCAGATAGTATGTGTAACCATCTGCTGCCTTTACCTTAATATAAGTATCATCCGGGTTCACACAAAGAGCCACATTACTTGGAAGTGTCCACGGTGTTGTGGTCCATGCGAGGAAGTAAGCATCTTCCCCGACAACCTTGAAGCGAACGATTGCAGAACGTTCCTTAACTGTCTTGTATCCCTGTGCAACCTCCTGGGAAGAAAGCGGAGTTCCACAACGAGGGCAGTAAGGTACGATCTTAAATCCCTTGTATAAAAGCTTCTTATCCCAGATTGTCTTGAGTGCCCACCACTCAGACTCGATAAAGTTGTCATCGTATGTGACATATGGGTTATCCATATCAGCCCAGAAACCAACAGTTCCTGAGAAATCTTCCCACATTCCTTTGTATTTCCATACGGACTCCTTACATTTCTTGATGAAAGGCTCCATACCATACTCTTCAATCTGCTCCTTACCGTTAAGTCCGAGCATTTTCTCAACTTCAAGTTCTACCGGAAGACCGTGGGTATCCCAGCCTGCCTTACGAGGAACATATTTGCCCTTCATCGTCTGATATCTAGGAATCATATCCTTAATAACACGTGTCAGAACGTGTCCGATATGTGGCTTTCCGTTTGCAGTTGGTGGTCCGTCATAGAAGGTGTAAGTCTCTCCTTCCTTGCGGTTCTCCATAGATTTCTTAAAAATGTCATTCTCACGCCAGAATTTTTCAGTTTCTTTCTCGCGCTCGACAAAGTTCATGTTGGTATCAACTTTGTTATACATATTTGCCTCCTAAAAAATAAATATGGAGCAGACGCATGAGAAAGCGAACTTTGTTCGCAAGCGTCTGCGTAGGCGAGCTGCCTTCAGCAGCTCACATAAAAAGCCCGCATCCAGTAATTAGGACGCGGGCGCACGTTATACCACCTGATTACCATGTACTTAAATCTCTGTCTGCCATACATACAAAAGATTTGCATACTTCGTTTCCGTAACGTGGAAAATACGTCGGACTCTACTCTCATCTTTACGATTTCGGTCCGCAACTCGGAAGTGATGTTCACTGTAAGATTACTTGTACCGGCTTCCACCTGTCTAAAATTATCCTTGATAACTTCTCCGGCTCTCTGTGACGTTCGCATTACAGTTACTGTCTTCGTCTTCGTTTTTTGCCTTTGCAACTAAGTATAGTAAGGTTTTTGGCGGATGTCAAGTCTCCGTTTTCAAGCTTATTAAAAATCTCTAACTTCTAATATTGGATTTCCAATACAATACCACCCGGATTCTCTATCAAAATATGATTCCCACATCTTATTTTTATCAATTCTTCACGTTAAACCAGCTTCGTATTCTCCGACTAATCTCAATTCTCCTTCTATCGCATCTTCTTCCTGTTGCTGTGCAGATTTTTTCGCTTCATTTTCTTCGTCGCTGCTAAATGGATTGGGAATAAACAGTCGCTTGTAGGTTGCCGGTGTGCTTCCTGTATCCTGCACTATCCAGTCAAAACTGGTAGCCTCTCCCTCTATCTGCTTGTAATTCCACCAGATGTCGTTTCTGTCCACGCGCATCATCGCGGTTTCATTTTCCCATACATTTGTCTCCCACTGTTCACTCAGCTTGTTATAGGCATCACTGTCCTGGTCTTTGATGGTCTGTTCAAATTTTCTTGCCGCCAGTCCCACAGCTTCCATCGCGTCTATGTAACTTTGAACCTTTCGGGAAATTGCATCCAAATGGCTCATATTTAATTTTAAGTCTCGTTTCATTGTGTGAAATTTTCCCTGTATTTAAAAATATTTCTTTTTAAATATTTACACACTCCCCTATTTTCTTACTATAAAATACATCTCTTATAAATTTTCTTGATTAATCTTCATACTCTTCAATTTTATAGGATAATAATCCTTCAATTTTATAGGATAATAATCTCACATCACTACTCAAGAACTTGTATATAATGTTCTCCAAATACCAAGACATATCTGTATACTTTCCCTTATTGGTCTTACGATTTATTGTTATGCTCAATATAATTTGACTGGTATTAGCTGCCATTAAAGAAATCCCTTCAGTACCATTACAATAAAATAAATTTATACCTATCTGTTCTTTGTCAGCAATTTTTTAGAAATAATATCATATAGCTCACTTTCAGATATCTCGCCACATTGCCAATCTACTCATTGGCATCACCAATCGGCAAATATTCGGTCTTCCCTTGTGGGTTATAAATATACCATCCTATTTGTTAAAATATCTTTAAAACCGCTCCTTTAATCTAATAATTTAAAAACAATATTTTATAGTAAACATTTCGAATTCTTAATTTCTATCATTTCTTCTTGATTCAAATTTTTAAATTCTATCCCAACGAAATCATCTCCTAGAAACAATAAATTATTTAAATCATTAATCCTATATGCATTTAGAACACGCTCTTCAATATTATCTTTTAATATTAAAATTGCATTTTCTGACTTCCAAAATTTAAATTTCCCATCTACGGTAACATTCATATTATTCTCATTGAAATCCTTATTACATATACTAATTCCCATACCCTCATTTATAATTACGGGAGTATCACTAATATTATTAATTATTTCATCTTGAACAAAATAGCTAATATACTCTATCATTCCATCTTCTGGATTAATTGCTATGTCCAACGGAGGCTTGCGCTTATCCTCATAAAACAAATGGTAATTTTGTCCTATTCTTTTATCAACAACTGATATTTCAAATAAAACAAGCCCCTCTCCCATACCTTCTATTTTTCGAATATATTTTTTGTTATTAAATACTTTTTCAAACTTCACTTTTTTCGCCTCTCTAATTAATCATCCTTGCATGATATACTACACCAGTCTCAGTATTAATACCAGGTTCCCAATTACCATATGTACCAAATTCTGTCCACGCGCATCATCGCGGTTTCATTTTCCGGCGCAATATAGTCTGTCATATCAGAAATATAACTGTCAATCATCTCTTTGATAACGCCCAGCCGGTACTTCAGTATCTTTTCATTTTCCCATACATTTGTCTCCCACTGTTCACTCAGCTTATTATAGGCATCACTGTCCTGGTCTTTGATGGTCTGTTCAAATTTTCTTGCCGCCAGTCCCACAGCTTCCATCGCGTCTATGTAACTTTGAACCTTTCGGAAAATTGCATCCAAATGGCTCATATTTAATTTTAAGTCTCGTTTCATTGTGTGAAATTTTCCCTGTATTTAAAAATATTTCTTTTTAAATATTTACACACTCCCCCTATTTTCTTACTATAAAATACATCTGCATTTATCAAAACTAAACAGCTCATCTAGCTCAAATACTTATTTTAAACTATTTTTCTTTTATAAACATTTACTACATTCCGATTTTTCCCACCAGCTGTGATAATAATTCAATGTGTTCTCTAATTTTTACTTTTTCAAATTTTGAACCTTTTCGCTACCACCTAATCCCAATAATGGTACATAACCAAAGCATTCATCCTGCTCCAGTTTACCTAATTTATTTACTGCTTCTATATACTGGGGTATCTACTTTTTTCTAACTGGTACCATTCATCTAAAAATTGTTTTTCTTCAGTGCATTACAAGTTACTAATTTTTTATAATATATTACATTGTAAGTCTTTTATGTACTGAGGATAATTATGATAATTAATTTCTATTAAGCTACCTTCTTTAAGTTTTGTCCACAATAATTTTTACAATTTTCATTGCACATATGTGGTAAAGTCTATATTAGAATTACTGCTTTTATGAAGCCAAATCTGGAGTTTCAATTTCTAATGACCCTTCAATATAAACTCTATCCTCCCGTTTATACATCATCTTATTCTCAAACTCTATTAGTATGGGTTCATCACATATTGAAGACTTAGCATAAATAGTATACTCATCAACAACATCCTTAACTTCAATAATAGCTTTTATATTAGATGAATTTTCAATTTCCTGAATAAAATCCAATTCATTATTCGTAATATACGAATGACTTACTAAATCTATTCGTATTTCAGTGACTAATGTATCCCCCACGTTCCTTAATTCTGTTTTGTCATTATCATTCAAAAACTCTGAGTATTCAATATAATGTACTATAAGTTTTTTATTATCTATAGTATTCACTACTACAAATCTTTCATATCCATCACCTATAATATTTTGAATTATCATCTTCATAGCATTTTCTATTTATTGTAATTTATTAAAAGATTTAAAATCACTTGGCATATAACATTTGAGCAAATAATCATATAATTTTCAACACTTTTTTCTCTAATTGCTAATAGACTAAAAACTGTATCACCTACATATCATTCATTTCATGGACAGATAGGTGATACAGTTATTTTAAATAATTTATGTTCTCCATAAATTATTGTATAACTACAATTAACACCAACGCATTATTGTATATAATTTAATCAATTTGAACCTCACTACACTCAAATGTCAATATAGAAACGCCTTCATCTTCTAATACAATTTTTACAATACTTTCTTCACATGTAACATCAACAATCGAATCATAATCAATCTCATCTTCTCTTTTTTCTGAATCCCAATTATAATTTGTTGAATTCAAAAATTTTAAAATAACTTCCTTTAATTCTGGGTCACCATCTTGATATTCATTTTGCTTCCACATGCATAAATCAATATTTAGTATCACTGTTCCATTTGCATAAACCAACTCATTTACACAGCTATCATTAAAATTTATTTTCTTTATTAATTCAGTTACTAACATATTATTCTTCTCCTTTAATTACGATATGAGATGCCTTTGACCCTTTTCCGACAGGTTTTCCATCTATATCCAAATAATAATCAACTTTTTGTTTGTATAATTTGGATTCATTACATGATAATGGTCTACTGCTTCAAATCCATTTTCACCATCAACCCCTTTATCATATCTTATTTTTAAACCTGACTTTGGGTCATAAAATTCTCTTGAGTTTGTGTTTGCTGCCATTTTAGGATTTGTAATGTCTTCCCATCCATCGTGAACTACCCATTGTCTAAAGCCAATGGGCTTCCTGCTTCGCAGACCTCGTTTCTACGTTCCACTCCGGTCGGAGCAGAACAAACATCCACCGGATGTTTTGCTCCCTACTATCTCCACAGGCGTTAATTCGGGCAGTCCCTGCCCTATATTGTTATTTTTATGCTATTTGTCTTAATCCTTCTTCCAGTATATTCTTTGCTGCATTGATATCCCTGTCATGATTTGTTCCACAGACAGGACATATCCATTCCCTTACTGACAGATTTTTCGTCTCTGTATTTTGGTATCCACAGACCGAACACAATTGACTACTGGCATAGAATGTATCTATTTTGACATATTTTCTGCCATTCCACTTGGCCTTATATTCTAACTGTCTTGTCAGCTCATGCCATGATACATCACTTATAGACTTTGCCAAATGATGATTTTTTACCATGTTTTTTATCTGCAAATCTTCCGAAACTATCACTTGGTTTTCGCTGATAATCTCATGTGACATCTTGTGCAGATAATCTTTTCTGGTATTTGTTATTTT